>NZ_ML133588.1 GCF_003985125.1 Rhizobium phaseoli
TCAGAAGCGAACCATCGATGACACCTGGCGCCACATCGGACACCTCGTCACAACCATCGAGCCCAGCGAATGCAGCAACTACTTCGCCAATGCCGGATATGCTTCCGTGAAAACCTGAAACGCTCTAAAGTCTGACTCCCGGCGTCAATTAATGAGTCGGCACAGAATGTCGTGCGAGGGCGGCTCGCAGATTTTGGAATCACAGTGGCGATACAGACAGAAAAGCCGGGCACAAGACCCGGCTTTTGTCGTTGATTGCTTTCGAAAAAGCTCAGCCGCGGCCGCGCTTGCGGCGCTGACCCAGACCCATCTCCTTTGCCAGGCGCGAACGCGCTTCGGCATAGGCGGGCGCTACCATCGGGTAGTCGGTCGGCAGGTCCCACTTCTCGCGGTATTCTTCCGGCGAGAGAGAGTGGTGCGTCATCAGGTGACGCTTCAAGGACTTGAAGTTGCCGCCGCATTCCAAACACGTAATCTGCTCGTCCTGTACGGACTTGCGGACAGAGACTGCAGGCTTCTGCTTTTCGACGACGGCCGCAGCGGGCTGCGGTACGGACGTGTTGCTCAGTGCCGAATGCACGTCGGAAATCAGATTCGCCAGGTCGCTGACCGGGACAACATGGTTGCTGACATATGCCGCGACGATGTCGGCTGTCAGTTCCACAAGCAGCTCCGGCCCATTGCCGGTCGCCATATCCGTCATATTTTTTCTCCTGTTAGCATGCTCAATCGATCTTTGACTGTCACGCCAAAGACCCGCCTCGTAGAAGCGAACAGCAAAAGCACAGGAAGCAATCTTCTGTTTCGAAAAACGTGAAATCCACCCCTAGATTCCGAAGTTCGAGACCTGTTCTTATACTGCCTGACCAAAAACCACTACGTCATGCTCCAGGCGATGGCCCCAGTTTAGACATTGAAAATCGCAACTGAGGGACTTGGAAGCAGTACGATTGTAATTCACAATCAGAATTCTACTTGCATTTTCAAATACCATCGTTTGGCCGAAAGGCCAATTATTATTTGTCGTTTTTCTTGAGAAAAAATGGCCGACGAAGAATTATAGGACTTTAGGCCAAGCTTTACTCACAGCTTCCTGTGCATAAGTCAGACGTAAAACAGGTTAAGGCCGCAATAGCAACCCCTCAGCGTTTGCGCATATCATCGCGGACCGAGATGGCGCCGAGATCGTGTCCCGAACGATGGGCCGCCCTGGCCAGCAGATGGGCGGAAACCGGCGCCGTCAACAGGAAGAAGACGAAACCGGCAAGGGCGCGGGCGACAACCGCCGGGTCCTGCGAATAGAGGCCGGCGGCAAAGAGCAGCAGGCCGGAGCCGACGGTGCCGGCCTTCGAGGCCGAGTGCATGCGGGTATAGAGATCGGGCAGCCGGACTAGGCCGATCGCCGCCGCAAGGGCAAAGAGCGAACCGGCAATGAGCAGCAGCGCGGTGACGGCTGCGAGGAGATAAGCCATCATCCTTCCGTCCTCCGTGCCCGGCGCCTCTTTGCGCCGCCCTTTGCCGCGGATGCCGATGGCGGCGATTTGATATTGCCGCGCGACAGCACGAAACGGGCGAAGGCGACGGTTGCCAGGAAGCCGACGAGGCCGAGCGAGATGGCGATATCGATATAGAGGAAAAATCCTGTCTTGACCGCGATGACGGCGATGAAGCCGATGGCGATGCCGGTCAGCATGTCGAGGGCGAGGATGCGATCCGGCAATGTCGGGCCGGCGACGACGCGCCAGACGGTCAAAAGCAGCGCCAGGCCGAGGATGACGAGGGCGGCCGAGGAGGCGACGGCGACGATGGCAGCAGGCGTGATCACCGGAAAGCCTCCATGATCTTGCGTTCGAACCCATTGGCAATGCCGCGTCTTGCCGCCTCCGGATCGGAGCAATCGAGCGCGTGGACATAGAGCGTGCGGCGATCCGTCGAGACATCGACGGAAAGCGTGCCGGGTGTCAGCGTGATGAGATTGGCAAGCAGGGTGATTTCGAAATCGCTCGTCACCGTCAGCGGAAAGGCGAAGATGCCGGGTTTCAGCTTCATATCCGGCGAGAGAACGGTGAGCGTGACCTTCCAGGCCGACAGCGACAGCTCCTTGAGGAAGAGGCCCATGAGCGACAGCACCAGGCGGGTGCGACGCAGATATCCCCCGCCGCCGAAGGGTTCCCGGATGACGGCCAGCGCCAGCGCCGCCAGCAGGAAGCCGAAGACGAGATTGTGCAGCGAGGCGCTGCCGGTGACAGTGACCCAGGCGATGGCGAGCAGCAGGTTGAAGAGGAAGGCAATCACCGCCGACCTCCTACCGGGAAGACCGAATGGAGATAGGCTTGCGGATCGGCAAGACCGCCGGCGGCCGCTTGCGACAGCGCCAGCAGCCGTTCCGGCAGGATGCCGAAGCCGATGGTGAGCACGGTCAGCGCGGCGATCGGCAGAACGGTGCGCCAGGACGGCCGCGACGGCGCGAGCGTCATCGGCGCGGGGCGCCAATAGGCAAGGAGGAAGAGGCGGCCGAAGGCGATCGTCGTCAGGAAACCGCCGGCGAGGATTGCCGCCGCCAGCCACCAGGCACCGCTATCGAGCGAGGCCTTGACGAGCATGACCTTCGGCCAGAAGCCGGAAAAGGGCGGCAGCCCACAGGCGGCAAGGAAGAGCACGAGCGACAGCGCGGCGAAGCCGCCGCTTTGCCGATAGAGCCCGCCGAGATCCGACAGGCAAAAGCCGCCGCCGCGCCGGGCGATCTCGCCGGCGGCAAGATAAAGCGCCGTCATCAGCACCATGGAATGGAGCGCGTAGAAGACAGCGCCGCCGATGCCGCCGGCATTGCCGAGCGCGACGCCGGCAAGCATGTTGCCGATGCCCGAAATGACGACATGGCCGAACATTCTGCGGACATCGTTTTCGGCCAGCGCGCCGAGCGCGCCGACGAGAATGGTCGCGGCGGCCGCAAGCGCGATCAACAGGCTGAGTTCTGCGCGTTCGGCCGGCAGCAGCATGACCATCACCCGGACCAGCGCGTAGATGCCGACCTTGGTCAGCAGGCCGGCAAACAGCGCCGAGACGGTGATGCGCGGCGTATGATAGGCGGCGGGCAGCCAGAAATTGACCGGGAAGGCGGCCGCCTTCATGGCGAAGGCAAGCAGGAAGAGGCTTGCCAGCGACATCAACGGCGCCGTGCCGCCGAGGTCCCTCGCCTTGCCGGCGATATCGGCCATGTTGAGCGTGCCGAAGATGGCATAGAGAATGCCGACGCCGACCAGGAACAAGGTGGTGGCGATCAGATTGAGCACCGCATATTTCAGCGCGCCGTCGATCTGCTGCCGTTCCGAGCCGAGGATGATCAGCCCGAAGGAGGAGATCAGCAACACTTCGAACCAGACATAGAGATTGAAGACGTCGCCGGTGAGAAAGGCGCCGGTAACACCGGCCATCAGCAGCATGAGGAGCGGAAAGAAACCGTATCGGCGGCCACTTTCGCCGATATCGGCGAGCGCATAGATGCCGCCGGCGAGCCCGGCAAGGGCTGCGGTGAAGGCCATCAGCGCACCGAAAAGATCGACGGTGAAGGCAATGCCGAAGGGCGGCAGCCAGCGCCCCATGACCATGGTGAGCGGCCCTTCGGCCGCGACCTTGGCAAGCAGCGCCGCATCCATCAGCGCCAGCCCCGCGAGGCCGGAAATCGCCAGCCAGGCCTGCAGGCGGGGATAGGCGCGCACCATCAGCAGGACGGCGCCGAGCGTGATGCAATGGGCGACCGGCAGGATGGCAAGCCAATGACCGAGGGGGACCGGAGTGGTGACCAGGGCGGCGGAGAGATCGACGGTGGCGGTCGGAGCGGCCATCAGGTGTGGCCTCCGGTATGGTCGGGGGCGGCTTTCCTCTTCTCCCCAGCGGGGAGAAGGTGCCTGTCAGGGCGGATGAGGGGGGCGAGGAGCAGTCGCGACGAGCGCTCGAAACGCAAGCGAAGAGCAATGGTTTCAGCGTGGTGAAGGATAGCGTCTGCCGTGCCGCCCCCCTCATCCGACCCTTCGGGCCACCTTCTCCCCGCTGGGGAGAAGGGAATGCCGGGCGCTCCCAGCCGATCTCCCCCCTTGTGGGGGAGATGCCCGGCAGCACAGAGGGGGGCGAGCATCCGCACCGACATTCGCATCAATACCCCAAGGGCGGCAGCGGCCGGTCGTCGGGTTCGGCGGCGCGCATTTCGCTGGTGTCGTCGGTGCCGAGATCCTGATAGGCGCGATAGGTCAGCACCAGCAGGAAGGCGAGGAAGGAAAAGGAGATGACGATCGCCGTCAGGATCAGCGCCTGCGGCAGCGGGTTGGCGGTGCCGGCGGGCAAGGCGTCGAGACCCGCCGGGATGATCGGCGGCACCGCCCGTGTCAGCCGGCCTCCGGTAAAGATGAGCAGGTTGACCGCATTGCCGAGGATGGCGATGCCGAGCATGATGCGGATCGAGTAACGCGACAGCATCAGATAGACGGCGGCGGCAAAGAACAGGCCGACGAGGATCGCAAGAAGCGGCTCCATCACTCCATCTCCTTTTCTTCCAAGGCCAGCGCTATCGAGGTGATGGCACCGAGCACGACGAGATAAACGCCGAGATCGAAGAGCATGACGCTCGACAGCGGCACCTCGAGGCCGAGAAGCTGCGGATAGATCCAGAGGCCGGTCATGAAGGGAACGCCGACGAGGATGGAGAGAAGACCGGCCGCCGTCGACAGGAAGAGGCCACAGCCGGCAATCGACAGCGGGTGGAAGAACAGGGCGCGGCGAACGGCGGCGACGCCGCGGGCAATGCCGAAGATCGCCAGTCCGGAGGCGGCGATCAGCCCGCCGATGAAGCCGCCGCCCGGCTCGTTATGGCCGCGCAACAGCACGAAGACGGAAAAAAGCAGCATCAGCGCGGTCAGGAACGGGGCGACGGTGCGGAAGATCAGGGTGTTCACGTGATCACTCCCCTGCTCCGACCGCATCCGGATCATTGGCGGCAAGCTTGCGCTCGCTGCCGGCGCGGATGCGGATCAGCGCCAGGATGGCAAGGCCGGTCACCGCGACGACGGCGATTTCGCCGAGCGTATCGGTGCCGCGGAAATCGACGATGATGACGTTGACGACATTGGCGCCGTGGGCGATCGATTTGGAATAGGCGTTGAAGAATGCCGTCAGCGCGTCGTTGAACGGTGCCTGCGTCGCCCGCAGCAGCAAAAGCGAAAAACCAAGACCGCAGACAAGCGCCAGCGCGCCGTGGAAAAGCCGACGGCCGGGCGGGCGCCGATCGTCGGGAGAGAGCCGAAGCCTGGTCATGACGAGGGCGAGGATGACCACCGAAAGCGTCTCGACCATGAATTGGGTGAAGGACAGGTCCGGCGCGCCGAACAGCAGGAAGATGACGGCGACGGCGAAGCCCTGGATGCCGAGCGAGACGATCGCCGTCAGCCGGTCGTGAGCAACGAGCACGGCGGCGAGGCCGAAGGCGGCGATCAGGAAGACGGCCCATTCATGCAGCCTGACATCGGCCGGCCAGGCGGGGAGATGCGGCAGTTCGCCATAAAGAATCGGCGGAATGATGAGGATGGCGGCGAGGCAGAGGAAGGTGCAGGCGACATAGATCTCCAGCCGCCCCGGCTGGACAATCCGGATGAGGCAGCCGGCGAAGCGGACAAGGCCCGACATGGCAAGATCGAAACCATGGTCGGGTCCACGCCCGGCCGCGCGCAGGAAAACCGCCATCCAGAATCGCGCCCGATCGAGCTGCCAATAGACGCCGATACCGAGCAGCACGGTCAGCAGCGAAAGGGCCAAGGGCAGGCCAATATGCGGCGCCAGCGAAATGGTGATTTCGACCGGGTCGCCGCGAATAGCGGCCGCGATCGGCGAGGACAGAGCGGCATGGGTAAAGGTCGCAAACACGGCCGAAAGCAGGCCGAGGACGGCGAGGACGGCCGGGCCCAGCCAGAGCAGGACCGGCGCCTCATGCGCGGTTTTCGGCGTCTGCACCGGCCGGCCGAGGAAGGGTTTCAGCGCCACGGCAAAAGCGACGGCAAACATCAGGGCGTTGCCGAAGACGGTGATCGCCGTGAAGGTGATGGCGCGGATGTCGCCGCCGACGACCGCCGCATAGATCTCCTCCTTGGCGAGAAAGCCGAAGAAGGGCGGCAGGCCGGCCATGGAAAAGGCCGCGGCAAGGGCGATGATCCATGTCAGCGGCATCGCCCGCCCGAGGCCGCCGAGCCGGGTGATATCGCGCGTGCCGGTCTCGTGATCGATGATGCCGGCGACCATGAAGAGCGCCCCCTTGAACAGCGAATGCGCTACCAGATAGAGCGCCGCTGCCTCGACCGCATGGTCGGAGCCGAAGCCGATCAGCATGACAAGCAGGCCGAGGGAGGAGACGGTCGTATAAGCGAGCTTGAGCTTCAGGTCGGTCTGGCGGATGGCAAGCGCCGTGCCGACCACCAGGGTCAGTCCGCCGAAGAAGGGCAGAAGGATTTCCCAGGCGGGCGTTTCGCCCATCACCGGATTGAGCCGCATCAGCAGATAGACGCCGGCTTTCACCATGGTGGCCGAGTGCAGGTAGGCCGAAACCGGCGTCGGCGCCTCCATGGCGTTCGGCAGCCAGAAATGAAAGGGAAATTGCGCCGACTTGGTGAAGGCGCCGCCGAGCACCAGAATGAGGGCTGCGAGATAGAGCGGGCTTTCGCGCAGGAGATCGCCCGCTCCGATCAGCTGCGACATCTGCGTGACGCCCGACATGTTCCAGAGGACGAGCAGGCCCGCGAGCAGGCAGAGCCCTCCCCCGCCGGTGACGACCAGCGCCTGCAGGGCGGCGCGACGGGCCGCCTCGCGCTCGTGATCGAAGCCGATCAGCAGGAATGAGGTAATCGACGTCAGTTCCCAGAAGATGAAGAACATCAGGAAGCTGTCGGATACCACGATGCCGAGCATCGCCCCCATGAAGAGAAAGATGAAGGAGAAGAAGCGGCCCTGGTCCCTATGTCCCCTGAGATAGGCGCCGGCATAGAGCACGATCAGCGTGCCTATGCCGGTGATCAGCAGCGCGAAAGCCAGCGACAGCCCGTCGAGGAACCAGGAAAAGGAGAGGTTGTAGCTCGGCACCCAGGCATAACCACCAGTGATGGTCTGACCGTGCGCGACTTGCGGCAGCAGCCGCAGGAAATGCAGGAAGGCGAATAGCGGAGCGGTCGCCAGCAACCAGGCGCCGTTTGCACCGAGGATGCGGATGACGAGGGGAGCGGCAAGAGCGCCGGCAAGCGGCAGACACAGGGCCAGAAATGTCAGAGCCGTGACATCGGCCATGTCTCCTCCTCTACCGGCCAGACGGAACGCCGATGCAAATCGGCTCGTCTTCTGACTTAGGCGAAACGGGAAGGCGCCTCAAGCGATTTCGGTCGCCGGCCAATGCCGCGCGGAAAGTTCGAGGCGCTCAGGCGGCCGAGCGGGAAAGACGGGTCAGCAGCCGCATGACGCAACCATGCAGGACGAAAACGACCAGCGTCAGCGGCCACAGCAGGCACGCGATGAGGCCGGCGAGACGATGGAGCGTCAAGCCATCATGATTGGTCCAGCCTTCCAGCATCGTGACCGCCACGGCGGCCGCGGTCACGAGACCGTAGAGCAGGACGATTGCCGCTTCAAACACCAATGTTTCCTCAATTCACGGAACATTAACCCTAACGGAAAACCCTTAATAGATGTAAAAGCAAGCGCCTTCCCTCAATCGCCGTATGCCACGATTGTGGCGGCATGGCGCCGGAGGCTTGATGAAGCAAGGACGGCGCACCACATTTCTTGCAAAACGGAACCGCCCTCGGCGAAAGGAGCACGTGATGTCCGAAACGGCAACGACCGCCAAGATCGAGAAAACCGATGCCGAATGGAAAGAGCAGCTGACGCCCGAGCAATACCGCATCACGCGCCAGCACGGCACCGAGCGCGCCTTCACCGGCCCCTACTGGGATTCCTTCGAGACAGGGCTATACCGCTGCGTCGGCTGCAATGCGCCGCTCTTCCGCTCCGACACGAAATTCGATGCTGGCTGCGGCTGGCCGAGCTATTTCGAGGCCGTCTCGCCCAATGCGGTGACGGAACATCGCGACACGACATACGGCATGGTGCGCACCGAAATCCGCTGCGGCACCTGCGACGCTCATCTCGGCCACGTCTTCCCCGACGGCCCGCCTCCGACCGGCCTGCGCTACTGCATCAACGGCCACGCCATGGTGTTCGAGCCGGGGGAATAGGCCATTCCGATCCTTGAATTCGCGCGCCGGGCAAGCAAGGGAAGCACGTCGTCGGTTCGCTACGAATGACGACGATCACCCTCCCAGGCCGGCAAGACGCGCCAAAATTTTCCTACACCTATTGAATCGGAAACCGTGGAAAACCAACTAATTTGGCGCCGGGCCGAGTGCCCTTATAGCAGCAGCTCGGAGGCCGGTTGACGCAGATTGCTCGTCCAACATCGCGGTAGGGAAGGAGAGAATGATGAGACCCGATGTGTTCAAACAGCCTGTCACAATTTTTGTGGGCCTTGGATTTCCTGCGGAGGTCCGAACGGTCATGGAGGCATACCGGCATCTCGACGAATGGCCGGCCATGCTGAGGGATGCAGCTCATTCGGTTGCGCTCAAGGCCTGTGCTGCCGCCCTTCGAGGAGAAATCGAAGCAGAGACGGCACGGGGCCTCTTCCTTGCGTTTGCTGAGAAGCATGATCTGCTGGCGCCGGAGAAGACGGCGGTCACGTCGGCGCGCGTAGCGCAACGGGGATCTGCGCGTGCGTCAAGCGCGGACTTGGAGAGTTGACTGGCCGTTCCCGCGTGTCGCAGTTGGTGAAGGGCGAGCGGCGGCTGCCGGATGGCGGCCGCCGCCGCGCTTATTCGATCAACTCCTGATGGCGATGCGCTTGACCTGTGACTGAGCCTTTTCTGTTTTTGGCAAGCTTACGGTCAGGACACCGTTCTTGAAGGTGGCTTCGACCTGGTCTTCCTTGACCTCGAAACCGAGCGGGATGCGTCGCTCGAAGCGGCCGTAGTAGCGCTCCGAGAACTGCTTCTCCTTGTCTTCCGTCTCCGAACGCTTCTCACCCTTCAGTGTCAGAACGCCGTCATCAAGCAGGACTTCGATGTCTTTTTCCTCAAGGCCGGGGACTTCGGCGGTCACCTTGATTGCCTTGTCGGTATCGGAGATTTCGACACTTGGCCAGCCGGCACCAAAGCCGCTGGCGCCGCGCAATGACGGCAGACCGGAGCCGAAGCCGCGGAAAACATCGTCGAACAGCCGGTTGACCTCACGATGGAGCGACAGGAACGGGTCGCGGTCATCGTCGCGAAGGAGACTTGGAACCTGGTTGCCATTGTTGCGACCCCAGGGAATCAAATCACGGACACTCATGGTTTCAATCCTTTCTGGTGATTCTTGTCTGGTGGTTCTTAGGGCATGCGTTTGGCGCCAGGCCGATCCTGGCGCCTATTCGCCTGCCGGCGAAGCTCAGGCCGCGTGCTTTCCACCCTCGATCTGTTTCGGCTGCGCCTTCGACCTGGGCTGACCCGTTTCGATTCCGATTTGGCGTGGCTTCATCTCTTCAGGAATTTCGCGTTTGAGAGCGATGGTCAGCAGACCGTCAACGAGCCCGGCATCCACGACCTTCACGTGGTCAGCGAGTTCGAAACGACGCTGGAACCGTCCGGCAATGCCGCGATGCAGGTATTGAACATCGTCGCCGTTGGCCTTCTGCCCCAAGACGATGAGCATGTTCTGCTCTTGAGTGATGGCCAGTTCCTCCGGCGAGAAGCCCGCCACCGCCATAGCTATGCGGTAGTCGTCGTCGCCGGTCTTGATGATGTCGTAAGGCGGCCAGGTGTCGATTGTCTCGGCACGGCTCGCGGTCTCGAGCGCGTTCAACATCCGCTCGAAGCCGATGCTCGAACGAAACAGGGGAGCGAAATCGAGGTTTGTTCTCATAGCCATATCCTCCTAACAAGCAACATGGATACAAGGAGACGCCCAGAACGACCGGCGTCTCCTGGACTGGTGTCGAACCCTGTTCAGCGGTCGACAATAGTTATATAATTCAGCACCTTACCAGTTCAAGAGGACGGAACTTCTTAACGCGAAAATTTGAATTTTTCGAAGGCGCCGCCATATCTGGGCGAGGTTGAGCGAGGAGCTATGGCCATGACTATGACCTCAGAAGATGTCGTTGCCGTCCTGGGGCCTGCCGACAAGATGCTCGTGGCCGAGGTCATTGCGACCGGTGCGACGCAGCCCGAACTTGCCGAGGCATTCGCATGGGCCAACAACGACGAGGCTTTGCTGGGTGAAGGCCGGCATCTGCCGACAGGCAGGGTTGCTGTGCTTGTCGATCTGCTGAGGGCGGATGAAGAGGAAGAGGATTAGGAAAGGCGGAAATTCGCCTTTCGGAAGCCTTCCGTCGTCAGGCCGTGATCAGCACCTGAACGTTGCCCAGTCGATTAATCACATCGACCACGACCTGGCGTCCCGACCGACGGATGGCGACGTCGGCCGAGCCGTTACCGATCAGCAGGCCCCGCAAGATCACCTCGTCGAGGAAAGAGGGAAGTTGCGGCACATTGAAACTGATTTGCAGGCCCTGCGGATCGAAACCGAGGCCAAGGCAGGAATGCAGCAGCGACAGGGGTGCTGCTGCCGCCCAGGCTTGAGGCGAGCACGCGACCGGATAAGAGGTCGGCCCCCGTGCGCGCTGACGCGGCAGACCACAGAGGAGCTCCGGAAGCCGCCGCAGGTCGATATAGGTGGCGGCGGCAAACAGCCCCTCGAAAATCTGCGCGGCCTCGGCGCGATAGCCGTAGCGGGCGAGGCCACTGGCTATCAATGCATTGTCATGGGGCCAGATCGAGCCATTATGGTAGCTCATGGGATTGTAACGCGCTTCGGTAGAGGGAATGGTGCGGATGCCCCAGCCACAGAAGGACGAAGCGCTCATCAGGGTGCGGGTCACATCACCGACCCGTTCAGGATAAGCAATACCGGTGTACAGAGCATGGCCGGCATTGGAGGATCGGACCCGGCAGGGCCGTTTATCACCGTCGAGAGCCAATACATAGGTGCCAAGGTCATCATCGAAAAAGCTGATG
Organism: Rhizobium phaseoli; assembly: GCF_003985125.1. Taxonomy (GTDB): domain Bacteria; phylum Pseudomonadota; class Alphaproteobacteria; order Rhizobiales; family Rhizobiaceae; genus Rhizobium; species Rhizobium phaseoli. The sequence goes on from NZ_ML133588.1 coordinate 11,139, forward strand.
TCAAAGGCGCGGCGCAGTCCCTCCGCCCGCGCGAGAAAGCTGGCGGCGCGTTCCGGCTTGTGCGTCCGCCGGAAGATTTCGGCGGCACTTTGCCAGGCGCCATAGACATAGGCCTGGACTTCGGCAATAGCGATCGGGCCCCTGGCCAATGTGCCGTCGGCATGGAAGACCGAATCGTGGCTATCCTTCCACGCCTGATTGATCAGTCCTTCTTGCGTCAGCCGTCCATATTCGACGAAGCCGTCGCCATCGCGATCCCCATGTTCATCGATCCACGTCAGTGCCGCTTCCAGATTCGGCAGGAGACGCTCGAGGGTCGCGACATCACCGGTGCGCTGGAGATAGGCGCCAGCCAGCATCACGAAGAGCGGCGTCGAGTCGATGCTGCCGTAGTAACGCCGGAATGGAACCTCGCCGAGTTCAGCCATTTCGCCGCAGCGCACTTCGTGCAGGATCTTGCCCGGCTCGGCGTCTGAGGCAGGATCAATACTCGTCGCCTGGTTGGCTGCCAGGTGACCGAGAACCCCGCGCGCGATCTCCGGATCAATCCAAAGTGTCTGAAGCGCCGTGATCAGGGCGTCGCGGCCGAAGACGGTGCTGAACCAGGGAATACCGGCATAAGGGTATGGACCTTCCGGCTTGTCAGTGATCAGCATGTATAGGTCGGAGGCGCTGCGCCGCGTGACTTCGTTGAAGATCTCGTTAGAGGTTGTAATCGACGCCGCGCGCGAGTAGAGGCGCGCAGCGCACGCCGCGCATCCCGCAAGGCCAGGAAGAAGGAAAGGCGGCTCAGTCGGTCGGCGGAGGTCTCGTCGCAGCCGATCTGAATGAACAGCGATTTGGTCTCGTGCGGCTCTAGGTGGAGATCGAAGGTGACAAGATCGCTGCGAATCTCGGACGGTTCCGGCATGAAGCAAAGTCGTGTCGACCGCTTGCGATCGTCCAGCCCAATATAGGAAAGCAGGATCCAATCCTGTTCCACGACTGCGGGAAGATGGCGCCCTCGCCTTGCCCTTGCGGTTCCGCGGACCTCGAAAAGATCGGCGAAATCGGCGCTAAACGCAATCTGGATTCGAACATGTTGCCGACGGTCGTCATAGTTCCTCACGGCCAGGCGTTCATAACAACAGGCATTCCAGAGAAAGCGGGACCGGCGCAGATGAATGAGGTCATGGCCGAGAACCAGCTTTCCCTTGTCATCGAACTGATCCGGATTGGTGAGATCGCAGGTCAGCGTGGCGTTGTGGTCCCGCAGCGTCGACGACAGGAGCATCGGCCGCTGTCCGTTGATCGTTAGATAGAGATACGAGAGATAGCGAGTATCCCGGTAGAACAAACCTTCCGGACTGCCGGGACCGGAAAGAGCATCGCCATTGTGATCGAAGAGGGCGAAACTGTCGCCGTGCTTCAGGGTGCGCGGCCGGCGCTCCTGCAGCGACGCGGCCGCCGGAATGAAGAACTGAGCGACCAGCGCTACCAAGCCCGGCGATCCTGTGGCGGGGCTGCTGTCCACAGATACGTTCGACATGTCTCCTCCCTAACGTCAGGCGACAGCCTGGAGGTCGAGCGCCTCACCGTTCGACCGGCGGATCGGCGCGGCTTTGGTACGCACGCCCGGCAGGTTTCGATAGATGTCGAGATAGTCGCAGGCCATCCGTTTCGCGGTGAAGCGCTTTTCGAATGCGGCCCGCACCCTGCGCCGATCAAGCCGGAGCGCCCATTCGACATTTTCCACCGCTTCGGTGACGCTGTCGACCAGGATTCCGGAGATGCCGTTGTCAATCACCTCGGGAACCGAGCCACAGCCGAAGGCGATCACCGGCGTGCCGCAGGCCATGGCCTCGATCATCACCAGCCCGAACGGCTCCGGCCAATCGATCGGGAAGAGCAGAGCGCCTGCATTTCCGAGAAAGTCGGCCTTCTGATGCTCGTCGATCTCGCCGATGAATTCCACATGCGGATGTCTCCTTACCATTGGCTCGATCACGGTGTCCCAATAGGCCTTGTCGGCATTATCGATCTTGGCGGCGATTTTCAGCGGCATTCCAACCTTTGCCGCAATCTGGATTGCGCGGTCGGGGCGTTTTTCCGGAGAGATCCGCCCAAGGAAGGCAAGATAGTTGCCCTTCGGGTTCTCGGTGAAAGGAAGAAGGTCGGCAGGCAGACCGTGATAGACCGTTCCGCGCCAGTCGACCGGCGGCATCGGGCGGCGCTGATCATTGGAGATCGACACCAGCGGAATGTTTGGAAACGCCTTGTAGAACGGCTTGAGATCCGGCAGGTCGAGTCGCCCGTGCAGTGTGGTGATCGTTCTGTCGGCAAACTCGCGGATCAGCGGGAAGTGAAACAGATCGATGTGGAAATGCAGCACGTCGAACTCATGCGCCCGCTGGCGGATCTCCTCCAGCATCACGACCTGATGTGGCAGATGTTCCTTGACCGCAGGATTGAGCCGTAGCGCGACGTCCGCACACGACACGAGTCGGGCTTGGGTGACGGAATCGCCACTGGCAAAGAGCGTGACCTCGTGTCCCTGTGCCACAAGTTCTTCGGCAAGATAGGAAACGATCCGCTCGGTTCCCCCATAGAGCTTTGGCGGAACGCTCTCGGCAAGCGGTGCGATCTGAGCGATCTTCATCGGCAAAACCTCCTCAGCTGAGCAAAGAGTCGACGGCAAAAATCATGGCTGCGTGCTTAAGAAGCACGCAGCCGGTCAGATAGGGAGTCAGCTTTCTAACAACTGGCGGCGCGACCCTCCTCTCGAATAGCTGCAAAAGCCAAAGCTGGGGAAGCTGCGTGCCGGCAGTCTTCGGCGGCGGATCCTCCGGGCACCGGACGAAGCGGATGAACCTTGCTCCTCGGGCTGCCGATCATCCTTGTCCAGGGTCTTCAGCGCTTCGAGAATCTCGTCATAGGAAACGGCTCTTTCCGCCCCGGGATAAAGCCGGAGGGCGGGCACGGATTCGATCGCGAAGATATCGGACGCCCATGAAGCGAGAATGGCCCGCTTTTCGTCGTTGCTGATGTGATCGGCGGCGAGCACGTCACGCGGGTGACTGAAATGGTTCGCCGGATGAAGCAGATGCGCCGCGCTGATCGCCGCCGTGGCATTCTGCTCGATGGAATTGCTGAGGCTTTCCTTTCTCATAGCTTGGCTCCATTGTGTCGACCGATGGAACTTGTTTCATCTTTCATCCAATAGCGCATGGAACGGCCCGCCCCGAGGGCGGAGCGGGCCGGCGATCGCTGTTAGAAGTCCATACCTGCGCCGGCGGGCATGGCCGGAGCAGCCTCCTTCTTGGGCTTCTCGGCGATCATGGCTTCCGTCGTCACCAGCAGGCCGGCAACGGAAGCTGCGTCCTGAAGCGCGGTGCGAACGACCTTGGCCGGATCGATGACGCCCTGCGCGTAGAGATCGCCGTATTCGCCCGTCTGGGCGTTCCAGCCGTAGGAGAATTCGTTCTTCTCCCGCAGCTTGCCGACGATGATCGAGCCTTCCGCTCCGGCATTCTCCGCGATCTGGCGAACCGGTGCCTCGATTGCCCGGCGAACAATGTCGACGCCGACGCGCTGGTCGTCATTGGCAGTCTTGATAGTGTCGAGCGCCTTGACCGCGCGCAGCAGCGCCACGCCGCCTCCCGGCAGAATGCCTTCCTCGACCGCCGCACGGGTTGCGTGAAGCGCGTCGTCGACGCGGTCCTTCTTTTCCTTCACTTCGACTTCCGTCGAGCCGCCGACGCGGATGACGGCAACGCCGCCGGCGAGCTTGGCAAGACGTTCCTGCAGCTTCTCGCGGTCGTAGTCGGAGGTGGTTTCTTCGATCTGGGCGCGGATCTGAGCAGTGCGCCCGTCGAGTTCCGCCTTCGAGCCGGCACCATCGATGATCGTGGTATTTTCCTTCTCGATCGCCACCTTTTTCGCCCGCCCGAGCATGTTGAGCGTCACATTTTCGAGCTTGATGCCGAGGTCTTCGGAGATCACGGTGCCGCCCGTCAGGATGGCGATGTCTTCGAGCATGGCCTTGCGGCGGTCGCCGAAGCCAGGAGCCTTGACGGCAGCGATCTTCAGGCCGCCGCGCAGCTTGTTGACGACGAGCGTTGCAAGGGCTTCGCCTTCGACGTCTTCAGCGATGATGAGGAGCGGCTTGCCTGACTGGACGACAGCCTCGAGAACCGGGAGCATCGACTGCAGGTTCGAGAGCTTCTTCTCATGGATCAGGATATAGGGATCCTCGAGCTCGACCCGCATCTTGTCCTGGTTGGTGACGAAGTAGGGGCTGAGGTAACCGCGGTCGAACTGCATGCCTTCGACGACTTCGAGTTCGGTTTCGGCGGTCTTTGCTTCTTCCACCGTGATGACGCCTTCGTTGCCGACCTTTTCCATGGCTTCGGCGAGGTAGCGGCCGATTTCAGCATCGCCGTTGGCGGAGATTGTGCCGACCTGGGCGATCTCGGAATTGTTGGAAATCTTGCGGGCGTTGGCCTTCAACTCCCCGACGACGGCGTCGACGGCAAGATCAATGCCGCGCTTCAGATCCATCGGGTTCATGCCAGAGGCAACCGCCTTGGCACCTTCCTTGACGATTGCCTGGGCAAGCACGGTGGCCGTCGTCGTGCCGTCCCCGGCGAGATCGTTCGTCTTGGATGCCACTTCACGCAGCATCTGGGCGCCCATGTTCTCGAACTTGTCTTCGAGTTCGATTTCCTTGGCGACCGAAACGCCATCCTTGGTGATGCGCGGCGCGCCGAAGGATTTGTCGATCACGACGTTGCGGCCCTTCGGGCCGAGCGTTACTTTCACCGCATTGGCCAGCACATCGACCCCACGCAGCATGCGTTCACGGGCATCGCTATGAAATTTGACTTCTTTCGCAGCCATTCTGTCACTCCTTCAATAGGCAGCTTTTTTTGACTAATGCGTGGAAATCGCCTCAGGCGGCGATCTTTTCGGCGGCCCGGGCCTCGATGATGCCCATGACATCGCTTTCCTTCATGATCAGCAGGTCTTCGCCATTGATCTTGATCTCCGTGCCGGACCACTTGCCGAACAGGATACGATCCCCGACCTTGACGTCGAGCGCCTGGACCTGGCCGGCATCATCGCGCGCGCCCGGGCCGACAGCGATGACCTCGCCTTCCTGCGGCTTTTCCTTGGCTGTGTCTGGGATGATGATGCCGCCCTTGGTCTTTTCTTCGGAATCGACGCGGCGGACGAGAATGCGGTCATGAAGCGGTCGGAACGACATGTTTTCCTCCAATGGACAAACAATAACGATGTTCCCCTGCCCGGACCGGATGACCAGTCCGAGCGGGTGCAAAACCTCCATCGAGCGATCTGCGCGCAATGATCTGGTTTTGCGGTTTTTCCATTTCAAGAGGGCGCCATAAAAAAATTAGCACTCGCTCGAAGCGGCTGCTAACATCCTGTAAAGGAACAATAAACAGGGTGGACGCGTTCCGAAATCCGTTGATGGCTGCAAAATTTTGCGCCACCTTTCGAGCGTCATGAAACGGAGATGAAGCATGCAATTTTCATCGGATCTGGAACGCCAGTTGAACGGCTATGGACTGACCACTGCGCATATCCTCTACCGCATTCCTGATTTTGAATCCGTGCTGCAAACCTATGTCTGGCAGGATTACGATCTTGCTCCGGACTTTCCGGAGATGCACAAGTTTCTCCAATTCTGGCAGTCCACGCTCGACGGGCCGCTACACTCCGTTCGCTACAGCCACCAGCGGCTGATCGGACCTAACGAGTGGCGCCGCGTCATGGGCGAGTTCAAACTCCACTGAGTCGAACGCACTCTTCCTAAGGCAGCGCTGGGTGTTGCCAAAGGCGACCAGTGTCGCCTTTGTAATCACTCATGCTCGGCCGGGCATGGCCAGGTTGGCGGCGCCGAGAGGCCGGACGGGAGTTTGGTCGAGGCGTCGCCGCAGGCGAGGTCGATCTGTGCCTGTTCAAGCCCGGCGGCGGCCGATAGGTCGAGGCCTTCGATGCGGGTCAGGAACATGAAGGCGCGCTCGAAGATTACCGGCCCTTCGAAGGTGGCGTTGGAGAGATCGGCCCGGGAGAGATTGGCGAAGGAGAATTTCACCCCCGTCAGCACCGCCTTGTCGAAATCGGCGCGGCCGAGTTCAGCCTTTTCGAAGCTCGCGCCGGAAAGCCGGGCGCCGCCGAAATTGGCGCGCTGCAGCTCGGCGCCGGCAAAGGACGCGCCTTCGGCGGAAATATTGGCGAAGCTGGCGCGATAGGCCTCGACCTTGGCGAAATTGGCCCCTTCGGCATGTGACCCCTCGAGCGAGGCGCGCACCAAGGTGGCCTTCTCCAGATTGGCGGATTTGAAATTCCCGCCGCTGAGGTCCGTCAGCGAGAAATCGGTGCTGAAGAGATTGGCGCCTTCCAGATCACTGCCCTGCAGCATCAGGTTCTTCTTCGAACATTCCTGCCAGTCGAGCTTCGGCGAGGCCGTGCTGCCGCAATCGGCAGCGCGGGTGGATATCGGAGCAAAGGCGAGAAGAAGGAAGGCAAGGAGGCCGAGCGGCGATCTATGCATTGCCATTGAACTGTTGATCTCCATGACGCTTATCACGCCGGCTGTCGCGAAGCAGGCGCCCCCATTTCTACACAGCTCAGAATACAATAAAAAGATGGCGAACGCGCCGGCAATCATCTGCGGGTTCGCTCCGTCCAGGCAAGGCAAACGCTCATTTGCCTTGCCCAGGCAGGCGGTCAAACCGCCTCGCCCAACCAGGCGGTCAATCCGGCTTGGCGGGCAGGCGAAGCTCCATGCAGGTGAGATCCAGCCAGCGGCCGAACTTGGTGCCGACCTCGGAAAATCTGCCGGCGATGCGGAAGCCCAGCTTCTCGTGCAGCCGGATCGAGGCGGTGTTCTCGGCCTCGATGCCGGCGATCATCACGTGGACATCGGCGGCAGCGGCACGCACGATCAATTCGCGCATCAGTGTCTCGCCGATGCCGGCGCCGCGGCAATCCTTGTCGACATAGACGGAATGTTCGACCGTGTGGCGATAGCCGTCGAAGGCCCGCCAATCGCCATAGGAGGCATAGCCTGCGACCTTGCCCGACAGCTCGGCGACGATGACGGGAAAGCCGCGGCCCTGGCGCGCCCTCATCCATTCCCGCCGGTTGTCGAGGTCGACCAGCGTCTCGTTCCAGATCGCCGTCGTGTGCTCGACGGCGTGATTGTAGATATCGCGGATGGCGGGAAGATCGGCTTCGGTAGCGTCGCGAATGAGGACGGCGTCTGTCATGGTTGGTCCGGTTCGATTGGCTGTCCGGGTGGCATACGCCGCGCCTCAGAAGATGTAAACGGCAGATGGTGGAGAGGCCGCTTGCGGAACGGCTGCGCCGAGGCCGCCGCTCAGAAGCCCGATGCCGGCAGGCTGAAACAGGTAAAGACGGCCGAATAATGCACGGCCGCGGCGATGACGACGAAGCCATGCCAGATGGCGTTCTGGAAGCGCAGCTTCTCCCAGACATGGAAGATGACGCCGAGCGAGTAGAGGACGCCGCCGATGACGATCAGCAGCATCGAGGCGGAGGGGATGCGCGCGGCGACAGGCCCGGCCACCACCACGCCGCTCCAGCCCATGGCGAGGTAAAGCAGGATGGCGAGACGGTCGTAGCGGCCGGGAAAGGCGCATTTCAGGACGATGCCGACGGCGGCGAACAGCCAGATCGCCACCAGCATATACAGGAGCAGCGGATCGTCGGCGCCGCGTTCGAGGAAGGGCGTATAGGTGGCGGCGATCAGGATGAAAATGGCCGAATGATCGAAGCGGCGCAGGAACCATTTGGTGCGCGAGACCGGCCAGAGATTGTAGGAAAAGGAAATGGCAAGCGTCAGCACCAATCCGACCCCATAGATCCAGGCGGCGGCGAGCGCGCCATAGGAGCTCCAGACCGTGGCGTAGAAGATCAGCACCGTGGCGCCGATCAGCGCCAGCACGAGGCCGACGCCATGGACGATGCCATCGGCGATCAGCTCATATCTGTCGTAAGCCCAGCGAATGCCGTTGAACTCAGCCATGCGCGCCAATCCATTTCGTGCCCGACGGCGATGGTCGCACCGAACGGGTGGCGGCGCAACAGCGCCCCATCGCGGACGTGGTAAATCTTCGTGACAGGTCACGCGGCACCTGCCGTGCTTCAAGCGCGGCGAGAGGAGAAAATGGAAAGCGCGCGCTCAGATCTTGTGCCGTTCGACCAGCACGGAGCACTTGGCATGACGCACGACGCGGTCGGCCGTGGCGCCGATGAAATAGTTGGAAAAGTCCGGCACATGCGAGGCGAGGACGATGAGGTCGGCGTGATGGCTTTCGGCGGCCGCAATAATGGCCTTGGCCGGCGGGCCGTTGCGGATTTCGACCGTTGCCACGACTTCGGTTGCGGCGACCAGCGCCTGCAGCCGGTCGCGGCTGTCCTTCATGGCATCCTCGAGCATATTGGCCGGCAGTTCGATCGCGACATAGGTCGGTACATCCTCGATGACGTTGAGCGCGACGATCTCGCCGCCCGCGTCGAGCAGCGATGCGGCCTTGCGGAGGATGTCCTGTCCTCTGTCGAGGCCGCCGAGCGCGATCGCCACGATGATCTTCCTGTACATGGCTTCCCTCCATGAGATGCATAAGCTTCTCCTTAAGAAGATATGGACGCATTGACCGCGATCAAGGAGCTGAGGCCGTTAGCGGAGGGCAAGTCAGGGACAGCAACCAGCGCAAGCGATTGTCAACACTTGCTCAACGCTTCATCCTCAAAAACGAGGCTTCTGTGAACAATCCAATCCGCCATATAGAGATCAAGTACGGCAGCCGAGAGGATATCAGGCGCATGAACCGGCGAAACTTGCTCGGGCTTGCCACGGGCGGCATGGTTGCCGCCAGCGCCGGTGCGCCTATCGCTTCAGAGGCAGGAGAATTATCCATGACGACAGAAACATCCTATGCGCTGACGCGGCCTGCCTATATCGACCAGTCGCACCTCGTCGTTAAGGACCTCGGTCTCGTCTCCGGCTTCTATCAGTCGATGCTCGGTCTGAAGGTCATCGAAAAGTCCGCAAGCGGCGAAGTGCTCGGGGTCGGCGGCCTGCCGTTGCTGACGCTGACGACCGCCGGGAATGCAGCCATCGCGCCGCGCAACGCCGCCGGGCTTTTCCATACCGCCTTCCTGATGCCCGACCGTACAGAACTGGCGCGCTGGCTGCGCCATGCGGCGCATAACAACGTCGTGCTCGATGGGGCCTCCGACCATCTGGTCAGCGAGGCGATCTACCTTTCCGATCCCGAAGGCAACGGCATCGAAATCTATGCCGACCGGCCGCACCAGCAATGGAAGTTCCATCAGGACGGCATGATCGAGATGGCGACGCTGCGCCTCGACCTGCAGGCGCTTTATGAGAGCGCGCCGGATGAGCGCTGGAACGGCATGGCCGCGGGGACGGCGATCGGCCACCTGCACCTGCAGGTCGGCGATATCCCGCAGGCCGACGCCTTCTACCGCGATGTGCTCGGCCTCAAGCTGATGGCGAGCCGTCCGGGCGCCAGCTTCTTTGCGACCGGCGGCTATCATCACCACCTCGCCGCCAATATCTGGAACAGCCGGGGCGCGGCCCCGCGCGCCGGCAATATGACCGGGCTGTCGGATTACAGAATCCGTTTCAACGACAAGGCGACACTTGATGCGGCGGTCTCCAGGCTCGAGACGCTGGAGATCAACAGCGAGAAGCGCGACGGCGGCGTCTTCCTCAGGGATCCCTGGGGCATCGGCCTGACATTGTCGGCCTGACGCTGGCGGCCTGAACCAGATCTATTGAACCTTTTCGGTTCCGGATGGCGTCGTTACCCCGGTCGGTCCGCCACCGTTTCCGCTCGGCGTCGGCGCGCGGTCGGTCGCTTCGGGCGGCCGTGACGGGCCCGAGGCCGGGTCGTCGTTGAAGGTGCCGGGACCGGACGGCTGCGCATTGATCGGATCCGGCTTCGTCGAGGCGGTTGCCGTCGGATCGTTGTTGCCGGGATCGGGCCAGATCGCCACACTTACGCCGGCAATGATGAGGACCGCTGCGCCCGCTACGAGCACGGTCCAACCCCACCAGCGCCTGCTGTCGTCGGCTTTGAGGCTCGCCTCGTCCGCATAAGGGGGATTGGTCGAATAGGTCTCGGTGACCTTCGTCTGATCGGGATCTGCAGTCATAGGCTATCTCCTTCCGAGGTCGAACGCCGGCGACTGCGAGGTTGTTCCGGCGGCCGGATCAAATCCACGCTGTCGTCGATGCCGGCAGAGGCCTCCTGCTAATCGTCCCTGGCACGCCGAGGGCACATCTTGCGACGTCGCATGACCCCATGCGGAACCGGAACCGCATCAGCGCGTTTTTGTGGGGAAGCAATGGGGCTTCGGGGACCTCACCGCATGGGCATCGCCAACGGCATCCGCAAACAGGCAAAGAAGATCGCCGTCGGCGAACGCCGCACCAGCACCTGGGCAAAGACATTGCAGGAGGCGGCGGAGGAGCTGCCACCGCCAGCGCCGGTACGCCGTCTGGAAAAGGACGGGCTCGACATCAGCATGGCCTGGGCAATCATCGGCATCTTCGCCATCCTCGGACTGGCGGCCGTTTATATGATGTCGCTGATCCTCATCCCCATCACGCTCGCAGTGGTCGTCGGCATGATCCTCGGGATCGCCGCCGAAAATCTCAGTAAAATGGGGGTGCCGCGGCTCGCCAATGCCTTCCTGCTATCAAGCGGGGTCGCTCTTGTCATCGCGCTGCTGGCCAACTCGCTTGCGGGTCCGCTGGCGACACTCGCCAATGAAGCCCCGGCTTTCGTCGAGCGGACGATCACCCGCATCATGCCTTATCTCGAGCGCATCGAATGGCTGCACATCACGCCGGCGACATTCGAAAGCGGACCGATGTCGATCGGCGCGCTGCTCGAAAACACCGGCAGCGTCCTGCATGTGGTGACCACAAGCTTGACCCCGGCGCTGGTGCAGGGACTGATCTTCTTCGCCGCGCTGCTGCTCTTTCTCGCCAGCCGGGTCAATCTGCGCAAGACGATCATCATGACCTTTCGCACCCGCACGCAGCGGCTGGCAGCGATCCGCGTCATCAACGGCGTCGAACAGGTGCTCGGCTTCTATTTCGCAACCGCCTCGCTGATCTATATCGGGCTTGGCGTCGTCATGACCGTCATCGCCTATGCCGGCGGCTTGTCGGCGCCGGTGCTATGGGGCTTTTTCGCCTTCCTGTCGAGCTTCATTCCCTATCTCGGCATCACGCTGATGACGCTGTCCGTCGCCATCGCCGGCATCATCACGCATGACGGTTTCGTCGTCGGCCTGATGCCGGCGGCCGCCTTCTTCACGGTGCATCTCGTCATGGAAAACATCATCTTCCCGGCAGTGATGGGGCGACGGCTGGAAATCAACCCTTTCATCGTCTTCCTCGCCATCCTGTTCTGGACCTGGATGTGGGGCGCGGTCGGGGCGATGCTGGCATTGCCGCTGTCGCTGATCGTCATGACTGTTATCGAGGAATTGCTGATCGAAGAAAGACCGCAGCCGCAACTGCCGAAGTGAAAAAGTGGGGAGACACCAGTGGCATCCGATCTCGATCTTGCCGAAGCCGATCATGACCAGATGGTCAGCGGCCGTTCGCTTTGGGAGGAAACCGGCATACGGCCCGCATGGCAGCCGATCGGTGAGAGCTTATCCACCGATGTCGCGGTGATCGGCGGCGGCATCACCGGCGCGCTGGTCGCGGAGCACCTTGCGGCGCGCGGCTTCTCCGTTGCCATCATCGACCGGGAGCAGCCGGGGTTCGGCAGTACCGTCGCCAGTACCGCAATGCTGCAATGGGAGATCGACAGCACGCTCAGCGAGCTGGAGGCCTGGTATGGCTTCGAGCGCGCCGCCGGCATCTATCGCCGCAGTGCTGCTGCCGTCGCAGGCCTTGCCAAGCTCATCGCCGCAAACGCGATCGCCTGCGGCTTCCGGCCGCGCAATACGCTCTATCTCGCCGCCAACCAGGAAGGCGCCCGCGACCTGCTGGAAGAGCGCCAGTTGCGCCGCCGGGCCGGCCTTCCCGGCGTCTATCTCGAACATCCCGACCTCTTCACCCAGTTCGAGCTCGACCGGGACGGGGCGATCTATTCGCCGGGCTCGGCGGAGGCCGATCCTCTGCTCTTGACCTGGGCGCTGATCGCAATGGCTGTTCGGCGCGGCGCGCGGCTGGTCAAGGCTTCGGTGACGGCGCTGCACAGCGAAGGCGACCACGTCACGGCGGAAACGGATGAAGGTCACGTCATCGAAGCGCGGCATGTGGTGCTGGCGACCGGCTATTCGATGCCGGCCCTCGATATGCCGAAGCTGCATCGTACAAGCTCGAGCTGGGCGGTCGCAACAGTGCCGCAGGACCCCGCAACGTTCTGGCGCGAGAGGGCGTTGATCTGGGAGGACAGCCATCCCTATCTCTACATGCGCACGACCGCCGACAACCGCATCGTCGCCGGCGGCGAGGATGACGGCACGACCGACCCCGCGGCCCGCGATCTCAAGCTGCCGGCCAAGACCCGGACAATCCAGGAAAAAATGAAGCGGCTCTGGCCGAGAGCCGATACCCGCATCGCTCATGCCTGGGGAGGAACCTTCGGCGAAACGGCCGACGGCCTGCCGCTGATCGGCCCGGTGCCCGGCGTGCCGCATGTGCTTGCCGCCTATGGCTACGGCGGCAACGGCATTACCTTTTCCTATCTCGCCGCCCAGATGATCGGCGCGATGATTGCCGGCATGCATCGCGACTGGTTCGAGGATTTTGCGCTTGATCGGGATGGGCCTGGGTTGCGGCGGTTTGGAGAGGATCGGGTGGGGAGCGGGAGTGAACTGCGATAGAAGATTGGCTGTTGTGCCACGGCACACCCTCAATAGCAGAACTACTCCGTCGTCTTGTCGTCGCCCGTATCTTCGACATCATCGAGACGAACGAATTCCGTACCCTTCGCCTTCAGATCGACCAGCGCCTTCGCCACCCCCTCGCCCGCCGCATGGGTCGGCTGGTTGATGTGGGAGATGACGACATCGCCATCCCTGGCCGAGGTAATGCGCTTTTCGGTGATTGCCGCGCCGAGCAGCGAGCCGCCGTCGCCGTTCACCGAATAGCCGGCGATGCGGTAGCCCATCGCGCGGATTTCGCCGATCGCGGAAAGATCGTATTTGGCGGTCGAGCCACGGAACCAGTGCGGAGCGGGAATGCCGGATGCGAGCATCGCCGCAGCGCCGCCTTCGACTTCCTGTCGCACCGCCTGCGGCGAGCCGGCGGACGCGATGCCATAGACCAGCGTCGGCGTATCGACAGCCGGAATGTGGTTCTCGCCGTGATTTTCGAGTTCGAAGAGATCGGGGTTTTGCAGAAAGACGGCGAGTGCGGCGGGATTGCGCTTCAGCCAGCGGGCGGTGACGAAAATCGTCGCCGGGATGCGCTCGCGCACCAGCGTCGACAGGATACGCTCGTCCGCCTGCCCCATGCAGGCATCGAAGGTGAGCGCAATGCGGGCATGGCCGGCAAGGTTGGAACGGGCGATGTGCAGATGTGGCTCGACGAGCTTTACCGCCGGGCTTTTCATGAGCGGGCCGGCGGCCGGCAGCGGCGTTTCGGCCGCGCACAGCGTGGACAGGCCGGCCAGAAGAAACGCCGAAGCAAGCAAGATGCGGTTCATGAAAGGACTTCTACGATTTAGATCGGCCGAGTTTAGCGACTGCGTTCATCCACCGCCATGTGGCCGGTCAGCGCACCCAGCGGGACAGGCGATCAATCGTAGAGATAATATTTGTCCCACTTCTCGCGCGGGACCTTGTCGCCGATCTGGTAGTCGAGTTCGCGCACGTTGATATGCTGCGGGCCGGTGATGCAATTGTAGGAGAGATGGTACCAGTCGCCCTTGCTGCGGAAGACCGCGCCCGGCGCCTGCAGCGAATTGTCGCCGGCGATCGGGTCCTTGAAGGTATAGGCGATCACCTTGTCGGGCTTGAAGCCGGTGCTGTCCTGGTTGATGCGGCTCATCGCCTCGGTGTCGCAGCTCTGCTCCAGGCGGGTCGAGGGATCGAGTTTTTCCAGCTGCTTCTTGATGGCGGGATCGACGGCATAGGCGGGGGCAGCAAGGCCGACGAGGGATACAAACAGGAGCAGATGTCTCGGCATTGAAGAAAATCCCTTGCTGTTGTCCAGTCTTCACCCTGCCACAGGCAGCTTGCCGGGGGCTTGGCACGTGTAAATTTCGATCGTGCGAGAGCGGACATTCTTAAATATTGTGGTGACATCAAGGCAGGCCGAACCGAGCCGGTCCCTTGCCTGTGGAAGGCCACCTGCCTCCTTGGCGCTTGATCCGGCGACGGCGCGCCTCTATCTCTTGCCCACCCGACATTCCCACCGGAGCCAATTCCTTGTCCGTCTTCAAGAACCTGCCGACACCGCCCGCCGCCCCGAAGAAGCCCGTCTCCGATACGCGCCACGGCATTACCCGCACGGACGATTATGCCTGGCTGCGGGCCGACAACTGGCAGGCGATGTTCAAGGACCCCTCGATCCTCGACCCCGAGATCCGCCGGCATCTCGAAGCCGAAAACACCTATATGAACGCGGCGATGGAAGACACCAAGCCGCTGCAGAAGGTGCTGTTTTCCGAAATGCGCGGCCGCATCAAGGAAGACGACAGCTCGGTGCCGGTGAAGGACGGCGCCTATGCCTACGGCACCTCCTATGTGACCGGCGGCGAGCAGCCGCGCTATTTCCGCATCACCCGCGACGGCGACGTCGCCGACGAGACGATCCGCACGGTGCTGCTCGACGGCGACAAGGAAGCGTCCGGCAAGGCCTATTTCCGCCTCGCCGGCCTCGACCATACGAGCAACCACAGCCGCGGCATCTGGGGCTATGACGACAAGGGCTCGGAGTTCTTCACGCTGAAAGTCCGCGACCTCTCGACCGGCCAGGATCTCGACGACGTGATCGAGAATACCGGCGGCGGCGGCGTCTGGGCGCCCGATGGCAAGAGCTTCTTCTATTCGGCGCTCGACGAGAACCACCGACCCTCGAAGGTGTTCCACCATATTGTCGGCCGGCCGCAATCGGAAGACCGGCTGGTCTATGAGGAAGCCGATGCCGGCTTCTTCATGGGCGTCGGCGGATCGCTGCTCGATGATTTCATCTATATCGACATCCACGATCACGAGACCAGCGAATACCGGCTGCTGTCGACCAAGGATCTGACCGCCGAGCCGAAACTGGTGGCGGCGCGCGAGGAAGGCATCGAATATTCGCTGACCGAGGGCGGCGACATCTTCTACATCCTGACGAATGACGGCGGCGCCAAGGATTTCAAAATCATGGAAGCGCCGGTTGATAAGCCCGGCAAGGAGAACTGGCGCGAGGTCGTGCCGCATAAGCCCGGCACGCTCATCATCAGCCACATGGCCTATGCCCGCCATCTCCTGTGGCTCGAGCGCAAGGACGGTCTGCCGCAGATCATGATCCGCGATCGGGCGACCGGCGAGGAGCATGCAATCGCCTTTGCCGAGGAAGCCTATTCGCTGGGGCTTTCGGGCGCGGCGGAATACGACACGGATGTCATCCGCTTCTCCTATTCCTCGATGACGACGCCGTCGCAGCTCTACGACTACAACATGGTGACGCGCGAGCGCACGCTGCTGAAGACCCAGGAAGTGCCGTCCGGCCACAATCCCGACGACTACGTCACCCGCCGTGTCTTCGCCCCGGCCTGGGACGGCGAGAAAGTGCCGGTCACGCTACTCTATCGCAAGGACACGCCGCTCGACGGCACCGCCCCCTGCCTGCTCTATGGCTACGGCGCCTACGGCATTACTATTCCGGCCGGTTTCAACACCAATTGCCTGTCGCTCGCCGACCGCGGCTTCGTCTATGCCGTCGCCCACATCCGCGGCGGCAAGGACAAGGGCTTTGCCTGGTACGAAGACGGCAAGATGGACAAGAAGACGAACACCTTCAAGGATTTCGTCGCCGCGGCCGATTATCTGAATCAACAGAAGTTCACCTCTTACGCGAAGATCATCGCCGAGGGCGGCTCGGCCGGCGGCATGCTGATGGGCGCCGTCGCCAACATGGCACCGGAGAAATTTGCCGGCATCATCGCCGCCGTTCCCTTCGTCGACGTGCTCAACACCATGCTCGACGACACGCTGCCGCTCACCCCGCCGGAATGGCCGGAATGGGGCAACCCGATCGACAGCCGCGAAGAATACGAGCAGATCGCCGCCTATTCGCCCTACGACAATGTCGACGCCAAGGCCTATCCGCCGATCCTGGCGCTTGGTGGCCTGACCGACCCGCGCGTCACCTATTGGGAGCCCGCCAAATGGGTCGCCAAACTGCGCGACAAGACGACCGGCAGCGCTCCGATCCTGCTCAAGACCAACATGGACGCCGGCCATGGCGGAGCGTCCGGGCGCTTCCAGCGGCTGGAGGAGATCGCGTTCGAGTATGCGTTTGCGATCAAGGTGGCAGGGAAGATGTGAGGGTGTGATAGACGGGGCCGGCACGGCACAACGATCAAGTGAGAAAAAAATGCCCGTCTACATCGCCCTCCTCCGCGCCGTGAACGTCGGCGGGACCGGCTCCTTGCCGATGGCTGAGCTCAAGGCAATCTGCGAAGGCCTCGGCTTCACCGATGTGAAAACCTACATCCAGAGCGGTAATGTGCTTTTCCGCTCAGACGAGTCAGAAAAGGCGGTCGAGGAAAAGCTCGATGCCGCGCTCGGACAAAAGATGGGCAAGCGGCCGGGGGTGACGGTGCGCAGCCGCAAGGAACTCGAGGCTATTGCCGCGAACGCGCCCTTTCCCGATGCCAAGCCGAATTTCTTGCTCGTCTATTTCCTGCCCGAAAAGCCGCCCGCCGATGCGCTGGAGAAAATGACCGCACCCGATGCCGAGCAAGCGAAGCTCGCCACCCGTGAAATCTATGTGCACTATCCCAATGGTTCCGGCCGCTCGAAGCTGAAGCTGCCGGCACTGAAGCCGGGGACCTCGCGCAATCTCAACACCGTGCGCAGGCTTGCAGAAATGGCCGCGGCGATGGAAGCCTGAGAACAAGGATTAAGACCGGCTGCCCGCGCAGAATCTGATTCAGGCGAGACGGTCCAAGTCCTTGTTTTCATGCATGTCGTGGTCAGCCGCCGGCAACATCCTTCGTCCGTTTCGCCCTATAGCCGCTGATCTCCTCGCCGGCGGTCGGCGAGAAGCGCAGGTTCCAGATCGTCGCGGTAATCGAGATGAGGGTGACGACGACGAAGGCGGTCGAGAAATCGCCGAGCGTCGGCGTTTCGACGTCGTTGAAAGCCATAGAGCCGTGCAGCGCCAAAGCGCCGATGCAGATGCCGAGCGACAGCATCAGCTGCTGGAACGTGGTGTAGAAGCTCGTGGCCGAGCTCATCCGCTCCCTGTCGATCTCGTCATAGGCAATGGTGTTATAGGCCGTGAACTGGAACGACAGGAAGAAGGCGCTGAGTATCAGCACGATGAAGATGAACGGCATCGGCCAGTCCGGCCGGAAGGCGGCGCAGAGGCCGTAACCAACCGTCCCGAGAATGCCGTTGAGGACGAGGCTCCGGCGGAAACCCAGCCGGCTGAAGACGAACTTCGCCATCGGCTTCATGGCGAGGGCGCCAAGTGCCGTGGCGATGACGATCTGGCCGGCGGCGGCGGCCGACAGGCCGAAGCCGATCTGGAAGAGCAGCGGCAGCAGGAAGGGCTGGGCTCCTTGCGTGATGCGCGTCAGCGAACCGGCGATCACCGACGTGCCGAAGCTCGGCACCTTCATCAGCGAGAAATCCATGATCGGCGACGGATGCCGGCGGGCATGCCTCAAATAGGCGATGCCGAAGATGAGGCCGATGGCGATCAGGAAGATCGAAAAGGCACCCTCGCCTGCATGGCTCGACATTTCGAAGCCGAAGAGCAGCGAGCCGAGCGAGATGCCGGAGAGCACGAAGCCGATCGTATCGAAGCGGCCGCTCGCCTTGCCCTTGACCTCGTCGATATAGATCGAGACGAAGATCATACCGATGATGCCGATCGGCACGTTGATGTAGAAGATCCAGCGCCAGTCGAGATAGGTGACGATGAAGCCGCCGAGCGGCGGGCCGACGATCGGGCCGATCAGCGCCGGCACCAGCAGCCAGGACATGGCGCTGACCATATCCTTGCGGGCGACGCTGCGCATCAGCACCAGGCGCCCGACCGGCATCATCATCGCCCCGCCCATGCCCTGCAGCAGTCGCGCCAGCACCAGGAAAGACAGGGTCGGCGCCAGCGCACAGAGGATGGAGCCGATGACGAAGACGGCGATCGCGGCGCGAAAGACGGTGCGGGAGCCGAAACTGTCGGCCATGCGGCCGCTCGCCGGAATGAAGATCGCCAGGCTGAGGAGATAGGAGGTGAGCGCGATCGACATGGCCGGCGCGCTGACGGCAAAATCGCGCGCCATGGTCGGCAGCGCCGTCGCCAGCACGGTCGCATCGATATTTTCCATCAGCATCGCACTCGCGACAATCATCGCGATCACCCGGAAATTGGGCGCGGCGCGCCGAACCATCGGCGCCTGGTAAATCTGATCCGACATCGTCCGGGATCACTCGCGGTGGCGCGGCGGAGCACACGAGGCTGCAAGGCCGCGGGGGATGACATGGCGCAAGGCCAAGGGGAGACGATTTGGTATACGCCCGCGATCATGGCGGCGCTATGTCCTTTATGGCAAAGCAGCGCTGACGAGAGGGAAAAGCAGATCACGATTGCTTGCATCGGCCTCATGCTTCGTGAAGAGCTTGCGCCGCAGGCTGCTCGGCCCTACCTATCAATCATGACCTCCGCTCTTGAGAAAAACCGGCCCAGCGCGGGCTTTGCCTTCGACAACAGCTATGCCGGCCTGCCGCAGCGCTTCTTCGCGGCGCAGATGCCGACTGAAGTGGCGGAGCCCTGGCTGATCAAGCTCAACGAACCGTTGGCCGCCGAACTCGGGCTCGATGTCGAGGCGCTGCGGCGCGACGGCGCGGCGATCTTTTCCGGCAATCTCGTTCCCGAAGGGGCGCAGCCGCTGGCGATGGCCTATGCCGGCCATCAGTTCGGCGGCTTCTCGCCGCAGCTCGGCGACGGGCGGGCAATCCTGCTCGGCGAGGTGATCGACCGCAGCGGCAGGCGCTTCGATATCCAGCTGAAGGGCTCTGGGCCGACGCCGTTTTCCCGCCGCGGCGACGGGCGGGCGGCAATCGGGCCGGTCCTGCGCGAATATATCATCAGCGAGGCGATGTTTGCGCTCGGCATTCCGGCGACGCGGGCGCTGGCGGCGGTGACGACGGGCGAGCCGGTCTATCGCGAAGAGGTGCTGCCGGGCGCCGTCTTCACCCGGGTGGCGGCCAGCCACATCCGGGTCGGCACCTTCCAGTATTTTGCGGCGCGGGGCGACACCGACGGTGTGCGGGCGCTCGCCGATTATGTCATCGACCGGCACTATCCGGCGCTCAAGGAAGCCGACAATCCCTATCTCGCACTGTTCGAGGCGGTCTGCGAACGCCAGGCAGCGCTGATCGCCCGCTGGCTGCATGTCGGCTTCATTCATGGCGTGATGAACACCGACAATATGACCGTCTCCGGTGAGACGATCGATTTCGGCCCCTGCGCCTTCATGGATGCCTATGATCCGGCAACCGTCTTCTCCTCGATCGACCAGCACGGCCGCTATGCCTATGCCAACCAGCCCGGCATCGGCCAATGGAACCTTGCAAGGCTCGGCGAAACGCTGCTGCCGCTGATCGACGATGAATCGGACGCCGCCGTCGACAAGGCAAATGCCGTGATCCGCGCCTACGGCGAACGGTTCCAGACGCATTGGCTGGCCGGGATGCGTGAGAAGATCGGCCTTGCCAGCGAAGAGGACGGCGATCTTGAACTGGTGCAGGCATTGCTGTCGCTGATGCAGGCGCAAAGTGCCGATTTCACCCTGACTTTCCGCCGGCTGTCGGATCTTGCCGGCGACGAGGCGGCGGAGCCCGCCTTCGCCGCAAGTTTCCGCGAGGCGGAGGCCAGCCGCACCTGGCTCTCGCAATGGCGCGAGCGGCTGTCACGCGATCCACAGACCGCCGGCGCGCGCGCCGCCGCCATGCGCAGCGTCAACCCGGCCTTCATCCCGCGCAATCACCGGGTCGAACAGGCGATCGAGGCGGCGGTCGAAAACGGCGATTTCTCGCTCTTCGAGGCGCTGCTGACGGTGCTCGCCAGGCCCTATGACGACCAGCCGGATTTTGCTCCCTATCGCGAGCCGCCGAAACCGCACGAGCGGGTGCTCGCGACCTTCTGCGGGACGTGAGCGCCGTTAGATCCCCATCCAATCGAGCCGGCGGCCGGCATTACTACAACCGCACCGTGATTTCACCCTGCGGCAAATGCGGCCGTTGAAAGGCATCTCTCTCGCGCTATCTGGCTGACCGGCGGGGTTTTTCCGCCCTTCCCTCACCCGGCGAACCTCAGCGGGAGACAGCCTTATGGCGATCGTCATCACCTCCATCCTCTTCATTATCATCGGGCTGGCGCTCGGTGGCGGCGGGCTCTGGCTCGTCACGCTCGGCGGCAGCGTCTTCTACCTGTTTGCCGGGCTGATGTTCCTGATTACCGCCGGACTGCTGCTGATGCGCAGGGCGGTGGCGCTCTGGGCCTATGCTGTGCTCGTCGTTGCGGCGCTTGCCTGGGCGATCTGGGAGGTCGGCTTCGACTGGTGGCAGCTCGGACCGCGCGGCGGCATGATCATCCTGCTCGGGCTCTGGCTGCTGACGCCCTGGATCCGCCGGCCGCTCGGCTTCCGCAGCCCGACCGGCATCACCTACAGCGCCAATCCCTGGCCGCTCGCAGTGCCGGTCATTCTCGCCATCCTCGTCGCCCTCTATTCGATGACGACGGATCCGCACGACCTCGCCGGCGAGCTGCCGAAGGATCAGGTCGCCGCCACCCCCGCTTTCGGCGGCAGCGTGCCGGATGGAGAATGGCACCAGTACGGCCGCACGCCCTTCGGCCAGCGTTATTCGCCGCTCGACCAGATCACCACGGAGAATGTCGCCAACCTGAAGGAGGCGTGGCGGTACCAGACCGGCGACGTCAAACGGCCGGAGGATATCAGCGAGACCACCTATCAGGTGACGCCGCTCAAGGTGAAGGACACGCTCTATCTCTGCACGCCGCACAATTGGGCGATCGCGCTCGACGCCAAGACCGGCAAGGAGAAATGGAAATACGACGCCAATTCCGGCATGAACCCGAACCGGCAGCATCAGACCTGCCGCGGCGTCACCTATTATGCCGACCCCGATGTCGCCGCTGGCCAGCCCTGCGCCGAACGCGTCTATCTGCCGACGTCGGACGCCCGGCTGATCGCGCTCGACGCAGCGGACGGCAAGCTGTGCACCAGCTTTGCCGATCAGGGCGTGCTGCATCTGGAAACCGGCATGCGCTTCAACCCGGCCGGCTATTATTATTCGACCTCGCCGCCCGTCGCGGTGGCCGGCAAGATCATCGTCGGCGGCGCGGTGAACGACAATTATTCGACCGAGGAACAATCCGGCGTCATCCGCGCCTTCGACATCAAGACCGGAGCGCTGATCTGGAACTGGGATTCCGGCAATCCCGACGTGACGACGCCGCTTGCCGAGGGGCAGACCTATACGACCAATTCGCCGAACAGCTGGTCGGTCTTCAGCGTCGACGAGGCGCTCGGCATGGTCTACATCCCGCTCGGCAACCAGGTGCCCGACCAGCTCGGCATCAACCGCAGCGACAATGTCGAGAAGTTTTCCTCCTCGATCGTCGCCCTCGACATCGCCACCGGCCAGCTGCGCTGGGTGCGCCAGACCGTGCATCACGACCTCTGGGACATGGACGTGCCGGCCCAGCCAGCGCTGATCGACCTGACGAAGCCGGACGGCACCGTCGTTCCGGCGCTGGTCGGCCCGACCAAGCAGGGCGATCTCTATGTGCTCGACCGGCGCAGCGGCGAGCCGATCATCCCGGTCAAGGAAATCGCAGCCCCCGGCGGCGCCGTCTCGGGCGATCATACCGCGCCGACGCAGCCGATTTCCGATCTCACCTTCTCGCCCGAGCCGCTGAAGGAAAAGGACATGTGGGGCGTGTCGCTGTTCGACCAGCTCGCCTGCCGCATCGAGTTCCACCGCTACCGCTATGAGGGCCGTTATACGCCGCCCTCGCTCGAAGGTACGATCGTCTATCCCGGCAATTTCGGCACCTTCAACTGGGGCAGCGTCGCGGTGGATCCGGAACGGCAGATCATGTTCGGCATGCCGACCTATCTCGCCTTCACCTCGCGCCTGGTGCCGGCCGCCGATATTCCGCCGCGCGGTCAGGACGAGAAGGGCAGCGAACAGGGGCTCAACCGCAATGACGGCGCGCCCTACGGCGTCTTCATGGGTCCCTTCCTCGGGCCGCTGCAGATCCCCTGCCAGGCGCCGCCATGGGGCTATGTCGCCGGCGTCGACCTGCGCACCGGCAAGATCGCCTATATGCACAAGAACGGCACCGTGCACGACATGACGCCGCTGCCCCTGCCCTTCAAGGTCGGCGTGCCCGGCATCGGCGGACCGATGCTGACCAAAGGCGGGGTCGCCTTCCTCGGAGCCGCAGTCGACAACTATCTCAGGGCCTATGATGTGACCAGCGGCCGGGAGCTCTGGCGCGCCCGGCTTCCGGCCGGCGGCCAGGCGACGCCAATGACCTATACGACCGACGACAACAAACAATATGTCGTCATGGTCGCCGGCGGCCACGGCTCGGTCGGCACCAAGCCGGGCGATTATGTGATTGCTTATACGCTGCCGTGATGGGGAGGCACGCTACCCGGGGGTTTTCATATTATTTCCGGGGAGGTGCTTGTGAACGCCAACGAGTGCTTGCGGCCATGGGTCCTCGGGTCAAGCCCAGGGTCAAGCCCGAGGACGACGGAGGTGGAGGGACCCCGATCGGCAGGAGGCGGGACCGCCTGGAGCAATTCCTGATTCCGTATGCAACCGGCTAGCCCTCTCCCGAGCGCACCGGCAAGCCGTCGCTCACGCCCTTCGCATTTCAATCAACTCACACCATCTCCACAATCATTCGCCCCACCTCGGCAAAGACCGGATTGAGCTCCTTCACCGGCGCGGTGGCTTCGGCGATGTAGACGGCGGCGACGATCGGGCCGCGGTTGGGGGGCCAGATGACGGCGATGTCGCCGAGCGAGCCGTTCTGGCCGGTGCCGGTCTTGTCGCCGATCTTCCAATCGGCCGGCAGGCCGGCCCTCAGCCGCTCTTTGCCAGTTGTGCTTGCCACCAGCCAGGCGATCAGCTTGTCCGACGAGGCTTCGGTAAGCACCGAGCCGAGCGTCAGGTTGCCGAGCGTATCCAACATCGCATCCGGTGTCGTCGTATCGCGCGGATCGCCCTTTATGCCCTCGTTCAGCGTCGGCTCGGTGCGGTCGAGACGCGTTGTGCCGTCGCCGATCGAGCGCAGCCAGTCGGTCAGCCCGGCCGGCCCGCCGAAGCTTTCGAGCAGCAGGTTGCCGGCGGTATTGTCGCTTAGCGTCACGGCCGCATCGCAGAGTTCGGCGATCGTCATGCCGTCGGCGCCGGCGTGTTTTTCGCTGATCGGCGAATAGTCGACAAGCTTTTCCTTGCCGTAGGTCACTCGCCGGTCGAGGCTCTCATCGCCCTTGTCGACGCGGGCCAGCGCAAAGCCGGCGGCCAGCGCCTTGAAGGTGCTGCACATCGGAAAGGCCTCGCTGCCGCGATAGCCGAAGGTGATGCTGGTCTGGGTGTCGAGCACCGAGACGCCGAGGCGGCCGCCGGTGCGTTTTTCCAGTTCGGCCAAGCGGCGCTCGACATTGTCGTCGCCCTCCTCGCTCTTCTCCTCGGCCCTTGCGGGAAACGTGAGCGCAGGCAGGCACAAAGCCGAGCCGATCAGCATGCGGCGGGTAAGACTGAGATCCATGAAATTCCTCCGACGGTGAGGAGGACAGAGCTAAGGGGCGATTGCGGCGGCATCTCGTCCCCGCGGCGACGAAGTCGTCCGCGCGGCGACATCCTCGTCCGCGCGGCAACATCCTCGTCCGCCGCGGCAAGCAAAATTGTCCGCTGCGGTGATGTCGCCTCCGCGCCGCAATCACGCGGCGCGCGTCACCTCGACCGTCACATGCGACAATTCCGAAAGCGCCGACAGCCTGTCCTTGTAGAAGGCCGGATCGCGCTGCTCGGAGGTGAGGACGGCGACGATCGCCGCATGATGGCCGGGTCCGACCTGCCAGACATGCAGATCGGTGATCCGATCTTCCTCCGTCTCGATTGCCTCGCGGATTTCGGCCGGCAGCGTCTCACCTTGGGGCACGACGTCGAGAAGCACGCCGCCCGAGGATTTCATCAGGCTCCAGGACCAGTTGGCGATCACCAGGCCGCCGACGATGCCCATGATCGGATCGAGCCAGAGCCAGCCATAAAGGCTGCCGAGCGTCAGCGCCGCGATGGCGAGAACGGAAGTCATGGCATCGGCGACGACATGCAGATAGGCGGCGCGGATATTGTTGTCGCCGGACTTTGCATGATGATCGTGGGCATGATGACCATGCTCATGGATGTGATCGCCAGGATCGTGATGATGATGCGCGTGTCCGTGTGCGTGATGGCCGCCGCCGGCCAGCAGCCAGGCGCTGGCGAGATTGACGGCAAGGCCGATCACCGCGACCGCGATCGCCTGGGCAAAACCGATCGGCACCGGATTTGCAAGGCGCAGCCAGCTTTCCCAGGCCATCAGCAGGGCGATCAGCGCGAGGATGATGGCGCTGGCGAAGCCGGCGAGATCGCCGAGCTTGCCGGTGCCGAAGGTGAAACGCGGATTGCGTGCCTGCCGGCGGGCGAAGAGGTAGGCGAGCGCCGAAATCAAAAGCGCACTGGCGTGGGTCGACATGTGCCAGCCATCGGCCACCAGCGCCATGGAGCCGTAGGCGGTCCCGGCGACAATTTCCGCCACCATCATCACCGCCGTCAGCGCGATCACCAGCCAGATGCGCCGCTCATTCACCGCATGATCGGCGCCGAGGAAGATATGATCATGTTCGAGGGCATTCATCTCGGCCCTTCCCGTCCCGGCATTCATTCCAGGTTCCTTCTCTACTCAGCGAATATAGGTTCTCAGCACTTCGGATATTTCCTCTACCGCTTCCGCCCTCGCCGCATCGTCGACGGCATTCAGCACATGCTCGCGCAGATGATCGTCCAGCACCTCGCCGGTCAGCCCGGTCAAGGCGCCGCGGATCGATGCGAGCAGTTGCAAGATCTCGCCGCAGGGGCGCTCGGCCTCGAGCGCCCGCTCGACCGCCTCCATCTGCCCCTTCAGGCGGCTGATGCGGGCGATGAGCTTCTTCTTCTGCAGTGTGGTATGGGACATGATGAGCCCTCTATAACATAGGGGGGTATCCTATCAGGCGCGCCGGCTGACATCAACCGCCGTGTCACGTTTTGAGCGCCCCGCTCCAACGCCATTGACAAATGCCGCGTTTGCAGCGATTGATGCGCCATGATCAAAAACGCGCACCAGAGCCGCTCGTATTTTTGGCTGTACCTGTAAAGGGCGGCCGACAGATCATATTGTCAACAAGCCGCCGTCAGGCGGCTTTGTTGTATCGGCAGCGTCCTGACGGCAGACTATCAAAGGACGCGAAGACCATGACCGAAATCGAAGACAGCGAAATTTCACTGATGCGGCCATCGGTGGTGACGATCCGCACCGCCAAGCCGCGCGACCTGCCCGAACTCAACGAGATGATCGCCCTGCTCGCCGCCCATCACGGCGACGCAGCCGGGTCGACGCCGGAGCAGCTGGAGCGCGACCTGTTCGGCCCCCTGCCCTGGATCACAGCACTCGTCGCCGAAACCGGCGAAGGGCTGATCGGCTACGCCATCCTCGTGCCGCTCTACAGGGCGCAGGAGGGAAAACGCGGCATGGACCTGCACCATCTTTTCGTCCGCGACGGCCATCGTGGCCACGGCACCGGCCAGCTGCTGGTCGACCGGGCCCGCGAGACGGCGCGCAATGCCGGCTGCGGCTACCTCTCGGTCAGCGCCGCAACCGGCAACGTGCTGGCGCACCGCTTTTATGAACAGCTGGATTTCACGCCGCGGCCGGTCACCGGCATGCGCTACATGCAGTCGATCGCTTGAGCATCGTGTCCTAGCGTCCCGGCACGGCCTTGAGATAGGCGGCGATCGCTTCACGGTCGACCGCCGGCAGGCGAGCGATATTCTGCTGGACATCGACCATCGAGCCGCCGACGCTATCGAAATCCGGGGTGAAACCGGTTTCGAGGTAATTGGCGATATCGGCCTCGCTCCAGCTGCCGATGCTCTTGGAGGATGGGGTGATATCCGGGATGCGGCCCTTGCCTTCCGGATTGGGGGCGCCGGCGAGCCACTGACCGGCCTGGAAGCCACCAAGCGCATCGCGCGGCGTGTGGCATTCGCCGCAATGGCCGGGGCCTTCGACGAGATATTGCCCGCGCTTGATCTTGTCGTCGCTGCTGGCAAGCGCGACGCGCGGCTGATCGTTGAAATAAAGGAATTTCCAGCCGCCGAGCGCCAGCCGGATATTGTAGGGGAACGGCAGCTCATGCGGGGGCGCGACATTGGCGCTCTTCGGCAGCGTTTTCAGGAAGGCGAAGAGATCGTTGACGTCCTTGTCGCTCATCCTGCTATAGGATCCATAGGGAAAGGACGGGTAGAGATGTTCGCCGCCGGGGCCGACGCCGCGCTTTATGGCGTTGCCGAACTGGGCGAGCGTCCAGCCGCCGATGCCGGCCTTTTCATCGGGCGAGATGTTCGGCACGTGGAAGGTGCCGAAAGGGCTCTTCAGCGCCAGACCGCCCGAAAGCGTCAGCCGGGCATCGCCTTCGGAACCGGGGGCCGAATGGCAGCTGACGCAGCCGCCCGCCCAGAACACCATCTGACCATTTGCCGGATCCGGCGCGCCGAGCCCGGCCCAATGGCTCTCCGGCAGCGGATCTGGCGCGGTGACGAGATAGAAAGCGCCGCCGCCGAGGACCGCGACGCCGATCAGACAGAGCAGTAACCGGATGAACCTGCGGACCATGTGCCGCCTCCCCTCTTGCCGACAACCCGCGCCGGTCGATCCCACATAAGGCGATCCGCGCCGCCGGCAAGGCGGGCACGGATCGCCCTTGCTGGAATTGATGTGGACGGCCTATCAGTCCTTTTTGATACGATAGGCCTTGTGACAGCCGCCGCAATTGGCGCCGAGGGTGTTCAGCGTGGCACCGACGGCGGCGGGATCGGCCGGAAGCTGCGCCAGCGCGGTCTCGGCATCGGCGGAGAGCTTTGCGGCGCGCGCCTTGAAGTCGTCCATGTTTTCCCAGACCTTCGGGCTGACCTCGGGGTCGTTCATATCGCTGCCCGGCTTGAACTGATCGGGGAAAACCTTGGCCGTTGCTGCGATCGTCGTCAGCGCCGTCTTTACCGTCTCGGCATCATAGGGCTTCTCGCCCTTGGCGATGGCGGCCATGGCGCCTGCCGAACCGCCGATCTTCTTCATCAGCGCAATGCGCGAATCATGGGTTCCGTCGGCGGCGGTCACGGAACCGAAGGCTATTCCTGCCATCGCTGCGGCGGCAGCTACTGCTTTCCAATTCATTTGTTCCTCTCCAATTTTCTGAAGGCCAAGGCGGCCGATGGCCAATCTGCACCGGGAGCATGACAAAATCTATGGCGCAAGACAGTCACGTTTGCCGGATCATCATAAAAACAATGTGATAAACAGCGAACATACCCGGGCGGTCCGAGACAGGCCGCCACCGGTACGCGTTATCCCAAACCGGGCAATCCTATACATCCACCAGCTTCGTTGCCAGGAAGTCGATGAGGACTCGGGCGGCCATCGGCAGGTGCTTACGGGAAACATAGAGGGCGTGGATGCCAAGCGTGGCCGGCTGCCATGCCGGCAGGACGACAATCAACTTGCCGGCCTGAACCTCCTGATCGGCGGCAAAACGCGGCAGCATGGCGATGCCGAGACCTGATAGAGCGGCCCGGCGCAGGGCGACAGCGTCATTGGTCTGGAAGGTTCCTTCTACCGCAATAACGATCTGAGATTCGGAACTCCTCAGCGACCATTCGCTACCTCCAAGATGGGTGTAAGTGAGGCACCTGTGGCGGTCGAGATCCTCCGGTCCTGTCGGAATTCCGTATTTCTCGAGATACTGCGGCGAGGCATAGAGCAGCGACGAGCACTGTCCGAGCCGCTTTGCGATCAAGGATGGATCCAGGCGGTTGGCGATCCTTATCGCCAGATCGATGCGGTCCTGCACGAGATCGATCGCTCGATCGGAAATTTGTAAGTCGACCTTGATGCGCGGATAGAGCTCGGCAAAATCGGAAAGAAGGGGAATGAGCTGCGCCTCGGCGAGGATGGCGGGCGCCGTCACCCTGAGAAGACCGTGCGGCGTCTCCGCATGGGTTGCGACCTCCGTCACTGCGTCGGCAACACGGACGATGTCCCGACACATGTCGAGAACGCGTTCGCCCGCCGATGTCAGACTGAGCTGTCGCGTCGTGCGGTGGAGCAGCCGCGTTCCCGACCAGTCTTCCATGGCCGCGATGTAGCGCGAGGCCATCGCTCGGGACATGCCCAGTTCTTCGGCAGCAGCCGAAGCGCTGCCGCGCTCGACAGTCTTCAACAGCACTTTCGCGGCAATGATCCGATCCATCTATTCGCTCGATTTATGCAACATTCTGTCGACCATAGTGACGTTTATCTTTGATCCGCGCAACATTATATCTCTCTCAAACACAGGGAGATCGCAGTGACCACCGATATCGAACTTCAATATTTCTTCGACCCTTTTTGCGGCTGGTGTTACGCAAGCGCCCCGGCGCTGGCTGGTCTTGCCGACAGATTTCCAGATCGCCTCAGGATGCTCCCCTCCGGCCTTTTCGTCGGAGCAAGGCCAATCTCGTCGATATCAGATCATGCCTGGCGCAACGACCAGAGGATTGAGGTTCTCACCGGACAGCGCTTCTCCAAGGAGTACCACCAGAACGTCCTGCTGGCGCCGAACGGCGTTTTCGACTCGGGACCCGCGACGCTTGCGCTCACCGCACTTGGCGAGCACGCCACGCACCTCGAGCCTCGTTTCCTGCATGCCGTCCAGATCGCGCGTTATGTCGACGGACGCGACACTTCCAACGTTCAGGAAGTGGCGACGGTCGCCGTTCAGGTGGCTGCCGAGCATGGCGTCGAACTAAGCGCTGAGATCTTTGCCGAGAAGCTCCGGAACGACCCCGCTCTCAGCGAGCGCACGCTGGAGCGGATGGAAGAGACCCAGCGTCGGATGAATATCCTCGGCATTCGCGGCGTTCCGCAGCTCGTCGCCCGCATCAACGGCCATGCGCACGTGCTGAGCGGCGAGGCGCTCTATCAAGGTCCGGCTCATCTCGTCGCGGCACTCGACGAGCTCTGCGCCGTCGCCTGAAACATCAATCCCAACCAGGAGTACCATCATGAAAATCGCTCTCATCGGAGCCTCCGGTCAGGCCGGCTCCCGCATCCTGTCCGAATTGTCGGCTCGCGGCCATAGCGTCACTGCGATTGCCCGAGACCCCGCCAAGGTCGCCTCTCTGCCTGATGTCACCGCCGCCGCCGGCGACATCGAGGCGCCTGACGCTCTGGCAAAACTCTTGGAGGGGCATGACGCCGTCATCAGCTCGGTGCATTTCTCCGCCAGCGATCCGGACAAGCTGCTTGGCGCAGTCAAGGCCTCCGGCGTTCGCCGCTACTATGTGGTAGGCGGGGCGGGCAGCCTCGAAGTCGCTCCGGGTGTTCTCCTCGTGAACACGCCCAAATTTCCGGAGATCTACAAATCCGAAGCGCAGGGCGGCGTCGATTACCTCAACAAGCTCAAGGGTGAAAAAGACCTGGACTGGACCTTCCTGTCCCCTTCGGCCGCATTCGGCCCCGGCGAACGGACCGGCACCTTCCGCCTCGGCAAGGACGAACTGCTGACGAACGAACAGGGCAGCAGCATTTCCTTCGAAGACTTCGCCGTTGCGCTGGTTGACGAGATCGAAGCCCCGGCCCACGTCAGGCAGCGGTTCACCGTCGGCTACTAATCCGATCTCCCCAGACCGAATTCCTTGCCGCAGCGTGGTCGACACCGTTCGGGTGCCGGCTGCGGCAGGTCCCCTCTGCCTCGAAGGCGGAATTAGACTGATCCCAAAACCTCGGAAACCTACGATGATCACCAGGCGCACCACCCTCAAGACGATCGCCGCAGCAGCGGCCATCATGATCCCGCTCGCCACATCCGGCGTGGCGCAGGAGAAGTCTCCACTGTCATGGACGGCGTTCAGGACGACTGAGGCGGGCTTCCTGCGCGCGCCGGTCCTTGTGACCGGCAAGACGGAGGCCGTCCTCATCGACTCGAGCTTCAGCTATTCGGACGGCAAGGTCGTCGCCGATGCCATCAAGGCCAGCGGCAAGCACCTGACCACGATCTACATCACCACCAACGATCCCGACTATTACTTCGGCCTCGCGCCCGTCCACCAGGCCTTTTCGGATGCTCGCATTCTCGCAGCGCGCGACACCGTCGACCTGATGCGGGAGAAGGCCGAAGGCAAGATCAAGGCTTGGTCGCCTGTTCTCGGCGACAACGGTCCGAAGGCGGTCTCCGAGCTCGTGTTCCCGGAAGCAAGCGACATTGACACGCTGACGGTCGACGGCGAGAAGCTCGAGATCGTCACCGCGCCGGGTCTGAAGGATCGCGGTCGCTATATCTGGGTTCCATCGCTCAGCGCCGTGTTCGGCGGCGTGCCTGTCTTCGGCGGCATGTATCCCTGGGTCGCCGATCTCCCGACCGTCGAAGAACGAAAAGCCTGGGTGGCGGCGCTTGACGCCATCCTCGCCCGCAAGCCCAAGATCGTCGTACCGGGTCACGGCACTCCCAGCTGGCCGATGGATGCTTCCGGCGTCAGCTACACGCGCGATTACCTGATCGCCTTTGACGCTGAGGTGGCCAAGGCCGCAGACTCCAAGGCATTGATCGCAGCTATGAAAAAGCTCTATCCCGACGCCGCCATGCCAATTTCGCTGGAACTTGGGGCGAAAGTCGCCAAGGGCGAGATGACCTGGCAGTGACAACAACGGGACTCGCGGCTGATCCGAGCCGCGAGTCCCGGCCGTGGCCGCCGTGGAGGCGTTCGTGAGCGAAGTTTGCTTTCCAATATCAGTGACGACGATCAGGACAGCCGGCTCAGGCGCTTTTCCACCCCTGCCAGAGGCTGAGCGCGGAGACTGCGATCAGGAGCAGCCCGGCGCAGCGGCCGACAAAGGCCGTGGCATCGGGATTGGCGACGAGAAGATCGCGGCTGCGGCCGGCGGTCATCGCCAGCGTGCCGTAAATGGCGAACTGGGTGGCAACAGTCATGGCGCCCATGATCAGGCCCTGCTTCCAGACCGGGCCAAATTCCGGCCTCAGGAACTGCGGATAGACGGCGAACATGAAGATATAGGCCTTGGGATTGATCAGACAGGTGACGGCGCCTTGGCGGAAGGCGCGCCAGCCGGAGTGCGCTGTTGCCGGCCCGACCGCCTCGACGGTGATCGAGCTGCGCATCAGCGAAATGCCGATCCAGATCATATAGGCGACGCCGGCAAAGAGCAGCACGTTGAAAAGCTGCGGCAGCATGGTGACAAGCACACCGACGCCGGCCGCGCCATAGGCCGAATGCACGGCGCCGCCGGCCATGATGCCGCCGGTTGCCGCCAGTCCCCGGCGGATACCGCCGGTCAGCGCATTGGCGAGCACGAAAAGCATGTCCATGCCCGGCACGATGATGATGCCGAAGAGAAGGGTGAAGAAGAGCCAGAGGTTTTCGTGGTAATTCATGTCAGTTGACGCCTTTTTGCCTCGGGGGCCGTTTCGAAAGACCCTGATAGTTTTCAATCCGATAGGCGGCTCTATACGCAAACCCAACTGACAGTGTATTGTCAGGAGCGTGCGGGATGGGAGAAGCAAAATGCGCAAGGCCTCACGGCTTTTCGAGATCATTCAGATCCTGCGGCTCGCCAGAAAGCCGATGACCGCGGCTACTATGGCCGAGACGCTCGAAGTGACGGTGCGCTCGATCTATCGCGATATCGCCGCGCTCCAGGCGATGCGCGTGCCGATCGAGGGCGGGCGCGGCATCGGCTATATCATGCGGCCGGGATTCGACCTGCCGCCGCTGATGTTTTCGATCGAGGAGATGGAGGCGATCGTGCTGTCGCTGGCGTTGCTCGAACGCACCGCCGACGAAGAACTCAAGCAGGCCGCGCGCCGGGTCAACCGGAAGATTTCAGGCGCCGTGCCGCCGCCGCTGCGACAGGCAATGGACACCAAGGCGCTTTATGCCTGGGGCTCGACCGCGCAGCCGGCCGGTTTCGACCTTGCAATCGTGCGCCGGGCGATCCGCGACGAACGCAAGCTGATGCTCGGCTATCGCGACGAACTCGGCCGCGCGAGCGAGCGGACGATCCAGCCGATCGCGCTGATCTACTATTCGCAGACCGCCAATATCGTCGCCTGGTGCGAGTTGCGCCGGGCGATCCGCAATTTCCGCAGCGACCGGGTGGAGCGCTGCACGGCCGCCGAGGCTTTCTTCAAGGGCGACGGCGACCGGCTGCGGGAGCTGTGGACGAGTGGGTGGGCGGAGAAGGCTGTGGCGGGGTGATATTGGGCGTTTGTGCGAACAGGTCTGGCAACGCTTGAGGCACGAGCAAGAAGTCAGCGCTATGCGGCCCGGGAAGGCGCATTTCTTGTCTGGCGCATCCTCGACGCAGCCAAAGGACCGCCGACATCTGCCCCCTCCTCCGTCATCCTCGGGCTTGACCCGAGGATCCACGCCGACCTCTATCAGCAGCGGGCATGGATCCTCGGCTCAAGGCCGAGGATGACGGAGAATGGGGGTGCGTTCCGCCGAACTCACCCTTGGCGGGTTGGGCGCTTCTTCGCGGAGGCACTCCGCATATCTCGGTCAATTTCTGTTATAGAGCCGGTAAAGCCCGGCATGAGATAAGGGGGAGTTGGCCGACCTTTATCGGCAGTCTCTCCCAGCCTAATAAACCAGCGTCCGGCTCTCTTCCCGGCCGAAACCGCGGATATCGATGTGGTCTGTATGGACCTCGACGATGGCGAAGGCGTTTTCGCTCTCGGTGTCGACCACGCCCTTGAAATTGACGAAGTGGCAGCCGCCGGCCTTGCCGTAATTGCCGACGTGGTCGTGGCCGTTGAGATAGGCGACGACATTGCCGTGCGAGGCGAGCAACGCGACGATGCGCTCGCTGTCCCACATGCCGTGCTCACTCGGCGGATGCACGGGATAGTGATTCATGACGATCACCTTTTCACCGGCCGCAGCCGCCTCGGCGATTTGATCGCCAAGCCAGGCGAACTGCGCGTCGCTCAGCGCAGCATTCCACCGATGCGCATTCCTGGCGCCCTTCGCCTCCAGCGCGGCCAGCATTTGCGCGGCAAGGGCGCGGTGCGGATGGCCTTCGGGCGGGGCGAAGGTGCTGACCTCGTTGCCGTCGAGCACGATGAAGCGCCAGCCGTGGCGGGAAAAGCTGTAATAGGGCGACGGCATGCCGAGACGTGCGGCAACTTCGGACAGATGCCCCGCGGAGACGGAAAAATCGTGATTGCCGAGCAGGAAGAGCGCCTCGTGCCGGAGCCTCTCATAGACCGGCAGGATATCGTCGAAGCTCTGGAAGCTGCGGTCGATGACATCGCCGAGCGTCATGACGAAGCTCAACTCCCAGCCGTTGAAGACCTCGATCGCCTCGGCGACCTTGGCGAGGCTGTTGGCATAGTAGCGGTCCATGGCCGCATGCGGAGGAATGGCCGCATATTGCGGATCGGCAATGATACCGAAGCGGAAGACAGGATGAGCAGACATGGACATGAGGCGTGGTTAGGATCGGCCGGTGACAGGAATGTGACGCCGGGATGTGAAAACAAACACCCGGCGTTCGGGGAACGCCGGGTGCAAATCAAGTTAGCTGAGAGATCGCCGCCAATTGCGGCAGCCTCGCACCGCTTACTTCGTGGCTTCTTCGTAGCGTTCCAGGACGTAGTCCCAGTTGATCAGGCTATCGATGAAGGCTTCAAGGTATTTCGGGCGGGCGTTGCGATAGTCGATGTAATAGGAGTGTTCCCAGACGTCGACGCCGAGGATCGGGGTGGCGCCGTGGACGAGCGGGTTCTCACCGTTCGGGGTCTTGGAGATTTCGAGCTTGCCGTTCTTGACGGAAACCCAGGCCCAGCCGGAGCCGAACTGGGTGGCGCCGGCATTGGCGAAATCGGCCTTGAACTTGTCGTAGCCGCCGAGATCGGAGGCGAAAGCCGCTTCCAGCTTGCCCGGCAGCTTGTTGCCGCCGCCGCCCTTTTTCATCCACTTCCAGAAATGGACGTGGTTGTAGTGCTGCGCGGCGTTGTTGAAGAGACCGGCATTGGTGCCGAAGGACTTCTTCACGACGTCTTCGAGCGACAGATCCGAAAGGCCGGCTTCGGCGGCGAGCTTGTTGCCGTTGTCGACATAGGCCTTGTGGTGCTTGTCGTGGTGAAACTCCAGCGTTTCCTTCGACATGAAGGGGGCAAGGGCTTCGTAATCATAGGGAAGTTCAGGCAATTCGAAAGCCATGTCAGATCTCCTCTTGGCAATAGATTGCGTCATCGGCAGGTGAGGCGGAACATAGGAGGGGAACGGGGGAGAGGCAACCGGCGAAATATCAAAAAACGATCCGCCGAAGGAAAATTTGCCTCAGTTGCCGCGCTGGAATCGCATGAGAAAATTCCGCGGGATAGCGGCGCCGAAAACCGTTCCGCCGGCCACTGAGATCAACGGAGATTCGAGATGAACAGGAATATAATCCAGCTTCTATGCGCAGCGGCGTTTCTTTGCCCGGCGGCCGCGGCGCAGGCCTCTTCCGAGGAGGCCTGGAAACAGCTGGCGGCGGATGTGGACGCCAAATGCAGGCAGGCGGCGGTGGCGCTCGAGAAGCCGGCTGCCGCCGTCGATCCCTTCGGCACCTCGCGTTATGGTCTGGCCGTTGTGACCGGAAAACCGAAGGGCGCCAAGGAGTTCGTCGCGCAGATCTGCGTTTACGACAAGCAGACAAAAACCGTTGAAATCGGCAGCGAGATGGACGCGAAGACGCTCGGACTCGCGCCGGCGAAATAGGCTGGCGGAACCCAAGCCCACCCTTAGGAGTTGAAGTTCTGGGTTTTTAGAGCGCCGCGCGCCTGTGAGAGGCGCTGAGGCGCTCTATGTTTGCGATAGATGCATGATTCTTCCCGAAAATCGTTTCCGGTTTTCGGGGCGGCGCAGGGGAGATAATGGCATGTCGGAGCTTCGCAACCGGGCGGAAGATCAGCAGAAAATCTATCAGCGCTGGGCACCCGTCTATGATCGGGTCTATCGCGGCATCCTGCGCGACGGCCATCGCAAACTTGCCGCGCTTGCCGCTGCGGCCGGCACTGATATTCTGGAAATCGGCGTCGGCACCGGCCTGACGCTCGGACATTATCCCGGCCGCTGCCGGGTGACCGGCATCGACATTTCGCAACATATGATCGCACGGGCGCGCGCGAAGGTGCAGCGCGAGAAGCTGGAGCATGTGCAGGCGCTCGAGGTGATGGATGCGCATGCGCTGAACTTTGCCGACCAGTCTTTCGACGCGGTCTGCCTGCCCTTCGTCATCACGCTGATTCCCGAGCCGGAGCGGGCGCTGGACGAATGCGCCCGGGTGCTGCGGCCGGGCGGCGAGATCATCCTGGCCAGCAAGCTCGGCGACGGCGCCGGCCTGCAGGGGGCAATCGAGGCGGCGGTGGCGCCGCTGGTGCGCCACATCGGCTGGTCCTCCGCCTTCCGCATCCACCGCATTCTCGCCTGGGCCGACCGCCGCGGCGATTTTTCCGCGACCGATATTCTTCCGGTCTTTCCAAACGGGTTTTTCAAGATCGTTCGGCTGAAGCAGCGCGGACTTTCGGCCTAAAGGTCACAAGCTTCTCACGCATCGCGGATTCTGGTGCTATCGTTCGTCTGAGGGGACAGTATGACATCGGATATCTTCTTCTTCATCGCCGTCGGCTTCTGCGCGCAGATCGTCGACGGCGCGCTCGGCATGGCTTTCGGCGTGCTGTCGACCACGAGCCTGCTGGCCTTCGGAGTGCCGGCGGCCAATGCCAGCGCCATGACGCATGTGACGGAAATGTTCACGACGGCGGCATCCGGCATTTCACATGCCTATCATCGCAATGTCGACTGGCGGCTGGTGGCGCGGCTGGCGCCTGCCGGCATGATCGGCGGGGCGATCGGCGCCTATCTGCTCGCCAATATCGACGGCAAGGTGATCGCGCCCTTCGTGTCAGCCTATCTGCTCGCGATCGGCCTGCTGATTCTCTACAAGGCCTTTCGCCCGCCATCCAGGCGTGAAGTGCGCGACTGGGCGGTGCCGCCTGTCGGGTTTTGCGGCGGCATGCTCGATGCGATCGGCGGCGGCGGATGGGGACCCGTCGTCACCAGCACGCTGATCGGGCGCGGCCATGATCTCAAGCGGGTGATCGGCTCGACCAACTTCACCGAATTTGCGGTAACGCTGACGATTTCGCTGACCTTCATCCTGACGCTCGGCTGGTCGGAGCTCAATTCGGCGATCGGCCTGATCATCGGCGGCGTCATCGCCGCTCCTTTCGGCGCCATCCTGGTCAAGCGGCTGCCGGTGCGGCCGCTGATGGTAGCGGTCTCGATGGTCATCATCACGACGTCGGCACTACGAATTTTCTAACTACAGATCCCGTCCGAAATAAACCTCGACCGAGGCGATCTTGCCGCCGCGGAAGCGAAGGCTCTCCATGTTGCCGAAGCTTGCGCCGTCCAGTTTTTCGGCGCGGTAGCGAACAGCGGCCTCATTCCCGTCGATAGCCAGGAACTCGATGTCGATACGGCGGAACAACGGCTGCTTCGGCCAGCAGCGCTCGAAATACGCAGCCCGGTCGATATGGTCGTCACGCGGACTGGAGAAGGTGAAATCCTCGGTCAGCATGGCGCCGACAATATCCTTGCGGTCATCCAGATAGGCGGCGTAGAGATCACGGACGGTCTGCTGCCTCGTGCGCATATCGTTCATGGCATATCCTCCGATTAACCGATTGCATCACGCAATCAGTACCTCTAGCACATTTACCTCAAATGATCCAGTTTCGGCGCAATCGCGCCCCGTGATCGAAGTCGAGGCAGGGAATGACCGATACGCAATTGGACGCGGTGAGCGTCAAGGCAGGCTCGATCCACTGGAAGCGCAACCTCACCGTCTCGCTGATCGGATCCTTCACCACCATCGTGGCGATGACGCTGCTGCTGCCTTTCCTGCCGCTCTATGTCGAGGAGCTCGGCGTGGCCGACCATGCGGCGGTCGTGCAATGGTCGGGCATTGCCTATGGCGCCACCTTCCTGGCCGCCGCGCTCGTTGCGCCGCTCTGGGGGCGGCTCGGCGATATTTACGGCCGCAAGCTGATGCTGGTGCGCGCCAGCCTCGGCATGACGGTGGCGATTTCACTGATGGGCATGGCCGGCAGTGTCTGGCAGCTGGTGGCGCTGCGCCTCTTCGTCGGGCTCGCCGGGGGCTACTCCTCCGGCTCGATGGTGCTGGTGGCGACGCAGACGCCGAAGGAGCGTTCGGCCTGGGCGCTCGGCGTGCTTTCTTGCGGCATCATGGCCGGCAATCTCGTCGGGCCGCTGATCGGCGGGGTGCTGCCGCCTGTCATCGGCATCCGCGGCACGTTTCTCGCTGCCGGAGCGATGATCTTCCTCGCCTTTCTCGCCACCGCCCTGCTGATCAAGGAGGAGAAGTCGCCGGCCCGTAAACAGGCGGCCAAGGCAAGCGGCGGCTGGAAATCCATTCCCGATAAAGGCCCAGTCGTTGCCATGCTGGCGACCGGCATGCTGTTGATGTTTGCCAATATGTCGATCGAACCGATCATCACCGTCTATGTCGCGCAGATCGTGCCTGATGCCACTGAAGTGACAAAGATCTCGGGTCTCGTCATGTCGGCCGCCGCGCTCGGCAGCATTCTTTCGGCCTCCCGGCTCGGCAGGCTCGCCGACAGGATCGGCCACTGGCCGGTCATATCGGGCGCGCTCGCCGTCGCCGGGCTGCTGCTGATTCCGCAGGCATTCGTCACCGGTTCCTGGCAGCTGATCGTCCTGCGCTTCCTGATGGGGGCCGCGCTCGGCGGGCTCCTGCCCTGCATCGCCGCCGTCATCCGCCACAGCGTTCCGGACAGTGCGGCCGGGAGCATTCTCGGCCTGTCCGTGTCCTCGCAATATGTCGGCCAGGTGGCCGGTCCCATCCTCGGCGGCTTTGTCGGCGGCCATGTCGGCATGCGGGCGGTTTTCCTCGGCACCTCGGTGCTGCTTCTCGCCGGCGGCGCCTATGCCTGGATAGTGCGGCCTAAAACAACTGAGACTGGAGCGGGATCAGCTTCGCGCGCTGCCGCAGATCAGTTCGACGCCTGAGCGGGCGATCGCCTCCAGCGTCTCGCGGCTATCGCCGGCGCGGGCGCGCACGGCGAGCGAATGCATGACGGCGGAGGCGAGCCTTGCCAGCATCTGCGGATCGGCGCTCCCGGGAAGCTCGCCGCGTTCGACGGCAAGGCGCATGCGCTTTTCGATCTCACCGTCGAAATCGCTGAGGCTGCGGCCGAGCACCTCGCGGACCCGTTCACGCTCGACCGCCTCGGCCGTCGCCGTGCCGATCAGCAGACAACCGCGGGCGGCCGTTGCACCGTGAAGATAGATCGCCAGCGCGCTTTCATAGACCCGGGCGAGATTGTGGCGCAGCGGCAGCGACGGGTCGAGCGCTTGGGCAAGCGTATCCATGCCGTCTCGGCGATAAGCCTCCAAAGTATCGAGATAGAGATCCTCCTTGTCGCCGAAGGCGCCGTAGAGGCTCGGGCGGTTGAGGTTGGTCGCAGCACTCAGATTATCGAGCGAGGCGGCGGCAAAGCCCCGGTCCCAGAAGACGTCCCGCGCCTTGCCGAGCGCTGCCTTGGCGTCGAAAGCCCTCGGGCGGCCGCGCTTCTTCTCATCCTTCATATTTGTACCGTTTCGCATTAAATTCTTGACGAAGGCTATTTTATGCGAAACAGTACAGATGTTCAATGATATCGAACGGGCGGCCTCGACCGCCTGCATGAGAGAGGAAATTGCCATGAAACTCTATATGAACGCCGCGGCCTGCTCGCTTTCACCGCATATCGTCTGCCGGGAGCTGGGGCTCGATATCGAGCTTGTCGAGGTCAACAGGGAAACCCACCGGACGAGCGACGGCAAGGACTATCTCGCCATCAACGGCAACGGCTATGTGCCGGCGCTGATGCTCGACGATGGCAAGGTGCTGACCGAGGGACCGGCGATCGCACAGTTCCTCGCCGACAGCGTGCCGCAAGGTGCGGCGATGCTGCCCGAGGTCGGCAACCTCAGACGCAACGAGGTGCAATCCTATCTGAATTTCATATCCGCCGAGCTGCACAAGCCGATGGTGCTGCTGTTCGACCCTGCCTATGCCGGCGTGCATGAGCGGATCCGCGCCCAGGTCGCAAAGCGGCTATCCTGGCTGAGCGGCCGTCTTGCCGGACCCTATCTGACCGGCGAGGCCTTTACCGTGGCGGACGCCTATCTCTTCGTCTGCCTGAACTGGTCCCCCTGGACGCAGATCGATCTCAAGCAATGGCCGGCGCTGCACGGTTTCATGGCCCGTGTGGCGGCCCGCCCGAAGGTGCGCGAAGCACTGCGGGCCGAAGATCTCCAGGCCTTCGATGTCGATGGCGTCTTTTTCGCGCCGAATGCCTATCTCGCCTCGTCGGATTGGACGGGTTCGCCGGTACAGCCCTGAGCGCGTCCCTCAGAGCGCGTTGACGGCCACCGGCAAAGCGCGCTTATGGGCGGTTGCCCGATAGGCGGCAAGGATCCGGCGGCGGGCGATCTCGCCGACCGGCTTGCCTTCGAGGAAATCATCGATCTCGTCGTAGCTGACACCATATGCCTCCTCGTCGGGACGCAGCGGCCGCTGGTCTTCGAGATCGGCGGTCGGCACCTTGAAGATCAGCTCGTCGGGCGCGCCGAGCCGCTTTGCCAGCAGGCGGACGCGGCGTTTGTTGAGGCCGGCGAGCGGCAGGATGTCGGCGGCGCCATCACCGAATTTGGTGAAGAAACCCATGACCGCTTCGGCCGCATGATCAGTGCCGATGACGAGGCCGCCGAGCGCGCCGGCCAAAGCGAACTGGGCGATCATGCGCTGGCGGGCCTTGATATTGCCGAGGATGAAATCCTGCCGGCCGGCATCGGCAAAGGCAAGGCCGCCATCTTGAGCGGCGGCCAGCATCGCATCCGCCGCCGCCTTGATGTTGACCACCATCGAGCGATCAGGGTCGATCGTTGCAAGCGCCTTCACCGCATCGGCCTCATCCGCCTGGACGCCGTAGGGAAGGCGTACAGCGATGAATTCGGCCGCATGGCCGCCATCACGCAGCTCGCGCACCGCCTTCTGAGCCAGCAAAGCCGCCGTCAGCGAATCGACGCCGCCGCTGATGCCGAGGACGTAGCCGCGCATGCCCGAGCCGACGAGATAATCCTTGAGGAAAGCGGTTCGCCGTTGGATCTCCCGCTCCGGATCGATCTCGGTGGCGACACCCAGTTCGCGGATGATATCGGCTTGTTCGTCGAACAGCACAGTCATTAAGCTCCTCCTCCCGGCTTACGGAATTCCGGCGCCACTATGGTGAAAAGATGGGGGAAGACGAAGCCGTTTCCGGCAGACCTGCCATGCGTTTTATGCAAGTGGGCGGCGAGGCTCGAACAGGTCAAAGACGGATAGACTGGTTTCGCCGGCTGCCGCACACCTACCGTACAAGCGTAAACAACTCCACTGGCTCGGCAAAGCCCTTCAGCCCCTGTGCCCCGACCGACATCACATCCCCTGCCCCGGCTTTCTCTCGGAATGGCTCAGACATCAGCAAGGCCTCGCCCAATTCACTGCAGGCAGTCTGGATGCGGCTGACCAGGTTGACGTCGCGGCCGATCAGGGTGAAGTCGAGGCGGCGGCCGGAGCCGATATTGCCGTAGCTGACCTCGCCGTAATGCAGGGCGATGCCGGCCTTCACGCCGATGCCGTCGTACTGGAAACGGTCGATCTCATCGAGGATGGCGCGGGCCGATGCCAGGGCAGCGCCGCAGGCATGGGCCGCAGCGTAGCCGGGAAAGAAGGCAAGCACGGCGTCGCCCATGAATTTCAGCACTTCGCCGCCTTCCCGGGTAATGGCTGGGACGACCCGATCGAAATAGGCGTTGAGAAGCCCGAGCACGGTGCCGCCGGGGAGTTTATTCGACAGCTCGGTAAAGCCGCGCAAATCGCAGAGCAGCAGGGCGGCCTCCATCGATTCGATTTCGCCCTGGCGGATGCGGCCGGCCAAGATCCGGCTTGCGGTCAGCGGGCCGACATAGGTGTCGAGCAGGCTGAGCTCGACCTGGCGAAGAATGCGCAGCTCGCTGGTGTTGCGCAGCGCCGGCAGAATGCGCTCGATCACCTGACGTTCGGAGGCTGTGAAGCCGGCCGGCCGCCTCGTGCCGAAGACGGCGGCGCCGACCGGCCCATCGATATTGCAGAGCGGCGCGATGACAAGCTGCATCAGACCGCGATCGGCGAAAACGTCGATATGCTGCCAGCGGCCGTGCACGCTTTCGCCGGGGCCAACGACGAGCGGTTCCCGGGTTTCCATGACCTTGCGCAGCGGCGTGTTTGATATCGCGACCCGCGCGCCATGTTCGCGATCGTGGATCTCGACCGGCTCGCCCGGCGCCCAGGCAATGGTGCGGCCGACGAGCTCGGGATGCAGCGTCATCAGATGCAGGGTCAGCCGGTCCACCGGCAGGCCGAGCGCCTGAAGCCTGCGGCCGAGGCCGGAAACGAGGCCTGCTTCGTCGAGCGCGTGGCATTCATCGCCGGAGAGCCATTCGATGATGGCAAGCAGCGCGCCGGTGCCGACGGGATTGGTCTGCCGTTCGGCGGCTGGAGCATGGATTGCGGTTGTCATGGCTTCTTCTCCTTGACCAGGTGGCGCTAATGGCCGCCGCCGCCCGAGAGTTGACCGGGTTTCTTCAGTAGCAGGATCGCAAGCAAGGCGATGACGAGCGCAACGCCGAGCAGGAAGAAGGCATCGCTGAAGGCCATGATATTGGCCTGCTTGCGTATCTTGAGCGCGATGGCCACCACGGCCTTATGGCTGGCGAGCGCCTGGTCGCTGACGCCATGGCTCATGAAGTAGGCGGTCAGCCGAGCGATACGATCGCGGGTGGCCTCCTCGAAAACCGAGACCGAGTGGGTGAGGACGTTCGAATGGTACTGCTCGCGCTTCGACAGGAAGGTCTGCAGCAAGGCGATGCCGACCGCGCCGCCGAGATTCCGCATCATATTGAACAGCGCCGACGCCGAACCGGCATTCTCCGGCTCGATGCCTGCGGTGGCGATCGCTGAGAGCGGCGTGAAGACCAGCGCCTGGCCGATGGCGCGGACGATGTTCGGCCAGAAGAGCTGGTCGCTGGCATAATCGCCGGTCATGTGCACGTTCATGAAATTCGAGGCGGCAAAGAGGGCGAAGCCGATGATAATCAGCAGCCGCACATCGAAACGCTTCATCAGGCGCGGCACCAGCGGGATGAGCAGCAGCTGCGGTATGCCGGTCCAGGCGAGAACCATGCCGATCTGCTCGGAATTATAGCCCTGGATGCGGGTGAGATAGATCGGCAGCACGAAGACCGAACCGTAAAGCGCGATGCCGAGCAGGAAGTTGGCGACGATGCCGAAGCCGAAATTACGGCGGAGCAGCAGACGGAGGTTCAAGAGCGGATGAGCCGCTCTCAGCTCGATGACGATGAACAGGGTCAGCGAGACGGCTGATATAATCGACAGGCGCAGGATGAAATCGGAGCCGAACCAGTCTTCCTTGTTGCCCTCTTCCAGCACGGTCTGCAAAGCGGCCAGGCCGATCGCCATGGTGACGATACCCGGCCAGTCACCCTTGGCGAGCAGTTTCAGGTTCATCGGCGTCCGATCGAGCGAGGCCCAGAGCAGGCCGACCATCAGCGCGCCGGGCACCAGATTGACGTAGAAGATATATTCCCAGCCCCAGTTCTCGGTGAGGTACCCGCCGATCGTCGGGCCGATGGCCGGTGCGAAGGTAGCCGACAAGGCAAAGAGGGCAAGGCCGATCGGCTGCTTGGCCTTGGGCAACAGCGTGATGATGATGGTGAAGGCCATCGGAATCAGCACGCCGCCGGCAAAACCCTGAATGGCGCGCAGGACGATCATCTGCTGCAGATTGGCCGCGAAGGCGCAGGCAACGGAGAAGATCAGGAAGAGGATGGCGTTGGCCAGCAGATAGTTGCGCAGCGAAAAGACCCGCGCCAGCCAGCCGCTGAGCGGAATGACGACGATTTCGGCAATCAGATAGGAGGTCGAGATCCAGCCGCCGTCATCCGTGCCG
Organism: Rhizobium phaseoli; assembly: GCF_003985125.1. Taxonomy (GTDB): domain Bacteria; phylum Pseudomonadota; class Alphaproteobacteria; order Rhizobiales; family Rhizobiaceae; genus Rhizobium; species Rhizobium phaseoli. The sequence continues at coordinate 54,851 of NZ_ML133588.1, forward strand.
GCGCCGATGGCGCCCTGGATATCGGCAAGCGAGGCATTGACGATCTGGATGTTGAGGACCGCCATGAAGGCGCCGAGCGTGGAGCCGACCACGGCCGACCACATGCGAAGCGGGCTCATTGTTGCGGGTTGGGCAGGCGCTGCCGCGGCGGGGCGCGCAAGCGAACTGCCGTTTGCGGCGATCTGAAGCGTGGCCATGACCTATCTCCTTCCGGCTGTTGCGGAAACTTTCCGACGATGGGTTCGGCGATATTTCGGGAGGAGAAGGATCATCCAGCGTGGCTGGATAATTCCTCCTCGGCTTCTCCAGAGGCCTGAGAAGCCTCGCTCTGGACAGCCTTGGTATCGACTTCGGGCTCGACCGACATGCCCGAGCGCAGCAGCCCGCTCAAAGCCTCGTCGTCGATGACGATCTTGACGGGGATACGCTGGACGATCTTGGTGAAGTTGCCGGTGGCATTGTCCGGCGGCAGCAGCGAGAATTCCAGACCGCTTGCCGGCGAAACGCTGTCGACATGACCCTTGATGGCGATATCGGGAAAACTGTCGACATTGATCTCGACCGATTGCCCGGGACGGACATAGGTCAGCTGCGTTTCCTTGAAATTGGCGACGACATAGACCGCATGCAGCGGCACAACAGCCATCAGCTGGGTGCCCGAGGTGACATATTGGCCGACGCGGATCGAGCGGGCGCCGACCGTGCCGTCGATGGCGGCGACGATATCCGTGCAGGAGAGGTTGAGTTCGGCCTGGTGCGCGGCGGCCGCAGCCCGATCGCGCTGGGCCGCCGCCTGTTCCCGCTCAGTCCGGAGCACCGGCACCTTGTTCTCTGCCGCGACGAGCGCTGCCCGGTCGCGTTCGACGGCGGCAGCGGCCTGGTCGCGTGCCGACTGGGTCTGTTCGGCGCGCGACTGGGTGCCGGCGCCGTTGGTGATCAGGCGGGCGGAGCGGGCCGCATCGGAAACGGCAAAGTCCAGCGAGGCCTGCGAAGCGTCGATCGTGGCCTTGGCTTGTTCGATGACCGACTGCTGCAAGGCAATCTGGGCGTCGATGTTGGTGATGGCGGCCTCGGCTGCCTTGACGTCGGCTCTCGCCTGCGAAAGCGCTGCCTGGAAATCGCGGTCGTCGATGCGGGCGAGAACCTGGCCTGATTTGACCACGTCGTTGTCGTTGACGAGAACCTGCTTGATATAGCCGGCAACTTTTGGCGCGACAGTGGTGTAGTCGGCCTTCACATAGGCGTCGTCGGTGGATTCGATGAAACGGCCGACCGTCCAGTAGCGATAGCCGAAATCGCCCGCGAACGCGGCGCCGGCAAGCAGTGCTGCGGCGATGACCGCACGCTTGAGCATCCGGCGGCCGGTCTTTTCAGGCGCTTGCGCGACCGGGGTTCCGGTCATGGGTGTTGCGGGTGCCTCGGCGGCGGGCGCCCTGGCGGCCTCCTCGGCCAAGATGCGCTCGGCCTCTCCAGCACTTTCGAAAACCTGCTTGCGGGGTAGCTCGACCATCGTCCTTTTCCTTCGTCTGTCGCCCTGCTTAGGCGAGGCCTGTTCAATGCGAAGGAAAATGCGCTCTGCCATTCACTTTGATAATCTGCTTAAATCAGGAAGGATCATCAACTCTCAGCGGATAATCCGAGGGCAATATGGATCGGCTGACAAGCCTTGCAGTTTTTGGCCGCGTCGTGGAATGCGGCGGTTTTTCCGCGGCCGCGCGCCGGCTGAACATGTCCGTCACCATGGTCGGCAATCATGTGCAATCGCTGGAGGAGCGGCTCGGCGTGCGGCTGCTCAACCGCACGACGCGCAAGGTCAGCCTCACCGAAACCGGCAAATATTATTATGAGCGGTCGTCGCAGATTCTCGCCGAACTCGATGAAGCGGACCGGACGGCGAGCGCGCTGAGCACGACGCCGCGCGGCACGCTGAAAGTCTATACCAGCGGCTCCATCGTGCGTTTCCTGCTGCCCGTCTTCAGCGAATATATGGAGCTCTATCCGTCGATCTCAGTCGATTTCAGCGTCGGCGAGCGGATGGTCGACATGATCGAGGATGGCTACGACCTTGTCATCCGCACCCTGCCGCCGGATTCGTCGCTCATCGCGCGCAAGCTGACGCCGTGGCGCCATATGCTGGTCTGCTCGCCTGCCTATGTCGACAGCCATCCGCTCCCGCTGAAGCCGGCCGACATCGCCGATCACAATTGCCTGCAATATGCCTATTACCCGTATGGCGACGAATGGCGCTTCGAGGACGGCGACGGCCGGCAGGAGAGTGTCAAGATCAGCGGCAATGTCGTCTCGAACAATGCCGAGATGCTGCGCTTCCTGACGTTGAACGAACGAGGCCTCTTTCTGGCGCCGAGCTTCGTGGTGTTCGACGACATTGCCGAAGGGCGGCTGATAAAGATCATGCCGGATTATCGGCCGGTGGAATTCACCATCAACGCCGTCTACCCCAACCGCAGCCATCTGCCGACGAAGGTCAGGCTGTTTATCGATCTCTTAGCGGAGAGATTTGCGGAACATCGGAAGTGGATGATCTGAGGGGTAATTTCAACACAGCGGAGCTCGGCAGCAATGCCGATCGGACATCAAAATGCCTCGACTTCGCCGGACATCATTCGACGTTAAAAAACAACGAGGTGAATGTGTCGGTTGAGCACATAGACATTTGGAATGTTCGGCGAATGGTCATCGCCGCTTTTCTTGGAATCGCCTATGCCGCCTACGATCGCGCCTTGGATTTTTGGCCGCTTGGTTTTGCCAGTGGGCTGCGAGGACTCTTTGATCTGTTGGGAGGTCTGCTACTCGCTCTTTTGATCGTGGGCATACTGCTCGTTTGGTTTGTCAGCGCCATTGCTGCCCAATATGATCGTCGTTTCCGTGGGATGGCGAGTAGCTTCATCGCCATCATCATTGTTCCGGTTTGCTTTGGGACGATCGTCACCGTGCCACTATTCGATCCTTGGCTATGGTACGCCATTTTGAATAAATCGAGTTTCGAAGCCGCCGCAGCCACGAGTGGTTCTTCACAGAACAGTCCAAAGTTTGCCATCATCGAGGCGCGCGACGTTTCGACGGGAATCGCAGGCGTGGGTCTCAATCATTTCGTCGCTCTCATTTACAGCGAAGGCGATCCACACAAACATGTTCATAGCGACAGCGATGAAGAAAAACTGGCATCCAATCCGGTGCTGACGCACCTCTACGGCAATTTCTACAGGCGAGATGAGTACTGGTGACGCCCCATCGGATTGGAGTTGTCATTGGTGGCTTTGCAGATGGCTCCAAGGGGAACGACCGCGCCAGCCCTGCGCTTGCGCTCCGGGCGTTCGCAGCGGCAAATTCACTGGATCGATTGCGCCCGCTGCGCCGGACCCGCCCCGGCCCTGCGCTTGCGCTTCGGGCGTTCGCCACTGCAATCGATTCACTGGATCGATTGCTCCCGCTGCGCGGGATCGTGGCTCACTCCTCGCTCTCGGTTCTGCCGTGGGCCCAGTTCATGTAGAGCTCCAGCGCCTTGCGGGTGACCGGGCCTTCCTGGAGGTTGCGGTCGTCGAGGCGGGTGACGCCGACGACTTTGGAGTAGTTGCCGGTGGTGAAGATTTCGTCGGCGGCGAGGAAATCCTCGACGGAGAGGGTTGCTTCGACGACGTCGAAACCGGCCTTGCGAAGCAGGCCGATGACGCGGGCGCGGGTGATGCCGGCGAGGAAGGTGCGGTTGGCAGCCGGCGTCATCACCACGCCGTCGCGCACCAGGAAGACGTTCGACGAGGCGGTCTCGACGACGTTGCCGTTGAGGTCGCGCACCAGCGCATTGTCGAAGCCGCGGCTGCGGGCCTCGGCGATCATGCGGCCGCTATTGGGATAGAGCGAGCCGGTCTTCGCCTCGGTCATTGCCGTTTCCGGCGACGGACGGCGATAGGGCGAGACGGTGAGGCTGGTGCCGGCATGACCGCCCATCGGCGCCTCGAACAGGCAGAGCGCGAAACGGGTCGATTCCGCATCGACGGAGACGATGCTGCCGGCCGAACCATGTTCGCCCCAATACATCGGCTTGATGTAGATCGCCGTCGCGCCGTCGAATCTGCCAACGCCTTCCCAGGCAAGCGCGGCAATCTCCTCGGCCGATTTTACCGGCTTCAGCCCCATGGCGAGCGCCGAGCGATTGACGCGCTGGCAATGCAGGTCGAGATCCGGCGCGATTCCGTCGAACCAGCGGGCGCCGTCGAAGACGGTGGAGCCGAGCCACATGGCATGCGAGGTCGGCCCGATCAGCGGCGGGTTGCCGGAGAGCCACTCCCCGTCGACATGAGTCCAGGTGGTTGAACGCGGTGATGTATCGACGGCCATTGCTGCTCTCCCTTCAGAATTTGGGAAAGCAAAAACCTCGCTTGCAAGCCGGGTCAAGGACAAATCCCGGCCGGAAATACGGAAGCAAGAAAATGCCGGAGCACAGCGTCCGGCCGCAATATTCGTGCGCGACACCTGCGGCCTGAGCGATGGGTGCATCAGCAAAAATGATCGAATCTTTGTTGGAATGGCGGGCTGGCGCATGCGATCATGAGGAGAAATCGCCGGACAGCAGCAAGGGAGAACGCCGATGAAAGCCATGTATTATGAAGCCTTCGAGCAGGCGCCCGAAATCCGCACCCTGCCCGATCCGACGCCGACTGAGGATGGCGTCGTCATCTCCGTCGGCGCCAGCGGCCTTTGCCGCAGCGACTGGCACGGCTGGATGGGGCACGATCCCGATATCCGGCTGCCGCATGTGCCGGGACACGAGCTTGCCGGGCGGGTCGTCGCCACCGGGCGCGGCGTGATGCGCTTCAAGGTCGGCGACCGGGTGACGGTGCCCTTCGTTTCCGGCTGCGGCCATTGCAGCGAATGCCATTCCGGCAACCAGCAGGTCTGCCCGAACCAGTTTCAGCCGGGCTTCACCCATTGGGGCTCCTTCGCCGAATATGTGGCGATCGATTATGCCGACACCAATCTGGTGCACCTGCCCGATACGATCGACGATGCGACGGCGGCAAGCCTCGGCTGCCGCTTCGCCACTTCGTTTCGCGCCGTCGCCGACCATGCGCGCACCGGACCCGGCGAATGGATCGCCGTGCATGGCTGCGGCGGCGTCGGCCTGTCGGCGATCATGATCGCCACTGCGCTGGGCGCCAATGCGATCGGCATCGACATATCGGAGGAGAAACTCGCCTTCGCCAGAGCGTGCGGCGCGGTGGCGACGGTCAATGCCGCAAGCGTTGCCGACGTCGCCGAGGCGGTGCGCGAGATCACCAAAGGCGGCGCGCACGTCTCGATCGACGCGCTCGGCCATCCCGCCACCTGCTTCAACTCGATCAAGAATCTGCGCCGGCGCGGCCGGCATGTGCAGGTTGGGCTGATGCTCGGCGAATATGCGACGCCGCAGATCCCGATGGCCCAAGTGATCAGCAACGAACTGGAAATCTACGGCAGCCACGGCATGCAGGCCTGGCGCTACGACGCCATGCTGTCGATGCTGGCCGCCGGCAAGATCGCGCCGCAGAAGCTGATCGGACGGCGGATCAGCCTGGAGGAAGCCGTGCCGGCGCTGATGGTGCTCGACAAGGCGGAGGGGACGGGGATCAGCGTCATCACACAATTCTAGAATCGGATGGGCCGGCACAGCAACTCGCCGGCCAACGCTCCATAACTGGGCTTTCAGGATGCTGGGCGCGCCCTTCCGTGCTGTGCGGTGCCGCTTATCTTTTCACGCCGACACCTTCCGTTACGCCGTTCAGAACAGGTGCTTGTGACGCACAAAAAGCCGCGAGAGGCGATCGAGCACGACCCGCACGCGCGGGACTTGAGCGAGTTCGGCCGGCGTCAGCATCCAGAGCTCCCGTTCGGGCATGGGCGCGGCGAAGGCGACGGGCTCGAGGCCGGAGACGGTTGCGGCCAGATAGAGCGGCAGCATGGCAAGGCCGAGACCGGATGCGGCGGCCTGCGCCTGCACCGCATTGCTGCCGGAGCGCAGGCTGACGGGGTGGTCGGGAAAATTGTGGTCAAGCCAGCGCGCCTCGGCGACGCCCTGGCTCTCGCCGTCATAGGTGATCAGCGGCGGAAGATCACCCATCTCAAAGGCGTTCCGCGTCTCCTTCGAGCCGAAAAAACCGTAGCGGATGGTGGCGACGCGCCGGCCGGAGAGCTCGCTGTCGCCGGGATGGCCAAGCCGCAGCGCGATATCGGCCTCGCGCTGGGCAAGGCTTACCACCTTGATGTCAGTGACGATCTCCAGTTCGACATGCGGCAGGCCATCGAGGATCTCGGCCAAATTGGGCGCCAGCACGAGATCGGCAAGAGAGCGGATCGTCGTCAGTCGGACGCGGCCCCGCGGACCGTCTTCGGCATCGAGCCGGTCGCGAATTGCGGCAGCCGCAGCCTCCATCGCGCCCGTTTCGGCGAGGATGGCGCTGCCTTGGCGGCTCAGCGCGTAACCATCGGCCCGGCGCTCGAACAGGTTGACGCCGAGGTTTTGCTCAAGAGCTGCGATGCGCCGCGCCACCGTGGCGTGATTGACCTTCAGGGCGCGCGCGGTGGCCGAAAGGCTGCGGTGCCTGGCCAGCGCTGCAAAAAAGCGCAGGTCCTCCCAATCCAATCCTGTGCGTTTTTGCTCAGCCACTGTGAATATATAGCGGATATTCGCTCAGGTCGATAGGCGCTATCTGATAGTGGCGAACCCGAACCCAAGAGAAACACATGGCTCCCCTCACTCTTCTTCAGCATGCCGGCGTAACGCCAAAACCGATCGAGTTTGCAAAATCGGTGCTCGTCATCATCGACGCGCAGAACGAATATGTCGACGGCAAGCTGCCGCTTCCCGGCATCGGGCCGGCAATTGTCGAAATAGGCCGGCTGCTCGACGCCGCGCGCGAAAACGGAGTGCCGGTCTTCCACGTCGTGCATCACGCACCGCCCACCGGCAGCCTCTTTGCCGCCGGCTCACGGGCCGCCGAAATCATTCCGGCGCTTGCTCCCGTCGACGGCGAGAGGGTGATCGCAAAGACGCTTCCCAATGCTTTTGCCGGCACGACACTGGCAGCGGCGCTGACGGATCTTGCGGAAGGAAGCGGCCGTACCGATATCATCCTCGTCGGCTTCATGACGCATATGTGCGTGAGCGCCACGGCGCGAGCGGCACTCGATCTCGGCATTCGGGCAATCGTCGTCGCATCCGCCGCCGCCACCCGCGCCCTGCCCGATCCGCTCGGCGGCGTCATCAGCGCCGATCTCGTGCATCGCACGGCGCTTGCCGAACTCGCCGACCGTTTCGCGACCGTCGTCCCGGATGCGGGGTCTGTTGTCAAAGACGGCGTAAAGGTCTAACGGCTGCACCGCCCAGGAAAATGGGCAAGAAAAGGCGGGCATGAAAAGCCCGTAAGAAGAAGAAAGAGACATGATGTCCAACTCATTTGTGACAATGCCTGCCGGCAAAGAGGCAAAACGCTTTTTCGTCCTCGGCGACCGGATCGAACGACAGGTCCGCATCCGCGGCACCTGGCTCAACATCTTCGACGTCACCGTGCCGCCCGGCAGCCGGACGCCTAGACATGCGCATGCGAGCCCTGAGGTGTTCCGCATCCTCGAGGGAGGCCTGACGATTTGGCGGCTGACCGACAACGGCCCCGAAGAGATCGAGGCCAGCGCCGGCGACATCGTCACCATCGCGCCCTTCATGGTGCACGGCTATGCCAACCGCGGAAATGTTCCGGCGGTGTTTTCTGCGATCGTCGATCGCGACATGGCCGAATTCATCGAAGCGGAAGGCACGAGCGAGCCGCTGAAGGCCCCCTCGCCCGAGACCATCGCCCGCATGACGGCTGCCGCCAATGCTTATGGGATCACCATCCTCGCCGCATGACGGCGCGAGCGCGCGATGCCGGAACGGTGAGAACGGTTTCGGCATCATGCGGAAACGCGTGGAATCCCTGATCAGACAGCGGCGCGGCCACCATTTTCAAAACTGTCACATCAACATCCTATGATGTTTTTTGCCCGGCGCCTCTTGCGTGGGAAGCGTTTCAACGCCAAAACGGCAACATGCCTGATAGCGAGCCATCCAGTACAAGCTCCGCCCGTTCCAGCCTGGATCTACCGGCCGAGGAAGCTGGCGACCATTGTAGCAGGCGCGATGACGCCCGCCTCGCCTGGGATATACGACGATGGAAAGACGATGGGCGATGCTGATATAGCGTCTATCCGAACGCGTCGCCGCCTCGCCTCATCATCTTGGCATTCAAATCTCAACGAATAGGGTCCCTGTGTTTCTGGAAATTGGAATTGTGGCGCTTCTCACCATCCTCAATGGTGTGCTCGCCATGTCGGAGCTGGCTGTCGTATCGTCTCGAACAGCCCGCCTGAAGGTTCTCTCCGACAATGGCAGCAAGGGTGCTGCCCAAGCCATCAAGCTTGCCGAAAACCCCGGTCGCTTTCTCTCCACGGTTCAGATCGGCATTACGCTGGTCGGTGTACTCTCCGGCGCTTTCTCGGGGGCCACCCTCGGGGGCCGCTTGACAGCATGGCTGGAGACGCAGGGCATGTCATCGGCGGTCGCCGACGCGGTCGGCGTCGGCTCCGTCGTCGTCGCCATCACCTATCTCTCTCTGATCGTCGGCGAACTTGTGCCAAAGCAGATCGCGTTGCGGGAACCCGAAGCCGTTGCGGCGAGGGTCGCGCCCGCCATGGCGGTGCTTTCCAAAATTGCGCTGCCGCTCGTCTGGCTGCTGAACGCCTCCGGGAACCTTGTGCTCAAGCTCTTGGGTCAATCCGGAAAAGGCGGCGACAACGTCTCCGATGAAGAGATCAAAACCGTTCTCGCCGAGGCGCAGTCGGCCGGCGTGATCGAAAGTGAAGAGTCGGCGATGATTTCAGGCGTCATGCGGCTGGCCGACCGCACCGCCCGGGCGCTGATGACGCCACGGCGCGACGTCGAAATTATCGATATTGACGACAGCCTTGATGAAATCCGGGCGCAGCTGCACCGGACGAAACGGTCGCGGCTGCCCGTTCGCAAGGGCAGTTCGGACGAGGTGATCGGCATCCTGCCGGTCAAGGATTTTTACGATTCGATGTCGGAACACGGCAGCGCCGATATCAAGGCTCTGACGCAGGACGTGCCCGTGGTTTCAGACCTTGCAACCGCGATCAACGTGATCGAAGCCATCCGGAAATCGCCGGTGCACATGGTGCTTGTGTTTGACGAGTACGGCCATTTCGAGGGCATTGTTTCGTCAGGCGACATTCTGGAAGCGATCATGGGCGCTCTGCAGGAGGGACCGGTGGACGAGCAGGCCATTGCGCGGCGCGACGACGGCTCCTACCTGGTGTCCGGCTGGACGCCGATCGATGAATTCGCCGAATTCCTGAATCTCAAGCTCGACGACGACCTCGAATATCAGACGGTGGCCGGCCTGGTGCTGGAAGAACTGAAACATCTGCCGGAACTGGGTGAGAGCTTCACCAGAGACGGATGGCGCTTCGAAGTCGTCGATCTCGACGGCAGGCGCGTGGACAAGATACTTGTCTCTGCGGAGTGAAAGCTCTTTGAGATCATCGAGCCTGATGAAGCGACATCGACGGCATCCGCCACAGGAAAATATGGCCTGACATCAGGAGGTACCGCCATGGCATGGTCCGCCCAGCAATATGTGAAATTCGAGGACGAGCGCACACGACCGGCACGCGATCTTCTGGCCCAGGTGCCGCTGCAGAGCCTGCGCCGCGCCGTCGACCTCGGCTGCGGGCCGGGCAATTCGACCGAACTCATCATCGAGCGTTTTGGCGCCGAAGGCGTCTCCGGCCTCGACAGCGACGTCAACATGCTGGAGGCGGCCCGCAAGCGGCTTCCCGGCACCGCCTTCGTCGAGGCCGATCTCGGCAGCTGGCAACCGACCGAGCCCGCCGATCTGCTCTTTGCCAATGCCGTCTTCCAATGGCTGCCCGATCATCTCGACATCTTCCACCGGCTGATGGACGGGCTTTCCCCAGGCGGCGTGCTCGCCGTGCAGATGCCCGACAATCTCGGCGAAGCCTCGCATTTGGCAATGGAGGAGAGCGCCCATGCCGGTCCGTGGAAGGCCGCCTTCGAGGAGAAGAGCGTGCGCCGCCATCCGCTGGCTCCGCCGTCAGCCTATTATTCCAGGCTGATCGGCAAGGCCGCGCGCGTCGATATCTGGCATACCATCTACAACCACCCAATGGCGGATGCTGCTGATATCGTCGAATGGGTGAAGGGCACCGGCCTGATGCCCTATCTCGCCCACGCCGGCGAGGCATATCGCGAGGCGTTTCTGGCAGATTATCTGGAACGGATCGAAAAGGCCTATCCGAAGATGTCGGACGGCCGGGTGCTGCTGCGGTTTCCGAGGATTTTCATGGTGGCGGTGAAAAAATAACGGTTTGCTCCGACATGGTCGGTTTGTGCCAATGGCTGCCCCTCACCCTAACCCTTGCCGGGGGTCGAACCGCTGGTCTCGACCCGTCCTGCGGACCCCCGTTTTGACGGGGAGAGGGGACGTGCCAAACGCAGCGTGGAGAGGGCGAGCGGGTGCGACATGCCCCCTTCGCCCCGCAAGCGGGGGTCCGAAGGACGGGGCGAGACCGGTGGCTCGACCCCGGTCGGTGCCGGCAGGCGGATGAGGCGCGGGCTCCGCAAACTGTCAAATGCCTGTTACTCCCACCCTCATATGTTGCGGCAAAGCCGGCGCGCATTATAGTCGGCCGAACAATCTCAGGGAGATGACACCTATGGACGCTGCCCCTACCCCGCCGGTCACCCTCGTCATCTTCGGCGCCACCGGCGATCTCACGCGCCGGCTGCTGGTGCCGGCGATCATCAACCTGACGCGCCAGCGCCTCGTCGGCGAGGATCTCAATATTCTCGGCATCGGCATCGAGCCGGGCGACGACGAGTTCCTGCGCGGCCGGCTCGACGCCTTTCTCACCCATCTCAACGGCGACGAGCAGGCGGTCAAGGACGAAGCGTGGGAGAGCCTGCGCCGGCGCATAAGCTACACATCGGGTGATTTCACAAAGGACGATATTTTCCTCGAGATCGGCAGGCGGCTGGGGCCGGATGCCAATGCCGCTTTCTATCTCGCCGTACCGCCGTCCTTCTTCGGCTCGATCGTCGAAAAGCTCGCCGCCCATGGCCTTACCGACGAGAAGGACGGCACCTTCCGCCGTGTCGCCATCGAGAAGCCGTTCGGTACCGATCTCGCCTCGGCCAAGGCGCTGAATGCGCAGATCCTTGCTCAGATCGACGAAAGCCAGACGTACCGGCTCGACCATTTCCTCGGCAAGGAGACGGTGCAGAACCTGATGACGGCGCGTTTTGCCAACATGATCATCGAGTCGCTGTGGAACAGCCGCTATATCGACCATGTGCAGATCACCGCCGCCGAGATCGTCGATGTCGGCAGCCGCGGCGAATTCTACGATGCCACAGGCGCGCTGCGCGACATGGTGCCGAACCATCTCTTCCAGCTGCTGGCGATGATCGCCATGGAGCCGCCGAACAGCTTCGATGCCGAAGCGATCCGCAACGAGAAGAGCAAGGTGCTGAAGGCGCTGCGCATCTATACGCCCGACGAGGCAAAAACCCACGGCGTGCGTGGCGCCTATACGGCCGGGCCGCTCAACGGCGTCGAGCTTCCGGCCTATCGTGAGACCAAGGATGTCTCCCCCGACAGCCGGACCGAGACCTATGTGGCGCTGAAGCTCTATGCCGATACCTGGCGCTGGGCGGGCGTGCCTTTCTATTTGAGAACCGGCAAGGCGCTGACGGCGCGCGACACCGAGATCGTCATCACTTTCCAGCCCGTACCCTTCGCGCAGTTCCGCGAGACCGAGGTCAGTCGCCGCCTGCCGCCGAACCGGCTGGTGATCCAGGTGCAGCCGGATGAAGGCATGAGCATGGAAATCTCGATCAAATCGCCGGGGCTTTCGGTCGATACCACCCCGGTTTCCCTCGACTTCCGTTATGCCGACAAATTCGATATCGGCAAAACCACAGGCTATGAATCGCTGCTCTACGATCTCTTCATCGGCGACCAGACACTGTTCCAGCGCGCCGACGGCATCGAGGCCGGCTGGGCGGCGGTACAGCCCTTCCTCGACATCTGGGCGAACGACGCGAGCACCCCGGAAGCTTACGCGCCGGGAAGCATGGGACCAGCCTGCGCCGATCGCCTGATCGAGCGCGACGGGCGGCAATGGCACGAACTTGGCGTCCTGCTGCATCGCAACGGCAAGGACGGCAAATAGAACGCTCCTGTATTACCGATCGCGGCAGGCCGCGCTGGTGGAGGCGCCGCTATTGCCGCCTTCGGTCGCCAGCGCGCCGCGGGCCTTGCGCGGCGGGCAGCGCGCCCAATCGACGCGGCCGCTCGGGGCGCCGTTGTCGACGCTGCCGGTTTCGATCGAATCGAGCGGGATGACCAGCCCGCTTTGCGTCTCGACGCCCGGTGCAGTGCCGAGCGGCGGCGTTCCGTCGATCCGGCCGCTGGCATCCATGCCCATATTCGACTGGGCGAGGACCGGGGCGGAGAGGCTGAGGAGAGCGATCGACGTTGCTGCAATAAACCTGCGCATGATGCTGTTCCCTCTGGTTTCAACGATGCGATAATAACAGCAATTCGATCTTCCTTGTTCCTCTTGAACGGGCGCGGACGATCAAAGTTTGGCGAGCAGAATATCGGTCTCGCGGAAATGTATTCTCAGGATCAATCGCGCCAGCGTGACAGCAGCTTTTCCAGCCCTGTCGGATAGAGATCGATGCCGGCATCTCGCACCATGTCGCGGCCGAACCAGCGCGCCGTCGCCGCCGTCTCGTCGAGTTCGGAATAGCGGATTTCATTACGCGCATAGAGCGATGCATCGGCGAGTTCGACATCGGCGGCGAAGATATATTCGTGGCCGGTCGCGCCATGATGCTCGAAGATGTTTTCGAGCAGATGCCAGGGGCCGACGATGCGGATCGCCGTTTCGAGCTCCTCCCGGAATTCGCGCTGCAGGGCCTGTTCGCGCGTCTCGCCGAATTCGATCGAGCCGCCCAGCGGGCGAATGCCCTTGATGCGGCCGCCATCATCCTCCACTTCCGCGGCGAGCAACCGATCCTCTCTCCAGGCAAGGCCGATCACCTTCACCCTGATCTGCTGCGGCGGGCGCCAGACAGTCACGCTGCTCTCCTCCTTTTCGACGGAAATCCTTAACTAGCCGCAAGAGGCTGCATGGCAAGGGCGGCCGGAAGCCACCACGCGGCAAGGCCGCGAAGGCTTCTGGCCGTCGTCTCTCAGACGAACTGGCTGAGGCCGGGGACGGAAGCGACGACTTCGTCGACGACCTCTTCGCCGGCATATTGCTTGGCGATGGCGATGGTTTCCTTGGCGAGCGAGGTGATCTCGCCCATGCCGAGGCCCTCGCCCATCAGCTGCTGGCCGAGTCCCATGATGCCGCCGCCGCCGAGCGAGCTCATCAGGCCGCCGAGCAGACCACCGCCGCCGGCACCGGCGCCGTTGAACTGGGCGACGAGATCGGCGCCGCCGGGAATCGCTTCGATCATCCGCGCGACCGGGCCATCGGCCGCCTCGCGCTGCAGGAAACCGAGCATCATGCCGAGCGCCTTTTCGGCCAGATCCGGCGCAATACCCACACGATCGGCGATCTGGGTTACGATTTCATTCATGTCAGCCTCCTGTTATTTTGACGTTAACGTCAACGTTAATCGAGATTCGAACGCAACTCAAGACGCGCTTTCAAACGCGGTTTTGCTTTGCATGCAAACAGTTGTCCGCATCCTTCCGCCTGCTTATAACAGGGAAACGATGGTTCGATGAAGGCGGCAACCCCAAGCCTTCTCAACAAATGGCGGCGCCGCCGAAGGGAGAGTTGCGGATGATCGAGGATGGCAAGATTTTCATCGGCGCGAGCCGCAACCCCGACGACAGCATCAACAAGCCGGAATATCTCGACCTGAAATTCGGCAACCGCCACGGCCTCGTCACCGGCGCCACCGGCACCGGCAAGACGGTGACGCTGCAGGTGCTGGCCGAAGGCTTTTCCCGGGCCGGCGTGCCGGTGTTTGCGGCCGACATCAAGGGCGATCTTTCCGGCATCGCCGCCAAGGGTGAGCCCAAGGATTTCCTCACCAAGCGCGCCGAGCAGATCGGTTTCAGCGATTATGAATTCGACCAGTTTCCGGTGATCTTCTGGGATCTGTTCGGGCAAAAGGGCCACAGGGTGCGCACCACCGTCGCCGAAATGGGGCCGCTGCTGCTTGCGCGGCTGATGGATGCCTCCGAACCGCAGGAAGGCGTCATCAACATCGCCTTCAAGATCGCCGACCAGGCCGGACTGCCGCTTCTCGACCTCAAGGATTTCACCTCGCTGCTCAACTATATGGGCGAAAACGCTACTGCGCTTTCCACCCAGTACGGGCTGATCTCCAAGGCCTCGGTCGGCTCGATCCAGCGGGCGCTGCTCGTTCTCGAACAGCAGGGTGCGGAACATTTCTTCGGCGAGCCGGCGCTGAAGATCTCCGACATCATGCGCACCAGCAATAACGGCTACGGCCAGATCTCGGTGCTGGCCGCCGACAAGCTGATGATGAACCCGCGGCTCTACGCCACCTTCCTGCTCTGGCTGCTGTCGGAACTGTTCGAGGAACTGCCCGAAGTAGGCGATCCCGACAAGCCGAAGCTGGTCTTCTTCTTCGACGAAGCCCATCTGCTCTTCAACGATGCACCGAAGGTGCTGGTCGAGCGCGTCGAGCAGGTGGTGCGGCTGATCCGTTCCAAGGGCGTCGGCGTCTATTTCGTCACGCAGAACCCGCTCGACGTGCCGGAAACGGTGCTCGCGCAGCTCGGCAACCGCGCCCAGCATGCGCTTCGCGCCTATTCGCCGCGCGAGCAGAAGGCGGTGAAGACGGCGGCCGAAACCTTCCGCCCCAACCCGGCCTTCGATTGCGCCACCGTCATCACCAATCTCGGCACCGGCGAGGCGCTGGTCTCGACGCTGGAAGCCAAGGGCGCGCCGTCGATCGTCGAGCGCACCCTGATCCGCCCGCCGTCGGGCCGCGTCGGCCCGCTGAGCGACGGCGAGCGCCAGCAGGTGATGGACAAGAGCCCGGTCCTCGGCGTTTATGACGACGACATCGACCGCGAATCCGCCTTCGAGATCTTGGCGGCGCGTGCCAAGAAGGCGGCAGATGCCGAGGCCGCCAAGCGGGCCCAGGAAGAAGCGGCCGAACAGCAGCCGGGCAGCACATCCGGCTGGAGCCTGCCGGGCTTCGGTGACAGCAATGACGACAATCAGGGCCGCGGCCAATCCCGCGGCAGGTCGTCCGGCTACCAGCGCGAAACGGTGGTGGAAGCGGCGATGAAGAGCGTGGCGCGCACGGTGGCGACCCAGGTCGGCCGGGCGCTGGTGCGCGGGATCCTGGGGAGCTTGAAGCGGTAGCTTCGCTCTCTTCCTCCTCGCTGAGAAGAGAGCGAGACAAAGGTGCAATTGCTGGCCCGGCAGAGCCGGTGAGCGGGTGAACGCCGCAGTGATGTCTTTGGCTTGATTTTATATCTTTGAATATATATTTTCTTGAGGCAGCCTATGATCTACAAGGTGCAATTCCATCCCAATTTCGTTCCTGAATGGAAAGAGCTGGAGATGGGATTGAAGGAACTTGTTGGCGAAGTGTTGGATCACCTGGAAGATGACGGTCCCTTCTTAGGTCGCCCTGAGGTCGATACGCTTTCTGGTTCCGATCATGCGAATATGAAGGAAATCAGAGTCAAGTTTGGAAAACAGGTGTGGCGTTTTGCTTTCGCCTTCGACCCCGCCCAAAGCGCCATCATTCTTTGTGGAGGGGACAAGCAAGGCATGAATAAAGCGCTCTTTTACAAACAGCTGATCAACAAAGCCGACGCTCGCTTCGATGCCTGGCTGAAGGAGAAGAAAAATGAGCACTGAATGGAAGACGCTACGCGCCGAACTTCCTGAAGATGTTCGCGCCCGGCTCGACATGAAGCGGCAAGAGCGCCGTCTGGGCAAGGCCTTGGCGGAAGTACGCAAAGCGATGGATGCCACGCAGCAAGAGGTTGCCGCGCGCGCCGCCATGACACAAAATACCGTGTCGAAAATCGAAAGCGCTGACGATGTCCTGCTATCGTCAATCGTGCGGTACATGCATTCTCTGGGCGGCGGCGTCGAGCTTGTCTTGAAAACACCCGACGGAAAAGCCAGGCGCGTTGATTTTGATCCTGAGATTTACGTCAAGCAGACCGTGTAGCCGCAGAGCACCCGAATAACCACAGCGAGGTAGGATCGGACTGCCGGCGGGCCGAGGATCTTGAACCTGACATCTTCATTTCCTAAATTCGCAGCCATCGATCATTTCAACAGGATGTGTGCCGCAATGGATTTCAACCCGATCGCAACGCCAGTTCGCCTTGCCAACGGGGATATTCAGATCCATGCCTGCATCCATCACCCTCTCCCAAATTTCGTGGTCCGCGCCTGACGGGCGGCCGCTTTTTTCCAATCTTGACCTGAGCTTCGGGCCGGAGCGCACCGGTCTCGTCGGCCGCAACGGCGTCGGCAAGACGACGCTGCTGAAGCTTGTCTCCGGTGAGATCCGGCCGTATGCCGGGACGATCTCGGTCAGCGGTAGCCTCGGCATTCTGCGCCAGAGCGTGCAGGTCGCGCCGGAGGAGACCATCGCCGATCTCTTCGGTGTCACCGCTGCGCTTGCCGTTCTCCACCGTGCCGAGGCCGGCAGGGCAACCGCCGACGAGCTTGCTGCGGCCGACTGGATGCTGCCGGCGCGCATCGCCGCAGCACTCGGCCGCACCGGGCTCGACGCGGAACCGCAGATGCCGCTTGCCGCGCTCTCCGGCGGGCAGCGCACACGGGCCGGGCTGGCCGCGCTGGTTTTTGCCGAGCCGGATTTCCTGCTGCTCGACGAACCCACCAACAATCTCGATCGCGACGGCCGCGAAGCGGTAATCGCGCTGATGTCAGGCTGGCGGGCCGGCGCGGTCATCGTCAGCCATGACCGGGAACTGCTCGAAAGCGTCGATCAGATCGTCGAACTGACGTCGCTCGGCGCCACCCGCTATGGCGGCAACTGGAGCCATTATCGCGAGCGCAAGGCGCTGGAGCTTGCCGCAGTCGAACATGACCTCGCCGATGCCGAAAAGCGCATGGCCGAGGTGGCGCGCAAGACGCAGGCGACGGTGGAGCGTCAGGCGCGCCGGGACAGCGCCGGGCGGAAGATGGCGGCCAAGGGCGGCATCCCGCGCATCCTGCTCGGCGGCATGAAGGAGCGGAGCGAAACGACCGGCGGCGACAACGCCCGCCTTGCCGAACGCCGGCGCAGCCAGGCGCTGGAGGAAGCAAAAGCGGCGCGCGAGAAGATCGAGATCCTCCAGCCCCTGTCGGTCAACCTGCCGTCGACCGGGCTGTCGGCCAGCAAGATCGTGCTGAGGATGGAGGCCGTGACAGCGGGTTATCGGCCGGGAGATGCCGTGATCCGCGATCTTTCCTTCGCCGTGACGGGGCCGGAACGGATCGCCCTCACCGGCCGCAACGGTTCGGGCAAAACGACGCTGCTGGCGCTTGTCACCGGCGAGCTAAAGCCCTGGGACGGCACGGTCGCCGTGATGACCGACATGGCGATGCTCGATCAGCAGGTCAGCCTCCTCGATTCCGGCCTGTCGATCCGCGATAATTTTCGCCGGATCAATCCGCTTTCCGATGAAAACACTTGCCGCGCCGCGCTGGCCCGCTTCATGTTCCGGGCCGATGCGGCGCTGCAGACCGTCTCGACGCTGAGCGGCGGGCAATTGCTGCGCGCCGGCCTTGCCTGCACGCTCGGCTCCACGCCGCCGCCGCTGCTGATCCTCGACGAGCCGACCAACCATCTCGACATCGACTCGATATCAGCGGTCGAGGCCGGTCTCAGCGCCTATGACGGGGCGTTGCTGGTCGTCAGCCATGACGAGAGGTTTCTTGAAAACATCGGAATAGAGCGTCGGTTGGAACTGACTGGCGGGGCGGCAGTGGGTTAGAGAGACAGCCACTTGCCCCCCTATCAGGCGCGCGGCATTCTCCAACCTCCCTCATCCTGAGGTGCGCAGGCCGAAGGCCGAAGCCTCGAAGGGCACGCTCCAACGCTGCTCCTTGCAGCCATCGGCGTCAGCGCACCCGCCTCGCCCTTCGAGGCCCCTGCGGGGCACCTCAGGATGAGGCTCTCGTAAGCGCAGAGCATCTAGCCACCGGAAATCCTGGTGACAGGGGTTTTTCTTGCCTCCTATTGCGGGCGATGGTATTTCACTCCTGCAACCCTTTCGAGAAAGGAGGATCACGCAATGCAAACTTACTTCCGGCATCATCGCCAGCGTGGTCCCGTCAACGCCTTGCAAATGCGTTTGCAGGGCTGACCAGAGACCGTTTCTCGACATCTCTTCCTGGTCTGCCCTTCGTGGCCAATGCGGCGCCGTCTCCAAGCTGCGCGCGCATTTCTGTAACGTCCCGGGCCTGAAAGGCGCAATTCCGTGATGGCTGATGCCCCGGATGCCCCGCTCCCGGTCAAGACCAGAGAACGATCATGACACTCATCACTATCCGCAACCTCGGCGTGACGCTGGGCAGCCCGTTGTTTTCCAAGTTTAACCTCGTCGTCAATGCCGGCGACCGCATCGGCCTCGTCGCCGCCAACGGGCGCGGGAAGTCGACCCTGCTTGCCTGCATCACCGGCGCGCTCGAGCCGAGCGAGGGCGAAATCACCAAGGCGCGCGGGCTGACCATCGGCCATGTCGCCCAGAATGTGCCGGCCGCTCTTTTCGACACGCCGTTTTACGATGCGGTGCTGCAGGCGCTGCCGGCCGACCAGGCCGAAAGCGAGAGCTGGCGCGTCGACGTCGTGCTGGAATCGCTCGAGGTGCCGGAGGCCATGCGCCGACGGCCGCTGCAGCAGTTGAGCGGCGGCTGGCAGCGACTTGCCATGCTGGCCCGTTCCTGGGTGAGCGAACCCGACGTGCTTCTGCTCGACGAGCCGACCAACCATCTCGACCTCGAAAAGATCGCGCAGCTGGAGGGCTGGCTGAATGCGCTGCCGCGCGACGTGCCGGTCATTTTATCCAGCCACGACCGCGCCTTCCTCGATGCGACAACGAACCGGACGCTGTTCCTGCGACCCGAGCAATCGCCGGTCTTTGCGCTCCCCTATTCCAGGGCGCGCGCCGCCCTCGACGAGGCCGACGCCGCCGAAGCGCGGCGATACGAGCGCGATATGAAGACGGCGGAGCAGCTGCGAAAGCAGGCGGCCAAGCTCAACAATATCGGCATCAATTCCGGCAGCGACCTGCTCGTCGTCAAGACGAAGCAGCTGAAACAGCGGGCGGAGAAGCTGGAGGATGCGGCAAAACCGGCACATCTGGAGCGCTCGGCCGGCGCCATCCGGCTTGCCAACCGCGGCACGCATGCCAAGGTGCTGGTGACGCTGGAGGATGCGGTGGTGACGACGCCGGACGGGACGCTGCTGTTCAGGACCGGCCGGCAATTCATCTGCCAGGATGACCGTATCGTGCTCCTCGGCCTTAACGGCGCCGGCAAGTCGCGGCTGGTCTCTATGCTGAAGCAAGCGATCGAACGGCCGGAGACGGCGCGTGACGGCATCAAGGCGACGCCGTCGCTGGTCCTCGGCTATGGCGACCAGGCGCTCGCCGATCTTGCCGACGGCGACACGCCGCTCGGCACGATCATCCGCCGTTTCGATGTCGGCGACCAAAGGGCGCGCGCGCTGCTGGCCGGAGCCGGCATGACGATCGACATGCAGGCCAAACCGATCGGCCAGCTTTCCGGCGGCCAGAAGGCGCGGCTCGGCATGCTGGTGCTGCGGCTGACGGAGCCGAATTTCTATCTGCTCGACGAGCCGACCAATCACCTCGACATCGAGGGACAGGAAGCGCTCGAAAGCGAGCTGATGGCGCACGAGGCGAGCTGCCTGCTGGTCTCGCACGACCGCAGTTTCGTGCGGGCGGTGGGCAACCGCTTCTGGCTGATCGAGAAGAAGCGGCTGGTGGAAGTGGAGAGCCCGGAAGGGTTTTTTGCTTCGGTGGCGGGGTGAGCAAATATTTGAGGGAAGTGCCGTGCAGCCCCCTCATCCGCCCTACGGGCACCTTCTCCCCGCTGGGGAGAAGAGGGAATCGAGACGTCGCCGCGAGTCTCTTCTCCCCTCGGGGAGAAGGTGCCGGCAGGCGGATGAGGGGGCTGCCGGCACGACGCCAAGAAGGCCAAAACCTACCGCTTCGGCGCCACCAGGCAGAAGAAGGCGCCCTGGGGGTCGGTTGCCTGGATGATCCAGCTGCCGCCGGGGACTTCCATCGGGCCGTTGACGACCTTGCCGCCGCCCGAGGTGACGCGGTCGATCGCGGCATCGAGGGTGG
Organism: Rhizobium phaseoli; assembly: GCF_003985125.1. Lineage (GTDB taxonomy): Bacteria > Pseudomonadota > Alphaproteobacteria > Rhizobiales > Rhizobiaceae > Rhizobium > Rhizobium phaseoli. The sequence continues at coordinate 75,328 of NZ_ML133588.1, forward strand.
GCACGATGAAATAATAGCACCAGAAGGGCATCGGCATGTTGTCCGGCTTGGTCATCATGCCGCCGGTCTGCCGGCCGCCATGGGCGAAGATGTAGTAGGTGCCCATCGGACCCATGTCCATCTCGCTGTCCTTCGTCCAGCCGAACAGCTTGGAATAGAAGGCGAGCGCGTCCTTGCCGTTGCCGGAATAGAGCTCGCGCCAGCCGATATTGCCCGGCGCGTCGAAGGCGAGTTCAGGCCAGGTCTGTTCCATCGGCGCCGGCGTCATGATGCAGATGACGGCGCCGTCCGGATCGGCGACGACGGCGAAGCGGCCGACGGTCGGGATGTCTTCCGGCGGACGGCGCACAGCACCGCCATTGGCGGCGAAATCCTTTGCCGACTGGTCGACATTGTCGACGCTGACATAACCCGTCCAGTTCGGCGGAATGCCCTGGCCTTCGAGTTCGGCCGGGAACTCCATCAGACCGCCAACGCCGATGCCATTGGCCTGGAAGACCGTATAGGTCGGCATGCCCTCCACCTTCATCTCGGAGGTGGTCCAGCCGACGACGGAGCTGTAGAATTTCGCGGCAGCCGCCGTGTCTGGTGTCATCAATTCGCACCAGATGAACTTTCCATGCGTCTCAGACATCATACTCTCCCTTTGTCGGCCCGTTTCGAGTGCGCCGTGATGGTCAGATCTTGCGGATGTAATGCGCTTCCATGAACTGCTTCCACGAGCCGTCGGCCTGTCTGGCGCTGGAGGTGAAGGTGCGGTGATCCGGGTTGATGAAGGTGATCCGCTCGCGGTAATCGGCGAGGCCCTCGCCATTGAAGTCGGGTCCCGTCGTATAGAGGTCGAGCACGTTGCCGGAGGCATCGACCTCGCCTTCATAGACCCACATGAAGTCCATCATCGAGCCGATCCAGCTGCCGACATACTTGCCCTTTTCGGCATTGTAGCCGAGCGTCAGGATCGTGGTGGCCTGCTTCCCGTCGGGCATGCGGCCGTGCCCTTCGGCGACGAACCAGATGCCGTGCAGCGAGCGGACGGTCTCCGTCCAGTCGTCGCCGCCGCCCATCTCGGGTGCGGTAACGCTCCAGTCGCCGATCAGTCTTTCCAGGAAGGAATGTTCCTTCAGCACTTCAGCCGTCTTCATCATCCTCTTCTCCCTTGAGTGATGCTGGCATGCTTTGCCGGCATTGCGGGGAACATGACTTCGTCGAAACCGCTCAACGGCATCATGTCCCGGCTCAATGACAGCAGGATGGCGCCTCGGCCTCCTCATATTCGTCGTGGCGGCGCACGAAATTCATCGTGCCCTCCTCGTTGCGGCCCTTCGGCGCGCGGTCGAGGATCATCAAGGTGCCGATCAGTTCCTCCGGCCCGCGGGCATAGCTCGAATAGGTGTGGAAGACCTCGCCCTTGTCGTTGCGGTAGAAGGCGCTGAGGCCCGGCAGTTCGTCATTGGCCTCGGCCGGCTCTATAGGTGTGAAATTGTAGAAGACCTTGTCTTTGGCAAGATCCTCCGGGCTGAAAGAAACGTGATAGTCGAAATTGAAATCACTGCCGAAGGAGGAGACCCAGGGAAATTTCCAGCCCATCCGCCTTTTGTAGGCGGCGATCTTGTCGAGCGGCGCGCGTGAGACGGCGACCCAGGTGACGTCATGATGGTTGAGATGCGGCAGGGCGCCGTCGACGTGATCCGACAGGAAGGAGCAGCCGGGGCAGCCGGCCTCCCAGTCCGGGCCGAGCATGAAATGATAGATCAAAAGCTGGCTGCGGCCATCGAAGAGATCGGCCAACGATTTCTTTCCCTCGGGCGTATCGAAGGTATAATCCCTATCGACCTTCACCCAGGGCAGCGCCAGACGCTCGGCATTGATGCTGTCACGCAGCTTCGTCGCCTCCTTTTCCTTCAAGAGCAGGGCACGACGGGCCTCGAGCCATTGCTCGCGGGAAACAACTTCGTTCTGCATCGGATGCGCCCTCCTCCGGCGCTGCCGGCGAGCCGGCCCATCTCCTTCTCCTTGACTAAAAAGATTGATATCAATATAAAATGATCATGTCAAATTCGGTTGAAATTCCTTTCTCTACAACGCTGCTGGTGCGCGACACCTGCCTCTGCCTGCATGCGCAGCGAGCGGCGCGGGCGCTCGCTCGCCTGTTCGACGACGCATTGCGGCCCGCGGGACTGACCAACGGGCAGTTTTCGCTGATGATGTCGCTGAACCGGCCGGAGCCGCCGCCGATGGGGCCGGTCGCAACCCTGCTCGCCATGGACCAGACGACCCTGACGGCGGCCCTGAAGCCGCTGCAGCGCAAGGGCTGGGTGAGCGTGATGGAAAATCCGAGGGACAGGCGCGGCCGGCTGCTTGCGCTGACCGGCGAAGGCAAGGCAGTGCTGGCAAGAGCGCTGCCAATCTGGAAAGAGACGCATGCGGCGCTCGACCAAAAGCTCCCGGAGGGAAGTTCCGCGCGGCTGCGGCAGGATCTGCAGACGGTGTCGGGGATGACGGACGAGACGCCGGCGCCGGCCGGGTCGCGCCGGCCACCTCAGGGCGCACGGGCAATCGGCGAATAGAGCGAGCGGAACGTCACTCCGCCACTGTTCGAATATGTCTGCAGCTGTTCGGTCTGCGCCAATTGAACGACCGGGTTGATGGTCGACACTTTGGACCGGGATGATACCTGACAGTTTTCATTCTGTCGTGTGCGCTGCTTGGTGCCTCATCGGCCTGGGCGGGCGCGGCGGAGCGAAGCGACGG
>NZ_ML133589.1 GCF_003985125.1 Rhizobium phaseoli
GCATCCGAACACGTTCTTCCATGCGACAAGTCTCCACAAATGGCATCGGAAGCCCTCCCTCCGACGCACTATGACTTGTCAACCATCAACCCGGTTCATTCTGTCAGGGATCTGCCCGGGCTGTACCAATCGCTGCCCCTCACCCTAGCCCTCTCCCCGTTTGACGGGGAGAGGGGACGTGCCCCACGCGAGGTCTGTGGGCGACGGAGAGCGCGCGGATGTTCCCTTCGCCCCGTTTACGGGGAGAAGGTGCCGGCAGGCGGATGAGGGGCTGCCTCGCCGGTCTTCCAGCTGTTACTCCAATCAGGCAACCGTGACCGGAACCTCGGTCGAGGTGCGCATGGCGTGGCTGTAGGGGCAGACGATGTGGGCTGCCGCGGCGAGCTTTTCGGCGGTTTCGCGGTCGAGGCCGGGGATGTTTACGGTCAACGCCACTTCGATACCGAAGCCGGTTCCGTCTTCGCGCGGGCCGATACCGACCTTGGCGGAGACCGTCGTTTCCTCGGGAATCTTGACCTTCTGCTGGCCCGCGACAAATTTCAGGGCACCGAGGAAGCAGGCGGAATAACCGGCGGCGAAAAGCTGTTCGGGATTGGTGCCGGTTGCGCCGTCGCCGCCGAGTTCCTTCGGAACGGTCAGGGTCACGTCGAGAACGCCATTTTCGGAAACGGCGCGGCCGGCGCGGCCGCCGGTGGCAGAGGCTTGGGTCGTATAGAGAATAGGCATGACAATCTCCTTTGGTTGGCCCTTCGATCGGGGTTGGATTTTTAATATCGCACAATTAATTTGTACGCAAGTTAATTTTGCAAATTGCATTTCCACGTCGAAAAGAAGACAATCGCAGCCGTAGAGCAGAATGATTTTTGGCTGGCTCGGCCCAAAATCTGAATCCTGCTCTACCTTAAAGTGAGAGCATGATGTTGTCCGACACCGCTCACACTTTTCGGCATCATGCTCTGGGATGGTGGATATGAAAGCGCAAACGGCAAAGACGATGCAGATACCGGACGAGGAGAAGCGGCTGGAAAAGCAGCTGTGCTTCGCGGTCTACGCGACGGCGCATGCCTTCACCCGCGCCTACAAACCGATCCTCGACAGGGTCGGCCTCACCTATCCGCAATATCTGGTGATGCTGGTGCTGTGGGAGCGCAGCGAGCTGCCGGTGAAGACGATCGGCGAGCAGCTGGATCTCGATTCCGGCACGCTGTCGCCGCTGTTGAAGCGACTGGAACAAAGCGGGCTGATCAAGCGCATCCGCGACCTGCGCGACGAGCGCCAGGTAATCGTGTCGCTGACCCCGAAGGGCGAGGCGATGAAGGCCGAGGTCGATACGATCATGACGGCGATCGGACAAGCCGCCGGCTGCACGCTGGAGGAGATGGGAGAGATGCGCGACATGCTGCATCGGCTGCGGGCCAATCTCGGCCGGGCCGGCCTCGCCGGCGGCTGAAGGCGCTAAAACGCTTTAGCTCTTGTTCTCACGCGGAGCGTTGCCGCAAAACCGCTGCGCACATTTTCGCTTTCACGAAGCCTGCTGGGAAGGATCAAGGCCGCCGCGGAGCGGCTTTGGCCGCCTGCCGGCGCTTCTTTGCGGGCGCGGCTTCCGCTTCCGCCTCGGCCGCCTGCTGCAGGCGCAACGCCTTCAGCTTTTCCGTCTTCTTATCGCGGGCCGAGGCCTCGGCCGCGATGATGGCGCGCGCCGTCTGATCGGTCGCTTCCGCCTTGTCGCGGGGCGACAGCTTGGCGGGATTGAAGAATTCGTCCTTGGTGGCGGTCATATGCCCCTTTCTCGGGTGCTGGCGATGCGCCGCGGCGCCATGGCGGGCCGCGATTTCACCGGCCGTGGCTGCACGGCCGGGCCGCTAGGTTCGCGGCCGGGTTAGCGGGCGCGGAGAACCTTTTTCGGCGCCGGCAGCAGGCCTTCGCGCTGCAGCTTCTTGCGGGCGAGTTTGCGTTGGCGGCGAATGGCTTCTGCCTTTTCGCGAGCCCGCTTTTCGGATGGCTTCTCGAACGCGCTGCGCGCCTTCATTTCACGGAACAGGCCTTCGCGCTGCATCTTCTTCTTCAGTACGCGCAGCGCCTGATCGACATTGTTATCCCTGACGAGTACCTGCAAAACGATGTCCTTCCTTCGGCGGCCGGGCCGCCCATAGATATGAAAGCCGGGAGCATGTCCCGATCCCGACGCCCGAAACGGGCGATCAAAACAAAAAGGCCGGGCTCGAACCCGACCTCTTCCTGTCACTCAGCCCATCCGCCGCCATTCCTGGTCGGCCCGCCGCCATCATTTGGCCGGCTCGCTGCCAGTACATCCGTGGTCAGCGTGCCGCCATATCGATGATCGACCGAGGCGAATGACAAATCATGCGGCCTGAAGGTTGTCGGCCGCGTTCTTGCCCGAGCGCTTGTCGCGAACGAGGTCGTAACGGACCTTCTGACCTTCGGTGAGTTCGCGCATGCCAGCGCGCTCGACTGCCGAAATGTGGACGAAAACGTCCGTGGAACCATCATCGGGCTGGATGAAGCCAAAACCCTTGGTACCATTGAACCACTTGACGACGCCTGAATTCATAACGATCTCCTTTCAACCGTTTGTGTGCGCCCGGGAAGGATGTCCGCGGGCAGTATCGATGTTGAGACGAGATCTGACGAGGCGCTTTTGGCGCATGGACAAAGGTCACAAGCAATATTCGATACGCCCCATGTAGGGCTTTTATCGAATTAAGCAATGCTAAATCAGAAATAAAACTTTTCCTGGCAAGACAATGGCGGCCGGAAAGCGGCGGAGGCGGCCGGCTGGCGGCCGCCTCGGCGGCATCACTGCCAGACGACGATCGGCGCCTTTGTCGGAACGCGGTCGTAGAGATCGATGATATCCTGGTTCATCAGCCGGACGCAGCCCGAGGAGACGGCCTTGCCGATCGAGCGCCAGTCGGGGTTGCCGTGCAGGCGGTAGAGCGTGTCCTCGCCGTTCGAGAAGATATAGAGCGCCCGGGCGCCGAGCGGGTTCTTCAGACCCGGCTCCATGCCGCCGTTATCGATCGAATATTTGACGAGTTCCGGCTGGCGGGCGACCATCTCGTTCGGCGGCTTCCAGCGCGGCCATTTCTGCCGCCACTGGATGACGCCCGATCCCTGCCAGGCAAATCCCTCGCGGCCGATGCCGACACCGTAACGCATCGCCATGCCATCGGCTTGGACGAGATAGAGGAAGCGCGACGGCGTATCGACGACGATAGTGCCGGGCGGCTGACCGGTGGGATCGACGACGCGCTGGCGATAGTAGCGCGGATCGATCTCTTCATAAGGGACGGCGGGAATAAGGAAGCCGCCATCCTCGACCGGGCCGTACATGACGGCAAGCTCGGCGCCGCTCGGCACGCTCGAGGCTCCCGGCGACTGGAACAGACGCATGGGCGAACGGTAGATGATCGACGTGTCGCCCGATGTCACGGTGTTGGCGGAGGAGGCGCAGCCGGTGAGCGCGGAGGCTGCCGTCAGTGCCGAAAGGGAGAGAAAGCTGCGGCGGGAAAGATGGCTATCGGAACTCATGACGCGGGACTGATTTCCTTTTGATGCGGGAATCCTGGGATAACGACATGAGGAAATCTATCGGCTTGCGCCAAATAAACCATAGCTTCACGCAGACGTGTTCCTGATGGAGCCGACGATATGAAGAGCGCTGTTGCAGCGCTACATCACAACGATCTCGGCCCTGGCAGGCAGGCGGTCGTAGAGATCGACGACATCCTGGTTCAGCATGCGCACGCAGCCGGACGAGGTGGCCTTGCCGATCGACTGCCAGTCGGGCGTGCCGTGGATGCGATAGAGCGTATCCTGCCCGTCCTTGAAAATATACATGGCGCGGGCGCCGAGCGGGTTCTGCAGCCCCGGATTCATGCCGCCATTTTCGGCCGAAAAAGCGCGGACATCGGGCTGACGCGAGACCATTTCGGCCGGCGGCGTCCAGCGCGGCCATTTCTGCTTCCACTGGATGACGCCGCGGCCCGACCAGGCGTAACCGTCGCGGCCGAGGCCGACGCCGTAACGCATCGCCTTGCCGTTGCCTTCGACGAAATAGAGGAAACGCGCCTTGGTATCGACGACGACGGTGCCGGGGCGCTCCGCCGTCTGGTAATCGACCTCCTGGCGCAGGTATTGCGGCTGGACGCGACTGACCGGGATGGCCGGCAGGGTGAAGTCCTCGTCGCGCAACTCGCCATACATGGTCGCGTGCACGGGGTTGGTGACCGGCAGACCATAGGTCTGGTTGAACTGGGTCCTGTAGAGTTCGCGGGTCTGCGGCACCGGCTGATCGGGTATCGGCCGCACGCGGCGCGGATCGACGCCGGGCGGCTGATAGAAGACCGGCGAGGTTTCCTGGACGAAGCGGGCGGGCGAATCGGCGGCGACATCGGGAATGAGGATGTTGCAGCCGCTGAGCGACGCAGCGACCATCACCAGCCCGGCAATCGGGAAGACCCGGCGCAGAATATTCATGGAACCACCCTTATCAACGATCGGCGAGACAGCGATATCTGCCGGACGATGGCATTCGCGGCTGGCGCGAGGCTGGTGTTGAGGTGCGAAAAGCCGGGAGATTAAAACGACCAGAGCCGCTGCGCCTCGCCGCGAAGGGCGGCGATCGCCCGTACGGCAAGATCGCCGTCCATCTGCAGAACGCTTGCAGCGTGTTTCAATTCCGTCTCGTCCTCAAGCCTGGCGAGGACCCAGCTGATCTTGCGTTCGATGTCCCGGCCATAAGCTTCCGTCGCCTTCGTGACGGCGACGGCGGGAATCTCGATATAGCGGGTAAGAAGCATGCCGAGATCGATAGCATCGCGGTAGGCGACAGCCCTGTCCTGGCAGCGGTCAGCATTGGCGAGCAGTTTTTCGGCGAACATATCGGGCAGCGACAGCATTGGCACGTTCAGTCGCGAATCAAAAGTACCTTCAAGTGCGATCCGCGCTTCGCGCACGATTTCGAAGCGAATAGCCTGACCTTCGAGAGTAAGGACCGTACGTATGCCGTATTGGTCGGTCCTGAAGTCCCTGAGCGTCGTGACCGGCTCTCCGAAAAAGGCTCCTGCTCCGCTTTCGATCGCCGCCAGGCGCAGGACACGATATCCTTCGCCATCCGCACAGAGAAAATCGACGTCAAGCGACAGCCGGTATTCGTCGAGATTCATGACGATGGCTGTTCCGCCGGCAAAACAACACTTATTGGCCAGAAAAAAATCCGCCCGCATCAGCCGGAGGGCCGCAGCGATGGTGCGATGTTCGGGACGTCTGAATTCCATAATGGCCACCTGGTTTCCGCCCAAGCCTAAATACGAAGGATAAAGAAACGGAAAATCAGGAGACGAGCAGGACGCCGTTGCCATAGGCGGCGGTCAGATGGCGGATCAGTCGCTTCTCCCGCTCAGTCAGCCTGCTGGCATCGACGAAACGCCAGTTGCGTTCATACAGCGCAAAAACCTCCGAGGCAGGTATCGCGCGCGCGGGGTCACGATTCCAGACGAGCCCTTTCAGCTCGGGGAAGTCGTTCGGCACGATCATGGTCTCTGCGTCCGTCGTCATACCGGGAATATAGGCCCAATGGGCCTGCATTTGAAGCGGCGGCGAAAAATCAGGCCGCCACTCCATGGAAGAAGCGGATGCTCTGTTCGATCTCGGCCGGCAGCGCCGAGGTGTGGTTGCCGGCGACGGTGTCGGTTTCGATATGGATGCCCGCGGCGCGGGCGCGCCGGGCGAGCAGATCGGCGCGGTCGTTGAAATGCGACTCTTCCGTGCCGTGAACCACCCGGATGGGGCATTTGAAACTGTGGGCGTAACAGAGCGCCGAACGCACCTCGAATTCATGCGCATTGCTGTCGTCGAAACGGATGTCCTGGGGATAGCGGCTGAAGAAGCGGAAGGCGTTGGGATTGCCCGAAATCGGCGCGGCGGCGCGGAATTTTTGGGTGCTCATCGCCGTCAGCATGGCCAGCGTGCCGCCGATGCTGTGGCCGGCAATGAACAGGCGTTGCGGATCGACGCCCGGCAGATGCGCCAGGCGCTCGGCAGCGGCGAGAACGTCGTCGACCTCGTCGTAAAAGCCGGAGAAATTGCCCCTCTGGCCGTTTTCACCGCGCAGCGACGGCATCATCACGACATAGCCGGCATCCATATAGGGTTTCATCAGCTGCCAATGGCCGACACCCATGGCGTTGCCGCCATGCAGGAAAAGCACGGCCGGCTTCGCCGTACGCTCACGCTTATATTTGGAAACCCAGGCCGCCAGCTCCAGCTCGCCGCCATAGCCGGAACGGTAGAAGATCTTCTCGGCGTCGGCCGGCGCGGCCAACGGTTCGTATTTGTCGGGCGCCGGCCCCTTCTGCAGCAGCTTCGTGCGAAAACGGCGGCGGACCTCGGCGTAGTCGTGCTTGGCAAGGCGCGGTTCGTCCGGGACATCGAAGGCGGCGGCCATACGCGGCAAGACGAGCGCGCCGGCAAGACCCGCCAACACGGCACGGCGTTGGCGGAAAAAGGAATTTCGTTCATGCGAGCTCATGCGCAGCACCCAAATCATTTCCCCGGCTCGCAAGATTTGCACCGGAAACCGCGGTGGCGCCAATACACATCCTGTTGAAAATATCGCCCTGCGTCATTGTTGCGCAGGCGGCCCGCGACTCAGCCTGGCTTGGCGTCGATCATGGCGATCAGCGTGCGCAGCCGGTCGGCCTCGTAGGGCGGTTTATCGGGGCGAAGGCGGGCGATGCGGGGGAAGCGCATGGCGACCCCGGATTTGTGCCGTGTCGAGCGGTTGATGCCCTCGAAGGCGACCTCGACGACGAAGCCGAAATCCCTGTCGGCGCGCACGGCCCGAACCGGGCCGAACCGCTCTGTCGTATTGTTGCGCACGAACTTGTCTAGCAGCTCGAGCTCGGCATCGGTGAAACCGAAATAGGCCTTGCCAACAGGCACCAGCTGTTCGCCGTCCTCGTCGTCGGCCCAGACGCCGAAGGTGAAATCGGAATAATAACTGGAGCGTTTGCCGTGGCCGCGCTGGGCATACATCAGCACGGCATCGACGTTGTAGGGATTGCGCTTCCACTTGAACCAGGGCCCCTTCATGCGGCCGGCCTGGTAGATGCTGTCGCGGCGCTTGATCATCACCCCCTCGATGACCGGATCGGGCGGGGCGGCGCGCAAAGCATCGAGCTCCTCCCAGGATGAGAACGGCACGAGCGGCGACAGATCGAAGCGATCGTGGGGGGCGCGGTCGATGATTTCGGAAAGATGCTCGCGGCGATCGACATAGGTGCGGCCGCGCACATCCTCCTCATCGTCGAAGAGCAGGTCATAGGCGCGGATGAAGGCGGGGTAATCGTCGAGCATCTTTGCGGTCACCGTCTTGCGGTTCAGGCGCTGCTGCAGATCGGAGAAGGTGCGGGTCGGGCTGTTGGAGCGGGCGGTGCCGCCGACCAGCAGCTCGCCATCGACGACGCCTGAAAAATTGATGGCGTCGAGAATATCGGGAAAGGCGCCGGAGATATCGTCGCCGGAGCGGGAATAGATCTTGCGCCGGTCGCCGGAGCGGGAAAGCTGGACGCGGATGCCGTCCCATTTCCACTCGGCGGCGTAGTCGCCCGGGTCGAGACCGGTAAGATCCCCCTCCTCCACCGCATTGGCGAGCATGACGGAATGAAAGATCGCCGGCGTCGCCAGCGCCGGCTTGTCGCCGCCGCCCGTCAGCCACTGGAACAATGTCTCATACGGCGGCTGCAGGCCGTGCCAGAGCGTTTCGATCTCGGTGACGTCCTTGCCGCCGAGATCGGCGAGCGCCTGCTTGGCAAGGCGGGCGGAGACGCCGATGCGCATGGCCCCGGTCGCCAGCTTGATGAAGGCGAAGCGGCCGGAGGAATCCAGCCGGTCGAGCAGGTCGCGGACATAGCCGCGCACTTCGGTGCGGCCGAGCCCGTTCATGCGGCTGACGACCTCGCCGAGGCGCGGCTGGGCAAGGGCGGAACGGTCTATATCCCGCTCATTGTCCCAGACGAGCGAGATGGTTTCGGCGAGATCGCCGACATAATCGTAGGAATAGCGGAACAGTACCTCGTCCATGCGCTCGAGCACCAGCTCGCGCAGCATGGCCGGCTTGACATTGCGCACCTCCAGCGTGCCGGCGATGGCGGCAAGGCCGTAACCGCGGTCGGGATCTGGCGTGTCGCGGAAATAGTCGGTCAGCAGCTTGAGCTTGCCGTTGCGGCTGGGGGTCAGCACGAGGCGGTCGAGGAGGTCGGCGAAGGCTTTCATGAGGGCCTCCGATTCTGGGAAGAAAACCCCTCCCCAACCCCTCCCCACCGGTGGGAGGGGCTAATGCGCCGCATTGCCCTGCCCTCTTTCGACCTCAGCATTCGCTGCAAAGATTTTGCGGTGGGACGGTGCGACGCGTTAAGCCCCTCCCCCTTGTGGGGAGGGGTTGGGGAGGGGTTTTTCAGCACATAGCTCATCTCAATCCGCCTCATCCTCATAACCCACCAGATGCAGCGGTTTGGCCTTGATGCCCTGCAATTGGCACCAGCGCACCAGCGCCTCTTCGCGGCCGTGGGTCACCCAGACCTCGGCCGGGTGCAGCTCCCGGATCGTTTCGGTCAGTTCCGGCCAGTCGCAATGATCGGAGATGACGAGCGGCAGTTCGACACCGAGCTGTTTGGCGCGCTGGCGCACCATCATCCAGCCGGAGGCGAATGCCGGCAGCGGCTCGTTGAAGCGGCGCGCCCAGCGGTCGGCGAAGGCCGAAGACGGGCCGATGACGACCGCGCCCTTGAAGGCGGATCTGTCGCGGCTTTCGATGGTCGCCGGCAGCAACTCGCCGAGATCGATGCCCTGGCCGATATAATAGTCGCAGAGTTTTTCCATGGCGCCGTGGATATAGATTGGTTCGGCATAACCGGCATCGCGCAACAGCCGGATGACCCGCTGCGCCTTGCCCAGCGCATAGGCGCCGACGAGATGGGTTCGCTCGGGAAATTGGCGGAGCGAGGCCAGCAGCTTGCCGGTCTCGTCGATCGGATCTGGATGATGGAAGACCGGCAGGCCGAAGGTCGCCTCGGTGATGAAGACATCGCAGGCGATCAGCTCATAGGGCGCGCAGGTCGGGTCGGGGCGGCGCTTGTAATCACCGGAGACGACAATGCGGGTGCCGTTCTTCTCGATGGCGATCTGGGCGGAGCCGAGCACATGGCCGGCGGGATGAAAGCCCACCTTGACGCCGTTGATCAGCAGCTCCTCGCCGAAACCGGCACTCTGCTCGCCGGCACAAAAGCCCTCGCCATAGCGCAGCCGCATGATGTCGAGCGTCTGGCGGGTGGCGAGCACGTTCACGTGACCGGGTCGGGCGTGATCGGAATGGCCGTGGGTGACGAGCGCCCGCTCCACCGGCCGCACCGGATCGACGTAGAATCCGCCTTCCGGGCAATAGAGCCCTTCCGGGGCGGGATAAAGCAACGGGTCAGCTCTCATGCAGCAAGAGATAGCGGCAAATGAGCGCGAGGCCAGAGGGAGCGCTTCAAGACGGGAGCCCGTCGAGGAAGGACAGCACTGCGGCGTTGAACTCGGCCGGCCGCTGCAGCGGCGCAAAATGGCTGACGCCCTTGAGAGTGATCATCTGAGCGTCCGGAATGCTGCGGGCGAGATATTCGGCATGCTCGGGCTTGATGAACTCGTCGTGTTCGCCGAGCACGATCGCAACCGGCACGCGGATGCGGCCGAGGTCTTCGGCCCGATAATTCGGCTCCGTGCGCATCATCAGGCTGACCGCTTCGACGAAGCCATTGAAATCGTCCGGCGTGGCCGACAAGGCCGCATAATCCTTGGCGTGGCGGCTGAAGCAACGGTCGATGACCGGGGTCGCAACGAATTCCAGGGTGCCGCTCGGATCCATGTTGCAGGCAAAAAAGAAGACGCCCGCGACACGTGACGGCGCCGTCGCGGCGAGGATCAGCGCGATGCAGGCGCCATCGCTCCAGCCGACAAAGGCCGCTTTCTCCAGAGAGAGTTCGTCCATGACCGCAAGCACGTCTGATGCCATCAGCTCATAACTATAGGGACGGGCATCGCGCGTGCTGCGGCCATGGCCGCGGCTATCAATCAGCACGACGCGGCGGCCGCTTTGGAGCAGCGCCGGGACCTGGTAGCCCCAGTTGCCGCTGTGGCCGAGGCCGCCATGCAGCAGGATGACGGCAGGGCCGGCGCCGTAGCTCGCATACCAGATGCGGGCGCCGGCGCGTCCGACATGACCTTCGATAGAAGCCGGCGGCAAGGGTTCGGCGCCATGGGCTTCGAAACGGATGAGTTCGTCGTCCTGTTGTTCCATTGATGCCAGTCCTCTCCTGAGATAAACGCGCTTAGAAAAGCCGGAAAACGGCCCAAGAACAACCAGAATCGCTTTCTAGCTGTTGCCTTCTTCGATGCAATCAGGGGGAGCAATATGGGCAGGAAGCTTTTCTATAGCGCGGCGGCGGTCGCGTTCGCCGCGGCCGCCATCTATCTCAACAATAGCAGCCTGCTTGCCGCGCATCGGCCGGGAAAGCCGGTGCTGCTCGCCCATCGCGGTATCGCCCAGCGGTTCGACGAGACCGATCTGAAGAACGATACCTGCACGGCAAGCCGCATACTGCCGCCGAAACACGATTATCTCGAGAACACGATCCGCTCGATGCAGGCAGGGTTTGCCGCCGGCGCCGATATCATCGAGATCGACGTGCATCCGACGACGGACGGGCAATTCGCCGTCTTCCACGACTGGACACTCGACTGCCGCACCAACGGCCACGGCGTTACCCGCGAACATTCGATGGCTGAGATGCGGAAGCTCGACATCGGCTACGGCTATACGGCCGATGACGGCAAGAGCTTTCCCTTCCGCGGCCGCGGCATCGGCCTGATGCCGACGCTGGCGCAGGTGCTGTCGACCTTTCCGGATCGGCGCTTCCTCATCAATATCAAGAGCCGTGATCCATCCGAGGGGGAAAAGCTTGCCGCCGTGCTCAACGGGCTTTCGGCGGCACGACGGGCCGAGATCATCGTCTATGGCGGCGATGCGCCGATCGACGTCCTTCGCCGGCTGGTGCCCGATATCAAAACGGCCTCGCGCCAGAGTCTCAAGGGCTGCCTGTTCGGCTATATCGGCTATGGCTGGACCGGCCTCATGCCGGATGCCTGCAAGCAGCGGATGATGCTGGTGCCGATCAATATCGCGCCCTGGCTCTGGGGCTGGCCTGACCGTTTTCTCAACCGGATGCAGGATGCCGGCACCGAAATTTTCGTGCTTGGCCCTTATCGAGGCGGTGAATTTTCCACCGGTATCGACGACCCCGCGCAGTTGGCGCGGCTGCCACCAAACTATGCGGCAGGCATTTGGACGAATGAGATCGAGACGATCGGACGGCTCCTGGAATAAGGCGGAGCGCCGCCCGCCTCAGAACTCCTCCCAGTCGCCGCCGGCGACTGCCGCGTTGCCATGGAAGGCTGCGCCGACCTTTGCAGCCATTGCCCGCGGCGCTGATGCGACGGGCCTGGAAGCGGCAGTTGCCATGGTGGGGCGCTGCTGGCGTGAGGCTGGGCCGCCGATATTGAACTGGCCCAGCAGTTGGAAAAGCGCGTCGGCTTCCTTGGCGAGGCTATGTGCGGCAGCCGTCGATTCCTCGACCATAGCGGCGTTCTGCTGCGTGCCCTGGTCCATGGTGTTTACCGCGGTGTTGATTTCCTTCAACCCCGTCGCTTGCTCCCTTGAACTCTCGACGATCGCAAGAACATTGCTGTTGACCTGCTGAACCTGGGCGACGATCTCTTCGAGAGCCTTGCCGGTTTCGCCGACCAGCGTCACCCCGCTCTTCACATGCTCGTTGGAGGCCCCGATCAATTCCTTGATCTCCTTTGCCGCCTTGGCCGATCTTTGAGCAAGCTCGCGAACCTCTTGCGCGACCACCGCAAAACCCTTGCCGGCATCGCCCGCGCGCGCCGCCTCGACGCCGGCGTTAAGCGCCAGGAGATTGGTCTGGAAGGCGATTTCGTCGATGACGCCGATGATGTTGCCGATCTCTGCGGACGATGTTTCGATCTTGCCCATCGCATCGACGGCGCTGCGGACTACCGCGCCGGAACGCTCGGCGTTCTCGCGCGTCCTTCGAACCAGCTGGCCGGCTTCCTGGGCGCGGTTGCTCGAATCGGAGACCGTTGTGGTGATCTCTTCAAGGGCGGCTGCGGTTTCCTCGACGGAGGCCGCCTGCTGTTCCGTGCGCTTCGACAGATCATCCGAGGCGGAACGAACCTGCTGGGCGCCTGCAGCGATGCCGGTTGCGTTTTCGGCCACGGCCTGCATCGCTGCGCGCAGCTTGCCGACGGCGGCGTTGAAGTCGGTCCGAATTTTTTCCAGCGTCGGAATGAACGGGGTTGCGACTTCCTGGGTCAGGTCGCCGGCGGACAGCGCCATCAGGCAAGCCGCCAACTGATCGACGTTGTTGACGCGGGCGGTCACGTCGGTCGCGAACTTGACGACCTTGAACACCCTGCCGTTCATGTCGAAGATCGGATTGTAGGAAGCCTGGATGTAAACCTTTTTGCCGCCCTTGCCGATGCGCAGGAACTCGTCGGCCACGAATTCGCCGGCTGACAGCCGCGCCCAGAACCGCCGGTAATCGTCACTGTTGGCGTAAGCGCTGTCACAAAACATCGAATGGTGACGGCCCTGGATCTCGCCAAGCTGATAGCCGAGCGCGGACAGGAAATTCTCGTTCGCCGTCAAGATCTCGCCCTTCGGCGTGAATTCGATGACCGCCTGAGCGCGCGACAGCGCGCTGATCTTGCCGGCATCCTCGGCGCTTTGCAGCTTCTGCCTGGTGATATCGGTCGCGAATTTCACCACCTTGTAGGGTTTGCCGCCACTGAGGACCGGGTTATAGGAGGCTTCGATCCAGATTTCCTTGCCGCCCTTGCCGATACGCTTGTATTGGCGCTGGTCGAACTCGCCTCGGCCGAGCTTCGCCCAGAATTCGCGATAGTCGGCCGACGAGGCTTCCGCGGGTTCGACGAACATCCGGTGATGCTGGCCGACAATCTCGGACAATTGGTACCCGAGCGCAGCGCAGAAATTGGCATTGGCGGTCAGAATCCTGCCGGTGAGGTCGAATTCGATGATGGCCTGCGATCTGCTCATCGCCGCCAGGACGGCCTTGGCATCCGAACCGAAGCCGAATCCTATTGTCTTCATGCTCTTCCCCTAGCTCACATCGAGCGAATGACTGCCGCCACCCATCACGGATTTGCGCTGGACGGGCACCCCTGAAATAAAATCCGATAAATTCTTTAAGCTTCCTTTGACCGAGCCATTGCGAAATCCGATGGCCGACGTTCGAGCCGAATCGACAAATAAGAAAACAGAATCATTGGCTTGAAACACGATTTCCGCGTCGGAAGCCGATTTTCCGGGAAGTTGGCGAACGCGAGGTTACTGAGTTTTTGGCCTCGGCCGCTCCGAACAGTTCTAAGATCCGTAAACTCTTTGTTAAGCAACGGCCGTCCGTCTGTTGCCGGCAGCTAAGGGCCTTTCCGTTTATTCTCGGCAGATGCATATTCCACCGTGCTTGGAGCATGCAGAATCAACTTCCGATACGAGCGGATAAGTGGACACCTCAGCCGCCAGGCGCCGCGAAAGCGATCGGAGAAAGACATGCCGCTCGAGGCCGAGTTCAGCCGAATTGAAGAAGTCGCTGCAGGCTTCAACACGCATTACGAAGTCTTCAAATATATGAAGCGTCTTACCCAGGACCTGGGCATGACGGCTTTCCTGATCATGACGCTCCCTACGGTCGACGTCGTCGAAATAGGCGCGACAAAGATCATCACCAACTGGCCGGCGGAGATGGTCGATTATTACGACGCCCATAACCTGTTGGTCGACAGTCCTGTCATCCGGCGGATGCTGAGGTCGACCAGCCCCTTCAACTATGATGTCGAGGCGATCAATACCAATCGCGGAGAAGCCAAGAAGTCCACCGTCATAGAGTTGTTCAGGCGGTACGGCATGGAAAAGGGCGCCTATTTTCCCGTGCATGATGCCGCGGCTGGACGCGGTGCCCTATCGATTTCGGGACCCCGGAATTTCAGCATGGTCGAAATGGCGAAGATCCTGTTTATCGCCACATTGATTTATGATCGGCTCTCACAGCTGACACTGAACGAAAAACACAAGCCGATTGCCTTCACGTCGAGCGAGCTGGACTGCCTGAGGCTGACGGCTGGGGGCAGGAAGAGCAGCGAAATCGCCAAACTTCTCGATCTGTCGGAAAACGCTGTCAACAATCATATCGGCAGCGTGATCAAGAAGCTCGGATGCACGACGAGAACACAGGCAGTCGTCAGCGCTCTGCGCCTCAATATCATTCGGGTTTAGGCCTTTCCTGGTCAGATCGACTGCGCCCGCAGCAATGGCGGAATCTCTTCCGGCGAAACCGGCCTGGAGAAGCGGTAGCCCTGCGCCTCCTCGCAATGCGCCTGCCGCAGGAAATCCATCTGGGCATCGGTCTCTACGCCTTCGGCGAGAACCGAAAGCTTCAGCGTCTGCGCCAGCGAGATGACGGCGGAGGCGATGGCGACGGCGGTCTTGTCGCCCGGCAGGGCCTCGACCAGCGACCGGTCCATCTTCAGCCGGTCAAAGGGGAAGGTCTTCAGCGCCGCAAGGCTGGAGTAACCGGAGCCGAAATCGTCGATCGACAGGCGCACGCCGAGCGCCCGCAGCGATGCCATCATCGCCAGCGCGCGTTCGGCATCCTGCATCACCACGCTTTCGGTGACCTCGAGTTCCAGCCAGTGGGATTGCAGGCGGTGACGCTCCAGCGCCTCGGCGACATGGCTTGCGAAATCCGGATCGGCGAATTGCTTGGCCGAGACGTTGACGGCGATCGTCAGCGGCGCGAGACCCATATCCTGCCAGGCGCGCGCCTGGCGGCAGGCCTCGTTCAGCACCCAGAGGCCGAGGGGAACGATGAGGCCGGTCTCTTCGGCGAGCGGGATGAAATTGACGGGCGGCACCCTGCCCTTGGCCGGATGGTTCCAGCGGACCAGCGCCTCGATGCCGGTGATGCGGCCGGTGGCGACGTCGACCTGCGGCTGATATTCCAGGAACAGCTGATCGCCCGTGATCGCCTGGTGGAGCTCCTCCTGCTCGCCGAGCGGCATGCCGACCGACGTGCTGGCGCCATCGTGATGCTGCAGCGTATTGCGGCCGAGCTGCTTGGCCCGGTACATGGCGCGGTCGGCATTGGCGAGAAGCTCTTCGGCGGTTGCGCCGTCGACGGGGAAGGCGGCGACGCCGATGCTGGCGGTAACGGCGATATCACCGCTCTCGCCGCGCATCGGCCGGTTGATCGCCTTCTGCAACTCGCGCAGGCGCCGCGCAATGCCGGCATCGTGGCTCGACTGGTGGACGAGCACCACGAGGAATTCGTCGCCGCCGAGCCGCACCACCATATCTGAGGCGCGGACGCTGTTGGCCATGCGGGTGGCGATCTCCTTCAGCACCTCGTCGCCGGCGGCGTGACCGCGGCCGTCATTGATGTCCTTGAAATTGTCGAGATCGATATAGGCGACGGTGACCTTGCGGTTGTTGCGCCGGGCCTGATCGAGAATATTGGCCAGCCGCTCCTTCAGGAAGGCGCGGTTCGGCAGGCCGGTCAAATCATCATGATGGGCCATGAAATGGATGCGGTCGTGGACCCGCTTGCGCTCGATGGCGATGCCGGCGATGTGCGTGGCGAGCGCCACCAGCTTCATTTCATGCTCTGTGGGGCGGCGGACTTCCCTGGAATAAAGCGCGAAGGTGCCGAGCACATTATTCTCAGAGGTGGCGATCGGCGTCGACCAGCAGGAGCGGAAGCCGAAGGGCGCTACCAGCGCGCGGAAATCCTCCCACAGCGGGTCGCTCATCACGTCCTCGACGATGACAGACTGGCCGCGCCAGGCGGCGGTGCCGCAGGAGCCGACCTTGGGACCGATCGTGACGCCGTCGATCAGGCGGCTGTAGCCGCCGGGCAGATTGGGAGCCGCGCCTTGATAGAGTCTGGTGCCTTCGCTGTCGAGCAGCAGCACCGATCCGTCGATGCCGGTCAGTTGCGCCTCGATCATCAGCACCAGCGCCTCGAGGACCATCGGCAGCGGCTCGTTGCGGGCGATCATTTCCAGCAGTTTCGCCTGGCCGCGATGGAGATCCTCCTGGAGCTTGCGTTCGGTGATATCGCGGGAAACTCCGATCAGCCCGACGATTTCGCCGCGGTCGTTGCGCAGCGGAATCTTCGAGGTCAGCCGGCATACCGGCCGGGGGCTGCCTGGAAGAACGACCGTTTCCTCCATGTCGATCCGGGCCTGGCCGGTCGCCATGATCTGCTGCTCAATATCGAAATGACGGCGCGCCACCTCGAAATCGAACAGGTCGAAATCGCGCTTGCCGGTGAGCTCTTCGGCACTCCCGAAGCCAAGGTTGCTGGCGGTGACGGCATTGGCGAAGACGAAGCGGCTGTCACGATCCTTGACGTAGAGGAAATCGGGCAGTTCGTGGATGATCGCTTTCAGGCGCAGGTTCTCGACGCCCTCGGAGAGGTGGTGGGCGGTCGACGCCATCATTGCCTCGGTCGCGGCGACGAAGCGCCGCGTTTCGGCCGTCAGAGCCTCGGCCGATTCCCATCGCCTGGCTGTTTCGTGCATAACCCCATTCTCCCCGGCCCCGCAATCGTCATTTCCCTTCAAAGTAGTCCTGAAGTCCTTCGGCTTGCTTAAGTGAAAGAGTGAACAACACGCCAAAATAAGCGGCGAGATCCTGCCCTCAACCTCGCTCGCACGGGCAATTTCGCGGGCCGGGGAAAAGTTTGTGCCAAAAGAAGACAGGCGGGATGGCACGTTTCCTGCTACGAGGGCGCCATGACAGGAGCGCCTGGAATGCCTTCACGCCGCGACACGCTTCTCTTTCTCGCCGCCTCAGCGGTTGCGGGCGGGGCGTCGCGCGCGCTGGCCTCGCCGCTGACGGCAGCCGCCCAGCCCGACCTGCGCGGCGCGATCGACGCGGTCGAATATCGCGCCGTTCCCGAAAGCGGCGACCGCAAGGCCCGCAACCTGGAGCAGATGATCAAACGGGCGGCGGCCGAGAATGTGCCGGTCTTCCTACCGCCCGGCACCTACCGGATCTCCAATCTCACCTTGCCCGACAATACCCGCATTACGGGCGTGCCGGGCGCGTCGCGGATCGTCTATACCGGCGACGGCCATCTCTTTGCGGCCGAGAATGTGCGGCGCATCGAGCTTTCCAATCTCGTCATCGACGGCGGCAACCGCTGGCTCGGCGATTATGCCGGCGGGCTCCTGCAATTTACCGGCGTCGACGAGGTGCTGATCGACAATTGCGAGATCGGCGGCAGCCGCAAGCACGGCCTGCAGCTGGAGCGCTGCGGCGGGCGGATCGAACGCAGCCGCATCTCAGGCGCTGCCCAATCGGGGCTTTACGCCATCGATTCCGCCAATCTTTCGGTCACCGGCAATACGATCGCCGATTGCGGCAATGGCGGCATTCTCGTGCATCGCTGGAAGAAGGCGGAAGACGGCACGGTGGTATCCGGCAACCGTATTTCCAACATCCGCGCCAATGACGGCGGCACCGGCCAGAACGGCAACGGCATCAACATCTTCCGCGCCGACGGGGTGATGGTGGTGAACAACCATATTTCCGACTGCGCCTTTACGGCGATCCGCGCCAATTCGGCCTCGGACATCCAGATCAGCAGCAACCAGTGCCGGCGGTCCGGCGAGACGGCGATCTATGTCGAATTCGCCTTCGAGGGTGCCGTGGTCTCCGCCAATCTGATCGATGGGGCGGCCAACGGCATCTCGATCGCCAATTTCGACGAGGGTGGCAGGCTCGCCAGCGTCACCGGCAATGTCGTGCGCAACCTGACGCTGAAGGGACCCTACCAGCACGAGGTCGGCTTCGGCATCGGCATCGCGGCGGAGGCCGATACACTGGTGTCGGGCAATGTGATCGAAGGGGCGCCGCGCTGGGGACTGCAGATCGGCTGGGGCGCCTATCTGCGCAATGTCGTCGTCAGCGGCAATGTGGTGCGCAAGGCCCCGGTCGGCTGCGCCGTCTCGGTCGCCGACGGCGCCGGCACCGCCGTCATCACCGACAATGTCTTTCAGGAAACCAAAGACGGCGCGGTTCTCGGCTTCGCGTGGGAGAAGAAAGTCTCCGGCGAGTTGGCGGACGGCGGCTCGCCCTATGCGCAGCTCACCATCGAGCGAAACCGCGTGTCCTGACGGCCAGCAACGACCGCCGGCGGCTCTGCACGCGGCAAAACCTCACGCAGGTGAGCACACCGTCGTCACTGCGTCTGATAGGTGCCGGTGACGGTCGCTTCCGCCAAGGCATGCTTCTTTGCCTCCGCCCACATGGCGCTGATGCCGGCGGCATCGGGGATCGAAAGCTTCGGCACGTCGAGGGCGGCGAGGCGGAAGATATAGTGATGCGGACGATCGCCGGCCGGCGGTTGCGGGCCGTCGTAACGGGCGTTCCCGAAATCGTTCTTGTAGAACCGCGGCGCCTGTTCGGGTGCGGTGTCGGCGCTTTCGGCGAGTTCACTCCACTGCGCCGGGATATTGGCGATGCCGCAATGGCGGAAGGTGCCGCGCGGGGCGTCCGGATCCTCGACCACCAGAGCAAAGCTCCTGGTCTCGTCGGGGGCGCCGCTCCAGGCGAGCGGCGGAAAGAGATTCTCGCCCGCACGGGCATATTTCTTCGGGATCGGCTGATCCTGCGCAAAGGCTTTGCTGATCAATGTCAAAGTCATGACAGTCTCCTTAGCGTCTCAGGGACGACCGCTTCCCTTCTTATGCTGGCTTTCCTGATTGCGGCCGCGCGCGATCGTGCGATCATCGTTCCCCGCATCCGGATCGGGCTTCAGATCGCGGCCTCTTTCGCCTGCGCATTGCGTTGCAGATCTGCTTCGGCGTCGAAACCATCATCGGCGTTTGCGGTTTTCTCGCGTTTTTCGATGACGCGAAGCTGCTGCTCATGGGTCTTTTTCCCCGTCATGACATTCCTCCTTGTCTGAGCACATGCCCTCTTTGGACGCCTCGCCGGCGCCAGCATCAGGGTCGAACCCGCCGGCCTTCTCATTGTTCCCCGGGGCCGGGCAATTCTGCCTGTGATTTTCGGAGTTACGCAGCTCTATCAAAAGCTTTCATCATTCCATCAGCGACGAAGACTTTTCCGAGGGAGATCGGGCGATTACGGTTTCTCCGACACATCAAGGGGATATGGTGATGCTGACAATTTACGGGGTCTATCGTTCACGCGCCTCGCGCGTCTATTGGATGGCGGAAGAGCTCGGGCTCGAATTCCGCTCGGTGCCGGTGCTGCAGGCCAGGCGGCTCGCCGACCCGCTCGCCGCGGAGGCGCCGCTCAACACCCATTCGGCCGAGTTCGCCGCCGTCAATCCGATGGGTCAGATCCCCAGCATTGCCGACGGCGACCTCGTCATGCACGAGTCGCTGGCGATCAATCTCTACCTCGCCCGCAAACATGGCGGGCCGCTGTCGGGCCAAACCGTCGAGGAAGACGGATTGCTGACGATGTGGACGGTGTGGGCGGCCTCGCAGGTCGAGCCGCATTCGGTCCGGATCGTGCTGACCTATGATAACGGCCTGGAAAACAGCGCCGAGGGCAAGGAGACGATCGCGGCCGCCTGTTACGGGCTGCGTCGGCCGCTTGCGGGGCTCGAAAGCCAGCTTGCCGGCCGCCAGTGGATCGTCGGCGACCGCTTCACCGTCGCCGATCTCAACATTGCCGAGGTGCTGCGCTATGCCCAGAGCGAGGCAGCGCTTTTCGATGCCTATCCGAACGTCAAGGCCTGGATCGAGCGCTGCCAGTCCCGCCCCGCTTACAAGAGAATGCAGGAGACGCGCGGCAAGGAACCGATCGAGGTTTGATCTAAAGCGCGTCGCGCTTTAGCTTTTTGTTTTTGCGCATGTCGTTGCGGCAAACGCGCTTCGCGCTGTGCCTGGGAAAACCGCTGCACAGTTTAGCGCGACATGCTTTAGCGGAACAAGGCGAGCGTACCGTCCATTTCTTCGCGGATCCACGCCTTGAAATCCTTGACCTTCTTCGGCTCGCGCGCACCCTCGGCGGCAATGAAATAATGGCCGAAACCGGTCTTTGCGCGAATGCCGAAGGGAGCCGCCAGCCGGCCTTCGGCCAGCGCAAAGGCGGCAAGCGTCTGCCAGGCAAGCATCACGCCCTGGCCGGCGATCGCCGCATCGAGACAGAGCGAGGCGTCGTTGAAGACGTGACGGGTCACAGGCGTGGCGCCCGATAGCCCCGCCTCGCGCATCCAGACCTCCCAGCCGAACATGGCATGGCCATCGATGATGGCAGGCAGCTTCAGGATATCGGCGGGCTCTTTCAATTTCGCCGCCATTTCGGGCGAACAGACCGGAAAGACCTCCTGTTGCAGCAGCAGTTCGGCCTTCACGTCTGGCCATTTGCCAGCGCCGACACGGATGCCGATATCGACATCGCCAAGCGCCGGATTGACGAGATTGTGCGTCGCATCCAGCCGCAGCTCGATGTCGGGATGTCGCTCGGCGAAACGATCGAGCCGGCAAACGAGCCAGCGGGCGGCGAAGACCGGCGCCACCGAGATAGTCAGGATCGCATCATCCTTGCGGCTGGCGATCGACACCGCCGCCGAAAGACGGGCAAAACCCTCGTCGAGCGCATGCAGCACCGGCCGGCCGGCTTCGGTGGCGATCATGCCGCGGGCGGTGCGCTCGAAGATCACCTGCCCCAGTTGCGCTTCGGCCTTGATCACCTGCTGGCTGACGGCGCCGACCGAGACGCCAAGCTCGTCGGCGGCGGCCTGCAGCGAGCCGAGCCGGCCGACGGCATCGAGTGCCCTGAGGCCGTTGAGGTGCACCGTGTTGAGGTTCTTCATATAGTTTTTCTATAACAGCGGCTCGGTAATCTCAATTGAAAATCTGGCTGCCGGCGCACAGATTGGTGGCATAGGCGATCCCAGCCGGTGCGGGATCACCATTTTCGTCACGCTGGAGAAAGCGAGGCATACCATGTCATTGCTGAAGTTTTTCTTGAAGCCCGCCCTTGCCACGGAGGGCGCGGACACCGCTCCAATCTGGAAGGACGATCCGCTGCGACACCCCGAGATCGAGCACATGTCGTTGCGCGAAATCGCTGATCTGCCGCTTGGAATGGAGACTGACGCAAGCGCAGAGACCAGGACGCCGCTGACGACAGCCGCGTGAGACGGCTGCCGCTCATTTGCTGAATCGCTCTGTGTCGGCCCACAAATTGCGCGTCGCCGTAGAAAAACCTTACTTGGCACCTGCATTCGCGCGAGCCACGTCAAACCCGGCGTCGCGAAGCCTATCTATTTCAGCAAAGAGATTTTCAGTGCCATCCATTCGAAAAATCCTATTCGGACTCCTCGCAATTTTCACGGTCGTGATTGTCGTCGGCGCCGGCTGGCTCTGGCAGGTCGCGGGTGTTTACGGTTTCAACACCGTCTTGCGGCGCGGCGGGACCTATTGGACCGACATGAAACCTGACGATGATCGCCTTTCCGCCTCCATGCGTTTGGCGTTGAGCCCCGTGGTCCCGGCGGTCCTGCCCGGGCCGCTGGTCTGGCAGGAGCCGGAGCCGGGCTTCGAGGTGGCGGAGCTGCCGGTTCTTGCCGATGGCCGCGAAGTCGACCGGATCTTTCTCAGCAGAGTTGACCCGGCCCGCTTTCGATTCGTCACGCATAATGCGGCTGCGGGCGATAAGGGCATCGACGAATGGGAAAAGGCTTTGCCGAACGCCGTGCTCATCGTCAACGGCAGCTATTTCGACAAACATGGCAGGCCCGATACGCCTTTCATCAGCGAGGGCATTGCGATGGGTCCTCAGCAGTATGACGCGCGGGCCGGCGCCTTCACTGCCGACAAAGACACTGCCGAGATCCGTGACCTCTCGCATCAGGATTGGCAGACAGCCTTTGTCGGCGCCTCGAACGCCATGGTCTCCTATCCGCTCCTGATCGGCGATGACGGGCAAACGCATGTGAATGTGAAAAGCCGCTGGCTCGCCAACCGTACGTTTGTCGCCAAAGACGATCTGGGGCGTGTCGTCATCGGGACGACAAAGGAAGCGTTCTTTTCCCTCGACCGGCTGGCAGAGTTTCTCAAGACCTCGCCGCTCAATCTCAAGGTCGCGCTCAATCTTGACGGCGGTCCCGTCGCCTGCCGGAGCGTGCGGCTGAATGGCTATCGGCAAAAATTCTACGCACGGTGGGAGTCTCAGGCGGACGGCAACACAGTAAGCCTGCTCCGCTGGCCGATTTCCGAAGCCAACTGGGCCATGCCGATGGTGCTGACGGTCGAGCGGAAATAGGTCGATCGGCACTGCGCTGAAAGGCGCCCATCCGATGACGCGCGCATTGACCTGCCGCTTTTCCCGGCGTAGATAGCTAGACAGGCTAGCCAGGAGACGTCTCATGGAATGGCAGTTGCAAGACGCCAAGAATCAGTTCTCGAAGGTAGTTCAGAGGGCGCGAGATGAGGGGCCGCAGGTGGTAACGTTGCGCGGAGAGCGGACGGCTGTCGTCTTATCCGCCCGCGATTACGACGCCCTCCGCGCCGGCCGCCCGACGCTGGTCGACGATCTGCTGGGCGGTCCTGCCTGGGACGACGAGCTTGCCGATGCGGTGGAAGCTCGGGCCAAGAACCCAAGCCGCGGCGTGACCTTCTGATGTATCTGGTTGATACGAACATCGTCTCGGAGGCGCGGCGCGGCACGCCGCAGGCGGTTACCTGGCTGCGCTCCGTCGACCCGCTGAGCATCCATCTGAGCGCCCTGACCCTTGGCGAGATCATGCGCGGCATTGCCCTCAAACAGAAGTCGGATCCGAAGGCCGCAGGCCACCTTGCCGAGTGGCTGCGCAAGCTGCGCCATGACCACGGCGCTCGCATCCTGCCGGTAACAGATCAGATCGCCGTGGAATGGGGCCGAATCGCCGCGATCCGGCCGCGCGGCGACATCGATGGACTGATCGCCGCCACCGCCATCGTCCATGATCTGATCGTCGTCACCCGCAATGTCGGCGACTTCAATGACACCGGCGTATCGGTGATCGACCCTTGGGAACCCTCGGCATGACCTCCGGGATTCTGCGCCCCTGCCCCGCGGGCCTCAGGTGAGCGATCAGCCGCGATCGTAGGCGAGCGCGCGCTGAACGGCGGGACGCTGCAGCATGCGGGCGTGGTGGGCGCTCACTTTTTCGAAGCGGGCGGGGTCGACGCCGTCGGAGGGCAGCCAGTCGGTCATGACGAAGAGATAGGGATCGGCGAGCGAATAGGTCTCGCCCATTACCCAGGGGCCCTTGAACATCGTCTCTTCGATCAGGGCGAAACAATCGGCCATATTCTGCGGCACCTTCGCCTTCATCGCCTCGAGCGCCGCCAGATCGTCGACCCAGCGCGAGCCGCGCGGGCGATGGGCATGGTTCACATGCACGGTCGAGCAGAGATAGCTGTTGAAGGACTGTAGCCGCGCCATTTCGAAGACATCGCCGAGCGGCGCCAGTTTGGCGGCCGGCGCGCTTTCCGCGATGAAACCGAGGATCGCCGGCGTTTCCGTCAGCACGCCGCGGTCGGTGACCAGCGCCGGCACCCGTCCCTTCGGATTGATCTGCAGATAATCCGGCGAACGCTGCTCACCATCGCGCAGGCTGAGCTTTTTCGTTTCGAAGGCCAAGCCGGATTCTTCCAGGGCAATCAGGCTTGCGAGCGCGCAGGTACCCGGCGCGTAGTACAAAGTCAGCATGGTTGTCGTCTCCCTTTCGGGAAGTGGTATAGCGCAGCCGTCGAGATGCCGGAACTAGCGGATTGCGGTTTTGACACTGGGTGGGGACGCCCCTCATCCGCCCGCCGGCACCAACCGGGGTCGAGCCACGCGTCTCAACCCGTCCTTCGGACCCCCGCTTGCGGGGCGAAGGGGGCAAGCCGTGACCTCTCCGTCCCTCGCCCACATCTCGCGGGGCATGTCCCCTCTCCCCGTTTGACAGGGAGAGGGCTAGGGTGAGGGGCAAATCACGGCACAAACTCGCCCTCACCCGCAGCCCGGCACATCCTCCAGCCGGTGCCAGACCGGGATGCCGCGTTCCCTCGCAATGCGCACGTCGTTGTCGGCGCCCTTGGAATCGCCGGCCAAGCGCAGTACGCCCTCGCAGAGCTGCAGCAGCCGGCCGGCGACCGGGTGGAAGATCTCTTCGTAGAGCGCATCGCCAACCGACGTGCCGCCGGCGGCGTGCCAGATCGGCAGCGCCACCCATTCACCGATCATCGGCACGTGGCCGGCCGCAAACAGCTTGTGCGAGGGTTCCTCCAGCCGCCTCAGGTTGGCGGCCATCTTTTCCGGGTCGTCGCCGGTTCCCGACCGGTAAGGGCCGGCAATCAAAATCAACATGATCCACTCCTTCGCTCCGCCCTATGCGTGAGCACTCCCGGCCTCATGCACGGGACTTCCCGAAAATGCACGATGATTCTTGAATGTCGAGTCATTTCATGCAAGATCACGCTATCTCGTTTAATTTCGTGCGGAGAGATGATGCTGACGACGCAACGCAAGGCCTTGATCCTCGACATATTGCGCCGTGACGGCCAGGTGATCGCCAAGCGCGTCGCCGGGGAATTTTCGCTTTCGGAGGACACGATCCGGCGCGACTTGAGGGAAATGGCCGCCGAAGGGCTGTTGAAACGGGTGCATGGCGGGGCGATGCCGCTGTCGCCCGATCTGCCCGATTTCACCGCCCGCCGCAGCGTCTCGTCCGAGATCAAGGCGCGGCTCGGGGCGGCGGCGGCGGCGATGATCAGGCCGGGGCAGATGATCTTCCTCGACGGCGGCACGACGACGGCGGAGATCGCCCGGCATCTGCCGCGCGACATGCCGCTGACGGTTGCGACCCACAGCCCGACGATTGCGGCCGAGCTGGAGCACCATCCGACGGCCGAGGTGATCCTGACCGGCGGCCGGCTCTACAAACATTCGATGGTGGCGACCGGGGCAGCGGCGATGGCGGCAATCTCGCAGCTGCGCCCCGACCTGTTCTTCCTCGGCGTCACCGCCGCCCATCCGGTGCACGGCCTATCCACCGGCGATTTCGAGGAGGCGGCGATCAAACGCCATATCGCCCGCTGCTCGGCCGAAACGCATGTGCTGCTGACGCAGGAGAAGTTCGACCTCGTCTCGCCTTGCCCGGTGCTTGGAATTTCCGAGGTGGCGGGGCTGATCGTGCCGGCGGAGATGACGGCCGAACGACTGAAGCCCTATCGCGATCTCAATAATACGATCGCCGCGGCATAGTCATTCCGCCAGGGCCGAGGTAACGCTGATATCGCCGACATGGATGCCGTTCCAGTTGCGCATCGCGGTTGCCGCGAAAGCCATCAGGGCGGCATGCACCGTCTCTTCCGTCTCGAAGAAGCGGGCGAGTGTGGCGGCCACCATGGCTTCGGCGGCGCGGGTGGCGCCGTCCTCGCATTTCAGCGCGATGGCGATGCCCTTTTCCGGGATCGCGGCGCAGAAGACGCCCTCGGCGCCGGTTTTGACGAAGATGCGACCCGGGGCGATCTGCATCAACGCCGTGCAGGCACGCCCGGAGCCGGCGACATAGAAGGGCTCGGCCATGCAGGCCTCGATCAGGCGGCGGGATGCCTTGGCCCGCAACGGCTCCAGTCCGATGCCGGTCACCATCTTGGCAAAACCGTGGGCAAGGCTGCGCAAAGGCACGGCATAGGTCGGGATCGAGCAGCCGTCGGTGCCGCAGCTTTCCGCGCCGAGCACGGCGCCGGTCAAGCTTTCCATCGTCGCGCGGATCTCGACCTGCAGCGGGTGCTCATAACCGACATAACCGGTCGGATCGATATCCCGGTGGCAGCAGGTGCAGATGAAGCCGGCATGTTTGCCGGAGCAATTGTTGTGCAGCGCCGTCGGCGCCGCCAGCGTGCGGGCCTGCTGGATCAGGACCTTCTGGTTCATCGACCAATGGGCGCCGCATTCCAGGGCTCCCGCATTCCGGCCGGCGCGCGCCAGCATCGAAGCGGCAAGCGCCACATGCTCGTCCTCGCCATTATGCGAGGCGCAGGCGAGCGCCAGTTCCTTGTCGCCAAACCCATAGGCATCGGCTGCACCGCTTTCGACGAGCGGCAGTGCCTGCATCGCCTTGCAGGCGGATCGCGGGAAGACGGCGGCCTCGATATCGCCGAGCGAAAAGACAAGGCTGCCATCGCCATCGACGACCGCCACCGCACCGCGATGACGGCTTTCGACGAGCAGGCCACGGGTGACTTCGACGGCGACGGGATTGGTCATGGGCTCTCATCCGATGCTGGTGGGATGCCGCAGGCATAACGCGTCAGGGCGCGAAAGCCAACGGGGTTTGGGCTAGGCTGCCCGTCGCAGGGCCAGCGGCCTGTCTTGGGAGCGCCTGCTATTGTGTGGTGGACATCCCGCCAGCTTCCGTCATCCGTCGCCACCGTTGGATTTGCCACGGATCTCCCGCCACTCTCCGTCGTCCTCGGGCTCGACCCGAGGACCCAGGCTGGCCTCCGTCGCACCGTCCCATGGATTCCAGGCTCAAGGACTGGAACGACGGAGGTTGAAGAGGGCGGTTTGGCAGGATCACTACGCTGCTGCCGTCCAGCCTTAACCTCCGTCACTCGGGCAAATCGACTTCTGGCTCTCCAGTCTGACAGCCCATATCTGAGCGGACATGCATCACAAAAATTGACCGCGGCAATCGAAAACTATCGTTTCCCTGATGTGTCCGATTCCGGCTAAAGGTGGTGCATCAGGAACCGCTCCCATGTCATCCATTTTTTCCTTGATCCTTGGCGATAAGAGGATCCGCATTCCCACCGTGACGCTCGTCGCGCTCGCCTTTACCTATGCCTCGACCGTGCCTTACCAGTCGATCATCGGCATCAATGAACTGGGCTTGAGCAACGGCGCCTATTCGGCGCTGGTGTTCTTCTCGGCGATCGTCAACGTGACGACCAGCCTGATGCTCGGCATCTGGTCGGACAGGCTGAAGGAGCGGCGGCCGCTGGTGCTGGCGCTGTCGGTCGCCGGCATGCTCGGCTTCGGATCGATCGCGATCATCCACAGCCCGGCCATCTTCATCGTGTCGACGCTGCTGCTGGTGCCGATGAGCAATTCCACCTATTCGCTGCTTTTCGCCAGCCTGCGCGCCAGGACCAACCAGATCGAGCGCGGCCAGGCAGCGGCGGTGACGGCGACGGTGCGGGCGCTGTTTTCCGGCTCCTGGGCGATGGCGCCGGGGCTGATCGGCCTTTATCTCGCCAATTCGGCGTCGATGACGCCGGCCTATGGGATCGCGGCCTTCGCAAGCCTGATCTGCTTTTGCCTGTATTTCTTCTTCGCGCCCGGCAATGGCACTGCCGGCCCCGCCCCCGATCACGTCGGCTTTCTGGCGTCACTGAAACGCATCTTCATGCCGGCGGTGCTGGGGCGCGTCGTCGTCCTGTCGCTGCTCTTCGGGCTGCAGCGGCTGAACGGCATGCTCTCGCCGCTGATCATCACCCATGCGGCCGGCGGAACCGTGGTCGATGTCGGCTTCATGGCCGGGCTGACGGCCTTTCTCGAAATGCCGTTCATGATGCTGTGGGGTTTTGCCCAACGGCGCTTCCGCACCGTGCATGTGCTCGCCTTCGGCGCGCTGATCTACTGCACCTATCTGATGCTGCTCGGCTTTGCTTCGGCGCGCTGGCACATCTATGCGCTGCTCCTCCTCAACGCCTGCGGGGCGGCGGCGATCCTCAGCGTGCCGATCACCTATCTGCAGGACCTGATCGCCGACCGACCGGGCCTCGGAACCTCGCTGATCTCGCTCAACAGTTTCATCGGCACCGGCATCGCCGCCGGGCTCTTCGCCTTCGGCACCGGCATCACCAGCTATTCCGGTACCGCCTTCGTCGGCGCCGGCGCCGGTCTGGCGGCGATCGGAGCGCTGCTCTATCTCGAAAGCGAGCGGCGCCAGGCGCGGCAGCCGGCTTGATGTGCCTGCCGGCAGCAAGTCTGGATAGACCCTCACTGCACATTCGATCATCTGAGGCCTTGTGCCACGACTGTCCTGTTGGCGCCAATGGCCGCCCCTCACCCTAGCCCTCTCCCCGTAAACGGGGCGAGGGGACGTGCCCCGCGCGAGGTTGGCGGGGACGGAGAGGCTTCGGCTATCCCCCTCGCCCCGTTTACGGGGTCCGAAGGACAGGTCGAGACCCGTGGCTCGACCTCCGGTTGGTGCCGGCAGGCGGATGAGGGGCTCGCGGCGCGGCTCGCTCGGCAGCGCGGCTGAGCGCTCCGCCTCAACGCGGCGTGATGCGATAAGCGCAGCGGCGGGCGCCGGCGAGGATGTGTTCGCTGCGCTCGACCTCGGCGCCGAGGACGGCCCGGAAGGTTTCGAGCTCGGAGCGGCAGAAGCCGGCGCAGACGGATGCGGCCGCGCAGATCGGGCAGTGGTTTTCGACCAGCATGAAAGAGCCATCGGCCTCCCGCCAGCTGTCGGCCATATAGCCTTCGCGGGTGCGGATGGCGGCGAGGCCGTCGACGCGGGCGGCAAGGTCGCCGGCAGTCTCCAGCTCTCGGCGATAGCGCTTCAAGGTTTCGGTCTCGCGGGCCGAGATGACGGTGTCGAGCGCTGCGGCGCCAAGCTGTTCGGTGAGGGTGGCGAGCAGGTTTGCCGTCAGTTCGGCATGGCCGTCGGGAAAGCGGCGATTGCCGGCCGCAGTCAGATGCCAGAGCTGACGCGGCCGCCCCCGGCCAGCGGCGGCGACGGTCACGGGTTCCACCAGCCCCTCCTCCGACATCCTCGCCAGCTGCTGGCGGGCGGCCTCGCCCGAGATGCCGAGCGCATCGCCGATTGCGGCGGCAAGCTGGGGACCCTCGGTCTTGATCAGGATCAGAATCCTGACGGCTGGGGATTGGCGCATATTTTCCAAGTTAGGTCTTGTTTTAATCCGGACGGCGGTTATTTTCCAATTTATAACTTGGAAAATCATTGCTCGCCAGCAAAAAACGTCGAGGATCGCCCATGTCCGAAATCGACCAGACCATCGCCCTTCCGAACGCCAGCTCCGTCTTCCGCCTGTTCCTTCCCGAGCACTTGGCGGCAACGCTGATGCTGGCCGGCGGCGTGACGCTTTATGCGGTCGAGAGCTACATCACCGCGACCATCGCTCCTTCGATCGTGCGCGATATCGGCGGCCTTGCCCTGTTTTCCTGGGTGACAAGCCTGTTCGTCGCCGCCGCCGTACTCGGTTCGATCTTCGTCGCCATGCGGCCACGGGGGATTACGCTGCGCGGCGTCTATGTGATCGCCGCCCTCGTCTTCAGCGCGGGCAGCATGGTCGCCGCAATCGCCCCGTCAATGCCGGTGGTGCTGATCGGCCGGGCGCTGCAGGGCCTCGGCACCGGGGCGCTTGCGGCCCTTGGCTACGCCTTCATCCGCTTCGTCTATCCCGAACCGTTGTGGCCGAAGGCGACGACGCTTTACGCGGCGATCTGGGGGATCTCGACCGTCATCGGCCCGACGCTCGGCGGCTTCTTTCCCGCCGGCAGCAGCTGGCGCTATGCCTTCATCGTGCTCGTGCCGCTCGGCCTCGTAATGGCGGGCCTGGCGCCGCGGCTCCTGCCCGAGGTCGAGGACGACCGCGAGCAGATCAAGACGCCGGTTGCCCAGATCGGGCTGCTTCTTGCCGCGGTGCTGATGATCAGCGCCGCCGGCGCGATCACGGCGACAGCCATGAAAGCTCTATTGATCGCCGCCTCGGTCATCGCGGTCTCGGCCATGCTGCTGGTCGAGGGCCGAAGCCGCAACAGGCTGCTGCCGTCCGGCGCCGTCAGCCTGTCGAAGCCGATTTCCCGCGTCTATCTGACGATGCTGGCCATGACCCTCGTGCTCGTCAGCGACGTCTTCATTCCCTATTTCCTGCAGAGCCTGCACGGCGTGACACCGCTGATGTCGGGCTATCTCGTCGCGCTGGTCGCCGTCGGCTGGACCTTCGCCGCCTTCCTCAGCAGTTCACTGACCGGCGGCCAAGCCCATGCGGCCATCATCATCGGCGCGCTGATCGAGGCGGCAGCGACGGCTTCGCTGACGCTCTTCCTCGCCAGGGACAATGCAGAGGGGCAATTGCTGCTCGTCGTGCCAGCGGCGGCCGCCATGTTCATGATGGGCTTCGGCATCGGCCTCGGCTGGGCGCATCTCGTCGCCATGGTGCTGAAACTCGTCGCCAGCAACGAACAGGACAAGGCCTCGGCGGCGATCCCGACGATGAGTTCGCTCGGCGGCGCCTTCGGTGCGGCCATCGCCGGCGTCATCGCCAATGGCGCCGGGCTCGTCGAGCCGGGCGGCGTTGCCGGCAGCATCGCGGCGGCCCACTGGCTCTATGCGGCGATGGCGCTGCCCGGCATCGTCGCGATTGCGGCGGCGATAACGCTGAGAGACAGCCGAAATTGAAAAGGCGCCTCAAGGTTCGAGGCGCCTCTTATAACGAAGACTAGATCTTTCAGGCGACGTTGCGCTCCGGTTCCGGAGCCTGTTGGACGGCCTGCTGTTTGACGCCGAGATAGAGGATGGAGTTGCGGCCGATGCCATAGGTCTCGCAGACCTCGGGCGTCAGGAATTCGGTGACCGGAATCTGCTGGACACCCAAACCGGCGCGCTGGATCACATCGATAAAGCCGGATCTTGAGAAGAGACGCACATGGTCGTCCTGGCCGAAATGCGCCCAGCGGCCTTCCGGCGTCGTCACCTCGGGATTCTCATAGGTGTCCTCGATCGACAGGCAGATCGGCGCCATCAGGATGGCGACGCTGTCCTGTTTCAGGACTCGCCGGATTTCGGCCGTGGCACGCACTGGATCCTCGACATGTTCGAGCACATGCGAGCAAAGCACGAAGTCGAAGCTCTCGTCGGCGTAAGGCAGGTTATGGATATCCGCCTTGTCGTCTGCCTCGGGCAAATGCATGTCGCAGCTGCGGTAGAAGACATGCGGGTGGCTCTTGAGCCAGAAGGTCAAGGCGCGGCCAGGCGCAATGTCCAGGAAGCGGACGGGCTGCGCCTGGTTGAGGCGCTGGAATACCGGCGTCAGGAATAGGGCGAAGAGCCTGTCGCGATCGGTCGAATGACAATTGGGGCAGCTATAGGCCTGATGGTTGATAGTCTCGAATTCATGCAGGCCATAGGGAAAGCCGTGCTCCATCGCCTTGTCGACGTAGTAGCGTGGAAGCGGTACGAAATGCGGAATTCTGCTGCGGCAGATGGGACAGGCGTGGAATAGAGCCATTGTATCCTCGTAGGGACCGTACAACGCGCAAGCAACGCCACATCAAGATGCGCAGTTTCGCGGCCGGGTTTCGATCAGACAACTGTTCAACGATCCCGGAGACTCACGAACGGCCAGGATCACCGCCACCTTGCGCGCCAATGCTGGTCCGAAACTGACGTCAGACGGTGAGCATGATCTTGCCGATATGGCTGCCGTCTTCCAGCAGCCGGTGCGCCGCGACGACGTCCTCGAAGGTAAAGACCTTGTGGATGACAGGAGCGACGGTGCCGGCCTCCAGCAGCGGCCAGACTTCGGCGAGCAGATCGTCGCGGATGGCGCGTTTTTCTTCCGCCGTGCGCGGGCGCATGGTGGAGCCGGTGACCGTCAGCCGCTTAACCATGATCGGCGACAGATTGATCTTTTCGGCAACGGCGCCGCCGAGGAAGGCGATGATCGACAGGCAGCCGTCTTTGGCGAGCGAAGCGAGGTTGCGCTCGAAATAGGCGGCACCGATCATGTCGAGGATAATATCGACGCCCTGACCGGTCTCGGCCCTGATCACTTCGGCGAAATCCTCGCTGCGGTAGTTGATCGCCCGTTTGGCCCCGAGCCTCTCACAGGCCTCGCATTTTTCCGGTGAGCCGGCCGTCGCATAGACCGCGGCGCCGAAGGCGCGGGCGAGCTGGATCGCCGTCGTGCCGATGCCGCTCGTGCCGCCATGGATCAACACCGTCTCACCTTCGGTCAGCCCGGCCATCTGGAAGAGATTGGCCCAGACGGTGAAGAAGGTTTCCGGCAGGGCCGCCGCCCGCACAGCGTCATAGCCCTTGGGAAAGGGCAGGACCTGGCCTGATGGTAGCAGGCAATATTCGGCATAGGCGCCGCCATTGGCGAGCCCGCAGACCTTGTCGCCCACGGCATGATCGGTGACATCGGGGCCGAGGGCGACGATTTCACCGGATAGTTCCAGTCCGAGGATCGGGCTTGCATCCTTGGGCGGCGGATAGCTGCCCTGGCGCTGGGCAATATCGGGACGGTTGACGCCGATCGCCTCGGCGCGCACCAGCACCTGCCCCGCTTCGGGCACCGGCAGCGGGCCGCTGCCGATCGTCATCACCTCCGGCCCGCCAAAGGCGTTGAGATCGACGAAACGCATTTCCTGAGGCAATGGCATGGTGCGATCCTCCCTGATCCAAACAGGGGAATTAAATCAGCACCGCCGGCTTGGGAAGGTTGGAAGCGGCAAGGGCGTCAATTCGCCTCGCCCAGGACGTGGAAGGCGAGGCCCTCCTCGCTCTCCTTGGCGGCCGATTTGATGACGGCGATCTCGGCGCCGACGCGGTTGATATCATCGATGACGAGGCCTTCCGGCAGTTCGAGCACGCCGATCGAGCAGCGCATCAGCGGGAACAGGGCTTCGGCGCCGGTGCGGTCGTGGCCGAGGATGCGGCCGGCGGCGCGGTGCTCTTCGGAATAGAGGTCGCGCACGTCGTCGTGGAAATCGCTGATCAGCCGGTCGAGGATCTCGGTCAGTTCCTCCTTCGTCCAGCCGACGACGCCGATGAAGAAATCGTCGCCGCCGACATGGCCGAGGAAATGCCGCTCGGCGAAGAAATAGCGGCGCATCAGCGCGGCAAACAGCGAGATCGCATGGTCGCCGAGATGGAAGCCATAGGCGTCGTTGAACGGCTTGAAATTGTCGAAGTCGCAATAGCAGAAATGGCGGACCTCGTCGCCGTCGCGGCCGGACTGGCGCATGAAATCGCGGATGGCGCGATTGCCCGGCAGGCCGGTCAGCGGGTTCTGGTCCTGGGCGGTCTTCAGTTGCTTCTCGTTGATGACCTTGATCAGCGAGGCGGCGGAGACGACGCCGGCATAACGCATATTGTCGGTCAGGATCAGACAGTTGCTACCTTCCATATTGGCGAAGATCGCCATCAGATGCTCGGCATCGCTGTCGAGGCCGACGATCGGCGCCATCTCGACGAAATGCGAAATGGAACGTTCATACATCTTGTTCTTCAGGAGATCGCGGCCGAAGGGCTGGTAGATATATACCTTCAGGTGATGCTCATGGATGATGCCGCGCGGCTCGTTGTTGGCGTTGAGCACGGGAAAGAAAGCCTGGCGCGGATTGCGGCGGAAAAGCTCGAAGACGCTGTCGATGCTGTCGTTTTCGTAGACCGCCGGCAGCAGCTCGATCTGCTTGCGGATGAGGATCTCGTCGAGCGACTGGCTGGCGCGCTTGCTTTTCCCGAGCTCCTGCAGATGCGGGAAGGACGGCGCCAGCTCCGACATATGCGTCGTCGGCCGCGAGATGAACCATCCCTGGACGAGGTCGACGCCATATTCGCGACAGGCGATGAATTCGGCCTCGGTCTCGATGCCCTCGGCGATGACGCGGGTGCCGAGCACATGGGCGATGTTGACGATGCTCTTCAGGAGATGGCGCTTGCGCGGGCTGCGGTCGATCTCGGCAACGAAATGCCGGTCGATCTTCAGATAATCGACCGCATGATCGCACAGCAGTTTCATTTCGCCGTGACCGACGCCGAAATCGTCGATCGCCAGCTTGAAGCCGGCCTTGCGCAGCTTCGACACCAGGGCTGAAAATTCCGGCACGCTGGTATTGTCGAAACGCTCGGAGAATTCGAAACAGATCGAAGACGGCGGGATATTGGCGGTCCTCAGATGCTGCAGCAGGTTTTCGACCAGCCGTTCGCCATGCGGGATGAGGCGGACGTCGAGATTGAGGAACAGCGTCGAGGTGGAGAAATTCGACAGCGTCGCGAATTTGGCGAGCGCGCGGCTCGCCAGCATCTGTTCGAGCTGCAGCAACTGGCCGGCCTCATGGGCCTGATCGAGAATGTCGGCCGGCGTGTCATAACCGATGCGCTCCTGGCCGCGCATCAGGGATTCGTAACCAAACACCGTGCCGGTGCCGGCCTCGACGATCGGCTGGAAGGCGTTCTCGACCACGAGCTTGGCAAGGGTAACGATCTGATCGCTGGCGTAACGGCGCAGGACGCCGGGCTCGACGGGGGAAGCCAGGGATGTGCCGGTTTTCATCTCGGCCGAGCTCCGCTGTGATTTGTTCTTGTTGAGCCAGGACCATGCTGCAGAAGGATCAATGAACCCTTTCGCCAGTGTGAAAGTTTTGTGAAAGACGCGAACCATCGCCGCGCGTTCCGCGTTTATTCGAGTTCTCCCATAATCAGACGCTTGTTCAGGCGGAGCGACGGCGCTGCGCCTCATGATCGGCGAACATGTCGGCGACGCATCTGCCGCCCGAGGCAACGCTCTCGTCATTGAGGAGATCGGCCTTGATTTCGCCGAGCTTGCGGGCGCTATCCCAGAGGCGGAGCGCCTCGCGGACGACCTCGCTGCTCGAGGCGTAACCGCCATTGTCGACGGCAGCACGGATGCCCGCTGCCTGTTGCGGAGAGATGGAAACGGTGACCATCGGCATGAACTTCCTCCCTTTTTTATTCAGGCAGTACCCTGCCTTTGGGGGACGCATGACCATTTGCGGCGATCGTATAGGACCACCCGCTTTTGGCGAGCGGTCCGTACTCCTTAAGTCTAATCCCCTGCCATGTCCTTGTCAAAACGGAGGCGTCGAAAAAGCCGGCGACGGCGCTTCCGAGATTTCAACTGCGCAAACCGAGGCCGAAGGCGATCATCGTCCATCCCTGAATGATGAGATCGACGGCCAGGAAAAGACCGAGGATCCAGAGGCTGTTCACCGGCCAGCCCAGCGCGATGACAAAGCCGGCCAGCGCCGTCATCACGCCGCTGGCGGCGATCCAGCGCCAGCCCTTCAGCGGTCGCATCCGCATCCCGACCCAGAGGCGGAAGACCCCGGCCACCAGCAGCGCAATGGCCAGAAACAGGGTCAAGGCCGCCGAAGTGAAGATGGGATTGATGAAGGCGCAGATGCCGGCAAGCACGTAAAGCACGCCGCTCAGAGCCCAGAAGAGCACTTGATCCCAACGGCGCACCTGAAAAGCGTGGACGAGATAGATGACGCCGCCCGCCAGCATGAGCATGCCGACATAAAAGACCGAGGCGACGGTGGCCATCAACAGGTTGCTGAGAGCGATGAGGCCGCAGATAAGAAGCAGAACGCCGAGGCCGAGGAACCATGTCCATTTCGACCGCAGCGGGGATCCGGGCATTTCGTTGAAGACGCTGGTCATAGCACACCTCCTGATCAACTTCGAATATGTTGCGCCCGTTTCTCCGGAAAAGATCTGCGCCAAATCAATTCAGCCGAGATTTTTGTTGATTGATCAGTCAATCAAAAATATCCTTATCCAAAATGCGTGAGGAGTTGGCGTTTTGCCGAAAGTCGGAATGGAACCGGTGCGCCGCAAGGCGCTTGTCGATGCGGCGCTGCGGGTGATCGGCGATCACGGCTCGCTGGCGGTCACCATGTCCGATATCGCCCGCCAGGCCGGCGTGTCTGCAGCCCTTGCCCATCATTATTTCGGCAGCAAGGAACAATTGCTGATCGAGACGATCCGCTCGCTGCTCAGGCAGCTGCGCCGCGATACGGTGGCGGCGCTGAAGGAGGCGCGCACGCCGCGTGAGCGGCTTTCGGCCATCATCCGCGTCAGCTTCCACGCCGACCAGTTCACGCCGGAGACGATTGCCGCCTGGCTTGCCTTTTACGCCGAAGCGCAGCGCTCGGAGGAGACGCGCCGCTTCCTGGTAATCTATGCCCGCCGCTTGCGCTCCAACCTGCTTGCCGATCTCAAGGCGCTGCTGCCGGCCGACGCCGCAGAACGTATCGCCGAGGGCGCTGCGGCGATGATCGACGGGCTCTACATCAGGCAAAGTCTGAAATCGGCGCCGATCGGCATCGAAGCCTCGATCGCGCTGACGGAGGATTATGTGAACGCACTTCTGGCCAGCGCCTCCCCTTCTCCCACCCGGGGAAGGAAAAACCATTTCGCACCATCCAAGGATAAATGACATGAAAGCCCAACCGAAAGCCTCGCACTTCATCGATGGCGAATATGTCGAGGATAGCGACGGCACCGTCATCGAGAGCCTCTATCCTGCCACCGGCGAGGTGATCGCCAGGCTGCATGCGGCAACGCCTGCGATCGTCGAGAAGGCGATCGCCGCGGCCAAACGCGCCCAGCCGGAATGGGCGGCGATGAGCCCGATGGCGCGCGGCCGCATCCTGAAGCGCGCCGCCGACATCATGCGCGAACGCAACCGCGAGCTTTCCGAACTGGAAACGCTCGATACCGGCAAGCCGATCCAGGAGACGATCGTCGCCGATCCGACCTCGGGCGCCGACGCCTTCGAATTCTTCGGCGGTGTTGCACCGGCCGGGCTCAACGGTTCGCATATCCCGCTCGGCCAGGATTTTGCCTATACCAAGCGGGTGCCGCTCGGCGTCTGCGTCGGCATCGGCGCCTGGAACTATCCGCAGCAGATCGCCTGCTGGAAGGGTGCGCCGGCGCTGATCTCAGGCAATGCCATGGTGTTCAAGCCGTCGGAGAATACCCCGCTCGGTGCCTTGAAGATCGCCGAGATCCTGCATGAGGCGGGGCTGCCGAAGGGGCTCTTCAACGTCATCCAGGGCGACCGGGATACCGGGCCGCTGCTCGTCAACCATCCCGATGTCGCCAAGGTGTCGCTGACCGGATCGGTACCGACCGGGCGCCGGGTGGCGGCGGCTGCCGCCGGCAGCCTCAAGCATGTGACGATGGAACTCGGCGGCAAGTCGCCGCTCATCGTCTTCGACGACGCCGATCTCGATTCGGCGGTCGGCGGCGCCATGCTCGGCAATTTCTATTCGACCGGCCAGGTCTGCTCGAACGGCACCCGTGTCTTCGTGCAGAAGGGCATCAAGACGGAATTCCTCAAGCGGCTGAAGGCGCGCACCGAGGCGATGCTGATCGGCGACCCGATGGACGAGGCGACGCAGATCGGCCCGATGGTTTCCTGGGCACAGCGCGAGAAGGTGGTCGCCTATATCGAGAAGGGCAAGGCCGAAGGCGCGACGCTCGTTGCCGGCGGCGGCATTCCCAACAACGTCTCCGGCGAAGGTTATTACGTGCAGCCGACGGTGTTTGCCGACGTCACCGACGAGATGACCATCGCCCGCGAGGAGATCTTCGGGCCTGTCATGTCGGTGCTCGATTTCGACGATGAGGACGAGGTCATCACACGCGCCAATGCCAGCGAATTCGGCCTGTCGGGCGGCGTCTTCACCGCCGACCTCACCCGCGCCCACCGCGTCGTCGACCGGCTGGAGGCCGGCACGCTGTGGATCAACGCCTATAATCTCGCGCCGGTGGAGATCCCCTTCGGCGGCTCGAAACAATCCGGCTTCGGCCGCGAGAATTCGCTGGCGGCGCTGGAGCATTATTCCGAGTTGAAGACGGTCTACGTCGGCATGGGGCCGGTACAGGCGCCGTATTGAGTAACAACATCCGGGCCTGCCCCTCATCCTAACCCTCTCCCCGCACGCGGGGAGAAGAGACGTGCCAGACGAAAGGCATGCGGTGGACGGACAGGTTTCGGCAAGTTCCCTTCTCCCCGTCAGAACGGGAGAAGGTGGCGGCAGCCGGATGAGGGGCAGGCTCGGCGAACAAGCAGCCGGCCGAAGGGTAATTCGAGAAAGAAAAGACCATGCAAGCAGATTTCGTCATCATCGGCTCGGGCTCGGCGGGGTCCGCCCTCGCCTATCGCCTCTCCGAAGACGGCAAGAATTCCGTTCTCGTCATCGAGGCGGGCGGCAGCGATTTCGGGCCGTTCATCCAGATGCCGGCCGCCCTTGCCTGGCCGATGAGCATGAAGCGCTATAATTGGGGTTATCTCTCCGAGCCGGAACCCAACCTCAACAACCGGCGCATCACTGCGCCGCGCGGCAAGGTGATCGGCGGCTCCTCCTCGATCAACGGCATGGTGTATGTGCGCGGCCACGCGGAAGACTTCAACCGTTGGGAGGAGCTTGGCGCCAGCGGCTGGGCGTATGCCGACGTGCTCCCCTATTTCAAGCGGATGGAGCATTCGCATGGC
Organism: Rhizobium phaseoli; assembly: GCF_003985125.1. Taxonomy (GTDB): domain Bacteria; phylum Pseudomonadota; class Alphaproteobacteria; order Rhizobiales; family Rhizobiaceae; genus Rhizobium; species Rhizobium phaseoli. Next base: position 38,467 of record NZ_ML133589.1, read on the forward strand.
GGCGAGGAAGGCTGGCGCGGCACCGACGGACCGCTGCATGTCCAGCGCGGCGGCTTCACCAATCCGCTGTTCCGCGCCTTCATCGAGGCCGGCAAGCAGGCGGGCTTCGAGACCACCGAGGATTATAACGGCAGCAAGCAGGAAGGCTTCGGCCTGATGGAGCAGACCATCTTTTCCGGCCGCCGCTGGTCTGCCGCCAACGCCTATCTGAAACCGGCGCTGAAGCGGAAAAATGTCGGCATCGTCTACGGCCTGGCACGCAAGATCGTCATCGAGGACGGCCGGGCGACCGGCGTCGAGATCGAGCGCGGCGGCAAGGTGGAGGTGGTCAAGGCGACGCGCGAGGTGATCGTCTCGGCCTCCTCCTTCAATTCGCCGAAGCTCTTGATGCTGTCGGGCATCGGCCCGGGCCAGCATCTGAACGACATGGGCATCGCGGTGAAGGCCGACCGGCCGGGCGTCGGCGCCAACCTGCAGGACCATATGGAATTCTACTTCCAGCAGGTCAGCACCAAGCCGGTGTCGCTCTATTCCTGGCTGCCCTGGTTCTGGCAAGGGGTGGCCGGCGCGCAATGGCTGCTGTCGAAGGGCGGGCTCGGCGCCTCCAACCAGTTCGAGGCCTGCGCCTTCCTGCGTTCCGCGCCGGGGCTGAAGCAGCCCGACATCCAGTATCATTTCCTGCCGGTGGCGATCAGCTATGACGGCAAGGCGGCGGCCAAAAGCCATGGTTTCCAGGTGCATGTCGGCTACAACCTGTCGAAATCGCGCGGCAGCGTGACGCTGCGCTCGCCCGACCCGAAGGCCGAGCCGGTGCTGCGTTTCAACTATATGAGCCATCCGGAAGACTGGGAGAAATTCCGCCACTGCGTGCGCCTCACCCGCGAAATCTTCGGGCAGACGGCCTTCGATGCCTATCGCGGCCCGGAGATCCAGCCTGGCGAAGGCGTGCAGAGCGACGAGCAGATCGACGCCTTCCTGCGCGAGCATCTGGAAAGCGCCTATCACCCCTGCGGCACCTGCAAGATGGGCGCCAAGGACGATCCGATGGCAGTGGTCGATCCGCAGACCCGGGTGATCGGCGTCGATGGCCTGCGCGTCGCCGACAGCTCGATCTTCCCGCACGTCACCTACGGCAATCTGAACGGCCCCTCGATCATGACCGGCGAGAAGGCCGCCGACCACATTCTCGGCAAACAGCCGCTGGCGCGCTCCAACCAGGAGCCCTGGGTCAATCCAAGGGCGGCGGTCAGCGATCGGTGAGTGGACTTGATCAAGCGTCCGTTGTCAGACCCGACGGCACCTTGTAGGCTCGGACGACAGCTTGGAGATTGGCACCATGGCGCTCAAGCGGATGGACAATGTCGGGATCGTCGTCGAAGACCTCGCGGCGGCGATTGATTTCTTTCGCGAACTCGGCCTCGAACTCGAAGGGCAAGCGGCGATCGAAGGCGAATGGGCCGGACGTGTCACCGGACTTGGCGATCAGCATGTCGAGATCGCCATGCTGCGCACGCCGGATGGACACAGCCGTCTCGAGCTCTCCCGCTTCCTCAGGCCGGATGTCGCCGCAGATCACCGCAATGCGCCGGTCAACGCGCTGGGCTATCTCCGCGCCATGTTCACCGTCGATGATATCGACGACACGTTCGAAAGGCTCCGCAGCCGCGGCGCGCAGCTCGTCGGTGAAGTCGTCCGGTACAAGGATGCCTATCGGCTCTGCTACATCCGCGGTCCTGAAGGGCTGCTCATCGGACTTGCCCAGGAGCTCGGCTAGGCACAATGAATGCGTCCGGCCGGCGAATGCGCGGCGGTTCAGGGGACCAAAGTGCAAACATCGATCTTCTTCCTGCCCGCATGGGCAGACAGGTGGAGCATTGTGGCGGCGTGAAAGCCATTTCTTCAAATCTTGAAGAAAGAGATGGTCCTTTCCCGGCAAACGGGTTTAGGAAGAGCGCATATCCAACATCCGTTCCGGCATGCCAGTGTTGTATCGCAAATCCCGACTTCTTCGCCGCTCCCGTGTTCTCTGGGGTTCTCTCGCGCTCTGGCGTCCGCGGCTGATCTTCTGGTTCGGCGCCTTTGCGATCGGCATCATCAGCGTCGGCTTTGCCAGGCTTGCCGATCTCGCCCAGCGCGCCTTTGCCGGCCTGACCACATCGGGCGAATGGGGCTTCCTGCTGCCGCTCGTCATCACGCCGCTCGGCTTCATGCTGTCGGCCTATCTCGCGGCGCGGTTTTTCCCCAACGCGCAGGGCAGCGGCATTCCCCAGGCGATCGCCGCCCGGCATCTGCGCGACCCCGAAGATCGCACCCGCCTGCTGTCGCTGCGGCTCGTCTTCGGCAAAATCGTGCTGACGGTGCTCGGCCTCCTCAGCGGCGCATCGATCGGCCGCGAAGGGCCGACCGTGCAGGTGGGCGCATCGATCATGCTGGCGGTCGCCCGCTTCGGCGGCATGGCGCAAGCCCGCGGCCTGATCCTTGCCGGCTCGGCGGCCGGCATTGCTGCCGCCTTCAACACGCCGCTCGCCGGCATCGTCTTTGCCATCGAGGAAATGAGCCGGACCTATGAATCGCGCGCCAACGGTCTTGTCCTGACCGCCGTCATCCTGTCGGGCCTTGCCGCGCTCGGGCTCGCCGGCAGCTACAATTATTTCGGCTCGACATCCGTTGCGCCGGCTTCGCTGCGCGACTGGGAACTGGTGCTCGTCTGCGGCATTGGCGGCGGCGCCCTTGGCGCTGCTTTCAGCGGCCTTGCGCTCCATGCCGGCCAGCATATCCGCCGGTTCGCGCAGCCGCAGCCGCTGCGGCGCATGGTCCTGCTCGCGGCCGTCTGCGGCCTTGCCGTCGCCATCATCGGCATATTTTCGGGCGGCACGACCTTCGGCACCGGTTACGACCAGGCGAAAGGCGCCGTCGAGGGCAACCCCCTGCCCCTGATCTTCTTCCTGGAAAAGCTGGTTGCCGGCTTCCTGTCGATGATTTCAGGCATTCCGGGCGGCATCTTCGCGCCTTCGCTTGCCGTCGGCGCCGGCTTCGGCAGCACCGTCGGCCAGTTGATGGGCAGCGGCATTGCGCTTGCGGCGATCCTCGGCATGGCCGGCTATTTCTCCGGCGTGGTGCAGGCGCCGATGACGGCCTTCGTCATCATTCTGGAAATGACCGGCGATCACCAGGCCGTCATCCCGATCATGGCGGTGTCGATGATCGGCTACATCACCTCACGGCTCCTGTCGCGCGAGCCGCTCTATCACGGCCTCTCGCGCGTCTTCATCGCCGCGGCGATCAGGGCGCGGCGGGCCGGAGCGGCATGATTTCGGGAAAGCGGCCGGTCAGGCGAGCAGGCGGGTGACTTCGGCGCCTTGCCTCGGGCCGACGGCATCGGCGATCGTCGTCGAGAACAGCACCTTGCGGGTGGCGTCGGCGACCTTGGCGAAGACATGGCGGATTTCGCAGGTCTGTTCGCCATCGCAATCGTCGCATTTGCGGTAGGCGGTGATCGACAGGCACGGCAACGGCGCGATCGGGCCGTCGATGATGCGCAGGATCTCGCCGAAGGTGATGGTATGGGCGGGCTTCAGCAGGAGATAGCCGCCCTGCTTGCCGCGGCGACTGGCGACGATGCCGTGATGTTTCAGGTCGAGCAGGATCTGTTCGAGGAACTTCTTCGGGATCTTCTGCTGGGCGGCGATATCGGAAATCATCACCGGTTCGTCGGCATCGGCATCCGCCAGAACCGTCAGCGCCCGCAGCGCATATTTCGCCTTTTGCGTAATCATCTCAGACCGTCAACACACACAGGCGGCGCGTATTCCCGCGCCGCTTCACGAGTACATTCGCCTCTATGGCACAACCAGCATGAACGGAATTTGAACGCGCTAGAGAAAGCCTTGAGGGACAAGCATTTTTGGCCATGTTTTTCACCCTTGGCCAAGCCCTTGCAATCTACGCCAAAACCCCGCCTTCCGCACCTTTTTCGGCATCACTTCAGATTTCGAATTGACAGGCTGCGTGTAACTCTACTATTTTTATAGACATACAAGCTGTCGGTGGGGATCTTTATCCTCGGGCGGCTGTTTTTTTGCATTGCGGCAGCTTCGGAGAGATATTTGCTCCTGTGGCCGCAGCTTTCGAAATCCCTTTTTCTGTCCGATCGGGGACTGAACTGCGATACTCCGGTCAACAAAGGACAGGATTCTCATGACTGTTATCGATACGATTGCGGAAGCGGAAGCCAAGGCGCTGAACGACAAGCTGGCGGGTCTCGACCTTGCCGGACGTCTGTCGCTGGTGGCGGGCCTTGGCGGGCGCGTGGTGTTCACCACCTCGCTCGGCATCGAAGATCAGGTGATCAGCGCCGAGATCGGCACACATCGCCTGCCGATCGACATCGCGACGCTCGAGACTGGCCGGCTGTTTGCCGAGACGCTGGCGCTGATCGACGAGACCGAAGCCCAATACGACATCCACATCCAGCGCTTCACCCCCGAAAAGGCCGATATCGACGCCTATGCGGCGAAATACGGCCTCAACGGCTTCTACGAAAGCGTCGAAGCACGGCATGCCTGTTGCGGCGTGCGCAAGCTGAAGCCGCTTGCGCGCGCACTCGAAGGGGCAACGATCTGGATCACCGGCCTGCGCCGCGGCCAATCGGCCAATCGCGCCGAGACGCCCTTTGCCGAATATGACGCCGAACGGCACCTCGTGAAGGTCAATCCGCTCGCCGATTGGGACATCGAGGCGATCAAGGCTTTCGTTTCCGACAACGGCGTGCCGGTCAATCCGCTGCATGCCCGCGGCTATCCCTCGATCGGCTGCGAGCCCTGCACCCGGGCAATCAAGCCCGGCGAGCCGGAGCGCGCCGGCCGCTGGTGGTGGGAGCAGGACGAGACGCGCGAATGCGGCCTGCATGTCGCCGAAGAGGCTTCGGTGGTCGCCGCCCAGTAATCAACCCTCACGGCTTTCCCAATCAAGGCGCGGCGATCGCCGCAGCCTTTGGGAAAGCCAACATCAAAGAATTGTTTGCGGGCGCCGCAAACGACCGACAGCCTGGAGTAAGACATGCCCGATAGTCGTCCGGATACGGAACTCAGCAACCCGCAGAGCGCCAAGGCGCCCCTCGACCCGCATCTGAAGGCGCTGGAAAACGAATCCATCCATATCTTCCGCGAGGTGGCGGCGGAATTCGAGCGTCCCGTCATGCTCTATTCGATCGGCAAGGATTCCTCGGTGCTCTTGCACCTGGCGCGCAAGGCCTTTTATCCCGGCCGCGTGCCCTTCCCGCTGCTGCATGTGAACACCGGCTGGAAATTCCGCGAGATGATCGCCTTCCGCGACGAAACCGCGAAGAAGTACGATCTCGACCTGATCGAGCACATCAATCCGCGCGGCGCGGCTGAAAACATCACGCCCTTCACCCATGGTTCGGCCGCCTTCACCGACATCATGAAGACCGAAAGCCTGCGCCAGGCGCTCGATGCCGGCCAGTTCGACGCCGCTTTCGGCGGTGCACGCCGCGACGAGGAAGCAAGCCGCGCCAAAGAGCGCATCTATTCCTTCCGCACGCCCGACCATCGCTGGGATCCGCGCAACCAGCGGCCGGAACTCTGGAACGTCTATAACGGCATGATCCGCAAGGGCGAGAGCGTGCGCGCCTTCCCGCTGTCGAACTGGACGGAAGTCGATATCTGGCGCTACATCCAGGCCGAGGACATTCCGCTCGTTCCGCTCTACTACGCCAAGATGCGCAAGTTCGTGGAGCGTGACGGCATGATGATCCTGGCCGAGGATCCGCGGCTCGAACTGTTGCCCGGCGAAGTGCGCCAGGAAGGCATGATCCGTTTCCGCACGCTCGGCGACTTCCCGCTGACCGGCGCCATCCGCTCACAGGCGACCACGCTGGAAGAGGTGATCGCCGAACTCGAAATTGCAACGGTGTCCGAACGCCAGGGCCGCGCCATCGACCGCGACCAGTCCGGCTCCATGGAAAAGAAGAAGCGTGAAGGATATTTCTGAGATGACCGCAGCCAACACCGCCGTCTCGGCCGCAACCGCCGTCAGCCTGCCCGCGGCCGAGCCGCAGAAGGCCCAGCGCGACTCGCGCCCGCTGCGCCTCATCACCTGCGGCAGCGTCGATGACGGCAAGTCGACGCTGATCGGCCGCCTGCTCTGGGACACCAAGGCGGTCAAGGAAGACCAGGCCGCCACGCTGCAGCGCGATTCGACCGGCAAGCAGAACGATCTCGGCCTGCCCGACTTCGCGCTGCTGCTCGACGGCCTGCAGGCCGAGCGCGAACAGGGCATCACCATCGATGTCGCCTATCGCTATTTCTCGACCGACAAGCGCTCCTTCATCGTCGCCGACACGCCCGGCCACGAGCAATATACCCGCAATATGGCGACGGGTGCTTCGACCGCCGATCTCGCCATCCTGCTGGTCGACGCACGTTACGGCATTCTGGAGCAGACGCGCCGTCACGCGACGATCGCCTCGCTGCTCGGGATCAAGCAGTTCGTGCTTGCCGTCAACAAGATCGACCTGACGGGCTACGACCGCGCCGGCTTCGAGAAGATCAGCCACGAATTCCGGGAATTCGCGCTGTCGCTCGGCGTCAAGCAGATCACCGCCATTCCGATGTCGGCGCTGAAGGGTGAAAACGTCGTCTATTCCGGCCAGGGCGCCATGCCCTGGTATAGCGGCCCGACGCTGGTGGAAACGCTGGAGCTTGCCACCGTGCGCTCATCGCAGACGGTCGGCTTCCGCCTGTCGGTGCAGCGCGTGTCGCGTCCGGGCGAAAGCTTCCGCGGCTATCAGGGCACGGTTGCCGGCGGCTCGGTCAAGCCGGGCGACAGCGTCATGATCCTGCCGTCGGGCATGGTCGCCAATGTCTCCAAGATCGTCACCTTCGATCTCGTGCGCAACGCCGCCGTCGCCGGTGATGCGATCACGCTGGTGCTCGACCGCCAGGTCGATGTGGCGCGCGGCGACATGATCGTCTCGATCGACGCCCAGCCGCAGGTCGGCCTTGCCTTCGACGCGCAGATCGTCGCGCTGCAGCCGGAGGGCATCGAGCCCGGCAAGCGCTACTGGCTGAAGAGCGGCTCGCGCCGCCAGCGCGTCCAGGTTCAGCCGCTCAGCCAGCTCGAACTGAAGACCGGCACGTGGAACGCCGCCCAGCGGCTCTACATGAATGCGATCGGCAAGGTACGGCTTTCCTTCGACGAAGCGGCGATCTTCGATCCCTATGAGCAGAACCGGCAGTCCGGCTCCTTCATCCTGATCGATCCGGAGACCAACAACACGGTCGCCGGCGGCATGGTGACCGGCAAACGCACCGAGCTCGGCGGCCTGCACAATGGCGACGCCCGCGTCATCCTCTCGCTGCCGGCCGATCTCGCCGAGCAGATCATGGCGAGCGAACTCTTCGCCAGCCGCAGCCACGAGGCCGAGGTGCGCCGCATGACGGCCGCCGAAGCCGCCGACCTCTGGTCGAGCGCGGCAAGCGATATCTGATAGGAGAAAGGGGCCGGGAAGACCGGCCCCTTCTTGCATGGCCGAATTTGTCGGCTGCTAGCCGGCGGATTGCGCCCATAGACCGCTCGGTGATCTTCACGCGGCATCCCTGGTTTCCAGCGCGCGGATCGACCGAGCGTCGCTAGCCAAATCGTTCCAACAGGAAATCGATCACCGTCCGCAACATCGCTGTCGGCCGGCGGTTCGGCGCATAGACGAGAGACATCGGAACAGGCCTGTAGGACCATTCCGGCAGCACCTGCTCAAGCCGTCCTTCGGCGATATCGGCAGCGAGCAGCAGTTCCGGCTGAAGCACGATTCCGGCGCCGCTGAGCGCTGCCATGCGCAGCGCTGCCCCCTGGTTGGTGGAGAATTTTCCGGAGATCGGCACATCACGCATTTCGCCTCCCGGTCCGACCACGTGCCAGCGATCCTGCCTGCGCCAATAGGAGTGGCCGAGGCAGAGATGATTGGTCAGAGCCTCGGGCGAGACCGGGCGGCCATGGCGGGCAAGATAGTCCGGCGCGGCAGCGAGAATGCGCCGGTAGGGCGTGAGCGGGCGGGCGACCAGGCTGTCGTCAGAGAGCGGCCCGATGTGGATACCGAGCTCGAAGCCCTCGCCGATGAGGTCATGGACATTGTTGTCGAGCGATAGCTCGATGCTGACGTCGGGATAGGCGTTCTGGTAATCGATCAGCGCCGGCACCAGGACCTGCGTTCCGAAACTGACGGGTGCCACCACGCGAAGCCGGCCGCGCGGCGCCGATTGCAGCTCGCTCGCCGAAGCCTCGGCCAGCGCCACTTCGGAAAGCGCGCGTTTGCAGCGCTCGTAATAGAGCTGGCCAACCTCTGTGAGCTGATGGCGTCGCGTGGTGCGATGGATCAGCTTCGCCCCAAGCCGGGTCTCGATCGTCTTGATCTGCTTGGCGACCATGGCAGGCGACACTTGCGCGATCTCCGCGGCCGCCGCGAAACTGCCGTTATCGATGACCCTGACGAACATCGCCATGCCGGCCAGCTTGTCCATGATTGCCTACCTGTGGGTTTCGAATGACGATACAAGCAGCTTATTTATCAACCTTCGTATTTACAACATAGTGGTCATGTCCCGAGCCGAGGCGACGGACATTGCCAACATGACCAAGGAGAAAACATGCCCATTCTTCACCTGCAGATGCATCCCGGCCGCACCGACGATCAGAAACGCGCCTTCGCCCGCGAAGCGACCAAGGCCGCCGTCGAAACGCTGGCATGCCCGCCCGAGTCGGTGGAAATCCTGATAACGGAGATCGCCAAGGACTCCTGGGCGGTCGGCGGCAAGCTGAAATCCGAGGCCTGAGAGTCGACCCGCAGCATCGAAGGCTCGCGCTGCGGGCGCCGCCGGCGTCGTCTTGGGCAGAGAGCCGGCATGCGGCTCTCGTGCAAGCGACGTGATTGTTCTGCAGGCGGTGGCTCACGAGGATGTGATGAAGAACCGCCGAATATCGGCGGTGGCCAGGGTGTTGTCGTCCAGGGCTGAAAACGAAGGAGTTCTTGCGATGAAAATCCATCCCTTGATTGCCGCAGCGTTCTTGCTGATTTCCACCTGCGGCGTTGCCCAGGCGGACGACCACCTTTTCCAGGCGGAACAGCATGGATTGAAGTCCGGCACCACGGCAGCTTCCACAACGCACGCGTTTACGACCAACAATGCCGGTCACAGCGGTACATTGGCCCCCGGCCAGGGAAGTCCGTTCACCGGACACGACACCCAGACGCCGGCCACCGACACGGATGCCGCCAACGAGCACGCCAACGTAAAGCCCCGCTGAGGAGGCAAACGGTTCACTCAGCGCGAATTGCGGTTAGGCTCAGTCCGTTCGGTAGATCGATTTTGAAGGCGCAGGAATTGTGTTTCCTGCGCCTTCATTGTGCATGGCAGTCCACTCCCACTCGTACGCTGGGTTTACTCCGGTTTATCTAATCGCGGCGAACGCCGAGATGTGAGATATTGAATATGCGGCAGATCACCCGATCTGCCGGAATAGTGAGGGAGGATGTCCTATGCCACTGTTCGTAATCACAGGGTGTTATTCAGCCACGGCAGCGAAGGGAATGATCGCCGATCCATCGGACCGGGAAGCGGCGGCCCGTGCCATCATGGAAGCAGCAGGCGGGAAACAGCATTCTTTCTACGTCACGACCGGCGAAACTGACTGGATGATAATCGCGGAATTCCCCGACGGTGTTGATCTGATCCCCGCACTTCTTGTCGTCGGCGCATCGGGAGCAGTATCGAATATCAAAACCGTGCGAGCATACACGGGTGCGGAATTCAAGGCCGCCCAAGAAAAGGCGGGCAAAATTGCATCTGCCTACAAAGCCCCTGCAAGATAAGCAGACCACTCGTTGGATCATCTCTGGCAGCGGATGTTCGATCCGCTGCCAGTTCGTGGTTGACACAAATCTTGCATTCGGCTTGGAAGGCTTGCGACTAAACAGCAGTTGAACACATTTGCGCTGGGGGACTTTACGGCGCCAAGAAAATCAGAGTTTCGCAGAAACGGCCTTTTTCAATTCACGATTCGCCGTTTGCCGCTTGCCCGCGGGCCAATGTGGGCTCATTCTCAGCTTAGATCCTGGCGTGCGGTAAGCGAGAGGTCAGGTCAACGCTCAATCCGGACCTCCAGATACCTAGCGTGGCGCCTTTTCTCGACTGATTCTTGAGCGAGGAGGTTGTCCATGTCCACGCGCTCTGTCGACCATCCGCTACAACCGGGCGACCGGGTCCCGAACGTGGTGCTTGATGCGATCTCGCGCGAGGGGAAGATCGCGCTCGATGATTTTCGCGGCCACAGCCCGTTGTTGATCGGTTTGTTTCGAGGCCTGCATTGTCCGTTCTGCCGGCGCCATGTCGCGGCCATGGCATATCTCAACCCGACGCTGCGTGAGAAAGGCGTCCAATCCCTGGCTGTTGTCAACACCCCGGTCGAACGCGCGCGGCTCTATTTCCGTTACCATCCGATGCCCGATCTTCTGGCGGCTTCCGACCCGGTACGAGCTTCGCACCAAGCCTTCGGCTTGCGCGAGGTCGGGATCGACACGGTCATGGCGCTACGGCTCGATCTTCCTGGCGAATTGCCCGAGCCGATGAGCGTGATGGCAATGGATGAATTTCTCAACGAGAAGGAAGGCTATCAGATTACGGACGCCGATCAGCAGATGATGACTGCCGACCATGGACAGCTTGTCGGTCAGTTCCTCATCGACCGCGAGGGCATCGTGCGCTGGAGCTTCACGGAAGTTCTGGAGGCTGGGCTCCAGACATTCAAGGGACCGAACTCCCAGGAATTGATCTCGGTCGCTTCAGAAATAGCCCTTTAAGCTGTCATTCTCATGGCAGCAGTCCGCCGGGGCCTTTTGCGGTGGAACACGCGGCATCACCCGGCTATAAAGCTGATGCTGCGTGGCCTTTTTAGCGGTAATCGATGCCCCATTCTCCCGAATCCTCAGGTGAAAGCGTTAGCAGTTCGAGTTCGGGTGGCAATCAGAACCTGGAGTCGGCAGCGCCGGCCGCCGCCTCGGATTCGCCGGGAACCGGCCAAGGCGTCGAGCCGCAGCCGCCCCATGGCTCCTTCGACCAGACCAGGCAGGCGGCCAGAACTCTATTGCGGGCGATACGCCAGGATGTGCAGGCAAGTTCTGCCTTGGCAAAGATCAGGACGGCCGCCTTGTCTTGGGGGGCGAAATTCAGAAGGATACGGCCTGGAATGGCGTCGGCTCCCCTGACATGGATGACGACGGCTTTGGCCAGAGCCGGACGCCGGATTCGCGATCGGCGCTCAAGCCCGCGTGAAAGCCGACAAAGCGCATGGCGCATCGCCGGATGGCGCAAATTCGCTTTGGGATCGGCCTTGCTTGTCTGCCTCTTCGTCGCAAGCGTGCTGGTGTGGGCCCTGAAAGACGTGCCCTGGAGCGAAATCCGGGACGGAACGTTAAAGCCGGTCGTCGTGCTGGAAACGGCCGACGGTGCGCCGTTGGTTAGACAAGGACCTTATCAAGGACCATATGCCCGATACGACCAGTTTCCGCCGCATCTGATCGATGCTGTCCTCTCGATCGAGGATCGCCGGTTCATGGATCATTTCGGCATCGATCCCAGGGGCATGGGGAGAGCGCTTCTGCGGAACCTGGAGGCCGGCTCGGTGGTGGAAGGCGGCAGCACCATCACCCAGCAGCTCATCAAGCTGCAATATCTCGACAGCGACCGAACCATAAAACGAAAGATACAGGAGGTCGTCATCGCCTTCTGGCTGGAGTGGAAGCTCGGCAAGGCGGAAATCCTGACCCGCTATCTCAACAGCGTCTATCTTGGCGCCGGCGCCACCGGCATGCCCGCCGCCGCGCGCATCTATTTCAACAAGGACATCGGAGCGCTCGACCTGCCGGAGTCGGCGATGCTGGCGGGATTGCTGCGGGCGCCGAGCCAGTGGAATCCGATCGACAATTTCGAAGGCGCGCGACAGCGCACCATGGTCGTTCTCGACGCGATGGCGGCCAATGGCAAGATCACCGCGCTGGAGGCGGCGGAGGCCAAGACGAGCTTTGCCAAGCTGCACCCGACGACGCCCACGCCGCGCTCCGGAAGCTGGTTTGCCGACTGGATTTCGCCGCAGGCGAGCGAAATCGCCGGCGCCTCGCCGGGTTCGACCACCGTGCGCACCACGCTGGTGCCGCAGCTGCAGCAGAGCGCCGAACGGATCGTGAAAAAAGCTCTGGACGGTGAGGGAAAGACGGTCGGCGCATCGCAAGCCGCCTTGGTTGCGATGACGCCCGACGGCGCGGTCGTCGCGATGGTTGGCGGGCGCGACTATAAGGCCAGCCAGTTCAACCGCGCGGTCACCGCCATGCGCCAGCCGGGTTCCACCTTCAAGCTGTTCGTCTATTACGCAGCCTTGAAGGCCGGGTTCACTCTTTCCGACCAGGTTATGGACGCGCCGATCGACATTGACGGCTGGTCGCCGGAAAATTCCGGCGGCAACTATAGCGGCTGGGTGACGCTTGCCGAGGCTTTCGCGCGCTCGCTCAATGCCGCGTCCGTGGCGCTTGCCCAAGAGGTCGGCCTGGACAATGTGATTGCCGCCGCGCGCGAACTCGGCATCGATGCGCCACTCGCCAACACGCCGTCTTTGGCGCTCGGCACCTCCGAGGTCAATCTGCTCAACCTCACCAGCGCCTATGCCTCCGTCCAACTCGGCAGGGCACCCGTCAAGCCCTGGGGCATCATCGACTTCCAGGCGGCAGGGCAGCCGAAGACGTTTCGCGTTGGCTCACAATCAAAGCCGGATGTCGATCTCTCCTCCTACCAGTCCGATCTCCTCGGCCTCCTGCAGCTGGTAGTCGAGCGCGGCACCGGACGCGGCGCCGATCCCGGCACGTTTGCGGCCGGCAAGACCGGCACGAGCCAGGACAATCGTGATGCCTGGTTCGTCGGCTTCACGGACGCACTCGTTGTCGGCGTCTGGGTTGGCAATGATGATGACGCGCCGATGAAGGGGGTGACGGGCGGCGGCCTGCCGGCGCATATCTGGCGGGACTTCATGCGCGAGGCGACGAGCGAAGCAACGCTGAACGGCGTGCGATCGGCCGAAACCGCAGATGAGGGTCAAGGCGCGCCGCAGTCCTGCAACATCACCGCCTGCTCGCGCAGCTACCGCTCTTTCCGCCCATCCGATTGTACCTACCAGCCATATTCCGGCGGCCGACGGCTCTGCGAAAAGTGATGTGGTTCGGCGGGAGATGAGACCCGCCATGCTTGCCTGACGATAACAACGCCGCCGAACGACTTGTTCGGCCGCTCACCCTCCGCGCGCGTTTGGACGGTCAGGTCCGCGACCGACTGCCGACTTGTATCGGCGCGTGGCCCGCACCCACTTATCCATAAAATGGCATTATCTTATGCATTTCTGCCGTCTACAGCCATAAATCCTGTTTCGATAGAGTGCCCACCGTCGAGGCAGGCGATCGGCATGAACCCCTCGCCCGGGCCTTGCGAACACGCCCGCCGTCCTGGTCGGCGCGAGCGACAGGGAAAGGATGAAAACCATGTCTACAGACAACAAGCCGTTGATCGCGGTAACAGGTGCAACGAGCAAACAGGGGCGCAGCGTCGTTACGACACTTCTTGAAAGCCAGCGCTTCCGCGTCCGTGCTTTCACGCGCAGAAAGGAGTCGCCGGAAGCCTTGCGTCTCGAGACACTCGGCGCCGAGATCGTCACGATCCCGCTCGAACTTGGCCGCCAGAACGACCTCGTTGCTGCCTTCAAGGGCGCGGATGGCGCGTTTCTGATGACGCCGCCGATCGCCCCGCCGGAGACAATCGAGGCGCCTCTCGGGCGGCAATTGGCGGATGCAGCCGTCGAGGCCGGCGTTCAGCACATTGTTTTCAGCACGCTCGAGAATGTCGACAAGATCACCGGCGGGACGAAATATGCGCCGCACTTCACCGACAAGGCGCGGGTTGCAGATCACATTCGCGGCCTGCCGGTCTCGCATTCCTTCATCATGCTGGCATTCTTCTACACCAACCTTCTCGAATATTATGCGCCGCGCATGGAAGGCGACACCCTGCTCCTGCCGATTTATCTTCCTGAAGATTTCGCCGCACCTTTCGTCGATCCGCTGACGGCGACCGGACCTGTCGTCCTCGAGATCTTCTCAAACCCCGAGCGCTATAACGGCAAAACACTGCCGGTCGTCGGCGATATCATTTCGCCGCGGCAGATGGTCGAAACCTTTCAACGCGTGACCGGCATCAAGGCCGTGTATCGCAATGCTTTCACCAGGGACGGGCTGCTCGCCTATTTTCCGGAGTTTGCCGCCAACGAATTTTTCGTTCGAGAGCTTCTCGGAATGGTCGAATATGCTGTCGAGTACGGTTATTTCGGCAAGGAGCACGATCTCGAATGGAGCCGTCGCCTGGCGCCGGAGACGCTCAACTGGGAGCAATTTCTGCGGACGTCGGGCTGGCGCGGCGACAAGCGGTCTTTCGGAGGCTGAAGCTCGTCTCGCACAAAACTACGATGGCCGGATTCCCGGCAGTTTGGCGATCTCGGCGGCAAGAAAGTCGACGAGCAGGCGAACGCGGGCAATGGCTGCACGCTCCGGCACGATCAGCAAGCTCACCGGAACCGGCGACGGCCGATAGTCCCCGAGCACCACCTCGAGCCGGCCATCGTCCAGCAGATCGTGAACCAGCCAGAGATGGGTCGGGCCGATGCCGCGTCCGGCGGCAAGGGCTTCGCGCGCCGCAAGTCCGTGGTCGACGCGCAGCCGGCCGCTGACCGGAACGACCAGGCTGGTGCCATCGGAAGCGGAAAGAAGGAGTTGATTGCTGCCTGCCACATTGGACATCACGATGGTTTCGTAGCGTGACAGATCGGCCGGACGCTCCGGCCGTCCACGGGCGGACAGATAGGCCGGAGCGCTGACCAGCAGCCGCTGGCTCTTTCCGACCGCATGCAGTTTCATTGAGCTGTCGGCGAGCGGTCCAAGGCGCAGCGCCACGTCGACGCCCTCGCGCACCAGGTCGATACGCTCGTCCGTGAGATTGAGGTCGACGCGGATATCGGGATGCCGGTCCTGGAAGTCGAAGATCATGCGCGTGACATGCATGACGCCGAGCGCTGCCGTACAGGAAAGGCGCACCGCGCCAGCCGGCGCCTGACGTGCAGCTCTGGCTTCTTCTGCAGCCTGTTCGACCAGGCGCAATATCTGAAGGCAGTTGGTATAATAGCGACTGCCTTCTTCCGTCAGGGTGACGCGACGCGTGGTGCGGCTGAGGAGGGCCACGCCGACGGCCTCCTCAAGCTCGTTGAGGTGCCGCGTCACGGTCGATTGGCCGATGCCCAGCTCCTTTGCGACCATCGACAGGTTGCCGCGCTCGGCGACGCGGACAAAGGTGCGCATCCTGTCGAAACCCAGTCCGCCCTTATCCATTTTTCAGCACAGCCATCGTTATTTCGTCCGTCGACGGAATAATCCCGACCGTGCCTGGCAGCAAGGCTCGGCGCCATATCCGTTGTCACGGTGTCGCAACAATTACCGTGTCGAACCGCGTGCAATGATCGAAAAACCGCAGTCGACCCGGTCTTCATCAGGCGGTTCGTCGCGGATGGCGCGCAGCAGCATGTCGGCGACGCGGTAGCCGATGTCCTGACGCGGGATATACACCGTCGTCAGCGACGGCTCGACGAAGGCGGAGAATTCCAGATCATTGAAACCGCAGATGCCGAGCTCCTCCGGGACGCGGATGCCGCGCGCCTTGCATTCGATGAGGACGCCGAGCGCCAGTTCGTCGCTCTGGGCGAAGACCGCATCGACATCGGGCACGCGCTCGAGCAGGCGGGCAAACAGCTCCCTGCCGAGGCCGGTGCGGCTTGGCGCATCGCCGCCGATAATGAGATCGGGATCGAAGCGCGCGGCTTGCCGCATCACCGCCTCATAGCCTTCGATCCGCCGGCGCGAGCGGACATCGGCGCCGCGGCCGAAGAAGGCGATCCTGCTATAGCCTCTCGACAACAGGAAGCGGGTGGGTTCGGCCCCTGCCGTATAATGATCGAGCCCGACGACCAGCTTCTGCGGCTCCTGGCTGAGATCGGTGACATGGGCGATGGGACAGGCAGCTTTGTCGATCAGCGGCAGAAGATCGCGGTAGGATTCGGCGCCGGCAATGATGACGCCGGCCGGCTTCTGCGTCAGGAATGATTTCAGCAGGCCGGCCTCGCCCTCGGCATGGTGCAGCGTGTTGGAATATTGCACGGTGAGATCGGTGTCGCGGAAACGATCCTCAATACCGACCATCAGGTCGGTAAAGCCGTATTGGTGCAGGGCCGGCGTGATGACGGCGACGATGCCGTTGTGGCGGCCGGCCAGCGCCCGGGCGGCAAGATTGGGAATATAGCCCATCTCCTCGACCGCACGCAGGATCTCCTCGCGCAGATCCTCGGAGACGATTTCGGGATTGCGCAGCGCGCGAGAAATGGTGATCGGGCTGACGCCCACCTTCTTGGCCACATCGCTCAGCTTCACAGGCGCGTCGCGCCTGGGCTTCCTCCCCCACTCCGCCGACTTGCTCATCGTCCCCCGTCTGCCATCACGGGACTCGACCACCGCCGATTCTCCCTCATTACTTTCTGAAGAAGAAATAATTTAGAGTCTACTAACATCTGATCGTCGCGACATGTTCCGGCAGGCTCAGCATCATTTGCCGGCGAATTACGGGCGCCGAATCGGCGGCCATAAGACCACTATCCATGACGCCGGACGGAAGCGGCCGGCCTATGCCGCTGGCCGCAGCCCTCTCGAAAAGCAGGGTTAAACCCAAGAGAAACCTTACAAATCGGCAATACAAACATGATCGATATTTAATTTGTAAATCGGTCCGGCGGGATCATATGAATCGGCAAGCGCGAATTCTTCCATTCGCCAGGCCGCCGCCCCCGACGACTGCGCGTGTCCCCGAGAATTGGCGCCATCCGCCATTCGACGCCAGGTCCCATGACATGGAACCACGACGCCATCAAAAGCCAATCTTCTTCCAAGGGGCGACCGCCCAAGGGATTATCGCCATGTCACACATCCTCCTCAAACACCGCACCGCAGCGCTTGTCGGAGCCGCCATCATCGCCGGCGCGGCCTGCCTGCCCTTTGCGACCAACAGCTCCACCGCGCTGGCTGCCCCCTCCGATACCGGCGGCATCCTTGCCGCAAGCGGCTCGTTCGCCGCGATCGTCGATGCCGACAAGCCGGCCGTCGTCACCATCACCACGACGGTCAAAGCGACCGACGTCAGCGCCGGCCAGCAGGACTCGCCGATGGATGAGCAGTTCCGCCAGTTCTTCGAGGATCAGGGCATTCCGCTGCCGCGCCAGGCGCCGCAGCAAAAACCCTCGCAGCATGCGATGGCGCTCGGCTCCGGCTTCATCATCAGCCCCGACGGCGTCATCGTCACCAACAATCATGTCATCGACAATGCGCTCGACATCAAGGTGACGCTCGACGACGGCACCGAACTGCCGGCCAAGCTGATCGGCACCGACCCGAAATCCGATGTCGCCGTCCTGAAGATCGCCGCCGGCAAGCCGCTGCAGACCATCGCCTGGGGCGATTCCGACCGGCTGAAGCTCGGCGACCAGATCCTGGCGATCGGCAATCCCTTCGGCATCGGCACGACGGTGACGGCGGGCATCGTCTCGGCGCGCGGCCGCGACCTGCATAGCGGGCCCTATGACGATTTCATCCAGATCGATGCGCCGATCAACCACGGCAATTCGGGCGGCCCGCTGGTCGACCGCGAAGGCAAGGTGGTCGGCATCAACACCGCCATCTATTCGCCGAACGGCGGCAGCGTCGGCGTCGGCTTCGCCATTCCCTCCGATGAGGCGAAGGAGATCGTCGCCAAGCTCGAGAAGAACGGCTCGATCGACCACGGCTATCTCGGCGTGCAGATCCAGCCGGTTACCAAGGACGTCGCCGATGCCGTCGGTCTCGACAAAACAGGCGGGGCGCTGGTGGCCGCCGTCTCCGCCGATACCCCGGCCGCAGCGGCCGGCCTGAAACCCGGCGATATCGTCACCTCGGTCGGCGGCGAGGCCGTCAAGACGCCGAAAGACCTGTCGCGGCTCGTCGCCGATCTTTCGCCGGGCACGCGGGAATCGCTTGGCCTCTGGCGCGACGGCAAGACGATCGAGCTCAACGTCACCGTCGGCGCCAATGCCGGCGGCCAGAAACAGGCCGCGGCCGAAAACCCGGATAGGCAGGGCCAGGCCTCCGGCGAGCCGAGCCTCGGCATCAGCCTTGCCGATCTGACGCCGGATGTGCGCCAGCAGCTCGACCTGCCGCGCTCCGTCAGCGGCGCCGTGGTCGCCAGCGTCAAGCCGGATAAGTCGGCGGCGGCCGCCGGCATCCAGTCGGGCGACGTCATCGTCTCGGTCAACGACCGGCCGGTGCACAATGCCCGCGACGTCAAGGCCGCGATCGCCGAAGCCGGCAAGGCCGGCCGCAAATCGGTGCTGCTGCTCATCGAACGCGATGGTCAAAAGACCTTTGTCGCCGTGCCCTTTGCCGCAGCCTGAGGCGGCCGCGCGTTGCGACATCCGAAACGGAGATCGGAAGCCCGTGCAAGCGGGCTTTCCTTGTCTCTGTCCGGCCCCGGCACAAGGCTGCCCGTCTCCGAGCGATGGCCGCCGTTGCTATGGTAAATTCGGAGATTTTGCGCGAAAATCCGGCCGGGCCGCCCATTTTCCGTGCCGGAAAGCGACAAGGAAACAAAGGGTTGCGTCATTAGCGGACAGGCACGCGAATGGACGGCAAGCAGCCGCCTGGCGAATTAACCCTACCGGCTTACCTTAATATCAGCATCAGCTTGAAAGCGTGCCGCCCTGTGCCATCGTATTTTCACGATTGCTAAATGTCCGGAACTGCTTACCGGACCCCTAGCCCGCCTTTCCCGGGAGAGCCCGCCTTTCCCAGGAGAGACCGGCTTCATACAGAAGGGCGTAACATATCAAACGGAGGGTATGCCATGAGCAATGTCGTGGAATTTCGTGCCGAATGCCCGCATGTCGAAACGCTGTCCGACTGCCGCGAGGCGCTTGAACCGCATGTGATGAAGATCGTCGCCGAGGCCGCCGCCTGGGGCTTTGCGCCGGCGGAAGCGGCCATGGTGGTCGCCGATATTGCCGATGATTACATTCTGATGCTGTCGCGCGAGTTGCGCTCTTAAAGGGGCGGCGTTGGGGGAAATATCAGTGGGCCGCGCAGCGCCTGCAGGGGTAGCAGGGGTACACAGGAGACGAAAACCTGCCACGCGGCCCTGCAATCGAAACACCGGTTCGTTCCGGAAGTTCCCGGCCGAGATACTTAAATGGCGGAGTATTTCCTAACTTATTTCTCGCTTCGGAAATATTCCGTTACCCATAGTCGCGCAGCCCGAGTATAATTTGGCCACGCAATTTGTCGCTGCCGGGGTTTCCTTCCGTCCTGGGAAGTACAGACAGCACGTTACCGCCATTTCGGCTGACGCGGCGGCGCATTGGCCTGGATCTCGTGCAATGGCGCGTGTGACCCAAGCAGCTTCTTCAGCTTCTTCTCCTCCGCCGGTCCAATGCCAAATTTGCGGCAATGCTCCGCAACGTCATGCTCCCGCGGACCAGGAATGCGAACTTGGCGATTGTTCATGCTCTTCATGTCTATTTCCTCCTGAAGAGGATAACAAACAGGCGGCAGTTTGGTTCGTTAGCAAATGCTAAAATTTCGAAATATGTTGGTTGAGCTTCGGCTGCAGCAATATATCACATCGGATGCGTGGAGCTTTGCTGCGTTTACTTGCGAATGTCCCGTCACCTGCTGGATTGCGAGCACCGGGATTGATGATCTTGCTCAACTGATCTTCAACCAATGCCTGAGCGCCGCAACGGCGCCGTCGCTGGCATAGGCGACAATCCCGCCGGTCGTCAGGCCGGCAAAGGCGATCAGCCCTGAAATGCCGTAGCCGATCAATTTCATCCGTTTCCACTCCTCGAGCGCCGGGCCGACCGTCTCCTGGTTCTTCTCGACGGTTTCCTTGAGCGTCCCGATCTCGGCGCGAATCTGCGCATCGGCGCCGCCGCTGATCGCCACCCTCGTGTCGAGATGGGCGATCTGCCTTGCCTGCTCGTCGAGGCGCTTGTGGATCACAGCCCTGGAATCATGGGCGTTGGCTTTTTCGTCGCCCATCTCCTGGCGCAGCAGCGCCATATTTTCCTCGATGCCAGTCAGCCGGCCCTCCACGCGCCCGAGCGCGCGCAGGATATCGTCGTTCGATGTCATATCGGCACCCTGTTACGAATTGAATTTCAGCTTTTCGGATTGCGCAATGCCGGCGGCGATGCGGTCGACCATAACCGGGTACGGGTGCACGCCGTCAGACGTCACGCTCGGCCGCACGACGGACCCGACCGGCAGCACCGCAGCACGTACCGGCGATATCGTCAGGACATTGCCGGCGATACTTGCGATTGTCGTGGTCGAAATCCGCGCCATGCCATCGGGTCCGGCATAGGTGTTGATCTCCTGCTCGGGGCGAAAGACGCTCGCATCCGCGACCTCGATCGTCGAATAGGTTGCAACACCGTCTGTCCCTGCCTGCGTGGTGACGGTCGTGCTGGCAAGCTCCAACATGCCCGGCCAGGCGCCGCCCTTCACACCGGACGCCCACGCAGAATAGGTGTCGATCGCAGCGTCGCAGCATGCGGACGTCCGCGCCACCATGATATCGTCATGCAGACGCCATTTGCCCGATGCATCGGTTCCGTCAGCCGGCCAGGTGTTGTTTGCCGAATAGCTCTGGAAAGATGCCTGCAGATACAGGTTGCTCGTCGTGATCGAGCCTGTTGCCGGCGAAGTTGCCGATCCCGCGAAGCTATATGTGAAGGTCGTCGAGCCTGTGACTGTGATGACGACATTTCCGTTGTACTCGGTTTGCGTCGCGCCCGCGATCGTCACCGTCTGACCCGACACCAGACCGTTAGTGCCGGAAGAAATCGTCGCAGTGACCACCGTTCCGACAGAGGTCAAGGTGACGGTGCGCGTCGTCACGGTGCGGCCGATCGGCGGGAACGCCACAATGTTGATGCCGGCATATTCCGTCCGGAGGCGCCCGACCAGGGCCCTGTAATTCGTATTGAACCAGGTGCTGTAGGATGTCGAGGTATCGTTCTGCCCCATCTGGTTGGCGATGACGGTGAAGGGCAGCTTGTTGCCGTTGAACGCCTTGATCTCGCGGATGACATCCCTTCGCCGCGTTGCGATGGATGACCCGGATCCGGTATATTCGCGCACCGATCCGGCGCCGGGCATGCCGATCAGGCAATGCGGAATGCGTCCGGCGCCGCCGTCCTTGTCGAGCCAGCGGCGCAACCAGCCGAGATTGCCGCGGCTGTCGGCGGCGGAAGAATATTCCTGGCGCGCCTCGCCGATGCTGTCGACGAAACCGAGGGCGACCGGCCTTCCGTCCCAGTCGCCCTTGGCGACCATGAAATCGGCCCCCCAATATTGCGGCTGCGCCTGCTGGCCATAGCTCACATCGAGGGCGGCGGTGCTGTCGGCGAGCGGCGTATCCTTGAAGGCCAGCAGCGTGGCGAGATCGCCGGCACCCCAGACACGTTCGCCGCGATGTTTCTGGATGCGGTAGACCGGCCAGATCTTGTCGCCGACGGCGGTGTGATAAAACAGCCAGATTTCGATGTCGCTTTCCGGCGCGACATCGGGAATGGTCAGCTCGTCCGTCCAGGCGCCGTTCGTCTGGTCGGCGACCGTCACCGTGTTCGAGCCGCCGAAGCTGCATTGGTAGAAGTGCCGGCAACGCGGATGAACATGGCATCGGCGATAACCGAATTGCCGGGCGCGCCGATCGTGCCGGTGACGACGGTTTCCTGCGGCGAGTTTCCGCCCTCCGTCGAAGCGAAGCCGGAAAGGTGAAAGCGGAAGGTTCGCGTCTTATAGGACGGCGTGCAAACGACGATCTTGGTGCAGACATAATTTGTGCCGGCGGCGGCGGTGACGATGCCGCCCGACGGCATGCGGTTGCGGGTGGCAAAGAACATGTAGCGGTCGGGATCTCCCGCATTGCCGCCCGTCCCGCTCAGCAGCGGATTGGCAAGGGCAAGCGAAATGGCGTTCATCATCATCGGCGTGTTCCATATCGGCTGGTGAGTTCGTCGTAGAATTCGACTGTGCACCCCTGGCGGGCATTGGCGCGGTCGAGCGCCAGGCGCTCACGGGCGAGGATTGCAATCAGCGGCTCGCCGTCGAGGACAGGCGCATGCGCTTCCTGCCTTCTCAAATCGTCGGGCAGCGGCGGCAGCACGAGGCCGGCCGTCGCCCTCCCCTTGGCAGCCGCCGCCTGGTTCAGCCGCTCAGTGGCGGAGCAGCCACTGACGATCAGCAGCAGTGACAGCACAAGCGCGGTTCTTTTGCGAAAGCTCGAGTTCATAGGATCGGATCTCGTTTTCCAATGTGTCCCTGGCGGTCTTCTCTGCGGCCTTGGCCGCCTGCAGCCGCTTGCGATGCTCTTCGCCGGCGCGGGCCGCCGCATCACGCTGGCGCTCCATTTCGTCGGCCCTCGCTTCGGCGGCAGCCTTCTCGGCCAGCACGACATAACCGGCGCGCGCCTGGCGCTCTGCGGAGGGAAAGCCGATCGCAACGGCATAGAGGTGATAGAGAAACAGCCCGGCGGCGATGCCGGCGCCCATCTTCAGCGTATCGAGGAGGCCGAACATCAGGCGCCCTCCAGGCAGAAGGCGCGTTCCTTCTGCCGGCGGCGCGTCAGGCCAGGAAAGGTGATGCCGGCCGCGCGGTTCCACTTCAACAGCGCCTCGCAGCCCTCGGCCGTCCTGCCCTGATTGATCAGCCGGACCGCGCTCGAACCGCAGGTCGCCTTGACGCCGACATTGTAGGCAAACGAGGTCAGCGCCACGAAACGCGCATCCGGCAGCGGCACGCGCACACAGCTTTCGATGCCGCGCGCATAGGTCTGAAGCTCCAGCGCCAGCAGCGCCTTGCACTGCTCCACCGTTCTGCGATCCCCGGGCTTCACCCCATTGGTGCTGCCATAACAGATCGTCCAGGGCTGCCCCCGGTCGCCGGATCCGGATAGGCATTCTGCCGCAGCCCTTCGAAGCTGCCGACGAGCGCCACGGCCATGGCAGCCGCAGCGCTACCCTTCTGAAGGCGGTTTGCCATTCAGTTCTCCTGAGATTTGCTGTTGAAAGACGATGCGCGCGACAATCGCCGCCGCGGTGAGCAGGCCGGTCATGATCGACATGCCGAACTGGATGTAGACGTTGCGAGGTATCCAGGTGCCGGCGACGAAATTGATGACCGGCTCGAGGATGATGAAGATGAGCGCCAACGCCATCAGACGGACGCTCCAGGCGCGCCGCAGCACCGCGCGCCAGTTGTGGACGAGCATGGGGTGGGCTCCGGGTTGTGTGAGCATATGAAAAAGCACCCGCCTTCTGGGTGGAGACGAGTGCGAGTCGAGATTTCAACGATGTGGGTTAATGCCCCCCAACGTTAAAGGACACTAGAACGCGTGTATTGAACGCGGAATCGGCTTGAGGATTCCGTTGCCTCTGTTGGTGATTTTGTTGGAGGTAATATGACCCCGCTTTTTATGATCTTCACCGGCTGCGGGACTCGGCTGAGAGTACCTTGTTCTTTGACCTGTCTCTCCCACCATTCTTTAGTATCTGGGTCGATTGCCTTTCGCTCTCGGAGGCGGTAGGGACGACCAATCACCAATTATGCCGAGGTTGAGGTTTCGCTGTGAAAAACGCGTTTATATGGTTGCTAATGGCAATTGAAATGTCCCTCACGCAGCCACTGCGAGCCAAAGCCTCCGCGCGAGAAGAGAAATACCGACTCCAGGGCCCTACAGTGGCGGACCGGAATTAATCTAACAGCGTCGGTATTGATGGCTAATGTCTAGAGAAGATTGTAGAGAGTAAATGCAAACGCTTGAACAACAGAAGGCGACAGTATTGCAGCTCCGGGAAGAAATTGAGCAGGCGCGCGATGTCGAGGCGCTGAAGCCAATTTTAAACCGAATCTTAGACATCGTCGCCAGCAGCCTGGATGAAGATTTGGGCGGGTGGGTCCGTGATCAGGCGACAACTACAGAGTGACAGTTTCGCCCGTCGTCACGTTTACGACCGGAAGGCCATTCAACAAATTTTTAGCCTCGTTGTATGTTTTAAAGGCGAGGCTGCCGTCCCGGTTGCGAACCTCTCGCATGCGACATGGCCATTCGTGGCGTCGGGTCAGTTTATTATGCAGCTTTCCGGAGTAAATGCTGTCGATAAAGAAGGCGTTGGTACCGGCCCGATTGGTGCCGATAAATTCGTAACCCCTCTCTTCAAGAAGGTGCCGGAATGCAGTCAAAGATGCGCCCCAATACATCCCGGAGTAGTGCTTGCTCAATCTGACAAAGGACTGATCGTAAGGTACACTTACCGGCGCATCTCCAAAGATATGGTTGTATTCCACGACAACAATTGCGGCCCTCTCGCGAATTTTCTCAAGCACCCAGTAATCGACGCCATCGATGTCGACGCTGAGTAACCCTAGTCCCCCGACAAACCCTGCCGACGAGATCAACTCAGCGATATTGTCGCGGTTGATAAATGCCGCCCGGGTTTGCAGATCATATTTGTAGGCGATGTCATCAGATCGAATGGAGGAGATGTTGTCTTCGGAGCCGTCGATAATCAAGCCTGACCAGTAGCGCGAAGTTAGCAAATACCGCGTGTTGCTCTCGCGATAATCCTCTACGCCGAATTCAACGAAGTTTGTGACGGGTGGTTGGATCGTATCCACTAGCCAAGAGATAATCCCGTCCTCTCCCCATTGGGAAAATACCGAAAACTCGGCCTCAGCCAGAGTGTCCAAGGCGTCTCTCTGGGCTATCTGATGCCCGCGGGTCTCACCCTGCAGAACAAGTAGTTTTTCCAAGCCAATGAGCCGTCGTGCCTGAAAGGCAAAGTCACGAAATTTGCGACGAAGGCGGGTCTTCATGGATTTGGCTCGCTTGTAGGGGATGGCACAAAACCATCCGTAGGAACGTCTGTCTTCACAACTGATCGGGCTCCAATAATCGCACGATCACCAATTGTCACGCCTTTCAGAATGATTGCACCCATGCCAATCCACACATCATTTCCGATACGTACCGGCGTCGTCTTTACCCCGGGATTATCGCGCGGATGCCCACTGGTTAGAATTTGCTTTGTCTGCGCGAAGCGCATCTGCGGATCGGTCGGGTGGCTGTCGCTGTCATGAATTGCGACCGAATGCGATACGAGAACCCTATCGCCGATGATGACTTCACTCGCTGACCAGATTGTTGACATCGGGCCGAGGTAAAACCATTCACCGATCTCGATCCTCCCTCCGAAACCGAAGGTTAAAAGTTCGCCGCGGATCGTTCCGTTGGCGCCCACTTGGATCGCCGATCGGTCATTGCGGATGTTGAAGACTCTGCCTTCGGAACTCAACTTGGTGGACATGCCAAGGACTGCGTCCCTCCTAGCGGCAGAAGTGACAAGGCTTGCTAAAAGCTTTTCGCGAGCAGTTAATATCAGACTTGAAAACACTTTGCCGCCCTTACCGTCTCAACTGGAAAGATCATTATCGCCAACGACTGGTTTTAATGGTAGGCGGGTTCAACTGCGAGCCACCACATCGGTTAAGTAATGCGCGTCTTTCAGAATTTTGGCCTATACCCTGCATATATGCACCGACTCAATAAGCTTGCAGCATCAGCGAATGCTTTTTCCGAAAGACGGCAGATTTTTCTCTCGGATTCGTTCGGCGCGTGCCACCTGCTTAAGACAGTGGTCGACGGAAGTAGTGATGCATTCTTCACAACCGGTGACGATCCCATTACGCAGCGATTTTGGGCCCAGGAGCATGGCCTTCCAGCCTCCACGGCGTTGGAGCAAATACTGCTTAGCCAAATCGAGGATCACCGCACTGAGATTTTCTACAATCTTGATCCTATTCGATACGGCAATGAGTTCGTCAGAAAGTTGCCGGGAACGGTAAAAAGGTCGATAGCTTGGCGAGCGGCGCCTTCAGGAAACGTCGATCTGGGTGCTTATGATCTTCTTGTCTGCAATTTTCCAACGATCATAGAGAGCTACAGAGGCCGCGGATGGCGGGCAGAGTACATGGCGCCATCCCATGACCTCGCAATGGACAGCTATGCGTCGAACAGCAGCCGCCCGATCGATATTTTATTTGTCGGAGGATATAGCCGCCATCATAGCAGGCGCGCGGAAATTCTTGAGGCGGTCTCCGAGCTTCGCAAGGATTTTCGGGTTGTCTACCACTTGGACCGATCTCGCCTTACGCGACTTGCTGAAAGCCCTCTGGGATGGCTCTTGCCCCTCAATGATCACCGGCGTCCTAAGGGCATTCGCGCGGTTTCCCGTCCGCCTGTTTTCGGGCGCGACCTGTATCGCGGAATCTCGCAAGCAAAAATCGTCTTGAACGGAGCTGTCGACATGGCCGGTTCCGATCGAGGCAACATGCGCTGCTGGGAAGCGTTAGGCTGCGGTGCTCTGATGATCTCCGACGCGGGCAACTACCCCAATGGAATGATCGACGGTACCACCATAGTGACCTACGGCAATGCGCAGTCGGCAGTGGCATCAATTCGCACCGCACTCTCCGACCAAACCAGACTGAGAGAAATCGCGGCAGCTGGCAACATGATGATCAAGAGCCGATACAGCAAAGAGGCTCAATGGGAGAGTTTTACGCAACTCTGCCGGTAAACGGCGGATCTTTTTGATGGCTTACCTATTCTCTAGCGCTTTGATTTTGACTGGATTTTCATGCCCGCCGGACCTACCATGTTATCATCAGCTGCTGTTCTCGATGACCTTTGACTTTGATGCTCCCCTCGTACACCATCGTCATGATCAAGCTCCATTCAGGCGCGGTACGGTATTGTCGTTAAAGCCGGTTGATCGCAATGTATACGATACGCTACCGACCGACGTGATGGCATAAAAGTTTACAATCCCCGTTGATCGCGATCGGTTGCGAGCAGATACGCGGCCCGCTTGTGCCGTGTTGCCCGCGTTGACATTGAAGACTGCAACGGGAGATGTGACAACATCAGCCCCCACGCCAAGCTCGCCGGCTGAATTTGCCGCAGAATTAACCGCAAGCACCCAATAAATTTCGGTAGCAATCCCGGCTGGAGCGCCAACTGGCTGCATGTCGTTGGCGGGCGCCGAGCGTTGCCGCTGCGGTCAGGGTGAGCGTGGCGGCCGCGGTGAAGCGGTGGACAGCGTTGTCGTCGGACGCAAGCGCGGTGTAATCGCCCGACTTCGCCGCATAGACCGAGGCTTTATTGAAGACGGCGTCGACGCCGTTCTGGGTGAAACCCAGCAGACCGCTGCCCTTGAGATAGATCCCGGTCTGCGGGTTCGAGGCGAAGCCGACGCCTGGCGCCGAAACCGTGCCGCTTGCGGCCTTGAGCGGCGCGGCCATCGGCGCCGAGCCGTCGCGCGGCAGCGAGTTGGTGATTTCGTTGCCGAGATCGGTCGTCAGCGCGTTCCATGGCGCCGGGTCGATGACCTGGCCGACGGATGGTGTCGTGCCGGCGGGTTTCGAATAGACGCCGGTTGATGGATTTCTGGGCATTCATTGTCTCCAAAGTGAAAAGGCCCGGCGATGCGGGACAATTGGCTGAGAATCAAAAGGGAACGGGTCACCGGCTAAGGTCGAGCGCGGTTTCGACAGCAACTCCTGTGAAAGCGAGAGTTCAAGGGTTGCTCCTGATTGTTGTAGTATGTTAGGGGCAGCGATCCGAGCAGAGCGAAGACCTTGCGGTCCAACGGCGCCGCCGCTTCGAAAGAGAACTTCAGCAAACGTGTTACGCGGCCTCTTTAATCATAAACGCCTGCAGATGCTTATAGCCTCGGCAATAAGTCTTCTCTTCCTGATATTCCTGCTAAAGGCAGTGGATTGGCAGGAAGCTGTCCGCATTTTTCGTAGCGGAATATCCGTAACATCGCTCCTGTGGTTTATGCTTGTCACCTTCGGCATTGCTGTGGGTTATGCGGTGCGATGGCGACTGCTGCTGGACGGCAGGATCGGTTACGGAACGTCCCTCATGGCCTCCCTGCTCGGCCTGGGCACCAACATGTTCCTTCCCGCGAGAGGCGGAGACCTCTTACGTGTGCATTACAGCCGTGTAGTCGCGACTGTGCCCTACGCCGACGCTCTTGGTAAGCTCCTGATCGAAAAAATGGTCGACCTGGTGACGATCATTTCTGTCGGTATATTTTCGTTGGTCTTGCTGAGCCACACGCTGAATTCTGAATACCGAAATGTTCTTCTGGTCATCATGTTTGGTGCAATAGCTGGGATATTTCTCTCGGCAGTTCTCGTAAGGTATTTCAGCGATCGGCTTGTCCCGATATTGCGACCCGTCTTCGGTCTCGTGCGACTGCAGGATTTCTTTGACCGTCACATTATCTATTTCATCCGAAATTCCGCACGAAGCCTATCTCTTTCGGTGACCATCGTTCCTGCCGTTCTGACCCTGGTTCTGTGGCTTTCGGCATATGCGCTTGCGTATATCTGCGTCGGCCGTTTTGTCGGCGTCGCTCTGAGTTACCAAGAGTCGTTGTTCGTGTTGTTCGCCGGCGGCTTGGGCCTGATGATCCCAGCTGCGCCATCCGGCGTCGGTACCTTCCACGCATCCGTCGTTTCGGCATTCGTACTACTGGGGCGTTCACCCTCGGAGGGGTTGCTCCTGGCAACGGCCGTTCATTTTCTCTTTTTCGTGGTCTACGTCGTGCCAGCAGCCCTCATTCTGGGACATTGGCGATTGAACCGCTTAGCCCTGAGGTAGCTCTGTGAAGGATTATTTCTATTCTCTTTTGAGAAAGTACATTGGACTGTTTGTCTTAAGCCAGAATTCTGTGGTCGAGATCGATCCGACGACGCCGCTTCTGGTCGGTAAATTTCCTCAGGGCAAGGTCGCATTTCGCTCGAGTGCGCAACCGGCGGAATCTGTGAATGAATTTGACGAGCATAAGGTCGTTAAAATCGAAAACGTCGCTGACAACAAACCTGATTACCTGATCATCAGCGGCCTCATCCACTACGAACGAGACATACAGAGCATGTTGGCTCAGGCACGTGCATTGTGCTCGCAAGAGACACGGCTTGTGCTTACCTATTACAGCAGCATGTGGCGGCCGCTTGCGACTCTGGCATCCAAGCTCGGTCTGCGCCGGCGGGTTCCTGAATCGAATTGGCTTGCTCATGAAGACGTCCAGAATCTTCTGACGCTTGAAGACTTCGAGTTGATACGACTGGACCAGAAGGTCCTAATCCCGGTTTACATCCCGCTTATCAGTGGCTTTGTTAACCGTTGCCTTGCTCCTCTTCCGCTTCTTCGAACGCTCTGCCTTCTCAACATCGCGATTGCGAGGCCGATCAGCTATGGCGCGTCGAAGGCCGAGCCGTCGGTGTCAATTGTCGTTCCGGCGAGAAACGAAGCAGGAAATATCGAGGATATCGTCAAGCGACTGCCGGTTATGGGGCCGGATGATGAACTCATTTTTATCGAAGGCAATTCAACCGACGCGACCTGGAAGGCGATCCAGGAGGTGCAGCAGCGTTATGGCGGCGAACGCACCATCCTGATTGACCAGCAGGATGGCAAGGGAAAAGGCGACGCCGTCAGGAAAGGTTTTTCGCTGGCTACAAAGGACGTCTTGATGATTCTTGACGCGGACATGACGGTCCCGCCCGAGGATTTGCCCAAATTCTACAATGCCATCAAGGACGGGAAAGGCGAGTTCATCAACGGCACTCGCCTGGTCTATCCCATGGAAAAGGAGGCGATGCGTTTCTTCAACCTCCTGGGCAACAAGTTTTTCGCATTGGCTTTCTCCTTCGTTCTTGGCCAGAGATACAAAGACACCCTATGCGGAACCAAGGTGATCAGCCGCTCCAATTATCTGAAGCTTCAGGCAAACAGATCCTACTTCGGTGATTTCGATCCCTTTGGTGATTTCGACCTGATCTTCGGTGCCGCGCGGATGGGACTTAAGATCGTCGAGGTTCCGATCAGCTATCGTGAAAGGCTCTACGGCGAAACGAACATCTCGCGCTGGCGCCACGGTGCCATCCTGTTGGCCATGCTGGTTTTTGCGGCAAGACGAATAAAGTTTCTCTGACGATGGAATCCGAAAGCACTCTCTATGACGCCGATCTTGCTCAGACGCTGGCAAATCGCGAGCGGCTGAGCGCGAATCCGAACCTGATGCACTGGTATGGTGAGCTCTACCAGGAGATGTTTCGACAGGAACCGGATATTGCCACGAATACCGTTCTGGAAATCGGAAGCGGAACGTCGCCTCTCAAGCGCTTCCTGCCGAATGTCATCACCTCCGATGTGCTGAAGTTGGACTATCTGGACTTTGTCTTCGATTGCCACGAGATCGCGAGGTTGCCTGACATTGCAGACCACAGCGTCGATGTGATTACTATGACCAATGTTCTGCATCACCTGAAGGATCCCCTCGCCTTCCTCCGCGGGGCGACGCGCAAGCTCGCAAAAGGCGGCAGGGTGTACGTGACGGAACCCTATTTGTCTTGGCTATCCTACCCGATGTATAAACTTCTCCATCATGAGCCGGTGGATTTCAGTATCCGCCGCCCGGTGCTGGACACCGTTCAGGGTCCTCTTTCGACCTCAAATCAAGCTATGCCGCATATGATCTTCTTCCAGCGGCCGGACTGGCTCGCTGAGCTTGCAGATTGCTATAGCCTCGAGAAGACGAGGGTCAGCTATTTCACCTCGCTCTCCTATATGGTGACAGGCGGGATATCGAGGAAGTTTCCCGTGCCTGGCTGGGCTTATAAGCCTTACTTCAAGCTCGACAGAGCAATAGGCACCGCGCTGCCCAAGGTGTTCGCCTCATTCTTCACGGCCCGCCTCACGTCAAAGGAAGAGGTGTAGGGATGGTTTTGCTACGTCTGGCCGATTGGCTCTATCGACATTGTTATCCCCTTTATTACCCTCTCTATTCCGTATGGAAGGCAGTTTCAGAACGGCGGGAGCGCGCACTGATGCGCGAGATGATTTCGCCGGGCATGATTGTCACAGATATCGGTGCAAATATCGGAATATACACCCGCATGTTCTCCGCTCTGACGGGAGCGACCGGCCATGTGCATGCCTTCGAGCCGGCGCCGGCGAACTTCGAAAAGCTTGAAGCGACGGTAAGCGGCTTGTCGAATGTATCGCTGCAGCACGCCGCGGTCGGAGCGGCCAGCGGCACCACAAGGCTGTATGTTTCGTCCGAGCTGAATGTCGATCACCGAACATTTGATAGTGGCGACGGCCGAGTGAGCATCGACGTCCCATTGGTGAAGCTGGATGATTACTTTTCGCCGGGGCAGCGGGTCGATTTTATCAAAATCGATGTTCAGGGATACGAGTTGAGCGTTCTGCAGGGTGCCGAGCGGGTGCTGCGGGAGAATCACGACATTCGGGTATTCATGGAGTTCTGGCCTTACGGCTTGTCGAAAGCCTCGGTGAACCCGTCCGAGCTCACCAGATTTCTGACGATGCTGAATTTCGAGTTCCACAACATAGCGGATCCACCTGGCACTGCTTTCAATCACGAGAGCCTTGATCCAAATAACGCGGCCCAATATTGCAATCTGATCGTTGCAAGAAGAGCGCCCGCCAATCACAAAACCATTTAGAGGCGACCTGAGGACAATGTTATCCACCAGCAACAAAATCCTGATTGCTCGCACTCTATCCAAAGCTGTCTTGTTCGTCCGGGGTTGCGTTGGCCTACCCGCCACCGCGATCGCGAAACGCCGGGGAGTAAATTGGTCGCTGGACCTCAGAGACGGTGTCGATTTCGCGATCTACCTCTTGGGCGGATTCGAGGTCAGAACGCTCGACAGGTATAAAGAGCTGATCAAGGATGGAGACATCGTCCTCGACATCGGCGCCAATGTGGGTTCTCATACATTGCCCCTGGCGCAATTGGTGGGCGGAGCCGGCAGGGTAATCTCCTTCGAGCCGACCGCTCATGCATTTGCGAAACAGAAAGCCAATATTTCGCTCAACCCGACGCTCGCCCAGCGAATCGACGCTCACCAGATGATGCTTATGGCAAGTGCGGCCGAAGCGATGCCCGAAGCGGTCTATTCAAGCTGGCCGCTGGAAGTTGCTGAAGATTTGCATAGCGAACACCACGGCCGCCTCATGTCGACACAGGGCGCGCGGCTCGGCACCCTGGACGAAACACTGCGGGATCTTGGGGTCGGCAAGGTCGATTTCATCAAACTTGACGTCGACGGAAATGAGCTTGCGGTTCTACGTGGGGCGACGGCGACTCTTAAAAAGTTCCAGCCGCGCATAATGCTTGAATTGGCTCCCTATGTTTATGCTGACAACCCCGGAGACTTCGACAGATTGTTGGAGCTACTCTGGGAGGGCGGCTACGAGATCGGTGAAATGGCATCCGGCAGGAAGCTGCCCGAAGACACCGACAAAGTACGCGCGATGATACCGGAAGGTGGCGGCATGAATGTGCTGGTTAGGAGCAAGAGCTCAAAGGAAGGTAGATAACTTCTTCGCGGGCTATCGGACGGATAGGATAGGTCACTGCATGGATGCGCAGTTCAATGAATGCATGAAGGTAGCGAGAAGGCTTGTCGACTCGAGCTTCCTTGAATCGTTGAAACAGCCTCAACCGCGCGCAATTATCGTGGCGACCACGATGATCTGGATTCAGATTGTGACCTCTTGGGCGATCGCGCTCCTCGGCCCTTGGTGGCTCCTGTGGCTGCCGTTCCTGATTAACTCCGCAGCAACGCAGGGCATGTTGCTTTGGGTTCACGAGGCGTCGCATTTCCATCTCTTCTCCAGCCGCCGTAAGAACGATATCTGGTGCGATATGTTCTTTGCCGCGCCGGTCGGGATGTCGGTCGGCGCCTATCGACTACGCCACATGAGCCACCATGCACATCTCGGTACAGAGAAGGATGCGGATGGTTACCCCTACCGCGAGCCGATTAAGGGCTTCCGGGCGCTCGCGTGGGTCATGATAAAGGCGCTGAGCGGTGGTATGGGTGTGTGGCTGGCGGCTGACAAATATGGTGGTCTGGCTCGAAAGAAAGCATCGGGGAACTCGCTGTCGCCTTCCTGGCTGGCACCGATGGTGACCATCATCTTCAACGGCTTGCTGGTTGCACTCTGCATTGCCGCAGGCCGCTGGTATCTTTACATTTTTTTATGGGGCTATCCCATTGCTGCCGTGGCAATCGCCCTGAATATCGTGCGCACCATTGCCGAGCATCAGCCCGAGGACTATCCGCTTTACCAGGACGGACGGGAGCGGGCCATGATGCCGCTGGCCCGGACGACAGTCCCCAATTGGTTTGAGAAATGGCTGATGTACCAGGCGAATTTCAACTATCACATCGAACACCATCTTTTTCCCGCCGTTCCGCAGCACAATCTCGCAAAACTTCATAGGCACCTGCTCGACGGCGGATTCTACGAGCATTTTCCGGGGTGCCTGCAGCGCAGCGGTTTTGCAAAATTCATCCGACTCTCGAGAAATCGCAGGAACGACGATTTCTCGGATTCGGTGCAAGATGCGTTGGCTCTCTAGGTATCGAACGCGACAATATGAACTCTCAAGTGACAACTCATATAAGATCGACCCCCACAACGTGCGGCTGTTGCGGCAGCGACAGCTCCACCGTTGCCGCTACTGGCCGCGACTACATCTATCACGGCAGTGAAGACACCTTCAGCTACGTCCGATGCGATGGATGCGGTCATTTCTATCTCAATCCGAGACCCGACATCACCGAGCTGTCTTTGATGTACCCGGCCAATTACGGCACCTTCTCCAACAGATTTCAGGGCCGGGCAAACCTTCTTGGTCGAATAAAGACAATCGTCAATCGAAAGCGCCTGAAGAGCGTTGTCGCGCATCTCCCTCTGCGGGCAAGGGTGCTCGATGTGGGATGCGGCAATGGCGAACTTTTGATTGCACTTCGCCAGGCACGTCCCGATCTCGAACTTTTCGGTCTGGATTGGCATTTCCCGGTTGAAACGCGTGCCGCTCTGGAAAGCCAGAACATAGGTGTGATCGAGGCGCCGCTTGAAGCGGCGGAATTGCCGGCGCAGCCCTTCGATCTCATCGTCATGCTCCAGCTCATAGAGCACCTTTGGGAACCGGAAGAGAGCTTGCGGCGTCTCGTCCGCGCCTTGGCGAAAGATGGCCGGTTATTGATCGAAACTCCCAACACCGACGGCTGGGACAGGCGGCTCTTCGCGGGCGGTGCGTGGGGGGGATATTATTTCCCGCGGCATTTGAACCTTTACAATTTTGAGCGTCTTGCCGAACTCCTGAACAGAGTGGGATTGGCTGTCGAATCCCAACGCAGTCTTCCAGCGCCGTTGATCTGGGTTTACTCCCTTCAGGGGGCTGCGCAGGCCCGCTTCGGCTGGAAAACTTCCTTAACGAAGCTTTTCGCTGTGAAGAATATACCTTTGATTGCGGCCTTTGCTTTTCTTGATGCCGCCGCTATCGCGATGAAGGTGAGGACGTCAAACCAACAGGCAGTATCGAGGAAGGTATAGCCGGCCATATCTGGCCTCGTTTTGCATGGAGGCAAATCCGGCTCGTCGTTGATTTCGTTACCGAGATCGGTCGTCAGCGTGTTCCATGGCCGGATCGATGACCTGGCCGGCGGAAGGGGTCGTTCCGGGGACTGACGAGAGATGAAGGCTTGTCGATGGTCCAATCGCCGTAAGCCTCCGGTGAAGGCCGCAGGTCAGGCCGCTTGAGCGTTGACGGTCGGCGGCGTCCAATTCCACGGAAGCAACTGCTCCAGCCTGGTAATCGACGTATCAGCGATGCGGGCAAGAACGTCGG
>NZ_ML133590.1 GCF_003985125.1 Rhizobium phaseoli
GCCGACGGCGCTCTACAGACGTGATCACCTCAATTGGATGCTTCGTCATATGACTACTCCTAGTGTTACCACTAGGACTGGCAGTCAGAAGCCCTCTATCGCAAGACGGCCTTCACCGTGGGCTTACCTTGCAGCCGATCTCGATCCGCATGGGACGTGCCGACCGCTTTGCCGTAGGCTTGTTCACCGGAGCCGCTCGCTCGGCTTCGTCGCTCGATTCCGGGGCGATCAATGCGACCGGCAGGAAAGAAACCACCGGCTCAGCCTGCTCCGCCGCGAACTTCCGCCGCCAGGTATAAATCTGCTGGGGTTTGATATCGTGCCGCCGAGCGACGTCGGCGATCCTGGCATCTGGGTCCGCCGCTTCTACCAATATCGAAAGCTTCTCGTCGTCGGACCAATCACGCCGACGCTCGACGCCTGTCAAAATCTCCATGCGGCCCATAGTTCATCCCTGATGACGTCTCTAATGACGGAATTAGTGACGTAACTTCAGGTGTTCGCGGGAAATCTCAAAGACGGCCTCACCGGACGCTTACGACAGAACTCAAGAGTCTAGATTAAGCTAAATTAGAACGTGCATGATCTTTCAACCGACCGGAATAACAGGCTCAAGGCGGAAACTGCGAATGACCGCCTTGAAAGGATCCGAACCCACGGCCCTCGTTGGCTGCGATCATGCCGCCGGCAGCAAGTTCGGCCAAGAAATTTCCAATCGCTGGAATACGTAGGCCGTCGGTGCGGCTGTGCGATCGCATCTCTCGTTCTCTGGATGGGCAGTTGGTTCGATCCTGGCGGGCGATCATACTTGGCGGGTTGACGGAGGCACGCTTTTCGGCTCTCCGGCGAGCCACATTACTCGTCCACCAAGGTGGTCTTCAGCTTGTCTAAAGTCGCTGCAGGGTCAGATCGTACGTCGAGCTCGACACCATAGCGCTTGCCGATGACTTCAAGCGCCTTTACTGTCGACGGGCCGACAAGACCGTCGATGGACCCATACAGGTATCCTTTCGCTGACAGGAAGCGTTGAATTTCCCGTATTTTGTCGTCGCCGACGATGGGCTTCGCTCCGCTGTTGGCCGCTGATCGCTGAAAGCTCACCACCGACTTCGCGGTCTTCAAAACCGCATATCCGTACAAGCCCTTCGGCTGGAGTGCTATGGCGTTAGGAAGCCCCGGGAGACCTAAACTCCCTACCTTTTCCAGGTCGGATGTCAGCGGATTTCGGGAGAACTGGGCTATCTCATTCGAAAATGAATTTGCTACCCAGATTACGGACTGGTCACACACGCTGGCGAGCAACGCCGGAGGTTTTACCGAAGAGGTGTCCTTCAGGGTTTCAAGCCTCGTCCCCGGCAGGAGACGCAATCGCACATTGATCGCGGCTTTTACATCGAAAGATTCAAAGAGCGGATCGAAATCGACGAGGGAAACACGTGAGCTGCCGTCTGAGATAAGTAGCGATGCCGGAGCAGAGCCGCCGCACTCACTACCTACGAGTCCGAAAACCGAATAAGGTGTCAAGTCGCGGCTGTTCTCGCTCTGGACCTGAAGGGTGGCAACTCGTCGACCCGAGTTGAAATCGTAAGCGGTGACCGAGGGACGGGTGGCGTTGTTGACGAGGACGAGTTTCGACTTAGTATCGATCCATGCTCCACGCGAGCCGTATTTCAACTCGGACGGAAAGTCCCTTCGCCAGACCAGCTCGCCGCCATCCAGTCGATAGAAAGAGAGAGCGGGAGACGCGATCGCTGTTTTCTGCCCAGCCAAGGCGACGATGCCGTCGTCGTCGATTGAAAGCTGCGGATATCCAACTAGCCGTTCAAGGTCGAGCCGCGAGAGTTCTTCGAGTTGATCGGTGTAGACGGCAAGCTCAGTCGATACACCGTTAAAGCCCGCCAAAACCAATTTGTCGCCGTTTGCGTTGACGACGATATCCTCGACCAGAAGCCGCGGCTCGATTTGGTGTATAACCGACAAGGTCTGCGGGTCGAGGATGGCGATGTGGCCGTCCTTCTCGTCCAGTCCGCCGGCGACCACAAGAAATCTGTCGCTCGCGGCAACCACGGTCGGTTGGAAGTCGAAACGTTTCGCCGTCCCATTCGAAAGAGGCGACTCCGGAACAAAAATGTCGTCGGCGAGCGACGGACATGGGGACAAAGCCAAAGCTGTCGCGAAGGCGAGCGTCACGGATAGCTGTATGAGATTACTTCCAGACATAGTCGGGACTCACATTAAGAGTGACAGGCGGAAGATTTAATCCGTCCTCTGTGGCCGGGACAATGTACATCAACAGGTCACGGTAAGGTTCTGGCTTCCCAACAGCGTTTGCCACGAGTTTGTATTGCGCATCAAGTTTATCCTGTACGTCGGCGATAACGAACATGCCTTGCTTCAGGACGGGATCGAAACTATTGCGGGGAAAACTCGGAGGGTCGCTTTTCAGCCTCAGGGAGGGCATGTCCTTGCTGATAACGTCGTTGCCGTCACGAAGTTTCAATCTCGGCGTGATCTGGACTTGGATGCTTGCAATTTGCGGGCCGCCTTTAATGAGCTTCGTGTATTTGACCTGAAGCGAGCCGTCATCTCTTGATGTCGTTGCAGTCCACTCGAAGCGTTTGCCGATCTCGCTGAGGCCGTCCTCGACTTGGTTTAAACGCATGTCGATAGGCGGATCGCCAGCTCTCATCGCCCCGACGACTTGCCTCAGTTGCAAGATTTCCTTTTCGAGTTCGCGGATCTTGATATGTCCGACCAGCGGCTGAGCGAAATCAACGGGTATCATTATCGCCAAGGTACCAATGTTTATTGGTGATCCCTTGAGGAGCCCGATGACCGTGCCGTTTTTCGTGTAGACCGGGCTCCCGCTTTCTCCGCCATCAATAGCAACATTGAGTGTCCAGGCGTACGGGACTTCGTCGCTCTCAGGCTCGTTGAGCGATATTGTGTGGGTCTTATAACTGTTTTGCGAGAATCCCGAAGAGAAGATCTCCGGCGGGTCATCGGGATTGATGTCTGCGCTCGTGCCAAGAAATAATGGCGCAATTCTTGGGTGGTCGTAGGGCAAATCGATCTTCAGCAGCGCAAGATCCAGATTGCCCAGCTCGGAGATGAAGTACGCCGGAAACTTTGGGACGCCAGCTCCCGCGTCGCCAATACTTGCTTCTATCCTGACATTAATTGCGTCAACCGACTCGAGTGGCTTGAAGAAGTGCTCGACCGTAAGAGCGAACCCTTCCGGACTGATGAAAAAGCCGGTTGCTTGGCTCTCGACCGAATCCGGCACGCCAGCGGACGGACCCGTTTTAGGTGTTCCGAAAGCATGCAGATGTAGTAGCGACGGTCGTACGTGCTGATACGGGGTCTCAGCGCGGGCTCCCGCCGCAAGCCCGATCAGGAACAGAAAGGCGAATAGCGCGGCGGATCGCATCATCCTGCTCCGTAAATGTATTTGACGGCGAGGATATCGAATTCGCTGAGAACACCGTCGTTACTGTAGATAGGATTGCAGTAGTTCATGACCGAGTGGATGTCCCACGGGGTCAGCTGCGTGTTGTCGCCATCCGTCCCCTGGCGGTTGTCGCACTCGCCGGGTGTGTCCGGCCGGTTTTGTTCGTGGGCGAACCCTATAGCATGACCAAACTCGTGCACCGCAATAACCCGATTGCAGTAATCGAGCTTGGACTGGCATCCCGGGCTCCAGTTATTGTAAGTAAAGTTAAGCACCATCCCGTTCTTGACGCCGTTCACAAACTTCCCAAGAAATTTTACGTGAGGGCCTTCATCACTGATAGCGATCCGTATGCCGCCTGCGTTCGCGTTGCATTTGCCCCAACCGGCGAAACGGATTCCCGAGTTCGCTTCCCAGCTATCCCGGATTGCCTCCCTGACGAGCTGCCTTTGCCCCGAGTACTCGGGCTTTAATTCCTCCCAACAAACCCAGACTTCATTGAATGGCCATTTCGACGCCATGAGCGGATAGGCTTTATCGACGATGTTTTTTTCCTGTTGTTCCGTCAGATTCGCATAGAAGCTTTGAGGGGTGGGTGCTCCAGGCATGGCAGGAGCCGCGTCTCCGGCCGGCGTTGGCAACGCTAGCTTCACACCATTCGAAGTTTCGTTTTCGATAGCCGCCTTCACCGCCGCGGATTCCTGCGCAACGGTCGCCGATGAAAAGAGGCCTACAACTGCGACTAGTATGATCGACCATGTCTTCATTTCGAATCCTCCGATCATTGATATTCCTGGCTGAGGTCTGGACGTCACTTCAGGCGGCCATCGTCACTGATTCTTTGATTCCGACCTGCTCGCGTCTACCACTCCCGAAACATGATCGGGAGGTCGAGCGATGCGCCGCCTTTGACGACTAAGGCGTCAACGTACATGCTCCCTGGAAACTGGAATTCCCACCGAAATCGCCCCTTCGCAGTTCTTCCAATGATGACGTTGCATTCAGCTTGACCCGGCTTCTGATCCTTGGATCCTGGAACGCTAGCACTTGCAGAGGGTCAGACCCCTTGACAGACTAGGCTGTCAATCACCGCTGTTCACAGAGCAACAGGGACGTTGCTGGCCCTCTCCTTAAATTGAGTGGAAGCAGTTAACGATGCAACAGAGGGTAACGCCGCCAGCAACAGGCGGATTCTGACCGGCAAGTCATTGAGCAACTCAGACTCATCGAACTACAACTCTAATATTTACCTTCTATCTTTGCTTGTCAACCTAAATAATGCGAACAGAAGTATAGTTGCGCCGAAATGAAATGGATTAATACTCCGGCAGTGGACGGAAATTTTACGTCCGGTTTCCCGCTAGAAAGACAAGTGGGCTACATCCGCGGAGACTGGACACGTAACTCCTTTTGAAGCCGCCGGAGGTCCATGATGCTTTCGTTGTTAAACTCCGCTGTCTTTTCCGTGTTCTTCAAAATGCCGTCGAGAGTTGTCGGATCAAAGGCGGGTGCGGCGTCCCCTGTGGCAGGCGGAGATCCAGTGCCGGGCCTACTTAACGACTCAATCTTTTCGTTTGCATCCTTTAACGCCACGCTGAGCTTCTGGATGTTTCCGATGAGCTCGTTCTGACGCTGAAACACAGTTTCCACCTTGTTCGCGATTTCGGCCCCCTGTTCGTGTGTGGTGAATTTTAGACCCTCCGGGGTTAGCTCGAACGAAGCGAACGATGAAATGTACGGGAACAATCCGACGACGGCAGCAACGGCAAAGACTATGGCGTGACTCACCGTCACCTCCGTTTTGCTCTGAACAAGGTAGAGTGCATACAGACCGAGAAAAACGCCAACAATGTAAAACGGAAGGTTACCCATAGCTCTAGCCTTCAGAAGATGTGCAGAGTTCGCTGTTTTTCGAAGTAGGCAAGTAGCCCAGTTGGTCGAGTTCATCGACAGTGGTTTTTGATTCCAAAGGATAATTTCTGGTTCATTCAGTGGCGCAAGAAAATATCCTAAGTCGGGCTCTTCGTCGACCGCGACATCACCGCCCGCTCGTAGCGCGGCTCTCAAACCGAGTGTCGTCACCGCCTGCTTTCTGATTGGAAAATGATGGGCTTTCTGCAATACCCTCGGTTTTTCCCAATCGCCGTATTCTGCATGTAAATTAAGTAATATGTCAACTAAAAATTGAATTTGGAAAGTTTAGATCGAATTCCTGCGGGGAATGGAAGGAGGTTTTTCGTTATTGCTGAGGGATTTGGTCTTAAGAGTGGACTGAATTGTAATTGTGTGGTGTTTTTTTATTGTGTGGATAAAGTTAAAGCTAACAGTTGACCGCTTTGGATGTGAGAAGAGCTGCTTCAGTTTGAGAAAAACCGTCCTTTATAAGCAGGAAGACTAATGGACGCGCCAGAATACCACGTGGGCTTAGGTGTCGTTACGATATAAGACGGCCCGCATTTCGTCTCAGGCGTCTTGTTGGAGATATAGCGCGTTTTCCAAGCGTCCGACTACCGAAAATAGCAGGCGCACCGTATTGCAATCGCGTAGTTCTCAGGCAATACTACGGCCTACAGTATCGTTATTCATAATTTCGGGGGCTTTCATGGTAGACGTAAAGCTTACCGCAGAAGAAAAGACCGAAAAGAACACGGGCACACCCGCTGACCTGATGGCGTTGATAGGCAGTCGCGGTTTCACGATTGTTGGGGCGGTGACGTTTCTTCTATCGATCGCGGCGAACGTCGTGACTTTCGAATTTTCGAAAATTCCGATCGGATACGGCTATCTTGCGGTGGTTGCGTTTGCGGTGTGCGCCTACATCACCCTAGATGGTTTCGCGACTATATCGTTGAAATCGGTTTCGACGCTTTTCCTTCATATCGTAGTAGTTTGCATCTTCGCGACGCCACCACTCTTCTCGGTTTGGGACTCGGCTCGGCAGCGCGCGCCACAATCGATCTCATCGGAAAATCGAACTGCGCCACCCAGGCCTGGTGCTCCTAGCCAACCATCTACCCAACTAAACTTGCCCCCATTCTCGTTGGAGATAAAATAGATGTTGCGCTCATTCATGCCGACCGCACTCATGATTGTCGTACCTCTGGCTTCTCACGGGATAGCGTCGGCTGCCGACGCGACCCAATCTGTTTCGTTTGACGTGACCACGAGCAATTGCAAGGATACTGTCGTTGAAATGAAGCAAGTATGCGCCCCAAAGGGATGGCACCTCATCGAAGGAGCTCTTTCCTACCGCTCCCAAAACGGAGCAAGCCGCATCGAAGCCATTCGTGTTGACTCGCGATGCTTCAAAGTGACAGCGACAGCGACGCCGCTTGGAGAGGATTGTATTCTGAATATTTGCAATTGCCGGGGCCGGGGCTGGGTAAAGGGCGATATTGTCTTTACCGGTACCCCGGAGTGATCCGCTATATGGCGCTGGTCATTGCGGGCGAACCGTCCTCCGGGTTCTTCTATAAGGGAAATGTCGAAAGCCAAACCGGATCAAGCCGGACGGTAGCGATCAGCTGCTTGCGATTTCCGACCACACCCGACAGTCGCTTTGATCGAATATCAGGAATCAGCAGAAAGTCTTCAGCATTCAATTCTTGCGAAACCTCAAAGGGCAGGGAGCGCCGTGCAGAGAAGGGTGATAGTCGACAGTTCGACGGTCCAGGAGGCATTGGGCCGCGCGATCGCCGGTAATGTGATCTCGCTGTCGCCTGGAGATTACCCGGATCCGCTTGTGATTTCGGGAAAAAGCGGTGGTCCATCCAAGCCGATTGTTATTTACGGGCCCGATGCTACGCTCCGACCGAGAACATCATTCGCCAGTTACTGAAAGACCGGGAACAAGCTGTCCAAGCGGATGGAGGATGAAGGCCATTTTCCAGGCCTTTATTATCTTGCGGACAATGCCGCCCTGATGGTCCGAACTGCAATGGCTGATCCTCGAAAATTTGAAGTTCGACGGTTGCTGGCCGACGGCAGTTGTCAGAATGTGATCGTTCGGGATGTCGATTTTCGAGGAGGTACCTTCGCTATCAGTGCAACAGGCGACGACACCAGGCACCTTCTTATTGAAGGCTGTTTCTGGTGAGCTCCTGTGTACTTAGGCTAAGGGCAGCCCTCCCGTCGACGGAAGATTTCCTGGAAAGGGTACGGCATCGAAACATAAACCTCCCAGCCCTCACGATCACTATGCCTCGTCGAAAATAAGCGCTTTTTCGGACGGAGACCAATGCGTCGGGTGAACTCTTGCAGTCAGCAGAAGGGGTTTCTCGCAGCCGATGATGTCGCAAGTAATAGTTACGCTTGCGCCAGCTACAGACTTCCCATCTCCAACTTAGAGCTGGAAATAGACGATTGGCGGCATACCCTTAGTGGCGGGACTCCGGCCACGACCATTCTCGAATGGCAAGGCAAGCGCGTGGCAGCATGCGCGCGCATGCGCATTGCGATATGCACAAGGGTGCATCGTCCGGAGCGATCGAATTACAGTGACGTGTCCGAGCGGAGAGCGTTGCGTCGCATGGCGCCCAGGCGGACCAGTCAATTATTTAGTCGTGAGACCAGTTACTGTACGCCCGTTGACCGTTACATCGAGTGGAATGCCGGCAGGGAGGCGGGATGGCGTCCGGGGTCCGGCGGTCAAGCTCAGGGAGGTCGCTTTTGTTTTAGTTTTCTCGACCTCTTCAGCCTTCTCCGCCCTTGCCTTGTTAACGGCGGCGCAAATCACTTCAACGGCTTTCTCCCCTTGAGGCGCCCCTGGGGCATTGAGGAACGCGGCCAGAGAGAAAAGATTAGGCAAGTACTTGCATGTCCGCTCAAGGGCTCTAGCGACGCTTTCAGTCGCTGCATCCCATTCCTCCGTAGTCCAGCACGATTGCAGGCCAAGGCTCGCTGTCAGAACGCCGATCATTGCCAGTCTATTGATAGGTTTCAGCATGTCCCCAACTCCGTTTA
The DNA here is from genome assembly GCF_003985125.1 of Rhizobium phaseoli. Taxonomy (GTDB): domain Bacteria; phylum Pseudomonadota; class Alphaproteobacteria; order Rhizobiales; family Rhizobiaceae; genus Rhizobium; species Rhizobium phaseoli. The sequence goes on from NZ_ML133590.1 coordinate 8,414, forward strand.
GGTTGCAGATCGATAAAACCACAATCTTCTGGAAAAACGAGTGTCGAATGCCTAACACAATCGTAGAGGGGGTGTTAAACGAATATAGTGTCCGCCCGTATATAGCGGTACCAACGGTTCACCCGGCGAGCAATACCCCAGCAACTGCCAGTACGATTGGCAATACCATGCCACCGGCCGTAGGTACGGTGGCAGGACCGCGATGTCTCGTCCGGGACGTTGGTAATGCGAAGAGTAATAGCAACTATACGTCAGCGCTCTGCCGGTACCAATCGCAAGTGAAAGCTTCGCGCAGAGTGTTACACACATCCGTCGCTCAACCTTGGCATGTTTGGTCGGTGGTCGGCGCTGCCTGGCCAGCCGCCGCAGTACTTACCACACGCAGCAATGTGCTTTGGATTAAAGCAGAGAGCCAGAGCCAGCTCAATCTCCCTGGGCTTAAATCGGTTACATTATTGTTTCAAACCTATTGACACGACCCCTCGTTGCGCCGAAATAATTCTCGCGTTGTATTGAACAACAAGGATGCAAATTCGTTGGGGGACGGGTTATGCAATATTGGAAACTCTTTACCTCATTTGCTTTATTCGTATTTATTTTCGGATTATTTGCTGCCACGGAGGCCATAAGTGCAGACGCGGTAAAGCCGGAAACTTGGTCCCCTGAAATTCCTAAGGCTTTGGTGGGGCCTTATATTTCCGACCCGGCCATATTGGTCCGGCTCGACCGGCCCGGCAACGGAATGGATTGCAGCGATGCCGGCCCTCTGAATTTCCAGTGCCTCGTGTTTCGGGATCGCCGCTCCACGATGAGCCCTGACGACTTCGCCAGCAACCCGTTCATGCTTCCCGTCTTCGAGACTGTTCGTGACGTCGTCGGCGATGACCTCAAGGATCAGACCGCAGATCACCTGTCGCCCAAATTCCTCGAATTTGCCGGAGCCAAGATCGAGCTGGTCGGTGTCGTCAACCGCATGGACCGGCAGTTCAATAAGGATATTGTGCCGGAGCGCGGCACGCACCTTGCCTGCGGTGAAATCAGTGCGATCTATCGCTTCGCCTATGAGGGGACGTTGAACAGCGGACCGGTCGATGATCGCCGCTATCAGTCCCGCCTTCCCGTCACACTGAATGTGGTCTTCCCCGCGCAACCCTGGTCCGGTTCGCCGGACTGCAAAACAGTCTCCGGCTTGTGGCGCAATTATGTCGATGCGGTCAAAGCGGGGGCCACGCCCGCGGACCTCTCCGGCCAGACCGATGCGCTAGTATCGTCGCTCCACCCGGCGGACATCGACCGGATCGAATTGAACATGCAGGGTTCCCGCATTCCCGCCTCCGTCGACAAAACCGACTTCGGCACGCTGGCGAGCTACATCATCCGCGTGTTTCGATGGCAGGGCGGCAACGACGGCAAAGGGCATTGGGCAGTCAGCTATCTCTCCAACCAAATCGATCGTGCGCGGCTATTGGGAAATCCGCAGGGTGATGCGAATACTTGTCCCGACCAGCGTGGAAAAGCGATCTCCCGCTCGGCTCTCGCGCAATACCTGCTTGCGGATGAGGGCATCGCCGACGTCGATCTCGGGCTTGTCAATATTCCCGTCGATTTCCTCGCATGCCGGGCCGTTTCCATCTCTCCCGGCGGCGCCAGCCGGTCCGCCAACCAGCCGTTCTGGAACGACGTCAAGCATCCCGTGCTGAGCGATCACGAAATCGAGACTGCTCTGGCGAAATACAGGAAGCGCTATCCCGATACCCTCAACTTCGTCGGCAATGCCGAGGAATTCCGGATGCGCCTCAACGAGGCATCCTGTTCCGGCTGCCACCAGAGCCGGGCGATCGCGGGCTTCCATTTCCCCGGCGCAGACAGGCCGGGAACCGCAAGCGTAAACGCCATTTTCCTGCCCGGCTCCGCGCATTTCTTTGGCGACCAGCCGCGCCGGGTCGAGATAATTAGGGCGCTGGCATCGCTCACCGACGACGAGACAATCGCCCGGCGCGTGCTGGCCACGAGCTATGCCGTTCGCCCGCAAAACACCTATCGGGACCTGCGGCCATCGGGCAGTGAAAAGATCCAGCTCTTGGCTGGATGGGGCGGCGCCTGCCTGATCTCGGCCCCGCCGGGCAGCCGGCGGCAATGGGGATGCTATGGAAATCTGCGATGCGCGCCTGTTTTCGCATCTGCCAACCAGCCCGGCATAGGCATGTGCCTGGGATCGCAGACCCCTCCCATGATCGGCGAGGCAATGCAGTTCGGCACCGTCGGCAGTTCCAGGTTCGGTTCGGACAAATACGACAGAAAGCCGAAAAATACCGATCCCAGGGATACGACGATCTCGATAGATAATCTGCCGCAGCTTGCCACCAACGAATACGTCACCTCGCATCAGGAATATTATGAAGGCATCGGCGGCCTTACCCGAAATCCGGGCGAGTCCGACGAAACCTATGCCCGGCGCGTGCTCGAACAGCAGACAGGCGGTTTTCCGGGCGGCTCCCTTCGGCTTGGGCAATGCCGGGACCTGCCCCAAGAAGCAACCTGCGGCCTGCTGGCCTCGACAGGCTTTTCCCGATGCATGGGTGACGCGGGCGACGGCAAGCGCACGGTGGAAAGCTGTTTCCGGATCTACACTAGCTATTCCGGCGTACGCGCCTGCGATGCCGCCAATCCATGCCGCGACGATTACATCTGCATGAACCCACTCGGGTACACCAAGGAAAATGCCAAGATCCTGTTCGATCGGCGCGTCGACGCCCGCAACGCCGAGCAGCTTTCATTTCCGGCGGGCGACAACAGGCGCAACTATTTCGCATCGACCTTCTTCGGCCAGGACATGCCTGACGAAGCCTGGCTGAACCGAGGCGATCATCGCGGCGTCTGTATCCCGCCCTACTTCGTCTTCCAATTCAAGGCGGACGGCCATGTCGTGCCGCCTAATCCTTAGCGCTCGCAGAGCTGGCGCCGTGAGATCCGGCCTCTGAGAAGAGACGTCAGCACACCTATTTGAGAATCGATCTCATGTCATAACCAATCAACTCCGGCCGTCACATGCGCCGATACAAGCGGGGAGCAGAATGAAAATCGCATTGAAGAGCATATGTGTGGCCTCACTCATCGCACTGTCCCTGTCGCCCGGCGGCAGCACGGCGAAAAGCTGCGATGACAAACCCCACAATGGGAAATTCGCAGATGGCTCGCTGATCATGACGACGCGAATGAACGTCAATCCAGACGGAACGAGCGCGTCCTACACGGTTGGCGACCACGGCTATACCTATATCGCCAATGGCGTTAACCTTCACCTCGATGGCAAGAAGATCGCCTGTTCCATCAAGGAAAATAACCTGCTTTGCCGGAGAAAATGGATCGAGGCGGAAGGTGCAGATTTCCTCGCCGGCACTCCCGAATTCTGTGTCTTTGCGCTTGGAGTGGAACCGATCTTTCCCGGGACAACGCTTGAGGAATGCGAGAAGAAGGACGCGGGCGGGCGCTACTTCGTTGGAAACGGCAAGGGTCGTCCCAAGGTCGGCAAGTCGCTACCTCACAGCATCAGCGGAGACATTCAGACCTATGTTTCGACAACGGCCCTAACGCACACGGTCGATGGCAAAGTCGTCTCGATCGACGCCGCAACAGTGCCCGGCCTCGTAGTGCCTAAGGGGAAATCGTCCTTGCTGGGATCGATCGCCTGGGTCCAGTACGGTGACCACAGCGTTTTCGCGCTCGCGACCGACAGCGGCCCCGGCTTCGGCGAAGGGTCCATCGCCCTTCATGAAATGCTGCGATACGGCGCGCTGCAGAGCAAGCACCCGATGGGTCCGCTCTCCAGGGAGCAGCGATGCACAGAAGCGGAGAGCGATCTCAAGGCGCCCTATCAATCGCGGCCGGACTACCAGAACGACGAGTGCAGGAAGGGGCACAAGCCGAAAGGCGGCACCGATATTCGCGCCTATGGCGGTATCGAGAGCGGCGTGACATCGATCATTCTTCCCCTGAAGCCAGCGATGGATGGCCGGACAGTTCAGGGAAATCTCAACACGCTCTCCCTGAAAGATATCGCGCTTGCGGCAGGCTATAGCGAGGAAAAGCTGCGGCAGATGGCGGCGTGCGGGGCCAAGACGCAGTGATCGAGCACCGCTGGGCTACAATCCACATGCGAAGCGGTCGCAGGTTTCCTTCAAGAGCCGCATCACGGCTATCGGCCCGAAGCAGGTAAACCGGACCTTTCGGACTCCAACCGGCGTGGTGCCGCCCCAAAGTGCAACCGACGCTAATTTAGTCGACGTGAGACCGTGTGGACAATAGAACCCCACAGGCACTTACGGTTTCGGCGACTGTACGTTTGCTGCCGGCTATTGCGCTGCCTTGCAATCCGCCGAGGTTTTTAAGTTGGGACCAACCGTACCGACTATGGCGACGTCGCAGTTGAGATGGTTCTTGGTCAAGATCGTTGTCGTCGGCTGATGATTCGTAACCGAATAGTCTTCATCGCCGGATTGAAGTGTTGCTGACCAATTTTCACCCGCAGCAGAGAATGATGTTACTTTCAATTCGAGATCCGTACCCGGAAATTTATAACTTCCGCCGGATGGAATCGTATGCCTTTGGGCGCCCCGATTGTTAGTCGCAATGACCGCTTGAGCTTCACTGAGATCGACCCGCGCGGTCTTCAAATCGGCAAGCGCTTTTTCGAGGTCGCCTTGCGTGGTACGGAGGCTAGCCAGTACTGTGGAGTGTGCCAATTCCGCCTTTTCCGCTCGCTTGGTTTCAACTTCCATCGTTTCCGATTTAACCAATTTTCCGGTAAAATACTCAAACGTGGTCGTATACCCTCCCGCAGCAAATCCGCTCGCGCCGGTTATTAAGGCGATGATGATCGCACTATAGACAGGCATCCGCGTTGATGCTTGGCTTGTCATTTAAAAACCCGTTTTTTAGTTTCGTTCGACGCGCGATTTAATGGGCCAATTTGTTGCTTGCAATGAAAAGGTGCATTCTGACTGCTCATAGCCTCGAGCATCGTTTCCAAGTCGTTATCGGGGTGAGGCGGCGATGGGGCGTTCGGCAACAAATCGCCCCGGAAATATGCGGAATATGCGCCCTGCCGCCAATCGGAATGTTTTGAGAAATTTTCCTTGGCCTGTAACGTATTGTATCACCTCCTTCGATTGACGCATGTGAAGGGTGATGACAAAACAAAATACTGATTTCCATCATATAGGTATTCCTCAGTTTTATCTAAATAATGCTTGCCAACTCTACGATGTGGAGTATTATCGACCAGATGCAACGCAGGCGTAGCCAAAAGGCTACCGATGTAATTTCGAGAAGAATTCAGTTTAATTTACTATTCAATTGGCATCGCTGCGGCTTCCGCTACGGCGACTCGAGCAGCTTGTCCGACGTATTACTGTGTCGGCCAGAGCCTGCTTGCCAGCGCACTTGGGTCGCCTGCGTTGACGGGGGCGCGACTATGGGCGTAGTTGAGCAAGTTTTGGTTCTGCCGAGCGTCGTAAAGGACGATCCCGACCTGCGCGATCAAGTTTATCTTCCGTCGCTGCGCTCGCTTCCTTCTGAACTGCCTATCGACGCGACCCTTGTCCGGGCACTCACGTCCGGTGACCGGCTGAATTGGTTGCCGCGAGATCAAGGGGCGGAAGGAACCTGTGCAGCTCAAGCGGCCGCCACCCTCATCGACTTGCATCGGATGCAGACGGCAAAGCCCTGCGCCTCAAGTCAGTGCGCGAATGGTTTACCAAATGGCAATCCAACAAAATTACGAGCGACAGACAGAGAATCCATTTTGCTCTTCGGGGCTGGAGGACCGTTCGAGTTTCGTGGGGACGAGTTTGGCGTGCTCCGGCATCCACAGTGTCATAAGGAACGACTTCCCAGCGCTGTGCATAAACGAGATGTCGGCCACGCGCCCTACGCACAGTTCTTAACACAGAACGTTCTCTACTTACACAGCAACGTCCTCCACATAGAGCGAATTTCGCCAGTTGAATCAACGGTAGAGCCAGAGGAGTAGGTAAATTGACTTCAAATGGTAAGATCTCACTTGAAGAGCTCAATAAGCGGCTTGCAGATCCTTCGGTTTCGGATGAGGAGCTAACCCGTTATTTCGAAGTTGATGAAAAACGATCGGGCCCGTTCAGTCCGGTGCTCGCTCTCAATCCTCAGACGGTTAGTATTCCGCAGACCGAGGAAGGCAACGAGCGGAGCGCAGCGCTGCTAAATAGCGCAAATTTCATAGCGCGGCTTCGTAGGCACGTTGCCTTCAATGCACGGGTCGGCGATGGAAGCTATCATGGGCCAATCTTGGTCTCCGAAGGAGATAGTTGGTTCCAGTACCCGTTCAAGCTTGCGGACGTTATCGACGATCTGATGCAGCGATATGCTGTTTTCAGTCTTGATGCCGCTGGCGACACCTTGTCCAACATGTTTCGTGAAGCGGAATACATGGAAGCAATCGCTAATACGGGCGCATCGATATTCTTGTTCAGCGGCGGTGGAAATGACGTCGTCGCCGGCGGAAATCTAGCCGCCCACTTATTCGATTTCGACCCTGCCAAGTCACCTGCGGCACATCTCCGTCCCTCATTCAACCTCGTGCTCGACGAAGCAATAGGGATATATTCAAGGTTAGTCAGACAGGTTGCTCAGAAATTTCCCAACCTTCAGATCATTTGTCATGGCTACGACTACACGGTTCCGGCCAACGGTCCGTGGCTCGGCAAACCGATGGCTTCGAGAAACATCACCGATCCAGCACTTCAAAAAGCAATTGCGCGAGTTATGGTAGATCGCTTCAACGAGAGACTGGCGCTTCTCGAGGCGTCGTCGGCACGCCTTCACTACATTGATTGCCGGAACACGGTTCAAGAAGACGAGTGGTACGACGAACTTCACCCGACAAATGATGGCTACCAGAAGGTGGCAAGGAAGTTCTCGAACAAAATAGAGGAGCTTTCGCCGAAGCCTAAGGCAGTCGACACGAGGGCGAACAAGGCTAGGGCAGCAATATCCGCCGAGACGACCAGTTATCGCCCGGTCGTTCATCCATCACAGGCAGCTTCCCGGAGTGCAAAGCCCAAGGACGGGCCCGCCGGTCGATCGCTACATATTGGTCTCAATGCAGTTGATCCCGGACACTACGCGGGGTGGTCTGGACCGTTAAACGCTTGCGAATTTGACGCCCAGGACATGTACGAGATCGCGGGCGGCCTGGGATATGATGCCAAATTGCTTCTCACCGCCAACGCGACGAGAGACAACGTCGCCGGGGAGATCGAAAGAGCTGCCCGCGACCTTTCTGCCGGGGACATGTTCTTCATCAGTTACTCCGGTCATGGCGGGCAAGTCCCTGATTTCAATGGCGACGAGGAAGATGGTGTCGATGAGACATGGTGCCTTTTTGATCGGCAACTCATAGACGATGAACAGTACATGCTGTGGTCCAAGTTCAAACCCGGCGTCCGTGTTCTGGTCATATCCGATAGTTGCCACAGTGGAAGCGTCATTAGGGCTGTAAGTCCGGACGCGCCTGAGATTGCAGTTGTGCCCAATCCGCTAGCGCGCGCGATGCCTTCGAACATCGCCAGCCGGACGTTCCGGCAGAACCGCGACCTGTACAATACGCTCGGCAGTTCGCTCTCCAGCGTTGAAGCACAAACCGTCCTCAGAGCCATGGACACGCCGATTTCCTGTAGCGTGAGGCTTATCTCGGGATGCCAAGACAATCAAACATCTTTGGACGGTCTAGGAAACGGTGCGTTCACGGCTGCTCTCATCAGCGTGTGGGACAACGGCCGCTTCAGTCGGAATTACGCAGCTTTCCACGGGGCGATTCTTAGAAAAATGCCTGAAACGCAGTCACCGAATCATTGGTGCATTGGCCCGAAAAACCCTGTGTTCGACGCACAGACGCCGTTCGCGATCTAAGTGAGGTTTTGCAAGCAACCCAAAAATAGGAGGATGTCATGAAGACTGATGCCAATCACACTGTTCAGCTGCTCCAATCCATCTTGAGTGTCGCACTGTCATTGCAGTCCGCAGTCGATGAGCTCAAAGGCGGCGCTGGCACCAGGTCGGGCTCCGAGGGTATAGCCGGCCTAGATGTAGAGCATGCGCCGCGCGCAAGCGGCGACGCCTTACTGACCGATCAACAGCGCCGGGTTTGCGAGCAGGTCATCAATGTCTTCGAAACCGGTACCATCGCGGGAAAGTACGGCTCAATTAGTATCTACAACGACGGTCCGAACAGAATCCGTCAAGTGACATACGGTCGATCGCAGACGACAGAGTATGGCAATCTTCGTGAACTCGTGGCCATGTACGCCGGCGCCGGCGGTCGGTATTCGGAGCAACTGCGCCCCTATGTCGAAAAAATTGGGCGAACAGCGCTCGTCGACGACCAGACGTTCAAGAACCTTTTGAAATCTGCCGGCAACGAAGATCCTGTTATGCGCGATTGCCAGGACGTGTTCTTCGATCGACGTTATTTCCAACCCGCGCTGCGCTGGGCAGTCGAGAACGGATTCCATTATGCGCTCTCGGTGCTAGTGATCTACGATTCATTCATCCACAGCGGTAGCATTCTCGGCTTTCTTCGTGAGCGCTTCACCGAGCGACCACCGGCACAGGGAGGAAATGAGAAAACTTGGATCTCGGAGTACGTCCAAGCCCGCCATACCTGGCTCTCGACACACAGCAATCCTCCCGTTCGGGCCAGCGCCTATCGGACCAGGGACTTACTGCGCGAGATAGATAGCGGAAATTGGGATCTGTCTGCATTGCCCTTTAAGGCAAACGGCACGCCGGTCTTCGGACAGCCCGGAGATAAAGAAGCGCCTCCGACAGGGGATATGCTGCACGTCGTCAGCGGCGGCGCAGCCTATGGAGACGCGGCAGAATGAAACCCAAACCCGCGGAGCGCTCAACGCGCTTCGCGGACCTCGTCAATAAAGAGGTTGCGGGAGGACAGACAATGGCCAGGGCATTGCAGACAACGAACGATTCCATTCTCATGCATCAAATTCTCACCCAGCTCGAAGCAACGTTGGAAGCGACGAATTCGGTCGTTCAAGAGCTGCTTCGTAACCACGAACCGGGCGCACCCTTCGCAGCGAGCCATAGGACATCGTTGCCTGACGCCGCCTTCTTCGCGAAAGGCGGGCTCGTAGAACGGGGCGTCGATGAACCGATACTTATGGCCTTGGCGGAAGATGCCGAACTGGAGCTTCCAATGAAGAGGTTGATTGTCCTTCGAAACGAGCGTTATCAGGAAAGCCATCCGCGCTATTGGGCGATAGCAAATTTTGACCTGCACTCCAGCAAGCCCCGCCTGTTCGTTTTCGACGTTATCGCTAAAGAGACCAGCTCATATCTCTGTGCCCACGGGCGCGGGTCGGAAGGGCCCACCGATGACGGAATCGCTGACGTCTTTTCCAATGTTGAAGGATCTAAGGCAACGTCACTGGGCATCTATCGATGCGCGGAAACCTATCAGGGGGAAAACGGATACTCGTTGAAGCTCGACGGTCTGGAGGAAACAAATTCACGAGCTCGGTCACGTGCCATCGTAATACACGGAGCAGACTACGTGTCGCTCCGATTTTCCCAGCAATACGGCCGGATTGGCAGAAGCGAAGGCTGTCCCGCTTTGGACCACCTAGTGGCTAGGAAGGTCATTGACCAGCTCAAACAGGGTTCGCTGCTCATTCATTGGAAAACCCCCTAGCTCGATGCCCCACGTTGAAGTTCGTTCATTATCTATGGAGGGCAGTATGGACACTGCTACGATAAGCGAATTCTTTCTGGCAGGACAGGTATCGCTAAATTACGGGACGAGTGATCAATCGTTGCTACGGAATCTCTCGGGCTGCGCGGCTACAGGGGCGATGCTCTGGACGGTGTCTGATGAGGGCCGCACCATTGAGCGCCTGACGCGAGAAGTCGATGGCTATACACTTTCGGACCGATTTGCATTGGATCAGTTTATCGAAGGGATTCCCGGATCGTCGGATGACGAACTCGATCTGGAATCCCTGGATTTAGACGTATCGTCAATTTGGCTTTGTGGAGCGCATTGCAAAGTACGGCGCAAACCGGAAGCAAATGAGATCCTAAATTCAGAAATCCACGCGCGAAAGAGTCGACGACTGCTTGCGAGATTAACGATCGATCAAGCAGGTCGACCAGTCGCAGCACAGAGTATCCCTTTTGAGGGAGACGGATCTCTCCGTGCCATGCTCGAAGCTGATCCTTTTTTCTCACCGTTCGAAGAGCTGCCGACCAAGGAGAACGGAATCGACGTCGAAGGATTAGCTGTTGTGGATGGCCGCGTCTTCATAGGCCTTCGTGGGCCAGTGATCGCAGGTTTTGCGGTGGTAGCTGAACTGGCGATCGACAATGCGTTCAAGATCCGATCAATACGTCCCTACTTCTTGAACCTCCAAGGCTTGGGAGTTCGAGAGTTGACCAGGGATGGAGCGAGTATTTTGATTACTGCAGGTCCGGTGGGTGAGGCTCAAGGTGCGTTCGCACTCTACCGTTGGTCTCCTGAACCAGGATCTGTTCCTAGAAAGGTCTACTCTTGGGGAACGTCGATTGAGAAACCGGAAGGACTATGTTGGTGCGACGTCGGCGGCGAGCGTGGCCTCTTGGTATTATATGACAGTCCCGGCGATGCCCGTTTGCTGAACGGTGTGTATTCTGCCGATCTGCTCAAGAGGTTGCAGGGGTAATCCGATCACTGTGATGGGCCGGCAGGAACGTGAGAAGAGGGAAGAAAACAAGGCACGCGGGGGTTAGCAATGTCCGCTATTCCGTTCAGCGATGAATTATCACTTTCTCCATCGACGCTCGGACATGCCCCAATCTGGGAGAGCGCCATGCTTAAGGGAATTATCACGGGCAGCGGCACGGGGATAGTTGTCGGGATGCTTCTCTTGTGGTGGATTCGCCCAAATACCGACTTCAAAAGAGATTTCCATAGCCGTGTCTCCTTGGCGTGAATGACACGGCAGATGTAGCTCTGCGGATACTTCGTGTTTAGGGCTATGATACCGCTAGGAAATATTAAGGGTGATCATGAAACGATCAGCCGACCTATCCAGACAAACTCAGATCCGCAACGCCTCCTCCCATTCTGCGGCGGGTGAAAAAAATGCCGCGCCCAAAAGCGCGGCAGAGGTGGCCTTCGGAGGAAAAGGTTGGGAGATTGATGCGCAAAAGTGCTTGCCGCTTCAGCCCTTCACGCCACCCGCGGTCATACCCTCTACGATGTGTCGCTGGACATAGAAACCGACCATGGGCGGCAGCTCCCCAGCCAGAACGCCGGCAGCCGCGATCATACCGTAGTTTGCCACACGGCCACTCAGGAAATCCCCAATCGCGACGGTTACCGTCTTCGACGGATCGGTGGCGGTTAAGAGCAAGGCATACGGGAACTCGTCCCATGACATGAGCATCGCGAACAAGAACGTGGTAGCAAGCCCCGGTCGAAGGGTGAGCGTTCGGCTGGTCGAGAGATGGAGGCTATAGGAGCGTTTCATCTCATCGGCCACGACGCGGTTGATCATTTCGCGATTGCCCTGTGCGTCAATAGATGAATTGGCGGATACCGCCGTCCCACGTCCTGATGTCGGCAAGTAGCTCTGAAGTTCCTCGATGCCGTTCTCGGTCAGACCCTTCGTGCCATCATCACTGCCATCGCTGACGTAAACCAGTTCGCCCTCGGAGATGTTGTCCGAGTTGGCGAACACCTCTCCGATCAGTTCGAGGTTCTCGCCGATCATGCTGGCGACTTGCCTGAGTGTGTAGATGAACCTCGAGCGTGCCGTCACGCAGCCTCGCACCGAGCTTTTGCTGGCCAATTCCAGGGCAAAAGGTACTCGATCGCATCCGTTGTCCGCGACTTAGCGAAACGCGTGTCCGCGATTTACTGAAACCACTGTCCAATTTAGTGAAATCCGCAGTTCCGTTCACGATCTGGCTGATGAAGTCGACGATCGACAACGTGCCGGCCGAGATCGAAGATGCGGCCCGCGCTGACGGGGCAACCCGATTGGGTGCGTTTTTCAGGGTCGTCGCCCCGCTCATTCGACGTGAGCCGCCTCGTCGGAAAAGATCGACCGGAAGATAGAGCAGTTCGAGCTGATGCTGGAGGAGACCGAGGCCCCCATGCCGAGGCTGAACTGCGCTCAGGCAAAACCCCTCTGCCGGAGTTGGACGACGCATCCGGAGAAGCCGAAGCGTACATCGGACTCAATCTTGGACTCCGTGGGGTTTCTCGAAAGGTTGAACATGTACGACCAGTTGATCCCCGCCTGAAGAGACGCGACGGACGTCTTCTTCCATGTACTCCCGTGAGTTGGGATTGATGATCCCGTCGTTGATGCCATCGACCAAGCCCTGTAGTGCTTGCGAGCCATTCTTGTCGGCGAAACTCTTTGCCATCGGCGTCGAAGAAATGGCCGCCTGACGCACCAAGGAGAGTGCCGAAGGTCACACGACTGCCTCCGACTGTCCCATGGGCAGCACGATCGGGTATACTCGCACGACATGTGACAAGCGAGACGTTATTTCGTTAGAGCGCCGGCTGCGGGAACTCAGTATCGCAGAGCCCAACGAGCATCAGGTCACCCTCTGGGAGGCTGTAAGACCGCGCGAGTCCAACATCGCGGAGATAATCCGGACCGCCCTCTCCGGGAAGCTGCGCACGGTGTCGGCGTTGCCGGGAGTACCAATCCTTCAAGGACTGCGTGTCGTCGTGGATGAGATCAAGGCGTCGTTCTTTCCCGCGGGAACGATCACGAGGGCGGCAGCGTGCGAGATGCTTCGCCTTAGTGCTTCCGGCATCGGCTCGCTCTTGTCGTATGGCTGCGTAAAAGCGGAGAAGCTGAGAAGCTGGCGTTCCCGCACGACAATTGGTGGGCGGTCGACCGGCAGGACGCCGAACGCTTTCGTCGCGAGGACATGTCGCTTCTGGAGTGCCGCGAAATTTCCAAGCGTTCGCAAACCCGGGCTGAGCTCGAATGCCAGCCGGTAGAGGATCGAGCCTGCATTCCCGACGTCGGTGGTTGCCCAGGTGATCTACGAGCGAAAGTTCGCGGATGCGATCATGACGGATTCGCGTGAATGAAGGGAAGTCATCGTCCCGCTTAATCCAATTCGAAGCCGGATGTTGCGTAGGCAGACGTTATACTTTCGCTTGACGCGGCCGAAGAGGCCTTCGTCGGCTACTGGGTGACATTCTACTTCACCTTTGATCGCGGCTGCGATTCACCTTTGTTGATGGTGGCGGAGAACGCTCCAATCGCACCTCCAACGATGATCTTTATTAGATCAAGAAAAAATCCTGGCGCGTTGTCGACTGTTGGCGTCGGGAAACTGCTCATACTGACGTACAATAGCGTAAAAATGTACAAAGCTACGATGGGCGCAAGAATTATTAGGTACAATGTTGCTATCTGCTTCACGGGCATGATGTCTGTCCTCCCAACTTTCGATTGATTATAATGTAGGCCATGCTATCATAAGTCATTCCTAATTTAAAATATCGTCGGGATGTCGGGGAGGCCGAAATGCTGCACCTAACGGTTCGGAGGAACCTTTCAGTTATTATTGCATTTGCTGCATCTTATTCTGTTGCATCGGGAATGACGGCCTATGAGGCGCGTGATGTCTGTGTTGGGCTTGCTGCCGCATATATAAATGCACAGGACAAAACCCATTTCACTTATATCAACGGAAAATTCAAAGTCGAAGGAGACGCGAAGCAGATCACGATATTCGAGAATGCCGTCCCCGTGGCGACGATACCCAAATTCGAATATGACAAATACACTGAATGCCTAGAGAAAATGGCAAGATGAAAGTGCGGGCTTCGCTTTTTGTGTCCACGGCCGTCGCGTTCAACACATGGGCAATGGGCGCGTCTGCTCAGTCTCCTGATGAGCAACGAATTTATATTGCGAGGGATGTCTGTGCTGCCTTCACTGCAAAATGGGCCAACGCACCTGGTGGCTCGGTGACGCTTGACGCTGGTAAATTCAAAGTTCGCGGCAATTCGTCAACAGTGACAATCTTTGAGAACAGCGTGAAACTCGCTGAGATTCCTGGATTTTCATACTCAAGTTTCAATGAGTGTCTCGACAAAATCATCAATGGATTGGAGCAGTCCCGAAAGTCTGCCGAGAGTAAACATCAGGTCGAAGCGTTTACGGCAGGTGCGGAACTGGGCGCATTGCTAAGCATCGGGAAATGCCTCCGCTCCGCAGCGATGGGCGGCTTCTACCTTGGTGATATGGATCAAGGAGGCAGTCCCATTCCAGGCAATACGTTATCAAAGATGGTAGCGGCCATAGGTAAGAGCGTCGGCAAGCGGCTGAGCCGTGTCAGCGGCGAAGACTTGAACGTAAGTTTAGACAATCGAGTGAGCTACTACCGATTTGTTCAAGGCAGAGAAGTCCCCTACTTCGACACGCAAGACGCGGTCACCATAACGTCAGCACTAGAAGACTACTTGCCCCCAGACCTCGTTGATTATTGGCAAGGTGGCATTCTGGTTGGAAAGATGGGCACGGAATTCAAGTTTGCGGTCTCATTCGCTCAAATTTTGTCGGATGCGCGGGGACGATTTGATGCGCGTTCTATGCGTGCCCAACAATTTTTTCCGCCAACTCTTCAATGCCTGAGTAATGCGTACAACGATGACATTGCAAACCTTCAGGGTTTCGACGGCATTCTCGGGTCGAATTTCGCCCCCCCGGGCATCAATGATGCGGTCGACTTGCAGAGCGGCGCGGAAATAGAGAAACGCTTTAGAGAAGATGTGATCGACCCCATACGTTCTGAACTTAAGGCAAATTGATCGGTGATGCATCGAGCCCAACAGAGACAGACCTCATTGCTCGATCCGAGAGCGGAAAATGCTCACTGCATGCGATTCGACACATTATAATGGTCTGCGTGGAATGTCCGCTTAGCTCCGCGGTTATCCGACCTTGGCGCGTCACTTAATTATTGGCGCGGGCTATTTTCTAGCCGCCACCGTCAAATTCGATCCATACATTATTTTTTACACATTCCGGCTAATACGTCCACCTCGTAAGCATATTAAGGCGTGATGTAGTGGTTTTGAGGAGTGAAGATGCCGCCTAATGGCATCAATTGGAGCGAGTACCCATGGCCGACGATCCTGCGGCAGATGTCGCTATATGCGCATCGATTGATGCGCAGACGTGCCTTCGCGGGAGCCGACATATCAGCCGAGGACCTCGTGCCGTCTGCGGTGGAAAAGACCATGAGAGGCGCGCGTGTGTGGAAGTGGGAGTCCACAGGCGTAGTCAACCACCTCATGGGCGTGGTTTCCAGTGAACTCTATGACCGGGTACGACAATCAAAAAGGTTCAGCGCCGATGTTCTGATCGAAGGCGCCGTGAACATTCTGGCCAGCCAGAACAAAGTGTCGAGGAGACCCTAGCGGAAAGACGAACTGGCCTCGTTTTTGAATTTCGCCAAAATCGGGGACAAGGAGGTTGCGGGAATTGAGCGCCAACGAGCAGGCACACCAATTCGTTAGAACAGAGCAAGAACATCTATTTACTTAGCGTTAAAACTCGCTAGCCTACAATCGCATATTATCTAGGAGACTCCCGTGGCGGTGGCTGCAAAAAAGAAGCTGGTGTTGCCTCACTGCCGTTTCTGCGGTCGTGAGTGGCTACCTGCCGAACATGTTTCGGCCAGTCTTGCGTATTGCGACGAGTGTCGTGAAGAGCGCCTCGCGTTTACGCGGGCCAGAGTCACAGGCATTGAGATTGTCCGCGGACGTAACGGCGAGCAGGTGATGGTCCCGGTGAAACGCGGCGCCGCTACTTGACGGCCCGCTCGGCAAAGAACGACTGAAGCGACGAGTACATCGCCTTTGTCTTGTCGCCTTTCGCGCTTGCTTTCAGCGATCGCTTGGCATTTCCGCTCAGGTCCTCGGACCAGGCGCGCCAGTTCTCACCCGGCTGACCGAGATAACCTTCCCATTCCACGCGGACGCGGCGCTTTCCCTTTGTCAGTGCCCACGCGATCTTGTCCTCACCGACGGTGCATGTCCATGGCTCGACCGGCGGGAGCTTCGTGATGGAGTTCACAGCCGCGCCGAGAGACGGGCAGCGGTCATTAGCACTCGGCTTGCAAAGCTTGTTCGCCAGCATTCGCCAAGGCAGCGGTATATGGGGCAAGTAGAGCATTTTCGACGACAGGCGCGGCTCCCCCTCCGCATCAACCTCGATGACGCAGTTCTTTCCCTGCCGGAAAAACCAATGATCGCCCGACAGCAGGTTTATGAACGTCACGCCGAGCGAGTAGACGTCGGATAGCTGTGAACACGCCTTCTCGCCGAGAACTTCCGGAGCCCAGTAAACCGCCGTTCCATATGGCGTGGCAAACCCGAACTGGAGGTCGTCGGTGACGAAGCCGAAATCGCCGACCTTAACGTGGCCGTCTCCCTTCAAGAGTATGTTGTCGGGTTTGATGTCTCGGTGGAGGTAGCCGTGCCCGTGTATGTAGTTCAGGCCGATAGCGGCTTCGCAAATGATCCGCTTTGCCTCTGACAGGAAGACGACGTTCTTCTCTGTAACCTGCCGGGCAGATTTGCCCTCGCAGTATTCCATGACCAGAAGAAATTCCTCGTCTCCCTTGCTTCGCAAGACATGGTGAATCTTAACGACATGGCCATGTTCGAGCGCCTTGAGGTGCTGGCCTTCCTTCAAGGCCGCTGCGCATGCATTCTCCCAGGCAACATCTGAATCGAATTTCGACTTGAAGAAGCTCTTGGCCGCCACCTCACCATGCAACGGGTCGAGGTAACGGCTCACTTCGCCAAAGGCCCCGTCGCCGATGGGGCCAAGGAGTGTCAGCGTCGATACATAATCTTTGGAGCCGTCCATCAATCCCTCGCTGCGAGCAGCAGGAACGCGGCTTCCCGGCTTCCCTTGCGAAACTCCTTGCCGCCGAAATTCTCGTCGAAGAACGCATCGTCCTTGAGGTAATCGTCGACTTTGCGCGAACCGAACGTTCGGCTGATGGTGTTCTTCTGCAACTGCTTCACGAGTACGCCCTTTGGTACTGCGCTCAAGAAAACGCCTCTGAGTTCGGCCGAGTGCAGAATCGCCGTCTTGGCGGCATACTGGCCGCCGACGCTGGCTTTCAACACGACCAAATCGATGCCCTGGGAAAACCTGTCGACCAGGCGTTTGTGCATAGTCACGTAAGCAAGCTGGCGATCGCCTTTGCCGAGATCGAACGTCTCGTCCTTGATCATAGTGACGGTCCCGTCGGCATTGTACGAACCCTCGGTCAGGACGATCCTCTCGGATGCGACCACCGCAGAAATCACTGTCATCTTCCATCCCTCACGGCCGAATCGCCGCTAACCCTAGATAGCATATCTTTGAAAACTGAAGTTACCATCAATGCAGAGCCGTTTGGCTCCGCAAGGCTTTCCCCGCGTGATCTTATTGTTGCACGAAGGACCAAGCTTCGAAAGAGTTTACAAACACCCGATACTTGCGGCGGCGGGCCAATTATTTTCGTGCGAAGCCGTTGTAGAGACTTCAAAAGTCGCGATTACGTGCCTACATAGAGGCGCACTTAAGTTCGCGACGCCGAGGGGGCGCAATGCCGTCATTTAGTTCTAGGGCAGGTTGGATGGAATTCAATTATCTGTCCTCTTCCGCGGGCCTCACCCGCACCTATACTCTCGCTTACAAGTTGACTGACAATTCTTCCGAGCTTTGGTCCGAACGTTTTTCCCGGTTCAAGGAACGAGACCAGAAGGCCTACTTCGGGGCAGCCCGCCTGATATACGCTGCGTTCCCTCCCCTTCTCGCGGCGTTGGGGTTGGACGGCTCCGATTGCGCATTTGCATGTGCGCTTTCGTCATCTGAAACGACCGCGGCGTCGGACCGGCAGGTTCCCTACATTACGACTCAGTTGGCAATCCAGGTCGGCGCTCACGAAGCAACCGCCGCCATCACCAAGCAGGCGCATAATCGGATACACTTCCTCCGCGGGGCGGCCGAACGAAAAGCCGAACTCGACAAGGCCCAGTACACGTCCGCGGTGCTGCCCGCCCAAAACGTCTTCATATTCGATGACTTCGTGACTCGCGGCGATACGCTTTCGCGCGTCGCGCAGGCTGTGCTGGCGACGAATCCCGGTGCTACCGTTTATGGCGTGGCCCTGGGAAAGACGGAACGGACCGCCTATGATCCGCGAGCGAACAACAGCCATCTTCCGGCTGGGTGGAACCAGATCTGGGCGAACGGCGAAGCGGAGGTCGCGTAAGCGGCCAAGGTCAACATGCAGAAAACCCAATCGAAAACCACCGTCGCCATAGTTGCCTTGATGCGCATCAGGGGTATCGGCCGCCGGGCGGCCGTGCGAATCGTCGAGCGACCGATCCGAACAGCGGACGATGTACAGTCATTGCACGGTCGTGTCGCCCGCCAGAAGATCGACGCACACGAATTCAGCGAGGCGTGGAAGATAGCGGAAGAGAGCCTTGAGAAAGACCGGGCTGCGGGAATTACAGCCGTCTCCTTTTACGATGACGATTTTCCCCAGCGCCTTCGGAAGATTCCCGATCCACCAGCGGCACTCTTCATGAAGGGCGATACGGCGGCCCTGAGCCATCCTAAGGCGCTCGCGGTCGTGGGAACGCGTGAGCCGACGGATTACGGGGAGCGGGTTGCCTTCCGCCTGGCCGAGGTCGCCGTCAACGAAGGCTTTGTAATCGTCAGCGGGCTGGCACACGGTTGCGATACGTTTGCCCACCGCGGCTGTGTGGAAGCCCGTGGACGGGGAATTGCGGTTTTGGCGCACGGCCTTGACAAGATCTATCCGGCTGCCAACAAGGGTCTCGCCAGAGATCTCCTTGAAATGGGCGGCGTTCTGGTCAGCGAGTATCCGGTTGGCAAGGCCCCGGTGAGGACCGCGTTCGCCGAGCGCGACAGGCTGCAAAGCGGGCTGTCGGATGGCGTGTTGGTCATCGAGACCGACGTGACCGGCGGGACGATGCACACCGTACGATTTGCCCAAGCGCAAAAACGGGCGCTAGCCTGCATCTACCATCCGGCGAACTGGAGTCATGAGCCCAAGACCCAGGGTAACCGGTTGATGATTTCCGAGCGGGTCGCGGTGCCGATCGCGGACCGCGAAGCCCTCGTTGATTTTCTGGGGACTCTTCAGGCTCGGCGTGAGACCTCCTCCACCCGATCCGAGACGCAAACCGACATGGGATTTTAAATGATCATATTCGACTTTGATCAGACGCTGGTCGATACGTCGCCGGCCGCGGACCTCCGGGCTGACCGGAAATGGAGCGCGGTAATGACGCAATCCAAGGCGGGCAGATTGCCCGTTTATCCCGGTGTGTCGGAAATGCTCGCCGTTCTCCATGCGAAAGGGCACAGGCTGGCGATATTGACCAAAAGCCCGGACATGGTTCCTCGGTGGTACGTGGAGCACTACGGCTGGCCGATCGATATCGTGCTTGGGTATCATCAGGTCAAAAGGCGGAAGCCTGATCCCGAAGGTCTGCTTTTAGCGATGAAGGCGGCTGGCGCATCGCCGGATGATACCCATCATGTCGGCGATCAGGCGCAGGACACCGAGGCTTCGCGAGCCGCGAATGTCATCGCGATCGGAGTTACCTGGGGGATAACGTCCAAAGAAGAACTGGAGGCGTCGAGGCCGGATTTCATCTTCGATACGGTTTCCGAGCTGCAGGACTACCTTTCCGATCAGAAAGCGTAACCGCACCGGCGATGCCGGAGCGGGTACCGTTATAATCAGGAATCAGGCGACCTTGCGCGAGGAGGGAAGCTTGAAGTTCGCAGGTTTGGGTCTCTCGCCGGACGCCTGGGCGCGCAGACGCTCTGCCATTTCCGAGTTGCCAGCCTTGATGAAGGCGCCCTCAGCCGACGCCAGAGCTTCCTTGAGACGCTGGTTTTCCGACACCACCGCCTGATGCGCTTCGCTCGCGCATGTGAGCTCATCATTGAGTCTCGCAATTTCTCCGTTGAGGCTGTCGATTGTCACGTGGCTATCTCTCTCTGATTTCTTTGCACCCGCGTGCTGAGTCATGACTCTTTCTCCATTTAGTCGCGATCCAGTACCAAGCTCATCGCACCTAGTATGTTCCGATTCCGGTCTCAAGACCAACGACCTTGAATACCGAAATTCGTCTTTTAGATCCCGAATTCATAATGATCATTGCCCGGAACCGAGCAGCCTGCAATGGGTGGCCCGAGAAATTCGGCCGCCCGAGATTGCCGTCCGAGTTCAGAAATGCTTCCTCACCTCGCCGCGTCCGAGCATCCTTGCGAATTTGCGATAGTCGGAGTTTTCGAACTGCCAACGTCCAGCGACTATAGCGGGATGCACCTGGGCGAGGTCCGCCACTTCCTGCACGTCACCACTACTCATGTCAGCGGATACATGCTCCCTCCAAATTTCGGGCGGAATGAGTGCGTTGAGGGCGAACTCGTCGGCCTGTGCCTCTATGCCGTCGGAGGAATTGACGTCGAGATCGTCGAGGATAAGCGGCATGTCTTTGCCAAGATGGCACACGACATGAGCGAATTCATGCATGATGGTAAACCAAAAATTGTCCAATCTATCGTGCCGGAGAGTGATCGCGATCACTGGAACTCCGTCCGCGCGCCGCATTGCCGCGCCATCGAGATATGTTCCTGGCAAGTGCTCGAGGACCACAAGCACCACGCCGATACTCGACAGATATGATGTAAGTGCCTTCGGCCAGTCTTCGCGGCGGCTGAGACGGGCGAGGTCCCGCGCGTTCTCGACACGCGGTACCGCACCGCGCCTGGGCCTTGCATCCTCCGCCTTGAGCATGACGGCCGCACACCATGCTTCGAGAGCTCCGAAGTCGGTCTTGGCATTCGTCCGCTCGGTCCGCGTCTTTCTAAGCATAGCCACCTCGGGAGCGACGGCGGTCGCCCGGGCGAGGAACGTCTCGATCGACTCTCGTCCCATCATCACGCCGAGTTTTCGTAGTTTCTCGACCGCGGCGGCCGAGGCTGTGCTGCGCCCCGAGCGCGGCTCATGCTTGATATCGCCAATCAGCAGCTCGACAGGTACGCCGAGGTGGGTGTTGAGAGCCCTGATTTGGTCGACCGTAGGCTGACGGCGGCCACCGAGAACTTCGGACACCCGGGACTTGGGACCGATGTACGGCTCCAGATCGCGGGGCTTCAATCCCAGCTGCCGCATCCGGAACTTGATCGCCTCGGACGGCGAAACACTGTTGAAGCGGTGAACCGACCGTTCCCACTTTTCGATCAGCGCCTGCAGAACTTCGAGTTCGTCGATCGCATCCTGGGTATCCAGCAGGATAAGCTCATCGGCTCTTGCGAGCGCGGCGGCGTAGTCTTCTTCGTTGCGGATTGGCCGGATTCTCATGCCGCCCTACCCTTCGCTGCCTCACCGGGCATCGTCTGAATGGTGAAGCCCGCGTGCTTTACCAGCACCATTCCGCTGGTAAAATTCACGATTAAGTCGACGAAACCGGCATTGTCGTCGTCGAGGAAGATCCTCGCTTTTGGCCCGTCGACAACCGCCTGCGGATAGAACTCGCAAAACTCGTCCTGTGACTTCCAGCACCCACGGACCAACTCAATGCGCAGCACCTCGGCCGCGCCGACAAGACTTCCGTCGCCGACCTTTGCCAAGGCGCTGAGTTTGCCGATTCCCATAAGTTTCATCTCCAGCATGACATAGCTCCGTTCATCTGTGGATAAAATGGTTACCAAATATGTAATGGATATTGATTTTGATCCTGAGCCATGAGACAACAACATCGTTCCACTTGGTGTAACTATTTCATGACAGCCTCGTGTGGAACGCAATGCTTGGAAACCAGTCAATGGAGTAACGAATGATGAGCACTCAAACGCAGAAGCACGAGAAGGCCAACATCGAAATCGCGGGAACGGACCTCTTGTTCCGAACGGTTTCCCTGAATGACGAGAGCCCATCCGGTGGGCAGCTGGCCCACGCAGCGGGTTTTTCCGCGACGCAATACGTCTGCGTGCTGCAGCTGCGGAACGATAAACAGCTCGAGGATGTCCGCACGGTAGAATCGGTGTCCCTCGTGGATGGCCGCCGTTTCATTATCGCCGAAAGTGACCGTTCATACCGCTTGGCCATGGACGGTGAAACCCTCGACTGGCCTAATCGCTTCATCACCGCAGCGACCATTCGCAAGCTGGCCGGGGTACCGAACGACAAGGCAGTCTACCTGGAACATGCAGACACAGCGAACCGCCTGCTCGCCGAGGACGAGATCGTCGATCTTGCCGAACCCGGCGTAGAGAGATTTCGTCGCGGGACGGGCAACCATCCCAAGGAGCAGACCGTCCACGTCAAGCACCTTGGCGAACTGGAGTCGGCGAGCTTCAAGGTTGCCGAGGCCATGACGCTGCAGGCAATTTGGGACCGTGCGTATCAGGAGATCGAGGTAGCACGCGACCCACGCGACGTGTTCCAGTCGGAGGTCCAAGGTCAACCCGTCAACCTGATGGATTACCTCGAGCTTTCCCTCATTGAAGCGCAGAGCCGCGAACTCTGCATGAAAAAGTTCGAGATCGCACCTCGGACGGGTGGGGCTTGATATGGCGTCGCACTCCATACGGCCGAACGTAGACGTGGCAGCCGGAAAGCAGGTGCTGGAACAGCACCTGCCGCGGGTATTACACTTCAAGCAACAGACGATGGAAGAGCTCGGTTGGCGTCTTCACTCCGATAGAACGCTTCTAGTGCCGATGCGCGGCACTGACGGGGGTAACGTCGAGGAATACCTTTTACGTCTGGATTTCCTGACCGGAACGGCTTGGCCTCCGAGCGCGAGATTCGTCAATCCGGAGACATTGGACTACCAGTTGAACATCGATCAGCACCACTTGCCCAAGCTGACGTCCCAAGAGGTGCATATGCATCCGGTCTACACCTCCGCAGACGGACGCTCGCTTCAGCTGATTTGCTGCTCGGCGGTGTTCCAGTACTATGATGTTGTCCACGGGGGCAATGACAGCATCCTCTGGCGCGATACCGACACGTTCTTGAGGACCATCAGCGCTATCGAGCGCGCCCTGGCCACCCACTACGCCGGGAGGTTCGAACGCCATGCAGGATGAAGATTTCCTACGTCGCCCGGCCGCGCCCCAGCCCTACTCGCTGACGCCGGCGATACTGTATCTGTCGTCGGACGCTGTGCATGCCACCCATAAGCTGCTTCAGCGTGCCGGACGGAACGAATCCTGCGTATTCTGGTATGGTGAGCGGCATGGCGACAACGCCTCCGTTCACTCCATCCGCGCGCCCGTTCAGAGGTCGCGTCGAGGGAACTACCACGTCGAGCCGGAATCGATGAGCGAGATGGTCCGCGACCTGCGGGCCGCATGGCGGCCGCTGGCTCAGATACATAGTCATCCGGGCGTGGAGGTCGAGCATTCCCGCTATGACGATGCGATGGTGTCGAGCCGCAGGATATTATCAATCGTCTTCCCTTATTACGGCAGGCCCATTGCCAATTGGCCGTCCGATATCGGCGTGCACGAGTGGCAGCTCAACTACTGGCACATGTTGTCCTCAGCTGACGCCATGGCGAGGGTGCGACTTCGGGAATTCGCTGATGTGGAGGTGAGGGATTTTCGATGACCGATTTTGACCTTGGAGATCGTCACCATCGCGCCGTTTCAGGGCTTGGCGCACATGCGGAGCCAAAGACCGTGAAGATACGCGCGGGCTTGGTCGACGACGACCTTCCGCGCCAGCATCTACTCGTCTGCCTCGTCAATCTGCTTGTCCGTCTTCACGGTTCGGTCGAAAGCGTTCAGCTCGAGGTGGACGGCAATATTGCGGTGGCAATGCCGCACATGGCCCCGCCTTGCGATGCACTTCACGCAATGGACAACCTGGCGACTTGGGCGAACGGCGGCCGCATCCCTGTGCGGGTGGCGACAGGCCCGGCCGACATCACCATCGACATCGGCAGCGAACCTGCGGCAGATGCAGACCTCTATGCCTTTGGAGCAGGATGGAAGGCTTGGGTCGGCCGCGCTCCCGCGTCGTTAGCGCAGGATGACGCGGCACCCGGCTGCCTGGGTCCCTATTTTGCCGCCTCTATGGTCGCCGCCGAAGTGTTCAAAATTAGCAGAGGCTTGCTCAAGGGGCGCTTCGCGACCGACGATGCCTATTCTCTCTGGGATGTCTGCAGCGGACGTTGGGATGAGCTGGCGGATGGGCCGCCTCTGCGCGACCTCACACTGCCGAGCCTTTACCTCATCGGCGCCGGCGCCGTTGGCCAGGGTTTCATCCAGGTACTTGGAGCTTCTCAGATTCCCGGCGGCTTTCTCGTGACCATCGATCACGATCATCACGATGCCGAGGGAACGAACCTGAACCGCTGCTTCCTTGCGGGCGTCGAAGACGTCCTCCACCCTAAGGTCGATGCCGTCAAACGCTACCGCAATCTGACGGCTCTAGCGGGATACGAATTCCCGGGCAGTCTGACGGATTACCTTATGAGCGAAAAAGTCGGCCTGCCGAACGATCTCGTTTCATCGGAACGCCAGAGCGCTTATGACATTGTCGTGTCGGCAGTGGACATCAACAGTTCGCGCCTGGATATCCAGGGGGTGCTACCGGGCCTCGTCATCGGCGGCAGCACCGACGGCCTTCGTGCCCAATCGGCGCTGTACGGCATTGTTCCCGGCAGCGAATGCCTCGGCTGCTGGAATGCAGCCGAGGACGAAAAGCTAAAGGCAATTGCCATCGAAGCCGAACTGAGGGAGATGACAGTTGACCACCAGCGCGAACGGTTGACCGGGATTGTCGATGACGTCGAGGCGGCGCTCGCGTACCTCGCGACGCCGAAACCCCGTTGCGGCCAATTGGGGGAGTCGGAGGTGCGCGCCTTCGCCACTGCTGTGTCGCCGGAATTCTCGGTTTCATTCGTCTCGCTGGCTGCCGCCGTCATGACCGCGGCAAAACTGTTCGCGGTCATGAACGATCGCGAGGTGATCCGGAGCCGTCCCGCGAAAGCGATATTTGTGTTCAGAAACCTCGAATGCGTCGAAACGACAACGGCGCGTCGCCCAACTTGCCCGTACTGCATGCCCTCTCTACGCCCGTAGCTGCGGGCTGATCGGAAATTATCGTGCCGATATCGCGCCGTCGCGGAACGACAATTCTTGGCCTGATGGCAGCAGTGATTTAGGCTGGCCGGCGCCGGGAATTTGAAAGCTCGGCCCGCATTCAGTGGGCGGTAACACGGCACATCCTCTCGAGTTGGTTGCTTGGTTGGTCGGTTTTTTCGGCAAAAAATTTTTGGGCAAAAAAGCTGTCATCTAGGACTAATCATCGTGACATTTGGCCTTTTAAACCGCTGGCCTTCCAGTTTTTTGGGTCAAATCAAGTGGCGTGCTACACCTCTCCCGACCACCCAGTGGCTGCCTTCGTACCTGATCGACTTTGCCCAGCCCTTGCTCTCGACCAGAAGCACGCGGTCATCGGCAAGGATGATCAAGTCCATTTCAACTGGCCGATCATGTCCTGGAAAAATATTGCAGTCCTGTGTAAAATACCCAGTGTGCGGCAGATGCTCGTCGAGTTCGCTGACGCCTTTGATTTCCCGTGGGTGCATGCCTTCACTGGCCAGGTATCTGATCTCGCGCCGTCGCAAATTGCTGCGAAGTCCCGCTGCGGCAGCTTTATTTCGCTTCTGATTCAATGGCGCCCCTCCGAAAAACGCATGACGATTACATTAGGCACTTTCCGCGCGTCGGGGCCCCTAGAGGTGAAAAAATCCCACTCTTTAATAGGCAAGTCGCTGCTAAGCATTGTCAGCGCAGTTTTACTGAGCGAGCTGCGTAAACGATCTCCCGCATTGGGTATAGCGGCAAACACCATCGGCTGAACCGTCGCGGAGCGCTTCGCCGAGACATTGCTCGGCTGAAGTGACCGGCGAAGGGACGATCGCCGCCAGGAAACCATTGCACGCTTAAACTCGCAACCTTAGATCTCGAGATCTTGCCACAAGCCAACGATGCTGACTGCAACGCATCCTCGATGGGATTTGGGAAGCTACCGGATTTCAGACAATGTGATCGCCGCCATCCAGCGTCAGCAGATGTCGCGGTATTTCACTCCTTAAAACAGAGCACGATATCCGACCCCCAGGCGCGCCGGCTACGAAGTCGTGGCCGCGGAAGGGACGGGAGCCGTGGGCCGACAATGCCTGGCCGGGCGGCTACGCCGAGATAGGCCGGCGGGTTTTCATTACGTCGCGGGCGATTGTCAGTTTATGGGTCGGAGTGGTGTCGTCGTCCAGAACGAGGTCTTCCAGATGCACCAGTTCGCGATTGATCCACAACGAGGCGAAGCTCGACGAATGGGGTCCGTTCGATGAAGCCGCTTCCGACCAAGGCACGGGCGATTCGCTCATCGAGGCCTGCGTCCGAAATCGGTGCAACCAGCTGTGCATGGGCAGATCCGCAAGATCGTAAAATATTGAAATCGTAGTAAGCAATTCATTTATCCGAAATTATCATGCAATTCGCTTCCGCCATCCATTGTGAATTTGCGATGCGCTTGTCGCTTCCGATAAGCAATGCTTATCGGAAGTGACGTGTACAGATGGCTTGTACGCTGACGTTCAGGATGCTATTTTGCCTTTAGAGCTAGCGGAGTGCCCGATGCCCCAGACCAGCTACAAGATCAGCGAAGCCCGCAAAAACTTCGCCGAGGTGCTCGAACGGGCTAACCAGGGCGAGGAAATTGTCATCATGCGCGGCAATGAAGTTTATGCCCGCATCGGCCCGGCCGACGGCGGCAAGCGGCCGTTCGGGCTGCTGCGCCAGCGCGGCCTGCCGGATGATCTGTTTGACGATGTCGATACCGAACAGGCGGCGATCGATGCCGGCGACTTCAACGACGACGTCGGCGTCTGGCAGGGCAAGGCGGCCGATCACGAGTTCAAGGCATGAAGGTGCTGCTCGACAGCCACGCCGTCTACTGGTGGACGATCGGCAGCGGCCGGCTGTCCGACAAGGCCCGGCGACTGATCGAGGACAAGGCCAACAACGTCCTGGTCAGCGCGGTCTCCTTCTACGAGCTCGACAACAAGATGCGGCTGAAGAAGCTCGACCTGAAGCCGCAGGAATTGCGCGCCGCGGTCACCGCCAGCGGTTTGCAGACGCTTGGCATCAGCGATCTGCATGCCGAGTTGGCAGCGAGCTTTGATTGGGATCACCGCGATCCCTGGGATCGCATCTTGGCCGCCCAGACGCGGCTGGAGCACTGCGCTTTCGTCTCGACCGATGTGGTTTTCGATGCGATTTTACATGAGCGGGTTTGGTGAGTGCAATGACGATGAAGAAGACAACCAGACCAAAGGCTTAATGACCGCGTCTCGATTGCGATCCATCAAGCAGCTTGATCCGTCGGGCCCATGGCCAGCTGTTCCGCTGCAAATCTAAGGCTATCACTTAGCTTTCGATCTTTTTGCCAGACGACAACATAGTGATATACCGCCCCTGGAAGGAACCGTCGGAACTCGATGCCGAAATTGGCATATTCCTTCGCAACAATCTCATTCGTAATCGAGACGCCGATCCCGGCCGTGACAAATCCGATATCATGGCCGTTGGAGTCATATTCCACTACAATCTCGGGTGCGGCTCCAAGATATCGAAGCGCATTGACGCTCATTTGATGAGACGCGAACTGGGGGTCGATGTCGATGATGGCCTCACCGATAAGATCTTCGGCGGTAACCATCTCCTGCATTGCAAATCGGTGATTCTCCGGGAAGAGACACACGTTCGTGGCCGAGCCAATCGGCATCCAATCAAGGATGCGTTCGTCAATCGGCAATCGCGAGATGCCAAGATCCACGCGGCCGTTTAATACATGCTCTGCGATCTGTTGATATGTGCCTGTTTTTACCTGAACAGTATAAGAACGGCTTTTCTCGCGGATCCTTTTGACGACCCTCGGCAAGGTTACGAATGAAAAGGCGCTTGGAGCCGCGATGCCGATCAGACGGGTATCGTTGTTCCGCAGAAATTCGATTGACGGTCCAATTCGATCAAGTCCCGCAAAAGCCGCATCAATCGTGCGCAGAAATTCCCATGCCTTGGCCGTCGGAATCAGTCTGTTGTTCTCACGGCGGAAGAGCGCGAAACCGAGCGCCTCCTCAAGCTGCTTGACGTTTTGGCTGACCGCCGGCTGTGTTATCCGCAGCACCTGTGCTGCAAGCCTTTCCGAGCCGGCACGCATGACCTCGCGCAAGATTTGAAGCTGGCGAATCCTCACTCCGGAGCCAGTGATATCCATGACCAAAGATCCCTTAGTGTCGTCGAGCACCTCAGACTGATAAGCCCTGCTTATCGAAAGTTCTCGTATCTTATAAATTGACGGCGTCAAGTCAAAGTATATTTTTGGATCAAGTTGGCCCTAATCGCGAGTTAAATTAATATATGTCGTCGCCTTAGGGTTAAAATGAACACCCAATGCATGCATCGGTGTAGTCTTATTTATTATTACTCGGAGGAGCGGCGAATTGCACGGTTTTATTGGTCAGTTCGTCATCGGCCTGAAGAACACGTTGCTCGTCTTCTTCTTAAGCTGCATGCTTGGAACCATATTGGGGTTGCTGATCGCAATTCTCCGGAACTCACCCCGAACGTCGATTGCAGCTTGCATGCGAGCCTATACGGGGGTCATCCGCGGTGTCCCCGAACTCCTCATCATTCTGCTCATGTATTTCGGGGGAACTGCGCTCTTAAGTGCAGCTGTCGGCCGCTACATCGAGATCAATGCGTTCGCGGCCGGTGTCACGGCATTAACGGTGGTATTCAGTGGATACGCGGCGGAGATATTTCGTGGAGCAATCAACGCTGTTGCACCTGGTCAACGAGAGGCCGCGATAGCGCTTGGGCTTTCGCGCTGGCAAATCTGGTTTCTGATCATCATTCCCCAGATGATCCCTATCGCTTTGCCTGCTTTCTGCAACCTTTGTATCTCATTGATAAAGGATACGTCCCTGATCTCCGTTGTCGGGCTGACGGACGTCATGCGCGTCGCTTATATAGGGGCGGGTTCGTTGCGTACTCCCCTTCCCTTCTACCTCGCAGCGTCTGCGATCTATCTAACCCTCACAAGCCTTTCTCTGCTTTCGTTCCGGCTGGTCGAACGCCGGTACGCGCTCCCGCTGGTGAAAGGTTGAAGCGATGGATACCGCTATCGCATTGGAAGCGCTTATCACCCTTCCCCGCGGGCTCATTCTCACTTTGGCTCTGACATTCGCATCGCTTGCCGCAGGTTTTGTGGTTTCGATCCCGCTTGGCTTCCTGCGGGCGTCATCCAATCCATGGGCCTCCGCACCGGTCCTGGCATATACCTATTGCTTCCGCGGCACGCCGCTGCTGGTACAGCTTTTCCTGATCTACTATGGGATCGGTCAGCTTCCCCTCGTCCGCCAGAGCTTTCTCTGGCCCGTGATGCGAGAACCATTCTGGTGCGCATTCATTGCGTTCACCTTGAACAGCGCCGCCCATACCACGGAGATCCTGCGCGGTGGAATCCAGGCGGTCCCGCGTGGACAGGTCGAAGCGGCCAAAGCCTTGGGCCTATCCAGCTTCCATACCGCCCGCTTGATCGTGTTCCCGCTGACGATCCGCATTGCTCTTCCAGCCTATGTGAACGAAGTGATCGGATTGCTAAAAGCAAGTTCTCTTGCCAGCACCATCACCCTGCTTGAGATGACCGGTCTCGCGCGGCAGCTCGTGTCGCAGACATTTGCGCCATACGAGGTCTTCGTTGTCGCCGGCGCTTTCTACCTAATGTTTACCCTCCTGATCATGCAATCATTTCAGATGCTTGAGCTGCGCTGGGCGCGCGCGAGCAGTTCGCCGGCGCCGGCGCGATCACTCTGAGCGAGCGCGGCGAAAGCCATCGCTCGCTCCACAGTAACTCGCCGCAAACTAAACCAAGAGGACCATCGCCATGAAACGAATAATCGCGCTTTCCCTATGTGTTCTTGTCATCTGCGCCAACAACGCAGTAGCGATGGACAGGAAGACACTCACTATCGCCTCAGAAGGCGCTTCACCGCCCTGGAACGCAATCGCCGCGGACGGCCAGTTGGCCGGCTTTGACGTCGATGTCGGCCGCGATCTCTGCCGGCGGATGAATGTTGAATGCACTTTCGTGCCCCAGGACTGGGACGGGATCATACCGGCACTGACCGTTGGAAAGTTCGACGCGATCATGTCAGGCATGGCGATAACCGAGAAGCGGAAGAAATCGATCGCGTTCTCCACACCCTATGCCGGAGGCTTCAACCAGCTCGTTATACGCAAGGACCTGAATCTCCCCACAACGGATACATCGGCCAAGCTCGATCTGACAAGCATCGACGCCGAAAAGCGGGCGCTCATCGATCAGCTTCAAGCGGCGCTTACGGGCAAAACCCTGGGCGTGCTGCGATCTTCGAATTCAGAAGCGGTGCTCAACGAGCTGTTCGGCAAAGTCGCGACGATCAGAAGCTACGACTCCCAGGACAATATGCATCTCGATCTCGTGGCTGAGCGAATCGACGGCGGCCTTGCAGACTATTTCACCTGGAAAACCTTCCTCGATAGCAACGACGGCGGGATCGCAATGTTGTACGGCCCAGAGCTCTCCGGAGGCCTTTGGGGACCGGGCGTCGGCGTCGGACTTCGGCAAGATGATCACGAGCTCATTGCCGCATTCGACAGTGCAATCGAGGCCGCCACGCGAGACGGAACGTTGAAGCGGCTGAGCGAACGATGGTTCGATATCGACGTTTCACCGCACGTATCGAAGTAGAAGCCCGTTCCGTAATTAATAAACCCGAAAGCCAAAGGCAGACCTTATGTCCGCACTCTTTTCCGTCGCTGTTACGGGTCAATCACTCATTCGCCATGATCTCAGAGCGATAAGCGATCCCCGGCTCATTGACATCACCCAGATCTTGAAGGCCAGCGATCTTGCTTTTACCAATCTTGAAACGACCATTTACGGTCGTCATGGAGGCTGGCCGCTCAAGGGCATCTATTTCGGCGCCTCGGCGCCGCAGGTTCTAGCAGCATTAAAGGGGCTTGGCTTCAATAGCCTGGCTTTGGCAAACAACCATGCTTTTGATCTTGGTCCCCCGGGTATCCTGTCGACACTGGAGGAAGTTGCGGCACGAGACTTCCTTCACGCCGGTATCGGTATTGACATGCGTCATGCCACCAAGGCTCAGAAAAAGCAGTTCGGATCTCGAACGGTCGCCCTGGTCGCGATGGATGCAGGCCCGGGGCCGTCCTTCATGTATGCCGAGGACGCAAGCGAGGGCCGGATGGCAAGGCCGGGCGTCAACAGGCTTAACGTCTCCAGGGTGTTCGAATTGGAAGCGGACACATTCAATGTGCTTCGCTCCATCCAGGACCAGTTTCAAAGCTCGCCGTTGGAGCGGGCGAACTATGCGCAGCCGGAGGACCCACCTGCCTTGAACGGCCCAGACGACATTGACTTCTATGGAACGATATTTCGCAGATCCGATCAGACCGTTCGCCGCGTCGTGGTGGATAGACACAGCGCATCGGCTCAGCTTTCGGCAATCGCGGAAGAGGCAGGCCGCGATGCGTTCGTCATCGTCTATCTGCATCATCATCATTGGGAACCCAACTGGCAGCAAGTCCCGTCCTGGGTCCGGGAATTCGCGCAGGATTGCGTGAACGCAGGCGCAAGCCTCTTTGTCAGCCATGGCGCTCCTGTCCTTCAGGCGGTTGAGATCTATCGAAACAGGCCCATTTTTTACGGCCTCGGAAACTTTATCTTCCATACCGATGACCAGGCGCGAGAATGGAGCCCGCCTGAAGTTTGGAAGAGTGTCATCGCGACCTGCGATTTCGGCCCTGGCGGACGGGTGGAAGATATCAGCTTACGCCCGATCGTGATCGGTGGAACCGAGCCATTATCGGATCCCGCGCGTGATCGCCTTCTCTTTCCAGTGCTCGCCGATCGGGCCATGGCGGCAGACATTCTTGACGATCTTGCCAGACGTTGTGCTGACTTTGGCACTGTGCTGGCTCTAGAGAACGGTATCGGCCGGATCGCTCTCTAGATAACAAACGGAAACGCGATGCGGGGCCGGCATCCGGCTCGACAACCAGCGGGGCCGCGGCTGCCCTTTTTTCTGTTCTCCTAGCGACCAACGTCCGACTGTTCTTTCATCTCTTCATCGACAATCGAGCTGACGAGTGCAACCACGCGACTGCGCACACGGGCCGGAAGCAGCAAAACGTCTTCTATCAGACGTCTCCCTTCCGCGGTGGAGATGTATGCAATCCTGTCGTCGATCTTCGTTGCGTGTATAGCGTCCTGAGAGGTTTCGGGATCTGGAAGGCCCTCGAAAAACTTTGAAACCGGAATCTTGAGGCAATTGGCAAGCTCATAGAGCATGGAGGCACTGACGCGGTTTTTTCCACTTTCATATTTCTGAACCTGCTGCAGGCTGACGCCGATGCCGGCGCCAAGATCGCCTAGCGATACATCTGACTGCATTCGGCGGATACGGATCTGCTGTCCGACGTGGAGATCGACCGGATGTGCCGACTCGCGTGCGATACTCGACTGCGCAGCCGGCGCTCGCGTCGATGATCGGACTTGGGTGGCTGCTGTACGGCGATTCATAGTCGACACCCCGTGTGGAGAGTTTCACGCGGTGCGCCCCCGCGGAATAACTCGCTCAACCCACTGATCGGGGAGTTAGAACACCGTGCTAGACGGCCCTATGGCCTTTAGTCCCGAGGAACCTGGACATACGCCACAGGCTCCCCGACCTCAAAGGTCAAGGAGTGCGGTGCCGTACCGGCCGGCACCAACCGCTAGCAGGGGGTTCTAATCCCCAAGGCAGCGCGTACTGCCTCGCCGAAAAGATAGTAGAAATCCGGTTGTGACGCAACTGAATTCATCACAAGATTCAATGGTTTCACCTCGCAAGGCGCGTGTGCTTTGAGAGCGGGAAACTCCCGCATCCACCGACGAAGCGATGGATTAGTACGATCAGGAAAATGCCCATTTCGGGCAGCTTCTGTTCGCCTTCCCACAGGAATATGCCATTCTCAATTCGGCCCATAGCGGATCGTCCGTGAAGCTCGAGAGAGGTCCTGAGGCGTCAGCGATACTCATCTGGCCAAAATGATCGAGAAGGGTTTCTACTCCGTCTTGACCAAGCGTATTCAGCAACGAAAATGGCTCGCAAAGCGAGGATATTATTCGATGACCCCAGATGCCGGGCCGGTCGTCCTCCGACAGCGTATTGAGAAGCTGCGCATCATGATCGTTGCTCCTCAAAGCGTCGCAGAATGCCCATCGCATCAGGGGGTAATAAATCGTATGTCGACTTCCACCCAAAACACGCACGCCAGGCAAGATCGACGTGACGATGAACATCAGCAGAAGGTTCGGCACGATCCGGCCATTCTCCAGGGCTTCAACAAGACTTGCCGCTGAAAATTCAACACGGATATCGTCCGACGCATGCGACTGGAGAACAGCACCATCCAACCAAAGTGGAACGAGCCGCCCGTCAATGCAGCCCCAAAAGAAATGCGTCGAGTTCTTCAGCCAACCTCGCCAGGCCGTTTCGGCGAGTTGATCGATACGAGAGAGCATCTGCATTGCAAATTGCTTGTCCTCGATCAGTCGGGTTCGCAGCCAGGACTGCTCGTCGGCAAGATGGTCCGCGACCAGATCACCGACATCGCTGTCATCGAGTTGAAGAAAGTCGATCTGGCTGTCGAAATAGCGCTTCCAGAGATGCAGGTTCGCAGCCTTGATCGCATCCGCCGCCGAGGAGAATTCGTCAGCGGGCAAAATTCCGCGCAAGCATGAAACTGCTTCCGAGTCGGGGCCAGGCCTATCGACATTTTGAAGGTGGAAGCTGTAGCGGTTGTTTCTTCCCAGGATGCTATACGGGATCATCTTGCTGCGCGAGAGACCAAACACATTGATCGCCTGACCATCGATTTGCAGCCAGGCTGGGCCTTTGCGGCCTCGCTCCACGAACTTCACCGTCGAACAACCATACGAGATGTAGCACCTCCTGCCGTGGGAGCGGATCCCCATCAGTGAGAACAGATGGGTGTAAAATGCATCGGGCTCGATCGACAAATGAAGATGAGGACCGCACTGCAGCACCGGCGCGATCTCAATCTCGCTCTCAAATCGGGATATTTGTTCCTCCGAGAACCCGCAGCGCCGCGCGGTATTTCCGATCCGCGACCGCATTAGCGACATGGCCTGATTTCGTTCGGGACACTCAGATCGGTGGGGATTAATGGAAAATGCGGCCTTGGCATACTCGTTCAGCAGTGCCGTCTCAAACTGTCGGACCCAAGGGAACAGTTCAAATATGAGAGACAGAATGTCCCTTTTGGATACCAGCTGCCTGTCGAATGATGTTTCCATCCTCAGACAAGCCGGCTCTCGAGCGGCTCTCCCCTATCCCTCCTGAAATAAATGAAAAGCGCGGTGGCGACCATCAGCACCCCGAACAGGCCGAAAATCTCCGACGGCAGAATCCTGTCTCCGGCGACGGCGATGACGCCATACGCCAAAAGCCCGATCGCCACGCAGATCGTGTGGATCTGGCTTCGCGCCCGCCCCAGCATGCCGATCGGAACGGTCGATTGAACCCGTACGTCGATCAGAACCCGGGCGATATTGTAGCTCAAGCCCAAAGCAATCATTTGAACGAGGGCAATCGGATAGCTTTGGAGAACCAAAAAACCAGACAGAATGATGCCGCCGAGTACCAAATGGAAAAGCAGGCTGTGCCGTCGCCAAAGCGCATTTCCAAAAGGAAAGGCTGCGCAACCCGCGATCGAACCCAGGGCCCAGGCCGCCTCGAGATAGCCGAACTGCAGCGCTGAGCCCTTGAGTTCATGGATCACATAGGCGGAGCCGAGAACGCTGACGAGCATGCCCATTGCATAAATCAACGCGTATATAACAGCGATGGCCTTCAGTGGATGCAGGGTGAAGGTCGTCGGCAGAAGCTCCAGCCGACAAATTCCTTTCCTCTTCCAGCCATAATGGGAGAAAGGCTGCGGCGGTTGGCCGAGTAGCGCCAGCAGTCCTAACAGTGACAGGAGGAAAAATGCGCTTGGCAGGAGCGGCGTCAAATCCCGTTCGATGGCGGTTAGGGTGAACCCCGTCACGATGGCGGCGATCAGATTGCCGGCCTGCATGGCGATGTAAGAGACCGAATTGAACGACTTGAGATTTTCGGAGGTCACGACAGATGGAATTATAGCCTGCAGCGCTGTCGAATGCGTCCGGTCAATCACTCCAAAGATGATCCACGATACGTAGAGAACGACGAGTGGGTCGCCGAATAAGAACCCGCTTCCGGTCGACAACATCAGAAACAGCCTCGATAGATCACATCCGATACAGACGAATCGGCGGTCAAATCGATCGACCAGCGCGCCGCCGACATTACTCGTCAGCAATTCAGCGGCACTGCCGAGCGCCAGAAAAATGGACAGAGCGTTCGCGCCGTTGCTGACATCGGTGGCAATCCAAGCCACCATCACGAAGTAGGCATTGCGGCCAGTTGCGGAAGCCACAACGCAAAACAGATAGAATCTGCGTGCCGCATTTCGCCTCGTAAAGCCGCCAAACAACATTCCCATTCCGTCAGCCCCCTGTCAGGTTCGTGAGGACATGCTATTCGTCTCGGTGGGCGGCGGCTTTCATGAATTTGATATTATTTCTAGCTCGGAGCCGGGCTATTCCCTCCAGAGAGCCCGATACTCCTGGGGTGAAAACCCCGTCTCACGGCGAAATCTGGTCGAGAGGTGACTGCCGCTGGAGTAGCCACAGTTGATCGCCACCTCTGTCACGCTCATCGTCGTCGAGCGGAGATAGTCGCACGCCCGTTCGAGGCGGCGCTGGTTATAGAAGCCATAGGGCGTCGAGCCTTGTGACTGCTTGAAGGCACGGGAGAAATGTTCGTAGGTCATCCCCGCTTCTTGAGCCAGCCCTCGCACGCTCGGGGGTCGATCGATATAGGCCTCAATTCGGTCGATCGCCCTCTTGAGAACCCTGGGTGACAGTCCTCCTCGAGACACCCTGCCGGACGTGTGGGAGCGGCGCTGCAGAAGTCCAAAGATCGCGACCAGGTGCCCTTCAACGATCAGATCCCTTATGGAATCTTCATTCGAAAGTTCGCCCGCAATCTGCCGCGCCAGGCATTGGATCGGCAGATCTTTAAAACCGAGTTCCGGACGCAAGGTGCCTGCAGCCGGCAGCCTCGCGGAGAGGCTGGCGAAAAACTCCCGCGCTATCGTTATCATGAGATAGCAGCCCTCGGTATCTCCTTCATCCCAACCGCTCCAACGGCAGCCAGGCGGAACGTAAACGAGCGAGCCGTCGGGACGCGGAGTGAATTCGACTTTACGCCCATTGAGGTAGTTTTCGCCGGATTTCGCGGCACCCCGTATGTTCAAGAAGATTAGGTGGTCGTCCGCGAGAACGTCGATAGTCTGTCGTCCCAGGCCGCGGCGGCGAACGACATCAGCGCGGGCATTACTCCAAAGGCCTTGTTTGTGAAGGATGATCTCGCCTTGTGACCTTTTCATTCTTTCGGGTTGAATAGCTGGAACGATCCCCACTCGGATGGCTGCCCCCTCAAAACAACGGCCTAGGCGCAAGCGTATCTCACCCCAGGTTGCCGATCCAACCTCCTTTAACTTCAGGTCGAATTTTGTGTCAATTTCATGAAGGCTGATCAAAAACGTGGATGCCGAAACCTGATGGTCGCGCTCATCTTACTGCCGAGCATCACCGCATAACAATCCAACATTCAGGATGCCCAATTTCGTCTTGATGGCGGGAAATCGCGATGGTGCGAAGGAAAGGGAGGTCTTTCGTATGCGGGAATTTGATGCCTTCATAGAGGAATGCGACCGCGCACCTCGCCTCAACGAGCTTTCGGAGTTCTTTTCGACCACCGCATCAGGTGAGGCCGGAACGCCGATCCATGCGCCTCAGCTCGACCACCGCTTCTTTCCGCCGGACCTAACGTTCCGACGCTTTTCGGCACTCCATCCGCTGCGCCAAGGCCCGTTCGATAAGCACTACCTGAGCAGCATACCCTACCGGTTCGAAGAAGAGTGCCGCCTGGGCAGTGCGATCCTTAAATATGCGCGCGCCAGAAAGGGGAGGCTCGATCTCTATACGTTAGGGACGGCCGAAGGGACGATGGCCCGCGTGATTGGCGAACTCGGCAATGGCAGGGTCGAAACATTATCCTGCAGCCCGAACGTCGAGAACCTGAGAAGCTTCTATGCCTATGGGGTTCCTCCTCACGCCATGTTTTTCCACGGGTCGTTTCATCATCTGACATCTCAAAAGATCCAAGATGACGGTGAGCTTCGCAAGTTTGCCGGCGGCTTCGATATCATCGTCGAGGATACGACGTTCCAGATGTATTCGCCAAATCGCTTCGATCAAATCCGTTTCGTATCACAGCATCTCAAAAAGAATGGGCTCTTCATGTTCGTCGAGAAGTTCAAGCATGATGACGACGAAGAGTATCGGCGGCGTGAGCGGCAAAAAGACCATGGCTTCAAGGCCCGTTTTTTCAGTGCGTCCGATATTCACGCAAAAGAAGACACGGTTCTGACGCGCATGAACCGAAGCGAAGTCAGTCTTGCGGAGATGAGCGAGACGCTGAGCCGTTTTTTCGAGCACTCATTCGTCACATGGAACAGCGGGAATTTCTATACGCTCGTGTCCAGTAACAGTCCCGAAAACCTCAACCTTTTTCTATCTAAGCTGTGCCCGACTGCGATACCAGCAGAATACGTTTATGTTGGTCTTCCTTATCGGCTTTATCCGGAATCGGAGGCAAGGCGGATGTCAGGGCGTTCTTGGACTCTTTAATGATCGCTCCCAGTCTTTGGCTTTGAGTGACAGGAGTTCTGGCCTCCGGACGCCAGAGTGACTTCACCGCGAATCGAGTCGCCTAGAAGGTGTTTCCATGCACAAATATGTCTCCGAAGCGTTTGTTCAGATCGCCCATGCAGGGAGGGTAGCGGAAAAGCTCTGCGCACTATCCACCGACTATTGCCGCTCGATCGACGTCAAGGGCGCCGACAAGGTTCTCGACTTTGACGATGCGCGTGCCATCCTGAGGCCGAGTGATGAAGGTCTGTACTTCCGAGTCGAAGCAGAGGACAGTATGACCTTCCATGGCATCAGAACGCTATTGCAAGGAAGCCTGTCGACCATCATGACGTTTCAGGATGAAACCGTCGAGTGGTATGCGGCGGACGGCGCGCCTTTTGGCGTACGACAACGACACCTCCAAGGCGGGGAGCGTCGAGCTGGCGAGAGATAACGGCCGCTTGGCCCCACCGGATTCCCCTTCGCATGTTCAACGAGAATGCCAACGGGTTGCATCGTGCAAGTCAGTTCGGTCGCTTTTTTTCGGCAACCAGTGCGATGGGTGTGAAGTAGCTGGCAAGCATGGTTTCTTCAGACCGGACGCGATCCGGGCTGCCCGTCTACAATGACGGCTGCAGCCTTACTTTCCTCGGGATCGATACGGCCTCTGCTGCAGGGCAAAGGCCCGCGATAACGCACTTACTTCATGCGCATCGTAGATTGTTCGACGCTACCCCTATTCGGCTCCTCGGTCCGGCCGAATCCTTGACGTCTTCGACGTTCTTCAAAGCTCGATACCGCGGCCGCGATTGAGAGTACGATTGCGCAGTTCCGAAACGATCTTCTCACTGCTTTCCCAGCGGACGGTCTGCTGCAGGACTTTCAGTTTCTCCTGCATCGCCGCGAATGCTGCACGCTGCGCCGGCGGCATACGGTTGAGGAGATCCTTTTCGCCGCGGACTATGGCACTACGGCCGAAGCGTTCGTCGAGCGCCCGGCTGACCGCGTCGAACTCTCGGTGAATGCTAGGATCGAGAGACCCAGCCGCTGCATTCCGCGTGCGACCGTTGTTCTTCGCCTCGGTAGTCAGGCGCATGAGCACTCCTTCGGCGGCCTTCGACAGGCCGGGGATGGCGACCGCCATGCGCCGCCGCTCCTCGGCGATCGCCTGGCGTTCGGCATCGAGGATGTTGGCATAGGCCGAACCGAGCGACCGCAGGCGAGCGGCGGCTTCAGGTACGGCCTGCACCGCGTCCTTCCGCTCTCGACCGGACGCCAGCATCCGGTCCATCAGTCGACCGGAGCCGCGTAACGCGCCATAGGCAGCCGGGTCGTTGGTCACCGCAGCAGCGATACGATCGGCAGCAAAGCCTTTTTCGATCACACTTTCGATGTTGTCGACCGTTGCTGCCGGATCGCGCCAGATCATTCGTGCCACCTCGGCCAGCGCGGCGCGCTGCTGGCGATAAAGAGGAGCGGCGATAGCTCGCGATCGCGCCTCATCGTCGACCGACGTCTTGAACTCGGTTACGGCGGCAAGCATGGGCAGCATTGTGACATTCTCCTTCCCTTGCTCCGTGCCGGCAACGGCACTGGCCGCCGCGGTGACCTTCGATCGATCCCGACGTTCGGCAAGATGCTGTTCCTCGGCAAAGCGCTTCACGGCTTCGAACAGCCGCGTCAGCTCCTCGCGCCGCCCGGCCGATAGATCTTCCGGCATGCGCTCGACCATGTTGCGTACGGCCATCCCATCCGCCTTCGCGGTGAAGGCGCTCCAACCGAAGCGGGCGGTCAGTGCTTCGCTGACTGCCTTGACTTCCTGCACGACCGAGCGATCCTCGGCGGCAAGCGCAAAAGCCGTCTTGTAGGCATCGTCACCGCCCTGGGTGCGCACCGCCTCGATCTCGAGAAGGCGCGTCATGGCAGCCTCGGAAAGCGCCGGAACCGACAAGGACATGGATGCGCGCCGTGTCTGCTCTCGCAGTTCGAACCGTTCGGCGTTCCTGCGGAACTCGGTCGCATGGCCGCGAGCCAGGGGAAGCAGTTCCGCCAAGGCTGCCATGGCGACATCGCGTTCTTCCCGCGCCGCCCGTCCGTCGACGATGAGATCGGACCCATGCAGCCGGCCGAGCAGATCGGGTGCTACGGCGAGATCATCGGCGAGCTTGCGCGGTTCGGTGCCGGTATCCGAAGCGAGCGCATTCAGCCTGACCAATGCGGCATCCGGATCACGATAGGTCGTCTCCAGCAGCGGCCGCAAGATCGCCTCCCGCTCCTTCCAGGCCGGCGACGAAAGCTGCGCCAGCCTCGCATCCTCATCGAGGCTCCTACGGAAATCCGTCGCCGGCGGCATGAGATATCGCTCTTCGCTGGAAATCGCACCGATCATCGTTTCACTCCGATCTTCATTGTAGGCAACGCGCCGTTCCCGCTCGATGGCAAACCCGAGCGCCACGCTCGCCCTCTCCCAGAGCTTCGCAATCTGCCCTCGCTTTGCAGCAATCCAGGCCAGCCGTCGCGAGACGCCCTCCTCCATTTCGGCGGCGGCGAGCGAAAGATGATCAAGCCCGCGACGCCGGGCGAAGTCGTCAGCATGCGCGCGATAGCCCACCTCGCTCTCGAAATCGAGCGTCGTCGTCTTGGCGCCGGAGCGCGCCAAGCGCTCGACGAGCCGGGCGAACACATCCGGCCGATGACTTTCCCGCTCGATGCGCTCCTGGCGCGCTTCGGCGGTTTCTATCTGTTTGGCCCTCCAGACGTTACGGTCGACTTCCCTCTCGTCGTAACGCTTCTGACCTGTCGCCTCGTCGACAACAGCAATCTGGACCTTGACCCGCTCGACACCATCCTTGCGCAGCGTGATGGTGTCGCCTTCGGAGATGCCTGCCTCCTCAAGCGCCTTCGGCAGGCTCACGCCCCAAAGCCGATGGACAGTTCCGTCGCCCGTCCTGATATCGGCATAGGGGTTGTCATCGGCATCCTCGTCGTCACGCCGGAATTTTGCCTCTCCGGTCTCGACAAGCTCGCCGGTGACACCGGCGGCGTGATCGGCACGCAATCGCCGTCCCCATTCCGACCTAGCCGCAAAATCCTCCTTCGCCGCATAGAGATCGGCGCGGTCGCGATGCCTCGTCATCGACACATAAGTCAGATGCCGGTCCATCATGCCGGTGGCGAGCACGAAGGTGCGGTCGACAGTGGCGCCTTGAGACTTGTGGATCGTTGCGGCATAACCGTGATCGACATTGCGATAGCTGTCCTCGCTGAACACGACATTGCGGCCGTTGTCGAGCAGAACCGACAGCAGTGGATCGCCGCGTTTGTCGCCGGTCGCGACGACCGTGCCGAGCATGCCGTTCTTCACGTATTGCGGCCCGGAGTGCCTGGCCTGCGGCTCGAGGAAGCGAGCATTCTCCAGGAAGATGATTCGGTCGCCCACGGCGAACTCCCGCGCCCCGCGAGCGGTCTGAAAAGTGCGGCTGTCGGAAAGCGCTTGCTCCGCCTTCATGACCTCCCGCAGCGCCTCGTTCAGACGTTTGACGTCGGCGTTGGTGTGGGCGAGCACGAGCAGTTCGTCGCCGCGAAGATGGCCATCCCGGCCCTCAGAGGTCGATCGATCGATTGCCTGCTTTCGTGCTTCTGTCCAATCGACCACGATCCGTTTGATTGCTTCCTCACGTGTCCCTGCCTCGACCAGATGGCCCTGCTGGGCATAGGCATCGAGGCCTCTCTCGACCTCGCCGCGGGCAAACAGGCGAGAGGCATCGCGCGCCCATTCCTGACGCTGGCGGCGCACACCGGCGAGCTCGGCAAAACCGATGCGTTCGGTGATCGCCCGGAAGGCAGCACCCGCCTGGATCGGCTGCAGCTGCATCGCGTCGCCGACGAGAACGACCTTTATCTCAGCCTCTTCGGCAATCTTCAGCACACGGGCCATCTGCTGCGACGACACCATGCCGGCCTCGTCAATGACCAACACATCACCGCGATGGAGCGTCTCGCGCCCATTTGCCCAGGTGAGTTCCCAGGAGGCAAGCGTGCGCGACTTGATGCCGGAACTGTCTTCCAGCCCTTCCGCCGCCTTGCCCGCAAGCGCAGCTCCGATCACCCGGCGCCCCTCGCTTTCCCAGGCAAGACGCGCCGCGGCAAGCAGGGTTGATTTGCCGGCGCCGGCCAAGCCGACAACAGCGGCAATACCGCTATCACCGGTGACATGACGGATGGCATCGACCTGCTCCGCATCGAGCCGGAAGAGATTTTTGGGATCGTCGCTTTCGATGCGCTCGATGGCGGCGGCGACATGCTTGCGTGAGACGGCATAGCCGCTGCGATTTGACAACCTCCGGGCCGAATCCGCCATGTAATATTCGATGCGCAGCATGTCGCGCGTCGTGAACAAGGCCGGTTCTGAGACCTTGCCCGTGTCTGCGTCCATCTCCTGCGGCTTCAGCATGATCAGCTCATCCGACGCCATCAGCCGGGCGCGAATATTGGCGAAGTCGGCGGGATCGTCGACATAGCGGTGTAGCGCCTTGGCAATATCCTTCTCGTCGAAGGTCGAGCGCTCATTGCCAAGCCGCGTCAACAGCAGCTCGGGCTCTGCCAGCAGCCGGTCGGCCATCTCCTGTCGCCGGGCGAGATCGGCCGGCGCGAAGAAGAGCTCCCTGCCCTTGCGCGCCAGCGCCGCCTTCTCCGGCCCGAGGTGCTTTTGCGCGATGCCGTCGAGGCCCTGCTCCGCATAGGAGCGACCGTCGAGGCGGATCTCATGACCGGCCAGCGCCAGATGCCGATTGGCCGTCTCCGCCCAGGCGACCTTCCACGCCTTCATCGTTTCCTTGTCGCCCGCCCAGACCTTATAGACGATCCTGCCGTTCGGCCGGTCGGGCGTGACGACACGCAGCGGCTTGCCGTCCTCGCCCAGAACAGCAACTTTCTTCGGCCCGAATCCTTCCTCCGTCAGCGGCCGCAGCGTCGTCATCAGATGGATGTGCGGGTTGCCGTCCTTGTCGTGATAGACCCAGTCGGCGATCATCCCTTTCGAGGTGAGATTGCCACTCACGAATTCGCGAACCAGCGCAATGTTCTCTGCCCGCGTCAGCTCTTCCGGCAGTGCGATAATCAGTTCGCGGGCGAGCTGCGCGTCCGCCCGCTTCTCAAAGGCGTCGACCGCGTTCCACAGCGCCTCGCTTGCCTTGGCGATCGAGCGGCCGTCCATCGCCATCTTCAGCCAGGCCGGGATTTGATCCGGCAGAGCCAGTTCCTCATGCATCAGCTCGGAGGCCCCGCCCCGATAGCTGAAGGAGGTACCGGCCTGTTCGTCCATCATCCGGGCGCGATGGCGATAGGCGGCGGCCGAGACGATGCTGCGTCCCGCGCCTCTGCTGATCACCTGCGCTCTGACGAACATGATCGCCACTGACGTCTCCAGACTCGTCCAGGCACGTCGCGACAGCGACGTATATTGCGCCCTCGAACCGATCGGCCTGACAAGGCCGATGCCGTCTTTCCCGTTGCAACGTAACTCACTTTACTATCGTATTCTAGTTAGTATAATCGCATGACTCGATTATCTGAACCGGAAAGGAACCAGGAATGGCGATCAAATCATCAATTTCCGATCTCGATGCGCAAATCGAGAAGCTGCGCGAACGCAAACGTCTGTTGATAGTTAAATCGGCCGAGCGTTTTGCCCGCGCCGCGACGAAATCCGGCTTGGCAGAGATGGAGATCGCCGATGAGGAGGTCGACCGGATCATCGAGGAGATCGCCGCGCGATTTCGCAAAGGGGAAAAGAAAGGGGGTGCTGGCCCCGCTCCTCAAACGCGCCGACCGGCAGATAGCAGCGCTGGAGCGCAGGGCCAGGTTCCACATGACGGCTGAACGCAAACGCGACACACGCGAGAAAATCCTGCTCGGCGGGATCGTCATCAAAGCCGGACTGTCGAAGGCGGATCGGGCGTTCCTGCTTGGCGGACTCATCGAACTGGCGCGACTGATGCCGGGCTCGCCCGAGCATCGGCGCCTCAGCCATATCGGCGAAGACGCTTTCAAAATCACTTCGTTGAACGGCATTCCGTCGCGTATCGAGGAGGTGGCTGAATGATAGCGAGAGGGAAGCCGCATCCGAGCCTGCTGTTCGTTTTCGCGCCTGTCGTGGTCACGGCAATTGCAGTCTACATTGCAGGCTGGCGTTGGCCTGGGCTCGCCGCCGGCATGCCGGGAAGGATGGAATA
Organism: Rhizobium phaseoli; assembly: GCF_003985125.1. GTDB lineage: Bacteria > Pseudomonadota > Alphaproteobacteria > Rhizobiales > Rhizobiaceae > Rhizobium > Rhizobium phaseoli. The sequence continues at coordinate 52,699 of NZ_ML133590.1, forward strand.
CTGGTTCCTGCGAGCCGCACCTGTGCCGGCGCTGCTGTTCGGGCCGCTCGCCGGGCTACTGACCGTCTGGGCCTTGCCGCTGCATCGGCGAAGGCCGGTCGCGATGACAAGCCTTCTGTGTTATCTGGGCGTCTCCGCCTCCTATGCCATGCGCGAATTCGCGCGGCTTGGACCTTCGGTGCAAACCGGGGTCATCACATGGGATCGAGCGCTATCCTATCTTGATATGGTCGCAGTCCTCGGCGCTGTCGCGGGATTCCTGGCAGTGGCGGTATCGGCCCGCATCTCCGTCGTCGTGCCGGATGAGATCAACCGCGCCCGGCGCGGAACGTTCGGGGACGCCGACTGGCTGTCCATGGCAGCGGCCGCAAAACTGTTTCCGCCCGATGGGGAGATCGTCGTCGGCGAGCGCTATCGGGTCGACAAGGAAATTGTTCATCAGCTCCCCTTCGATGCAAACGATCGCGGCACATGGGGACAGGGCGGCAAGGCGCCGCTGCTGACATACAAGCAGGACTTCGATTCCACGCACATGCTGTTTTTCGCGGGATCGGGCGGATACAAGACGACCAGCAACGTTGTGCCGACGGCGCTCAGATATACCGGGCCCCTGATTTGCCTCGATCCCTCCACCGAGGTGGCGCCCATGGTCGTCGAGCACCGCACCCATGCGCTCGGGCGCGAGGTGATGGTGCTCGACCCCACAAACCCGATCATGGGCTTCAACGTGCTTGACGGGATAGAGACGTCGCGCCAAAAGGAAGAGGATATTGTCGGCATCGCGCATATGCTGCTATCGGAGAGCGTGCGCTTCGAAAGCTCGACCGGCTCCTATTTCCAGAGTCAGGCGCACAATCTGCTGACGGGGCTGCTTGCTCATGTGATGCTGTCGCCGGAATATGCCGGCCGGCGGAATCTGCGAAGCTTGAGGGAGATCGTCTCGGAGCCGGAGCCCTCGGTGCTCACCATGCTGCGCGACATTCAGGAGAACTCGCAATCGGACTTCATCCGCGAAACTCTGGGTGTCTTCACCAACATGACCGAGCAGACCTTCAGCGGCGTCTATTCCACCGCATCGAAGGATACGCAGTGGCTGTCGCTCGACAGTTATGCCGCGCTTGTCTGCGGCAATGCCTTCAAACCGAGCGATATCGTCAGCGGTCGAAAAGACGTCTTCCTGAATATCCGGGCTTCTATCTTGCGCTCCTATCCGGGGATCGGTCGAGTCATCATCGGGTCGCTGATCAACGCCATGATGCAGGCCGACGGCGCTTTCCGGCGCCGGGCATTGTTCATGCTCGATGAGGTCGATCTGCTCGGCTACATGCGCGTGCTGGAGGAAGCGCGCGATCGCGGGCGCAAATATGGGGTATCGATGATGTTGATGTACCAGTCGGTCGGCCAGCTGGAACGACACTTCGGCAAAGATGGGGCGACGTCGTGGATCGAGGGCTGCGCTTTCGCGAGCTATGCGGCGGTCAAGGCGCTCGACACCGCCCGCACCGTCTCGGCCCAATGTGGCGAGATGACCGTCGAGGTAAAAGGCAGTTCACGCAATCTCGGCTGGAACAGCCGGAACGGCGGCACGCGGAAATCGGAGAGCGTCAGTTTCCAACGCCGGCCGCTGATCATGCCGCATGAAATCACCCAGTCGATGCGCAAGGACGAGCAGGTCATTATCGTGCAGGGCCATAGTCCGATCCGCTGCGGACGCGCGATCTATTTCCGGCGCAAGGAGATGGATGGGGTTGCCAAGGCGAACCGCTTCGTCAAACCAGTGCCTTGACAGCTGGAGGGGCCGACCGGCAGTGAGGCTTGCGAACCAGGATTAGCGGAAGCGGCTGACTTCCCTGACCGGCTTGCGGCGGCTGATGAATTCTCGCAGCAGCGGCAGGAAGAAGGCCTTGTTGAATCGACCAAGCGGCGGCTCGGGCTCAAGATGGAATGAATTAGCGAGAATGTCGGTATCGAACTCATCGAAGATGATCCAAAGCCTGCGATCGGCATCGAGGCCGGCGCGGCGCTTTTCGATCGCCGGCACTTCCGCGGCAAACCGCGACGCCTCCGGCTGCTTGGTGGTGATAGGGAAAAAGAGAACCAGGTCACCGTCCGGTCGCGGCATTCTGACGCCCACGGCGATCGGCCGACCGACCCTTCCGTCTCTCCACGCCCCAGCCTCGCTCGCCCACGGATAGGGATAGCGAATGACGCTGGCAGTCGCGATCAGCGCGTAGTGCATCAGCGGCCTGCTTCGTCTTCGCCGGCACAGGCCTCGACAGCGTTTTCAAACTCGGCGAAGAGTTCATCGGGCATCGTTTCGATAGTCCCGGCGGTGCGCCGATCAGACCGCTTCATCAGCCGCTCGTAGTCTTCGATATTGAGGAGGACGAGACGAGGCTTGTTGCGTTGGGTGATGGTTACAGGATGGCGCAGGGCCTCTGCGATGATATCGCCGGATTTGCGCGAGAGATCGCTGGTTGAATAGGAACCGATTGGTTTGGGCATAGGCGCCCTCCTTGTTGCTATCGCGTTACCATATGCAGCATTTTCAACAATGCTGTCGCTTCCGCATTTTGGATGCAGTGGATTCGGCTGGAAGAGAATTCCCGTCTGCATTCTCGCTCTGCCGCTGTGCTTGATAGGCGGCTGCCACCGCCTCCCGCAGCTGACTTGTCTTCATCGCCAAGGTTGAACGGCACGCGCCGCAATAACAGGGATACCTGTTGTCAGCGTGATATCCTTGATGATCGGCGCCAGCGAGCCCAACTCCTCCTCGGTCAGTGCGACCAGTTTCGGACAGGCGATATCGAGGCCACTGCAATCCGCCGCCAAGGCGTTGATCCAGTCGCCGCCATTGATGCGGTATTCATGGGTGTCGCAATCGATTTCGAGCGCGTCCAACAGATTGATGGTGAAGCCCCCGAAAATCTCCGTCTCACCCTCCAACTGATATGCTGCGAACTCGTGATTATCTGCAAGAAGGCTGCGCTCCAATGCCATGATGATCCGGATCCGCTCGATTGCCGCCTCGAGTCCTTCAGCCAGGCGATCATGAAGCTCTCGCGAGAATTCGCTGTCGCAGCCGAAGCGATTTGCCAGGACGACGAGCCGGAAGCCGGCAAGCTTGGTGTAGAGCATGAGGTTCTGATCGGTTGTCATGATGTGATCTCCTTCGTTAATGACGGAGATCGGCCACTCTGTTGCAAAGAGGGGTCAGGGACCGCGGGACGCGGCTTGCAAGCGGGGGAACCGATTTTTTCGGGAGGCGAAGGGCAACGCAGCGGCGGAAAAATTGGGGGAGACCGCGCCGTCCTTGACGCCGGATTTGCTGGAGTAAATTAGGACGTCACAGAGAGAAGAGACCCGCGGGCCCGCAGGGGACGCGACCGTATCCGGCGTGAGCCGGCGGGAGTGTCGAGGGATGAAATCCCTGGCAGCCTGGCGGCCGGTCGATCCGGGCCGCCGGGCTCGTGAATGCGGCAAGAAGCCTCCGTCAGAACGGAGGCTCGGCGTCGATGCGGCCGTCCTGTTCGGCCCAGATCACTTCGCGTTCGGCCAGCGCCAGTTCGAGTTCGTTCTCGATCTGGCGGCGCTCGGCAGGATCGGCGTTCCGCAACTCGGCGCTGAGCAGTTCGATGATTTCGTCGATGCAAGTGGTCATTGTCGTCTCCTTGACGATGTGAAAGGCGACGCCCGCGGTCGTGGCGGGATGGAGGGGTCAAGGATTGCGGACGCAACCGGCGGAGCCGGCGAGTGGGGGAGCCGATTTTGTTGCAGCGGAGGGAACCGAAGCGGAGGCAAAATTGGGGGAACCGCTCGTCCTTGAGGCCTTCATGCCGCCATGGCACCCTCGGACGAACTGAGCAGACCTTCCCCATCTCGTATGGCACCAGAAAAGCCGGCAGCGGGCTCGTTTCCCGTTGCCGGCTTGATTTTCCGGGGAGGGGCCAGCCCCGGTGAAGGGGCTGGCCGGTCGCATCAGGCCGGGCTGTTCCAGAGGATGACTTTCTTGCCGGGGTCACCGCCGGGGGCCTGGGCCACGTTGCCGAAGATCACGCCGATCTCGGGCGCTTCCAGTTTCACTGAAAGGTATTCTTCACCCGTCTGGCGAGCGATCCGGTTCCACGCCGCGCCGATTTCGAAGCCGGTCTTGCGGTGGATGATGCGGTAGTCGGGGGCTTCCTCGCTCGTCTTGCTGGCATTCGGGACGATAGCGATCGGGGCGTTGACCCTGATGGTCGCAAAGATGCCTTCGAGGCTGCCGTCGGTCTTGGCGGTAAGGGTTGCGATCGTGGTGGCCATGGTATGTCTCCTTCGGTTGCTCGGGACCATTCCCGATGGCGCCCGAAGAAGGGGCCGAGCCGCAGGCGTCACCGAAGCGCAAGCGTAGGGGAACCCCTTGCGGGTTGACGTTGATGGCGGCCGGGCCATTAGAAAGGCGACTAAGAGAACGGGAATGGTCCTGAACCGCGACCGTTGGGAAACAGCTATCCGTGGCTATCCGATCGGATCCGATGCCAGGAACCTCTGCCCCGTGATATCTGGCGCGATGCCAATGATATGCCTCCGCCTGTCTCCACCGATCTGGCGTGCGCAGGATCGCCAACTGCCCCCAGTGCCACCCCTTCTGTCGACGATCGCTGCCGGCGCGGGCGTGGTCGAAGGACAGCCAAGCCGCAAGATGGATCACCGATGTGAATCGATCCGCCATAACCGATTCAGGAAACTCGTTGGACGGCGAACTCCTGAACTCGCATGATCCGCTCATGGATGCACAAGCCGACATTACCCTGTCGTTGAACTTTCCCATCTCCGGAAAGCGACTGAGTCCTTGCCGAAGCCGCATGATGTCATCAGCAAATTGTTGAGCTGCTCTGGGACTTCCCGATTTAAGATATTTTGCTTCGCGCTTTACATATTCTCGTGCCTTAGGAGAGAGGGTGACTTTCAAGCAGCCGTTTCGGCAACCAGTGACCGAGGCGCTACCGCATTGCTGACGACGAGTTTATTGCCGATCTCCGTGACCTAACGGCGCTCACGCGCCGTCTCCGATCGCCTGCCAGACCGGGATGCCGAGCCGACGCGCCTTGTCAACCAGATTGCCAGTGATTCCGGAACCCGGGAAGATGATGACGCCGGCCGGCATGACCGACAGCATGTCGTCGTTGCGGCGGAATGGGGCAGCCTTGGCGTGCTTCGTCCAGTTCGGTTTGAAGGCGATCTGCGTCACGTTGCGGGCCTCGGCCCAGCAGGCGGCAATGCGCTCGGCGCCTTTCGGAGATGCGCCGTGCAGGAGGACCATATCGGGATGCTTGGCATGGGCTTGATCGAGCCTTGCCCAGATCCGTTCATGGTCGTTGTAGTCCATACCGCCGGAGAAGGCGATCTTGGTGCCGGCCGGGATCAGGACCTCGGTTTCGGCACGTCGGCGGGCGGAGAGGAAATCTCTGGAGTCGATCATCGCCGCCGTCATGTTGGCGTGCCTTACTTTGGATCCGGTGCGCGGGCGCCAGGACGAACCGGTCTGGACTTCGAACAATTCGGCCGAAAAGTCGCGCATGAATTCGAACGCGTTGCGCCGCTCCAAGAGCGTGATGCCCTCGGCGACGTGACGCTCCAGTTCGACACTTTTCACCTCCGAACCATCCTGCTCGCGCTGGCCGGTCCGTTGCGCCTCTTCATTGCGGTCGAGCTCGCGCTGGATGCGCTCGCCAGCGCGGTGGAAGAGATTGGGGATTGACCAGAGCAGGTCCTCAAGATCGGGTTCGAGCCGCGTATCGCCAAGCATTTCGAAGAGGGCGTCAAAGATCGCAGTGAGCGCCGACTGGACGACCGGCTCCTCGGGCAGTGGCCGCGGATCGGGTTCGTCCTGGAAGGGACGGTGGCCATGAAGCTGCATCTCGTAGATGACGCGGTCCGTGGGGGAAGAAGCGTGGTGGGGTTCGACGCGGTCTTCGCGAAATGAGGAAAGGTCCATGATGATCTCCATACGATATGGCCGCGCCTCTCGCGGCCTGACGGCGATCCTGTTCACGTGGGAGACGGGCCGGAACCGCAAGCGCAGCGCCGCGGCCCAGCGTCAGCGCCGGGCGGCGGAAGGAGGGTTTCTTGCCCGCGAGGAGCGCCGCCCAGCCGGCGCGGGGAAGAAACCTGACTGACCCGCTGAAGGCCCGACGCCCGCGTGGTAAGGGTCGCATTTTCTGGCAGGCTCGCGGGCGCGCTTATCGAATCGGAAAACATCGCGGACCAGCCTCCTAATTCGGCGACCGGTCCACCGTCTTCCTTGGGAATCATCGCGCCGGTAGAAACGCAACCACATCCTCAGGCGCCAGCTGTTCCCGCAGCCGCGCTGCCAGCCGGTCAGGGCCCAGCCAGCGCAGATCCTCGTTGAAGTCGCCGAGCTCGGGGGCAAGCACGAGCGACGGGACCCCGAGTGCCTGCGCCCGTCGACTCAATCCCCCTACCGCGTGCCAACCGGCTGCGTCATCGTCGCCTGCGACATAGAGGCGCCGACATCCGACCGGGAGCCGGAAGGCGGCAAGATGATTGGCTGTCAGCGCTGCTGCCATCGGCATGCCTGGCATGACAGCGAGAAGCGACAGCATGGTTTCGAGGCCTTCGCCCGCCGCCATGACAGGTACTGGAGCCGAGTTTGGAAATCGAAAGCGCACGGCATTGCCAAGAAGTCCGCCGAGAGCACGACGGGGATCCTCGACCTTGGCCTTGCCGTCGCCATCAGGGTCCAGCCAGGTGCGATGCACGCCGGTGATCGCGCCGCCTGGATCGGTCACGGCGGCAACCAGCGCTGGATAGCTTGTCGCCCGGCCGTTCACCAGGTCACGATAGTAGCAGGCAGGATGGAAGCGAAGCGCCGTATGGTCGGATGCCCGCACAATCCCGCGCTTGCGCAGGTAGACGTCAGCAAGCGTGCCCGCCAGCGGCTGCGTCATGCGAAATAGACGCCTCGCGCGTTCGGCCGCCGGTCGATCGACGGATGCCTGGCCAGCGGTATCGCCCCTTTGGGGCGCTGGTTCAGGTTGCGAAAGCCCGAGGAAATGCCTTGCCTCCTCGGCTATGTCGCGGAAATCCACGAGCTGGCAGGTCTCCCGCACGAGATCGAGAAGGTCGCCGTACTGTCCGGTCGCCGCGTCCGTCCACCGGCCGGCGCGCGGGCCGGTCAATTGGACATAAAGCGATCGGCCCTTGTTGTTTTCGACATCGCCGACGATCCAATAATTGCCCGCACGACGGCCAGCTGAGAGATAATGACGGCAGACCGCTTCTGCGTCTTGCGCAAGACGGCTTGCCAATTCCGAAGCGTATAACATGGATCGCCTCCGTCACGAACGGTTGGTGATATCGATCAGCCGATGGCGCTGAATCAGGCGCGCAAGGATCGCCGCGCCTTTCTTGCCCATCGCAGTCGGGGAAAAGATCACGCTCATGGGAAAACCTATCGAGAGCGCGGAAAGGACCGGCCTGCGCCGGCGCTCTCCAATCCTGCCAGGCCAACCCCTTCCGGCCCCTCTCTCCCTCTATTGCCGTACCAATGGCCGACGACCTGAAGGGCCGCCGGCAAGCTGCGGCATGATGGAATACTAACTAATTTGCACTAGTATAACTGACCGGCCTCGTGCTACGCCTTCCTACCCGGCTTGATCAGCCTTCCGCCAGGCAAGCGAGGAACGATGTGCGACAGTTTCTGATCGGCAGCCAGACGATCGGTGAGAGTTCGCCCGAGTTTCAGGCGCAGCTCGAACGCGCCTACGAACAGAAGCTCAGGCCGCTTTGCCGGTGTCAGGAAACACCGGTGCCGATGTATATTGCCCGGGTGGATGGCCAGTTCCTGATAAAGCGCATGCCGCTCTCGGGGCGCGACCATGATGCCGGGTGTTCATCTTACGATCCCCCCTACGAGCTTTCCGGTCTCGGCCCATTGATCGGCAATGCCATCCAAATCGACGCAGCGACCGGCGCAGCAATGTTGAAGCTCGACTTCTCTCTGTCCAAACGAGGGAACCGATCGGTTTCGAAACCGTCGTCCGAGCCATCGGACACGGTGCGCAGCACTACCAAGAAGCTTTCCATCAAGGCGATGCTCCACTATCTCTGGGAGACAGCGGAGCTGACTGAATGGACGTCGATATGGGCCGGTAGACGCGGCTGGGGTCGCGTCCGCAGCAGTCTATTGAACGCAGCGAGACAGATGATCGTTCGCGGCGGCCCGCTGAGCGACATTCTTTTTATCCCGGAAGTATTTCACCTGGAGGATAAAGAAGGGATTTCCACAAGGCGCGCTGCGATGTTGGCCGGTGCCCAGACAACTGGACCCGGTCCGCGAAAATTGATGATGATCGTCGCGGAAGTGAAGGAGTTTTCGCAGGCCCGCGACGGCCACAAAATCATGGTACGCCATCTACCTTTCCCATTCATGATCGACGAGAGCGCGTGGCGGCGGTTAAACTCCCAGTATGAAACCGACCTGGAACTGTGGCGATCCAACGAGGAGTCCCATCTCATCGCCATCGCCACGTTCGGCATTTCGGGCGTTGGGATCGCGACCATCGAAGAAGTCGCGATGATGGTGGTAAACGAGAATTGGATCCCGTTCGAAAACGTCCAGGAGCAGCGACTGCTGGAGCGGCTCTCCGGGTTGAAGCGCAGGAGTGTTAAAGGATTGCGCTTTGATCTTTCACGCGCTCAGCCGATCGCCTCCGTGACATTGCCGCAGGCACAGCCTGCGCCTGTCGCTATGTTCATCGTTCCGACGAATGCCGATGAAGACTTTGAGGTTGCCTTGAATGAGATGATCGCCGCACGAGCCGAAATGACGCCCTGGATCTGGCGTGTCGCGGATGGCGAAATGCCGCGGCTCCCATGATTCCAACATCAGCTCCGACTAGTCGGGATGGAGGAAGTCGCGACAGAACAGAACACTTCATGGGAGCGGGGTGGAATCGATTCCGCCTGGTTCTTCGATAAGAATGTTGGCTCTGAGAAGCAGCTCCAGTTATCGGCATGGAGGCTGGCGGGGTGGTTACCCGACACGGAAGAACATGATGTCATTCCCGCAAAACAAAGGCAGTTGCCCCGGCTGAGGTCGAGCGCCTGTCACGTCTGCGGGCCGCACCGCCAATCGTTAGGGCGCGCCAAGTATCCTTGTCTGCAGATCGGCTTGCTCCTCTTGCGCGCTTTCGATCGGAGCTCGTACAGTTAGCATCAAACCGAGCTCATCTGTGTTTAGGACGGCAGCTTGACCTGAACAGCCATGGACAATTATATTAATTCATCTCCAAAGGGAGTTGAATTAGGATTATCGACATGAGCGGTACGGAATATACGGTTACGGAAGCGAGTTTCCTGGTCGATCGCTCTCCTAGGGACGTTCAAAACGCAGTCGACAAGAAGGTCGTCAAATCCACCGTGGTTAAAGCCGGACCGCGGGCTCAACGCCTTCTCGGAAGAGCTGAGCTGCGGTTTCTAACGATGGACCGCGAGATCGGTGAAGCGCTGTCAGGTGTAGGCAAACGTCGTCTTTACGAGGAACTATCAAGGCTTCCGGAGACGGCCACGACGGCTCGATTCGGCGCACTTGTCGTCGATCTTCGAAAGAGCGACGCGAAGCTCAAGAAGAGATTGAGGCTGCTCGAAACGATCAAGGGGTCTATCAAGATGAGGGAGGGAGAACCTTTCATCAAAGGAACCGATATTCCTGCTTATCAGGTGGCTGCCTTATATCCGGCCGCTTCAATAGAGGAGATCCTGGAGGATTTCCCATCGCTCAAACGTGGCCAAGTTGAACATGCAATCGACTTCGCGCGGGCATATCCTAAGAAGGGACGCCCTTATCCTTCGACCTCCCTGAAACGCGGAATTTCCAACCTTATTAAAGGCGGTGTCTTTGATGATGGTTAAGACAAGACCTCAGAGTGCTTAAATATTTGCTCGACGAGTCCGTCATCCGCTCAATGGACACGCACAACAACGTCGTCAAGTGGAAGAGATCCGTCAACGATAGCGAGCTGGCTATATGCGTTTTCACGCTGTTCGAGAAACGGAAGGGCGCCGAGGCGCAGTTGAAAAGGGACCCGAAAAAAGCTCAGGCTAAATTGGACGCAATAGCCGAGTTCGAACACACCTTCGGCCTCGATCGCATTCTGAGCCTCGATGCAGCGGCAACGAAGGAATGGGCTTCCTTTGTCGGCGCAAGAGAAAAGCATGTGATGGATGCCGGTATCGCTGCAGTCGCCAAAACGCATGGACTGATAATTGTCACGCGCAACCTGAATGATTTCGCCGACTTTCGGGTACCATGTCTCGACCCGTTCAGAGATCCACCGCTTTTGGTGGAGTATGACAACAAGCCTGCGAAGAGCAAATGACGGGACGAATGTTACGGATCATTCGGCATCTCGATAGTAGATCTCGCTTACCCGAAAGCGGCCATCAATCCGCTTGCATTGAACAATGATATCGACAGCAATCGTCAGCATCTCGCGGATGTCGTGCCGCTCGAGGTCCCCGCCGCCTTCCGACTCCTTGACCAGCAATGTCAGTTGCTCGAAGGCAAGCCGGGTGGAATCGGCGTGAACCGTCGTGATCGAGCCCGGATGGCCGGAGTTGATGTTGCGAATGTAGTAGAAAGCCGTGCCGTCTC
>NZ_ML133591.1 GCF_003985125.1 Rhizobium phaseoli
CGCTCTACAGACGTGATCACCTCAATTGGATGCTTCGTCATATGACTACTCCTAGTGTTACCACTAGGACTGGCAGTCAGAAGCCCTCTATCGCAAGACGGCCTTCACCGTGGGCTTACTTCCGAATTCACGCAGGTTCTATTGAACGACGAATTTTGGGGCGCAAAGGAGAAATCATATCAGCCACGGGCGGCATTCGCCGACACCTCTGGAGTCGTGATCTTGAATATCAGCCAGGGTACAGGCAACGAAGAATATCGGGCCGGAGGCGTGCGAAAGTCCCTCAAGGAAGCCGCAGACCACAAAGAAGGCTAATGGGATTCTGGATTCCAGCTAGTGCCGGCCAAGCTACTGGGTAGATTAGCCGTCAGTCGTCATCATCGTCGCCATTATCCCGTACGCTGGACGCAAAGATGCTCGGAGCCGCCTGAGCCGGCGCGACAAGCACGGGCCACCAGAACGGACAATCACGCCAGCCGTCTTCTTCTCGCCCTTCCTGGCCAAGGAGCGCAAGGATCGGCAAACCGCCACCCAGCGAACGGAACGCAGTTCGTTCCTGATAGGACAAGGGGGCGTCGGAATAACGGCCGCTTTCACGTCGCCGGGTAATCGTCCTGCCCTTCGGCGCGATGATCCAGCAATCCCCGCGCTCCTCGCGCGGCGACGCGACCCTTGAGAAATACTCGACCGCGGCGCGGCACGCTTCCCAGTCGAACGAATAGCCATCCTCGAACCGAAATGCATCTTCCAGCAAATCGAGGATCTGTGCTGCCGTATCGCACTTAAATCTAGCCGGCTGTTTCGAGTCGACTGCGTCTGGGGGCACCAGCGCATCCACCTTGGCCATGATCCTGGACAGATCGGTCTTCGCCTTGGTCTGGAAACCCACCGGCAACAGGGCTCCATTGGGACGCAAGGAGACGATGTCCGACACAAGGATCTTGCTCGGCGCGCAAGGAATGACACGGTTGCTCAGGTCGCGCATGACGAAGGCCACGCCCCGGTCGTGCGCCCCGGTCTCGAACGCATGACGCAAGGCGGAGTCGAATTCGTGAACCGACTTCAGCGCATTGTAATTCCCCGCCGTGGTGTAGAATCGGCTGACGGCTAGGTCTTCCTTCGGTCGATTGCCATACATGCGCGCGTGCTGGAGCACTGTGTCCTGCTGCATCTTCTTAGGCGAGCGGCCATAGAAGAAGCCCAGGAGATTGGGAACGGTGATACCCCGGTCCAAAATCTGCCCGCCGATAAACACGTTGAAGGGGGTGCGCAACCGCAACTCGGCGTTCTCGTCGAGCAGGGCCTGAACGTCATTGTCGGAATTGACCCTTTCAGTCACGACGCCGCCCTTGATGAAGGCCTCCCGAACCAAAGCGCCAATGGCGTCGATCTCGGGCAACGCATAGCCACCCGCCGTTACTGACCGCTCCAGGTCATCGATCGAGCGTTTCACCAAATCACCGAAGATCGGATCGCCTTCTGTTGCCGCCTTCGACATGCCGGCGATGATCTCCTGCGCCACCGTGTGCTGCCAGGCGTGCGACGCTCTTGCCGTCTCGACATGGACGATCATCGAATAGCGACGCTGAAATGTGCCTGCCTGTTTCTGCTGGAGCCGGCGTATCGAGGCTGCAGTCACAAACGTCACCAGCGCATGTCGCAAGGATTCGGTTCGCTTGGAGGTCAGTGCTTCATCGGTACGGACCCGACGTCGGTCTTCCTTCTTGAGTGCCGTCAGTTCATCGTCGGTTACGGGATGCCAGAGGTAGAATTCGGGTTTGCTCTCATCGTGCTCACCGAAGTAATGGTCGCCGCCCACGTATCCCCCGTGGATCGGCACGAGCTGGGTAAAGGCCGGTCTCTTGGGCTCAAAGGTGAAGTTCTGGCCCGGCGTCGCTTCGTACTCCTCGGGCTGCAGATAGAGCGAATAGGGCGTGGCGGTCACCTGCAGAACCGCCGGGTTTGTCAGCTCGCGGCGAAGCTCGTCAATGCGGTCGGCGATGCGCCCCTGTTCGATTTCGTCCGAATCCTTTTTCTTGGTGAAACGGATCGACGCGAAATCGGCCTCGTCATCCACGATCAGAACACGCTTCCCTGCCAGCCTGGGATGGGTTTCCGCGAACAACTTCACCAGCCGCCGCATGTTGTTGGATTCCTTCTTGGCCACGAAGATCAGCTTGTGGCTGTCGATCTCCCATGCCGTGAGGTTCGGCACCGTCATGATATCGTAGACTGCCAACTCCTCGGCGTCGCGAAATTCGCGGTACTCGTTGGCGATACGGTTCACGGTCTGCTGGGCCAGCGTCTTTGTGCCCTTGGTCAAGACGACCGCAACGTCGAATCCTTCGTCGAAGGCCGCGGCGATCACGCCAAGGAAGGCGCGAGTCTTGCCCGACTGGATCTTGCCCAACAGCATGCCTGGCTTGTTGCCGTCCGTGTGCGACGATTGCAGCGCTGCCACCGTCCGCCGCACACAGTCTTCAAGCTCTGGTCCCTCCGGAGAGCCGCCAGCCGCGCGCGAAGCCTTCAGCCGATCGTAGAACCCTACGCTCATCTGGACTCCTCCGCGTCCGCCACGTGGTAAACCTTCATCACCTCGTCACCGTAATGATTGATGACCTTGACCGCGACCTTGCCGCCCGGGGGCGCCTCGAAGGGTTGCGAAACCGTGCTGTTGAGGACACTCCAGACGTCCTCATCCAGATCCGCCTTCAGTGCCGTTTTCAGCTTCTCGTAGGGGTCTTTGCCGCCCAGGAAGTAGGCTTGCCGCACGAAGAAGCTCGTCTGGTCGTAGTCGTCGTCGATGAACCAGCAGGCCACATCGTCTTCAACCTTGCCGGATGGCTTCAGCTCGCCGGTATTGGGATTGAAGATGTCGAGGCCAAGGATTTCCGCCTCCAACTGCCCATCCACGCGTTTGCGCAGCTTTACGTCCGGTTCGCCAAACACCACGAACAGGTTGCCCTGGTCTGCCGTCTTGAGGCGATCGCCCATCCGCAGGTCCTGATTCATGTTGACCTTGAGCACGGTCAGCCGGCCAAGCGACATGGTCTCGGCCGAAGCGTGGGCCTCGAAGGCAAAGCCGCACACCACCAGCACGTCGAACAGGTCCGCCGCTTCCCGCGCGGCAGCCACGATCATCGACCGTGTGACTGTATCGTATTCAGGGCCGATGAAGATCGCCGCACGCCGTTCGGGCGCCCCTTCGGTATCGCCTTCGACATAGCGTGCCTCGGCGTTGACGTAGCGCCCGGCGAAAGGCCGGATGGTCGTGAAGCGAAGCCGCTCACCCTTCTTGGTGTTGCCGACACCAGCCACTTTCAGGTTATCGAGCACCACGCGCACGAAATCATCACTCGTGCTACCGGCATCGTGTCTGCTCGCCAAACGATGCGGAGCATCCTCGCCATCGGCGAGCGTGGCAAGCAGCAGCGGATCATCCTCATCCGCCGGCAAGACGCGATGGGGCGAAAGACTGTCAACTGTGAATGGGCCTGCCACGCGGACAAGGCCCTTCAGTTCGACTGGCTTGTCGACCAGGTATTCGGTCTCCGCATTGGTTTCGATCGAGGTGTCAATCGCCTTCTGCCGGGCTATGCGCGCTTCCCACCAAGCAGCGTGGGGTCCGAGCGCCTCTATGGGCAGCGGGTCGCCAGGATGTTCGGGCAGATCGTCGATGGTGTAGCGGCGACCCAACTCCTTGTTCAGGTCACCAATGGCCTTGCCGATTTTCTTGTCGAGCTTGGCCATGTCGGTTTCATCGAGACTGTCTTCGCCGCGTTCCCAGTTGCTGCGAACCTTGGCCCGCTCGTCCAGCAGGGCGCGAACTTTAGCATGGAGCTTTGTCGGCTTGGCGTCCCAGGGATAGATCGGCGCGCGTGGAACTTCCCATTCGCGCCATTCGGTCTTCGCCATCCTGTTTAACTGCTCGCGCAGCGGTTCCAGCACGGCCTGGTGCTGCTCATATAGCAAGTCGATTTCTGCATTGTTGGCAATCGACTTCAAAGTGATGTGCGGTACGCGGTTCAGCACCAGGCCATGTGCGATGTCGTTGGTGAAGGGGCCCTTGGCGGTCGCTTGTGCCGCCGCCTCGACTTCAGTCGGTCGCCTGCCGAGTTGCAACGCCAGCTCTTCCACCACGCCGGCTTCGCTGTCTCTTATCGCATAATATGGGTAACGCGCGCTCATGAGCCGGGTCCGGGCAAGCGTCAGCGCCACGCGGCTGGTGTCGATGGTGATCCAGCGTCGCCCCCACTGCTCGGCGACGTAAGCGGTCGTGCCTGATCCACATGTCGGATCAAGCACTAGGTCCCCCGGATCAGTAGTCATCAGCAGGCAACGCTGAATGATCTTCACATTTGTCTGAACAACGTAGATCTTCTCGTCTGTGAATGAACCCGTCCCCACATCCGTCCATACATCGTTGATTGGAGCAACGTTGAAGTCGCTCAAGCGTCTCTGGAATTGCAACGACATGTTGCTTGTGAGGTAAAGTCGGCCCGACAACGACAGACGCCGCATGCCTGGCTCGTTGGTTTTCCACCCACCTTTTCCCGGACCGATTAACTGATCGCGGTACTGAAGCTTGAAGGTTGCGCTATCCGGCGAACTCTGACTGGTAAGATTGTCGGGGCGAAAGAGATGCGCACCTTCATCGAGCTTAGCGATTCCCGCCAGTTCTTCGGACGTTGCGTTCCGGTCTTGTCCATCTAGCTTAATCACCCGTCGATATAGACCCGCAGAATCCATGTCGGATTTATCGAAATAAATCTGACGATACTTCACGATGTCCTTGTTCTTGGCGTACCAAATGACAATGTCGTGGACACCGGCTAGGGTGACTGTTCCTCCGCTTGGGCTGCCAGCTCCGCTTGTGGTCTTCAGAACGATCTGTCGTACGAAATTGACCGAGCCAAAGACTTCATCGAGCACTGCGCGGACCCGGTGGACGTTCTCGTCGCTGATCTGAACAAAGATCGATCCGGTATCAGTCAGCAAGTCCCGCATCGCCTCCAGGCGATCTCTCAAGTAGCTGAGATAACTATGAATTCCGTCTACCCAAGTGTCGCGGAAAGCCCGAACTTGCTCCGGTTCTCGTGAGAGCTGGCTTGCCTTCTTCGCGGTTCCCATCTGGCCGTCTTCGACCTTGGGTTTGGTGGTAGAGACCTGCCAGTTAGACCCGAATTTGATGCCATAGGGCGGATCAAAATAGATGCACTGGACCTTGCCGCGCAAATCTTCCTTTTCGGCGAGGCTGGCCATGACCTGGAGGCTGTCGCCCAGGATCATGCGGTTGGTCCATTTCATTGTGTGCTGATAGAACTCGAGACGGTCTTCTTCGTCGATGCCGTTGAAGTCCGAAAACAGGTCGCGCTGATCGTCGAATGAAGCGGACGCTCCGCTGCCCGCGCGCCGGCGGATGTCATCGATGATCGCCTTGGGATGGATCTTCTCGGCTGTGTAAATCGGCACGGCGTCCACGCGCAGCGCCTGTTCGTCCTGCTCATCTTTGCCACGCCAGGTCAATTGCACTGCCCCTTCGCCATTCTCGCTGTCCGCCCAGACCAGTTGCGGGTCGAGCGCCTTGTTCCGTTCATACAATTCCGGGTGTGTTGCCGGGCTGTAGCGGCGCTGAAACACCACTTCGGTCGGAGTCGCCTCGTCGTCCGCAAGGAAGCTCTGTAACTCCATCGTCGGATTGTTCGGCCGCCGCGCGCCCTTGTGCTGTACGGTTGCCACATCAATCGGTTTCCGGGGTGCCTTGGCCATGTCAGGAAACCTTCTCTAAAGTGCCGGCCGCGACTTCGAATACCTTCACGATCGTCTCGAACGCCCGCGACATGTCATAGGGCTGCACGATTTCCACCGGAGGTCCCCAGCGCCCGAATCGCCCGTCATTGCGTACCGCCGGCAACCAAAGGCTAGCTAGCGTGTCGGCCTTTACCTGGTCTTCCTCGGTCCGTCGGCCCTTGATCTCGACCACGAGCTGCAGCGGATCATCGTGGCCATCATCCCAATGCACGATGAAATCCGGGCGGTACACTCGCTCCTGCCCCATGAAGACATAAGGGACTTCGAAGCCCAGCGCATGGTTCTTGACGTATCCCCGCACCTGCGGGATGCGTTCGAGGCGCTCGGCGAAGGCAGCTTCCCAATCGCTGTCATAGACGACGTAGTTGACTTGGCACTTTGTCGGATCTGTGGTCAGAAGCGTTGTCTTGGTCGTGAAGAAATCGACGTGCTTGCTCGACCCTTCCGGTTCGAAGGGTGCCAGCACCGGGAGGATTTCCTCGCTCCCCGCCTGCGACAGCGTCTTGGCGCAGGCCCGGACGATCCTATCAACGGCTTCGTCGCGATAGCTGGCAAGGCTGAGCCAACCGACTGAGCGGCCATCATGCAGGTGCAGGCATTCCGCCAGCCAGCGTTTGGCAATGCCTAGGAACTGCGGGAACAAGAATGTCGGCTCGGTATCCACGTTTTCAGTCATTCGTGCCCACCGTTCCAGGGCGCGCTTGGCTAGCATGTAGGCCACCGTCTGGCTGCGGACCGCGTCAAGATCACCCATGCCGATGACGTTCGACTGGCCGACCAGCGGATCGACCTCAGTTTCTTTGGGAATGGGCGTGTCAGCGCCCAGCCGCATGTGGCTGTCAGCAACGAACGTCGCGCTCAGCCTTCCCTGTGGGAAGACGACGCGATAACCCAGTACGCGGGGGAAGCGTATTTCCGGTGCGGCGCGCGTATCGTCTGCGAAGATACGGGTACGAGGTTTCGGTGGCGAAAAATCCTTGCTGGAGTTCGCTGGCATGAAATCGAATGGCACGCCGAGGACGTCAGCGTATTCCGCCCGGAAGAAGCCCTCGTCATCGGGTTCGTAGGATACGCGGCGTAGCGCGCGACCCACGACCTGCTCGCACAGCAGTCGAGTGCCAAAGGCGCGGCAGCCGAGAATGTGTGTGACGGTATTGGCGTCCCAGCCCTCGGTCAGCATGGATACCGACACGACGCATCGCACCGTACCGCCCATCCGACCCTTCTGTCCGACGGTGTTCATGACCTCGCGCAACAGGTCGGCATCGGTGATGGCTTCCGGATCTCGGGCGGGTGTCCGGCGAAGCTCGCGTCGAAATGCCTCGATTTCTTCTCCGGCAATCTTCTTGAAATCATCCGAAATGGCGTCGCCGCTTTCAAGCTGTGCGGAATCGATGAGGATCGTACGAGGCCGCTCAATAGGCTTTCCACTTTCGACATTGTTGAACAGGGGCAGGTTGCCGGCACGCCACTTGTGCTTCGCCGGATCCTTTTCATCCGGGTTCTCGCAATAGCCCGCGATCCAGTCGTGTATCAGCTTCGAGGTCGACGTATTGTTGGCAACGACGATGAACACGGGTGGCGTTTCGGCACTCTTCGCGGCCCACTCGGAGAACTTGGCCTCATAGTCGCGATAGAGTGCGCGCAATGCGGCTTCGAGCTGCGCCGGCAGCTCTTCAGCGGAATAGGTTTTGCCGGCCTTTCGCTGGCCCTTGCGCGGAAGCTCGTTGCGCACATGCTTGTAGACGTGACGGAAAATCGGCTCTTCGCGTTTCACTACATCGTCATGGGTCGGAACGCGTGGCACCTTCACGATCCCGCATTCAATCGCATCCATCAGTGAAAAATCGGAAACGACCCACGGAAAGAGCTTGCCCTCTTCCTGGCCTGAACCGCGGAGGAAGAAGGGAGTTGCCGAAAGATCGTAGACGGTCTTGACCCCAAGAACGCGGTCCACTCCCCGAATCCCGTTAATCCAGACCCTGGCCTCCTTGCGGCTGGCTTCCGCCTCGGCATTGGCTTCGGCGGCGGTCTCTTCCTCTGAACGCACAATAGGCTCGATCTCCGCCGTCGGAGGCGCTTCGTAGCAATGATGAGCCTCATCGTTGATGACGATGATCCCACGCCGGCCCATCAGCGGCTTCATGACGCGCTGGACCATTTCGGCTTCAGTTTCTCGGAACCGAGCGTCGAAGGTCTCGGGATCCTCTCGCCCGCGCAGCGCCTCCAAAGTGCCCGGCTTGATGTCCCCCTTCGTCTTGAGTTGAAACGAATGGTAATTGGTGACCACGATGCGCGCCTTGCGCAGGTCATCCATCATGTCGCGCGGAACGATTGACAGCCTCTCGTAAATCGAGTTGCTCGACTCAGGCTGCAAAACGCGCAGCCGGTCCTTGATCGTGATGCCTGGAGCCACCAGCAGGAAGGCATCGGTGAACATCTTTGATTGCGGCCGGCGCGCCTTGTTGATCGCCTGCCATGCAATCAGCATGGCCATGACGGTCGTCTTGCCAGCACCCGTCGCGAGCTTCAAGGCGAGGCGGAACAGACCAGGATTCGAACCCTCGCTTTGCTGCCGGAAATATTCCAGATGCCTGGCATGAACAGGATTCTTTGGCGCGACCTCGGTCAACCAGATTAGCGTCTCGGCAGCCTCTACCTGGCAGAAAAACAGAGGTCGTTCACGGTCTGTCGCGCGCCAATGCTTCAGCAACCGGACGGTTTCGTACGTGACCCCCCAGCTTGCTTCGGGAGAGCTGCGCCACTGGTCAACTTCGGCCCGGATGGCGTTAACACGGTCATTTGCTCGTCGCTCCGCTGCACGCTCATCGAGTATCAGCTCTTGCTGGCCGCCTTTCACACGCTTCGGGGTCGCAACGGCGACGATGTATTCGGACCGACGTCGCCCTTCAATCGTCTCACCCGTTGGCATGCCGTCGTCAGACAGGGCCCAATGCCGATCCGGCTTGAAGAACGGGCGGTTGAGGATGGGATTCTCGATAGCAATCATGAGTGTTGTTAGAGCATTTGATGTAAGCGCGGACAAGCGGGCGACTGTCAGTACTAACAGGCATTATTTGGCGCCGTCGGGGTCGGAAACTTATAGATCGCT
Organism: Rhizobium phaseoli; assembly: GCF_003985125.1. Lineage (GTDB taxonomy): Bacteria > Pseudomonadota > Alphaproteobacteria > Rhizobiales > Rhizobiaceae > Rhizobium > Rhizobium phaseoli. The sequence goes on from NZ_ML133591.1 coordinate 8,924, forward strand.
CCGTCCGGCTGTGAAGAGCTCGCCTCATCCATGTCCTGGGTTCAGAAACGCTATTGCTTGTGCGCCGATAGAGCTGCCTATTGAGGTTGCTCGGCAGCGATTTCTCTGACCGATCAGAGCGACGAATGCGTAACGTCCGTTCCTGGTGATCGATGCGGCCGAGCCGGGCGGTGGTGTATCGGCTCTGTTATGGCTGACGCTGCCGGATGCCGCCGCCGAAGCCGTCAAAGAGGATTACCGACCCGTCGGAAGCAAATCGGCGCGCCAGTGACTGAATTAAAACGGTCTTTCCGGAACCGCCCCCCGGCGTGGATTAGGAATGGACCGCCCGATCGCCGTATTGTTGCTTCGATCTCGTCGAAGCAATCTCGTTCAATAACCTGGGGGAACGTCCGGAAACGCCTGTGAGATAGGAAAGAGCTCGTTCTCATCGTCGATTCCGAGGCACACGCGAAGCATGGACCACTCGGCCTCGGCGCGACCTCATTCCATGTGGCCGTAGGCCAGGCGATCAAGAACCTCGGGAACATGTCATTTTCCCGAAGAACGGATCGCAAACAAAGTTCAGGGTTGGGGCGTCACGTATAATGCCCCCAGGGCAAGTTACCCAGATTGCCCGAGTTGTTCGCTCCAACGCTCCCGACCTTCTGGATGCTCTGAGGAACGCGCGTACTGCGCCTGACTCCATTCGTCGCGCAATCATCGTCACATCGTCGATCAGCAAGCAGGCGATAGAAAACGCCTTTATCTCCATCCAGAACGGGCAGAAGCCAGCGCCGTCGTTTGTTCAGCTCTATTGGCTGTTGCAGTCCTTCTTCTCCGCTTGCGCCGAGGTAGGCGCGGTCGACGCCATTGTTTGCCAACCCTGATTCCAAGAGCTGCCGGCGGCCGCGATACAACCTGTGGCTAGTGCGAGCTAAGGTCAAGATGGACGTTGGGCACACCTCGTGGCGGCTACGCGGAGCCGCTTGATATCCGCTGGACCGGAATTTTCCGGAGGTGACTGGTCGCTGAGTGATCGAATTTCGCGGCCGAGGAATGCCCTCTCGCATAAGGACTCAATGGCTCAGCAAGAACCAAGCGCGGCGCCTTTTTCGAAAGCAAGGTAGAGAAGGCAAGGTTGCCCCTTTAGTCCTGTATTGTTTCCTGAATGGACCCGGTCTGGAACAAATAAGTCCTTCTGGTTGCAATCCTCCTGTCTATCCGAACCTAGTTCTTGTCAAGGATTCAAACCTCGTAACGCCCGCATTCAAAAAGAGAAAATATGAACGATCACAATCCGTTGGGTCGTATATATGGAAGCGCTAATGGTTGCAATTATGTCGGAATAGTGCCAAGGTTGCTTCATTCTGATGTCCTAGAGTGACGAACCAATACAACTGATGATAGTGATAGTTCGGACGGCGAACGTGACCAAGATGAGTGCAGCTTAAAATAAGCGAGTGCCAACTGGAAAGGGTCGGCGATGCGAGGGTTCCCGTCAGAACGAGAAGGGTCGCGTCGACGCCCCGGCACATGCCGGAGAGGCTTTGACACCTGTCGTCGATCGAAAGCCAATCCACTGACACGACGCCAAGATGCGGTCCTGAGGCAGAGACAGAGTGGTGGTCCCCGAACACCGGGCGACATTGTCGCGCGTATGGCTCAACAACTCCTCGCCGCCGAGCGAGAGTTTGATGCTTCTGAAACTGTGTTCGCTGAGGAGCAGTCGCAGCCAACGTGACGCAAGAACGGGGTGCCACTGGTCCAGCTCTCAGTCGTGATTGGGATCTGGTGGAAAGCTTCGTCGATCCGGATTTCGAGTCGGTTCTGAGCAGCGAGGGCGGCAGTCAGTGCTGTCCTCAACGAAAACGTGGCAAGCGCATCTGCGCGCCGCGCCTGTCTGACTACATTTATATGGAGGAAGTGTATGCGTCCTGCGATCAATTCCACTCGTGCGTTTCTTTATGCACGGTCTGGCTGCGAAAGCCAGAAGGCTACCCGGAACGTATATGAGCAACTCCAACGCTTACGAAAGTATTCGCAAGACCGTTCATATGTCGTCGTGGGCGAAGCTAGCGACGCTGCGGAATCGGGATACAAGTTCTTGCGGCCCGGGCTGATAGTGGCCATGCATTTGGCGACAAGGACACCGCCAACATTTGACGTTCTTCTGGTCGCCGATGTGTCCCGCTTGGCACGAGATGCAAGAACGTTGCTGCGGATAAGGTCTTGCCTGACTGGAAGGGGCATCCGGACTGAACTCGTTGATCCCCCCACTGTACTGTGGGAGGCCACTCGGGAAACACCGCAGAGGGCCCTCAGAAACTTTCTTGGTATGGAAATGGGAGGACGCGATGTGGGAGAGTGAGCTCATTCTCAGGACAGTCCATCCAGTTCTCGAACGAATAGCCGGAACGCCGCGCGCCAGGAAAGATCTGTTCGCGGTCATAAGCTCGATCATGGAGAGCTTTGTTGACCGTGCATACGGCATTGATGCTGTCCAGCAGGCGACGGTTTGTCGTCCAGACAATGTGCCATCCGACCCCACAGCTCTAGCTCGCCGGGACCGACGGGTACGATCCGGACAACGGAGGCGAAGGCGTGCAATCGACACTCGAACAACGAATGCGTCAAACAAGAGGAGGACAAGGTGGTGTCAGACAAAGATATCTTGACGTTAGGATACACCCGCGTCTCGGGTAAGAAACAAGTCAAAGAAGGAGACGGCCTCGGCTCACAGGAAGCGCGTATTCGGGAATACGCACGAACTCGCGGCTACCCCGCTCCCTCTATGGTGTTCACGGATGACCGATCAGGGGGGACAGAGATTCGACCAGGTCTCGCAGCAATGCTCAAGTTCTTGATAAAGAACCGCGGCTCCGATTGCATCGTAATTATCGATGATATCACACGACTTGCACGAGGCATCACCGTACACCACAAACTGCGTGCTGCGATTGCGGCAACTGGTGCACGGCTCGAATGCCCATCCTTCGAGTTCGGTGATAGTTCCGACGACATGCTCGTCGAGAATCTCCTTGCCAGCGTCTCGCAGCATCAGCGGCAGAAAAACGGAGAGCAGGTTCGCAACCGCATGCGGGGACGCCTACTCAATGGCTACTGGTGCTTCTCATCCAAGCCGCCTGCGTACGAATTCGCCAAGATAAGTGGGCAAAACACTTTGATCCGCGTGGAGCCAATTGCATCGATCGTGACCGATGCACTCGAGGGCTTCGCTACTGGTCGGTTTCAGACACAAGCAGAAGTGCAACGCTTTCTACAAGACAGTCCTGGGTATCCGAAACTGACAGATGGCACGGTCAAATTCGATCGCGTGACCGAAATGCTGACCTGTGTGCTTTATGCAGGCATGATCGAGTATCTACCGTGGGACGTATCGATCAGAAGAGGATGTCACCAAGGGCTGATCACCTATGACACCTATCAACGAATCCAACAGCGTCTGAATGAGAACGCCAAGGCGCCAGCCCGCGCTGATTTGAGCCAACATTTCCCCCTCCGCCAGGCCGTTCAATGCGCGCACTGCGGTGGGTTGCTTGGAGGAGCGTTTTCGCGGGGCCGAAACGCAGAGTATCCCTACTATTTCTGTCTGAACAAGAAGTGCGAAAGCTACAGGAAGTCCTTTAGCAGTGACGAGATGCACGAGGAGTTCGAAGCTCTGCTGAAGATGATGTCGCCCGCCGTGGAGATCATTGACGTCGCTTCCACCATTTTCCGAGAAGCATGGGACAAGCGGTCTGTTGGCTCTACAGAACGGACTGCTCAGCTTCGACGGGAAATCGGCTCGACCGACAAATTGATAGGACTCATGATTGATCGAATCGCGAGTTCCTCCAACCCGCAGTTGGTCGAAGCGTATGAGACACGCCTGATCGATCTCCAAAGGAAGAAGGTCGCTCTCGCCGAGAAAATCGAAAATTCAGAGAAGAATCTGCCGGATTTCGATGCAACCTTACGAACCGCCTTGGCGTTTCTGGCAAGTCCTTGGAAACTATGGGAAACCGGAAAGCTCGCAGATCGGCGAGCCGTGCGAAAGTTGGTTTTCACCGAGCATCTTCAATATGCCCCGGGTATCGGCTTTCGAACCGCTGAAACCACTTTACCGTTCAAGGTGTTAGCAGACCTCACGACTCAGGATGTTGGAATGGTGCGGGCGACGGGGATCGAACCCGTACAGCCAAGGCCGAGGGATTTTAAGTCCCTTGCGTCTACCAGTTTCGCCACGCCCGCTTGCGGCGTTTTCAATATCTCGCGTCATTCGCGATGGGAAGAGCCGCGAGGAGTAAAAATCATGCTTCCGTTGCCGCCAACGGAGGCCGTCCATCTAATCCCGGGAATTGCGCATCTGCGAGGCGCCCCTGCGCTCACACTTTTCCACATCATCTTCGAGTGTTTGCAAAGCCGCCGAAGGGCGCTACCTATTGACCAGCCTCACATCACGGAACACCCCATGAGCCATGACACCGTCGTCACCGCCGCCATGCTCGCCATCGGCGACGAGCTGCTTTCCGGCCGCACCAAGGACAAGAATATCGGCCACCTCGCCGAGCTCCTTACGCTTTCCGGCATCGATCTCAAGGAGGTGCGCATCGTCGCCGACGACGAGAAGGCGATCGTCGAGGCGCTGAACGCGCTTCGCGCCCGATATGACTATGTCTTCACCTCGGGCGGCATCGGGCCGACGCATGACGATATCACCGCCGATGCGATCGCCAAGGCGTTCGGCCTGCCCTGCGAACACGACGAAACGGCGATGACGCTGCTTGCCGAGATGTACCGTCGCCGCGAAATGGAATTCACCGAGGCGCGCCAGCGGATGGCGCGCATGCCGCGCGGGGCTGCCCATATCGCCAATCCGGTCTCGACCGCGCCGGGCTTCATCATCGGCAATGTTTATGTCATGGCCGGCGTGCCGCAGGTCTTCCAGGCGATGGTCGACAATGTGCTGCCGACGCTTCGAACCGGTACGCCGGTGCTCTCGCTCGCCATCGCCTGCCCTTACGGCGAAGGCGATATCGGCACGCCGCTTGCCGCGATTCAGAAAGCCCAGCCGGACACCAGCATCGGTTCCTACCCTAGATATATCGGCCAGAAATTTTCGACCGAGATCGTCGTGCGCGGCCGCGCGCAGGCGGCGATCGATGCGGCCGGCGCCGAGGTGCATGCGATGATCGACGCCATCCGCCGAAAAAAGGAGGTCGTCGAAAACCCTTCCGCCGAGGCTTGAGGACAGCACGGGTGGCCATCCTTGATATCAGTCAAGGAACAGGAGAACGGTCCGGGTGCATTGCCTCCCTCGCGCCAGCCATTTCAGCGCAAGGAGAATTGATATGTCTTACAAAACCATTCTCGCCATTCTCGATACCAGAGACAACAGCGCCGCCGTTGCCGATTTCGCCTTTGCCATTGCCGCCGAAAGCGGCGCTCATGTCATCGGACTGCATGCCGAAAACATCTCCGCCGTGCCGCTGGTGGCGCCGATGGAAATCCCCGATCCGGTTGCCGTGCAGGCGCTGCAGGACATGGCGCATAGCGAAACGACCGCCGTCGAGGGCATATTCCGCGCCATAGCGCAGGCCGCCGGCGCCTCCTCCGAATGGCGCAGCTTCGCCACATCGACCGGCTACGGCTCGGCGCCGCTGATCGACAGCGCGCGCAGCGCCGATCTTTTGATTGCGTCACAAGCCGATCCGGCCAACCCGTCCGACAGCCATGTCGATCTCGACAGTTTCCTCTTCGAAACCGGCCGGCCGGTGCTGATGATCCCCTATATCATCCGCCAGCCGAAGCCGATCAAACGCGTGCTGATCGCCTGGAACGGCTCGAAGGAGGCGGCGCGCGCAACCTTCGACGCGCTGCCGTTCCTGAAGGCGGCCGAGGCGGTGGAGATCTTTTCGGTCGATCCGGCCGAGACGGCGCCGCATTCATCGATGACCACAGGCGCCGAGATCGCCGCGACACTGGCCCGCCACGGCGTGAAGACGACGCTTTCGACGGCCCGAAGCGTGGACAGAAATACCTCGCATGTCATCGAAAACCGGCTTTCGGACGACAGCATCGACCTCCTGGTCATGGGCGCGCATGCGCATTCATGGCTGTGGCAGATGATCTTCGGCGGCACGACGAAGAGCTTGCTGCAATCGATGACGGCGCTGACGCTGTTGTCGCGATGACCGCCTGCCGCAAGGATCGGCGCTCTTGCCTTTTGCCGGCAAATCCCGCTAATTGCAGCGACCGATGAGGGCTTCGAGCCTCGGCCGATTTCGCGCAGTTCCGGCTCGCGCGATTTCCTGTTTCGCCGATCGCCGCCGCAAGCCCGTCCGGTCGCCGGCAAACGGCGTGTCATCTCTATCATGCCGCGGAGCAGCCCGATGTCCCTTCCCGATAAAGCCTTTCCCGTTTCCTGGGATCAGTTCCACCGCGATGCGCGCGCCCTTGCCTGGCGGCTTGCCGGCCTCGACCAGACGTTCAAGGCGATCGTCTGCATCACCCGCGGCGGCCTCGTTCCGGCCGCGATCATCTCGCGCGAACTGAACATCCGCCTGATCGAGACCGTCTGCATCGCCTCCTATCATGATTATGTGAACCAGGGCGACATGGTGCTGCTCAAGGGAATTGCGCCCGAGCTTGCGGAAAACGGCGGCGAAGGCGTGCTCGTCGTCGACGACCTCACCGATACCGGCAAGACCGCCGCGCAGGTGCGCACCATGCTGCCCAAGGCGCATTTCGCCTGCGTCTATGCCAAGCCGAAGGGTGTGCCGACCGTCGACACCTTCATCACCGAGGTGAGCCAGGATACCTGGATCTACTTCCCCTGGGACATGGGCTTCACCTATCAGGAGCCGATCGCCAAGGGCGCGCGCTGATCGCGACAATCGAAGGTGCGCCGGTCCTCGCCGGCGCACTTCAACAGCGCTGAATTCGCCTGCGAATCGCCATGCGCATTTGCGCCGGAAATGCCATCACAAGATTTGCCGCGGGACGCTTTTTTGCCGCTGCGGCATTCTCCTGAGCCGGCGACGCCTGCAAGTCATTGTATTTTCAGCGCTCCCCGGCTTTCCCCAATCTCCACAGGTGCATCCACAAGATGTTGTGGTTACCATTCAATTAAAAACCAGCCCTTGACGGAATCAGCAGTTTCAAACTTTACTGCTCCTGATGTTGCGGCGGCGACAGAACCGGAGGTAACGAGCCCGGTTCCCTTTGAAAAACAAGACGCAGAATCAGGGCATTGCGCCGGAATCGGTTCGGGCCCGAGGGGATCTCTGCGCAGTTTTCAGCCTCCAAAAAAAGTGACATCGGGACTGGCGATAATAAGCTGTTAATACTATATTTAGTGTTTGCAGCCACCATCACCACAAGATACAGGAAGGACATCTCCGGACGACACCCCTGTCACGATACGGAAACGAGACTGGCTGCACGACTGAATGTGCCGCCGGATAGGAATTTTGCGCCCTGGGGACAGGCGCCAACGCGAGGTCAAGACTATGCGCATCGAACGTCGTTTCACGAAGGCCGGCCAAGGCGCCTATGCGGATATTGAATTCCGCAAGGCGACGAGCGAGATCAAAAACCCCGACGGCTCGATCGTGTTCCGCCTCGAGAATATCGATGTTCCCGCGCAGTTCTCCCAGGTCGCAACCGACGTTCTGGCCCAGAAGTATTTCCGCAAGGCCGGCGTTCCCACCCGGCTGAAGAAGGTCGAGGAAAACGACGTTCCTTCCTTCCTGTGGCGCTCCGTTCCCGACGATGCCGCGCTGAAAAACCTGCCCAAGGACGAGCAGACCGGTTCCGAAGTCGATGCGCGCCAGGTCTTCGATCGTCTCGCCGGCACCTGGACCTACTGGGGCTGGAAGGGCGGCTATTTCTCTTCGGAGGAAGATGCGGCAGCCTTCAAGGACGAGCTTGCCTATATGCTCGCCACCCAGCGCGTCGCGCCGAACTCGCCGCAGTGGTTCAACACCGGCCTGCACTGGGCCTATGGCATCGACGGCCCCGGCCAGGGCCATTTCTACGTCGATCCCTTCACCGGCAAGTTGACCAAGTCCAAGTCGGCCTACGAACATCCGCAGCCGCATGCCTGCTTCATCCAGTCGGTCGAAGACGACCTCGTCAACGAAGGCGGCATCATGGATCTCTGGGTGCGTGAAGCGCGCCTGTTCAAATACGGCTCCGGCACCGGCTCCAACTTCTCGATGCTGCGCGGCGAAGGCGAAAAGCTTTCCGGCGGCGGCCGCTCCTCCGGCCTGATGAGCTTCCTGAAGATCGGCGACCGTGCCGCCGGCGCCATCAAGTCGGGCGGCACGACGCGCCGCGCCGCCAAGATGGTGGTCGTCGACATCGACCATCCCGATATCGAGGAATACATCAACTGGAAGGTCAAGGAAGAGCAGAAGGTTGCCGCCCTCGTCACCGGCTCGAAGATCGTTGCCAAGCACCTGAAGGCGATCATGAAGGCCTGCTTCAATTGCGAAGGCGGCGACAACGGCGATTGCTTCGATCCGGCCAAGAACCCTGCCCTGAAGCGCGAAATTCGCGCCGCCAAGAAGGACCAGGTTCCGGAGAATTACGTCCAGCGCGTCATCCAGTTCGCCCGCCAGGGTTATAAGGATCTCGAATTCAAGACCTACGACACGGATTGGGATTCGGAAGCCTATCTCACGGTCTCCGGCCAGAACTCCAACAACTCCGTCTCGATCAAGGACGACTTCCTGCGCGCCGTCGAAAATGACGGCGAATGGAAGCTGACCGCCCGCAAGGACGGCCGGGTGATGAAGACGCTGAAGGCGCGCGATCTCTGGGAAACCATTTCCTACGCCGCCTGGGCCTCGGCCGATCCGGGCATCCACTTCAACACGACGATGAACGACTGGCACACGTCGCCCGCCGGCGGCCCGATCCGCGGCTCGAACCCGTGCTCGGAATACATGTTCCTCGACGACACCGCCTGCAACCTCGCCTCGCTGAACCTCCTGCAGTTCAAGGACAAGGCCACCAAGCGCATCAATATCGCCGACTACGAACATGCCGTTCGCCTGTGGACCGTCGTGCTCGAAGTCTCGGTGATGATGGCGCAGTTTCCGTCGAAGCGCATTGCCGAACTCTCCTACGAATACCGCACGCTCGGCCTCGGCTATGCCAATATCGGCGGCCTGCTGATGTCGTCGGGCATTCCCTATGACTCCGCCGAGGCCCGCGCCATCGCCGGTTCGCTGACCGCGATCATGACCGGCATCTGCTATGCGACCTCGGCCGAAATGGCTGCCGAGCTCGGCCCCTTCCCGAACTTCGCGCCGAACCGCGAAAGCATGCTGCGGGTCATCCGCAACCATCGCCGCGCCGCTTACGGCGAAACCTCCGGCTATGAGGCGCTGTCGATCGACCCGGTCGCGCTGATCCATTCGGAAAACCCGGATCAGGATCTTGCCGCCCATGCCAAATCGGCCTGGGACAAGGCGCTCGAGCTTGGCGAACAGCATGGCTACCGCAATGCCCAGGTCTCGGTCATCGCGCCCACAGGCACGATCGGTCTCGTCATGGATTGCGACACGACCGGCATCGAGCCCGACTTCGCCCTCGTCAAGTTCAAGAAGCTCGCCGGCGGCGGCTACTTCAAGATCATCAACCGCGCCGTGCCGGACGCGCTGCGCACGCTCGGTTATTCCGAGAGCCAGATTGCAGAGATCGAGGCCTATGCCGTCGGCCATGGCAACCTGAACCAGGCACCGGCGATCAATCCGTCGACGCTGAAGGCCAAGGGCTTGACCGACGAGAAGGTGGAAGCCGTCAACGCGGCGCTGAAGAGCGCCTTCGACATCAAGTTCGTCTTCAACCAGTGGACGCTCGGCGCCGACTTCCTGAAGGAGACGCTGAAGGTTTCCGACGAACAGCTTGCCGACATGAGCTTCAGCCTGCTCGACCATATGGGCTTCTCGAAGAAGGACATCGAAGCGGCCAACATCCATGTCTGCGGTGCGATGACGCTGGAAGGCGCGCCCTTCCTGAAGACCGAGCATCTGCCCGTCTTCGATTGCGCCAATCCCTGCGGCAAGATCGGCAAGCGCTATCTCTCGGTGGAAAGCCATATCCGCATGATGGCGGCCGCCCAGCCCTTCATCTCCGGCGCGATTTCCAAGACGATCAACATGCCGAACGAGGCGACCGTCGAGGATTGCAAGAACGCCTACCTGCTCTCCTGGAAGCTTGGCCTCAAGGCCAACGCGCTCTATCGCGACGGCTCCAAGCTGTCGCAGCCGCTCAACGCCTCGCTGATCGAGGATGAGAACGACGAGGAAGCGCTGGAAGAACTGCTGCAGGCGCCGGTCGCCGCCCAGGCAGTCACCATCACCGAGAAGATCATCGAGCGGGTGATCGAACGTGTCTCGCGCGAACGCGAGAAGCTGCCGAACCGCCGTCAGGGCTATACCCAGAAGGCCGCCGTCGGCGGACATAAGGTCTATCTCAGAACCGGCGAATTCGGCGACGGCCGTCTCGGCGAGATCTTCATCGACATGCACAAGGAAGGTGCTGCCTTCCGTGCGATGATGAACAATTTCGCCATCGCCATCTCGCTCGGCCTGCAATATGGCGTGCCGCTCGAGGAATATGTCGAGGCCTTCACCTTCACCAAGTTCGAGCCGGCCGGCATGGTCATCGGCAACGACGCGATCAAGAACGCCACCTCGATCCTCGACTACGTCTTCCGCGAGCTTGCCGTCTCCTATCTCGGCCGTCATGACCTCGCCCATGTCGATACGTCGGACTTCTCCAATACCGCACTCGGCAAGGGCATCCAGGAAGGCAAGACCAACCTGCTGTCGACCGGCTGGACCCGCGGCTACAAGCCGACGCTGGTGTCCGGCACCGGCGGCGAACGCCAGGCGGGCGAACCCAAGGGGGCCGCCACCGCAGCCCCTGCCCGGGCCGCTTCCACCGGCACGGTCACAGCCTTTGCCGGCAGTGCGGCCCGCAAGCTGGAACCGACAGTCGCCATCTCCACCTCCGAAATCGTCGCCTTCAAGCGCGATTACGAGGAGCGCGCCAAGGAACTGGCCGAAGAGATCGCCGAAGAGGTGACTGAGGAAATCACCAGCGACGCCACCGCCCTCTTCTCCGACAAGGCGGCAGCCGATGCGGCTACGGCCAAGACCGAAGCCAAGAAGGTGGAAGCCGAACGCCGTCAGCGCTCGATCATGCAGGGCTATACCGGCAACATGTGCTCGGAGTGCCAGAACTTCACGATGGTGCGGAACGGCACTTGCGAGAAGTGCGACACGTGTGGGGCGACGAGCGGGTGCAGCTGAGCGGGCTGCATACACAGCTCATGTCACGTCCATTGAAACAATCTTCGGGGGCCGTTTGGCGGGATTGTTCCAACTAAAGCGCTATTGGACAGAAACAAAAAACAACTTTCAGGCGGACCACGCCGCCTGAAAGTTGTAGTCAGAGGAACAGAACACGAAGAAACGCTGGGGTTGCAATAAATGAGAAGTTCGCGCGTACGAGTGAGGTCGAAGTGACGAACGTGCATATCGAACGATCGAAGCATTTCTGGAAGCGATGATCGCCGAACTCGAAATCCCCGAGCACCGGTACGAGCAAGCAGATCGCAACTTCAAGTCGTTCGGTGGCTGGGGACACGGCGAAGGAGTTCAGTTCGACACCTCGACCCGCAGGTTTACTGCCGGGAGTCCTTCAGGGTTGGCCCCGCTATCCGGCCGCTCACGGGCGACTAAGAGTCCGATGTCGATTCGGTTTGCGAACTCCACCTTCTCACCAAGGATCATCTGTCACAGTTCGATCTGAAGCAACTGCTCGGCGCAGAGGTCGAGATGTACCACGACGCCCAGAACATGACGAAGCCCGTGCGCAAAGGGAACCGTTGCTGGATCCTCGATTATGCCGGTTGCGCTTAGTTCCACATGGACAAGCTCGCGGGCAATGACGCCAACTGAGGTTTCATGAGGCGGAACGTCACTGCTGGGCGGGCAACCGCCTACCGACGCTTCTCACCTTCTCTCTCCGGGTAAATGTCAATGTCAGCCGACCAGTAACGCTTGGCAATGTTCTGGCTGTTGCGGATGACGTGGTATGCAATATCGGGGTTGCCTCCCTCCAAGGTGTCCGGATCCCCCCGCACATCAGGCAGTACATGCGTTGATGAACGACGGCAGCGAAATACTCGAGTGCCGGCGCCGCCCCTTCCTTTCCTATAGCTGACATGCCTTCGGCAGCCAGATTTCTGGCTTCTTGCAGAGCGGCTAGGATTGCGATCGATAGCGCCTTATCAGCCTGCTCAATGACGTCGGCGATCTGCGTTTCGGCAGGATCGTTGCCGGAATTGTCTTGTGACATGGCTTCCCTTCGACGATTTCCGGTGCCGATTTAGTCACCCTCGGGCGCCTTGGTGAAGTACGAGAGCTAATTTCTAGTGCTTTCGATGAACGCACGATCTGTATCGGAGCCGCCGTCGAGCTCGACGACGCGGGCTTCGACCGCAGCCCGCAGCCGGCCGTCGATCTCCGGGTCCGCGGCACGTACATGTTCCACCAGGGCACGAACGTCTGCGCGGAGATGGCCAACTGCCGCCGTTCGCTCTGGTCTCTCTCGATATCCTCGTCGCGTTCTTTTTTCTCGCGGGTCGATGCTAGCCGGACCTGATCCATTTTCCCATCGGCGGGCGACGTTGCGGCCGGCATAGAGGATTTCCAAGAGACGTCAGGGTCTCCTCCCCTATAGGTCCGCACATCGGCACGGCATAGACGCATGAAGAGGTGGCGAAGCGTCGCTGAAGTATTCGTGCGGCGAGGTGCGGAAGCCAGCTGACTGTAGCTCGGCCCCGCCTGCGCGCACGGCTTGATCCACCGCTTCATCGATAGCGAGGAACAGTGCCTCATCCACCCCGCCCAGTCCGTCGTTTCTCTTCTGCACGAATTCCTCCCGTACCTGGCTACTCTCGCCGCGACATGGTTCGCCCGGAAAGGCGACTTGCGGTCAGTCCGGAAGAGGAATGAACTCAGAGCGATCGTCAATCGGGAGGTCAAAGCGACCCTGGCCCCACTTTCCGGCCCGCCACTCCGACTTCGCCTCTTCGATACGTTCCATCGACGAGGCAACGAAATTCCACCAAATGTATCTGGGTCCGGAGAACGTGGCGCCGCCGAGGATCATGATGCGCGCGCCCTGCTCGCCTGCCGCCACCATAATCCGATCTCCGGGACGGAACACCATCATCTGCATGGTGCCGAATTCCTGCCCGGCCACGGAGATCGAACCTTCGACGATGTAGATCGCCCGGTCTTCATGGTCGTCGGGCATTGGCAGACGCGCCGACGGCTCCAGCTTGACGTCGGCGTAGAAGGTCTCCGAAAACATTCTGGCCGGGGCATGCTCGCCGTAGGCGTTGCCCAAGATCAGTCGCGCCGAGACGCCCTTGTCCTCGATCATCGGAAGCGCAGTCTCGCCATAATGCTCGAATGAGGGCGTCACATCCTCATGACTTTCAGGCAGGGCCAGCCATGTCTGGATTCCAAACAAGCTGTTCGGACCGGTTCGTGCCGCGGCGCTCGTGCGCTCCGAATGCGATACGCCCCTGCCCGCGACCATCCAGTTCAACTCACCCGGCCTTATGATCTGGTCCGCGCCGGTGCTGTCCCGATGATGAAAGTCGCCGCGGTAGAGATAGGTGACTGTGCCGAGACCGATGTGCGGATGGGGCCGAACGTCGACGCCCTGCCCGGTTAGGAATTCGGCAGGGCCCGCCTGATCGAAGAAGATGAACGGACCGACCATCTGTCGGTTCGGCGCGGGCAGAGCGCGCCGGACTTCGAAGCCTCCCAGGTCGCGGGCTCGTGGGACGATCAGCGTTTCGATTGCGTCCGTTCCGACCTTGTCAGGGCATCCGGGTTCGATCGCCGGGTTCCAGCTCATGTACTACATCCTCCTTGTGGCCTGATCTGCGTTCGTAGAGGGAGAGCAAGCTGCGACAGAGCGCATCCCACTCTCCGTTTACGTCGGATTATACTCCTGCGCCAGCCTTTGGTGCCGCCGTGTTGAGCAACTGCTGCTCCCACAGATATGCAATCCCGCTACCGCCTGAATGCTGGACGATGATGTCCGTTAACTTTGCCGCCCGCTCGGCACGGGCCCAGTCCCGCTGCCATTCGGCTGCAAGCGCCAGCCAAGTCATCATGTTGACGCCGGCTGCGATCATGCGTTGAATCGCGATTTGGTGCGCCTCAACCGAAACTGCTCCCGAGGCGTCTGTAATCACGGTGACTTCCCAGCCCTCGCCGGCTGCCTGAATTGCCGGCATGGCGACGCATACCTCCGTCCAGAGGCCTGCGATGATCAGTTGCTTGCGGCCGGTCGCTTTCACGACGTCGACAACCTTCGGGTCCTGCCAGGTGTTGATCAACGTCCGGTCGATGATTTCCTGGCCGGGGAAAACGTCGGCGATCTGTGGGAACAGGTTGCCGCCGCGCTCCGCGATCACCGTGGTGAGAATCGTCGGGACGTCAAAGGCCTTAGCCGCCTTCGCCAGACCGACCGTGTTGTTGACCACCATGGTGGGCTCGTGGCTGTTCACGTTCGCGATCTGGTAGGGTTGATGGTCGATGAGGACGAGCACCGAATCCTCGGGGCGGATAAGGGAGTTGAGGCCGTTGCGAAAGGTCATGGAATATCCTTGGTTGGCGGTTCGTCGAAACACATGTGAACGCTCCGTTCGGAGGCACGAAGACCTTGTCATCGCCACCAATGATGCGGTAGCCCTCGGAGAAAGCGAGCTGTGTTGCAGAATGGGGAACACCGGATGGAAATAGAGGATATCAGAACCTTCGTGGAAGTTGCCGACGCGGGTGGCGTGACACCTGCCGCGCAACGCCTTGGCATCTCCAAATCGATGGTCAGCAGGCGCATCGCTCGGCTAGAGGCCGAGCTTGGTGCACAGCTTCTCTCACGAACGACGCGAGGAATCGCGCTCACCGAGGAAGGCGCCACTTTTCGAGATTATGCCGCCAGGATCTCGGCCGAGATCGATGCGGCGCGCGAGACGATCCTGCCCGCCGGCGAGCTCCGCGGCAGACTGCGAGTTGCAGCACCTCTTTCGTTTGGTCCGACGCACTTCGCCCCGGTGCTAGCTCAAATGGCGCGTCGACACCCGCAACTGCATGTCTACTCGTGCTACACCGACCGCTTCGTCGATCTGATTACGGAAGGTTTCGACTGCGCCATTCGGGTCGGATACCTCCCGGATTCCAATCTCGTCGCGAGACGCGTCGGGCCGCTCTATGGAAAGTTCGTAGCAAGCCCGGCCTATGTAGCGGCGAACGGGGCACCCGAGACGCCAGACGAGCTTCTCAATCATCAGGCTCTTATGCAGGGGACGGAAGTCTGGCAGGTCGCGGATGGCGACCAAGTCCTGAACATTAGGCCGCAAGGACGCTTCAAGGCCGACAACGGCGTTGCGCTCCTAGCGGCCGCGCTGGAAGGGATCGGCATTGCCAGACTTCCAGACGGCCTCACTGATCAGCATATCGCCACTGGTACGCTCGTCGAGGTGATGACGCGTTACCCACCGCCCACCGCCGGCATCTTCGTCGTCAGACCTCCCGCACAGCACCCCTCCCGAAAAGTTCGTGTGCTGACGGAGATGCTGATCGAGTGCTTCGATTCCGGCTCGTAAAGAAGAGACGTCGGGGCGCTGTTCCGCTTCGCGCAACATGCTGTCGCAATCCCCGTCACTTCAAGAGGCGCACCTGGCGCATCAGATAAGCCGAACAACCTGTCAGGAGGCTCCGCAAATCTGCGGCGTCTTGACCCGACGGGGATGAAAGGAATCGACCCACATGATTGATTTGAGTGGAAGGCGCGCCCTGGTAACCGGCGGCTCTCGTGGCATCGGCGCGGCTATCGCTGTGGCTCTTGCCGACAGCGGCGCCGACGTGGCGTTCACCTACCATCGCTCGACCGAGAAAGCCGAGGCGGTTGTCAGGTCCATTGAAAGCCATGGCCGCCGCGCCGCCGCCATCCAGGCTGACAGTGCCGACCCGCAGGCCATCGCTCGTGCGGTAGAAGAAGCCGTGGCGAAGCTGGGCGGGCTGGACATCCTTGTCAACAGCGCAGCCATTGGCCATGCGGGGAACATCGCCGATTTGAACCTGGAAGAATATCAAACGGTGATGGACGTCAACGTTCGTGCGCCGGTGCTGTTCGCAAAGGCTGTAATTCCGCATCTGCGCGATGGCGGTCGTATCGTCACGATCGGCTCCGCACTCGGCGAGCGCGTTCCTTTCCCTGGGATAACACCGTACGCGATGTCGAAGGCGGCTTTGACCTCGTTTACCCGCGGGCTATCCCGCGAACTAGGGCCAAACGGCATCACCGTAAACCTCGTTCAGCCTGGTGCGACAGATACGGATTCGAACCCCGCCGACGGCGCGGCTGCCGATTTCCAGCGAAGCCTGACGTCGCTGGGACGCTACGGCGAACCGAGGGAGATAGCGAACGCCGTGGTATTCCTGGCAAGCCCCGCCGCTGCCGTGATCACGGGTGCGACCCTTACTGCGGACGGCGGCGCGATCGCCTGATAATGGTATCCTGCGAGCCGGCGAACGTGCAAGCGTGCCCGGCTCACGTAAGCGGAGCCACAGGTTATGCTCGCGTGGAAACGCAGCGCGTAAACGCGGCTGGCAGGACATCAACAATAACGAGCGCATTCAAGATCAGTGCGCACGTCCGTGAACATGTTTCCTTTCGGGCCGGGTTCGCTGGCAGCTAAATGTCATAGCGGAATTACCCCGAGGTCGGCGTCCGCCTCTTTCACTTCGATCCGCAGGCCAAGCCCTCTGCAGGGTTGCTCGATCAGTCTTGCAAAACATCCCTCGCGATGTTCAATAACACCAGCAAGAGTGGGGGAATCGATGCGTCACATCGTGGCTGGGTTGTTGTTTCTATGCGCGTTTCCTCTGTCCGCAGCGGAGATCACGCGAGAACCGTTGGAAGGCGACACGGACCTGATCTCGGTCACGGGCGTCTTGAACGACGGTGACGAAATCGTCTTCAGAAACCTGGCCGCCGCCTCCAGCAAGGCCCTTGTGTTTTTGAACAGCGAGGGCGGGGATCTCAAAGCCGGGATCGAGATCGGGCGGGCCATTCGCCTTCGAGGCTTTGCCACGGCGACCCCGCCGGGGGCCTTGTGCGCGTCAGCCTGCGCCCTCACCTGGCTTGCCGGGTCGCAGCGGTTTCTGCAGCCCGAATCCAATATCGGCTTCCATGCCGCCTATCGCGTGGTGGACGGCAAGGCCAGCGAGAGCGGCGTCGCCAATGCCCTGGTCGGAGCCTACCTCAACCAGTTGGGATTATCCGACACCGCCATCGCCTACGTGACGTCGGCACCGCCTGAAGGCATCGCGTGGCTGACGGCCGCTAAGGCTCAGGCCGTGGGCATTACCTACGACGCGGTTGATGAGGACGGACCTGATCCGGCGTCCGAGGCGGGCAAGACGTTTCCGCACGATCCCATGCGCACGGTGACGGCTTTTTACTCCGCGCTCGCAGCAGCCGATGGTGAAACCGCCTCGGCGCTGGTCATTCCGGAAAAGCGTGGCCAGGGGCCTTTCAATGAAGCATCAATCCACGCCTTCTTCGGCGCGATGTCGCAGCCGCTCAAACTGACAGGCACGGCGCTGCGCGGCAGTGATGATGTCCGGGTTTCCTACGAATACGTCACCAATGAGGGCCGTCGCTGCAAGGGTCGCGCCGACGTCCAGACCACCTACGTGTTTGGCAAGACCCTGGTTTCCAGGATCAAGGCGCTTGACGGCTGCTAGCGCGTCGGCCGGAAAATCGGAACGATTTTCGGGACAGCAGGATATGTACATTGAAAGTGTTAGAGATGCCGCTTGCCCAGCAACTGCCGCACCCTATCGGCGGACCGGCGATATCTACTTGCCATACCTCAGGGAGTTGGCATCGCATTTGTGCCACGCCCAGTCCATTCCGGCTTCGCCGTCATGGCCGTAGCACCAGTCAACACGATCAAGCAGCGGACCGAGCGCGTCGCGCCGTTTGCAGGCCCGCTCCGTCGCGATGCCGTAACGATCGGTGCTGCCGCGGCAGATGTCGTCCAGCCCTATCCACTGATCAATCAACCGATCCGGCGCCTTGGCTGCCTTGTCCGTGGCGAGCACCTTGCCGGTCTCGGACTCGATCTGCAGAGAGGCCGTGTTCCACACGTAAGAGAACTCCGCCATCCCCGAGGACGTCTTACCCGTGTTCTTGTTGCGGGCAAACCACTCGACAATTCCTGACATTTCGCATTTTCCGGCACAGCTCGCAGTCACGGAGCCGGGCTTGACGCTGTAGACGCGCTCCGGCCAGCGTTGCGCGAAGGTCGCCTTGTCCTTCAGGATGACGTCTTTGTCGACCGAGGTTCCGAAGAAGGAGACCTCGTCCGCATAGACGCCGCTCATGAAGGCCAACGCCGAGGCACTGTCTTTCGACCATTCGTCATTGTATCGGTTGACGAAATCAACCGCCTCCGTGGTCAGGTCGCCGGGTTCGGATGCGCCGGCCTCCTCGGAATCGCTCGAGTCTGACGGCATGTCGGCGGGTGTTGCGCTCACCTGCGCGGCGTCCGACGGCGGCGACGCGCTTTCCTGGGCCGAGGGCATGTTCTCGGGCGTGTTGATGTTCCAGTCGCGCATTTCCGCAGCGGTGAGATACCTGATGTCGGAACTGTCGATCGACAGGCTGAGCTGCAGCAGATTGGGGCTTACGCCCATGTCGGTAAGATATCCGATGATCTCGCCGGTCACCCCTTGAACGGTCGAGACTGCCAATTTGCTGTCCGTGGCGCCATCGCCGGATAGGGAAGCCCGATGCACGCCGATGGAGCCCGGCTCGGCAAACCTTTCAACGCCACCGACGAAGGCGAAGGCGCAAGCCGATGCACATTCCTTAGCTCTGATCTGGATTGTTCTTGCATTCAGCGCGCGGATAGCGCGGCCGAACTTGATTGCAGTGTCAACGTTTCCACCGGGTGAGTCAAAGGTGATGTAGTCCGGTCGGTACTGCTTGTATTCGTCGACAAGCTTCGTCGGATCGTCGGAGAATTCGAACACGCCCTTTATCCCCAGACCGCGCTCTCCCGGCGCGCCGTCCAGACGTTGGTAGGAAATTTCCGCATGCGCCTCTCCGAACAAGGCGACGAACGCCAGCAGCATCGATATCAACCAGACGGATTTCCGCATTCTTCCCCAGCCCTCGAGCACCTGTATTTCCCCTGTCGTCATTCGCAGCATAGCTTGGCAGCTCTGTATAGCCGGATGATGAAATCACCTGCCCGTGAAGCTCGACTCATCGGCGACTGCCGACGCCGATTACGGTCTCAAGAACAATAGCTTCGCAGAGAATGTTGATAGCTACCCCAGCAGCCTAAGATCAATGCACAACAGGCGATCTTCTGGCAAGCGTCACAATCAGAAGTGTTGAGACAAGGTAAATGCCGGCCTTCGCTGGGAAGCGTCTCGTTTCGCAAAGCATTATGGACCTGTGCAGTGAATATCGGCTATGTCGCCTGCACCAAAGCATTTGAGCAGCGAGGCCTTTCGTGACTTCTCCCTACGACAATCACGCCCTCGACCTGAGCAGCGATCTCGATTTTTTCTCCCTCCTGACCGGAAGCTACCAACGCATTGTCGGCCGTCGCCTTGTCCAGGACAGACAGGGGCCGGATTGGCTTTACCACGATGCACCCTTCGTCGTCCTCGCGCACAATACCCTGCCCGACCCGCGTTTCATCTACGCGAACCGCACTGCGCAGACATGCTTCGAATATGGCTGGGATGAATTCGTCTCGCTGCCGTCGCGGCTTTCGGCCGAGCAGCCGGACCGCGCCGAGCGTCAGCGGCTGCTGGATAGCGTGACCCGCGATGGTTTTGTCGAGAATGGCCGCGGCGTCAGGATCGCCAAATCGGGGCGCCGTTTCTGGATCGAGAAGGTGACCGTCTGGCAGCTTATCGATGAAACGGGCAAGCGGCTGGGCCAGGCCTCGACATTCCCGTCGTGGCGGGACGCCTAGTCTCTCCGTCCAATCGCCGGGCCGCAGCCTGATGCGCTGTACCCGGGCGGTGACGTCACGGCTTTGCGCAGTCGGGATGCGCCGCCTGGAAGGCCGGCAGTTCGGCGCACCGGGCATCGATATCGACGATGCGTTTGAAATCCGTGAGATCGACGCCCCAGCGGCGAGCGTTGTAGACTTGCGGGACAAGGCAGAGGTCGGCCATCGTCGGCGCATCGCCGAAGCTGAAGGCTCCGCCGGCGCCATCGATCATCGCCTCCAGCTTGCCAAGTCCGTCGGCGATGAAATGCTGCATCCATTCCTCGCGGGCTTCGGCCTTCTCGGTCACTTCAATCAGATGCGCCACGACATGCAGGTTGCAGATCGGATGGATATCCATGGCGACCGCATAGGCCAGCGCGCGCACATGCTGGCGGCCGGCGCTGTCTCCTGGCAGCAATCCACCTTCCGGGCGCAGCTCGGCCAGATATTCGATGATGGCAAGCGACTGGGTCAGAACTTGTCCGTCGATCACCAGGGTCGGCACCAGCCCCTGCGGGTTGAGCGAGAGATAGTCCGGCTTCCTGTGGGCTGCCTCCAGCAGATTGACCGGCACCGTCCTGTAGTCGATGTCAAGCAGGTTGAGCGCGATGCGGACGCGATAGCTCGCCGACGATCGCCAATAGTCGTAAAGAACGACCTCGCTCATCGCGGCCCCTCTCCTCCAGAGCGTTCGACAGTCTGCTCGATCGCCCCGAAGATCGAATGGCCGGCACGGTCCTTCATCTCGATGCGGACCTGGTCGCCGAACTGCATGAAGGGGGTTTTCGGCGAGCCAGTTTCGATCCTCTCGATCATCCGGATTTCGGCGATGCAGGAATAGCCGTCGCCGCCATCTTCGACCGGTCGGCCCGGGCCGCCCTCCCGCTTGTTGGAAACCGTTCCCGAGCCGATGATCGTTCCGGCCGCAAGATTGCGGGTTTTGGCGGCATGGGCGATCAGCTGGCCGAAATCGAAGGTCATGTCGATGCCGGCATTGGCCTTGCCGAAAGGCTTGCCGTTCAGGCTGACCAGCAGCGGCAGATGCAGCTTGCCGCCATCCCAGGCGTCTCCGAGCTCGTCCGGCGTCACCGCAACCGGCGAAAAGGCCGAGGCTGGCTTGGACTGGAAGAATCCGAACCCCTTGGCCAGCTCGTCGGGGATCAGGCCGCGCAGCGAGACGTCGTTGACGAGCATCACCAGGCGGATGGCATCGCGCGCCGCCTGCGGGTCCGATCCCATGGCGACGTCGCCGGTGATGACGGCGACCTCTCCCTCCATGTCGATCCCGTAAGCGGCGTCTGCCATCACGATCGGATCGCGCGGCGCAAGGAAACCATCCGAACCGCCCTGATACATCAAAGGATCGGTCCAGAAGCTTGCCGGCATTTCGGCACCGCGCGCCTTGCGCACCAGTTCGACATGGTTGACGTAGGCGGAGCCATCGGCCCATTGATAGGCCCGCGGGAGAGGTGACGCAGCGTCATGCTCGTGAAAGCGGAATGTCGGCTGGGCGCCGGTCTCGATGCCTTCGGCAATCCCTGCAAGTCTCGGCGCCACGTGCTCCCAGTCGTCGAGGGCCGCCTGCAGCGTGCGGGCGATATGGCCGACTTCGGAGCAGCGGGTCAGGTCGCGGGAAACGACGACGAGGCGGCCGTCCCTGGTGGAGTCCTTCAAGGTCGCAAGTTTCATGTGCCAATTCCGATGCTATCACTTGATACCGGGGGTTCCGTCGAACTTGCGTTCCAGCCCGTCCCAGCACTCGAGATAATCGTCCTGCAGCGTTTCCAGCTCGGCGGCGTATTTCGTCAGTTGCTGCGGGTATCGGGTCTCGAACATGAAGGCCATGGTGTGATCGAGCTTCACCGGTTTGAGCTCGGCATTGGCTGCCTTTTCGAAGGCGAGCGCATCCGGCCCGTGCGGCAGCATCATGTTGTGCAGGCTCATGCCGCCCGGCACGAAGCCCTCCTCCTTGGCATCGTACTGGCCATGGATCAGCCCCATGAACTCGCTCATGATGTTGCGGTGATACCAGGGCGGGCGGAAAGTGTGCTCGGCCACCAGCCAGCGCGGCGGAAAGATCACGAAATCGACATTGGCGGTGCCGGCATCTTCGGTCGGTGCGGTCAACACCGAAAAGATCGACGGATCGGGATGGTCGAAGAGAATGGCGCCGACCGGAGAGAATGTCCTGAGATCGTATTTGAACGGGGCATAATTGCCGTGCCAGGCCACCACGTCGAGCGGCGAGTGGCCGATCTCGGTAACATAGAATTTTCCGCACCACTTCACATGTACGCGGCAGGGCTTCTCCTTGTCCTCGTAGGCGGCGACAGGCGTCTTGAAATCGCGCGGGTTTGCCAGGCAGTTGGCGCCGATCGGACCACGCTCCGGCAGCGTGAATTTGGCGCCGTAGTTTTCGCATATGTAACCACGCCAGGCCGTCTGCTCGCCGGTCCTGAGGATCTTGAACATCATGCCGCGGGGGATGAGGCATATTTCCAGCGGCTCGACATCCATGATGCCCATTTCGGTGAACACCCTGAGGGCGCCGAGCTGCGGCACGATCAGCAGTTCGCCGTCGGCGTTGAAGAAATAGTCATCGACCATGTCCTCGTTGAAGACATAGGCATGCGCCGACATGCCCACCTGGGTCGTGGCGTCGCCTGCCGTCGTTATCGTCCGTACCCCTTCCAGAAAATTGAGTCTTACCTCGGGCGCAGGGATAGGATCCCAGCGAAGCTGGCCGAGAGGCAGCGAATGCTCGTCGAGGCAGGGCGCGGTCTTCCAGAGCGGATAGGAAGCGTTGGAAAAGCGCCGCGTGTGGCGCACGCTCGGGCGAATGCGGTAAAGCCAGGACCTTTCGTTCGTTCCGCGCGGGGCGGTGAACGGCGAGCCGGAAAGCTGCTCGGCATAGAGGCCGTAATTGCATTTCTGCGGGCTGTTCTGGCCCTGCGGCAAAGCGCCGGGAAGCGACTCGGTTTCGAAGTCGTTGCCGAAGCCCGGCATATATTTCAGTTGGTCGGCCGCCGCCGCACCACCGCTGGAAGCCTGGATCGATGTCTGGTCCATTGCTCAACTCCTCCCCCGAAAACTCAAGTCCCGAAAACTCCGGCGCCGCGTGCCTTTCAGACACGCAGGCGCTGCAGAGTTTACTCCGCTGCGGTCCCGATGACACCACGCTTGATCTGATCCGCCTCGATCGACTCGAAAAGAGCGCGGAAATTGCCTTCGCCGAAACCTTCGTCACCCTTGCGCTGGATGAATTCGAAGAAGATCGGGCCGATGACGGTTTTCGAGAAAATCTGCAGCAGGATTTTGGTCATGCCGCCATTCACCACACCTTCGCCGTCGATGAGGATGCCGTGTTTCTTCATGCGCTCGATAGGTTCACTGTGGCCGTGCACGCGTTCATAGGACATGTCGTAATAGGTCTCCGGCGGACCCGGCATGAAGCGCAGGCCGTTGTCGGCAAGCCGGTCGGTCGCCCCATAAATATCCTCGGTGCCGACGGCGATGTGCTGGATGCCCTCGCCGCGGTACTTCTTCAGATATTCCTCGATCTGGCTGGTGTCGTCCTTCGATTCATTCAGCGGAATGCGGATCTTGCCGCAGGGCGAGGTGATGGCGCGGCTGACCAGACCGGTGATGCGACCGTCAATGTCGAAGAAGTGGATCTGCTTGAAATTGAACAGCTCGCGGTAGAAATCCCACCACTTGTCCATGTTGCCGCGGAAGACATTGTGCGTGAGGTGGTCGAGATAGTAGAAGCCGATCCCTTCCGGGCGCGGGTTAGGCTCGCCCAGCCAGTCGAATTCGGCATCGTAGGCCGATCCCTTGGCGCCATAGGTCTCAACGAAATAAAGCAGCGAGCCGCCAATACCGACAATTGCCGGAACATCAAGCATCTTGTCATCGCCTTCATAGGGAACGGCGCCCTTCGACACCGCATGGTCGAAAGCGTGTTTGGCGTCGACGACACGCCAAGCCATCGATGCAGCGCAAGGACCGTGCTTTTCGACGAAGCGGGCGGCGTGACTGCCGGGTTCGGCATTGATGACATAGTTGATGTCGCCCTGGCGCCAGACGGTGATGTCTTTCGTCTTGTGCTTGGCGACGGCAGCATAGCCCATGCGTGTGAAGAGCTCGCTGAGCTTTTCAGGTTCGGGATGCGCGAACTCGACGAATTCGAAACCGTCGGTGCCGGCCGGGTTGTCGGCAGTGATTTGGGATGGCGGCGCATCATGCGGGAAAGGGCCCATTTTCTCCTCCCAAGGGATTGGGGTTTAACTGCGCAAAGTGTGGCCCAAAACGCGTGCAAAATCCTTGCATTCTTCATGGCTCAGGAAGATATTATGCACGGTTCGTGAGTGTTTTGGAGATATTCCGCAATGGATGAACAGCTCGATAAAATGGATTTGCGCCTGTTGCAGGAACTGCAAAAGGACGGCAGGCTGACGAATAACGAGCTGGGCGATCGGATCGCGCTGTCACCGTCGCAATGTTCGCGCCGGCGGACGCGGCTGGAGGCCGAGGGCTATATCCGCAGCTACCGGGCCTATCTCGATCGGGAAAAGCTGGGTCTGGACATGCTGGTGGTCATTTCTGTGACGCTTGCCACCCACAACAGAGACAACGCCCAACGTTTCTCCCAACTGATCAACGGACTGCCGGAGGTTCTCGAAGCCTATGCTTTGACCGGTGAAATGGACTATCACCTGAAGGTGGCGACCCGCGGGCTCGCCGACCTCTCCAAATTCGTCAATGACGTTCTGTTGCCGCACGAGTCGGTGCAGCACGTGAAGACCTCGATCGTGCTCGACACGCTGAAGACCTTCGAGGGCTTTCCGGTGCGCATGCCCGGCAGCTGGCACGGCGACAGCGCGGGCTGATTTCCCGTTGTCACCGATCGGCGACCCATTTGGCGACGAACGTCAAAGCGGCAGTTCGGTCGAGAATTTGAGCTCGCGCAGCACGAAGCTCGAGACCACGGTGCGCACATGCGGGTTGCGCATGAGGTAACGGGTCATGAAGGCTTCGTAGCTTTCGACGTCACTGGCCCGGATCTTCAACATGTAATCGAAGGCGCCCGACAAGGCGTAGCACTCCATAATTTCGGGCCGCTCCAGCACCACCGAAGCGAAGGAGGCGACCGCCTCTTCGTGGTGATCCTCCAGCGTGACATGCGCGATCACGCAGAGCTTGAGGTCGAGTTTGCCGGGGTCGAGCAGCGTCACGCGCTTGCGGATAACACCGTCGGCTTCCAATTCCTGGATCTTCCGCCAGGCGGAGCTTTGCGACATGCCGGCCTTCTCTGCCAGATCTGCCAGCGACAGGCTGCCATCGGCCTGGATGAGCTTCAAAAGCTTGCGGCGAAAGTTCCCGGTTTCTTTCATTTTTGCCCTCTGGGTCGAGAATATTTTTCAGCACTATGGCGAGAACCGGCACGAAAGAAAAGAAAATCCGCCCGTCCCGGAGCATAATTGCAGAAATAGCGCCATTCCTGGGAGGATCAGTGCCGATGACCAAAGAAAGCAGCTACACCGCGAAACTGCCCGGCCCGGACGGCCTCTACGACTACAGCCCCGAAGAAGATGCGATCTGGGGCGAACTCTACCGGCGTCAGATGAAAATATTGGCCGACACGGCCTGCCAGGAATATCTGGATGGCGTCAAACTGCTGGGCTTGAAGCCGGAGAAAGTGCCTCAGCTTCTCGAGGTGGACAGACGCCTCAACGAAACCACCGGCTTTGGCGTCGAAGGCGTGCCGGCGCTCATCCCGCCCTCGCGCTTTTACGAACTTCTGTCGCAAGGCAAATTCCCGCTGGCAACCTTCCTGCGCCGCCGCGAGCATATCGACTACATCGAGGAGCCGGACCTGTTCCACGAGGTCTTTGGCCACTGCCCGCTGCTGACCAACCAGAGTTATGCCAATTTCGTTCGCCATTTCGGCGAAGCCGCCGTCCGCCTCGGCAAAGGCTATTCCTGGCATCTGTTCCGGATCTTCTGGTTCACCGTCGAATTCGGCCTGATCAACACCTCGCAAGGCCGCCGCTGCTTCGGCGCCGGCATCGTCTCGTCACCGAGCGAAGCCAAGGCGGCAACCGAAGGCAAGACGTGCGAATTCCGGCCGTTCGATCTGATGAGCGTTCTCAGGACCCCCTACCGCATCGATATCCTCCAGCCGATCTATTACGTCATCGACAGCTTTGCCGATCTGGAAGCGATCGTGGAACAGGATATCGGCGGCATGATCCTCAAGGCGAAATCGCTGGGTGACTTCGCCCCGGCTTTCGAGGCCAAGGCCTCATAGCCGCTGATTTGACGGGGAACGTGTGGAACTGCGAGGTGCCGTGTCTCACTTCGGAGCGGCCGGACTGCGATTGACGAAATCAACCAGGACGCCCGGCTTGACCATGCCGGCCAGCTCTTCGGCGTCCCAGTTCGTCAGCCGCACGCAGCCATGCGAGCCGACCTTGTCGATCAGTTTTGGTTCCGGTGTGCCATGGATTCCATAGGTCGGCTCGGTCAGGTCGATCCAGACGGTGCCGACCGGTCCGTTCGGCCCTTTCGGAATGGTCAGGACCTTATCGTTCTTTCCCTGCTTGAAGTTGAGCCTCGGATCATACCGGTAGACCGGCATTCTCGCGACGCCTTTGACTTTGTGCTTTCCCGAGGGTGACGGATTGTCTTTGCTGCCGATCGTTGCGGGATAGACAGCCAGTACAGACCCGTCTTCGCCGTAGGCCAGTACCTGCCCCGTCTTCCTGTCAGCCTCGATCCGCTTGACCTTGCCTTCCCTCGGCGGCCCAGGATCCACGACCCATACAGTGTCTCCGGCTGCGAATTGCGAAGCTGGATTGAGCGCCTTCAAGAGATCGAGATCCATATGGAAGCGTTCGGACAGCTTCTCCGCGACACTGGTATAACCAAGCATCTGCATCTTGGCCTTCTCGCCGTAATCCTCGGGGATCCTGTCAACAAGACCGGTGGCATCCTCCGGCGAGACGACATAGGTCGCAACGATCGGAGAATTGTCTTCCAAACGGGAAACGAGATCGGGATCCGGCCGGCCATCGACGGGGAGCTTGTTCATAGCCTGGTAGCCTGCCACCGCCTTGTCGACGTTCTCTCCGGAGAGGCCGTCGATCACGCCGGGAGACGAGCCCGCGCGGTCGAGAAGAACCTGAAGGCGAACGATTGCGGGGTCCGGATCTGCGGATGAGGGCTTCTTCGCTCCGATGTCAGCAAGCGACGCAGCGTTGATCACGTCGGGTCGCAGTTCCCGCGCAGCCGCGCCGCCAACGAAGATGGCCAAAGCGAGCAGCGACATCGGCAGGGCTGTTTTCATGGATGACAAATGGCCGAGGTGGGAATTTGTTCCCACGCGGACTGCGCACGTCCGGGACGGCCTCTGCGACAGGTCCGGCTTGAGACAGCTGCCGTCACAGCGTCTTCGCGCGCTTCCTGGCATCGCGTGATCTTGCCGCGCGGCGCGCAGGCCTCAGTTCCTCGATCGTCGGCAGCCACCATCTGGCGCCTTGGAGCGGCGGAGTTTTTGCAGGCCACGCGCGGACGAGCACTTCGAATGTCGGCACCCGCCAAGATCCCCAGAGATCCCCCTCGTCGACGCCGGGATAGACGTCCGCAACGAGGTTGGGATCAACCAGTTCGCCGGTGATGTCAGTAAAGACAACAATCCCATAGGAGATGCTCACCGGACGTCCTATCGGCGGCAAGTCGTCGGCGGCAAGCGGGTAACGATGGCGCTTTCGTTCGGCGGCGCGACGCCTGCTGCGCCTATCCTGTTCGGTTCCCTTGCGCTCTTCGGCGCGCCGTCGTCTTTCCTCCGGCTCGTTTCTGCGAGCCGCCGCTTCAATGGCGGCCCATCTGCGTCTCAGGTCCTCATAGGATCGGAAGGGGACGTGCCAAAGGCGAAGGTCGCCGTCCCACCGGGAGAACGGCACTTCGCGCAGTTCATCGACGAGGGTCTTCGAATAGGGTGTGCGGATTCGAAAGCCTGCCTTGCCGAGTTCAAGATATGGACTGTCGATGGGATCGAAGGCGAAGGCATCGCGCCCCTTCGCATCCGCATGCGCGTCGGCTTCGGCCTCCAGCTCGGCAAGCCATCGTCCGATGCGGCGGGATGCCGTCCTGCCGGGAACGAACCACGCCTTGCGATCATCGCTCCAGCGCGCGCGGGGGAAGCGTCTTCGGAATTGCTCGACAGTCATCCTGTCGTAGGGAAAGGAAACGTCCGCGCCGGGCTTTCGATCGTCTTCGCCGGAGGGCGCCGCGTCGGAAGATTTTGTTTCGGTCATGCGAGGAGAACGCTTGCGCACCGGGATCGGTTTCCAGCGCAGTGGGCCGCCGTACAGGTCATATTGAAAGGGTCACGGCCCCATTGCCAGGGCCGAAGCTAGTGAACCGTCCTCGACGGCTTTTCCGGGCGGGAAATGTTATGCAGCGTCGCCATGAGCTTTTCGAACTCGTTCAGAACCCGATTGAACTCGGCGTCCTGCATGGTGACGATTTCCGATATCGTCGAGGAGACCGACGCAATGAGCCTGTCGATCCAGACACAGCGATCGGCCGGCACGTTTCCGAGAACCTCCTGACGCAGCGTCTTCAACTCACGAAGAATGCGCATGATGAGGGCTCCCCGCTCCGCCCTGCTCAAGAACGGAAGCCTTGTCTGCGCCTGGTGGATTTCTGCTATCAGCGTCATCGCCATCCCCACTCTCCGCCCTCAAATACAACCGGATATCACAACCGGTGCGATTACAACACGGACTTTAGTCTGGCATGCCCGCTCGGCGCGATATTGTACGCTCGCCGCGGCCATGGTTAGTTGCTGATCGCGACCAGATCCGACATGTCGCAGCTTCGCCGCGGCCCGTTCCAGGGTTGATAACTATTGTCTTCCGGCCGGTATGACCGATAGCGAGCGGCGCATCGGGCAGCAGCCTGTGCACTCACTTTCGTGCCGCCGCCTTCGTCGCTTTCGGCGATATTCTGCTGGAACGGCGAAGAACATTCGCGGGTCTCACCGCTATAGGATCGGTAGCTATTGGTCGCCGGATCAAAGGAGCGGTAACGCTGCGCGCACCAGGCGAGATGCTGGAGGGACAATTCCGGCTGCGGCGTCTGCATGTCGCTCGACGGGCGAGCGGGCGGCGCCGTTGTGCTTGACGCCACGGTCGCCGGCGCTTCGGTGACATAGCTGGAATAGAGCGGGGCAATTCGTTCATAGTGCTGTTGCCGAGGATCGACTTTCACCGGGCTCGCCGTCCATAGATCGCGCGCGGCCATATCAGGGAAAGCGTGCGGTTCCGAATCCGCCACGACGTGCGAGGCAACCGATGCCGCGGCCATACAGGCGCTAACCGAACTGACGATGCCGAAGGCGACGGATGCAATGGCGTTCATTGACCCGCCCCCTCGTGTTGGGCCTGCGGAACCCAGACGCGCGGCCCAGCACTGCTGTGGCCGCTGGTGGCGACAAGCACAGCGAGAATGCCGGCGATGGCGAGCAGGATGGCAATCAGCGGTACGGCCAGGCCAGCGGATTTTTCTTCGGAATGGATCATGTTCCTTCTCCCTGGCGCCGGCGGCGCAGGCCGCCGCCAGCGCCGCGGCGCTTTAGGCCGAGATGA
Organism: Rhizobium phaseoli; assembly: GCF_003985125.1. Lineage (GTDB taxonomy): Bacteria > Pseudomonadota > Alphaproteobacteria > Rhizobiales > Rhizobiaceae > Rhizobium > Rhizobium phaseoli. The sequence continues at coordinate 38,687 of NZ_ML133591.1, forward strand.
TGTAGACGATGGTGAACGACGAGGGATCGACGATGACGATCCGGCCGTCCGCCAGGATGAAGAAACGATAGGCCTTGTACTGCGGCACGATCTCGATGATCCGCGGCGGCAACGGTTCGAGCCTGATCTTCTTCGGAATGCTGGTCCCGACCGAGACCGTGAAATTCGTCTCCCGAACCGGCTCGACATGGACCTCCTTCACGACGCTGCGGATTTCCGTCTGCTGCTCGACCGAAATGTTGACGTTGGTCGTGGTGTTCGTCTGGGTCTTGCTGCTGTCGACCGAGGTGTTGCTGTTCGACTGGCTCTCGCTCGAACCGCTGGAAGGCTTCGCCTCACCCGATTTCTGGGTTTCGCCGGAGTCGGTCTGGGTGCCGGCGTCTTTGCTGCCGGCCGGCTGCTGGCTTTCCGGCGAAGCCTGGCCCGGCTCGGTCGTTTTCGAGCTGCCGGAAGTTTCACCGGAGCCTCCGCTCTGTGTCTTCGCGTCGGGCTGCGTCTTGGCGCTAGGCTCCGTCGTCTGGCCAGAGGATCCATCCGTGGTGGCTCCAGAGGATGCACCCGACGAACTTCCGCCGGAGCCGGATGGCTGCTGCGTGCCCTGGTCAGTCGCTGCATCCGGCTGCTGGGTCGCCGCGCCACCGGACTGGCCGCTCTGGGCGGCACCCTTCTTCGGAATGATCGGTGCGTCCTGCGCCGAGGCGGACATGAGGCCAACCGGCGAAACGCCGATCGAGAGTGCCGTCATCAGGATGGCGAGTGTCTTGGTCTTCATAATAATCTCTCTTTTGTCGGCCGCACGACGACGCTGCGGTCGATCGTGCGGCTGATCCAAACAATGATTTTTGGGAAGCAAGACGCGGCATAGCCGCGTGGACGATCAGGTCACTTGATCACCTGGATCACCTTGCGTGACGAGGGTTCGACGATGACACGCTCGTCATTGACCACGGCGTAAGCATATGTCGGGTCGTCCGGGATGGGCGTCACGACGACCGTTTCCGGCAGCGGCTGGCCGACGACGACTTTTTCCTTCACCACCACGCGCGTCGACGGTGCCGGAGCTTCGCGGACATAGGTGACGACCTTTTGCGGCGGCGGATCGATCGCCGTGCCGACAACTGCGCCGGCCACGCCACCGATAGCAGCGCCAGCGGGACCACCGACGATCGCGCCTGTCACCGCGCCGCCGGCCGCGCCGTTGACGGTCGAGGACTGGGCGAAGGCGACACCTGCCGTCAGGGACAGTGTAGTTGCCGCGACGGCAACAATCTTGGAGAGCATTTCTTCCTCCTTATGGTTGCAGCGGCTTACGTGGCCGCTGCCAAACCAACTAGCTCGGGACGCGGTCGTTCCCGGCCCCGGACCTCAGTCTGATGGCGCCCGGCCCTAGGTCCGAAACCCATTTCAATAATCGTTGGCGGCGCTATTTAAGGATCGGAGGGGCACCGCGTTGCGGACATGGCAGGAGACCGAGGGAGATGACACGATCCAACCGCCGGGAAGCTGGACGCAGGCGCCTGGCAATGCGCCTGCCGCACATGCGGACGCCGATCATGGAGGCGCGCGAACCGTGGCAACTCGAGCTTTTCGAGGCCTATCAGATGGCGGTCGAAGCACGCGATCGTCTTCGAAGGCGAGGATTCAATCTGAAGCTGGTGCGGGAATATGACGAGACCTGTGTTGAGATCGAGCAGCACGTCATCGATGCAATGCACGAACCCTCCCGTACAAACTATTGGATGATCCCTTAATCAAAGCCTGCGCGCCGATCAGGCGTCACTCTGCATTTTGATCTGCGGCTGGAACAGTTACGGCACGCGCCCGGTAACGATGAACGCGCTCATGCTTCCGCGAGGGTTCGCGCCGTAGCGTGACGCTACCTGCTCCGCCACTTCATCAACGATCTCGGACATGCGCTCCGGCGCCCGCGATTCGATCTCTCCTCTCAGCGGCGAACCCTTGCAGAATGCCGCCGCAACGTGGTGGGCGGTGGCCGCGACCGAGGCCAACGTCACCCGATCGCAGGAAACTGCCTCGAATCCCGCCGAAGAAACCTGTGCCTTGATCGTATGAGGATCAAAATAGGCGTATGGCAAACGTTCCAGGAAGTCCGGGGGATCCGACGGAAAGATCCGTGTCAGACATCCGTTCACACATCTGGCGAAGTCGTTGGCCGCAAGCGAATCCCAAGTCGAAAACAGGAAATGGCCTCCGCTCCGCAAAACTCTTTTCGCCTCGCCGTAGGCCTTCGGCTTGTCCGGAAAGAACATGACGCCGAACTGGCAGATCACCAGATCGAACATTGCGTGGGCGAACGGCAAATTTTGCGCGTCCGCATGCATCCAATGGGTTCGCGACAGCGTCAAGGACGGAGCGCCGACGTCGATCATTGCCTGGCTGAGATCGGTGGCGACGATCTCAGCCGCCGGATTGAGCTGCGCGCGCAGAGCGCGTGTCAGGGCACCGGTTCCCGCTGCGACTTCGAGCACGCTGACCGGTTTCAACCGTTCGGCGACAATCACCAACTTCGACGCATAGGGTTCGAAGAGGAGCGGCACGAGAAGGGCTTGGTAAAGATCGGCGACGCCCTCCCCGAACCGCGTCGGAGAGGTGGTCAATGCGGCGTCTGCGCCGCCTTCGATTTCAGCAGAAATTGTCACTCAACGTCTCCAGAACCAACCCCGTCGAACGGAAAATATGGCTGAATCGGCCGTTGTCCACGGTGATCGGACCATGGTCCCAGGCCTCTTCTACCGAAGTCCCCGGCGTGGAACGGGCGGCTGACGGCGTCGTTTGCAAGACACGGAAGGAGATCCGCACATGAGCCGCAGTAACAGATCCCATGTGAATGACGTCTGGAACGTCTCCGTCATCGCTCTTGTAGTCGTTCTCGCCGGCCTGCTCTATGTCTTTGGCGCAGCCATGTCAGGCGACAGCATCAAGCTGACCGAGAGCGTCAGGGGCGCCGAGGTCTTCGATACCAGAAATCTGCCCTGATCCTGTCTGGAAAAACCGCAAAGACGCTGTAGGTTACTCGGCAAAGTCACTTGCCGGTATCAAAATGAATTGGCTTCGCCGCTGGAATGCCCGCTCACTCGCCTCCCAGTTTTTCATCGCGGGTGGCCTGGTCTCGATCGCCGCCATGTTTCTGGTCGGCATTCTCGTAACTCATCTGATCGAGGATGCCGTCATTCATAATTCCGGCGCGGCAACAGCACTTTACGTCGACAGCGTCGTGGCGCCTCTGCTTCCTGACATGCAAACGGAATCGCTGCTGGATGAAGCCAGTGCGCAGGCGCTGGACGAGACGCTCGGCCAGGGCGCGCTCGGCAGGCGTCTTGTCTCATTCAAGCTGTGGCGAAGCGACGGCACCATCCTCTATTCGAACGAGAAAGAATTGGTGGGCCAGAAGTTTCCCGTAAACGAGAAGCTGCGGAAGGCATTCGCCGGATCGCTCGTTGCGCGCTACGAGATCGCCGACGACCCGGAAAGCGGCGTCGAGCGCGCGCTCGGCAAACCGTTGATGGAAATCTACAATCCGGTTCTGCAGCCGTGGTCCGGCCAGGCTGTCGCCGTGCTCGAATTCTACGAGACGGCGGAAGGTCTTGGCGACAGTCTGGCGCATGCGAGGCTGCAGAGTTGGGGGGCGGTCGCCGCTGTCACAGGGGTCTTCTTCCTCGTTCTTTCCGCCCTGGTGTTTCGGGGCAGCCGCACGATCGAAGCGCAGCGCAAGGATCTCAAGCAACGGGTGACGGAATTGTCGGCGCTGCTTTCCGAAAATCGCGGGCTTCAGCGGCGGCTGCAGCGCGCCTCGCAACGGGTGGCGGCACTGAACGAAACCTATCTGCGCAGCATCGGCGCCGATCTGCACGACGGCCCGGCACAGCACATCGCCTATGCTTCACTGCGCCTCGACAGCGACCTCTTGATCAACGCGTCGACCAAACCTGAAACCCGGGAAAAGGAACTTGCCTGGATTCGCTCGAGCCTGGCCGAGGCGATGACGGAGATCCGCAACATCTGCAGCGGACTGGTGCTCCCGCAGATCGAAAAATCCACAATCACCGAGATCGTGCTGCGGGTCGTCGAAGCGCATCAGCACAAGACCGAAACCCTTGTCGAAACGATCATCGACGAGGATGGACCCGAACTCGCAACTGCCGTAAAGATCTGTATTTATCGCTTCATTCAGGAAGCCCTGAACAATGCCTATCGCCACGGCGGCGGCGTTCAGCAGACCGTGAAAGCCGTGTCGCACAACGGTCATGTTCATGTCGAGGTCAGCGATCGTGGCAATGGTTTCGACCCGACGGAAGTGAGACCGGCAAGCCTCGGTCTGGTGGGGCTTCGCGAACGCGTCGACAGCCTGGGGGGATCCTTCGATATCAAGACAGGCGAAGGAGGAACGGTCGTGACCATGACCTTCGAGCCTATGGAAGTTGGAGACTAGAGAAATGACAGCAATCACCGTCGGCGTCGTGGACGACCACCCGCTTTTTCGCGAGGGCGTAACGCGCAGCTTGTCGGAGATGAGCGACTTCGTGGTTATCGGCGAAGGCGCCAGCAGCGAAGACGCCGCCATGATCGCTTCGAATAACCGCCCCGACGTCATGCTTCTCGATGTCTCGATGCCCGGCGGCGGATTGGCGGCAATCGGCAACGTCCTGGCGCAGAGCCCGACGACGAAGGTGCTGATGTTGACGGTATCGGAGGAGGTGGACACTCTGCTTGGAGCCTTGCAACAGGGCGCGATGGGCTATGTTCTCAAGGGCGTCGGCTCCCGTGGTCTTGCCGAAGCCATCCAGACCGTCCTCAGCGGAGCACGATACATCTCTCCGACGATGTCGACAAAGGTCATGGAGAATTCGCTGCATGACGCAGCCTCCGACAAGACCAGCCTGACGCCACGAGAACGCGAAGTGATGGATCTCGTCGCTCAAGGCCTTTCCAACAAGCATATCGGCTTGCGCCTTAACCTGCAGGAAAAGACCGTGAAGCACCATATGACCCAGATCCTGAGCAAACTCGGCGTCTCAAACAGGACGGAAGCGGCGCTGCAATGGCGCGAACGGCGGTAGCGCCGGGCCGACCTCAAACAGGATGGTTTTCGGCGGGCCGGCCGAAAACCATTCGGTTCCAAATCAAAGGTTAGGGAAGACCGAAAAGCGCTTAGACTTTTCAGCATCATGCTCTTAGCGAAGGAAGCGGCTCAGCCGGCGGGCGTCGTTGGCCGTCGCCTGACGGCTTATGATCGTCCTGCCTTTGGCGTCTTTCATGACATAACGGCCGCTGCGCAGGCTTTCGGTGATGCCGTTGGCGTGGCGAACGTTGATCGATCCGTCGGAATCTTCAGTCGCCTTCGCCCCCACTTCTGTCGACGAGGCGGCTGGAGAGGAAGCGGATCTGCTGGAGTTTCCACCGGCATTGTTGCCGGAACCGCTGTTGCCGCTTCCGCCCCCATTGCCGTTCCCCCCACCATTGCCTCCCCCACTACCTCCGCCGTTGCCTCCGCCGTTGCCGCCGCCATTGCCGCCGCCGCCGCCGTTTCCGCCCCCATTGCCGTTCCCGTTATTGCCGTCTTTTGCCTGCGCATGTTTGATCGCCGGTATCGGCAGGGAGCCGTCCAAACTGATCGTCAGAGGTGATGCGGCAGCAATCAGGGCGACGGCCGCACAACCACCCAATCTCAAAAAATTACGCTTCGAGATTGTCATGCCGTCGCCTCGTTCATCCGTTCTTCCCAATTCCCACGCTTGCTGGACGCGCCTGAATTTTCGCTTTTCCGAAGGTTAAATGCAACCGGACCAAAGGTACTAAGACAGGCAGGACTTTAGTCCGGCAAATGGGCCTGCGGTTGAATGAGCTCATATGCGGGCGATGTCATCGCAATTGGTGTCGGGGGTATAATCCACCTTCCCTTGCCGAGACGTTACTGCTTGAGGCGCTGACGCATTTTTCTGGAACTTCTTTCTTTGTCATCGCTTTGATTGTCAAAGCGCAACAGAGGAAGCCCCCGATGCCAAATCCCAACGAATCCCCCGCCGTCCAGTCGATGAGAAAAGAGCAGGCGGAACAGCGAAAGCAGGCCCGAAGGGGCGAACTCGACAAGGCGATCGAAGATACGTTTCCGGCGTCCGATCCGGTTTCGATCACCCATACCTCGATACCCGCCGGCCGTAGCGACGTCGAGGCGGCTGAACGCGTAAAGCGTGAGCCCGATCCAACAGCGCTTGACCAGGAATATCCTCTTGTCGAACAGGTCCTGCGCCCGAGCGGCCGCGACCACGAGGAACTGCGTGCACTGCAGAAAGAGGCCGGCCGCATCGCGGAGTCAGCTTCGGAACTGGCATCCGGAACAGCCCGCCTGGCAAAGGCGGAAGCGAAGGGTTTCGTTGAGGACCTCGAGGATCGGATACGCCGGCAGCCACTGACTGCCGCCGCGATCGTCGCCGGTATCGCCTTCGTCTTCGGCGCGACGCGTTGACAACGTCTGTCATGGCAACCCAATGGACCGGCGGCTGCCTATGCGGATCCTGCCGATACGAATTCGCCGGGGATCCGCCCCATTCGGGATATTGTCATTGCGATATGTGCAAGAAGGCGACCGGCAGTCCTTTCGCAGTGCTCGTTCAGGCTAGGGTCGAGGATCTCCTCTGGACCACCGGCTCCCCCGCCGTCTATCGGTCCTCGCCCATCGCAACGCGGGGTTTCTGCGGCAATTGCGGAACACCGCTCTATCTCCAATACGACGGTGATGAGCTCATCCGCGTGACGGCCGGGTCGCTTGATCACCCCGAACGGATTCGACCGGCAGGACATTACGGCGTGGAAAGCCGTCTTGAGTGGGCCGATTGCGGATGCGGACTTCCCGAGGAGGAAACTCAGGAACGGTTTTAGATTATGCCGCACCATCTCGGCGGGGTCCCATGAAAATCGCAACGTATAATGTCAACGGTATCAACGGGCGATTGGACATCCTGCTGCGCTGGCTGAAGGAGGATGCTCCGGATGTCGTCTGCCTTCAGGAGCTCAAAACTGACGACGCCAAGTTCCCGCGAAAGGAGACCGAACGAGCCGGCTACGGCGCCGTCTGGCACGGACAGAGATCCTGGAACGGGGTCGCCATCCTGGCAAAGGGCAAGACGCCGATTCTGACCCGACGCGGTCTGCCCGGCGATCCCGACGACACTCACAGCCGATATATCGAAGCTGCCGTCGATGGCATGCTGATCGGATGCCTGTATCTGCCGAATGGCAATCCCTTTCCCAGCGCCAAGTTCGAATACAAGCTCCGCTGGTTCCGTCGCCTGAGTGCCTATGCAGCGGAGCTCCTCGAAATCGAGGTGCCATCGATCCTGGCGGGGGATTTCAACGTCATGCCGACCGAGATCGATGTCTACAAGCCGGAGCGCTGGCTGGACGACGCGCTTTTCAGGCCGGAAGTCCGCAAGGCTTATGCACAACTTGTGGCCCAGGGCTGGACGGATGCCGTCAGGCATCTGCATCCGGGCGAGCGCATCTACACATTCTGGAAATACTGGCGGAACAGTTTCGAACGCGACGCCGGGCTCCGGATCGACCACCTTCTGCTCAGCCCGACGGTGGCGCCCTGGCTTCGATCGGCATGTGTCCGGCGAAAGCCGAGGGGCTGGGAGCATACGAGCGACCATGCGCCGGTCATGATCGAGCTCGGCATTCCCGCAGCTGAAGCCGTGTAAGCCGCGATGTTATCGATTGCCGAGCCAAGGGAACTGGCGATGCCGACCAGAGTTAGCGCGTGAAGGAGATCGCCCCATGGCTACCAATTCCATTCCTGATTCCGCAAAGCTTCCGCCGAAGTCATTGAACGAGGACACGGAGGATGCCGAGCTGCCCGAGGTTGATGTCGACGAGCAGCGCAAGCCGCCAGCCAGCATGGGCAGTAGCCGTGAGGCGGGCGACGGTCTCACGGATGCCGACCCCAAAACCGGCCGCGCCGATCAGAAGGACCGCATCCCGGCCCCGCAATTCTCCAACCGGGAGTGACCGTCATGGACGAAGCCAAGAACTATCTGAACACCGACGAAATATCGGCCGACGACCAGCTGTCGCCGAAGCCGGTCGAAGGAAAGGATCCGCCAAGGCACGAGCGCAAAAGCGAGGAAGCCGTAGCTGAAGGCTCCGACGAGACCGAGCGCGTCCGCGTTCCGCCGCCGGTTCCCAATCCCGATTGACTGCGATTGCGGCATCGTCTTACTCGCCGGCGCCGAGATCGTAGATGCGGCCCGTCAACCAGTCGGGCCAGTCCCGCTCGAAAAAGGATTTCGCGCTTTCATCCAGATTGCGGTTCGGCCGGGTTGAAAGCCTGATCTCATCGGCTTCGAGGCGAACGACGATCTGCTCGCAGCGATGGGCTTCGCGCTCCCTCCGAAAGCGATAGTCCTGCAACGGACCAGAGCTTGCCAGCGGAAGGGATTCGCCGTCGGCATCGCAGACCGCGCGTGCCCCGCGGCTGCCGCCGCCGTTGCGAATGAAGAAATCGAGCGCGCTGAGAACGGCTTCGGAGGCGAGCGCCATGTGCCGCCATTGCACCCCTCGAACCGCTTCCGCCGCACGACCGTAAGCGACGCCACCGGCGCGAATTTCGACATTCAGTTTACGAGCCTCGATCAGGGCCTGGCTGACGCTCTCCTGATTGCAGATGATGCCGGCTTTCTCGCTCATACGCGCCTGTACTGCCGAGCGGATGGCTTTGACGCTGAGCGGGCTTTCGGTCCGCAGGCCGGCAAGGAGACCGGCGATGCCCGCCTCTGCGGCGCCTGGTATGCCACCCGGCACGGCCCGTTTGCCCCTGCCGCTGGCGCCGATATGTTCTGCCACCCTGGTGCCGAAAACCTGTCCGGCGTTGAGTGCCGCCCCACCGGGCCGCGTTACCCCATGGGTGCCCGCCGCTTCGCCGACCGCGTAACAGCCTGCAAGATTGCTGCGGCCCCAGGTGTCGACCATGATGCCGCCGTTCATGTGCTGATTGTTGACGGCGAATTCCAGCGGCTCTGCGGCAATGTCGATCTTGTAGCGGCGATAGAGCTCGATCGCCAGCGGGTTCATGTGCTTCAACCGATCGATCGGCATTTCCTGATCGGCTCCGGCCTTGCCGAGATAAAGACGGACGTCTTCATCCAGTCGGTCCAGGCTGAACGGCCGGTCGCCGGGAACAGGCAACGGATTGCGGTTGAAGTCCATGAAGACGCGCCGACCGGCGGCGGTTTCCCTAGAGATGGCAAGATCCACCAGGCTCGAGCCGAAATCGAGCATGCGCGTCGCATGAAATGGCCATTGATAGCCCTTGCGGAAGATGTTCGACGCCAGCTCCTGTGTGCTGCGATAATAGCCTGCCAGGAAATGGTGTTCGGCCCCTCTCGCATCGACCGAATAGATATGCGGAACTGCCTGGACATAGGTCCCCGACAGATTCCACGGAAATCCCTCCCGGCGCGTTCCGATGCCGAACTGGCTTTCGGTGAGGTTGACCAGCTCGACGCCTGCCTCAAGCGCCAGCCCGAGCGAACCGAAGCAGCCATTGGGGTAAACGCTGTCGCGATAGAGCTCGCCCGGCCCGCCGGCGGCAAGCACGATCACGCCGCTGACGAACAGCGCGATGCCCAGCGGGTTCTCCTGCATACGGTCGCCGGCGCGCATGGCGAGTATTCCGACGACATGGCGGTCGGCTCCCTCGCCCTCGGTGAGGATTTTGACCGCGGTGGTCTGATTGTAGAACGGCACATCGAGGCGGAGCGCCTCCTCGGCCAGCACTTTGACCATCAGACGCGAGGTGCGCGGGCCGCAGCTGGTGGCGCGGCCGACCTCGTCATGGTCGGTCTGATATCGCAGCGTTCCACCAAGCGGATCCTGCGGCAGCGGCAGGCCAAGGAATTGCAGCGATGCCATCATCCGTGAGGAGCCCACCGCCTCGACATAGGCCGTGTCCTCATCCATGGCGCCGCCGCTGCGGATGGCGCGGGCCATCGCCTTGTAATTGTCGCCCTGATCCGCCGTGTTAGCGGTGTGCACGGTCTGCTTGTCCGAACCGGAGCAGGCCGAGGTCCCGCCCCAGGCGCTTTGACTGACGATGACGACATCGTCGCCGCGCCGCTTCATTTCCACAGCCGCGCGCAGACCTGCCGCGCCGGATCCGACGACGATACAGCCGGCTCGATAGATCGGCACGTCGACACCGGCGAGCCGAGCCATTGCCGATGGACCGGGTTCAGGCGGAAGCCTGGGCATGTCGACATCGGTCAGCGCGTCGAGAATTTCCTGCGGGACATCTATGGTCATCGGCGTTTATCCGAGCGGGATGTCGACCCAGCGCTTCTGCCGGGAGGACTCCATGCACGCATCGACGATCTGGCAGATGTGGTGCCCGGTATCGAATGTCGGCCACATCGGTCTGTTTGAGACGATCGAGCGGATCACTTCGGCGACCTCGATGATCTTGCTTTCATTATAGCCGATGCCGAAATTCGGCAGAGGCAGGAAAGCGCGGAAGGTGGGGTTTTCCGGCCCGACGTCGATCTCGCGAAAACCCCGCCGTCCCGTCCGGTCGTCATTGGAATAAAAGCGCAGCCGATTTATCTCGTCATACGTATAGGCGACGCTGCCTTTCGTTCCGTAGACCTCGTAGGTCTGCATGAATTTGCGCCCGGTCGCGACACGGCTGAAATCGACGATGCCGCCGGCGCCGTTTTCGAACCGGCATAGCAGGTTCGTTGCATCAGGATTGGTGATATCGGCCCAGGATTCGCTTCCCGTAAGCTTCACCTGCTCGCCATAGGCAAGGCCCTCGACGACGGGCCGGCGCGGCGTGACGATGAGATTGTCGGCGATCAGCGAACTGACGCGGCCGACCAGGAAATCCATGAAGCTGAAGATATGCGAGCCGGTATCGCCAACGATCCCCGTCGGCGCAAGCTTGCCATCGGCTCGCCACATGAAGGGCGCGGCGGGATCACCATACATGTCGACGTGCTGACAACCGCGGAACAGCTTGATATCGCCAATTTCACCTGAATCGATGATGTCCTTTGCCAGGTCATGGACAGGATTGCGCGGAAAGGCGTGACCGACACGCGTGATCACACCTTTTTCTCTGGCGATCTCGGCCAGTTCCCGCGCTTCGTCAGCGGTATTGGCCAAGGGCTTCTCGCAATAGACATGCTTGCCGGCTAGCAACGCCGCCTTGGCCACGGGATAATGAAGATGGTCGGGCAAGCAGATATCGATCAGGTCGACATCGGGATCGGCAACGGCCGGATGCCAATCCTGAAGGATCCTGGCACCGGGCGCCCGGTTGGCAAGACCCTCGGCGACATCCGGATTGCCGTCGACAAGCGTCACGATCCGCCCCGTTCCATCCGACACGCCGAAAAAGTGCGGAAAGGTCTGATAGGCCATGGTGTGGACCTTTCCCATCCAGCCCGAGGCCCCAAGCACTGCAACCCTCACTTCAGACATTGTCGTACCTCCTCTCGAAAGGGCTTACTGGATTTCCGCACGGGCGCGCGGCCTCGTATCGTTGCGTTCGTAGGCGAAGATGGCGGAAGGCAGCGCCGGCAGACCCCGAATAAGGTCCGATCCCTTTTCGCCGACCATTATCGTCGGCGCATTGGTGTTGCAGGACGGCACGCGCGGCATGACCGAGGAATCGCAGACCCTGAGGCCTTCCAACCCGTGCACCTTGAGATCGAGCCCAACGACGGCGTCAGGCCCCGTCCCCATCTTGCAGGTGCCGACGGGATGGTGGTCGGTCTTGGCGTTGGCGCAGCCATAGTCGAAAAGCTGCTCGTCGGTCATGACCTTCGGCCCGGGAAGCCGTTCGGCCATGACATAAGGCTTCAGCGCCGCCTGCTGCATGATTTCGCGGGCGATCTTCAGCCCCTCCAGCGACATCTTCCTGTCGTGCGGATCGGACCAGTAGTTGGGGTCGATCAAGGGTGCGGCACCCGGGTCGGCGGATGACAGACGCACCGTGCCTCGCGAGCGCGGATGCAGATAGGCGGAGTTGAGGGTCACGCCGGCATTCTTCAGCCTCTCGACGCCAGCTTCGATGCCTGACCCCAAACCGAGGTGGAACTGGATATCGGGAGACCGCGCTTCGGGATCGGCATACCAGAAGCCGCCGGTCTCGAAGAGCGACGAGGCGACCGGGCCGGAGCGGAACAGGACATATTGAACCCCGGCCCAAAGCGTGCGGTGCAGCTTCGCGACGCCGTCATAGGTGTGATCGCCGGTGCATTCGGCGATGACGAAAAGATCCAGGTGATCCTGCAGGTTGCCGCCCACTCCGGGCAAATCGTGGTGCACCTTGACGTCCACCGATTTGAGGTGATCGGCCGGCCCGATGCCGGACTGCAGAAGCAGCTTCGGCGACCCGATCGCGCCCGAAGACACCAGGACCTCACGTTCGGCGCGCACGATTTCCAGGCCGCGAGCGGTCGCGATCTCGACGCCGGTCGCTCGGCCTCCTTCGACGATGATCCGCGCGACGCGCGCGCCGGTCCGGACGGTCAGGTTCTTCCGGTCCCTGATCGGCGAGAGATAGGCGAGCGATGCCGAGGACCGGCGGCGGTTGCGCTGCGTCAGCTGGTAAAATCCGACGCCGGCCTGCTGGCGGCCGTTGAAATCGTGATTATAGGGAATGCCGAGCTCCTGCCCTGCACGGATATAGGCATCGCAGATCGGCAGCGCTGCCGCCGGCATCGACACACCCAGCGGACCGCCATAGGCGTGGTAATCGTCGGCGAAGCGCTGATTGTCCTCGGCCCGTTTGAAATAGGGCAGGATCGAGCGATAGTCCCAGCCCTCGCAGCCGTCTTCGCTGGCCCAGAGATCGTAGTCGACCGCGTTTCCGCGCGTGTAGAGCTGGGCGTTGATGGACGAGCCGCCACCGATGACCTTCGCCTGGGTGTAGCGAAGCACCCTGCCCTTCATGTGCTTCTGGGGAACGGTCTGCCAACCCCAGCTGGCCACGCCCTTGGTCATCTTGGCGAAGCCGGCGGGCATGTGAAAAAGAGGATTCCAATCGCCGCCTCCTGCTTCGAGAAGCAGCACTTTAACATCGGGATCTTCGCTGAGCCGGCTTGCCAGGACGCAGCCTGCGGGACCGGCACCGGTGATGATATAATCGAATCCCATTTTACTGTCCTATTTGAGGCCGGCATCCGCCAACGGATCTGCCTGTGTTTGCGAGTCCTTCGATGCGATGTGATCGGCGACTCTCAGCGCCTGACTGGCGACGGTCAGCGCCGGATTGACCGCAGCCGAGGTAGGCAGGAAACCGGCGTCGACGACGAAGAGGTTTTCGTGATCGTAGGACCGGCAATAGACATCGAGCGGCGCTGTCGCAGGATCGTTGCCGATCCGGACTGTCCCACACTGATGGGACGGCGTGCGCTTGTCGAAAGGCCGCGACAGCACGATCGGAAACCCGACCGACCGCAGGATCGCTTTCAGCTTGGCGACAAGCGCCAGATGGGCGTCCCAATTGGTTCTCTGCCATTGCAGAATGATCCGATCGCCCTCGACCATGACGCGGCTTTCGGGATTGGGCACGTCTTCGCTCATCGCGTAGAAGTCGATGGCATGACCTGTGATGAAGCGCAGAAGCCATTCCGGAGCCTGCGGCAGAGAGCCCTTCAGAACCTTTTCGGAGATGCGGCCCAGGAGCTGCACGTTGCCGAGTGGCGGACCGCCCTCTCCGTCGGAGAGATAGAAATCGTTGAAGGCAAAGGTCTTCTGATAGACGGCGGTGTTGCTGAACCGTGGCGAAACGCCGATCACGGCGGAAGCGTTGTGGTTCATGAAGTTGCGGCCCACCTGATCGGACGAGTTGGCGAGGCCCCGGGGGAAGCGGTCGTTTTTCGACCGAAGCAACAGCACCGACGATTGGACCGCCCCGGCCGAAAGGATGACGATGTCAGGCGAGACAGTCAGCGTTTCACCATCCTTGACATAGGTGACCCGGTCGATCCGGCTGCCTGATCCGGTATCGAGCCGTGTCACGCGTGCATTGGTTTCGAGCCGGACGTTCTTGTGTCTCAATGCCACCGAAAGTGCGGCGGTCTCGGCGTCCATCTTGCCGTCCCTTGCATTCGGATGGGCGTCCCAGGGCGTGCGCGCCTTGGAGAGCCAGGCGTCAAGATCGAGGCCGAGCGGCAGCGAAAACGGATGCAGGCCTTTCGCCTTGAGGCGCGCCCGGACATCGGCGATCGGCGCCTCGTCGGGCACGGGCGGGAATTCGTAAGCAGTCGAGTGATAAGGTTCGGTCGGATCGTCGCCGAGACTGCCGCGGACCTGATACATCCGCTCCGCCTTCGAGTACCAGGGCTCCAACTCCTCATAAGGAAAGGGCCAGGCCGGCGACACGCCTTCGCGGTGTTCGATGACGCCGAAGTCCTCTCTGCGATAACGCGACAAGACGGCGCCGTAGAATTTCGAATTGCCGCCGACATTGTAATAGTTGCCGGGATTGAAACCCTTGCCGTTCGCCTCGTACCAGACTTCCCTAGGGCGGAAATGCCCTCGCTGGAAGATGGCGCGCTGGTCACGGTTGACCGGAAGATCGGCAATGTGGTCGCCGGCTTCGAGGATCAATATGTCAGCGCCGGTCGCGGCCAGGCCGGCGGCGACAGTGGAGCCGCCGACGCCTGAGCCGATGATGACGATGTCTGGTGAACTGCTCATCTTAGCCTCTGGCCATCAGGCGATCCGCATCTGGCTGTCGGGATCGAAGAACACGGCCTTGTCGAGATTGAAGGCGAGACGGGTGTTCTGGCCAGGCGCAATGCCGGCATCGGCGCGCAGGCGGGCGACGACGGATTTGCCGCCGAGCTTGGTGACGGCAAAGGTGTCGGAGCCGGCCGGTTCGACCACCTCGATCAGGCAATCGTCCTCGGTCAGCGAGCGCGCCTTGCGGTCGGCTCCGTCAGGATCGGTCAAGGCCTCTGGGCGGATGCCGAAGATTACCTGCTTGCCGGCATAGGCGGAGAGGCCGTTGGCGCCTGCAACGACCGGCAATCGCAGCGGCGCAGCATTCGGCCGCTCCAGCGACACGGCAAGCCCGGAGGCGCCATTCTCGACGGTGGCGTTGAGCAGGTTCATCGCCGGCGATCCCATGAAGTCGGCGACGAAGAGATTGGCCGGGCTGTTATAGATCTCGGCCGGCGTGCCGAACTGCTGCAGCACCCCGTCCTTCAGCACGGCGATCTTGGTCGCCAGCGTCATCGCCTCGATCTGGTCGTGGGTGACATAGACGAAGGTGGTGCCCATGCGCTGATGCAGCCGCTTGATCTCGGTGCGCATGTCGACGCGCAGCTTGGCGTCGAGATTGGAAAGCGGCTCGTCGAACAGGAAGACCTGCGGATTGCGCACCAGCGCCCGGCCCATGGCGACACGCTGGCGCTGGCCGCCGGAGAGCTGGCTCGGCTTGCGGTCGAGCAGATGGCCGATCTGCAGCATGTCGGAGACCTGTTTGATCGCCTTGGCCCGCTCCTCCTTCGGAACGCCGCGGATTTCCATGCCGAAGGCGATGTTGCCCGCCACCGTCATGTTCGGATAGAGCGCATAGGACTGGAACACCATGGCGATGTCGCGCTTGGACGGGTGCAGGCCATTGATCGCCCGCCCGTCGATCCGGATATCGCCCGAGGTGATCGTCTCCAGCCCGGCAATGGTGTTGAGTAGGGTCGACTTGCCGCAGCCGGACGGGCCGACCAGCACCAGGAAGCCGCCCTTTTCGAGTTCGAGGTCGATGCCCTTGAGAATGTCGACGGCGCCGAAGCGTTTTCTGAGACCGGAGATTTCCAGGAAGGCCATGACTTACCCTTTGACTGCGCCCGCCATCAGACCGCGCACGAAGTAGCGGCCGGCGAGGATATAGACGATGAGTGTCGGAACGGCCGCGATCATCGCCGCGGCCATGTTGACATTGTATTCGACCACCCCGGTCGAGGTGTTGACGACATTGTTGAGCGCCACCGTCATCGGCATGGAGTCGCCGGTGCCGGCATAGGCGGAAGCAAACAGGAAGTCGTTCCAGATATTGGTGAACTGGTAGATGACGGTGACGACGATGATCGGCAGCGAGTTCGGCAGCATGATGCGGCGGAAGATCTGGAAGAAGCTGGCGCCGTCGACCTGGGCGGCGCGCACCAGCTCGGTCGGAAAGGCCTCGTAAAAATTGCGGAAGAACAGCGTGGTGAAGCCCAAGCCATAGACGACATGGACGAAGACCAGGTTGACCGTCGAATTGCCGAAGCCGAAGTTCCAGCCGGTGGCCTTCTGCAGGGTGACGCCGAAGCGGCCGAGCGAGCCGAGGATGGTCGCCATCGGCAAGAGCACCGACTGGAACGGGATGAAGCAGGCAAACAGCATCAGCCCGAACACCAGCGTATGGCCGGGGAAACGCCATTTGGTCAGGATATAGCCGTTCAGCGCTCCCATGATGGTGGAGATGGCGACGGCCGGCACCACCATCTTGATCGAGTTCCAGAAATAGCCCTTGATGCCGGCGCAGGTCAGGCCGACGCAGGCCTCGCCCCAGGCCTTGATCCAGGGATCGAAGGTCGGCGCCTGCGGCAGCGCCAGCATGTTGCCGCCCTGGATCTCGTCCATCGTCTTGAACGAGGTGGTCAGCATGACGAAGAGCGGCATCAGGTAGAGGATGGCGAAGATCACCAGCAGGCCGTAGATGACCAGCCGGCCGAGAAAGCGGGCATTGTTGCTGGAATGGGAGGGAGAGGAAACCGAGATGCTCATCGCGTCTTCTCCTTCAGTTCGGAATAGAGATAGGGCACGATGATCGCCGAGATGGTCATCAGCATGATGATGGCGCTGGCCGAGCCGACGGCCATCTCGTTGCGCTTGAAGGTATATTCATACATGAAGTTGGACGGCAGCCAGGCCGAGCCGCCCGGCCCGCCCGAGGTCAGCGCCACGACGAGGTCGTAGGACTTGATCGCCATATGGGCGAGCACGATGAAGGCGGAGAGAAAGATCGGCCGCAAGAGCGGAATGACGATGCGGCGATAGAGCTGGAAGGGCGAGGCGCCGTCGATCTGCGCCGCCTTCATGATCTCGCCGTCGATGCCGCGTAAGCCCGCCAGGAACATCGCCATGACGAAGCCCGAGGCCTGCCAGACACCGGCGATGACGACGGTGTAGATGACGAAGTCCTTGTTCTTGATCCAGTCGAAGTGGAAGCTCGTCCAGCCGAAGTGGTGCAGCGTCTGTTCGAGCCCAAGGCCGGGATCGAGGAACCACTTCCAGGCCACCCCGGTGACGATGAAGGAGAGCGCCATCGGATAGAGGAAGATCGGCCTGAGCAGCCCCTCGCCACGGATCTTCTGGTCGAGCAGGATGGCAAGCAGCAGGCCAAGGCCTAAGCAGATGCCGACATAGAGGAAGCCGAAGATCGCCATGTTGGTGATCGAGGTATACCAGGACGACGGCGGGTCGCTCTCGAAGGTCCAGCGCCACAGCCGCTGATAGGCGCGTGCCCCGGTCAGCGCATAGGACGGAAAGGTCTTGGAATTGGTGAAGGACAGATAGGCCGTCCAGACGATGAAGCCGTAGACGAAGACCAGGGTGATGACGAAGCTCGGCGCCAACACGATCTTCGGCAGCGCATCCTGCAGCCGGCCCCGCAGCGAGATCGGCGTCACTTGCCCGGGGGTCAGAACCGGATCGGTGGTGGCAACTGTGCTCATGGATATCATCTCCCTTCCCGCAGGATCGCTCGGCATTTATCGCTGCGGAGCCTGAAGCTTCCCCGCGAGATCACGCGGGGAAGCATTGTCATCGACGACCCTTAGCGGGCGTCGTCGATTGCCTGGACCAGCTGGGTGACGGCTTCGTCGGAGCTCTTGATCTGGCCGTGGACGAACTTCGAGACGACGTCCTTATAGGCATTGGCGATCGCCGGCGGCGCGCCGTAACCCTGGGCGAGCGAACCGAACAGCGTGCCGCCCTCATTGGCGGCCTTCAGATCGGCGATGCCCTTCTTGCCGCAGGCGTCGAAGTCGGTGTCGGGAACGTCGGTGCGGGCCGGCACCGAACCCTTGACGACGTTGAAGGCCGACTGGAAGCTCTTCGACAGCGTTGCCGTTGCCAGCGCCACCTGCGCCGCCTTGCGGTCGTCGGGCACGTTGAACATGCCGAACATGTCGGAGTTGTAGATGACGCTGCCGTCGGTGCCCGGGAAGCGGTAGCACAGGAAGTCCTTGTCCGGGGTCTTCTTGGCGGCGACGAATTCGCCCTTGGCCCAGTCGCCCATCACCTGCACCAGCGCATCACCCTTGATGACCATGGCGGTCGC
>NZ_ML133592.1 GCF_003985125.1 Rhizobium phaseoli
CCGCCCCGATCTGATCTTGCAACCCGGACCAGCCGCTCAGATCGGGGCTGATCGCCTGCCGGATGCAGACCAAAGTGACATTTCTACTTTGCAAACATCCGGACATTTCAACTTCACCGCCACATTGTGTGTAGCAGGGGTACATTCTATTTCCAAGTGCGACAGGCCACAATGGCTTGGTGCATTCTATTTAGAGTAATGCGACAGTTGGGCCAGTTAGAGATGCGACGGTCTCGCCTCCTCGCCCGCCTCCCGGCTCCGCAAAGATGGACGCAGCCGTTGGCGCCGGCCTGACCACAGTCCCACTCGATTGTCTTTCTGCAACCGGATCGACGGTTTAGCGTTGCCTTAAAGAAACTGTGCAAGGATGCAAGCCTGTCATTCACACTGGCGACCTGATGAAGTTTCGAAGAAATACAAAGGTAATTCGCAGCCTCGCGGGCTCCCTGATGAGCCATGCGAGCGCATTCGCTCCGGCACTATTTGCGGCCATTATCGCAGCCATCGTCGTCTGGGTGGCAACGAACTGGCGGCTTGAGCGGTCGTTGGCCGACGAACGCTCGGTTGTTGCCGGCGAGCTTGCGACGATGTCATCTCGACTGCAAACGAACCTCAATAGCAATGTGAAGCTGTTGCAGGGTTTGGCGGCGGGTATCGCGGTCGACCCGGCGATGGGCCAGAACAGATTTTCCAAACTTGCCGCGCAAATTCTGCAGCCTGAGTCACAATTGCGAAGCTTCGCTGCAGCACCCGACATGGTGGTCCAGTGGGTTTATCCGGAAAAGGGAAACGAAAAGGCCATCGGACTCGACTACCGAAAAAATGACAAGCAACGGGCCGCCGCGATGCTGGCGCGCAACACACACAATATCGTCCTGACAGGCCCGGTGGAGCTTGTCCAAGGCGGAACAGCTTTCGTTGTCAGGTGCCCGGTTTATATCGACGATGGAAACAGCCAGCTCTTTTGGGGTCTGCTTTCCGGTATCATCGATATTCCGAGGCTATACGGCGATAGCGGTCTCAGTTCGACCGACCTGGAGATTGCCATCAGCACGACGCCGGAGCCGAACTCGCCCAAACAGGTCTTTCTTGGCAGCCTGGAAACTTTTGCGAAGAAACCGGTCGTCGCCTCCGTCGATATGACTTACGGTCGATGGTCCCTCGCCGCACTTCCCAGGCACGGATGGGGCCAGAATAACGGCATCGGCACTTTTGAGCTCTATGCCAGTCTGTTGGCTTTGTGCGTCGTCGCACCGATCGTCTGGGTCGGCTTTCTGACCAAATCCCGCCAGAAGACCATCGAAAAACTTCGCCTTCACAAGAACAAGCTCGTCCGAGCACGACAGAGGCTGGAGCACCTGTCACTGCATGACGCCCTCACCGGGCTACCCAATCGGCGGTTTGTCGACCAGATGATCTCGCAGCCGCCGAGGCCCGATCCGCAGGACCGTCTGATCCTCATCCATATCGACCTTGACCGGTTTAAGGAGATCAACGACACGAAGGGGCATGCCGGCGGTGACATGGTCCTGCAGACAACGGCTTCGCGGCTTGCCGATTTGACAGGCCCGAACGATGTCGCGGCCCGCATCGGCGGAGACGAGTTCGTCTTCGCTAGCTGGAGCACCGATCCCGAGCCTAGAGCAACCGAATTGGCCAGACAGATTGTCGACGCGCTGCAGCAGACCATCTTTATCGATGGAGCCGGTTATGTGGTCGGCGCAAGCGTCGGTGTCGCCTGGGAAACTGAAAGCGCCCGCGACCGGGATCTCGGTCAACTGCTTCTGAATGCCGATTTGGCGCTGTACGAGGCGAAGAAAGCCGGCCGCGGCCGGGCGGCCGTGTTCACCGAAGAGCTCCGCAGCGCCGCAATCCATTCAAAAGAATTGGCGGATGACTTCAATCAGGCGCTCGACCGCGACGAACTCGTCGCATTCTTCCAGCCGCAGTTCAATGCGAACACGTTTGATATCGCAGGCGTCGAGGCGCTCGCCCGTTGGAGCCACTCGCGAAAGGGTTTGCTCGGGCCTGACAAGTTCCTTGATGCCGCGGAAAGGCTGGGGCGTACCGGCGACATGGATCGGCTGATCTTGAAAAAGGCGCTGTTCGAGCTGACGAGATGGGACGGTTTGGGAATGCAAATCCCGCGGGTCTCCGTCAATATTTCAGCACGCCGACTGGCGCAGCCAAGCCTGCTTGCGGAACTGTCCGAGCTTCCCGTAGCGAGAGGCCGTCTGTGCTTCGAGCTGCTCGAGACGATCTCCTTCGACGATCTTCAACCTGCTCTCAGTGAGATAATTCCGACGATCAAGGCGCTTGGCGTTGAAATCGAGATTGACGATTTCGGCACCGAACATGCCAGTATCATCAGCCTGCTTCGATTTGAACCGCGACGGCTCAAGATCGATCGAGAGATCATCAAACCGATCATCGCGTCTGCATCTCAACGCCGTCTGGTCTCCTCCATCATCGAAATCGGCCGGTCGCAGAACATCGACATCGTTGCCGAGGGCGTCGAGACAATGGAGCATGCGAAGATCCTGAAAGATCTCGGTTGCCATTTGCTGCAAGGTTACGCCCTGGCCCGACCCATGACCTCGGATCAGTTGATCGAATTTTGCCGGATGAAGGGCAAGGGAGCGGCAAAGGCAAGCCGATAGCCTGCTCAAGCCGCCTCGGTCACGAGCTTCGTATTGAAGTAACTCTCCATTGCTTCAGAGCCGCCTTCCGAGCCGTAGCCGGAATCCTTGATGCCTCCGAAGGGCAGTTCCGGCAGCGCCAGCCCATGATGATTGATCGACAGCATGCCACTTTCGATATCGCGAGCAAGGCCTGCGCTGGTCTTTGCCGAAGTTGTGTAGGCATAGGCCGCCAGGCCGTATGGCAGGCGGTTGGCCTCCGCAATGGCAGAGTCGTAGTCCGAAAATGCACTCACGATCGCCAAGGGGCCAAATGGTTCTTCGCTGAGCACGCGGGCATGCTGTGGAACGTCGGTAAGAACCGTCGGCTGGAAGAAGTTGCCGAGATTGCCGATCCTTTTGCCGCCGGTCGCAATCTTCGCGCCATGCATCACCGCGTCTGCTATTAGCGCCTCCATGGCCCCTACCCTCCTCGCGTTGGCAAGCGGTCCCATGGTCACGCTATCGCTCAATCCATCGCCGACGGTGATCGCCTCGGCCGCCTTTACCAGGCCATCGAGGAATTTATCGAAGACGCGTTGCTGAATGAGAAACCGGGTCGGAGCGACGCAGACTTGTCCGGCATTTCGAAATTTCGCAGCGGCCAATAGCCTGACTGCGAGATCGATATCGGCATCATCGAAAACGAGCGCAGGCGCATGGCCTCCGAGTTCCATGGTCACCCGCTTCATGTGGGCGCCGGCCAGGGATGCCAACTGCTTGCCAACGACGGTCGATCCGGTGAAGGAAATTTTCCGGATAACGGGGTGCGGGATCAGGTGATTGGAAATATCGGCCGGAATTCCGAAAACGAGATTGAGGACGCCCGCCGGCAGCCCCGCATCGGCAAAGGCGCGAACAAGTTCGGCGCAGCTTGCCGGCGTCTCCTCCGGCCCCTTCAATATGATCGAGCAGCCGGCTGCAAGGGCAGCCGCGACCTTGCGCACAGCCTGGTTCAGCGGAAAGTTCCAGGGACTGAAGGCCGCTACCGGGCCGACAGGTTCCTTGACCACCATCTGCCTGACATTGCTCGCTCGCGGTGGGATCAGCCGGCCGTAGGCACGGCGGGATTCCTCGGCAAACCAGTCTATGATGTCGGCGGCCGCGGCTGCCTCTGCCTTGGACTCGGCGAGCGGTTTGCCTTGTTCCAATGTCATTATTCGCGAGATCGCCGCAGAGCGCTGGCGCAGAATCTCGGCCGCCTCATGCATCAGCTTTGCCCGCTCGAACGCACTTATGCGCCGCCACTGCTCAAACCCTGTGGCGGCGGCCGAAAGCGCTTCGTCGAGATCAGCAGCGCCGGCATTGGAAACACGGCCGATGATTTCGCCCGAGGCCGGATTGACGACGGTCAGATCGTCGTTCAAACCCTGCCTCCGGTGGCCATTGATATAAAGTTGGGTATTCGGATACGCCGACATTCAGCTCTCCACCGCCTCTAGTAACCGAGCGCGCAACCATCTTTTCGATGATCTGAGGCGCCCAGCAGCGTGTTGTTTTGATCGTCTATCCAGATCGCCTGGGCGCCGCCGATGGCCCAATTCGGTGCGACGACCTTGAAGCCGCGGGCTTCGAGATCACGCCCGATCGAGGTTCGCAGAAGCGCTTCGGTTTCGATCGATGTCGTGCCGGGAAGCGGAAAGAGCCGGGGCAGATCGATTGCGCTTTGTATGTCCAGATTGAAATCGAACAGCTTGGAAAGGAAGTGGGCATGGCCCATCGCCTGATAGTGTCCACCCATCACGCCGAACGACAAGACGCTTCTGCCATTGCGGGTGACCAGACCCGGGATGATCGTATGCATGGGCCTCTTGCGCGGCCCCATCGCGTTCGGATGCCCCTGCTTCATACTGAAGCTCTGCCCGCGATTGTGGAACAACACGCCGGAGTTCGGCGCCATCAATCCGCTTCCGTAGGAATGGAAGATCGAGTTGATGAAGCTGGCAACATTTCGATCCTTGTCCACAACCGAAATGTAGACGGTGTCGGCATGCTCGACGCCGTCGATAACAGCCCCGGCATCGGCGATGGTGTTCAGGTCGATCCTGGCGGCAAGGCTGTCGGCGAGTTCATCGGATAACAGGAAGTCGACCGGAACGTCTGAGGCGGCCATGTCGGCGACCCATCGATCACGAGCCGCATAAGCCAGCCGCGTGGCCTCGACTTCGATGTGCAGATTGTCCACACCAAGCGGATCGCCTTTGCGTTCGAAACGCTCCAGGATCTTCAGGATCATCAGAGCGACGATGCCCTGCCCGTTCGGCGGGCATTCATGCACCGTCCATCCGCGGTATGTCGCGCTGACAGGCTTCACGTATTCGCCGGCAGCTGAGGCAAAATCGTCAAGTGTATGGAGGCCACCAAGGGAATTCAGCCGGGTCACCATGTCGGCTGCCACCGGACCGCGATAGAAGCCGTCTCGGCCCGACGTTGCGATCGTTTCCAGCGTCTGCGCCAGTTCCGGTTGACGTTGAACCGATCCGACCGGCGGAGCCTGATCGTCGATCAGGAAAAGGCGACGGGTTGATGGATCGCGCAGCAGCAGGTCGCGTTGGTTCGAAATGTCGGCGGCAACCCGTGGCGTGATCGCATAGCCGTCGCGAGCCAGTGCAATTGCCGGCGCAAGAATTTCCGACAGCGGCATCCTGCCGTGATCGGCAACGAGGCGGGTCCAGGCGTCCACCGCCCCAGGAACGGTCACCGCATGCGGCGATGACCGCTCGATCGAAGTGATGCCGTTTTCCTGAAACCAGTCAAAATGCGCCGCCGCCGGCGTCCGTCCCGAGCCGTTATAGGCAAGGACACCATCACTTCCATTCGACGCCAGCACCGCAAAGCAATCGCCGCCTATGCCGGTGGACCCGGCCTCCACGACACATTGGACGGCACAGGCGCCGACTGCGGCGTCGATGGCCTTGCCGCCGGCTTTCAGGATCTCGATCGCTGTTAAAGTCGCCATCGGGTGCGATGTCGCGGCCATGCCATTGCGGCTGACGGCCATCGATCTTCCCGGCAATTCGAAATTTCGCATATCGTCGCTTCCTTCGCTCAATAGAGGCCGGTTGCCCTCGCCCATGTATAGGTATCATCCAATGCGCGCGTGGAGCGATCGAACAATTCGTGGATCTCCGCCTCGGTGATGATAAGCGGCGGGCAAAGCGAATAGTTGTCGCCAAGGGCGCGCGTGATGACGCCATGGACCTGGGCCTGCTTGCCTGCGTGAATGGCAATGCCGTCCGTCGGCTTGAACGGTTCTTTCGTTTCCTTGTTGCGAACCAGTTCAAGGGTGCCGATGAGCCCGCGACCGCGGGCGTTGCCGACGAGCGGATGGTCGCCAAGCTCGTTCAACCGCCGCTGGAATACCGGGGCGATGTTGCGGACGTGGCCAACGATGTCACGTTCCTCATAGATTTTCAGGGTTTCCAGGGCGACGGCCGTCGCAACAGGATGGCCGCTATAGGTGAAACCATGTCCGAATGTTCCGATCTTCTCGCTCTCGGCAACGACAGCGGAATGGATCTTTTCATTGATCATCAGGGCGGAGATCGGCTGATAGGCGGCGGAAAGCTGCTTTGCCATGACGATCATATCCGGCTGAAGCCCGAAGCTTTCGGAGCCGAACATCGTGCCGAGCCTGCCAAAGCCGCAGATGACTTCGTCGGCGATCAGCAGCACGTCGTATTTCCTGAGGATTGCCTGGATCTTCTCGTAATAGGTTGGCGGCGGAACGATACAGCCGCCGGATGCCATCAACGGCTCGGCGAAGAATGCGCCGATGGTTTCCGGTCCTTCGGCAAGGATCATCTGTTCAAGCGAGTTGGCACAGCGCGTCGCGAATTCTTCCTCCGTTTCGCCCGGGCGGCCGTAGCGATAAAACTCCGGGCAGTCCGTATGCAGCACCCGATCAATCGGCAGATCGAAATCGCGGTGATTGTTCGGCAACCCGGTCAGGCTTGCCGAAGCGATGGTCACGCCGTGGTAAGCCCGCATGCGCGAGATGATCTTCTTCTTTTCCGGCATGCCGATGGCATTGTGATAGTACCAGACAAGCTTCATGGCCGTGTCGTTGGCCTCGGAACCCGAATTGGCGAAGAACACTTTCGACATCGGAACCGGTGAAAGCTGAATGAGCCGTTCGGCAAGCTCGACCGCCGTCTCATGCGTTTTGCCGCCGAAGCTGTGATAGAAGGGCAGTTCCTTCATCTGGCGGGTCGCCGCGTCTACCAGACGTTGTTCGCTAAAGCCCAGCGACGCGCAGAACAGCCCGCCAAGACCTTCGATGTATTTGTTGCCTTCGCTGTCGACGATATGGATCCCCTCGCCCCTGGTGATCACCAGCGGGCCGTCCTTCAGATGCTGCGAAGCGTTGGTATAGGGATGCAGAACAAACGCAGCGTCGCGGGATTCGACGGAATTGAGAAGGATGGTCACAGAGGTTCTCCAAATGGGGGTCTATTTCAATGGCGGCTCCTGGCAAAGCTGCGCCGGTCAGCCGGCGCGACCTACTCGGTGCACCGGCTGCCAATTGCTGCCGAGGGAGCTTTGCCGCTCAATCAATCAAGGGATGTCTTGATCCACTTCTGCGCCAACTTGTTGATCGTGCCGTCGGCTTCGGCGGCTTCGATCGCGGCGTCGAACATCGACTTCAACACCGTATCGTCCTTACGGATGCCTGCCGCGATCCCCTGTCCAAAGACCCCGCCTTTGAAGGTCGGGCCGGCAATCTTGTAGTCTTTGAAGTCGTCCTTGCCGAGCGTTGCAGTCAACGAGGTTTTCTGGGCAACGACGGCGTCGATGCGACCGGCCTGGAGGTCCAGATCATGCTGCTCGACGGTCTTGTATTCTCTTGGATCGACAACGCCCTTGAAATAGGTGTCGAGAAAGACTGCGTTCGCCGTTGACACCTGGGCACCCACGGCCTTGCCTTTGAGGGCGTCCCGAAGCGGCTGCAATTCCTGCTCGACCTTCGCCTTGTCTGCGGCGAGGTCGACTGTCGTCCCCGTCCCCGGCAGATCGGCGAGAGGGCCGGTTTTCTCGACCATGAAAGCGGCGGCGGTCGGGGCATAGGGCTTGCTGAAGGAGATGACCGCAAGGCGCTTTTCGGTCACGATCATCGAGGCCATGATGGCGTCGAACTTCTTGGCATTGAGTGATGGAATGAGCCCATCCCAGTCCTGCGCCACGATGGTGCATTTCACCTTCATGCGGGCGCAAAGGTCGTTGGCGAGATCGATCTCGAACCCGGCCAGCTTGCCGTCGGGACCGGTAAAATTCCAGGGCTCGTATGCGCCCTCGGTCGCAATGGTGATTTCGGTTGGTTTCGTCTGCGCGGCGGCAGCGCCGGCCGAGATGACGCCGATGAGGGCGGACGTCAGCAAAAGCTTTGATACTTGCATGTTTTTATTCCCCTTTTTTGTGCGCCCTGCCCTTTTCCCAAGCAAGGCGGTTGCAGACTCCGCGACGTCCATTTGCTAGGGCGCGCGAACCTTGATTGCCTCGGCCGCAAGGCAGAGAAGTTCAAACAAAACCTGAGCGGCAATTTGTGCCGTATTCGACGTCGGGTCGTATTGCGGAGCGATCTCGACAACGTCGCCGCCGACAATGTTCAAGCCGATAAGACCGCGCAGAATGCCAAGCGCCTGGGCCGAGGTCAGGCCACCGACCTCCGGCGTTCCCGTGCCTGGCGCAAATGCCGGATCGAGAGAATCGACGTCGAAGCTGACATAGGTCGGCCCCGCCCCGACGATCTCTCTCGCCTTGGCGATGACGGCGCTGATGCCGAGATCGCCGACGTCCTCCGCATGAATGACGGTCATGCCTGATGCATACGAGAATTCCCATAGATATTCGGAATTGCCACGAATTCCGATCTGGATCGTCCGCCTGGGATCAAGCACACCGTCCAGAACCGCCTGGCGAAAGGGTCCGCCATGGTGGAATTTGCATCCTTCGAACGAACCGCCCGTGTCGCAATGGGCGTCGATGTGGATCATCCCCACAGGACGATCCCTGCCGACGGCTCTGAGAATCGGAAGGCCGACCGAGTGGTCGCCGCCGACGGCCAGGGGCACGACCCCCGCCTCTATCAAGCCGCCGACAAATTGCTCGATATCGTCATGGGATGCCGCCAGATCGAAGCGGCTTTTGAACGGTACATCGCCGACATCGGCAACACGTGCATGGGCAGTTGGGACGGTCCGCAAGACATGATCGTAAGGACCAACCCGGTCGACGTTGCGTACGGCTCTCGGCCCGAACCGCGCACCGGATCGGTTCGTCACCCCGAGATCCATCGGAATGCCGAAAAGCGCGATATCTATATCAGCAAAACTGGGTGCGGCGTCCGGACGATACGGCGCCTTCAGCAATGTCGGGACGCCGCAGTAAGGCGCCTGGCGACGATCGCCCTCGCCGAAGACCAGGTCGGCCACCTTGCGAAACTCCGGATCGAACATCTCACCGCCTGAAGCGTTCGAAAAGCGCTCCCGCAGTTCGTCCAGACTGAGAATCTCCGGCATCGGACCTCCAGGCGTTGCGAGCAGATCGCGGGCGACTTTTGAACGCCGGCGAAAAGACGATTGCTTGTTGTAGTCAACATTGTATACATAATCGTATTCCGCTTGATCGAGCAAGAGGGAAAAAGTTATGGTGTCGTTCACCGAGGGGTGAATGGACCAGAGACGGAAGGGGAATCGATTGGCATCGACCAAAACGGAACAGCGAGGATCGTTGCGTGAGAGCACCTATTCGCAATTGAAGGACCTGATCCTCACCGGCCAACTTCGCCCCTCCGAGCGCCTGTCGGAAGTGACGCTCGCCAAGCGCTTCGGCGTCAGCCGAACACCGCTGCGTGAAGCGCTGATGAAGCTGGAGGAAGAAGGGCTTATCGTCGGGCAGCGGAATTTCGGCTACACGGTGACCGATCTCGACGTCACCAAGTTCTGCAATCTGCTGGTCGTTCGCGAAGCGCTCGACGTTTGCGCGGCGCAACTCGCCTGCGAGGTGGCGAGCGAGGAAGACCTCGACCGGCTCCGGGACGTCATTGCCCAGATGGTTGAACTGAAGGATACGACGAACAAGACGCCGTCTGATGCGGCCCGCAACCTGGATCTTGGACTATACATCCATCGCGTCATCGTGGAATCGACCCGAAACGAGGCCCTCGTGAGGGTGACGGATCAAGTTTATCAGCAGCTTCGCCTGGCCCTTTGGCTCGAAGTACTCTGGGTGGATCTGGAGCACACGGACCTCGACGAACACCGGGCGATCGCGGACGCCATCTGTGCACGCGACCGGGAGGCGGCGGCCGCAGCAGCTCGAGCGCATGTACAAAGCTCGCTCAAAAACATGTCGAAGCTCCAGCGCATCTGGGCGCATCGGCGCGCATCCGACTGACGCGCAACACGATCTTTTACCAAGGGGTCCCCGCATGGCACCTATCGACAGTTACCTGGCTCTCGTCGGCTTCGAGCAGACGGGGTGGGGTTGGCTACTACTGACTGCGGCCGCGATGACAATCGGTGTGTCCGTCTGCGGCTTCCTGACCGGAACGTTGATCGGGACGGTCATTACCTTCATGCAGTTGTCCCGCCACCTGACCATCCGGTGGCTTGCGGATTGCTATACGACCGTTCTGCGCGGCGTGCCCGACCTTCTGGTCATCTATCTTTTCTATTTCGGGGGCAGCGCATTCCTTGGATCCTTGGGCGGCCTGTTCGGCTATCAAGGGTTTATTGGAATGCCGGCATTTCTAACCGGAACCCTGGCGCTTGGCGTGGTTTCGGCGGCCTATCAGGCTGAGGTATTTCGCGGCGCCTACAGGTCCGTCGCACGCGGCGAACTCGAAGCCGCCAGCGCCGTCGGCATGCGGCCATGGCCCAAATTCAGGCGCATCGTCGCCCCCCTCGTCCTGCGCTACGCTATTCCGGGCCTCGGAAACACCTGGCAGCTCGTCTTGAAGGAATCGGCATTGATCTCCGTCACGGGTCTCGTCGAACTCCTGCGCCAATCGCAGATCGCGGCCGGATCGACGCGGCGGCCGTTCGAGTTCTACCTGACGGCGGTCGTGCTTTATCTCGTCATCACTTGGCTCTCATCAATCCTTTTCAGACGCATGGAAGCGCGAACGACCCAGGGCACAAGGAGAGCGTTGTGATGGATCTGGGTTTTATGTGGGATACGTTTCTCACGCTTCTGACCGGCTTGCCGCTGACCCTTGAACTTGCCGTCACGTCGGTCGTGGCGGGCAGCGCGCTGGCGCTGGCGATCTCGCTCCTGGCCGTGACCGGCGGTGAAATAGGCCGAACCATAACACGTGCCTACGTCTTCGTCTTCAGAGGGTCGCCGCTCCTCGTTCAAATGTTCCTGATCTATTATGGCCTCGGCCAATTCAGACACGGCCTGCAGGACCTCGGCGTCTGGGGGTTCTTTCGCGAACCCTACTGGTGTGCGGTGCTCGCCCTCACACTGAATACTGCCGCCTACTGCAGCGAAATTTTCCGTGGAGGACTGCTGGCCGTCTCCGCCCAGGAGATCGAGGCGGCTCGCGCCTGCGGCATGTCGGGCGTTCTGCTGTTCAGGCGGATCATCTTGCCGATCGCCATCAGGCATGCGCTGCCCGCTTACGGCAATGAGATCATCCTGATGATCAAAGCAACAGCGCTCGCGTCTGTCATCACGATCATGGAAGTCACCGGTCTGGCTGGAAAACTGATCGCCGACAGCTTCCGCGCTTTCGAGATCTTCATCGTCGCCGGCGCGATCTACCTCGCGATCATTTTCATCGTCACACGGATGCTCATGGCGGTCGATTTCTGGCTTTCGCCTCATATGCGTATGCGGCTGCAATCTTAGACGGGAGTGTGCATGTCTTACAGGGGAACAGTTTTGGTCAGCGACAACAAGGACAAAAGCGCTGCCGTTTCGGTCAAGGATCTCCGCAAATGCTTCGGCCCGCTGGAAGTGCTGAAGGGAATTTCGCTTGAAGCGCATGAGGGGGACGTGATTTCCATCCTCGGCTCATCCGGCTCCGGCAAATCGACGATGCTGAGATGCCTCAATATGCTCGAAATCCCCGACAGCGGGGAAATTCGCATCGGAGGCGAGATGTACGCTCTGAAGAAATCGGGGCATAGAACGGTGCCGGCTGACCGCAGGCAAGTCGACCGGATGCGCGAACACATCGGCATGGTGTTTCAGAATTTCAATCTTTGGTCGCATATGACCATCCTTGAAAACGTGATCGAGGCACCGGTGCACGTGCAGAAGCGCAACCGCGCGGAATGTATCGCGGAGGCCGAAGCTCTGCTCGAACGGGTCGGCATCGCCGAAAAACGAAATTTCTATCCCGCGCATTTGTCTGGCGGGCAGCAGCAACGCGCTGCGATCGCCCGCGCTCTCGCGCAGCGGCCGAGGGTCATGCTGTTTGACGAACCGACCTCGGCGCTTGATCCCGAACTCGTCGGCGAGGTGCTGAAAGTGATGCGCTCGCTCGCTGAGGAAGGTCGAACCATGCTGGTTGTCACCCATGAAATGGCCTTCGCGCGAGACGTGTCGAGCAAAGTGGTTTTTCTTCACCGGGGCGTCGTCGAAGAGACAGGGGAGCCCATCGAGCTTTTCACGCATCCGAAATCGGAACGGTTCCGCCAGTTTCTGGCAGGGACGAGGTGACGTCGTTTGACCTCCGACGCGGATCTCAAGAAACTCAGGCGTTCAACGGCGATCGTTGTTCTGCCGCCTGTTTGGCGCTTGCGGGCACGGGGCAACAGGTTCATGCTGCTCTTCTGTTGAGGCCCGTTGGTTGCGGCTGATATAGCCGTCGGATACCGGGTTCGTGAGATGCCAGCGATGGACTGCGCCGGCTGCGGTTTCGATATTCAGAGCGGTTTTGCTTTCTGTCCGCGATGCGGCGCAAGGCAGCCTCTCTCTTGCGCCGCCTGCGGTTATGCGTGCCAGCCCGATTTTGCCTTCTGCCCCAAATGCGGCGCATCGATTTCCGGCAAAGCCTCGCCTGCGCCGAAGCCGATTATTGAGGTGGTGCCGACGAAATCCGACAGCGATGCCGACCGGCGGCCGGTGACGGTGCTCTTTGCCGATCTCTGCGGCTTCACCACACTGAGCGAGCAGATCGATCCCGAAACCATGCGGGTGCTGCAGAACGAATTGTTCGAAGAGATGACCCGGGCGGTGGAAACCTATGGCGGCTTCGTCGACAAGTTCGTCGGCGACGCCCTTCTGGCGCTGTTCGGCGCGCCGGTTGCCCATGAGGACGATCCGGTGCGCGCGCTTGGCGCCGCACTTGATATGATCGACCGGGCCGCCGCGGTCGGCACACGCTGGCAGTCGCGTGCCGGCGTGCCGCTGCGCCTGCACATCGGCATCAACAGCGGCCCCGTCGTTACCGGCGGCTTCGGCGCGGTTGGCGCCAAATCCTATTCGGTGACCGGCGATACGGTGAACACTGCCCAACGGCTGCAATCCATGGCCGGCGAAAACGATATTCTCGTCGGTCCGCTGACTTACCGCCTTACCCGCCATGCCTTTGCCTTCGACAGCCTCGGCGCGCAGACCTTGCGGGGCAAAAGCGGGAACGTTCACGTCCATCGGCTGATCGGGCTGCTGGACGCGCCGCATACAGCGCGCGGACTCGAAAGTTTCGGCCTTCAGGCGCCGATGATCGGACGGGATGCGGAATTGTCGCGGCTGCTCGCCTGCCTTGATCTCGCCTGCGACGGCGCCGCGCAGCTCGTCCGGTTGATCGGCGAAGCGGGCATCGGGAAATCGCGTCTGGCCACCGAATTCGTCGGGCTCGCCGCCAATGCGACCCGTTTCCCTGGCCTTGCCATCCGCAAAGCCACCTGCTCTCCCCTTGGCGAACAATCCTACGGCACCCTCGCCGCGGTCGTGCGCAGCGCCTACGGGATCGGCGAGCGCGACGATCGCGACAGGACCCGACAGCTGTTGACGACAGGGTTTCGCGCGCTCGATCTGACGCAGGACGATGTCGATGGGCTCCTGCCGCTTTTTCTGCATGTGCTCGGCCTCGGCGATCCCGATGGCGCGTTGCGGCACATCGAGCCGGAGCAATTGCGGCGACAGATCTTTTACGCGATCCGCACCGTCTTCGAGCGGCGGCTGGCGCAGGGCCCTCTCCTGCTGGTCATCGAGGATCTGCATTGGGCGGATGCGGCTTCGCTGGAAGTGCTTCGCTTCATGATGGACCGGCTGGAGCGCAGCCGGCTGATGCTGCTTGTGATCTACCGGCCGACGCCGCAGACCGACCCGCTGAACTCCAATCGCGTCAACGTCACCGTGCAGCGTCTTGGCCCGCTCTTTGCCGCCGATGGGCAGAGGCTGCTTGCCGCCTTTTTTGGCGACGCGCATGGCAAGCTGCCGGTCGCAATGCGCAAACGCATCCTCGACCGCGCCGGTGGCAATCCGCTGTTCATCGAAGAAATCCTGCGTGGACTGATCGACATGGGCACGTTGCATCATGACGGTCAGCGCTGGCATGTTGCGGCGGACGACACGGATGTCGCCATCCCGGTGAACCTGCAAGCCTTGTTGCTTGCCCGCATCGATCGTCTGCCGCAGGAGATGAGGCGGTTGGCGCAGGAGGCGGCGGTGGTCGGCCCGAGATTTGATACCGCCCTGCTCCGCGCCGTCGCCACCGATCCGGCCGCCATCGATGCCGCATTGGACTATCTCTGCGATGCCAATATCATCGAGGAATTGCGCGGCCCCGATGCCGGCGGGTCGCCGGGCTATCGCTTCAGCCAGACGCTGATGCACGACGTCATCTACCAGAATCTGCTGCTGCAACGGCGCATGGAACTCCATGGCAGGATCGGCCGGGTCCTGGAGCGCCAGTATGGCCTGGCGCCCGAGCGTGCCGAGCATCTGGCGCAACTCGGCCATCACTTCAGCCTGACGACCGACAAAGCCAGGGGCGCCGCCTACCTGATGGCGGCGGGCGATCAGGCGCGCAAGACCTATGCCAATGACGATGCAATGCGCCTCTATCGTCAAGCGCTCGCGGCCTTCGCAGACGAGCCGGAGGTGACGCCCGAGCAATTGGCGCTACTGGAGCGCCTTGCCGATCTCTGCGGCCCTGCCGGCCGCCGCGACGATGCCTTGACCCACTATCAGCAAGCGCTTGCGATCCACCGCGCCAACGACGACCGGATCGCCGCAGCAAGGATATTGCGAAAGATCGGCCGCTTGCATCTCGATGCGGGGCGCCGCGACCAGGCGGAGACGCATTGTGCCGCGGCGGAAGCAATGATCGCGACGATCGATGCACCGGTCGAACATGCCCATCTCTTGCAGGAGCGCGGCCATCTGGCCTTCCGCATGGGTGATCAGGGCGCCGCCGCGGAGTGGGCGACACAGGCGCTGCAATGCCTGCAAACGCTGCCGATCGACGGAACGACCGAGGCCGGCCGCGAGGCAGCCCGGGCGATGGCGGAGGCGTTGAACACCAAGGGTGCAGCGCTCGCGCGGCTCGGACGCCGGCGCGATGCCGTGCAGGAAGTCGAGCGCAGCCTCTCGGTGGCTGAAAAAGCCGATCTGCAGAGTGCCGCCTGCCGCGCCTATTCGAATCTCGGCGTTCTCTACACAATCGTCGACCCGGCCAACGCCATCACGGTCTGCCGCCGTGGACTGGAGGTCGCAACCCGTATCGGCGACCTCGGCTTCCAGGCGCGTCTTCTCGCCAACCTCGCAGTGTCCTGCTGCACCTTCACCGATCGCTGTGCGGCCGAAGGCGTGCCGGCGGCGGAAAAGGCAGTCGAGATCGACCGGGCGCTCGATCAGCGCGATCATCTGTCCGTGCCGCTGATCGTGCTCGGCCAGATTCATCAATGCCATGGGCAACCGAAGCTAGCTCGTAAGTATTACGAAGAAGCTCTTGAGGTTGCTCAGGAAATTGACGAGCCGCAACTGCTCTTTCCGTGTTATGATGGCCTGGCGACGCTGAGCCTCGAACATGACGAAATGGACGAAGCGGAACGGTATTTCACGCTGGCACAGGATGTGTGCGTCCGCCACAACCTCGACCCAGGCACCCTCGTCGTCTTGCCGTTTCTCGACTGAACAATTCGCGTCGCAATGATCGCGCAATATCGAATAGATCAAGCGATTCAAACGCATAAAGGGAGGAACGAACAATGCAGGAGAACCACGCCGATAGACCGTTACAGCCTGGAGATCGCGCGCCCAACGTGGTGCTGGATGCGATCACCCGCCAAGGCAAGATCGCCATCGACGACTTTCGCGGCCAGAAGCCGCTGCTCGTCGGCCTGTTCCGCGGACTGCATTGCCCCTTCTGCCGCAGGCAGATCGCCGCGATGGCCGAACTGACCGAAGCATTGCAGGAGAAGGGCATCGACAGCCTGACCGTCGTCAATACCCCGATCGAGCGAGCGCGCCTTTATTTCCGCTACCACCCGCTTCCCAACCTGCTGGCGGCCTCCGACCCCGAACGGGTATCACATCGCGCCTTCGGCCTGCCGAGCCTTCAATTCACCGAGACCGAAAACGAATGGCCGCACACGGTCAGCATGGACAAGGTGATGTCGATGCGCGTCGACATGCCGGGTGAACTTCCCGAACCGATGAACCCTATCGCAGCGATGGATTTTCTCGACAAGGCTGACGGTTACGAAGTCACCGCGGATGACAAGAGGATGATCGCCACCGGTGAAGGCCAGCTTGTCGGGGAATTCCTGCTCGATCGTGACGGTGTCGTGCGCTGGTGCTTCACGGAAGTCGAAGAGGCCGGCCGCCATCTGTTCGGCGTTCCCGCGCCTCGGGAAGTTATGTCGGCAGCGGCGAATATGGCGGTCTGAAGCGGCGGCCATAATCAGCTGATCCGGAACGCGAAGCCAGCCGGGCACATCCACTCCTACAGGCTGGTGATGACCGCTTCGCCGACCGCGATGGTTGGCGGCGGCCATGCTATCCACCAGACCGCGCCGAGAATTCGGGGGCGGCGGTGCCGCTGTCGAAAATGGAGCGATTGTCGAGCAGGCGGGGCGGATTATTCCGGAAGACCGGCCTTGCGGTAGCCCTCCACGAAATGTTCAAGCGTGCGAGCGTCGCGGAATGGTTCGGTCGCCGCCCAGTGGCGGATGGAAAAGCCAGGGTTGGCGACAAGGAAGAGTTCGGTCTCCGCCTGGGCCTCGTCGAGCCGACCGAGCTGGGCAAGGCTTGCGGCCAGGAAACGGCGCGAGCTTGTGCGATAGGTCTCGTCGCGACGCAACGTCTCGACGGCGGCCGCATATTGCCCCGCCGCATATTGCGCCTGGCCGAGCGTTGAATAATACCAGCTTGCCGGAAAGGGATTCAGCCGGAATGCCTTGCGAATGTGCTCAAGCCCCACCTCGATCCGTCCGGCGAGCACCGTAATGTCGGATAGAGCCGCGAAAGTGTCGGCCTCGTTCGGGTCGAGTTCGATCGCCGTGGTGAACTCCGCCTCCGCCGCGGCGAAATCGCGCTCGTAAGCAAGCAGGTAGGCCAGGACCCAGCGACAGCCGGCATCGTTGGGATCGATCGCAACGGCCTTGCGCGCCAGCTGCAAGGCGATGCTGCGGCTCGGACCTGTCGGCCCGCCGCTATGGACCCATCCCATCCAGTGGTTCATGGCCAGCCAGCGATAGGCCTCGGCGTAATCGGGGTCGAGGGCAACTGCGCGGGTCAGCATCAGATGCGCTTCCTGAGCCGCCTGCGGGGAATCGTCCATCAGTTTGCGCGCCCGCACGCAGAGATCGTAGGCTTCGAGATTCTTAGGCCGATGGCGCGGCGGCGGGGTGCGCAGCCGGCCGAGCAGCGCCTCGACGATCCTCGCCGTCACCTCGTCCTGAACGACGAAAATATCGTCCAGGCTGCGATCGAAGCGTTCCGCCCACAGATGATCACCGCTGACGGCGTCGACCAGCTTGGCATTGACGCGCACGCGTCCCGCGGCGCGTCTCGCGCTGCCTTCCAACAGGTAGCGCACGCCGAGTTCGTCGGCGACCTCGCGCATATCGATCGCCCTGCCCTTATAGGCGAAGACCGAATTGCGGGCGATGACGAACAGGCCGGGCATCCTGGAGAGGTCGGTGATCAGGTCTTCGGTCAACCCGTCCGCGAAAGAATCCTGTTCGGGATCGCTGCCGATATTCAGGAAGGGCAGCACGGCGATCGACGGCTTGTCCGGCAGCGGCAAGGCCTTTCGCTTGACGCCGCCGAGCCGATGCATCGCCCCAGTGAAGCGGTAGCCGATGCGTGGAACCGTAGCAATCCATTCACCGCCGCCGGCGGCCGGGCCGAGCAGCTTGCGCAGTTGGGCGATCTGAACGGTGAGATTGCCTTCCTCGACCGCCAAGCCCGGCCAGGCAGCGTCCATCAGTTCAGACTTGGCAAGGATTTCGCCCGGCCGCCCGACAAGCGCTGCAAGCAGCTTCAGCCCGCGCTGACCAAGGGCAACGGGAGCGTCGTTCCGCAGGAGCGTTCCCGCCTCCGGATCAAGCACGAACGGACCAAAGGCAAAGCGCGCTTCCTGCATAGAGCGGATCTATAGTCCGTTTGGAAGTTTTTGAGAACTTTTTGGCGCGGCTTAATTACGCCGCTTCCCCTATCCCGCAGAATTCCAGCCTCTTTCGGGTCAAGCGTTCGCCCTGCGACAACAGCGACCGACGAGGACATCTGCATGACCGCGGCAAACACGACGTCACCACACGAAGATCGAATCCCATGGGCCGCAATGGCGGCAATCATCGCGACCGTCACCGTGTTTGCCGTGGCGCAGGGACTGACATATCCGCTGCTGAGCTTCATCCTGGAGCGCCAGGGAGTAACATCTGGGATGATCGGCCTCTCGGCCGCGATGACACCGCTGGGTTTCATCCTTTCGGCGCCTGTCATTCCAGCGCTTTCGCGGCGTGTCGGTGCGGCGCGGCTCGCGATCCTCTGTTCGATCCTGGCGGCCCTCACCCTGACGGTGATTGCCTGGCGCCAACAGATCTGGGCCTGGATGCCGCTGCGCTTCTTGCTCGGCTTCTTTGCCAATCCGCTCTACGTGGTCAGCGAAACCTGGCTGATCTCGATCACGCCGGCACCGCGCCGCGGCCGCATCATGGGCCTCTATTCGTCGATCGTCTCGGGTGGCTTCGCGGTCGGCCCGCTATCGCTCGGCCTTGCCGGCACGGAAGGTTGGCCGCCTTTCATGATCGGCGTCACGGCCTTCCTGGTCTGCGGCCTGATCGTGCTTGCCGTTGCCCGACGTCTGCCCGAGATGCCTGGCGAAGGCCAGGCGATCTCGGTCGGCGGCTTCTTCGCGCTGGCGCCGCTGCTGCTGTTTGCCATTTTCACCGCCGCCGCCTTCGAGCAGATCCTGCTTTCGCTGTTTGCGGTCTATGGGGCATCACTTGGCAGCGCCGAGGGACGCATCGCTTCGCTCATCACCTGTTTCGTCGCCGGCAATGCCGTTCTGCAGGTCCTGCTTGGGCGGGCGGCCGAATGGTTCGGCTCGGCGCGGATCATGTCGTACTGCGTCCTGGCATGCCTCACCGGCTGCCTGCTGCTGGCACCAACCTTCACCACCTGGCTGATCTGGCCGCTCGTTTTCGTCTGGGGCGGGGTCTCGTTCGGGCTCTACACCATGTCGCTGATCCAGCTCGGCGAGCGCTTTACCGGCCAGACGCTGATTGCCGGCAATGCGGCCTTCGCCTTCGCATGGGGCGTCGGCGGCATGGCAGGCTCGCCCGCGGCCGGACTGGCGATGCAGTTGGTCGGCCACCACGGGCTGCCATTATCGCTCGGCCTGCTCAGCGGCGTGCTGGCGATGTTTCTCACGGCTGCGAAAATGCGGGGCTGAATTGCGGCGAGCGCGTCCTTTCCCCGCAAAGGACGCTGCTACACTGTAAATCGACCCACCAATTAGCGCACCGCCGCCGGCAGAACTTCGAATTTCCAGAATTTTTCCGGGCTGAAATAAGTCGTGGCGAATTCGCGGATATTTGCGGCCGTAACTTCCTCGTAGCCGCTGAGATTGCCGCGTATGCGGTCCAAACGACGCGGATCCGTCTGGGCGCCGCGCAGATATTCAATCCAGTATTCGTTGCCCTGCCGCTGGTGCTTCAGTCTCTCGATGATGGGTTCGCGGGCGCGTGCGAGCTCGTCTGCGGAGACATCATGCGACCTGAGATCATTGGCGATCTCGTCGACAAGTGCATAGAAGCGCGCGAGCTTGGCCGGATCCGTCTCGACATAGAAATAGGCGTAGCCATAGCCGGGAATTTCCCTCGACAGATTGACGTCGCCGTCCAGCGCGTAGCTTGCCCCTTCTGCAATGCGAAACTGGTCGGTCAGCCTATTCTGGAAAATCTGGGTGACAACATTGGCGGTGAAGGAGCGCGGGAGATCGGAGAGCAAATCGCCGATGGGGACCCCGACGACGGCGGCGGCGCTGTCTGCCCTTCCGTTATGAGTCTGCAGAACAGGCTTCTCGGTGGCCGCCGGGAAGCGCACGTTACCCCAATCATTGCTCGGCGCCGCCTCCGGGCGTGGCGGCAAAGCGCCGAATGTTTCAGCTGTCAGCCGGATGGCGTCGTCCACTGTTACGTCGCCGACAATGGTGACATCGATCGGGCCATTGGCCACCACAGGCTGGAACAGCGCCTCGAAATCGCCCGGCTTGGCGGCGGACAACTGGGCGCGATCAGGAAAGGTCCAGCGCGGATCGCCGGAGTGGACGAGACCTCCAAGGTTACGGCTGATAACGCCGCCAGGGGTCGCCTCATACTGATCGAGGCCGCTCAAGTAGGCCTGCTGAACCCGCTTGAACGCCTCGGGGCGGTACGCGGGTTCGGAGGTATATGCCGTCATGAGTTGCAATTGCGTCGCAAGATCCTCAGGCCGCGTACGACCATCGAACTTCAACGAGCCGTCGCCAACCGAGACGTCGAGGCCGACAATGTTGGCGGTCAGCGCTTTCTGCATATCCTGGTAGTCCATGGCTTTCACGCCGGACAGCGCGACGGCCGGCGATGCCCAGATCGGGAGGGAACGGTCATGCGGCATGTCCAGCCGGCCGCGGCCGATATCCTCGCGCACCAGCACTTCGTTGGCACGCAGCTTGGTTGGCTTGACGGTGAGCCGTACACCGTTGGAAAAGCGCACCATGGTCAGGTCGAGATCATCGACGGCGCGACGTGCGACCACAGCGCCCGGCGCGCCGAAATGGGTGTAGGGCCAGGCGACATCGGCTGCACTGGACGGCGCCGAGACGGCAACGGCGTTGGAAGCGTGATAGACTTGGCCGAGTGCATCGGCTCCGCCCTGCGGCGATTGGGCGGTCTGAAGGACGATCTGAGGACCATTGCCGGAGAATGCACGCTGCAGGGCCTGATTGACCTCGGTCGCGGTAACGCCGTTCGTCACCCTCTCGAAGAGCGACAGGTCGTCGGCAGGCGAGGTGAAGACCTGATTGTCATCGACGCTGCCAGCCAGCGCGGCAGCGATGTCGGTGGTCGTGCGCGTCGCGGCTCCGGCGGCAGCAGCCTTCAGGGCCGAGCGATATTCGAGGATTTCGCGGTCGATCTCAGCCTGGGCAACGCCGAACTGTTGAATACGACGCTGTTCCTGGTCAATGGCCCCAAGTGCCGCCTGCCATTTGTCCGGTTCGGAATTCGCCGTGACCAGGACGACATGAGCGGAATCGAGGAGATCCTGGGAGCCGACGCCCGCGCTGATGAAAGGCGCATCCGCCTTGCTGGCGATGGTGCTGACCCGGCGTTTGAGCACCATCAGGCCAAGATCTTCGATAAGCTGGGTACGGCGCTTGGCCAAGGTGTCTGGGGCGGCGTCATAAGGACGCGTCCAGGCGATCTGGACGCTGGTCATGCCGCCGGGAACGACGACGACGTCCGCGCTTTCGCCCTTCGTCTGCAGCACGCCAGTATCCTGATTTGCAGGCGTCGATCCTGTGGCCTTCCAGTCGCCGAAGCGCTGCCGGATTTCGATCTCCATGGCAGCGGGGTCGATATCGCCCACCACGATCAGCGTCGCCCGATCGGGCCGATAATTGGCCCGGTAGTAATCGCGGACGAGGTCTACAGGCGCCTTGCTGATAATATCGGCTTTCCCGATCGGCGGGCGCATCGTCACGCGCCGTCCGGCGAGCAACGAATTCATGATTGCGAGCCCCGCGCGGTACTGCGGCGTATCGCGCAGCCGCTCTTCCGAGAGGATGACGCCGCGCTCGCGATCGAGGGCGCCGGCATCGAGTGTCAGTTCACTCGCCGTCTCTCGCATCAACATCAGGCCCGTGGAAATGGTGTCTGCATCGACCTCGGGCAAATCGAGCGCATAGACAGTCTCGTCATAAGAGGTATGGGCGTTGGTGTCCGGTCCAAAGGCCAAGCCCTTGCGCTGCAGGATACGAATAATCTCCCCTTCGGCGACATGCGTCGACCCCTTGAAGGCCATATGCTCGAGAACATGCGCCAGCCCCTGCTGGTCGTCGTTTTCCTCAAGTGAGCCGGAGCCGATGCGAAAGCGGATCGCCGCCTGTCCTGATGGCGTGGCGTTGCGCATGATTGCAAAGCGCATGCCATTGGCCAGCACGCCGAAATGGACATTGGAATCGGCTTGGATGTCGCTTTGCGTTTGTGGCCAGGGGGCGGACGGTGTGTCGGCATAGGCCGGCGATGCGAAAATTGCAGCAAGTGAGACCGTCGCGAGAAACCACCGGGCGGCGGTGCATTCCAGTTGTTTGGGAGACATTCTTATCCGGGTGATGAGCATGAAGAGGGGAAATGGCGTTGATCCGACCATTCCATAAGTTGCGTATCGCTTCAACTTCCATGTGTGGATAATTACGGTTGGAACTTCGCGTAAGCTCCATATAAATCTTAGAATTATCGCATAAATATTGATACATATATTTTATAAGCTCGCGCTTGTGGTTTCCGTTGTCACTCCTGATGAACTCTCCACATCCGTCAACTGTCAGATCGCTGTCACCGAGCCCGACTAAAGGCTCGGTCGGTTTCCGCCGGGAGCGATCAGCATCGGGATCAACACCTGGCGCATCAGATCCATCGAGAAGGTAATATCTTCGTCCTTGTCGGCGCCGTCGACAGTGAGATCACGGGTATGGACGATCAGGTCGGCGCCGGTCGCTTCGATCCAGCTCAGAAGCGGCGCCCAGTTGCCGTTGAAATGCGGCTTGCTCGGGCTGAAATGCGTGTCGGTGATCTGAATGATTTTCATGAGGGCGCGTCTCCGAGACCTGGAAGCGCGTCATGGACGCTCCCTTCTCGGGCCCTCTCTAGAAGGCTCGCATGTCAATCAGACATCCGCGGTTTTCAGCTGTTTTTCAGTTTTGACATCAATCCGTCATGCAGGCTCGGCCGCCCCCGAGAATGGGGCGGCTATCGGCAGGGTTCGCGGAGATCAGTGCCGCGGCGCGTTGGCGGGAATGGACGAGACGGTTGCCGAAACGGGGTCGCTTGCCGGAAAGCTGTCTTCGAGGCCTTCGTTCAGCTCCTCTTCCAGCGTTTCACGGTCATGGGTCGAACGGGCGCTCGGCTGGCCGACCAAACCCTTG
This sequence comes from Rhizobium phaseoli, assembly GCF_003985125.1. Taxonomy (GTDB): domain Bacteria; phylum Pseudomonadota; class Alphaproteobacteria; order Rhizobiales; family Rhizobiaceae; genus Rhizobium; species Rhizobium phaseoli. Next base: position 23,272 of record NZ_ML133592.1, read on the forward strand.
CTGCCTTCGTCGAAGTTGCCGTTGCTCAAAGCGTCATAACGGTTGATGCTGCCGTCGGCGTTGCGGCCGGGAAAGGCAGTCAGCTGAACCATCATCACCTTGGCGTGGTCGAGCGCCGTCGAGCTGTCGAGCTCGCCACGGGAATTATCGATTTTGACGGAAACCGATTCTCCTCCCTCGCCCAAGAATTCGACGGTGAAGAAGTCGCCGGACTGTGTCACGCGTGTATCGATCAACTGCATGGAAACCTCCTGTGTTCATGCCAGATCAACGGCGAGCAACATCAGGAGTTCCAGCGACAATACCATTTCAATCGGAGTGCATGTTGCGCCGGAAGTGCAGCGCCTCACCCTCGGCCGGCATTTATGGTTAATTTATTAATAATTTGGCCTTTATGATTGGAACCACGCGGCCTTTCCGCGTGTTGATGCTGCGCCGTGGAGGAACCCCGATGATCCTGAAAATCTTTGCTCCTGAGATCGACGCCGATTGCCCTGATACCGGCACCTATGCCGATGGAATCTTCGCCGAAAACCGTATCGACCTTTCCTCGCGCGGCAGCGGCCGCCGCCGCTCGCCACATGAGCGCGATTACGGCGCCGACAGGAAGCTGGAAAACCTGCCGCTCGGCTTTGCCTGACCGCTCCCGCCTCCCATCAAAGCCTGCCGAAGACCAGCACGCCTGACGCAGCCAATACGGCGTTCAGCGCTTCTGCTGTGGCTCTGATCTTCTCGCCGCGATTGCCGATGTTCCAGCCGCCATATTGGCCGGCGTAAAGACCTCCTGCCAAGACCATCCCCCACCCGTTCGCTGTGCAGCCAGTAGCCGTCATAGAGCATCGTTCAATGCACGACGAGAAACTCTTCGCCGTCGCTCCAGCGATGAAAGGCGATGACCCGATTTTCGTCGTGAACCAGGGGGATATTGCGCGAACGAGTAGCGGCGGGCGGACGCACCACGCGCTTTTCCAGGCTCCTCTTGCCGGCATCACATTGCCGGCCACATTCTCCGTTGACGCCACTCGCAACAGCGGAGAAGCCCTTGCCTTGGATTGCCTATATCGCCCATTTCATTGCAGCCGCCTTTCTGACCAACGGCATCCCGCATTTCGTCAACGGCGTCAGCGGCCGGCGCTTCCGCACTCCATTTGCGATGCCCAGTTCGCCGACGGCGAATGTCGTCTGGGGCTGGGCGAATTTCCTCGTCGCCTTCCTGCTCTTTGCCAATATCGGGCCGCTCTATATCGGCACGCCGGGCGATACGATCTTCGTGGCGGCCGGCATGCTCGTCACCGGCATTCTGCTCGCACGGATTTTCGGCGGCGATGCGAACTAGCGCAAATCTGTGGGGAAGCCCAGCTTGACGGTCGTTCCTTGCCCGGGAGAGGAACAGATAGATGCCTCTCCGCCGCTCTGACGGACGAAGCCGTAAACCATGGCCAGACCAAGCCCTGCTCCACCATGTCCGCCTCGTGTGGTGAAATAGGGTTCGAAAGCTTTGTCTACGACCTCTGGGCTCATGCCTATGCCGCTGTCGGTCACCGAGATCAGCAATGTGTCTTCCTTTGCCGTTGCACCGATAGCGATGACGCCTCCCGTCGGCATCGCTGCCGCAGCGTTGAGACAGAGGTTCAGAACGGACTGCTCCAAAAGGGCCGCATCGAGCGATACGACCGGCAGGCCGGCATCCAGGTCCAGCTTGATATGGCACTTTGCGCCGACAGCGATCTCCAGGATATCGGCCATTCCGCGAAGGAGGCTCGCGACATCCACCCGGCTTGGATGGAATGGCTGCTGGCTGCCGATCGACAGCATGCTGCCGGCCAGCGACCGTCCTCGCTCGGCAGCCTTGCGAATTCGCGCAATGTTGCGTTTCTGCCGATCGTTGAAGCCGGTTTCACGCTCGAGAAGGCCGAGGCTGCCGGTGATGATCCCGATCATGTTGCCGACTTCGTGGCTCACCTGATGCGTCATGCGCATGATGCCGTCTAGTCGCTGAACCTTTGCCGCTTCCGCCTCCTGTCGATCCATCAACGTGACGTCGCGTGCCAGAAGAACGATGCCGCCCTCCGGCTGTCGTGACATGGAGATCTCGATCACCCGCTGGTCGCTGGTGCGATGGCGGACGACTGCACGTTCCAGCAGGGCGCCGCGCTCCGGATCGGAGGGCAGCAAAGCGGGATCAATCTCCGGCACCGGCTCGACAAACCGGCGCAGCGGCAATTTGCGCGCGGAACCCGAATGGCCGAACAGTTCGATGATCCGCCTGTTCATGGTGATCGGTCGCCCCATCCTGTCGAAAAGCGCAATCCCCTCGTTCATATTGCGAAAGGTTGAACGGATGGTGCGAGCGGCGGCTTCTGCCGTGCGTCTCAATCGAGACACGCGATCCACGCTGTCCTTGAAGGCGCGGAAGGCGTCCAGCAGACGCACAAGCTCGGTTTCATTTCCACGGTAGGCTGGCGGACCCACTTCGTTTTCGCCCTTGGCGAGCGCATTCATGCCGTTCGACAGCGCCACGATGCCCCGTGACACACGCATGACCGACCGGACGGAAAAAATTGCCATTACGAGCACGAGCAGGAAAGCCAAGGCCACGGTTACCAGCAGTCGGCTCAAGGCATCGGAGGTCGAAAGCAGATCGTCGTTCAGCTGGCGTGCAACTGCATCGCTTTGCGTCTCCGTTGCATGGGAGAGGTCGCGTGAGACAGCATGCAGCTTTGCGACCGCCGCCCGGATCGCGAACATGTTCAAGAGGTATCGTGTCTGAGCTTCGAATACACGCTCATACGGCTGGAGCTCGGCAGGCGAAATCCTCAAATCGGCCGCGGTTTTCCCCTGCGCGGCCGTCGTATCCGCCACGTATCGTCTGCGAAGTTCACCGAGCTGGAAAAGACTGTCGGAGGTGGAAGCCGCTTGCACGATTCCATTCACTTGACGGCGCAGCTCGTGATCGACGATGCCTTTGCCGGTCGCCACCTCCCCCAGCGCCGCGGCCGCTTCAGCCTTGTGATTTTGTGCAGCGTCGGCGTCCCTGGCAAGCACAAGCGTCTGTGTCCTGATAAGATCGAGAAGCTCAAGCATCCTCGGGCTCGCAAAGCCGCGGGCAGCCTGGTCTGCTCCGTGAGGCGCGGCCGTCTTCAGCAGGCTGTCGACCTGCAGCACGACAGCGCGGCTCTCGCTCGCCACCCGGTATGGCGAGGTCGAGTTCATCAGGAAGGGCGCGCTCGACACCAGATCGGAGACTTGCCGGGAAACGAGCGAGGCCTTGGCGAGGCTTGTGAAGGCCTGCAGGCCGTAAGCTGCCATCTCGTCACGGGCGCGCTGCAGACCGTAGATCGCGATCGCCGACAGGCTGAACACCAGGAAGCAGATGAAGGCGATCGCGAACGGCAAGCGAAAGGCAATCGACGACAGAAAGGAGCGGCTGATCACGCGGACGGCTCGCCATCGCCGGTGTGCAGGACATAGCCCTTTCCGCGTCGTGTCTTGATATGGCGCGGGAGGTCGGGATTGCGTTCGATTTTCCGCCGGAGCCGCAGAACCAGGACGTCGACGTTGCGGTCGATGTAGCGATCGCTTTCCGAGCCAAGCCGATCGAGGATCTGCGCCCGGCTCACCGGCTGGTTGGGAGTCTGCGCAAGGATTTCAAGCAGGGCGAATTCGGCCGTCGTCAGCGTTTTGCTGCGGTCGGCGAGGCAGACGGCTTGCCGGCCCATCAGGTCGATGGCCCAATCGCCAAGCAGCAGAGAGGGGCGTTCGTGCTCCCGCTCACTCTCCTTTTCCTGTTTCAGCGACGGCACGGTTCGCCGCAAGACAGCTTTGATGCGGGCCGTCAGTTCGATCGGTTCGAATGGCTTGACGACATAATCGTCCGCAGCGGTTTCCAGGCCGAGGACACGATCGGCGGCACTGCCGGCGGCCGTCACCATGACGATGCCGATATTGGCCTCCGACCGCAGTTTTTGGGCGAACGCTCGGCCGGATGTCCGTGGCAGGTTATGGTCGACAAGCACCAGATGTATCTGCTCTCGCGCCAGGATATCGGTCGCCTCCTCGGCGGATCCCGCGCAGGTCGGAATCCACCCCTCGGCCTCGACGAGATCGGAGATAAGTTCCGCCATATCCGGATCGTCCTCGACGATCAGAATTCGAACCTTCTGATTCAGCACCGCTTGATCCTCCCGGCGCCATCATAGGCATGCTGCCGCCAATGTTCAAAGACACTCTGATGATGAGGTTTGTCACATTTGTAATGAATGTAACGTCGCTCCGCCCGGCGATGAAAAATCGGTAACCATTCTTCGATTGCGGTGACGCGAAGATCTGACATGCTGGCTGTGGAGATTGGAACGGGAGGTTCCAGGGAGGCTTGCGTGAGAATATTGACCGCTTTTGCTGCGGGCATGGCTTTCTGGCTGTGCGGCGCAAGCCAAGGCATGAGCGAGGCGCGATTGAACGTCCTGTGCGGCGTCGACGAAGCCTGGTGCATGGCCATGGAAAAAGCGTTCGAAGCCCGCGCGGGTATCGATATCTCGATGGTTCGCAAGAGCACCGGCGACATACTCGATCAGATCCGGGCCGAAAAATCCCATCCGACAGTGGATGTCTGGTGGGGTGGAACCGGTGATGCCCATCTGCAGGCTGCCTCAGAGGATCTGCTCGATCGATACCAGCCCGACCATGAACACGATATGCTGCCTTGGGCGCAGAACTTTTTTGCTATGTCCGGCTCCCGGTCGGCCGCCATATATGCGGGAGCTTTGGGTTTCGCCTATAATTCCGATCTCCTCGCAGCGCTGAAGCTTCCGGCTCCGACCTGCTGGCAGGACCTGACGAAAGAGGTCTATCGCGGCCATATCCAGTCCGGCAATCCGAATTCCTCCGGAACCGCTTTCACAATGCTGGCCACCCTCGTGCAGCTCCTCGGCGAAGAGGAGGCGTTCCGGTACATGGCCGCCCTCAACCGTAATATCGTCGAGTATACTAGGTCCGGCGCGGCGCCGGTAAAGGCTGCCGCCCGCGGTGAAGTCCTGATCGGCATCTCGTTCATGCATGACGCGGTAACCCTGAAGGAAGCGGGCGCGCCGCTGGTCATCGTCGCTCCCTGCGAAGGAACGGGTTACGAAATCGGCGCGGTCAGCATCGTCAAGGGTAGCCGCAATGCCAGGGCCGCCCAGGCATTTGTCGATTTCGCCCTCAGTCCCGAAGGTCAGGCGACAGGCGCTGCGGCCGGCCAGAACCAGGTTCCGTCGAACGCCAAAGCGGCTCTGCCGCCGGCCGCGCCCGACATCACCATGATCAAGATGGTGGATTATGACTTTGCAACATTCGGCTTGTCCGATGAGCGAAGTCGGCTGTTGACCCGCTTCGACACCGAGATCTCCCCGACCCAATAGGCCGGGATCCGACTTTCATCCGAACTCGACAACACGGTGCGATCGACGCGCCGCGACGGGCAGCGCTTGTGCCGCTGACCCAACACCCTCTCAGACGCAAGCAACAGGAGGATACCCATGCGACTGATAGTTCTTTCCACGCTTCTTTTTGCCGGAACGGCGCTGGCTGCCGGTTCGGTCCAGGCCGCCGGCGAGCTTAACCTCATCTGCTCGGCCGATGTCGTCATCTGCGAGCAGATGCAGGGCGACTTCGAAAAGGCTCACGACATCAAGGTCAATATGGTGCGCCTGTCGTCGGGCGAGACCTATGCCAAGATACGCGCCGAGGCCCGCAACCCGAAGACCGACATCTGGTGGGCCGGCACGGGAGATCCGCATGTCCAGGCAGCATCGGAAAACCTGACGCTGGAATACAAGTCGCCGATGCTCGACCAGTTGCAGGATTGGGCCAAAAAGCAGGCGGAGAGCACCGGCTTCAAGACGGTCGGTGTCTACGCCGGTGCACTCGGCTGGGGTTACAACACCGAGATCTTCAAGACCAAGGGTTACAAGGAGCCCCGCTGCTGGGCCGATCTCCTGGCGCCGGAATTGAAGGGCGAAATCCAGATCGCCAATCCGAACTCCTCGGGCACTGCCTATACGGCTCTCGCTTCGCTGGTGCAGATCATGGGTGAAGACCAGGCCATCGACTATCTGAAAAAACTGAACGCCAACGTCTCGCAATACACCAAGTCCGGATCGGCTCCGGTGAAGGCGGCGGCACGGGGCGAAACGGCCCTCGGCATCGTCTTCATGCATGACGCCGTCGCCCAGACCGCCGAAGGCTTTCCGGTCAAATCGGTCGCGCCATGCGAGGGCACCGGCTATGAAATCGGCTCCATGTCGATCATCAAAGGCGCCCGCAATCTCGACAACGCCAAGGTCTGGTACGATTGGGCGCTGCGGCCCGAAGTGCAATCGCGCATGAAGGATGCCAAGTCCTTCCAGCTGCCGTCGAACAAATCGGCGGAGGTGCCGAAGGAGGCGCCGAAGTTCGAGGACATCAAGCTGATCGACTACGACTTCAAGACCTATGGCGATCCGGCAAAGCGCAAGGCCCTGCTGGAGCGCTGGGACCGGGAAGTCGGCGCCGTTGCCAACTGAAGATCCACGAGTGGCGCGGCATCCCGGACGGATCCGGGGTGCCGCTCGATTCTCCCATTTCATCAACGTGAAATAAGCGAGGTATGCCATGAGACGTGGCAATCGCCGATTGGACATCGTCCTTGGCCTGGGGGCATCTGCCCTGATCCTGGTCCCGTGGTATCGCATCGAGGGCGGCTTTTTCGGATTCAAGTGGCTGTCTGCCTTCCCGTTCTCCGCCGATACGGCGCCAGGGCTGCTGCAAATCCTGCAGCATGGACGAACCTGGCTTGCCGGTGTGGTCCTGCTATATTTGCTCGGCTGTTTGGCGCGCCTGGTGCGCGATCCGATGCGGCGCGGAACCTTGCTCGCCTCGCTCGGCGCCGTCGGCTTCGTCTTCCTGTCTCTGCAGGGGTTGGCGATCGGCTTTTCCGGCTGGACCTGGGCAATCAGTGAAAACCTGTTCGGCATATTGTCCGAGGGACAGCCGTCGATGGGTGCCGGCGCGGTCCTCCTGGCGCTCGTCTTCGTTCTCCTCTTTGCGTTCGGACTGGCCGAACGCGGGGTGATGAGGGGAGATGCCTTCATCGTCGGCTCGATTTGCATTCTCGCGTTTCTGGTCACCGTCTTCGTTTTCTACCCGATCGGCAGCATGTTCATCGCTTCGGTGCAGGACTTCGATGGCTCCTTCAATCCAGATGGCCTTATACGCAACATTCAGGACCCCGGCATTTGGAGCCTCGGCTGCATAGCGGGCGAAGAACGTTGCGGCGTTGCCTGGCGCACGCTCCTTCTCGCCGTCATGACCGCTTCCGGCTCGACCCTGCTCGGCCTTGGCTTTGCGCTGGTGGCGACGCGCACGCGCTTTCCGTTCAAAAAGGGATTGCGCCTGCTGACGGTGCTGCCGATCATCACACCGCCCTTCGTCATCGGCTTGGCGCTGACGCTGCTGTTCGGCCGCGCCGGGGTCATTACCGAGGCCTTGTCCAGTCTGTTGGGTATCGAGCCAGGCCGCTGGCTCTATGGGCTCACCGGCATCTGGATCGCCCAGGTGCTCTCCTTTACGCCGATCGCCTTCCTCGTCCTTATCGGCGTCGTCGAAGGCGTCAGCCCCTCGATGGAAGAGGCATCGCAGACCCTGCGTGCCGGCCGCTGGCGCACGTTCTGGCGCGTCTCCCTGCCGCTGATGAAGCCGGGTCTCGCCAACGCCTTCCTGATCGGCTTCATCGAGAGCATGGCCGATTTCGGCAATCCGCTCGTGCTTGGCGGCACGCATGGCGTACTTTCGACGGAAATCTTTTTTGCGGTCGTCGGATCGCAGAACGATCCGTCGCGCGCGGCCGTTCTTGCCATTGTGCTCCTCTGCTTCACGCTCTCGGCATTCCTCGCTCAGCGTCTCTGGCTATCGGGCAAAAGCTTTGCCACGGTCACCGGCAAGGGCGACAGCGGCGCTCACATCGCGTTGCCGCGCGGCCTCTCCATTGCCGTGCATGCGGTGGTCGTTCCGTGGATGATTTTCACCGTCATCGTTTATGGAATGATCCTGGTCGGCGGCTTCGTGAAAACCTGGGGCCTCGACAACTCGCTGACGCTCGACCATTACGCTCGCGCCTTCTCGATCGGTCTCGACAATGGCGGGGTCGCGTGGACCGGCGTGGCGTGGAACTCCTTCTGGACGACGATGGAAATCGCGCTCGTCTCCGCGCCCCTGACCGCTGCGGTGGGCCTGCTCACGGCCTATATCATCGTACGGCAGAAATTCGTCGGGCGGAACATCTTCGAATTCGCGCTGATGATGAGCTTCGCCATTCCCGGAACGGTCATCGGCGTCAGCTACATCATGGCTTTCAACCTGCCTCCGATCGAGATGACCGGCTCGGCGCTGATCCTCATCCTCTGCTTCGTCTTCCGCAACATGCCGGTCGGCGTACGCGGCGGGATCGCGGCGATGAGCCAGCTCGACAAGAGCCTGGACGAGGCGTCGCTCACTTTGCGTGCGGACAGTTTCCGGACGATCCGCAAGGTGATCCTGCCGCTGCTGCGGCCAGCCATCACCGCTGCCCTAGTCTACTCTTTCGTGCGCGCCATAACCTCGATCAGCGCCGTCATTTTCCTCGTCAGCGCGGAATACAACATGGCCACGTCCTATATCGTCGGCCTCGTCGAGAATGGCGAATACGGCGTGGCGATCGCCTATTCATCCATGCTGATCGTGGTGATGAGCATTGTCATCGCCGGCTTCCAGCTCGTCGTCGGCGAGCGCCGCCTACGCCGCGAAAATCGCGTCGCCGGCACCAGCTCAGCTCCCTCTATTCCTCTCGGTCAGGAGAAAACAGCATGATCACCGTCAAACCCGGTTCCGTCATCTTCCAGAATGTCCGCAAGTCTTTCGGTGCATTCACGGCCATTCCCGACCTTTCCCTCTCGATCGAGCCGGGCACGCTCGTGACCTTGCTCGGCCCATCCGGCTGCGGCAAAACTACCACGCTGCGCATGCTGGCCGGGCTCGAGCATCCGACATCCGGACGTATTCTGATCGGCGGCGCCGACGTTACCATGCTGCCCGCCAATGAGCGCGACGTGTCGATGGTGTTTCAGTCCTATGCCCTGTTTCCGCATATGACTTCGCTGGATAATGTCGCTTATGGTCTGCAGTCGTCGGGCCTCGGCAAGAAGGAAGCGCGGGAAAAGGCCGAGGAAGGATTGAATCTCGTCGGCCTTGCGGGCATGGGCCATCGCCTGCCGGCCGAGCTTTCCGGCGGCCAGCAGCAACGCGTCGCGGTTGCCCGCGCGCTTGTGCTCGAGCCGCAGGTGCTGCTGCTCGACGAACCGCTCTCCAACCTCGATGCCCGCCTGCGCCGCCGGGTGCGCACGGAAATCCGCGAACTGCAGCAGCGGCTCGGCTTCACCGCCGTTTACGTTACCCATGACCAGGATGAGGCCCTGGCGGTGTCAGACCGCATCATCGTCATGAAGGATGGCGAGATTGCCCAGTCCGGGACGCCGCGTGAGCTCTATGAAGCGCCGGCATCGTCCTTCATCGCCGATTTCATGGGCGAGGCCAATGTCATCCCTTGCGAGGTGATCGGCGTCGAAGGGACGGAGGCGCTTATCCGCGTGGCCGGTGTGGATCATCGTTTGCCAAGCCGCAGCGCAAAGCCCGGCATGGCAAAACTCGCTGTCAGGCCCGGATCGATCACCATAGCGGCAGCCGGCCAGCGCGGGCTGTCGGGACGCGTACTCCACAGTGCCTATCTCGGCGGACATGTCGAATATGAGATCGAAACCGATGTCGGAACGCTCTTCATCATCGACCATGCCGTCGACAGAAACCTACCGCCTGCGAGCGATGTCACACTCGGGTTCGAGAACCGCGGCATTGCGCTGATCAATGCCTGAAACATTTGGGCCTGAAACATTTGGGCCTGAAACATTTGGGCCTGAAACATTTGGAATGCGAATAAAGGATAGCAATATGACGATGCATGACAGCGACCTGGAGCGACGCTTCACCCTGGCCAAATCCCTTGCTGCGGAAGCTGGTGCTTTGGCGCTCGACTATTTCAATAGGCGCGAGACTCTCGTAATCGAGACAAAGCGCGATCTTCAGGATGTCGTCTCGATCGCGGATCGCAACGTCGAGACCTTCCTGCGCGAGCAGGTTGCAGCAGCAATTCCCGAGGACGGTTTCCTCGGCGAGGAGTTCGGCCATCAAGCCGGACGTTCCGGCTACACCTGGGTTGTCGATCCAATCGACGGCACCGCGCCCTTCGTCAATGGCATGCCCACCTGGTGCGTTTCGATCGCTGTCCTGCACCAGGGCATCCCGGTCGTCGGCGTGATCCAGGTGCCTTGCGCGAACGAGCTTTATGCCGCCGCCCTTGGCCTTGGCGCGAGCTTGAATGACGAGACGCTTTTGCTCGATCCCTCCCGCACGATACAGAACGCCATGACGGGCATTGGCTGCAATACGCATGTCGCTCCGGACGTTGTCGGCTCCATCATAACGGCTTTGCTCGCCCGCGGCGGCACGTTCATTCGGAACGGTTCCGGAGCGCTGATGCTTGCCTACGTGGCGGCAGGGCGTCTTGTCGGCTATTATGAACCTCACATGCGGGCTTGGGACTGCATGGCGGGCTATTGCCTGGTCAAAGAAGCTGGGGGCGGGTACCTGCCCTTCCCGACCGAAGGCGAAGATTTGTTCAAGGGGCATCCCGTCCTTGCCAGCAACGTTTCCGCCTATCCGGAGCTGTTGGCGATTCACAATTCAATTCTACGCGACGGTAATAGCACCGCATTGTAGAGGCAGGCTACGTGGCGGCGAGCGTACGGCCGACAACGGCGGATGGTTGCGCATACAAGCGATTGTCATAATCTGCCATGAACACGCTCAGGCGGGTGAAGAATCAGCAATTTCAACAATCCCCAATCGCCATGAAGACTCCGAGAAAACGCAGCAAGCCTCGACCAGACAAGTCTCAGCCATTGCTGCGGCAACTCGCCGCCGTGCCTGCCAAGCTGTTTTCGGGGGCATTCCGCCAACAATACGGCGCGATTTGCTTCCGCTACGCCAATGATGGACCGGGGATCGAAATCCTGGTGATCACATCGCGCGAGAGTGCGCGCTGGGTCATTCCGAAAGGGTGGCCGATGAAAGGGAAGAAACCGTTTGAAGCGGCGGCGATCGAAGCCTGGGAGGAAGCCGGCGTGCGCGGGGCGGTGAGGAAAAAGCCGGTCGGCCGCTACACCTATCTGAAAGAACTCGACGATGGTGACGTAGCCCCCTGCATCGTCGATTTGTTTCAGGTTGAAGTCACCGAGATCAGCGACGATTTCAAGGAGCAAGGCCAGCGCATTCTCGAATGGGTCAGCCCCGATGAAGCGGCACGACGCGTTCGGGAGGTCGAGCTCAAGTCGCTGCTCGTTGAGTTTGAAGTCCGTGGGCGCACAAAGCGCGATCCTCGCCGAAGGCCGTCACCTCTCAAGTAACTTGCATCATGAAAGTCACTGCTGTAATGACATTTCCATGCAGCGGACGAGCTTCAGTCAATTCAAATGCCCGGCGGCGCGCGCGCTCGACAGCGTCGGTGACTGGTGGAGCATTCTGATCCTGCGTGATGCCTTCCAGGGGTTGTCGCGCTTCGATGAATTCCAGAAAAGCCTCGGCGTGGCGCCGAACATCCTGACGCGGCGGCTCAAACATCTGACCGATCAGGGGCTGTTCGAACGACGGCTCTACCAGCAGCGCCCTGCCCGCTACGAATATCGGCTGACGGACAAGGGCCGCGATTTCTTTCCGGTGCTGATGACGCTGTTTTCCTGGGGAAACCGCCACATGCCGGAGGAAGATCTCTCCTTTCTGCTCAGTGACGCCGCCTCCGGCAGAGAGCGCCAAACCATGCTGGTCGACGCACGGACCGGCGAAGAAGTGACACCCGAAAACACCAGCCTGCTTGCAGGCCCTGCAGCCGATGACGAGGTACGTGCGCGGATCGCCCGCATGCGTGCCTGGTATCTCGGCATCGACGCATAGAGAGGAAAATATCATGGACCGCATTGTTGTCACCGGCATGGGACTTGTCTCGCCGCTCGCGACCGGCGTCGAACCCGCCTGGAAACGCCTTGTCGGCGGCGCCTCGGGTCTGAGGGTGCTGTCGGAGGATGTCGTCGGCGAACTCTCGGCCAAGGTCGGCGGTATCGTTCTCGGTATCACCGAGGATGTCGAGGCGGGCTTCGACCCCGACCGCTACATCACACCCAAGGACCAGAAGAAGATGGACCGCTTCATCCATTTCGCCATGGCGGCGACGGAAGAAGCGGTGAAGCAGGCCGGCTGGATGCCGACCGAGGAAGGGGAACGTGAACGCACCGCAACGATCATCGCCTCGGGCGTCGGCGGCTTTCCTGCCATTGCTGAAGCGGTGCGGATCGGCGAGACGCGCGGCGTGCGGCGGCTGTCTCCCTTCACCGTGCCTTCCTTCCTCGTCAATCTCGCCGCCGGCCAGGTCAGCATCCGCTACGGCTTCAAGGGCCCGCTCGGCGCTCCGGTGACGGCCTGCGCGGCCAGTGTCCAGGCGATCGGCGATGCGGCGCGGCTGATCCGTTCCGGCGAGGCTGATGTGGTGATCTGCGGCGGCGCCGAGGCCTGCATCGACAAGGTGAGTCTTGGTGGCTTTGCCGCTGCGCGCGCCCTTTCCACCGGTTTCAACGAGACGCCGGAGCTCGCCTCACGCCCCTTCGACACGGCCCGCGACGGTTTTGTCATGGGCGAAGGCGCCGGCATCCTGGTGATCGAGACGCTGGAGCATGCGCTTGCCCGCGGGGCGACGCCGCTTGCCGAACTCGTCGGCTACGGCACGGCAGCGGACGCCTACCACATGACATCAGGCCCCGAGGATGGCGACGGCGCACGCCGGGCGATGGAGGCAGCGCTCCGGCAGGCCAAGATCCCGGCGTCCGAGGTCAAACACCTGAACGCGCATGCCACCTCGACACCGGTCGGTGACAAAGGCGAGATCGCTGCGATCGGCACCGTCTTCGGCCGCGATGGCGCCATTGCCGTCAGCGCGACGAAATCGGCGACCGGCCATCTGCTCGGGGCCGCCGGCGGGCTGGAGGCGATCTTCACCATCCTGGCGCTGCGCGACCAGATCGCGCCACCGACCCGCAACCTGGAAAAGGTCGATCCTGATGCCGAAGGCATCGATATCGTCGGCAAGACGGCGCGCCCCGTGGCGATGGACTATGCCATCACCAACGGTTTCGGCTTCGGCGGGGTGAATGCCAGCGCCCTCTTCCGGCGCTGGTCATAAAGTTCGCTTTCCTTGCGCTGGAAATGGCCTACACTTCCGCTCTATCGGGGATCATTCCCCGATAGAGCTGGAGACAAACCCATGCGCGCCTTCTTCGCAGTTGTCTTTCTGTGTGCCGCGTCCCTCCTCTCCACCGTCTCGGCCCGCGCCGAAGATCCGATCGACACGACGCGGACGATCATCGAGGAACAGATCAAAGCCTTCCTCAAGGACGATGCCGAGACAGCCTATTACTACGCCGCTCCCGGCATCAAGGCGATGTACCCCGACAAGAACCTGTTCTTCGCCATGGTCAAGAAGAGCTACGAGCCGGTCTATCACCCCGGCAATTACGCCTTCGGCCGCAGCCGATCGATCGACAACGGCGCGCTGATCTACCACGAGGTGCTGATATCAGGTCGAGACGGCAGGGACTGGACGGCGATCTACCAGATGACCCGACAGCCGGACGGCAGCTACCGGATCAACGGCGTGCAGATCATGCCGGATGCCGACAGCAAGGGCATCTAGGCGCGCTGTTCTTGGCTGGATGAAACACTGCCCAGCATCTGGATTCGTCGCACTAACTATTTTGAAATTGTGCTGGAGTAAAAATCCGCCAGCGGGGGATTGGCAGGTTGAATACGGGCAAGCGATTTTTCACGGCTCTTGAAGCGTTGCGGGGAATCGCGGCCATCATGGTCATGTTCCTACACACTGGCGGCACCCTTGGTCCGATACCTGTCAATATCAGCTATCTTGCCGTTGACCTTTTCTTTCTTTTGAGCGGCGTCGTGCTTGCAAGTTCATACGAAAGGCAACTGGCAACGGGACAGATTACGCCTGCCGGATTTCTGCTGCAGCGCATCATTCGGCTTTATCCTGTCTATCTGCTTTCTCTGCCTGTCGGTCTTGTCAGCTATGCAATTCAATTCGGCTTCGATTACCTTACCCTCGCCGGCCTTCTGCTGAGGGCAATTCTGTTCATTCCAAACGCGGGCACGGGCGGCGCCTTTCCGTTAAACGGGCCGAGTTGGTCGCTCTTCTTTGAGCTCTGGGCTGGAGTGCTGTTTTCCGTTCTTCTGGTACGACTATCGTCCAGAATCTTGCTCGCCATCGCCATCGGGACAGCAGGTATCACCTTGTACGGAGCCCTTGGAGGCAATTTCGACATTGGCCATCAGGCGGGCTACTTCGGATTTGGCTTCTCGAGAATTTTGTTCTCGTTCTCGCTCGGGATCTGCCTTTACAGGTCGTACGAGGTTCGAACGCCGAATGCGGTCCATAGAGGCAATACCATCGGCGTTTTCCTTTGTGGTTGCCTGATTGTGATCACGAATATACCCGCCAGCACATTCTACGGTTTTCCTTATTTTGATCTTTTCATGTGCTTGGTGATTTTCCCGGCCATTGTCTGGGTCGCAATGCGCACCAGGCAGACCGGCCTTGTCGAGTTGGCATTCCGTTGGCTGGGGATCGTTTCCTATCCGATTTATGTCCTGCACGCGCCCTTCTTCGAGTTGCTGCATCTGCTGCGGCAAAAGGGCTTTGACCTTCCGGCCTCCCTGGCATCAGGCATGGTCGTGGTGATAGCGATTTTCATCATGGCCGGCATCGTCGCCATTCACTTCGACGCGCCAGTGCGCAGAAAGCTCAAGATTATGGTTGCGCCAAGACCAGCATCTGAGCTTCCCGCGGGATCGAGCTAGCATTACTCAGACCGG
Source organism: Rhizobium phaseoli (assembly GCF_003985125.1). Classification (GTDB taxonomy): domain Bacteria; phylum Pseudomonadota; class Alphaproteobacteria; order Rhizobiales; family Rhizobiaceae; genus Rhizobium; species Rhizobium phaseoli. Next base: position 38,308 of record NZ_ML133592.1, read on the forward strand.
GTCGAGATCGCCCCTCGCCCATTCCTCCATCGTCTCCGCCATGAAATCGGCGAAGCGGCCTTCGGCGATCGCCTTGCGGATGCCCTGCATCAGTTCCTGGTAATAGGCGAGATTGTGCCAGGAGAGCAACATGCCGCCGAGCGCCTCGTTGGCGCGGACGAGATGGTGCAGATAGGCGCGGGAATAATCGCGCGAGGCCGGGCAGTTCGACTGTTCGTCGAGCGGACGCATATCCTCGGCATGACGGGCATTGCGGATATTGACCTTGCCGCGGCGGGTGAAAGCCAGACCGTGCCGGCCGGAGCGGGTCGGCATGACGCAGTCGAACATATCGATGCCGCGGGCGACCGATTTAAGGATGTCGTCTGGCGTCCCGACACCCATGAGGTAACGCGGCTTTTCCACAGGAAGCACGGGCAGCGTCGTTTCCAGCATCCGCAGCATGACATCCTGCGGCTCGCCGACGGCAAGGCCGCCGACGGCATAACCCTTGAGGTCGAGCTGGCTCAGCGCCTCGGCCGAGCGGATGCGCAGCGCCGGAATGTCGCCGCCCTGGACGATGCCGAACATCGCCTTGCCCGGCTGCTCGCCGAAGGCGACCCGGCAACGCTCCGCCCAGCGCAGCGACATTTCCATGGCGCGCTCGATCTCCTTCGGCTCGGCCGGCAGCGCCACGCATTCGTCGAGCTGCATCTGGATGTCGGAGCCGAGCAGCCCTTGGATTTCGATGGAGCGTTCCGGCGACATGTGGTGCAGGCTGCCGTCGACATGCGATTTGAAGGTGACACCCTGCTCGTCGAGCTTGCGCAGGCCGGACAGCGACATGACCTGGAAGCCGCCGGAATCCGTCAGGATCGGATGTTCCCAGCGAATGAGCTTGTGCAGGCCGCCAAGCCGGGCGACGCGCTCGGCAGTCGGGCGCAGCATCAGGTGATAGGTATTGCCGAGGATGATGTCGGCGCCGGTCTCGCGCACCTGGTCGAGATACATGGCCTTGACAGTGCCGACCGTGCCGACGGGCATGAAGGCCGGCGTGCGGATTTCGCCGCGCGGCATGGAGATTTCGCCGAGGCGGGCGCCGGCATCGGTCTTGTCAAGAGTGAATTGGAAGTTCTCGGTCATTTGTCTTTCCGGAAAAGAAGGCTCGCGTCGCCGTAGGAGTAGAAGCGGTAGCCTGTCGAAATGGCGTGTTCATAGGCCGCGTGCATGGTTTCGAAGCCTGAGAAGGCCGAGACCAGCATGAACAGGGTCGAGCGCGGCAGGTGGAAATTGGTCATCAGCATGTCGACAGCTTTGAATCGATAGCCGGGTGTGATGAAGATACCGGTAGCGCCGGCCCAGGGCTTGATCTCTCCGCTTTCCCTGGCCGCACTTTCGATCAGCCGCAGCGAGGTCGTGCCGACGCAGACGATGCGCCCGCCCCTCGCCTTGACGGCATTCAGCCGGGCGGCGATCTCGGCGCTGACATAACCGCTTTCGAGATGCATCTTGTGATCGTCGGTATCGTCGGCCTTCACGGGCAGGAAGGTGCCGGCGCCGACATGCAGCGTGACGAAATGGCGTTCGATGCCGGCCTTATCCAGCGCAGCAAACAGATCAGGCGTGAAATGCAGGCCGGCGGTGGGGGCGGCGACGGCGCCCTCCTCGCGGGCATAGATCGTCTGGTAGTCGGCGCGGTCGCGCTCATCCTCCGGCCGTTTGGCGGCGATATAGGGCGGCAGCGGAATATGGCCGACGGCGGCAATCGCCTCGTCGAGCGCCGGGCCTGTGAGATCGAAGGCGAGCGTCACTTCGCCAGCCTCGCCCTTTTCCTCGACGGTGGCATCGAGCGCGCCGAGGAAGCAGCTTTCAGCCGAATGGCCGAAGGCGATGCGGTCGCCCTCCTTGATGCGTTTGCCGGGCTTGGCAAAGGCCTTCCAGCGGCTGGGACCGACGCGCATGTGCAGCGTTGCCGACACCTGCTGGCCGCCGGCGCCGTCGCGATGGCGGATGCCTTCGAGCTGGGCAGGAATGACCTTGGTGTCGTTGAAGACGAGTGCGTCGCCGGCGCGCAGAAACGACGGCAGATCGTAAACGTGATGATCCGAGAGCGCGCTTTCCGCATGCACGCTTTCAGCATGCGGATTGACGACGAGCAGGCGCGCGCTGTCGCGCGGTTCGGCGGGCCGCAGCGCAATGCGTTCATCCGGCAGGTCGAAATCGAAAAGGTCTACGCGCATCGAGGTACTTCCAGGCAAAGCGAAACCCGCCCAGCGCTTTCGCGCGAGGGCGGGTTCCAGCAGAAATCACAATCAGACGTCGGCGGCAACCCGCATCGAGACGATCGAATCCGGATCGGAAACCGGCTCGCCGCGCTTGATCTTGTCGACATTGTCCATGCCTTCGATCACCTGACCCCAGACGGAATACTGCTTGTTCAGCCAGGGTGCGTCGGTGAAGCAGATGAAGAACTGCGAGTTGGCCGAGTTCGGGTTCTGCGAACGGGCCATCGAGCAGGTGCCGCGCACATGCGGCGTGGCCGAGAATTCGGCCTTCAGGTCCGGCTTGGAGGAGCCGCCCATGCCGGCCCGGCCGGGATTGAAGGTTTCCGAACCCTTCTTACCATATTCGACATCGCCCGTCTGAGCCATGAAATCCTGAATGACGCGGTGAAAGACGACGCCGTCATAGGCCTTCTCGCGGGCGAGTTCCTTGACGCGGGCGACGTGCTCAGGGGCGACCTGCGGCAGCAGCTGAATGACAACCTTGCCCTTGGTGGTTTCCAGAATGATGGTGTTTTCGGGATCCTTGATCTCGGCCATTGTCTTCTCCTCTCGTTTCTCTCGTAACTTACTTCTTGCCCAGGGTGACCTTGATCATCCGGTCGGGATTTGTGACTTCGCCGTTCTGGCCTTCGCCGCGCTTGATCTTGTCGACGTTTTCCATGCCGGAAACGACCTTGCCGACGACAGTATACAGGCCGTTCAGGAAAGAACCGTCGGCGAACATGATGAAGAACTGCGAATTGGCGGAATTCGGATCCTGCGAGCGGGCCATGCCGACCGTGCCGCGCACGAACGGGGTCTTGGAGAACTCGGCCGGAATGTCGGGCATGTCGGAGGAACCGGTGCCGGCAAGGCTGGCATCAAAACCCTTTTCCATGTTGCCGTATTTAACGTCGCCGGTCTGGGCCATGAAGCCCTCGATGACGCGATGGAAGGCGACGTTGTCGTATTCGCCCTTCTTGGCCAAAGCCTCGATCTGGGCGACGTGCTTCGGCGCCACCTCAGGCATCAACTGGATGACGACAGGGCCGTTCTTCAGCTGGATGGTGAGATAGTGATCGGCCGCCTGGGCGAAGGCGTCCCCCGCGAAGGAGGCCAGGTACAGCACGCCGGCGAATGCGAGATAAAAGAGTTTCATATGGGCTCCGTTGCGGCGGGTTCCGCCTGCTCTTTGCGCTTGTTAGACTTCTTGCTTGCTAGTTTGGGCGCTTGGATGTGAGGGCTTGCAAGACGGCGGACGGCACGAAAGCGCTGACATCGCCGCCCATGGCGGCGATCTGGCGGACCAATGTGGCGGTTATGGGCCGCGAAGCCGTGCCCGCCGGCAAAAAGATGGTCTGGATGTCGGGCGCCATCGCCCTATTCATGCCGGCCATCTGCATCTCGTAATCGAGGTCGGTGCCGTCGCGAAGGCCGCGGATCAGAAGCGTTGCCCCATGGGCACGGGCGGCATCGACGACCAGATTGTCGAAGGCGACGACGGTGATCTCTCCGGTCTTGCCGGGCAGCGCTTCAGCCAGCGAAAGGCGGATCAGCTCGGCCCGCTCGTCGAACGAAAAGAGCGGCGCCTTGCCAGGATGGATGCCGATCGCGACGATCACCTTTTCGGCGACGTTCAGGGCCTGGACGAGAACATCCACATGTCCGTTGGTGATCGGGTCGAAGGACCCAGGATAAAAAGCTGTCGTCATCTGGCTCGGCCGTTCGTTTGACGCCTTTTGTCACGGATGCTGCCTTGCCGCAAGTGATTTGCCCGGCAGTTTCCCGCCGCTGAACGGCGAATGAACATGCCATTCAAGGCTGTTTCAGACAGGACCTGCTTAACTCGGATCGTCAAGGCAGCCGATGCCATTCCGGCATCCGGCGTTCCCCGAAAGACCATGTCCATGCTGATCCTGCTCGTTGCACTTGCCGTCTCTTTCTCTCTCGCCGCCGAAATGGCCTATGGCTTTTTCGCCGATCGCTACGAGGTGAGCTGGGTGCGGCCGGAGCTTGCCGAACATGCAGCCATCGTGCGCGCCCAAGGCCGGCTGCGCGAACAAAGGGCCTCGAATCTGAACGCCAGATGAACGAGACATTCAAGGAGGCTTCAGATCGGCATTGCTAAACACCGCCTCAACATCCGGCGGAACCATTTTAAAACGGATGCGTTCATTCAACCGACACATAGATGCGATTATCGCGGCAGGAAGGACTAAAGATGCCCGGCAAGATTACGATGATTAACGTGCTCTGGATGGTAATGGTCACGGGCATGTTGACCGCAACTGTCGCTCTTTATGATCAGAAGGTTGAAACGTCCAAGGTTTATGGTCCCTATGCTTCGGCCCGCACGGCCGTACTGGGCCAGTACTGAGGGGCGAGAACGCAACTCCCCAGGAAAGGAATGCCTATGTTCACGATCTTGACAGTGCTCACCGCCCTTATCAGCGTCATGTTCATAGTGTCTGTAGCCTCGACGATTTCAGCGCTTCGGCGCGAAGGTGAAGAGGTAAAGGCGCTGAACGAAAAACATAGCGCATTCTGACATTCCTCCCTTCCCCACCCAAGAGCGGCACCCTTCCGCCGCCTCGGGTCATTCAAAGCCGGACGCGCCCAAGCGTCCGGCTTTTTTCTTGCGGATAAACCAGGCTAAAGCGCGTCGCACCAAACTTCATTCATGCGCCGCGCTTTAGCCCTTTGTTTTTATGCATGTCGCCCGGAACCGCTGCACACTTCCGGGCAACATGCTTTAAGCCCAAAAAGAAAAGGGCGGTCCGAAGCCGCCCTTTCACTTGATCATTCCTCGGCAGGCCCGGCCGGATCGCCATCGGCAACCGGTGTTTCGCCGGCTGAACCTTCCTCAGCAGCAGGCGCACCTTCGGCGGTCTCGACGGCTTCTTCCGTCTCGTCCTCTTCCGGCTCGCTGATGCGCTCGACCGAAACGACCTTCTCGTCCTTGGCCGTCGAGAAGATGGTGACGCCCTTGGTGGCGCGGCTGGCGATGCGGATGCCGCCGACCGGCACACGGATCAGCTGGCCGCCATCCGAAACCAGCATGATCTGATCGCCGTCATCAACAGGGAAGGCCGCAACCAGCTCGCCGATTTCGCCGGTCTTCGACGTGTCGGTGGCGCGGATGCCCTTGCCGCCGCGACCGGAGATGCGGAAATCGTAAGACGACGAGCGCTTGCCGAAGCCCTTCTCGGAGACGGTGAGCACGAACTGCTCGCGTGCCTTCAGTTCTTCATAACGCTCGTCGGAAAGCTGTCCCTCCTCGGTGACTTCCTCGCCGACGAGAGCGATATCCTCTTCATCGACACCCGTCGCGCGCCGTTCGGCGGCGGAACGCTTCAGATAGGCGGCACGCTCCCACGGCTCGGCATCGACATGCCCGACGATGGTCATCGAAATGATGCGATCGCCCTCGCCGAGATTGATGCCGCGTACGCCGATCGAGTTGCGGCCGGCGAAGACGCGGACGTCGTCGACAGAGAAGCGGATGCACTGGCCAAGCGCGGTCGTCAGCAGGACGTCGTCATGTTCCGTGCAGGTCTCGACGGAGAGGATTTCGTCGCCCTCCTCCTCGAGCTTCATGGCGATCTTGCCGTTGCGGTTGACCTGGACGAAATCCGACAGCTTGTTGCGGCGAACCGTGCCGCGGGTCGTCGAGAACATGACGTCGAGATTGTCCCAGCTCGCCTCATCCTCTGGCAAGGGCAGGATGGTGGTGATGCGCTCGCCGGGTTCGAGCGGCAGCATGTTGATCAGCGCCTTGCCGCGCGACGTCGGCGTGCCAATCGGCAGGCGCCAGACCTTCTCCTTGTAGACGATGCCGCGCGACGAGAAGAACAGAACCGGCGTGTGGGTGTTGACCACAAATAGCCGGCTAACGAAATCCTCGTCACGGGTGGTCATGCCGGAGCGGCCCTTGCCGCCGCGGCGTTGGGCGCGGTAGGTGGTGAGCGGCACGCGCTTGATATAGCCGAGATGCGAGACGGTGACGACCATGTCCTCGCGGGCGATGAGATCCTCATCGTCCATTTCGAGGCCGCCATCGACGATCTCGGTGCGGCGCGGTGTGCCGAACTCGTCGCGCACGGCGGTGAGTTCATCCTTGACGATGGTCTGGATGCGGACGCGCGAGGAAAGAATATCGAGATAATCCCGGATTTCCTCGCCTATCTTATTGAGTTCATCGCCGATTTCGTCACGGCCAAGGGCCGTGAGGCGGGCAAGACGCAGCTCGAGGATGGCGCGAGCCTGCTCCTCCGACAGGTTGTAGGTCATGTCCTCGTTGATGCGATGGCGCGGATCGTCGATCAGACGGATCAGGCTTTCGACATCTTCCGCCGGCCAGCGACGGGTCATCAGCTCTTCGCGGGCCGACTGCGGATCCGGCGCTTGGCGGATGACGCGGATGACTTCGTCGATATTGGCGACCGCAATCGCGAGACCGACCAACACATGCGCACGCTCGCGCGCCTTGCGCAGGAGGAATTTCGTTCTCCGGCTAACGACTTCCTCGCGGAAAGAAACGAAGGCGCGCAGCATGTCGAGCAGCGTCAGCTGCTCCGGCTTGCCGCCGTTCAGCGCCACCATGTTGCAGCCGAATGAGGTCTGCAGCGGCGTATAACGATAGAGCTGGTTGAGGATGACCTCGGCATTGGCGTCGCGCTTCAACTCGATGACGACGCGATAGCCCTGGCGGTCGGATTCGTCGCGCAGGTCGGAGATGCCCTCGATGCGCTTTTCGCGCACCAGTTCGGCCATCTTTTCGATCATCGTCGCCTTGTTCACCTGATACGGGATTTCGGTGATGATGATCTGCTCGCGGTCGCCGCGCATCGGCTCGATTGCTGCGACGCCGCGCATGATGACCGAGCCGCGGCCGGTCTCGTAAGCCGAGCGGATGCCGGCGCGGCCGAGAATCTTAGCGCCCGTCGGAAAATCCGGGCCGGGAATGATCTGCATCAGTTCCGGCAGCTCGATCGCCGGATCGTTGATCAGCGCGATGCAGCCGTCGATCACTTCCGACAGGTTATGCGGCGGAATATTGGTCGCCATGCCGACGGCGATGCCGCCTGCGCCGTTGACGAGCAGGTTCGGGAATTTGGCGGGAACCACCACCGGCTCGGACAGCGTGCCGTCGTAGTTGTCGCGGAAGTCGACAGTTTCCTTGTCGAGATCGTCGAGCAGCGAATGGGCGGCCTTTTCGAGCCGGCATTCGGTGTAACGTTCGGCCGCCGGCGGATCGCCGTCGACGGAGCCGAAATTGCCCTGACCGTCGATCAGCGGCAGCCGCAGCGACCAGGGCTGCGCCATGCGGGCGAGCGCATCATAGATCGCGGCATTGCCGTGCGGATGATATTTACCCATCACGTCGCCAGTGACGCGGGCGCATTTGACGTATTTTTTGTTCCAGTCGATGCCGAGCTCGGACATGCCGTAGAGGATGCGCCGGTGCACGGGCTTCAGGCCGTCGCGCACGTCGGGCAGCGCGCGGCTGACGATGACGCTCATGGCGTAATCGAGATACGACCGCTGCATTTCCTCCATGATGGAGATGGGCTCGATGCCTGGCGGGAGCTTCCCGCCGCCGGGGGGTGTTTGCTCAGTCAAAACAGATCACGATCTCTTCTAGAATCACTTGAAGATTTATAGCGGAAAGCCTGTTCCCACGCCAATTTCCGAGCGCGTTTTGAACAGGCTTTTGCGGCCGAAAAAGGGTAAAGCACAGGACTTGTGCGGCTGGACCGGACAAATCCGCCGCGGGCCGCAGCGGCATATTTGCCAAATCCAAATCCCCGCTTCACAATCGCAGAAAATCACGCACCCATATGGGCTTTCGGAGAGACGATGGCAAGCGCCGACCAATTGATCAACGCCTTCACGACGCTTCTCGTCACCATCGATCCGCCGGGCCTCGCACCCATCTTCCTGGGGCTGACCACCGGCATGAGCAGAGCCCAGCGCACCCAGGTGGCGCTGCGCGGCTCGACCATCGCCTTCATCATCCTCGCCGTCTTCGCGCTGTTCGGGGCCGGCGTGCTCGGCGTGCTCGGCATTTCGATCGGCGCCTTCCGCATCGCCGGCGGCCTGCTGCTCTTCTGGATCGCCTTCGAGATGGTGTTCGAGCGGCGCCAAGAGCGCAAGGAGAAGGCGAGCGAGGCTGCCGTCACCAAGGATCATATCGAGAATATCGCTGTCTTTCCCCTCGCTTTGCCGCTGATCGCCGGCCCGGGTGCGATCTCGGCGACGATCCTGCTTGCCGGCACGCTGCCGACCTCCGTCGAAAAAGCCCAACTGATCGCCGTCATCGCCGCCAATCTGCTGCTGACCTTCCTCATGCTGCTGATTGCCGAAAGGCTCGACCGCTTCCTCGGGGTCACCGGCCGGGCGATCCTGACACGCCTCCTTGGCGTCATCCTCGCCGCCCTTGCGGTGCAGTTCGTCGTCGACGGCGCGAAAGCGGCGCTCAATCTGATCAGCGCGACGCCGCACTAACAACGGCGCCGGCGGTAACATCTTAGCTGGAAAACAGAGAGAGCATGGTGCCGTTCAGGACACCATGCTCTCAGCTGCTTATAAAGTCAGAACCATGATCGATCAGAACGGGATGTCGTCGTCGAGATCGCGCGAGAAGTTGCCGCCGCCACCGCCGCGGCTCGGCGATGAAGAGGGAGCCGGGGCGCCGTAATCGTCGCCGTAATCATTGTTGCTGCTGCCGCCGCGGCCGCCGCCGAAGCCGGAGCTTGCGCCGCCGCCATCGCCGCGGCCGTCGAGCATCGTCAGCGTCGAGCTGAAGCCCTGCAGCACCACTTCCGTCGAGTAGCGGTCCTGGCCCTGCTGGTCCTGCCACTTGCGGGTCTGCAACTGGCCTTCGATATAGAGCTTGGCGCCCTTCTTCACATATTGCTCGACGACCTTGCACAGGCCTTCGTTGAAGACGACGACGGTGTGCCATTCGGTCTTTTCGCGGCGTTCGCCGGAATTGCGGTCACGCCAGGTCTCCGAGGTCGCGATACGAAGATTGGCGATCGGCCGGCCATCCTGAGTACGGCGGATTTCGGGATCTGCACCCACGTTTCCAACCAGAATTACCTTGTTCACGCTACCAGCCATGCTTCTCACCCTGCCTGCCGCCCTGCCCGGCGGCGTTAATCGATCAGCGCACCTTAAACCATCGCGGACCGCCAATGCGCGGAAACGGTCGTTCATCCACATGTTTCTCCATCAGAAAGCCGCATGCATTCATCAGGAATTTTGTTCTTTATTTGTTCTAGTTTATCCGTATGATCCTGTCAACAGAATCGAAAACCTTGAAGCTTCCAGGATATTCAGCCTCGACTCGCCCGCCGGCATCACTAAATAAGGGCTGTTATCCAGAAAACCAAAGCAGAGACGATGAGCGAACTGAAGACGATCTCCATCCGCGGCGCGCGCGAGCACAATCTGAAGAGCATCGATCTCGATCTGCCGCGCAACAAGCTGATCGTCATGACCGGTCTTTCGGGCTCGGGCAAATCCTCGCTCGCCTTCGACACGATCTACGCCGAAGGCCAGCGGCGCTATGTCGAGAGCCTGTCGGCCTATGCCCGGCAGTTCCTCGAAATGATGCAGAAGCCCGATGTCGACCAGATCGACGGCCTGTCGCCTGCCATTTCGATCGAGCAGAAGACCACCTCGCGCAACCCGCGCTCGACGGTCGGCACCGTCACCGAGATCTACGACTATATGCGCCTGCTCTTTGCCCGCGTCGGCGTTCCCTATTCGCCGGCGACCGGCCTGCCGATCGAGAGCCAGACTGTCAGCCAGATGGTCGACCGTATCCTCGCTTTCGGCGAAGGCACCCGTCTTTATATTCTCGCGCCGCTCGTGCGCGGGCGCAAGGGCGAATACAAGAAGGAACTGGCGGAGCTGATGAAGAAGGGCTTCCAGCGCGTCAAGGTGGACGGCCAATTCTACGAGATCGCCGAGGCGCCTGTTCTCGACAAGAAATACAAGCACGACATCGACGTCGTCGTCGACCGCATCGTTGTGCGCTCCGATGTCGCGGCGCGCCTGGCCGACAGCCTGGAGACCTGCCTGAAGCTCGCCGACGGGCTGGCGGTCGCCGAATTCGCCGACAAGCCGCTTCCGCCGGAAGAGACCGCTGCCGGCGGTTCGGCCAACAAGTCGCTTAACGAAACGCATGAGCGCGTGCTGTTTTCGGAGAAGTTCGCCTGCCCGGTTTCGGGTTTCACCATCCCGGAGATCGAACCCCGGCTCTTCTCGTTCAACAATCCCTTCGGCGCCTGCCCGACCTGCGACGGTCTCGGCGCCCAGCAGAAGATCGACCCTGACCTGATCGTGCCCGAACCCGAGCGGACGCTGCGCGACGGGGCGATCGCACCCTGGGCCAAATCGACTTCGCCCTATTACAATCAGACGCTGGAAGCGCTCGGCAAACATTACGGCTTCAAGCTCGGCACCCGCTGGAACGATCTTTCCGACGAGGCCAAGGATGTGATCCTCAACGGCACCGACGACAAGATCGAATTCCATTACGCCGACGGCGCGCGCTCCTACACGACCCACAAGAACTTCGAGGGCATCATCACCAATCTCGAGCGCCGCTGGAAGGAGACGGATTCCGCCTGGGCGCGCGAGGACATCGAGCGTTTCATGTCGGCCGCTCCCTGCCCTTCCTGCAACGGCTATCGCCTGAAACCCGAGGCGCTGGCGGTGAAGATCAACAGGCTGCATATCGGCGAAGTGACCGAGATGTCGATCCGCGTTGCGCGCGACTGGTTCGAGACGCTGCCGGCCAGCTTTAACGCCAAGCAGAACGAGATCGCCGTGCGTATCCTTAAAGAGATCCGCGACCGGCTGCGCTTCCTCAACGATGTCGGCCTGGAGTATCTGAGCCTATCGCGCAATTCCGGCACGCTGTCGGGCGGCGAAAGCCAGCGCATCCGCCTCGCCTCGCAGATCGGCTCGGGCTTGACCGGCGTGCTTTACGTGCTCGACGAGCCGTCGATCGGCCTGCATCAGCGCGACAATGCCCGATTGCTCGACACGCTGAAGCACCTGCGCGATATCGGCAATACGGTCATCGTCGTCGAGCATGACGAGGATGCGATCCTGACGGCGGACGACGTCGTCGACATCGGCCCGGCGGCAGGCATCCATGGCGGCCAGGTCATCGCCCATGGCACGCCGCAGGATATCATGGACAATCCGAAGTCGCTGACCGGCAAATATCTCTCGGGCGAACTCGGCGTGCCGGTTCCAGACGAGCGCCGCAAGCCGAAGACGGGTCGGGAGATCAAGGTCGTCGGCGCGCGCGGCAACAATTTGAAGAATGTCACCGCCTCGATCCCGCTCGGCGTCTTCACAGCGGTGACCGGCGTTTCCGGCGGCGGCAAGTCCACCTTCCTGATCGAGACGCTGTATAAATCGGCGGCGCGCCGCGTCATGGGTGCGCGCGAAATCCCCGCCGATCATGACCGGATTGACGGTTTCGAGCATATCGACAAGGTGATCGACATCGACCAGTCGCCGATCGGCCGCACGCCGCGCTCGAACCCGGCGACCTATACCGGCGCCTTCACGCCGATCCGCGACTGGTTCGCCGGCCTGCCGGAAGCCAAGGCGCGCGGCTATCAGCCGGGCCGCTTCTCCTTCAACGTCAAGGGCGGACGCTGCGAAGCCTGCCAGGGCGACGGCGTCATCAAGATCGAGATGCACTTCCTGCCCGATGTCTACGTCACCTGCGACGTCTGCCACGGCAAGCGCTATAACAGAGAGACGCTCGACGTCACCTTCAAGCAGAAATCGATCGCCGACGTGCTCGATATGACGGTGGAGGAAGGCGTCGATTTCTTCGCGGCGGTACCGGCCGTGCGTGACAAGCTGCAATCGCTGAAGGATGTCGGCCTCGGCTATATCAAGGTCGGCCAGCAGGCCAATACGCTTTCGGGTGGCGAGGCGCAGCGCGTCAAGCTCGCCAAGGAGCTGTCGAAGCGCTCGACCGGGCGCACGCTTTATATTCTCGACGAACCGACGACGGGACTGCATTTCCACGATGTTGCCAAGTTGCTCGAAATGCTGCACGAGCTGGTCAATCAGGGCAATTCGGTTGTGGTGATCGAGCACAATCTCGAAGTCATCAAGACGGCCGACTGGGTGCTCGATTTCGGCCCCGAGGGCGGCGATGGCGGCGGCGAGATCGTCGCTACCGGCACGCCCGAGGCAATCGTCAAGGAGAAGCGGTCCTATACCGGACAGTTCCTCAAGGAATTGCTGGAACGGCGACCAGCCAAGAGGGCGGCTGCGGCGGAATGACAATGAGGCTGGGGTCACGATGCTGACGGCAGCCGCCTATCGCCCCTATACCGAACTCTTCGGCTCGCCACCGATCCCGGTGACGGAAGACTACACGCCACGGATCGAACGCGGCGAGGTGTGGCTGCGTGACATCGACGGCGAAATCGCCGGCCTCACGGTGGTCGAACGGCATTCGGATCACCTCATGCTGTTCAGCATCGCGGTCCCGCCGGCCTTTCAAGGCGCCGGCCACGGGCTGGCGATGCTCGAATGGCTGGAGGCCAAGGCGCGCGAATGGGTGCTGCCTGAGATCCGGCTCTATACCAATGCCAGGATGGAGCGGAACATCGCGCTTTATCGCGCCTTCGGATTTCAGGAAACGGGTCGCCGACCGAACCTGTATCCGCCAGGATGGACCCTCGTCGACATGACGAAAGAGATAGATGCGGCCTGATGGCTGCCAACTGGGAGGACGACATGACGAAATCCGGCACTATCCGCACCGGCATCGGCGGCTGGACCTTCGAGCCGTGGCGCGGGCATTTCTTTCCCGATGACCTCAAACAGAAGGACGAGCTGCATTATGCCAGCCGCCAGCTGAAGGTCATCGAGGTCAATGGCACCTATTACAGCACCCAGAAGCCGGCCGTCTTTGCCAAATGGGCGGCCGATGTGCCCGAAGGTTTCATCTTTTCGCTGAAGGCGACGCGGTTCGTCACCAACCGGCGGGTGCTCGCCGAAGCCGGGGAATCGATGGAGCGGTTCCTGTCATCTGGAATTAGCGAGCTCGGCGATCATCTCGGGCCGCTGCTCTGGCAGTTCGCGCCGACGAAGAAGTTCGATCCGGACGATTTCGAGGCCTTCCTGAAGCTGCTGCCGGCAAAACAGGACGGGCTGGCGCTTCGCCACGTCGTCGAGGTCCGCCACGATTCCTTCAAGGTGCCGGAATTCGTCGCCCTGCTTGCCAAATATGGCGTGGCGCCGGTTTGCGCCGAACATTTCGAATATCCGATGATCGCCGACGTCACGGCCGATTTCGTCTATGCCCGGCTGCAGAAAGGATCGGACGACATTGCGACCTGCTATCCCGACAAGGACTTGAAGGCCTGGGCGGAGCGGCTCGAGACTTGGGCGGAAGGCAAGGTCCCCGATGATCTGCCGCTGATCGATAAAGGGCGCGAGGTCAAGGTCGAGCCGCGCGACGTCTTCGCCTTCATGATCCATGAGGGCAAGGTGAATGCACCGCATGGGGCAATCGCCCTGCAGAAACTGCTGACGAAATAAATCGAACTACAACGGCAGTACCGCCGCTGCGAGATCTTCCGCCGTCAGGCCTTTGCCGGCGCGGCGGGCGGCCTCTCCATGCAGCCAGACGCCGGCGGCCGCCGCCTCGAAGGCCGGCAGTCCCTGGGCGAGCAATCCGCCGATGATGCCGGCGAGCACATCGCCGGAACCGGCGGTCGCAAGCCAGGCAGGCGCATTGGTATTGATCAATGCGCGGCCGTCCGGCGAGGCGATGACGCTATCGGCGCCTTTATAGACGATCGCGGCATTGGCCCGGCGGGCGGCGGCCAGGGCCTTGTCGACCTTGCCCAGCGCATCGTCGCCACCGATGTCGGGAAACAGCCGCGAAAATTCGCCTTCGTGCGGTGTCAGCACCAGGCGCGGCTCGCCTCGGAAAAGATCGAAAAGCTGTTGCGGATCGTCCTTGAACGAGGAGATGCCGTCAGCGTCGAGCACCAGCCGGCGATCGGCAAGAGCCGCGACATAGGCGCACGCCCTGGCACCGATACCGAAACCGGGGCCGAGGACGAAGGTCTGCAGCCGGGAGTCCGACAGCCATTTTTCGAGTTCGGCGGCATCGTCGATCGCATGCAGCATGACGGCTGTGAGATGCGCGGCACTGGCGGCCACCGCCGCATGGGGCGCTGCAATCGTCACCAGGCCGGCACCGGCCTTCAGGCCGGAGGCCGCCGACATCCGCGCGGCACCCGTCTTGTCGGCCTCGCCCGAGAAGACGACCAGATGGCCGCGCTTGTATTTGTGGGTCTCCAACTGCTCGGGCGGCAGCACGGCCTTCCAGGCATCCGGTTTGTTCTCGGCGATGATACCGCCCGCCTCGGCCCTGACGATGCGGGCGGGAATGCCGATATCGAACACCGCCAGTTCACCGCAAAGCTCCCTGCCCGGCATCAGCAGATGGCCGGGCTTGCGTGTCATGAAGGTGATGGTGTTGCGCGCCCGGAAGGCCGCGCCCAGCACCTTGCCGGTGCGGCCGTCGAGACCGGAGGGCAGGTCGATCGAAAGCACGGGGATGTCGGCCACGGCAACCTGCTCGACCACGGTGCGGACAGCGGCCGGTACCGGGCGTGCGAGCCCCGCGCCGAACAGACCGTCGACGACGACATCGCCGCTTTCGGGCCGGTAGAGCTCAAGCCCCTGCCCCTGAAGCGCGCAGCCGGCCCGGGCGCGGGCGGCGTCACCCTTCAGCGTCGCCGGATCGCCCAGATGAAACAACGCGACGTTCGCCCCGCTCTCCTGCAGATGTCGTGCCGCCACATAGGCGTCGCCGCCATTGTTGCCGGGTCCGCAGAACACGGCCAAACGCAGGGCGCCGGGATAAAGTCGCAACGCGGCGGCCGCAGTCGCGGCCCCTGCTTTTTCCATCAGCCCGAAACTATCGATTCCGGATTTCGCCGCTGCAGCGTCGACGGCAGCCATCTCGGCGGGTGTGAGGAGAAGGTCGGACAGATGTTCGCTCATCAGCCTATTCAATTCAAAAAACGCCCAAAAAACAACCGTCTGCAGCAGCAATGAAAAGCACGCTTTTATGCATTTGCCTATCTTTTCATCACCACTAGGGACGCTCCCGGATTCGCGGAGAAAGCGGACTTTTTCGGTTTCCGGCACGATTTTTGACGGGAACCCATGTTTTTCCACCTCTTCGGTCGCCAAATCGACATGGAATTCCCGGCAAACGCGCCGGTTTTGACAAAATCGACGTCTTTTTTCATCAAGATGGATTTCAAACTGGCACGATATCTGCATCATATCCGGCGAGCGGGAAACATCCTGCCATAACAGGAGAAGCGGAGAGACATTTTCTCATGAAAAAGATCGAAGCGATCATTAAGCCCTTCAAGCTGGACGAAGTGAAGGAAGCCCTTCAGGAAGTCGGCCTGCAGGGTATCACAGTCACGGAAGCCAAGGGCTTCGGTCGTCAGAAAGGCCACACGGAACTCTACCGCGGCGCCGAATACGTCGTCGACTTCCTGCCAAAGGTGAAGGTCGAGGTCGTACTGGCCGACGAAAACGCGGAGGCCGTCATCGACGCGATCCGCAAGGCGGCGCAGACCGGCCGCATCGGCGACGGAAAGATCTTCGTCTCCAATGTCGAAGAGGTTATCCGCATCCGCACCGGCGAGACCGGCATCGATGCCATCTGACCACTTTGCCTACCGCGCAAAGTCCGATACCGTCATCGCGCCCACCTATTGTCATTGCAAATTGGAGGAAGGTATTTAATGGCGACCGCAAGCGAAATTCTGAAGCAGATCCAGGAAAACGACGTGAAGTTCGTTGATCTGCGTTTCACCGACCCGAAGGGCAAGTTGCAGCATGTGACGATGGACGTTGCCTGCGTTGACGAAGACATGTTCGCTGACGGCGTGATGTTCGACGGCTCCTCGATCGGTGGCTGGAAGGCCATCAACGAGTCCGACATGGTGCTGATGCCCGATACCGAAACGGTGCATATGGACCCGTTCTTCGCTCAGTCGACCATGGTCATCGTCTGCGACATCCTCGATCCGGTCTCCGGCGAGGCCTATAACCGCGACCCGCGCGGCACCGCCAAGAAGGCCGAAGCCTATCTCAAGGCCTCCGGCATCGGCGACACGATCTTCGTCGGCCCGGAAGCCGAATTCTTCGTTTTCGACGACGTCAAGTATAAGGCAGATCCGTACAATACGGGCTTCAAGCTGGATTCGACCGAACTGCCGTCGAACGACGACACCGATTACGAAACCGGCAACCTCGGCCATCGTCCGCGGGTCAAGGGCGGCTATTTCCCGGTTCCGCCGGTCGACAGCGCCCAGGATATGCGTTCGGAAATGCTGACGGTTCTCTCCGAAATGGGCGTCGTCGTCGAAAAGCATCACCATGAAGTGGCAGCCGCCCAGCACGAACTCGGCATCAAGTTCGACACGCTGGTGCGCAACGCCGACAAGATGCAGATCTACAAATACGTCGTGCACCAGGTGGCGAACGCCTATGGCAAGACGGCGACCTTCATGCCGAAGCCGATCTTCGGCGACAACGGCTCGGGCATGCACGTGCACCAGTCGATCTGGAAGGGCGGCAAGCCGACCTTCGCCGGCGACGAATATGCCGGTCTTTCCGAGAGCTGCCTGTACTATATTGGCGGCATCATCAAGCATGCCAAGGCGATCAACGCCTTCACCAACCCGTCGACGAACTCCTACAAGCGTCTCGTTCCGGGTTATGAAGCGCCGGTGCTGCTTGCCTATTCGGCCCGCAACCGCTCGGCCTCCTGCCGCATTCCATTCGGCTCCAACCCGAAGGCCAAGCGCGTCGAAGTCCGCTTCCCGGATCCGACCGCCAACCCCTACCTCGCCTTCGCCGCCATGCTGATGGCCGGCCTCGATGGCATCAAGAACAAGATCCATCCCGGCAAGGCCATGGACAAGGATCTCTACGATCTGCCGCCGAAGGAATTGAAGAAGATCCCGACCGTCTGCGGTAGCTTGCGCGAAGCGCTCGAAAGCCTCGACAAGGACCGCAAGTTCCTGACCGCCGGCGGCGTCTTCGACGATGATCAGATCGATGCCTTCATCGAGCTGAAGATGGCA
The DNA here is from genome assembly GCF_003985125.1 of Rhizobium phaseoli. GTDB lineage: Bacteria > Pseudomonadota > Alphaproteobacteria > Rhizobiales > Rhizobiaceae > Rhizobium > Rhizobium phaseoli. Next base: position 55,733 of record NZ_ML133592.1, read on the forward strand.
GAGGTGATGCGTTTCGAAATGACGCCGCACCCGGTCGAATACGACATGTACTATTCGGCCTGATCCAGCGAAGATTGAAAGCCCTGGCTTGCCGGGGCTTTCACCTCCCACGTCACGGACGCAAATGGCGAGGATATGACGTTCATGTGACGGACTGCGCTCAAAAATCTTGATTTATGAGCCACCAATCACCAAATTCGGTGATGAAAGGAAGTCGTACCATGAAAGAAAGACTAGCAAAGTTCAGTATCGGCGAAGTGGTCCGGCACAAGGTTTTTCCGTTTCGCGGCGTGATCTTCGACGTGGATCCGGAGTTTGCCAATACGGAGGAATGGTGGAATTCCATTCCCGCCGAGGTGCGCCCGAGCAAGGATCAGCCCTTCTACCACCTGCTCGCCGAAAATGACGAGAGCGAATATGTCGCTTATGTCTCCGAGCAGAATCTGGTGAACGACGAGAGCGGGACACCGCTTCGCAATCCGCAGATCTATCAGATTTTTGATCAGGCCCCGTCAGGGCAGTTCAGACCCAAGATGAGCTTCGCCCACTAGATCAGACGCGCCGACGTTCAAACAAGGCCTCGCCTCTGAACTGACCCCCAAAAGTTGGAAGGTCTAAAGGCTGGGGAGATTTAGGGGCTGGGTCCTGTATTGTACAGGGCTCAGCCCTTTGAGTTTCAGTTTGATACGCTGATGATTATAGTAGTTGATGTAG
>NZ_ML133593.1 GCF_003985125.1 Rhizobium phaseoli
ATCAACCGTTCGAGCGAAGACATGGCGACGGAGATGCTTGCTGAGGCACGAGTTCAAAACCCCGGGATGACACGCATCTCCGTCGCACAGCCGCATTATACAGCAGCGGCAACGTACAAGGATGAGGGCTGGTCGTTGTGCGTGCCGCCCCGGGTGAGGGCTGATCGTTGGGCGGGCTGCCCTCTCCTCCCTTGCGGGTCCGGCAGGACAGCAGGCGCCCCCGGCGCCATGCAAGCTAAAAAGCGTCCGCCGAAGAACGAGGAGAAGAAACACACCTTGCGAATAGAGGGATCGCGGCATGTCCCTTCTCCCCTGGAGATGGCGGCGGCAGCCGGATCAGGGCTGCCGCCGTCCTCCTATCCGTCAAAGTGCCGCCTTGATTTTCTCGGCGACGTCGGCCGGGACCCATTGCGACCAGACGCTTTCGTCCTGCTGCAGGAAGCGCTTGGCGCCGTCTTCGCCGGTGCCCTGGTTTTCGGTTTCCCAGGCCATGATCTGGCCGACCGTGTCGTTGCTCCAGCCGCGCTTGTTGAAATAGGCCATGACCTCCGGGCTGGTGCGGTCGGCGAATTTCTTGGTCAGAACGGTCATCACCTTGTCGACCGGCCAGTCGGCAACCTTCGGATCGGGGCAGGCGAGGTTGGTGATGCAGCGCTTCCATTCGACCGGATCGGCCGCACCGTTCTGCTTGAGCTTCACCAGCTGATATTTGCCGAGCAGCGCCGTCGGCGCCCAGTAATAGGTGATGAAGCCCTGCTTGCGTTCATAGGCCTTGCCGATCGCGCCATCGAGGCCGGCCGCCGAGCCCGGGTTCATCAGCGTGAAGCCCTTGTCGGCCGCCTTGTAGGCCTTGAACAGCTGCGTCGTGACAACGGTCGCGCCCCAGCCTTCGGCGCCGTTGAAGACCACGCCCTTGCTCGGGTCTTCCTGATCGGGGAAGAGGTCGGGATGGGCAAGCGCGTCCTCGACGGTCTTGATCTCGGGATGGGCGTCGGCGATATATTTCGGGATCCACCAGCCCTGAATGCCGCCATCGGGAAGGGCCGGAGCGCCGAAGACGATCTTGCCTTCCTGGACGCCGCGCGGAACGATCTCGGGCAGCAGGTCGACCCAGGTTTCGGAGGAGACGTCGGGCTCGCTCTTTTCCACCATCGATGTGGTGGTCGGCACCGTGTCGCCGGGAACGGTCTCGACGTTGCAGCCGTAACCGTTCTCGAGGATGAACTTGTCGACGAAGGTCAGGACTTCGGCGCTTTGGGCATTGTGCACGGCCAGCACCACGTCGCCGCATTCGGCCGCGTGGGAAAGCGATGCGCCGCCGGCAAGGCCGGCCAGCAGACATGTGGATGCAAGCAGTTTTTTCATTGTCGTTCCCTCTGTTTTGCGGCGTCGGTAAGCCAGGGCGCCGCGTCCCTGTTTAGAAATAGCTGGCCACCGGCTCTCCGAGCACTTCGAGGCGCGGCGTGATCCCGAGGCCGGGGGCGGCCGGTGCGGTGACGCGGCCGTCGCGCACGGCAAAATCGCCGTCGGCGGTCTTGATGGCGACGATGTCGCGGCATTCGAGCACGCAGCGCAGGTTCTTTTCCGGCACCGTCTGGCCGAGATGGACGATGGCCGCGAAGGCGATGTCCGAGCCGGTCGTTTCCTGGACGCTGACGGTGTAGCCGGCGGCGACCGAGATATCGCGATGCCGGCGGCCGCGGGTCAGCCCGCCATTCTTGGAGATCTTCAGGCCGATGCCTTCGGCGGCGTCGTCACCGAGAAGCTGGGCGATTGCCGCATCGTCGGTGGCGAGTTCGTCGAAGATGATCGGCACATCCGTGCGTCGGCGCAGCGACATGCATTCGCGCCAGGTCGCGCAGGGTGCTTCGAGCACGAAATCGAGCCCGGCCGGCAACAGCCGCAGCATGCGCAGCGCGGTTTCGACGGTCATGCCGCCATTGGCATCGACGATGAAGAATTCGCCCGGCCGCTTGTCGGCGAGCGAGGCGGCAATCCGGGCAGCATCGACGGCCGGCTCGTCGCCGATCTTGACCGAATGGGCGATGTAACCGAGCTGGCGATGCTCGGCCACGCGCCGGCGCATATCGTCCGGATCGCCCATATAGATCGACGAAATGACAGGCATCTCGACATCGGTGCGCCCGCCGAGCAGCTCGCAGACGGGCAGGCCGACCGATTTGCCGAACAGATCCCAGCAGGCGACGTCGAGCGCCGTCTTGGCATGCAGATGCCCGACCAGCGCCTGGTCCATGGCGTCGTTGATGCGGTCGACGCGGCGGGGATCGAGCCCGATCAGACCAGGCGCGATTTCCGCAATGCCGGCGCGCACGCCGAGCGCATGCGAGGCGATATAGGTCGAGCCGAACGGGGTACTCTCGCCCCAGCCTTCCAGCCCGTTCTGCGTCGTGATCCTGACGATCGTCGCATCGAAGCTTCGATATTCGCGCCCGCCCGACAGCCGGTAGACGCCGCCCCGATAGGGCAGGTCGACTTTGAAGACATCGATTTTTTCGATTTTGAGTTCGCTCATTGTGGCTCTTCTATTCGGGGATGACGAGAACGAGCTTGCCGGCGATGCGCTTCGACAGGAAATCCCGCTGCGCCTCGACGATCTCGCTCAAGGGATAGCTCTTGCCGACGAGCGGCCTGATTTCGCCGCGCTCGACATAGGAGACGAGGTTTTCGAAGACGACGTCCTCCTGGAAGGTGCAGCCGAAGAAGGTCAGGTCCTTGAGATAGAGCGTCCTGACGTCGAGCTCGACGATCGGTCCGGCGATGGCGCCGGCAACGGCGTATCGCCCGCCCTTTTTCAGAACGTCGAGCAGCTCGCCGAAGGAGGGACCGGCGGCGACATCGAGGACGACGTCGACCGTCTCCCTGCCGAGCCCGGCGACGATGCTGTCGCCGCGCGCAACGACGCGGTCGGCGCCGATCGCCAGCAATTGCGCCGCCTTGTCGGGGCTTGAGATCGCCGTGACGGTGGCACCCCGGCGCTTCGCCAGCTGGATCGCCGCCGAGCCGACGCCGCCGGAGGCGCCGGCGATCAGGACGTGCTCGCCGGCGCCGACGGCTGAGCGGTGCAGCATGCCCTCGGCGGTGGAATAGGCGCAGGGCAGCGACGCCAGCTCGACATCGCTCCAATCGCAGTCGACCCTGTATGTCTCGCGCGCCGGCGCCACCGCATATTGGGCAAAGCCGCCGTCACATTCCGAGCCGAAGGTCCAGCATTCGAAGGGGCGATAATCGACATGGGAGCGCAGCATATTGCGCACCAGCACCCGCTCGCCGATCCTGATGGGATCGACACCGTCGCCGACAGCGACGATGCGCCCGCAGCAATCGGCCCCCTGGATGCGCGGAAAGGCGAGCGGCACGCCCGACCAGCTGGCGTCGGCGTCCTCTGCCGACTGGAAACCTGTCGCCCCGCCGCTTTCCGTGCCTGTTGTCACCGCCTTGGAATACCAGCCGATGCGGGTATTGATATCGGTGTTGTTGACGCCGGCTGCGGCGACGCGGATCAGCACCTCGCCGGCCTTGACCCGGGGAAGCGGAATGTCCTCGCGATATTCGAGTTTCTCGAAGCCGCCATGGCCGGTGAGGAGAACGCCCTTCATCCGCTCGGGCAGCCCTTGCGCGGCCGGTTTCGACCTTGATGTCTCGATGTTCATGCCTGTTCGGGACCTCGAAAATAGCGTCGCCCAACGCGCGGCCGGGCACCGGACGGGCGTCTTTTCCTCGCGACATGCTGTTTGTGGGTCCTATGAAAACGGCAGGCAGGGCCTGAAGACAAGACTCATAAAAATCCTGATTGTGTTGAGTTGAACTCAAGACAGAGCAGTATGCGCGCGTTATCATGGCGGAAATATCAACCCCGCGTCCACGGGCGCTGGGAATAGATGGGAGAGCATCGATGGTCCGTCGTTTCTATGGTCTGCCGTCGCTGACTGCCCTTGCCACCTTCGAGGCCTCCGCCCGGCACGGCAATTTCACCCTCGCGGCGGCCGAGCTCAATGTCACCACGGGCGCCGTCAGCCGGCAGATCAAGTCGATCGAGCAGGAACTCGGCGTTCCCCTGTTCGTGCGCACCGGCAAGGGGGTGATGCTGACGGCACCGGCCGAGGAATTGTATCGGGCGCTCGCCAGCGGCTTCGCCAAGGCCTCCGAGGTGGTCAATTCGATCAAGCAGGGAAACAGCGCCCGCAACGTCACCATTGCCTGCAGCGAAGTGTTCGGCTCGATGTGGCTCATTCCCCGCATGCCGGATTTCTGGCGGCGCTTCACCGATATCTCGGTCGATCACCTGATCGGCGACAACTTCAAGGTCTTCCGCCGATCGGAACTGGAGCTGCGCATCCGCTACGGATCGGGCAAATGGATCGACGAGACGGCGGAATTGCTATTCGACGATTGTCTCTATCCGGTCTGCAGCCCCGGATTCGCCGAAAAACACGCCGGCGCCACCGCCGCCGATCTCGCCGATCTGCCGCTGTTGAACGTCGAATGGGTCGAGCCCGGCTGGACCGGCTGGGAAGAGGTGCTGCTGCGCGCCGGCGTGCCCTATCGCGCCGTCAGCGGCAGACGGTTCGGCAAGTTCAGCGTGGCGCTGCAGGCGGCGATGGCCGACCAGGGCCTGGTCGTCGGCTGGCACCGCCTGGTCGGGCCGCTGGTCGAAAAGGGCGATCTGGTGCGCTTCACCGATCTGGTCGTTCCCGATCCGGGAGCCTATTACCTCACCTGGAACAACACCCGCGCGCTTCCCGCCGCGGCGCTATCGCTGCGCGACTGGATCAGGATGCTTGCCGAAGAGGAAAGACGCGCGCCGATGCCTTTGGCGCGCGGGGCACCCTGAAACCGTCCTGACGGTCGCTTTGGGCATTTGGTGGCCCTTGCCGCCGGCGCTCCCCATTCTCCGTCGCCCTCGGGCTTGACTCGAGGACCCACGCGGTTGGGCACCTCGTTTCTGACAAAGCGGCGGCCACAAGTTCAAGTGGAGTGCCCTCGTGCCCCAGCAATCTCACCCCGCCACTTCCGCCTCCGGCTTGTTCAGCCGGAGATCGAGCACCAGCGGCACGGCAAGCGCGTAGACGGCGACGACCGATAGCCAGATGGCGCCCGGCCATTCCTCCCGGAAGAGGAAATAGAGGCTGGAAAAGCCGAGCGGCGCTGCGATCGAGGCGAGGCTGACGGCGGACGCCAGCACGCCCTGGAACTGGCCCTGGCTGTTCTCGTCGACCTGCCGGGTCGCCAGCGATTGCAGCGCCGGCACGCCGATGCCGCCGAGGGTGAAAACCGGCATGATCGCGAAGATCATCCAGCCCTGGCCGGCAAAGGCCATGACGGTGAGCGCGAGCGAGACGCCGGCAACACCCACGAGGATCGCCGCGCGTTCGCCGAGCAGTTTCACGGCCGGCCCGGGCAGCAAGGCCTGGGCAAACGTCTGGCAGATGCCGAAGGCGCCCAGCGAAAGGCCGATCGACAGCCCGTTCCAGTGAAAGGCGTCGCTGCCCCACAGCGCCCAGCAGGTGCCGTAGGCCTCGCCGGTGGCGCTGAAGATGAAGAACAGGATGACGATCGGCAGCAAGCTTTTGACCGCCAGCACCGCGCGCAGCGGTTTCAGCGGATTGAGCGCCGCCAGGTCGATCGTCTCGCGGCGGCCCGGGCGTGATTCCGGCAGGACGAAGACGGCGAGCAGCAGGTTGGCGCCATTCAGCACCGCCGCGGCGAGGAAGGGCAGCCGCAGCCAATGGTCGCCGAGCACGCCACCGAGAACCGGGCCGATGATGAAGCCGAGGCCGAACATGGCGTTGAACAGGCCGAAGCGGCGGGCGCGTTTCTCCTCCGGCGAGATGTCGGTGATATAGGCGGTGGCGACCGAGATATTGGCGCTGGTCAGCCCGGCGATCGCCCGGCCGATGAACAGCAGGGTCAGATTGGGCGCCAAGGCGAGGAAGAGGTAGTTGACGGCCGCACCGGCTAGCGAAATCAGCAGCACCGGCCGGCGGCCGAGCCGATCGCTCAGCGCCCCGAGCACCGGGGCGAAGATGAACTGCATCAGCGCATAGAGCGCGGTCATCGTGCCGATATAGGGCGCGACGTCTGCGGCATGGGTGATATCCTCAAGCAGCGACGGCAGGATCGGGAAAATCAGCCCGATGCCGACGGCATCGAGGACAATGGCGGTGAAGATGACGATAAGAGATCTGGTCATGGGTGCGTTCCGGGTCGACGCGAGCAGGCAGCGCCGACAGAGTGCGCCGATGGCTCACGATGAGGCCTGATCTGGTCAGGCACTGGTTTCAGGGAGGTGCTGGCCGAACCATGGCTGATGCGCATGGCGGGCCTGTGCTCGACCGCCTGGACGACCCATTCGTCCACCTGTTTACTCCGCCACTGAGCGGATCAAGGGAGGCAGTCGCTTTTCGCGACGGGCAAGACATACGCCGGATGGTTGAGTAGGGCAAGCCTGTTTTTTTGTGGAGGATAGTTGCGGGTGTGAGGTTTTGTGGCGCCGTCGATCAATTCTCTGCCGTGTTTCAGGTGAGACCGATGAGGACCTCCAACAGAATGGAAGGTGAACTCAGAAAGCCTCCCGCCACGAGACCAACGAAGCCGAGCCCCAGCGCCCCAGCAATTCCGTGGCTCTCCCAGCCGTAATGGGCCCCCAGGGCCGTTGCCGTCATGACGATCGAAACTGTCCAAACGATCTTGACGAGCGAGATCAAGCGCCGCCCCATCGTTCGTCTTTTTTCCGCCTCGGCCAAACCAACCTTCTCGAGCGCTTCCCTGCCACATTGAAGCATTGCAATTTTTAGGGGCATCATCAACGGGGCGGAGTATCGAAGGGAAGAGATGGTAAACGCCTCTGCACCGTTCGTGCGGCCCGGCACACCCTCGCTCCAGCCTCATGGCGCGCCCTCTCTCCAGCCTCATCCTGAGGCGCGTAGCCCAGAGGGCGAAGCCTCGAAGGACGGGGCTGGCCACCGCAGCCACCCGCCCTCGTCCTTCGAGGCCCCTGCGGGGCACCTCAGGATGAGGGCTGATCGTTGTGCGTGTCGCCTGCCAAGCTCTCTGCCGAGCGCCGTGGCCGCCCCCTCTGCCGGAGCTCAGGATGAGGACTGATCGTTTTGCCTGCCGCCTTAGGATGGGAGCTCATCGTTGTGCCTGTCACTTGGGGGATCGAAAGACCGGCCACATCGGCCCTGGGGGTCGAGAGGGGTAGATGGCGGGTGGGCTTCGCGGGGATATCATCACCCCAGCACCACCAATGACGCGTTTCGCCTGTCGTTCGGCGCATATGAGGTAGTTTTGCCGGAGCAGTGGCCCCACCATTATGAGAACTTCAGCTCCGAAAAACAGACAGGCAGGCTATGACAGATATCGCGCAGATGCAGGAACAGCGATTGAACGCCCTTCGACAGACCGCGTCGGGTGCGCCGAAACTGCCGTCCAACCCGTTCTTCGGCGTCGGGCCGATCACCGATGCGACGACCGATGAAGTGGATAGCCGCCTGCGGCGCATCGCTTTCGACGCCTGGATCGAGAAGACCTATCGTAAGTTCGACGACCGGGGCAACGATATCGGCGGCTTCACTACGGCCGAGATTTCCCGCAGCATGCATCGCGGTTATCCGGCCGACAAGATCCTGACCGATATGATGCGGGCGATCCATCGCTATTTCGGTTTCCCCAAGACCAACCGCATGGCGGTCGGGCTCGGCGGCGGCCATAGCGGCTTCACCGTCTGCATCCAGCACCTGATGAATGCCAACGATGCCGGCCAGCGCGTCTATGTCGATACGCCGCGGCCGGAGAGCGATCCGTCCAAGGCCGCCGGCTTCTTCCGCCAGTCCTGGGCGACGCAGCTGATCGAAATGCAGCGTTTCGCCGAAAAGGGCTGCGAGAGCCGCATCCATTTCGCCGCCTCCGAAGGCGTGATCCCGACGGCGGCCGAACTGTCGGCGCTCGGCGTGTCGATCTTCGTCGGCGTCGGCCACGAAACGACGGGGGCGAACGCCTATACCAGCGCCGAGATCCGCGAGCTGCTGAGCTGGCTCGACGGCGACCCGGCCAACCGCCATGCGGTGTTCGACGCCACCTCGATGCTCGGCGCCATGCCCTGGGAGCCCGAGCTCGTCAGCGCCGTGATGGCGAAGTGCTGCCTGTTCATGCCGTTCCAGAAGGCGATCGGCGGCATCTCCGGCTATTTCGTCGCCTCCTTCACCCCGCATGCGCTGGCGCTGATCGAAGAGAATCAGCAGGATCCGGCCTGGGCAATCCCGCGGCAGCTGAAGATCGCCCCGCCGATCGATCCGCGGCAGCCGTTTTCGGCCAAGCGCTCGGTCGATGCCGGGCCGTTCTACGATCCGGCCGAAGACCGCATGCTCGGCGGCGTCATCAATACCTACAGCGCGCTCGCCTTTGCCGAAACCACCTTCGGCCTGCTGCAGTCGGAAGCCCGGGTCGGCTCCGTCGTCGAGCTCAACCGCCGCTCGGCCGCCAACCGCGCCGTGATCGACGAATGGGTCAAGTCGCACCCGCTGCTGTCACTGACCGTCACCGATGCCGAGCGCCGCGGCGCCGCCGTGACGCTGCTGAAGGTCGAGGACGTCGGCATCACCGATGCCGGCATCCACGCCCGCATCATCGCCCGCTCCAAGCAGCTGCTCGGTTATGAGGGCATCACCCATCCGAACGGCGAATATGAGCCCGGCCTCGATGCGGCCCGCTATGTCAACGCCTTCCCCGGCACACCCGGCGATTATCGCGCCTGGGTCGGCGGCATCCGCGAGCCCGAGGATGTCGTGGCGCTGTTGGAAAACCTGCAATATGCCTATCTCCGCGCCAAGATCGTCGTGCTCGAGGAGGAGCTCGCCAAACACGGCGTGACCTTCGAGGCGCCCGCCAAGGCCGATGGCGCCGTGCGCAAGGACGATCCGAACCGCGCCTATACGGTGCTGATCGCCGATCTCGTCGGCTTGCGCTTCGGCGCCGGTGGCGAGCCCGATTACAGCGAGGTCAAGGCCTATATCGAGGAGAAGGGCGGCAGCTTCCATCTCGGCCCGCTCGGTGATCGCGCAGGCCTGGAAAAGGGCCGCATCCATTTCTTCTATCAGCCGAACCTCAGCACCGAGGCGGAGATCCTGCCGCAGACCGACAAGGGCCAGTATGATGCGCTGATCGCGGCGGCGACCTTCATTCCGAAGGGCTCGGTCTTCCCGCTCGGCGGCGTGCGCATCGGCGCCGGCACCGGCAATATGGGCTCGGCCTCCTGGGGCGGCGGCAATGGCGAGGGCGGCGAGGCGCCGCTGATGAATACGCCCGGCATCAACAGCCGCGCGACCGCCCAGATGGCTTTCAAGGCGATCCTGAAGGTCGTGCCCGACCTGCCGGTCGACCGGCTGCACCGGATGGTCGCCGGCGGTGATTTCGATACCGGCCGCCAGCTCAAGGATTTCCCGACGGCCAAGCTCGAGGGCCGCAAGCTCGCCGTTCTCGGCTACGGCAATATCGGCCGTGAAGTCGCCAAGCTCGCCAAGGCCTTCGGCATGACGGTGGCGATCTATGCCCGCGAACATCACAAGCGCTGGATCGAGGCCGAGGGCTTCGACTATGCCGCAAGCCCGGTCGAAGCGGCAAGCGGCGCCGACGTGCTCTCCGTCCATATCGGCCTCGGCCGCCTGGATGCCGCGACTGGCACCTATTCCAATGCCGGCACGGTGAATGCGCAGGTGCTCGGCGCCATGAAGGACGGCGCGGTGCTGGTCAATTACGACCGCGGCGAAGTCGTCGATGCCGGCGCCCTCGATGCAGCGCTTGCCTCGGGCAAGATCGCCCATGCGGCGATCGACGCCGACCTCTTCAGGGATGCCGCGACCGGCGCGCTGAGCGGCCCGATGCTGCCCTACCTGCCGCTCGAAGCGCGCCACAAGGGCAAACTGGAGCTCCTGCCGCACGCCGCCGCCGACACCGACCACCCCTCGCGGGTGACCGGCGCCAAGCAGGCGGTCGACCAGATCTTCGACGTCATCCGCTTCAAATCCGTCGTCAATCTCAAGGGCGACCTGCCGGAAGGCTACGTCTCCGGCGGCAGCCGCACGCCGGCCGGCATCGGCAAGGTGACGAAGCAGGTCGTCGCCGAGGCCAGTGGCAAGGCTGAGCTGCTGGAAGAACTGCGCCAGGTCTCGGAAAAGATCGCCGCCATCACCGGCGCGCTGTCGGCCGTCTCCGACCGGGGACACCAGCAGCGCATCGTCGAGCGCTACACCGCGCTCCTGGTCGAAAGCGCAGACCGACAGCGCGCGCTTCTCGACCAACTCGGCCTCTATGGGCCGGCGGAGGGGTGAGACCATTGACGGCACGGCGAGTGGCGACGGTCTTTTGTCGCTGACGCCGTGCCGCGCAGCCCCCTCATCCGACCCTTCGGGCCACCTTCTCCCCGCTGGGGAGAAGAGGGAGAGTGGCGCTTGCCCATCAATCCCATTGGATGAAGTGCCTATAAGCAGGCGGATTCGTTTGCCGGTGCCGGAGCAACTTGCTCCCTCTTCTCCCCAGCGGGGAGAAGGTGGCCCGCAGGGTCGGATGAGGGGGCCGCACGGCACAACCTCGCATCATCATTCGTTCCGTGATCCGCGTCCGAGGCCGCTAGCCTGTAACGATCCGCAGCAGCCCAAAACAAAACAGGCGGCACATCGGCCGCCTGTTTTCGTGTCTTCGGGTAACCCGTTACTTCTGTTCGGGCGCCAGGAACTCGGCGCAATAGGACGGGCCGTTGACGCCGGGAATGTCGGCGACGGTGCGGATGTCGCGGATCGTATAGTCGGAATTGGTGGTGATTTCGGCCTGGCAGCGCAGGTAGGCGGTGCGGGCGGCGGCGATCTGCTTGCCGCGCTTGCCATCGGCGCCCTCGGCATATTTGGCCGGAATGCGCACGGTCTTATAGCCGCCGCGCCAGGTATAGATGGTGCTCGAACCTTCCTCGCGGTCGCTGATCGGCGGACCGAAGGCGGCAAAGAAGATGCCGGCCGATTTACCGACCCAGCGGGCCTCGATCGGATTGCCGGCGGAAGGAATGGTCGTGCATCCGGCAAGCGCAATTGCAAGCCCGGCCGCGGTGATGGTGCGGAGTTTCATCGTGTCGTCCCTGATCTCTGGCGCATTGGCTGCGAAGCCGCCGTCGCGGCGGTTTCGCCTGTCCCGCCGAGCCCTTTAGCGCGGAACCCGGCAAAAGAAAATTGCCCCTTTTGCACTTCCGTTTAATTTGCGCGGGGTGTGTCTTTTTGCAGCAACGGCCCATTCCAGCCCCTGTCATCAACCCGTCAAAAATTCCCTCGGATTTTTGAAAATTGGCGCTTGTGCAACCAGATAGGCTGTTCTATAGAAGCGCCGCTGGTCACGGAGTGTAGCGCAGTCTGGTAGCGCACCACGTTCGGGACGTGGGGGTCGAGTGTTCGAATCACTCCACTCCGACCAGCTAGAAACCCCGCTTCGGCGGGGTTTTTCGTTTCCGAACTGAGTTCTCTGCGAAAGTCATTCTTAGGTCGGCGGATCAATTTGCGGACCGATTGATCTGGCGTGAGCTCTCGGAGAGGGTGACATTCGCTTGTCGAACGAGGTCGACGGCGTAGCGCTACTGCGTCGCGTGCGAGCGCGCCTCAAAAGGATGATCGCCGACACTCGCGACGACTATTACGGCAGCGCCCGGCTTGATTCGTATTGCAAAGCGCGTGACGGCAGGACTCGAGCTCCAAGGCGTGAGGCGATCCGGGCTGATTGATGCTCGGGCGATGACTACATTCGCCCCAATTTCTCCCTTCACTCGTGTCACGTGCTATGCGCAAGATGATGAGGCGTGCTTTTGCGTGGCAAATTATGTTGATGTGGCATCTATAAAGTGGTGGCGAACTTTATAGCTAAAGTCGGCTTTGCTATAAGGTTCGCTGTCACTTTATAGGAAGCTATCATGCAGCGTTCTGAATTTATCGCCCCCGATACCGGTACGTTGGTCGCAACGATCGACAATCAATTTGCTTTTATCCCATCACCACTCCCACCAAAGTTAGAGTTGGCTGATATAGCGACATGTGTAGGTGAGGCACTTCAGAAACTTGGCGAGTTAAAGGGGGCATGTCGGCGACTCACCAATCCGTATATTTTGGTGCGCCCTCTTCAGCGTAATGAAGCCTTAACTTCATCTGCTATGGAAGGGACCTTCACAACTGACAGCCACTTGTTGTTGGCGGAGGCCGGTCTCGACACAGACAGTGACGATTCCACACGCGAAGTCGTAAATTATCTGAACGCGCTCAACGCCTCCCTCGAGATGCTTCGAGAACTACCGATTTCTCATCGGGTTCTCAAAAAGGGACACGAAATTCTCCTCAGCGGACTGAGTTCGATGAGAGGTGCGCAGAAGCGCCCTGGGGAGTACAAGCGAGACCAAAATTGGATCGGCGGCCGGACAATCGAGGGGGCTCGCTACGTGCCTCCTCCGCCGGCTGAAACTCAAGAATGTATGGATGCTCTGGAACGATACCTTAACCGAGAAGCAGAGACATCTGCATTCAGCAGGCTCATCGATCTAGCTTTAGTTCACTATCAGATAGAAGCGATACATCCCTTTGCTGACGGGAACGGCCGTATGGGCCGCATGTTAATATCGCTCATGGCGGTTCATAATGGTCTTCTCGATATGCCGATCCTGTACATAAGTCCGGCTATGGAGCACCATAAGGACGAATATATCGACAGGATGTACAACGTCTCTACCAAAGGCGAATGGGCTGAATGGATCAAATTCTTCTGCGACCGGATTTGCGAGACATGCTCTAGCGTTATCGTCGCGATCGATAGAATTATTACTTTGCATGAGAATCTCAGAAACCGAGCCTCAAGCTCCGGCAGATCGTCAAATCCCCTTACAATAATTGATTACCTGTTCGAGAGGCCCGTAATTACCGTTGGAGAAGCTGCCGATAAGCTTAGCGTGACATACGCTGCCGCCAGAGGGACAATTGAGAAGCTCATCGAACTGGGCATTGTTGAGGAGCTTCCTGGGTTGTACCCGAAGGCGTATTATTCACCCTCCATCATGACGGTGAGTAGGCCAGATCCTATCCAGAGCAAAACTGCTGGGCAGGGCCAAGCGCCCTCGAAATCGTCGCGGGGAAATTAGTGTCGACCTCGTATCTTCGTGCTCCGGTATAAACACGCTCGGCACCGCCAGCAATTTCCGCCATGCCTTGCGGCGGGGGTGGATATCATTGTGCGTGGAGCGCGGGTCGCAACAACGACAGTCCGCCGCTGCTCCCGCCCCCAGTTATAATTTTCATACCAAAAAGCTATAATCAGGGACGCGGGATGAGAAAAACGCGACGACCGGAACGAGTCCCAAAGTGATTCGTTGAGTCGCGTGTTCCGTGTTGGGGGGCTGCATCATGAGCAAGCGGCGAAGCTTCAAACCAGTGAAGATCACCATCAATGGCAAGACCAGGACCGTTTATAACGTCGTCCAGGCCGGCAATATGCTGCTGAGCGACTGGCCGGAGCAGACGCCGGCGGCCAAGGCTGCCGAGCTGCTTGTGCTTGACGTCTTCAACGACGCCGCCGGGCCCGAGCAGGTGCGCCGCGCCTTCATAACGGCGGCCAAGGCGAGCGACATCAAGTTCAGTTCCTGACCGGCGGTATTGGCAAAGGCCTTCGCGCACTTCCATTATGTCTGCTCCTGATTTGCGAGATCACGGTGCTTCAGCTGCGGCTCCATCCAGGCGGCCGAGACGATTGCGGCGAGGAAGCCGAAGGCGAGGCAGGTGAGGGTCTGGATCCGCCAGGAGACGAAGGTGACGGGCGCCGGGGCGACGGGCCTTTCGGCGCAGTGGCCGGGCGGGCAGGGGCAGCCGGAAAAGGCTTGGATGATGCAGTCGGCAGACATGGCCATCTCCCTCAGGCGTAAAGCTGATCGCGGTCGGTGATGCCCATGATCTCGCGGGCATAGCGGTAATGCGCCGCCACACTTGATGTGGCGCCGCGCAGCCAGGACGGGCCGCGGACCGAATGTTCGGGGCGGCGGAGATAGGCAAAGCCGAGCGCCCCCATGCGCTGGGCTTCATTGGCCATATAGGCGGCGCAGTCGTCGAGCCGGCGGGCGGCATTCCAGCGGGCGTCCCTTAGGCTCTGCTCGGTCTCGATCTTGCGGAAATGCTGCATCGCTTTGCCCTCTCTGCGCTGTCTGATCAGCGGCGTGAAGAAAGGTATATTTAATACCTCAATGCGTCAATCGCGTTGGGTATAAAAAATACCTCACGGATTGACGAGGTACTATTCGTAGGCGTATGGGTGAGCGCAGTGATTGGGCGACCGGGTGCAACTCCCGAGCTGACGAAGCCCAGCGGCGCGGGAAGCGAAAGTCCTTAAGTGCGCTGTCAGAAAATCAGGACGAGGGCGAAGCGAATGGCCCCTCTGGCACGTGTCCCATCCCGGCTCCGGCCTTCAGGACATGGCCAATGCTCTCCCGGCTTCATGGGCTTTGCTCATGGGGTAGGGGGAAGCTTTGGCCGGAACCCTCCCTCACCAGCCTTCAGGAACGGGAAAGAGATGGAAGAGAAAAGGAGCAAGAGAGATCAGGATACCAGGCGCGCGCGGCGGCGGCGATGATCCGCTCTGTGGCGGGTCGCGGTCTTTCGGTTTCGATGCCGGCGCTCGAAGGCTTGGTTCCAGGCGCGACGGTGTCGCGAGCGCGCCGCAGAACTTTGCGCGCGGTAATTGGAGCGCCGGCAAGGCGTCCGATGCCCTTCGCTTTTCGAGGCGAAGCTCAGCTCAATGCAGCATCCCCCGCGCGGCGCCGAAAGCGATGAGCAGCACGGCGAGTGTGACGATGTAGAACCAAATTCTGCCGGCGCCTGAGGAAGGACGGATCATCTTGAATCTTTTTCGGAAGGGCTTGGCGTTTTGCTGGAAAGCTGAAAGTTATATCCAGGAATTTATTGATGTTTCGAGAGAAGTCGAGGCTCTCACATCTCGATCACCGAGCGGCGGACGCGCCCGACAATGGTGACGGCGCCCTGGAATTGTGGCGGCGGCACCTCCTCGTAGGAGGCGGGCTGGAAGGGCGGATTGTCGTTCGGGCGGTAGCGCTTGTAGGTCGCAGCGCCGGTCTCGTCGGCGACGACGTAAAGCGCGTTCGGCGCCAGGCGCTTGTCGCGGCGATTGACGAAAATGATCGAGCCCGGCGGCGAGATCTTGTTCATCGAATTGCCTTCGACCTCGAGGGCGATCCAGTCGCCGTCCGGCAGATCGAGCGCGGCGACGGTCGCGAATTCCGAGAAGTCGGTGATCGGTGCCTGCTCGGTCAGCTGGCCGGCGCTGACCCAGGAGATCTTCGGCACGTCGGCAACGGAGACCGGCCGCTCTTCCGGATCGAGCGCATCGCCGATGCCGAACTGCAGCCAGTTGAGATTGACCTTGAACGCCTTGGCATATTTCTTCGCGTCGGCAATGCCGAAGCCGTTCCGGCCCGACTCATGCGCCTTGTAGACATTGGCGTTCCAGCCGAACCGATCGACGATCACCTTCGGCCCGGCAAAGCCGGCGTTCTTCCTGGCCATGACCAGACGCTTTGCGCGTTCTTCGCGCTCAAATTGTTCCTGATCTTTCAACATGATATAAATTATACCCTAAAAAAAGGTACATGTAATGCCCTAATTTGCTTGACGTGCGAGGTATTTTATATACCCTTATCACCATGACACAGACATACAGCATCAACGTCAGGCCGAGGCCTTCGGGCTTTGCCGATCACCGGGGCGCCCGCTACACCGGCTGCCCGAACTGCGGCAGGGCGCTGTCGATCGCCGAGGTGATCGAGCGCCATTGCGAAGATTGCGGTCGGCAGACCGACCCGGAGGAGATGCGGCAGGCCGTGAACCTCGCCCGTTCCTTGCCGATCATCATATCCGACAGCCTCACTCCTCCCTGACGGCTATCGGTCGCCGGCGTCGCCGCTCCTCCCTCGGCGGCGCCGGCATCTCCAGGACGCGACGCGTCGCGGCCACAGGGCGGCAGCCCTGGGAGACGACGACCGGAGCCCTTGCTCCCGCAACAGAGCGGGCTCCTGATGTCAGCAACGAACAAGAAAAATCAAGGACGGCCGGGGCCGGCTTTGCCGGGAGCATCCGGCCGCGTCCTGGGGAAAGAGGATCACGCGATGAACATCGCCCCAGCCCGTCAGGGCATTGAGATGAGCGCCCTCGCGCTCTTCCGCACCGGCCGCGACTATATCGAGATCTCAGCCATTCTCGGCATGTCGGTGCCTGAAGTGGAAACGCAGATCCACCGGCTGCGCAGCGCCGAGAAGGGCGACACGGCCCAAGAGGATTACGCCGCCGGCAAGGTCCGGCGGTTTGCCCGCCGCCCCGCCCGGCCGGGCGCCCCGGTCAATTTCGCCGGCGCGCGGCGCAGGCTGCGGGTCTGAGTGGGTGAGCGGAAAGGGATGCGCATGGAAAAGGAAATAATGGACAAGGACATCATGGAGATCTTGAGCCCGGTGCTGGGGCAGGAGCTGGCGGCGGCGATCATCGAGCATCGCAGCCGCACGCTGAAGAAGCCGCTGACGGCTTATGCGGCGAAGATCCAGGTCAAGGAATATCTGAAGACCGGCAACCCCGTCGACGCCGCCGAGATGCAGATCCTGCGCGGCTGGCGGGCGATCAAATCCGACTGGTATTTCAATGAGAAGGCGAGGGAAGCGGGATCGGCCGATGCAAACACGGGCAGAAGGACATTGGTCGATGCCGCAAGAGATTTCCTCTCCGGTGACGATCATAGCGGGGATGCTTTCGGGCTTTCCGGCCTCCGCCGGCACTGATCCGGACATGCAGATCCGCGCCTATCTCGTCGCCATCGACGGCATTCCGGCCGAGGCGGTCTGGCGCGCCGCCAAACTGTTCCTGTCAGGCAAGGTCAGGGACCATAACCGCGCCTTCGCCCCGAGTGCCGCGAGCTTTGCCGAAGCGGCCCGCCAGCAGCAGGCGGTGATCACGAGAGAAAACCGGCCGCCGATCGAAAGGCGGCCCGAACCGCCGCAGCCGAAGGTCGCGGCCTACAAGATGCAGCTGCTGAGGCAGGCGGCGAACGGCAGCCTCAACGCCAGGCGGCAGCTCGCCAGCATGTTTCCCGACAACCCGGTCATCGCCAAGGCCGCACGAGACGCACAGGAGACGGTGGGATGAGAGAGCTGTTCTGGACGGAAGACAAGATCGCCGAGGCGCAGAAATTCTGGCAGGCGGGCTTTTCGGCGCGCGAGATCGCCGAGCTGTTCGGCTCGAAGAAGAACACGGTCATCAACATGGCGCATCGCAACCGCGACCGGTTTCCCGCGCGCCAGGATGCGCTGAGGCCGCCGCCCGGCATTGCGGCTGCCGCGCCGATCCGCCATCCCGACCGGGTGACACGGGTGACGCTGTCGGGCGCCCATGTGACGATGCCGCGCGTGCCGACCATCGACGGGCCGGCGCCATGAGCGCCGTCACCCCGCGCGAGCGCGAAATCATCGGCTGGATGGCGGCGGGCAAGACCGCCGCCGAGATCGGCGCCATCCTCGCCATCTCGCCGATCACCGTCAACACCCACATCGCCAATGCCAAGGCGAAGCTCGGCGTCTTCAAGGAGACCGCCCTGGTCGCCGAAGCGCTCAGAAACGGCATCATTCGATAGGAAGGACATCAGATGGGCGGCAAGGCCACCAAGGTGAAGATACAGCGGGTAAACAAGGGCGCCGGCCGGCCGCGCAAGACAAATGTCGAGCGGTTTCCCTGCGGCAAGATCAAGCCCTTCGAGACCGAGAAGGACAATGTCAGCGTGGCGGTCGCCGCCCGCCGCCGCATCCACGGCTTCACCAGGACGGTTGATGACGAGACGGTCAGGAGCCCCTATGCCGGCTACACCCTCGGCCGCATGTTCCTCGATGGCGCCATCACCGACGAGCAGCGCCAGGCCGGCGACGACTATGCCGAGGCCATGGCCCGCTACCACAAGACGACGGGCATCCCGGCGCCGAGCCCGAGGGCGCAATCGCTCTTTGCCGTCAAGGGCCATGAAGGCGAGGTGACCGAAAGCCTCGCCGAGCGCGCCCGCAAGGCGAGCAACCGGATGATGGCGCTGCAGGCGATCCTGCTTGCCTGCGAGGACGGCCCGCAGGTGCGGAGCACCGTCTATAACGTCGCGGTGATGGACTACGAACATCTGCGCCACATGCCGCCGCAGCAATTGCTGTGGCTGCGGCGCGGGCTGATCGCGCTGCGGAAGTCGAAGGGTGGGTGAGCGTTCTTCTGCACGTGGGGCGGTATCGCACCGGCCCCCACACCCGTCCTCGGGCTTGACAGAGGACCCATGCCGGCCTCGCCGCCGGCGGTCCTGGATTCCACGCTCAAGGCCTGGAATGACGGAGGGTGGGGAGGGGCATCGGCAAGAGGCGCAACGCTGCTGCTGTTCTCGCACCATCGCTGGATTTGCCTCGGAGCTCACCCCACGCTCCGTCGTCCTCGGGCTTGACCCGCGGACCCATGCCGGCCTCGCCGCCTGTGGCCATGGATTCCAGGCTCAAGGCCTGGAATGACGGAGGGCGGGGAGGGGCATCGGCAAGAGGCGCAACGCTGCTGCTGTTCTCGCACCATCGCTGGATTTGTCACGGAGCTCACCCCACGCTCCGTCGTCCTCGGGCTTGACCCGCGGACCCATGCCGGCCTCGCCGCCTGTGGCCATGGATTCCAGGCTCAAGGCCTGGGATGACGGAGGGCGGGGAGGGGCATCGGCGGGAGGCGCGACGCTGCTGCTGTTCTCGCACCATTGCTGGATTTGTCACGGAGCTCACCCCACCGTCGTCCTCAGATTGGCCCCTCACCCTAACCCTCTCCCCGTTCTGACGGGGAGAGGGGACGTGCCCTGCGAGAGGCTGGCGAGAGACGGAGAGGTCGCGACTTGTCCCCTTCTCCCCGCGCGCGGGGAGAAGGTGGCGGCAGCCGGATGAGGGGCAGGTCTCGCCGATCTCCCATGCCGGCCTCGCCGACTGGGGCGATGGATTCCAGGCTCGGGAGGGCTGTCATCAGGACGCAGCGCCTGCGAACCCGCGGCAGGCGGGAACCGACGATGCCCTTCGATTGTTAGGAAGCGCACAACTGAAATCGCCGGAGGCATCCATGAACCCGAAAAGCACCTTGAGCATTGCCGGCCATCCGATCCACCCGATGTTGATTCCGTTTCCGGTCGCCTTCTTCGTCGGAACGCTGGTCACCGATATCGTCCACAGCCAATCCGATAATCCATTCTGGCCGGCGGCGTCGAACTGGATGCTCGGGGCCGGTCTCGTCATGGCGGCGCTGGCAGCGCTCGCCGGACTGACCGACTTTTTGGGCGATGATCGCATTCGCGCCCTGCGGGATGCCTGGCTCCACATGATCGGCAACGTGGTCGTCGTTCTGATCGAGGCCGTCAGCCTCTGGCGCCGGCTCGTACAGGGCCCGGATTTCATCGTCCCGACCGGGCTGGTGCTGTCTCTGCTCGCCGTTGCGCTTCTTTTGTTCAACGGCTGGAAGGGTTGGGAAATGGTCTACCGCCACCGGGTCGGCGTCAAGGACGAGACCGGCAATTCGACGCGGTGAGGGAATTCAGGATGGAGCGGCCTCACGCCGCCGCGGCAGCTGTCATGGCTGCCGGAGTCGATGTGCCGTCTTGATGGGATAAGAGTGGGCCGCACAGAGTATCGAAGTGCATGGCTGTGTTGTTAGCACCTCCGCACGGCCCATAATCCTTACGATCGGCGGGGCATCTTGTTCCCGCGCCGATCAAATATTTGATCAGCCGCGTCAGGCGCAGATAGCAGCCGTTCACCTCCAGCGGCGTTCAAAGAACTTCGTCTTGATACCGAGCGAGAGAAGAGCAAACATCAGGGCGAAGCCGGCATAGCGGTGGATATAGCCGGTCGCCAGAAAAACCAGCGCGATGCCGCTGCCGCAAATGAAGCCGAAGCGGAGCGAATAGGGCTTGCCGTTTCCTCCCCATCCAAAAGCGATGCTCATGATGAGCCACACCAGGACGATGAAGGTGGGCATCCCCCATTCGGACAGCCAGAACGACCGGAACAGGACACCCGACATCGCCAAGAAACAGCCCAGAATGAGCAGAGGTATTTTCACTTTCCACGTCATGCTTTCACCAGCGAGAAGAAAAGGAAACGCGTCGTCGACAGGCGGAAGGCCTGCGGAAAAACGGATGCGAGGGGCTGCCGGGTCGCAGACGCTATCGAGCGGAAAGCCGGATGCCACCACCGTTTCATTGTTGTGTTCCGATCGTGAAGGTCGCCATCACCGACCCGCCTGTGATCCAGGCTTCTTTGCCGTCCGGGGAGAAGCCGAGCGTCGGGCTGGCCCAGCCGGGCATTTCAAAGCGCTGAAGAACGGAACCATCCGTCATCGATACAAGGGTCACGTATTCCTTTTCGCTTTGCATCGTTATGAGAGCGTAGCGGTTATCGGGGCTGATGGCGGGGACACGACTGATGGAGAAGTCATCGGCTTTCCCGGTTATCGACCAAATCAGCCGACCCGAGACCACCTCCCTTAGCTCTGCGATCATTCCCGACTGCGGCGTCGGCGGCGGACAGGGGTTTCCGAACTCGCAAATCAAACCGGTTGCGCTGAGGTTCCCCATGATCAGCACATTGTTTCCGTCCATGGAAAGCGCGTAGCGCGGATGCATTATCTTGTTGTGGATCGGCAAAATCCTTGGCTTTTTGCCTTGATCCCAGAGCATCCAGATGTCCGGACGCCAGGCGGTCAGCACACGTAGCCGGCCGCTCCGGTCGATCCGGGAAGACGCCGCGACAAAGCGCCTATAGTCAGGCGGCGTTGGGATCGTCGCAAGTTCAACGGCATCCAGGACGCGACCCGCCTTGGCGTCGACGAGAGCGATCGTCGGGTGCGGGTCTTCATGTTCGGGATTGTAGTAGGAACCCCGGGTGCCGAATGTTGTGAAGGCCAGGCCGGTGCCGCCGATCCAAAAGATTTCGTCCAGCGGTCCATTCGGATGGGTGAGAACAGGCAAAGGCGTTTGGCCGCCGGTCTCGGTGAACAGGTACGGTTGCAGGCCTCCGAGCGCGAAGCCCGAACGGTCTTTGTCTTGGGCGACGCCGAGGACCGCAGACGAGTCGGGCAGCCATTCGAAGGGCACGATCGGCGTCCAGAGGGAGCTGAACCCATGCATCGGGAATGTGTAGTTGGCACCGGCCCGATCAATGCTGCCGACCCACAGCCCTTTGATAGCGTGAGAGGTAAAGGCCTTGCTTCCATCGGGGGACAGGTAAACCGGGTAGCCGTCGTGGAAGATCGGAAGGCAGCGTATGGCCGACAAATTCATTGGCCCGGCAGGTCTGGGCTCGAGCGACTCGATGGTCTTCGTCCAGTCGCCTGTGCAGCCGATCAATTCATGAGAAGCCATCGCGGCTGAAGCAAAGCTTATGCTGAGCGCCGCCAGCAGGGTGGATATGAACAAGGCCTGCTCTCCGATCTCGCTGGACGGGATCATACCTGCAAAGCCATAAGGGAATGTAAAACGCGCTGGTTGCATTCGATATAACCAGCCACCACACCAGAATTGCACCCGTTCCGGCGCGGCCGGACGATCAAGGATCGCAACCCGTGCTTTCGTCGTGCCGATCGGAAAAGATCGACTGTGGGCCCGCCACCGCGATGAAACCGCCGCGGTGGCGGCATGGCCGGAAAGCGGCCGCCGTTTTGATCAGAGGATGAAATCCGAACTCGTCAAGCCCAGGTTTGTGCCTGTCAAGACGATCGTCGTTTCGTCGGTATTCGTGTCTCCGTTGCTATCGAAGTGAAGGATCGTGTTGCCGCCGCTTTCCGTGTACCAGGCACTGTGAGCCGTCGCCGTCGTTCCACTCCAGGCGAAGGCTTGATCACCGGGGGTGTTGGGGTTGGCCGTGTACG
The DNA here is from genome assembly GCF_003985125.1 of Rhizobium phaseoli. Taxonomy (GTDB): domain Bacteria; phylum Pseudomonadota; class Alphaproteobacteria; order Rhizobiales; family Rhizobiaceae; genus Rhizobium; species Rhizobium phaseoli. The sequence continues at coordinate 21,993 of NZ_ML133593.1, forward strand.
CGTCGACCCCGCTCACATCGATCTTGTCAAACCCATGGTGGAAGTCAAAGATCGTGTCCGGGGCGCCGGACGTGCTGTCGCCGGTCGTAAACACAAATGTGTCATTGCCGGAGCCACCCCAAAGGCTATCCTGCTCGGCGCTGCCATTGAGCGTGTCGTTGCCGGAGCCACCATACAACGTGTCCAAGCCCTGGCTTCCGATCAGTATGTCGTTGCCCGCCTGGCCGTAGAGCGCATCGGCCCCGTTGTTTCCATTCAGCGTGTCGTTGCCTGCCTGGCCGTAGAGCGTATCGCCAGAGTTGCCGCCGCTGATGGTGTTGTCCGCCGCATTTCCGACCTTGATATCGACACCGTTGGTTTCGCCCCAGTTTGTCGTAGTCGCGGTCGCTGTGTCGGTATCATGGTCATTGCTCGTATCGCTGTCGCTTTCGAGCACGTCGGTGATGCCGAGATGGAAGTTATGCGAGGCATCCGGCGTGCCGCCGACCGTTGCATCATTCACGTTCACGGTCACGTCGTAGCCGGCCTTCGCTTCGAAGTTCGCGCCGCCGTTGAAGTACAGCGCGCCGTTCAAGATGGTGAATGACGCGGAGTCACTGCCAGACAGCGACAATACGTTGTTTCCGGAATCGACATCCGTCACCGCAATATCGGCAACTTTGATCACGCCCCCATTTTCGGGCGTCGACGTGACGGTGTTCGACAACACAACCGCCGTCGGCGCGTCGTTGACCGCCGCCAGCGTCAAGCTCTGGCTGGCCGGCACATTGCCGCCATGGCCATCGATGACGGTGTAGCTGAGGCTGACCGGGCCGTTGTAGTTGGCGTCAGGCGTAAAGGTCCAGGTGCCGTTATTGTTGTTGACCAGGGCGCCGTGATTGGCGGTCAGGCCGGCGACCGACAGCTGGTCGCCATCGACATCGCTGAAGCCGGCCAGCAGATCGGCGGCGCTGATGGTGTAGGGGGTGTCCTCGCTGCCTGCGGCGAGCGTCGCCGCACTGCCGCTGAGGACGGGAGCGTCGTTGACCGCCGCCAGCGTCAAGCTCTGGCTTGCCGGCAGGCTGCCGCCGTTTCCGTCGGTTACGGTATAGCTGAGGCTGACCGGGCCGTTGTAGTTGGCATCCGGCGTGAAGGTCCAGGTGCCGTCATTGTTGTCGACCAGGGCGCCATGGTTGGCGGTCAGACCGGAGACCGACAGCTGGTCGCCGTCGACATCGGAGAAGCCGGCCAGCAGGTCGGCGGCGCTGATGGTGTAGGGCGTGTCCTCGCTGCCGGCCGCCAGCGTCGCCGCACTGCCGCTGAGGACGGGGGCATCGTTGACCGCCGCCAGCGTGAAGGTCTGGCTTGCCGGGACACTGCCGCCATGGCCGTCGATGACGGAGTAGCTGAGGCTGACCGGGCCGTTGTAGTTGGCGTCAGGCGTAAACGTCCAGGTGCCATCATTGTTGTTGACCAGGGCGCCGTGATTGGCAGTCAGGCCGGAGACCGACAGCTGGTCGCCGTCGACATCGGTAAAGCCGGCCAGCAGATCGGCGGCGCTGATCGTGTAGGGGGTGTCCTCGGTGCCGGCCGAAAGTGTCGCTGCATTGCCGCTGAGGACGGGGGCGTCGTTGACGGCCGCCAGCGTCAAGGTCTGGGTTGCCGGCACACTGCCGCCATGGCCGTCGGTGACGGTGTAGCTGAGGCTGACCGGGCCGTTGTAGTTGGCATCCGGGGTGAAGGTCCAGGTGCCGTTGTTGTTGTTGACCAGGGCGCCATGATTGGCGGTCAGGCCGGCGACCGACAGCTGGTCGCCATCGACATCGCTGAAGCCGGCCAGCAGGTCGGCGGCGCTGATCGTATAGGGCGTGTCCTCGCTGCCGGCCGAAAGTGTCGCGGCACTGCCGCTGAGGACCGGGGCGTCGTTGACGGCATCCAGCGTGAAGCTCTGGCTTGCCGGCACACTGCCGCCATGGCCGTCGATGACGGCGTAGCTCAGGCTGACCGGGCCGTTGTAGTTGGCATCCGGCGTGAAGGTCCAGCTGCCGTCGTTGTTGTTGACCAGCGCGCCATGATTGGCGGTCAGGCCGGAGACCGACAGCGGATCGCCGTCGACATCGGTGAAGCCGGCCAGCAGATCGGCGGCGCTGATCGTGTAGGGCGTGTCCTCGGTGCCTGCGACGAGCGTCGCCGCATTGCCGCTGAGAGCCGGGGCGTCGTTGACGGCCGCCAGCGTGAAGGTCTGGGTTGCCGGCACACTGCCGCCATGGCCATCGATGACGGAGTAGCTGAGGCTGACCGCACCGTTGTAGTTGGCGTCAGGGGTGAAGGTCCAGGTGCCGTTGTTGTTGTCGACCAGGGCGCCATGATTGGCGGTCAGGCCGGAAACCGACAGCTGGTCGCCGTCGACATCGGAGAAACCGGCCAGCAGATCGGCGGCGCTGATCGTGTAGGGGGTGTCCTCGGTGCCTGCGACCAGCGTCGCTGCACTGCCGCTGAGGACGGGGGCGTCATTGACCGCATCGAGCGTGAAGCTCTGCGTCGCCGGCACACTGCCGCCATGGCCGTCGATGACGGTATAGCTGAGGCTGACCGCACCGTTGTAGTTGGCGTCAGGCGTGAAGGTCCAGGTGCCGTCATTGTTGTTGACCAGGGCGCCATGATTGGCGGTCAGGCCGGCGACCGACAGCTGGTCGCCATCGACATCGCTGAAGCCGGCCAGCAGATCGGCGGCGCTGATGGTGTAGGGCGTGTCCTCGGTGCCTGCGACCAGCGTCGCTGCACTGCCGCTGAGGACGGGGGCGTCGTTGACTGCATCGAGCGTGAAGCTCTGGCTTGCCGGCACACTGCCGCCATGGCCGTCGATGACGGCGTAGCTGAGGCTGACCGGGCCGTTGTAGTTGGCGTCAGGCGTAAACGTCCAGGTGCCGTTATTGTTGTTGACCAGGGCGCCGTGATTGGCAGTCAGGCCGGCGACCGACAGCTGGTCGCCATCGACATCGCTGAAGCCGGCCAGCAGGTCGGCGGCGCTGATCGTATAGGGCGTGTCCTCGCTGCCGGCCGAAAGTGTCGCGGCACTGCCGCTGAGGACCGGGGCGTCGTTGACGGCATCCAGCGTGAAGCTCTGGCTTGCCGGCACACTGCCGCCATGGCCGTCGATGACGGCGTAGCTCAGGCTGACCGGGCCGTTGTAGTTGGCATCCGGCGTGAAGGTCCAGCTGCCGTCGTTGTTGTTGACCAGCGCGCCATGATTGGCGGTCAGGCCGGAGACCGACAGCGGATCGCCGTCGACATCGGTGAAGCCGGCCAGCAGATCGGCGGCGCTGATCGTGTAGGGCGTGTCCTCGGTGCCTGCGACGAGCGTCGCCGCATTGCCGCTGAGAGCCGGGGCGTCGTTGACGGCCGCCAGCGTGAAGGTCTGGGTTGCCGGCACACTGCCGCCATGGCCATCGATGACGGAGTAGCTGAGGCTGACCGCACCGTTGTAGTTGGCGTCAGGGGTGAAGGTCCAGGTGCCGTTGTTGTTGTCGACCAGGGCGCCATGATTGGCGGTCAGGCCGGAAACCGACAGCTGGTCGCCGTCGACATCGGTAAAGCCGGCCAGCAGGTCGGCGGCGCTGATCGTGTAGGGGGTGTCCTCGGTGCCTGCGACCAGCGTCGCTGCACTGCCGCTGAGGACGGGGGCGTCATTGACCGCAGCCAGCGTGAAGCTCTGCGTCGCCGGCACACTGCCGCCATGGCCATCGACGACGGCGTAGCTGAGGCTGACCGGGCCGTTGTAGTTGGCGTCAGGCGTAAACGTCCAGGTGCCGTTGTTGTTGTTGACCAGGGCGCCGTGATTGGCGGTGAGGCCGGCGACCGACAGCTGGTCGCCGTCGACATCGCTGAAGCCGGCCAGCAGATCGGCGGCGCTGATGGTGTAGGGCGTGTCCTCGCTGCCGGCCGCCAGCGTCGCCGCACTGCCGCTGAGGACGGGGGCATCGTTGACCGCATCGAGCGTGAAGCTCTGGGTCGCCGGCACACTGCCGCCATGGCCGTCGATGACGGTGTAGCTGAGGCTGACCGGGCCGTTGTAGTTGGCGTCAGGCGTAAAGGTCCAGGTGCCGTTATTGTTGTTGACCAGGGCGCCGTGATTGGCAGTCAGGCCGGAGACCGACAGCTGGTCGCCGTCGACATCGGTAAAGCCGGCCAGCAGATCGGCGGCGCTGATCGTGTAGGGGGTGTCCTCGGTGCCGGCCGAAAGTGTCGCTGCATTGCCGCTGAGGACGGGGGCGTCGTTGACGGCCGCCAGCGTCAAGGTCTGGGTTGCCGGCACACTGCCGCCATGGCCGTCGGTGACGGTGTAGCTGAGGCTGACCGGGCCGTTGTAGTTGGCATCCGGGGTGAAGGTCCAGGTGCCGTTGTTGTTGTTGACCAGGGCGCCATGATTGGCGGTCAGGCCGGAAACCGACAGCTGGTCGCCATCGACATCGCTGAAGCCGGCCAGCAGGTCGGCGGTGCTGATCGTGTAGGGGGTGTCCTCGCTGCCTGCCAGCGTCGCGGCATTGCCGCTGAGGACCGGGGCGTCGTTGATGCCGTTGATCACAACCGTCAGCGTGCCGACGCTGAGCGTGCCGTTCGACATCTTGATCGTGTACTGGATCGTGTCCTTGAAGGTTTCTCCCGCATCGAGCGCGTTGATCTGCGCGCTCAGACCGCCTGCGTCATAGTGGATCTTGTTGTCATTGCCGATCCAGAATGTTGCTCCCATCTGGCTGGTTTGGCTGAAGCTGATGCCCACGCCGTCCTGGATCAGCAGGTCCTTGTTGTAATCGACGAACGCCTTGTTGGTAACGGTGATCGCTGCCCCTCCGTCGTCGTTCTTGACGCCGTCATCCACCGAATAGATCGTCGTCTTCACGCCGCCGCCGCTTGCGGCCAGAACGTCGAACGTGAACTGAAGGCTGCCGTCCTCGGTGCCGGATTGCGTCAGATCGGCTGCCGCGCCTGAATTCGAAAACGTGACGGTCGTGCCTGAAACTGTCGTAGTCGCCATTACAAACTCCCCCCAGTGATACTGCGAACGACGGAGATGTTCGCCGCCAATCGTTATTGTTACGCGGGCGCGCCCACGCGTCCCCCGACGCAATCGCGTGATAAACATGCCAGTCTGGAAGGTATATTATATTTTTACCAACTGTAAGTCATGAAATACATATAATGCCGTCAACTATACAATAGAGTTAATTTGCTTGTGGATATATTGATCCACCAATGCATGCGATTACTTGTGCGTGCAATAACGTCAACCTGCACTTGGTTCCGCAGCGCGGCTCAACTCTTGGAGGATGTAAACGGGGAAGGATGCGAGGGTCTGGGGGACTATCCGTGTCGACGCGGCGATGGGCGCTGGACGATCGAAACACCACTACCTAAAAGGGATGAGGCCCATTCCACCTCTTGCAGGAGAAGAAAATGAAACGCATCGAGGGAGACGTGAGCGGCGGCTGCCAGTGCGGCGCCGTGCGCTACCACGCAAGCGTCATGTTCGACAATTCACATCTCTGCCATTGCCGCATGTGTCAGAAAGCTTCGGGCAGCATCTTTGCCGCGCTCGTCGCCGCGCCCGATGATGCGCTCACCTGGACACGCGGCAAGCCGAGCGTGTGGAAAAGCTCGGAGCTGGTCGAGCGCGGCTTCTGCGCCAATTGCGGCACGCCGTTGTTTTTCCATCACCTCGAAAACGGCCGCACCAACCTGATGATCGGTTCGCTCGACGATCCCAACGCCTTCCCGCCGCTGGCCAATACCTGCACCGAGAACATGGTGACCTGGTTTGAGACGATCACGGGACTGGAAAATACCGGGGCGACCGAAACCAACGGCGCCGATTGGGCCGCGGCGATCAAGGCGAGCAACAACCAGCACCCCGATCACGATACCGCTTCCTGGGCGGTGCGGGGGCGTGACGGCTGAATTCCGAAGGCCGCTGCCGCCGCGGCGTGTCATTGTCCGCGTTTGCTCGGGCCTGCAGTGACACGTTGCTTCGATGGCCGGCGGAACAGGCTCGCCGGCATGCCCTCTATCTATTCGCGCACGCATACGCTGGTCAGGCGGCTGACAGGCGCTAGATTAGCGGGGCAGGGAACTCGCGGGTGGTAACGGCGTTCCCTGGATATCTTGTTCCGCTCGGTTGTCGGCGACATCCCAGCCTCTTTCAGGTCCGTATGACGACACAGCAGATCATCGCATTTTCTGTCATCGGGCTGATGATGGCAGTCTTCATCTGGGATCGCTTCCGCTACGATGTCGTTGCCTGTTGCGCGCTCGTTCTGGCGGTCGCGACGGGAATCGTCCCACCGGAAAAAGCCTTCTCCGGCTTTTCGGACGACATCGTCATCATCGTTGGCAGCGCCCTGATCGTGAGCGCGGGCGTGGCCCGGTCGGGCATCGTCGATGCCGCCATCAAGCGATTTTTCCCAAACCTCAACACGTTTCCCACCCAGCTCGCGCTGCTGACGATCGTCGTGGCGTTGCTGTCTGCCTTCATCAAGAATATCGGCGCGCTCGCCATCATGATGCCGGTCGCCTTTCAGTTCGCCAGGAAATCCGGCGCTTCTCCCTCGAAATACCTGATGCCGATGTCATTCGCCGCCCTGCTCGGCGGACTGATGACGCAGGTCGGCACGTCCCCGAACATCGTCGTATCCCGGCTGCGGGAGGAGATGACGGGAACGTCCTTCACCATGTTCGACTTCACGCCGATCGGCGCAATCCTGACGGTGGTTGGCATCACCTTTCTCTTGTTCTTCCACTGGTTGGTGCCAAGCCGCACCAAGCAGGACCACGCCATCGAAGATGTCGTGGAGATCAAGAATTACACCAGCGAAGTCGCAATCACCGGCCAGTCGACGCTGCTCGAGCGGGCATTGAGCGACCTGGTGAAAGCAGGCGATGGCGAGGTCATCGCCACGGCCGTGCTGCGCGGCGGCACCAGGATGGCGCCCTTTCCTGATCTCACGCTCCGCTTGGACGATATTGTGATGCTGGAAGGTCCCTCGGCGGCGATGGACCGCATCGTATCACAAGGCAAATTGAAGCTGTCCGGCAAGCCGCTGACGAAAGAGGGCCAGCCGGACACTCATATTATTTCGCTCGAGGCGATCGTCAGCCAGGACTCGTCCCTCGCCGGTCTTTCTGCCAAGGAGCTGGCGCTTTCCTACACGCGCGGGGTCAACATTCTGGCGATCAGCCGGCGCGGGGAGCGCCTCAAGGAACGGTTGGGCAGCTTGACCCTCGGCGTCGGCGATGTCCTCCTTCTGCAGGGCAGCCGGGCAAGCCTGGCCGCGCTTCTGCAGGATTTTGGCCTGTTGCCGCTCGCTCAGCGCGAGGTGATGCTCGGCACCCGGCGCCGCGCCTTCATTCCGCTTCTGATGCTGGCGCTCGCCATGGCAACGACCGCCGTCGGCCTGGCGCCGGTTGCCGTGGCCTTCTTTGCAGCGGCGCTGGGCATGGTTGTCTTCCGGGCCATTCCGCTGACGGATATCTATAAAGCGGTCGACGGGCCGATCCTGGTCATGCTCGCCGCCCTTATTCCCGTCTCGGATTCCTTGCGCACCTCCGGCGGCAGCGACCTGATTGCCGGCTGGCTGGGTGCGGTGGCGATGAATCTGCCGGTATGGGCTGCGCTCGGCCTGATCCTGGTCAGCGCCATGGCTGTTACACCCTTCCTCAACAATGCCGCGACCGTTCTCGTCATGGCGCCGATCGCCGCCAGTTTTGCAACCGGTCTCGGCTTCAGGCCGGAAGCCTTCCTGATGGCCGTGGCAATTGGCGCGGGCTGCGACTTCCTGACCCCGGTCGGCCATCAATGCAACACGCTTGTCTTCGGCCCCGGCGGTTACAAATTCTCCGATTACCCACGTCTCGGCCTGCCGCTGTCGGCATTGATCATCCTGGTCAGCGTGCCCGCGCTGCTCTTCGTCTGGCCGGTGAAATAGACCGCTGGGACGGCAGCCGCGGGGACGGATTTGGATCCGATTGCCGCCTTCCCCGGTCAAACCGAAGGGCTGGCATCCCTAGCCAGGATAAGGCGAGATCCTGCTCCGGCAGAATGCTTCAATCTAACCCGGAACGGCTCTAACGCTGGGCAGCGGGGGATGGGATTGTCAGGCTCAGGACACGAGAGACGGCTTGCTCTACCGACATGGCAGAGGTGTCTAAAATCTCGCATCCACGCGCTCGCGCCTCCTCTCTGAGATAATTCGCCCAGTTCATCATCTCGGGATTGGCGAGTTCGGGCTGTCGCCGGTCGACAATCAGCCGAGTTGCTCTTGTGCTATCATTGCAGTCGACAAGTATCGGAACATAGTCCTGCCAAGCTGCGGCGACCGCCCCTTCAGCCAAGAACGAAAGCCGTGTCTGGCCTTCAAAGACGATCCTTCGTCCTGTCTTGGTAATTTCGGCGATCCTCTTCATCCATTCGACCGTCTTGGCAAACTGCCAGGCTTCCCCTGATCCGTACTCCCTTATCATCTCCTCAGCGCTCGGCACGCCTATCGTGTCAAAGAAGAGAACATCCGTATTGTCGGGAGAGCGCTCGGCGATTGCCTGAGCGATGGTTGTTTTGCCGGAACCAGACGCTCCAATCAATATAACTGCGGGCATGGTGTCCTCGATAACTTCTAGACGGCTGTCGATGTCCTATCATCACATTGAGAGACTTGAAGATCGCTCGAGCATGGGATGCCGCGGTCGGAAAGAGCTGGTGGATGCCCGGTCTGGCCGATCCTGCACTCAAACCGCTTGTTTGAAAACGCATGGACAGGAAGCGCCCGGGGAGGGCGTTTGCCCTCCCCGGATTTGATCAGGCGACCTCGGTCGCGAAACGCTGAAACAGCGGTTTCAGGCGGGGGTGGCGTGCGGCCGGCGGCGGATGAATTTCGATCGCCCGGCCGGACTTCGCCTCGCGTCGCAGCCATTCGCTGATGGTTTCGGCGCTGGTGTGATCCATGTAATGGAGGTCCTCGCCGACAATCTTGACCTTGCGGCCCTCGGGCAGCTGCTCGAGCGTGTTGAGCAGAATGGGCACATCCTTGCAGGTGGCTGCGCCGCCGAGCCGGAGATGGATCTCCTCGTCGATCTCCGCGTGCCTGATCGCGAGTTTTCGCCTGAGGTAGGGCACGATCTCGATGAGCGACAGCGCCAGGCCCAGCGCGACGCCGACCAGCAGGTCCTGCAGGACGACCATGGCAACGGTCGCCGCCCAGATGCCGACCGGAACCAGTCCATGATGCTCGAACAGGTGGCGGACATGGCGCAGGCTGATCAACCGCCATCCGGTGACGAGCAGGACTGCGGCGAGGGCCGACAAAGGCACCAGGGTCAACAGGCTTGGCGCCAGCGCCACCAGGCCCAGTATCCAGGTACCGTGCAGGATGGCGGAGGCCCGCGTGCGCGCGCCGGCCTGAATGTTGGCCGAGGAACGGACGATGACGCCGGTGATCGGCAATCCGCCGAGCAGGCCGCAGAGGCCGTTGCCGACGCCCTGGGCAAACAGCTCCTTGTTGAACCCGGTGCGCACGCCGTCATGCATCCGGTCGACGGCGGCGGCCGAAAGAAGCGTTTCGGCACTCGCGATGACGGCAATCATCACCGCCATGAGAATGACGCCGGGCTCCAGCAAGCGGGCGAAGTTTTCCGCGGTCGGCAGTGTGATGCTGTCGACGAGCGAGGCGGGGACCTCGACACGCGCGATCGGCAGCTGCAACGCGGCGGCAAGGACCGTCGCCGCGGCGACTCCGACCAGCGCTCCCGGAACCAGCGCAAGGGATTTCGGGCGGCACTTCTCCCAGCACACCATGGCCAGGAGAGATATGAGCCCGATCTTCAGGGCGGTTGCCTCGCTCGTCAGGCCAGTCCCCCAGAGACGGGCGAAACTGTCCTCGATCGCCGCGACGTTCTCCATGCCGCCGGCAGCAGGCTTGGCATCCATCAGTACATGAATCTGCCCCAGGATGATCAGGATTCCGATACCGGCGAGCATGCCGTGAACGACGGCCGGCGAGATCGCCCGGAACCAGGAGCCGACCCGCAGGAACCCGCCGGCGATCTGCAGGAAACCGACGGCGATCAGGACGGGAGCGAGCATGGCGACGCCATAGTCCTCGACGAAGCCGAAGACGATGACGGCAAGTCCGGCTGCCGGTCCGGAGACCTGCAGCGGCGAGCCCGACAGGAAGCCGACGACGATGCCGCCGATGATCCCGGAGATCAGGCCCATCGAGGCCGGCACGCCGGAGGCGATTGCGATCCCCAGGCACAGTGGAATGGCGACGAGGAAGACGACCAGCGAGGAGGCGAGGTCGCGCGAAAAACTGGAGCTCACTGCTGTCATGGCGTTACTCCGCGGCAAGCGTTGCTGCGATTTGCGCCATGACATGCGGCCGATCGCGGCCGGTGATCGCAACCGGCAGCGGCTCTCCCTCCTGCGGCACCATGAAGGTCGCTGTTGCCCCGTCATAGACCTGGACTTCGCCAGTCTCGATGTCGAAGAACCAGCCATGCAGGGTGATCTCGCTGGTGGCGAGTTTCGCGGCCACGGAAGGATGCGTCTTCAGGTGATCGAGCTGAACGACGACGTTTTCCATCGCCACGGCGCGCACGCGATCACTTTCGGAAAGATCGTCCGGATAGGCCCGGCAGACGATCGAATAGGCGGCATGGCTGTGGCGCAGCCAGGCTGCGACATTCGGCATCGGCTGCAGCAGCTCCGGAGTGCACAGGCCCTTCATTGCGCCGCAATCCGAATGGCCGCAGACGACGATGTCGCTGACGCCGAGCGCCAGGATCGCATATTCGATGGCGGATGAAACCCCGCCATTGAGCGTCGAGAACGGCGGCACGATGTTGCCGGCATTGCGGCAGACGAAGAGATCGCCCGGACCGGCCTGCGTGATGGTTTCGGGCATCACCCGGCTGTCGGCGCAGGATATCATCAGAGCCTGTGGTTGCTGGCCTTCCCTCGCCAGCTTGCGGTAAAGCGCCGACTGGTTGGGAAAAACCGCGCCGCGAAAACTGGAGATACCTTTCAGGAGATCACCCATTGTTCGGATCCTCTTTCTGGCCGGACGTCGGACTGGCAGGAGGAGTGTCTCTTGTCCGGCGGGTTACAGAAGCGATTCGTTCGCAGGTGCGAAAAGAACAGCAAAGAGTGTGCGGTGCAACCAGCCGCTGCGAGATCGTGATCAACAACACGTGAGGAGGGTACCGAGATCCGACGAGGGCTGGCCATTCTTCCGGCTGGAACGCAAGGTGAGCAATGCGTCCTCACGTCGGCCACAGGCGATCTTTGCCTTCGCCCGGAAACTGACGCCGTGAAAATGTGGAGGCAACGGGGGATCGGGGCGCTCGCAATCGTCGGGATAGGGGCGTCGGCTATCACCTTCATCGTCACAAAGTTCGGCGCCGCGATGATTGCCTGGGCAACCAGCCGGTGACTGATCATTACTGGTGCAAGGGTTCAGGATAATAAAAAAGCCCCACCAGAGGGCGGGGCAATTGAGTTTTACCGTACATCCGGCACCGCGAACCGAGGGGCACGCGGCGTAAAGAAGGATGACATAGTTCTCAAAATGATCAATTCACCTTAACTTATTAATTCAACTGCTGATCGCATTTAAGGCTGCAATGGTTCTGAAAGTCGTGAGGAATAGCACAGGAAGTAACACCGTGCGATGCCGCTGCCTCGCGCCCGAGCTAGGTCGTCCTTGCGAGACCTCCCGCCGAAGGTCCGGACAGCAAAATGCCCCGCCAGGACGGGGCATTTTGTATAAGCTGATACCAGCCCTATCAGCTATGCTGCCGCAGCGAGGGGAGCGGCCGATCATAAGAGTGGCACAGTCCGGAAAATCGTCAATTTACCTGTATTTGCTAATCCTACTGCGCCTTGCGGCGGCCAGTCAGACCTAGGTCCGGCTTTTCGGTGGGCGCGATGCGGCTTAGGTTTTTTTAGTCCTTGTTGAAAGGAACATCAGGGAGGTTTTAGCAATGTTGCTGAACTCCAGTCAAAACCTCCCTGATGACTGGCGCTGCGGAGCCTGTTCTCCGTCGACATCAACTCGACTTAAGACCTCAGGTCCACCGTTTCTGACATTGCTTATGCGGCGCGCAATCGGCCACATCGTCATCACTTCGGCATCGAACGGCTGCAGCAGGTCGCGTGGGTCGGGGTCTGCGGACAGCCAACGCTCATAATCCTCGGGACGAAGCACGACCGGCATTCGATTGTGGATTGTCGAGATCATGCCGTTCGGTGCACAGGTTGCGATGGCGAAGGTACGGATATCGATGCCGACCGGATGGCGCCAAACTTCCCAAATGCCTGCTAGGGCGAAAGTCGACCGGTCCTTCAAAGCGACAGCGTGCGGCTGGTTGCTCTCGCTCCAGTCAATAAAGCCACTGACCGGTACCAGACAGCGGCGCGACCGGTAAGCTTCCCGGAACATGTGATGAGTGGCTATCGTGTCGACGCGTACGATTGCCGGCGCTTGTCGGCGTGGGTCCATCCACGTCGGCATGAAGCCCCAGCGGGCGATAGCGAAAGCTGGGCTCGATCCATCTTGGATGATGATGTGGTAAACTTCGGCCGGAGCGCCATTGTAACGAGGGAGGCGATCACCGAGGTCATCGACCTTATCCCGCTCAGCAAAGCTGAAACTTTCCGCGAGTTCGTCAAAAGACTGACTTATGTAGACGCGACGACACATGCGCTGGTCTCGTATGGGATCGACCTTCGATAAGTGGCGTTAATGAATCTCAATCAATATCGACCAAAACAAGGCATTGCCCGTCGTCCCCCCGCTGCCTAGCAACCCTTTTGCTCAAGGCTCGGGAAATAAACGCAGCTTGGCATCCACCGCTGCCAGCCGAACCAGGTTGCGTCTTGATCGCCGGCTCTCGTCAGGGGGCTCAACCTGCGGAATGATCTGCAGGTCGAATTTCGACCTAACCGGTGGATCTGAATATTGATCGCTTCCCGTTATCGTCGCGGAGCCAGACTCCTGTTGTAGGCAGCGCAGCCCCTTTTTGAGGATACGCTGAACTACGAAAAACGGTTCGCTTCGTAGCATCGACCAAAGAAGCATGACCGACAATGATGAACACTTGGCTCGGCGGAACTGCCAGTAGGCATATTTCCGAGTGGCGTTCATCGCACTTCGGGCAGCGTAGTGGGGCAGATGAGGATTTGCGGCGAGCGAACGCCTGACAACTTCCAGGGCGCCCTTACCCATCTGCAGGTGATTTGATGACATGTTACCAGGGTACTGACGGTACCCAACCAGGCGTTCCGGGATGACTTCGACAAGATAGCGCGCGGCCAGCCTAAGTTCGAAATCGAGGTCTTCGCAGCCGCCAATTCCTGCTACTGCATATGAGGAATCAAACCCGCCAATCTCAATGGCAACACCCCGACGAACAAGAAGCGCGCTTCCATTGCCAACGTATTTGAAGGTGAGATGCCGGGCGTAGATATACCCTCTCGCAACATGGGAGCCGTAGGAGCAAACGATCTCATCGTCTCGATTGATTATATGGTGCAACACATAAACAGCAGCCCACTCCTGGGATAACCTGTGGAGCGCATTTACCTGCTTCTCGATTTTCGTCGGGTGCCAGAGATCGTCCGCGTCGAGAAACGCCACATATGGGCCTGATGATGCTTCGATGCCGGTATTTCTCGCCGCCGCGACGCCTCGATTTGACGTGGACAGGAGGCGAATTCGAGGATCCACCGCGGCCATTTTCTCGACCAATCTTGCCGTATCGTCCGTAGAGCCATCATTGACGACGATGATCTCGAGATTCGCATAAGTCTGTTGCACTGCGGATCGAAGTGTTCGCTCGATGTATGGTGAAGCGTTGAAAGCGGGGACAACCACCGACACTAGTGGCGCGCTCAGGTGGACAGTTTCCCCGCGATCTTCAGCTGAACAAGAAGCCATACAAGATCTCTAGGTTGTTGCCATGTACCCAGACGCTGCAGAGAGAAGACGGTAAACTCTTCGCACAGTCCATCAGGGCACCACCGTTTAGCGCGCAATAGGGCAGCAGCGGAGCAAGATAGCGTTGTTGCGGGCGACGTGAAAGAGACTTTAGTCCGGTGCGTGATAGGGGCGCCGGCGCTCCTTCATCATCGCCGTGTGCGGCGTTACGCTCTGCAGCCTCGAGCTTTCTTCTGAGCGCCTGCTCTTGCTCATAGCTTTTGTACGGGAAATGCTCCCAGCACCACCAGCGGACGGGGATCGCCCTGGATGGGCTGTGACCGAAGCCGCCCCACTTCTTGCAGCCGGCCTCCTCGCAATAGTGCTCGAAGTGAACATTGGCACCGGGCGCGGTCGAGTGGTTTGTGATGCTCATTTGCTCAAATCAAAGCGAGTTGCGGGTTTGCTGCGGTCAATGGCTCCGCGGACGGCAGCAGGACTACCCTGTCATCCGCCAGCGGTCGCTGCAGACTGCTTGCCTCTTCCCATGGGGCACTGAGCCACGTCTCGATATCTTCCTGGCTTCCAAGGATGACAGGCATAGCCTTTTGATGGACCGGCGCCACGATCGCGTTGGGCTCAGTGGTGAGAAAGCCGAACAGGTCGGTCGTGATCAGTCCTTCCTTGATCTTCCGCACGCACGTCCATTGCGGCACCCATAGCCCAGCGAAGAACATTAGGCTCTCGTCGGGCGCGCCAAACCAGGCATTCGGCATCCTGCCGCCGTCAGGCTTATTCGCCGGATCAGGTTCGGCAAAGCAGGTGAACGGGACCACGCACCGGTTCTCGACGCCGAGCCAGCGCTTCCAATGCTTGCTGCTCACATTGCGGACATTCGTCGTGCCGCCGTCTGGTTCCATCCTCAAAAGTTCGTCGAAATCGACTGGCTTTCCCTTTTTGCGCAGCCCGTCAGCGCGTTTGGTCGCTGCATCGAATAGAGCCTTCGAAGAGCTCGGAAGCCCCCAGCGGACGTTGGCGAGTTCCCGCCCGTCGCGGGTGTTGCGGACGATCGGCGCCATTCTGTCCGGCCAGATCTCTTGCTGCGGCTCCATGTTGCCGGTGCTGTCGATCATCGCCCGCGTGATCGCTCGGATGGCCTGCTGGTTGCTCATCATCCGGTATAAATTGCACACATCACCCTCCCTCGGCGTCCACACGCCTTTTCTGCTCACTTCGTCCGTATCGATGAATTGACCGTTCCAACGGTCCCTGAATTGCGCCGCAGCTTCGCGACTTCCGAAACAGAAAACAAGATACTGATCCCATTCGACCGAAGCGGAATAGAACTTGGAAGCCTGGTCTATGGCGGTCGCAGAGCTGATTATCTCGCCTCGCTGGCGGAAGTGGTGAGCATGTTCGCCGGCTTGATAATTGCCCCAAAAGATAATCACGTGATGGGGCAGGAGGGCGTTCAGGCGCCAGCGGGCGAGGGGATTATCGCGTCGATCGGCCATTAAAGAACTCCATCTTCCCAGATCGGCTTCTTGAGCGTGGTGACCTTGATCAGACGCCGCACCTCGAGCTTGCCGTATTCAGAGCCCCACAATTGAACAACCTTGAGGACCATATAGTCCGACCGATCGCAGCGCTGGCAATGGAAGCGGCTTGCCATTCGATCGAGGCTGACGTTCTCGGTCAGCTTCAGAAGATCGTGCGGAAAGTATCGGTGCGTCCTTCTGCAAAACTGACAGGTGACTTCCAGCAACTGGCCGGCGTCGGCTGCGTCGCTCAAGCTCCAGCCGCGCAGCTTCTTGGCATAATTCATTTCCGGCATTGTCAGTCTCGGTCGTATCTCGGCCGCCACCCCCGGGTGATCCCTCGGCCCATTGCGCCTTCTGTCAAAACTAGCTGCCAGCGAAGATGGCGGATGTCATTCAGGAGGGTTCCGATCGCTGCTTGTGCATCGCCCCGGTGATAGGCGAGCACCTCCGCAATCTCGTCATCAACCATAGCTTCGCCGATCGGCTGCTCGCGCATAACCGTGCTCCATTCCTTCAGTTTTCAGATTGGCGGCCGCCTCGCCGATGTTCTTATTATGTTCTCATGGTCTGATGAGTCAATAATCAATCTTGGTCAATTGCTTTTTAAGGTGCTGCTGCTGAACTGCCGGCATGACAAAGCCGCCCCGCAAGCCTGCTCAGCCGCTGCTCGGTGACGCCGACGCGCCGCTCCGCAGCCGGCCGCGAAAGAAGCGAGACCCTGCCCAGCCGAACCTTCCCTTCGACCCCATGCCGGCCCGGGTGGATCCGTGCCCCGCTCTGGGGCTACGTGACGCAGCTGATAATGCGGCGGTTTATGAGATCGAATGATGTTTAAGAGCTAGGTCTGAAAACGACGCAAGGCTAAATAATTCCCATCAAAGCTAAAACTAAGAAAATCAACATGACAGAGGTCAATAACACGAAAGTTGGCCCGGCAATAAAGAACTTCTTTTTGGCTTCATCAACACGCAATCATCATCACCTCCGCGATCGGCCCAGTAGGCCTCAGGCCCGAACTCTTCGGTGAAATTGAAGCCGTTTCTACTGTAGAAGATGATCGACCTGATGAACCAATACCAGTAGTAGGCGCAAAAGGGGCCCACGATGCACAGGGCAATCCATAGCTGAATTCGATCGTCACTCAATCAAGCTTCCCCATCCGTATCGCCATCTTCATCCAATTCACGCACCGGCAGATAGGTGTTCTTCTCCATCCACTCCCGGACGATCAGCCTGACGGTATCGTTGCGCGTCTTGCCGAACTCGCCGGACAGATCCCGAAGAGCTTCTTCAATTTCGTCTTCGAATGCGATCGACCCGGAGTTCCGCAACAGCAGCGCGGCGCGGCGCCGCATGATCTGCAGATCTGCCCGGGAAATGTCGGCGATGCGATCGGCGGCGTCTTCAAGGAGGGCGGCGGTGTCGGGCATGGTCATGGGGTCTCGGCCGGCCGTAACCGTTATTCCGACAGGTTGGAGAAGCCGCGGTAGAAGCGTGTCGGCTTCAGCAGCGAACTGACGATGTTGGCGACGATCGGCCCATCCGCCTCGCTCTTCGCCTTCGCTTCCTGCCACTCCGGATCGGCGATGAACTCGGCCCATTTCTGCTCGCGCTCCGCCAGCGACCGCCATTCGATCAGGTAGGTCAGATCGTTGCTGGAAGAACCGATCATCGTCGTCCAGAAGCCGAGTGAGCGGATGCCGAGGCGTTCCCAGATCGCCAGCGTCGCGGTCTCGAAACGCTGTTGCAGTGCCGGCAGCCTCTCCGGCAGACATGTATAGACGCGCAATTCGTGGATCATCGGATGCTCCTCATGCCGGATGCCCTTTTAAGGGAGATCATATCCTCATATCGAGAGAGCGCGATAGATCTGCCGATTTGCTCCACATCTATTCCCATGCGTATCAAAATTGCCGCCGGGGGGCGTTGAGCTTCAGTTCTATCCGATAGTTTGTGGCATGCGGGGCCCTTCGCCGAGGGCCCCTGGTCGCGTGATAGCTATGTCCTTTTTTGAAATCGGGCGATCTGCTCACCTTGAGCTCCAAAAGTCAGCTGCGGGGCTGAAGCAACGCCAGAACGATAGTCGATGCCGCCAGGACGGCTGTAAATGTCAATGGCGCTGAGGCACCGAAGTGATCGACCACATAGCCGCCGAACAGCGCACCGATGCTGATGGCGACCTGGAACGAAACGACCATCAGGCTGCCGGCAGCCTCCAAGGCGTCTGTCGCGCCCCGGGACAAGTTGGTGGGCAGTACAACAGGAGCCATCCCGAAAGCGAAACCCCAAAGTGTCACCAGGGCAAACGCGATGCCGCTCTGTGCACCCCAGAGGACGAGAGCAAGCGCCGAAAACGCCATCAATACGCCGGTGACAGCGAGCGCCACGTGGATATTCGCGTCTGCCAGTCGGCCGCCGGCGACATTGCCGATCACAGAGGCGATGCCAAACCCGAGGAGCGCCAGGGCAATCGGCCCGGTGCCAAGCAGCGTCACCTGTTCGAGGAAGGGTCGCACATAGACCGAGCCGGCAAAATGCCCCGTCATCAGCAAGAGGATGGCAAGCATTCCGAGTTGCACAGTGCGCCGTTTCGTCAGCCGGAAGACGTCGGAAAGACGATTGCTTGTGCTTGCAGGTAGCGTCGGCAAGCTGAGTATCTGCAGCAGCATCGCAATCGCTGCGAGCCCTGCGGTCATGGCGGTGGCGGCACGCCAGCCCAGCCAATCGCTGATCAAGGCACCCATGGATGGTGCAGCTATGGTGGCAAGCGAGACACCGAGGGTGACGATGGCCATACCGCGACCTGTCGCATTGGTGCCAACCAGTCTCGCCACGACGGCAACCGAAAGCGCCCAGAAACCACTGAGCGCGACGCCCAGCCCGGCCCGGCCCAACAACAACAGCCAAAAATCCGTCGCCAGCGCGGCCAGGAGATTGGAGCCGATAGCCAAGGCGCTTAGGCCGACCAGGACAGTCTTCCGGTTCAGTTTGCCGATGAGAACATTGCTCAACAAGGCCGTCACCGCGCCAACAGATGCGGTGGCGGTGACAACCTGGCCGGCGGTTCCCTCGCTGACGCCAAGGTCACGCGCCATTGGCGTCAACAGACCTGCCGGCAGAAATTCAGCTGAGACGAGCGCAAAGCTTGTGGCTGCCATGGAAATAACGGCAAACCAGGTTGTTGGGCTCCATGAACTCGGAACGGTAGAATCGAGGCCGATCGCGGCGCCGTCAAGCTGTGATGTTGTGTCCGTCATTGAAGTACCTCCAAGGTTTGGAGGTCTTAATAGCGGAGTTTTTCAGGATGATATGTGTCCTAAAGTCCGAATTCCATATCCGTTCGTCCGGAAATGGTGCGACGCACAACGCCAGGCGAGACGCTGGTGATGCGCTTGAAGGCGCGAGCGAAAGAAGCTTCAGATTCATAGCCCAGTTGCGAAGCGACCGCGGCAACCGACATGTTTTGACTGAGCAGCTCTCGTGCAAGCTGCATGCGCAGACGGGCGAGATAGCGTGCCGCGCCTTCCCCCAAGATGGCGCTGAAGCGTTCCGCGAAGATCGAGCGCGATTGACCTGCCACGCCGGCAAGGGTCTCAAGCGTCCAGTCATGGCCGGGATCTCGGTGCATGGCTGCCAGCGCACGGCCGATATGCGGATCACGGATCGCGGCGAGCCAGCCGCTGGTCGAGGCGCCGCTGCAATTGACCCAGCAGCGAATGAGCCGCGCGACGAGTACATCCGCCATGCGTGACAAGACCGTGGCGCTGCCGATCTGCGGCTGCGACGCCTCTGCCGTCATGGCGGCGAGGAGGGGGCCGACGATCGGATCATTGCCGGCAACATCACAACCCTTGATGATCGGTGGCATCAAAGCAATCAACGGATTGAGGGCATTCGCACCCAAAGCCATGGAACCGCAGAACAAGGTGCTCGTCGCTCCTGTTCCTTCCTGCACCACGTCGCAGACATTGCCCCCCAGCTTGGTGACCTGGCAGCTCTTGAGCGAGTCGCCGACAACATCGGGCTTGCTGGCCAGCCGGTGTTCGACACCTTGTGGCAACAACACCAGATCGCCGTCCTGCAACTCCTGCCATCCCTGGGCTTCGGTATGGATCCAGCATGGACCCTCGCTGACGAAATGAAAGCGAAGCAGCGGTTGCTGCGCGAAGGCGATGCTCCATGGATGACGTAGCTCGCAGCGGCCGTAGTTGACTCCACTCAGGCGAAAGTCCCGTAGAATTTCGCTGAGTGCGTCCGTAGGAATTTGCGTCGGAGACTGGGATGAACGATCAAGCATTGCGTCAATTTATATGCCGACCGTCCGGACTGCAAGTGGGCATCAGTGTCAGGCTCGGAGGTCATCAATGGGAATGCAACGACTGCCCTTAAGACTGAGGTAAGAACGCTTGCTCGGCGCGTGCTGATCGAGAAGCTGAATGGCGCGATAGCAAAGGCGTTTATCGCTACGGGCTGGAGAAATCTGTCGAGAGATGGAAAATCACACATATGACGATGACGGCCACTCACGAGACCGGTGAGCGCGATCTTGTGGGCAAAGCGCGCGGCAAAGAAGATGGACTAGACTGAGTCTCCGCAGGCCTCATGTGCCCTTTGCCTTTTCCTTGGCCAGGCTTCAAAGCAATGGCCAGACAGGCCCCGCTTGTCGGAGCCGTGCGGCTGCTGTCGCAAGCCTTTGCGCATCATTCAAAGCAGTGAGTTTGGAACCAAAGAATAATATGAGGCAATAATCGCCGCGAGCCCTCGTGAAAACACCGAAGCCTACCATTGTGCAGAGCCTGCGCGCGCTGCCGGCCGTCCGACGGTTATCCTCTCCGCCATCCTCGTTAATTCAGAATGGCTAATATATCGAGGGGGTTAATGGTGATATTCAGGTCGCTGGCCGTTGCGAGCTTCTGTATCTTGGAGGGGAACGATGTTTCGATTGAGCGTTCGGTTGGCATTTCTGGCCGCGTCAGCATTGGCGTTGCAATCCAGTATGGCAGCGGCCGACGATGCGCAGGTTGCGCGCGGCGAATATCTCGTCACCATCGGCGGCTGCAACGACTGCCACACGCCGGGATATTTCTTCGGCAAACCGGACAGCGCCCGATTTCTGGGTGGATCGGATGTCGGCTTCGAGATCCCGGGGCAGGGAGTTTTCGTCGGCCGCAATATTACGCCTGACAAGGAGACCGGCATCGGCAGCTGGACCCGGGAACAGATTGTGACGGCGCTTCAGGCCGGGCAGCGGCCGGATGGCCGCCAGCTGGCGCCGATCATGCCGTGGCATGCACTGGCGCAACTCACGGAAGAAGACGTGACAGCAATTGCCGTCTTCCTGCAAAGCCTGAAACCGGTCAGCAATCAGGTCCCCGGACCTTTCCAGCCGGGGGAGAAGGTTTCAACCTTCATGTTCCGGATCTTGCCGCCGGGCGAAACCGCCGCTGCCGCGCCAAACTAGCACTGTGGGCCCTACGGCAGCCAGCGTCTTTCTCGCACTGATAGGTGATCATTCCCGCTTGGGGAGATGTCTGGCTATCGCATCAGCCCCGCCGCGCGAAGCGCATCGTTTATGACCTTGGCGATCTTGCCGTCGGGGGCGCTAGCGACGTTGGCGCGCGACCTGGCGTAGGACAATGCTCTTTCTATCGTGGATGGAGCCACGTCGGGCTCTTCGCGACGGACAAAACTTCCGGCTGACTCAGCCTCCTCGACGTCTGCCTCGGTCGCCAGATTCCATGCATGCGCGATACGAACGGTCGAGGAAATCGCTGCCTCGAGCATATGCGGGCCGGCTCTGCCGATCGCGCGATCGCTGCCCGTCGCCAGGGGAACGCCGTGGCCCATGCCCTTGACGAGATAGATCTCGATGACCTCCATGCCTTTCGCGTCGAGCCAGACTTTGCGGTTATGGCCGCGTATCAACTCGCTCCGCGTTGGCTCGATGGCAAGGGAGTGCACGCCGCTCCATTGCTGGGCGATCTGATCGGCATTCCTGGCCCTGACCGTCTGGTCATGCGTGCCGTGCCAGATCGAAATCGTCGGCCAGGGCCCGCGGTGGTTCGATGCGCGCTTGAGCGCCGATTGGAGCTTGGAGACAGTCGGCGGATTGCGGCCTTGCATGCGCTCGAAAGCCTCTGCCACGCTGCCTGCCACGCCATAGGGCAGTCCGCCGATGATTGCGCCGCCTGCAAATATCTCAGGGTAGGTCGACAGCATGACGTTCGCCATCGCACCGCCTGCCGACAGGCCTGTGATAAAGATGCGCTTGGGATCGATGCCCTGCGACTGGACGAGATGGCCGATCATCTGCCGGATGGACAATGCCTCACCCGCATCCCGGCTGATGTCGCCGGGCTCGAACCAGTTGAAGCAGAGATTGGCATTGTTCGACCGCTGTTGCTCGGGATAAAGCACCGCAAATCCGCGCCGCTCGGCGAGTTGGGACCAGCCGGAACCTGCGGCGTAGCCCTCTGCCGTCTGTGTGCAGCCATGCAGCGCAACGACCAGCGGGGCCCCGGGGGCCATGATCGAAGGCGCATACAACCACGCCTTTAAGGATCCCGGATTGGAGCCGAACCTCCCAATTTCGACCAAGTTGTGATTTTGTGGGGGCTTGTCGAGCAATGTCGTCTCCTTGGCCGCCAATCGGTCTGAACTCTTGATATGGGGACGATTGCTGCGCCGCACAATGGAATTCCAAGGTTAATTCGTCCGCGCACATTTGTGTGAGCCTTTAGAGGCGCTGAAAATTCGATCAGGAGCGGCAGAAAGCCGACAAATAAGGGGTATGGAATGCCCAGCTGTCCAGCGGATCGTTGCGGCGAGTGCATAGCTGCAGTGCAACATAGAGGCTGGCAGATGGCGCTGGCGCGAGTATGATTATCTCATTCGAAGCGATGCTCCTCCTCCCGCACCGCTTCGAGATTCAGATGGCCCACTCCTCCTCCCGAAGGGACGTCTGTTGGAACAGCGGCACTCCTCCTCCCAAGTCGCTGTTCGGTTCTTTTAGGAAAGCCTGCCGCACCTCCTCCCGCGGCAGGCTTTTCTATTTCGGGGATATGGCCCCGTCGAGCCCTTCAGCTCATGGCGCTGCTCCTGCTCGCGGGTGGCAGTGAGGATGTTTTCGAGCGCTGCAGCCTGCATCGCGAGATTCGGCACGACATCGACGCCGTGGCGGCCGGTATCGATTTCCTCCGCATCGAGGGCGGGGTGCTGTTGCTGCCAACCTTCGCCTTGCCGCGCTGTTTGCGGATTGCGTTGCTGACGACCAGCCCGTTTGTCATTTACGCTCACGCGACTAGATTATGGGAAGCAATCATCCTCCTGGATGGGAGGGGAGACGACCGGGAGCAAGTCATGTGCCGAAATATCAAGCCTCTCTTCAATTTCGATCCGCCAGCGACGGACGCGGAGATCCATGACGCCGCGCTGCAGTTCGTGCGCAAGCTGAGCGGAACCAACAAGCCCTCGAAGCGCAATGAGGCGGCATTCGAGCAGGCGGTCAATGCGATCGCACAATGCGCCCACGAGCTGCTGCATTCGCTCGAGACCTCGCAGCCGCCGCGCGACCGTGCTGAAGTCGCTGCAAAGGCGCGGGCGCGATCAGCGATGCGCTTTGCGTAGGAAAGCTCGATCACCGAAAATCACCCTCCCGTGTCGCGGCGGCGGGCTGTTCTGGCAGTCTCGCATTCGAGAGTCTTAGAAATTTCTGCGGGAACCATCGATTGCAAGGCGGCCAGATCGACAAGGATTTGTCAGCACGGGAGGATCCACATGTCCATCTTTCATGCCAAGTGTCCCTGCGGCGCGCTTTGCCTGGAGGTCGATGGCGATCCTTTGCACAACCACCTCTGCACCTGCACGCGTTGCCAACGTGCATCCGGCAGCGCGCTGTCGCACAATGTCTGGTTCCGCGAGGAAGATGTCCGGGTTCTTTCCGGGGACTATTCGACCTGGTTTCCGCAAGGCGAAAACAGGCCCGATGTGATGAAAGCCTTCTGCCGGATCTGCGGCGGCGGCGGATTTTCGAAATCCGGCGACTATTTTCCCGGCTCGCTCATCATCGCCGGCGGCACCTTCGCCGATCCGTCCTTTCCCGCGCCGGATCATGTCCACTGGTGGAACAACCGCCCGCACTGGATCGATCTCGCCGAGGCGATCGAGCGTCATGGGTTGAACGTGTGGGGGGAGGCGTCCGAGCGGCCGCGGCCGTGGATTCCAGGCTCACCGCCTGGAATGACGGAGGGTGGGGGAGGGCCAGCGGCATGAGGCGACGGACGGTGCGGACGGACGACGCTGCCGTGATAGAGGGCCGGCGAACGATTGGCCTGCGGCCGACAAGTGAGCTGAACCAGATCGACAAGAGCACGCATCGCCTTGGGCGCGCGGGGCCTTACGGAACCAACTCGCGTGGCGGAAGGTTATAGTCATGTCGCTTGGCCATCGGTTTAGCTCGACCCGCGAAACCGATGGCGCGCGCCGGCTACTCAATAATTCACGATGGGGAAATGCCATGGAAAATGCAGGTATCGGCTGGATCGCCGCAATCATCATCGGCGGCATCGCCGGCTGGCTCGCCGAGATGTTCATGAAGAGCAACATGGGCGTGCTGATGAACGTTCTTCTCGGTATTGTCGGCGCCATCATCGCCAACTTTATCCTGTCCCTCTTCGGCGTCACCCTTGGCGGATGGCTGGGTTATCTGATCGCGGGCTTCATCGGAGCCTGCCTCCTGATCGCTGTTGCAAGAATGATCAGACGTCCGGCCTGACGAAACAGGAGGCGCCAAACCGGCCTTCATCATGACCTCCTGCCGCGCACCAGCTGGCTTGAGGTGTGGTCGTCTCGTGTTCACGGCGCCCGCCAAAAGCGCCCCACACTCCGTCGTCCGAGGGATTGACCCGATGGCGGCCGGAGGTCGATCTCTTGATCATTTCCCGGACGGCCAGACTCGGTCGTTGCAATGTTCGCGCTTTGCAGGCTTTGGATGGCCTAGACCACGTCCTCGGCCGAGATATGTCTGACTTCGGTAATTCTCACCAGTGGGATTTCGGCGCGTTCGTTTGCCTCCTTCACATCCTGTTCCGAGGAGGCGTCGAACAGGCAGAATGATCGCTCCTCGGCCGGGACAAATGTCGAGCGAAGATAGCGCACCGGCTTACCTTGCCTGGTCATCTCAGCAGTGACATTTTTCGCGCGAGACGCAGCCGCACTCAGTTGATCGGGAGTGATTCCCGGCAAGTGTCTTTCAACCATGTACTGTGGCATGATGACTGTCCTTGTGTTGAGCGATGACAGCATGCGTTTCGACATGTCGCGCAATCGCTGTTAACTTCCGGCCGTTGCGAATGGACATCTATTTTGCCGCCGTATTCACAGACCTCGTCCGACACTCAGCGGTCTGGAACACGGTTTCGCGCGACACGATCACAAGCGCGATTGCGGAATATCGTTACCTGTCTCAGACGCTTGCCAGCCAATACGGGCGGCGGCATGAGAATTTTACAGGCGACGGCCATCTTTATCTATTCGAATCTGCTGATGTAGCCGTCCATTTCTCGCTGAAACTGATTGCCTATTGGAAGCAACGGCGGCGTCACCTGACGGGTGGTCAGGCGAACGACCTTCCAATCCGGGTAGGCTGCCACTTTGGCGAATGTTCGCGAATGCACGATGACGACGCCTGGGTCGGTCGTGCCTTGAACATCGCCAAGCGGGTGGAATCACGTGCCGAGCCGGATACCCTATTCGTCACCCAAACAATCCTCGATCTTATCGATTTGCCGGTCTATCTCTTCCAGGAGGTCGATGTCTTCGAACTCAAAGGCGACTTCCTGCCGAGACGACATCTCTATCGCGTCGTGTCCGTCGACCGCACAGCGCTTGCTGCACGGTCCGAAGAGCGGATGACAGCCGAGGACTGGTTCCTGAAGGGGGCGGGAATGGCCGGGGCGGATGAGAAGGAGTTGGCTGAGGAACGACGTTGTTACGAGAAGGCATTGGAGCTACGGGCGGATTATCCGGAGGCGCACAATAATCTTGGTGTCATCTTGAAGGCCGCTGGCGACAGAACCGCCGCGCAAGCCCGTTACCTGGATGCCATTCGTCTCTGGCCGCAATATCCGGAAGCTCACTACAATTTCGCAATTCTCCTCGAGGAAACCGGTCGCCCTGATGAAGCGGCCGCCCATTACAGGCAGGCTCTGAAGTGTCGCCCGGATCATGTGGACGCGCTTTTGCGTCTGGCTGGTCTTTTCGACGAATGGGGGGATCAGTTCGAAGCGCATCATCACTTCCGGGAGGCCCTGCGGCTTCGACCGGGCTTTGCCGAAGCCCACAATAATTTCGGGGTCTTCCTCGAGAAGAACGGTGATGCGCAAGCAGCTGAATCGCATTACCGACAGGCGCTGCAGTTGAGGCCGGATTACCCCGAAGCCCACTACAATTATGCGATGCTTCTCGAGGGACGAGACGTCGAGGCAGCAGAATCACACTATCGTGCAGCACTGAGTTCGCTTCCGATGTACGCCGAAGCCCATAATAATCTAGGGGTTCTCCTGCATGAGAAAGGCGCTCTCATAGAAGCAAGGTCACATTACCTGACGGCGATAAGATTGCGTCCTGATGACCCTCAAACATATCGGAATCTGGCGCTGCTGCTGGCAGCGATGGGCGAGGAGGAGCAGGCCGATCTCTATGCCCGAAAAGCGAATGAGCTCTTCTCAGGCTGACCTCAAGCTCAATCGAGGCAACCGGCCCTGAACCATGACGTCCTGTCCACTCAACAGCCCTCGCAAAAAACCGATCAACTGTGCCGCCGCCTCAATGCCCCTGTTGCCTCAGCCATCAATTCGTCGCCAGCTGCTCGGGAAGCTGTCCATACGCCACCAGGATCGATCTGATCAGCCCCGGGAAGCGTTCGTCCAGTTCGGCGCAGCGGGTCTGGTTGCGCATCTCGACACCCTGGCGTTCGCTGCGGATCAGCCCGGATTCGCGCAGCACCTTGAAATGGTTCGACAGCGACGATTTTGGAATGATGCGGTCGCCAAGGTCGGCGAGCGCCGAGCACGTGCCGCCGCAGCCGGCGGTGGCAAGCTTTGCGAAGATGGCGACGCGCTCGGGATCGGACAGCGCATAAAGGATCGCCTCCGGCCGTATATCCTCCAAAGCAGGGTGAAACAGCGGTCTCATGAATTTTATATAGCGACCCTTGACATCGAGATCAACAGTTCCGAATTTCTGAACTATGGAACAAGCCGCCAATAACGGCGGCAGTCCTGATCAGAAGGAAATGAAGATGGCAAAACTCACCGGAAAGGTCGCGGTCGTCACGGGGGCCTCCAAGGGGATCGGCGCGGCGATTGCCAAGGCGCTGGCGGCCGAAGGGGCAAAGGTGGTGGTGAATTATGCCTCGAGCAAGGCCGGCGCCGATGCCGTCGTCGAGGCGATCGGTGCGGCCGGCGGCAAGGCCATCGCGGTTCAGGGCGATGTGTCCAAGGCCGAACAGGCGCAGGGCCTGGTCGATACCGCCGTCAAGGAGTTCGGCAAACTCGATGTCCTGGTCAACAACTCCGGCGTCTATGAATTCGCCGCGATCGAGGAGGTGACCGAGGAACATTACCGCCGCATCTTCGACGTCAACGTTCTCGGCGTTCTCCTGACCACCCAAGCGGCGGTCAAGCACCTCGGCGAGGGCGGCAGCGTCATCAACATCTCCTCGGTGGTCACCAGCATGGCGCCGCCGGCCAGTGCCGTCTACACCGGCACCAAGGGTGCGCTCGAGGGCATCAACAGCGTGCTTGCCAAGGAGCTCGGCCCGCGCAAGATCCGCGTCAACGCCATCCTGCCGGGCATGGTCGAGACCGAGGGGGCGCACACGGCAGGCGTCATCGGCTCGGATTTGGAGCAGCTCGTCGTCGGCCAGACGCCGCTCGGCCGCGTCGGCCAGCCGGACGATATCGCCGGCGTCGCCGTCTTCCTCGCCTCCGACGACGCCCGCTGGATGACCGGCGAACGGCTGGCCGCCAGCGGCGGCTTCCGCTGAGAATCTTGCGCCTGCGCATCGCGTGGCGGCACCAGCTTCACCCCACCCTCCGTCGTCCTCCGGCTTGACCCGAGGACCTACGCAGGCCTCGTCCATTGCGGCCATGGATTCCAGGCTCAAGGCCTGGAATGACGGAGGGTGGGGAGGGCCATCGGCAAGAGGCGCAACGCCGGGCTATTCCCTCACAATCGGCGGATTTGTCGCGGAGCTCACCCCACCCTCCGTCGTCCTCGAGCTTGACCCGAGGACCCACGCCGGCCTCGTCGGCTGTGGCCATGGATTCCAGGCTCAAGGCCTGGAATGACGGAGGGTGGGGAGGGCCATCGGCAAGAGGCGCTACGCCGGGCTATTCCCCCACAATCGCTGGATTTGTCGCGGAGCTCGCCCCACCCCTCCGTCGTCCTCGGGCTTGACCGGGGCTTGACCGGAGGCCCCACGCCGGCCTCGTCGGCTGTGGTCATGGATTCCAGGCTCAAGGCCTGGAATGACGGAGGTAGGGAGGGCCATCGGCAAGAGGCGCTCCGCCGGGCTATTCCCTCAGAATCGCCGGATTTGTCGCGGCGCTCGCCCCACCCTCCGTCGTCCTCGGGCTTGACCGTAGGACCCACGCCGGCCTCCTCGGCTGTGGCCATGGATTCCAGGCTCAAGGCCTGGAATGACGGAGGTGGGGAGGGCCATCGGCAAGGGGCTGCAACGCCGCTGCTATTCTCGCACCATCGCCGGATTTGTCGCGGAGCTCACCCCACCCTCCGTCGTCCTCGGGTTTGACCCGAGGACCCATGACGGTCTCCTCGGCTGCGGCCATGGATTCCAGGTTCGAGGCCCTGAAATGCCGGAGGTTGGAGGGGCCATCGGCAAGAGACGCAACTGCGTTGGGGGTGGAAGACGGCGAGGTGGCTGTCCCCTGGTGCCGCTTATCAACGTTACGGAATTGACCGCACGGCGGCGGGTTGCGAAGATCTCCGTCTATCAGCAACGAGAGGTTGGCATGTCGATCGCGAGCTTACCTGCACCACCCTATTACGTCGTCTGTTTCTCATCGCAGCGAACGGAGGTCGAAGACGGTTACGGCGATGTCGGTGCTGCGATGGTGGAGCTGGCACAGCAGCAGCCCGGATTTCTGGGTTTCGAAAGCGCCCGCCGCGCTGACGGGTTCGGGATCATCAACTCTTATTGGCGCGACGAGGACAGCATACGGGCATGGAAAGCGGTTGTCGATCACGTCGAAGCGCAACGCCGCGGCCGGGCGGACTGGTATAGGCGGTATGAAATCCGGGTCGCGCTCGTGCAACGCGCTTATGGATTCGAAGCCGAATCCGTCACACTGCGCTGATCGTCGCCCCCGGTCCCGTCCGTGACGGCATCTTGGGGCCGGTTTTCTTTGAGCGCTTCCACGAAACCGATGACCTCGCCGACCATGCGATCGTTGAGGATATCGTTGTGACCCGCACCGTCATAGATCACCATCCGCTTGGGCTCGGGTGCGAGGCGGTACAGCGCCTCGCCTGATGAAAGCGGGATGCTGTCATCGAGCCGGCCGTGGAGGAACAGCTTCGGTTGTTTGACTTTGCCTATCCTGAGGTCCGAGCGAAAGGGATCCTTGAGCAGGAGCTCGGCCGGAAGGAACGGATAACGCGTCTGCGCAACCGACAGAACCGACAGGTAAGGAGAGACGAGAATGACACCCGCGGCCGGCCGCTGCCCGGCGGTATTCACCGCAACGCCAGTGCCAAGTGAGCGGCCTAGCACAACGATCCCGCTTTTTGCCTGTGCCGAAAGCCAGTCGAAGGCGGCGATGCCGTCTGTCAGCAGGCCCTGCTCGCCGGGCGAGCCGGTCGATCCGGGATAGCCGCGATAGGAAATCGCCAACAACCCAATCCTCCGCGCGGACAGAGCCTGGGCGAGAAAGGCGTAATTGTCGACGCGGTCACCGTTTCCGAAAAACAGGAGCACGCAGGGCCTGTCGCTGTCGCCCCTGGTGTAGAGTGCCTGCAGCAGCTCTCCGTCGGGCGTCCTGATGTGGACCGTCTCGCCCCAGCTCGCCGGCTCCGGAAGAGCTGCGGCGCCGGCTCCGGGATACAGCATGGATCGCTGCGAGAAATAGACCACAGCCACGATCGCCATGTAGGCGATGACTGCCATCAGCGGCAAGATCAGCAAGTACCTTGTAGCGCTCACCACTGACTATACCCGCCGGTTGGCCAATCCCCCGAACGCTTTGCAGCAACCGCGGCCGTTGCGGCGTGTTGTACTTAGCGTAGCGCGAATATAGGCACAAAGCGTTCCGATAGAGAAGGGGCGAGACACGATCACCGTCCTCAACAGGACCCAGACGTTTCCATTGAGCTGGGGTCCGCCCGCGACCCCGTAAATCACACATTATCAGTCGCTTGCGCGATCGGTCCCAGGAACTTTTGCCGGCCTGTCGGGTTTGCTGCGCATGTTGAAGAAGCACTTCATCCAGCCCAGACTGGGCACGATCGAGGTCATCGATGACCAACAGGTTCATTTCCTTGAAAGCGGCTCGCCAAACGGAAGCCCGGTTGTTGTTCTGCATGGCTGTGGCAGTCTGGCGCAGGAGGTGCTGCTTCCTCTCGAAAACAGCCATCACCGGCTGATTGCCATCGATCGTCCTGGATACGGACTGAGTTCCCCGCTGCCGCCTGAGGAACGGGGTCCGCTCGGACAGTCTTTCTGGCTTGAGCGCTTTCTCGAGACCTTGGAGGCCGGACCTGTAACGATCGTCGCCCATTCGATCGGCAGTGCTTCGGCCCTTCATCTGGCTACCCGCAGACCTGAGCTTTTAAAAGCGCTGCTGTTGATCTCGCCTTGCTGCAGTCCGCTTCCCCCGAGGCCCTTGATCTTGTTGCGCGCCGCGGTTGCGCCGTTGATAGGGCCGGCGATCCGCCGCCACATCATGCCCCGCTGGGCCTCCTTCTTTCTCCGGCACGGACTTCGGTCATCATCATTGCCCAATGCTCTTCCCGCCCATCTGAAGATGTTGCCCGCCGGCCATATGATCCGGGCAAGCGCGATCGAGGCGATGGCCGACGAGTTGCGCGCTTTCAACCGGGACATGGCGCTGCTGGCAGGCGAGCCCCGGCAGCTTCCCGTCCATGTGCTCTTCGGCTCGCAAGATCTTATCGTCGATCCCGACCGGCACATCGGCTGGCTTCGGCAACGATATCCCCGCCTTCTTTTGAAACGCCTTGAAGGGGTCGGCCATATGCCGCATCACGTCGCCCCGGCCGTGGTGGTGCGGATGCTGAACGCGATCGTCGAGGAGCCTTCTCCCTTCCCGGCGGCCCAGCCTGGGCCATTGACGGATGTCGCGTAGAGCCTGGAGATCCGCCGCAATTGCACCTTGGCCATCGGCCTAAGGGGTCGACGACGATCTCCGTAACTCAGGCTGCAATGCGGTCCCGCTCACCAATCGATTTTCTTCGGCAAGGGTCTGCCGCCGCGTGGGAGAAGGAGATTGACTCCGGCCGGCGACGCCATGATCTTCGGCCGATGACCGTCCCGCATTTTCACACGCGCCTCTCGCTCGGCCAGGATCTCCATGAGCTCGGCCTGCGCCCCGGCGACATGGTCATGGTGCACGCCGCAATGAGCAAGGTCGGGCTTCTGCTGAGCGGCCCCGACGTGCTGATCGATGCGCTGCGCGACGTGGTGGGGCTTTCCGGCACGATCGTCGCCTATACCGACTGGAACGGCGCCTATGACGAATTGCTCGACGGTGATGGACGGGTTCCCGAGGGGTGGCGGCCCCATATCGCGCCCTTCGATCCGGCTCTCTCCAGGGCCATTCGCGACAATGGCGTGTTCCCAGAATTCCTGCGAACGACGCCGGGAGCGCGGCGCAGCGGCAATCCCGGCGCCTCTATTGCGGCAGTCGGCGCGGGGGCCGATTGGCTGACCGCCGACCACCCGCTCGACTATGGCTATGGCGAGGGCTCCCCGCTCGCCAAACTGGTGGAGGCGGGCGGCAAGGTGCTGATGGTCGGAGCGCCGCTCGACACCATGACCCTGCTCCATCATGCCGAGCATCTCGCGCAAATTCCAGGCAAGCGCCTGCGCCGATATGAGGTGCCCTTTGCAACGCCGGCCGGCACTGTCTGGCGCATGCTGGAGGAATTCGACACCGGCGATCCTGTTGTGGCCGGGCTTGAAAGCGATTATTTCGCCGGCATCGTCGCCGAATTCCTGGCCGGCGGGCATGGGGCGCAAGGGCTGGTCGGCGAAGCGCCATCGGTGCTGGTCAATGCGGCTTCGATCTGCCGCTTCGCTGTCGCCTGGCTGGAGCAGCATGTTCGGCCCGAGCGCTGAGCGGCCGGCACCCCGTGGCCGGCGGCGCTCGCTTCCGCCCCGGCTTCTTTCCTCACGGAACAAATTCCCCATGGCGATGTTGGTATGGCGATAAGCACAAGACCATGGGAGGAAACCATGCATAAGTCTCTTCACTTCATACTGGTCGGGCTGGCCGCCATGAGCGGCCTCACCATCGCCCCGACCATTGCCGCCGCGCAGGATATGGAATTGCGCATCGGCCCCGGCGGGGTCGGCGTCTACGACCGCGACCGCGACCGCGATCGCTACGATCGTTACGGCCGCTATGACCGTTACGACCGCCGCGGCCCACGCGGCTGCGATCCCGGTGACGCGCTCGACATTGCCCGCAGCGAAGGCCTTCGCCGCGCCCAGATCGTCCGCATCTCGTCGCGCAGCATCGTCGTCCAGGGGATGACGCGCCGCGGACCGGAACGCATGGTCTTCGCCAACCGGCGCGGTTGCCCGGAAATCTGACTGTACGAAAAATAAAACCGACCGCTCGGACGCTTCGGCGCGGCATTGCTCCGTGCAAAGCCGGCTGGCCGCGTGGACCGAGGCGGTTTTCTCGTCCGAATTGCCGAACAACAGATGCAGCGGTTCGCCTGAGCCGTGCTGACAATCACCGGAGGAATGCATCATGATGAGTGGTCAATTGAAGGCGCTTCTCGCCGTTCTTGCCGTTGCCGGCTACCAGAACAGGGACAAGATCGGCGAACTGCTGCGCGGCCTGCAGAACCCGCAGCCATCCGGCGCGGGAGGCGAGCAGCCGGGCGGTCTCGGCGGCATGCTCGGCAGGCTCGGCGGTTCCGGCGGCCTGGGTGGCCTGCTCGGCGGCCTGACCTCCGGCGGCATCGTCAGCGGCGGTCTCGGCGATCTCCTGAAGACGTTCCAGCAGAACGGCCACGGCGACAAGATGGAATCCTGGGTGCGCCCCGGCCAGAATGCCGAGATCAATGACGGCGAGCTCGCCGAAGCGCTCGGCCCCGATGTCTTGAACGAGATCGCCCGGAACACCGGCCTGTCGCATGAGGAAATCCTCGGGCGGCTGAGCCGCGATCTGCCCAAGGCCGTCGACGACCTGACGCCGGAAGGGAAAGTGCCGAGCGCCGAGGAGGCGTTTCGGTCTTCGGCGAGCCAGGCGACAAGCTCCGGCCGGCCGAGCGGGGTTTAGTGTGGGGAGGCATGGGTGCCGGACACGCGGGGTCGCGGACATGGCCTCAGTCGGCCCTGATCTGCCCCGCGCACGCCAAGAGTTCTACCTTCCCAGATATCTGCGAAGAAACGCGTAAACGCTGCGGATCGATTTTCCCGCAGCGTCGGGATTGTATTTTTCGATATGACCCAAAACCCGCTTTCCGACCGCAAATTCCGGGGCATCGAAACCGTGATACGTGCCCTTGTAGATATCGAGTTCGATCGGCGGGCTATCGTCGCCGAGGCGGGCAAGCCTCTTCTGGCATCGTTCGGGCCGGCTCCAATTGTCACGCTCGCCTGTTAAAATCAGGCTCGGCACCGTCGCGTCGCCGCGGTCTGCGTCACAGGCGGGATAATAGGCAATCGCTGCCTTGAACTTGCGCTCGACCAGCTGCTCGTAGCCTTCGATTTTCGTGGCATCCAGCGTCGCGGTGCCGCCCGCCGCAAAGCCCATCAAGGCGACGCGCCCGATATCGACGAAGCCTGATTGCGCCAGGAAATCCAAAGCGCCATAGGCGTCGAAGACGCGATCGGGAACACGGCATAGACACGTGTCGGCAAGGTTGCGGCTGGTAAAGCTGTCGACAACAAGCACGACATAACCCCACGAGACCAGCCGTTTCGGCCAAAGCTCCCTGACGCTCGCACGCAAGCCGTCGCATCCATGCATGACGACGACCGCCGGGAAGGGGCCATCGCCCGGAGGCCGCGACAAATATCCGAGCAGCGGCGTGCCTTGCGGCTGAGGCAGAATTTCCCCCAGTTCCCGGGCTTTGCGGATGCGAAACGGGCTGAGCTTGACCGGCACGCTTTCGAACCGCACCAATTCCTCGGCCTTGGCCGGGGCCTCGGGCACGGTGACGGCGAATGCGGCAAAGCACAGAAAAAGTCCCGCGGTTTTCACAGGCTTCTCCACCCGTGTGATCGACGGCTGCCAGTATAATCCTCGATCATCATGGATGGTATTGCTTGCCGCCCGAGTCCTGATTTCAGGAGCTGTGCAGCAAAGCTCACTGCCTTGTTTTCTTCTGCGCCCCGACTAAGGTGCCGGTGGGATTTGATGGCATGATTTGGGGTGGGCGAGTGCGTTTCCTGGCAGCTGCGGTGATTGCAATCCTGATGAGCGGGGAGGGGGCGGCCGCGTGTCCTCTCAATGACACGTTGAAGCTCTGCGTGCTGAATGGCCAAAACCTGGCTGCCTTGCACAGCGGTGTGGAACAAGGCGATTGGTAAGCCCACGGTGAAGGCCGTCTTGCGATAGAGGGCTTCTGACTGCCAGTCCTAGTGGTAACACTAGGAGTAGTCATATGACGAAGCATCCAATTGAGGTGATCACGTCTGTAGAGCGCCGTCGG
>NZ_ML133594.1 GCF_003985125.1 Rhizobium phaseoli
GCTTGCGAAGATCATTTGAAAGAGGTCGAGTCATCCGATGCTGGCCTCCACTCCAGCCAGCATCTTGAATCACAAAACAGCCAAAAACGGAATCCCTTCCGATTCAACTAAATCCAGATACGCTCTAAAAGACGCGCGGCGCTGTAATGGCTTAAGCCGCCTGGAGGCGATCTGCCGACATCTTGCCGGACTTGTTGTCGCGGACGAGCTCGTAAGACAGCTTCTGGCCATCCTTGAGATCGCGCATGCCGGCGCGCTCAACGGCCGAGATGTGGACGAAAACGTCGGCAGCGCCGTCATCCGGCTGAATGAAGCCGAAGCCCTTGGTTGCGTTGAACCACTTAACGGTACCTGTGTTCATGACGATATCCTTTTCGAATCGCTCATAGAAGATTGCAGCCGGGCGAATGCCCAGCGGCGATGAAAACCGATTTTGGAGGAAGGTCGTCAGGAACGACGCGAGCGCCGTTTCAAAGTTCATCTAGCAAGATCGATGTGCGGCGATCTAATTGCAAATTGTGTCCGCGGCAAGGCGTCGGCAAGGGAAAGTCGAAACATCTCGGATGTCGTACCGTGGTCGCCCCCTCGCCCTGCCGGGCATCTCCCCCACAGGTGGGGAGATTGGCTGGGCGCGAGGGTTCCCCAAACAACTGGCGTCGCAGCCGGGCGAAACGGTAGAGAGGCGGGAAGGTTTGGCCACTTGCCGATCTCCCCACCTGTGGGGGAGATGCCCGGCAGGGCAGAGGGGGGCCTACACGGCACAACGGCAAAGACAGTCCCCTAAAACCCACACCGCGAAAACGACTACGCCGCCGCCCCCATCTTCGCATAGGGATCGAACCGCCCATAAAACGTCTCGCCCCTGGCGGCCATGTCCTTCAGCAGCGGCGTCGGCTTGAAGTGATCCCCGTAAGCCCCCGCTAACCTCTCCGCCAACTCGACGAAAGCCTTCACACCCATGCCGTCGATATAGCTCAGCGCGCCGCCGGTGTAGGGCGCGAAGCCGAAGCCGAGGATCGAGCCGACGTCGGCTTCGCGCGGATCGGTAACGATGCCTTCCTCGACGGTGCGGGCGGCTTCCAGCGCGATGCTGACGAGGAAGCGCTGTTTGAGGACGGCGACATCGACCTCATCCGCCTTCTTCTGCGGATAGAAGTCCTTGAGCTCCGGCCAGAGCGACTTCTTCGCCGGTTTCGGCGGATAGTCGTAGAAGCCCTTGGAATTCTTGCGGCCGAAGCGGCCCTCCTTTTCCACCATGCGGGAGATCAGCTCCATATGCCTGGGGTCAATCGCCTTCTCGCCGAGATCGGCGATAGTGGCCTTGAGGATCTTCAACGACAGGTCGATGGCGACCTCGTCGTTCAGCGCCAGGGGACCAACCGGCATGCCGGCCATCTTGGCGGCATTCTCGATCATGGCGGGCGGCACGCCCTCGATCAGCATGTCGTAACTCTCAGACATGTAGCGCAGCACGCAGCGATTGACGAAGAAACCGCGGGTGTCGTTGACGACGATCGGCGTCTTCTTGATCGCCGCGACGTAATCGAGCGCGACGGCCAGCGCCTTGTCGCCGGTCTCCTTGCCGAGGATGACCTCGGTCAGCATCATCTTCTCCACGGGCGAGAAGAAGTGGATGCCGATGAAATCGGCCGGGCGCTTGGAATTCTCCGCCAAGCCCGTGATCGGCAGGGTCGAGGTATTGGAGGCGAAGATCGCGCCTTCCGGCAGCACGGCTTCAACCGCCGCGATGACCGATTTCTTCACTTCGCGGTCTTCGAACACCGCCTCGATGACAAGATCGGCGGTGGCAAGACCGGCATAGTCGGCGGCAGGCGTGATGCGGGCAAGAAGGGCCGCAGCCTCGTCCTGCGTAAACCGCCCCTTACCGACGGAATCCTTGACGAGGCCTTCGCAGACGGATTTGCCCTTGGCGGCGGCCTCCAAGTCGCGGTCGATCAGCGTCACCGGGAGACCGGCAGCAGCGGTGACATAGGCAATCGAGGCACCCATGAAACCGGCGCCGACGACGCCGACATGCTTCAGTTCGGTCTTGGGAATGCCGGCGGGGCGGCGGGCGCCCTTGCCGAGCTCCTGCATGGAGATGAACAGCGAACGGATCATCGAGAAGGCTTCGCGGGTATGCAGCACCTCGGTGAAATAACGCTGCTCGATCTTCAGGCCGGTGTCGAACGGCACCTGCAGGCCTTCATAGACGCATTTCAGGATGGCGAGCGCTGCCGGATAATTGCCCGAGGTTTCGCGGCGCAGGATTGCCGGCGCGGCCGGCCAGAGCTGGGCAGAGGCCGGCGTCCAGATGCCGCCGCCCGGCAGCTTGAAACCCTTTTCATCCCAGGGGGCGACCGGCTTCAGCCCGTCCTTGATCATCTGCTTGGCGGCGGGGATCAGCTGGTCCGGCTCGACCACCTGATGCACGAGATTCATCGCCTTGGCGCGGGAGCCGCTCAGCGACTGGCCTGTCGTCATCATCTGCAGCGCGTCCTGGGCGTTTGCCAGCCGCGGCACGCGCTGGGTGCCGCCGGCGCCGGGGAAGATGCCGACCTTGACCTCGGGCAGCGCGATCTTGACGCTCTTGGCATTGGAGGCGACGCGGCCGTGGCAGGCGAGCGACAGTTCGAAGGCCCCGCCCATGCAGGTGCCGTTGATCGCAGATACCCAGGGCTTGCCCGAGGTTTCGAGCTTGCGGAACAGGCCGGACATGCGGCCGACGAGACCGAAAAGCGTCTGAACGGCCGTTTCCGGGTTCCTGGCCTTCTCCTCCTGATAGGCGCTGAACATCGACTTGATCATCGAGAGGTCGGCGCCGCCGGAGAAGGAGGATTTGCCCGAGGTGAAGACGACACCCTTGACGCCGGCGTCCGCGGTGGTGGCGTCGATGATGGCGTTGAGCTCTTCCATCACCTCTGATGTGAAGACGTTCATCGATTTGCCGGGCATATCCCAGGTGACGAGAGCGATGCCGTCGGCGTCAGTTTCAACTGTGAAGTTCGTGTAATTGCTCATCGGGATTTCCTCTTCCCTCAATTCCTAGGTTTTAAAAGACGCCGACCATGAAGCAACTCAACCCGATGACCAGAGCGAGGAACAACAGCAGGAAGCGATTTTCGCTCCTTAGCCGCCGCGAATGCTCCTTGGGAGAGACGCGGAGTGCCTCAGCAGAGGCCTGCTCCATGTCCTTCTCCAGATTGCGAAGCTCGAAGTGGCGCTTCGTCTCGTTCTGGCCCATGGTTTTGCTCCGCCCGTCAGCGTCTCAAACGCGTTCGATAACCGTTGCCGTGCCCATGCCGGCGCCGATGCAGAGCGTCACCAGCGCGGTATTGAGATCGCGCCGTTCGAGCTCGTCGAGCACCGTGCCGAGGATCATGGCGCCGGTGGCGCCGAGCGGGTGGCCCATGGCGATGGCGCCGCCATTGACGTTGATCCTGTCGTGGTCGATGTCGAAGGCCTGCATGTAGCGCAGCACGACAGCGGCGAAGGCCTCATTGAGTTCGAAGAGGTCGATATCGGCAAGGCGCATGCCGGTCCGCTTCAACAGCTTTTCGGTGACGTCGACGGGCCCGGTCAGCATCAGGGCCGGATCGGAGCCGATATTGGCGAAGGCCTTGATGCGGGCGCGCGGCTTGATCCCCATGCTCTCGCCGCCGGCCTTCGAGCCGAGCAGGACGACGCCGGCGCCATCGACGATGCCGGAGGAATTGCCGGCATGGTGGACATAATTGATACGCTCGATCTCGGGATGGGCCTGGATGCCGACGGCTTCGAAGCCGCCCATCTCACCCGGCATCTGGAAGGACGGGTTGAGCGAGGCGAGCGCCTGCATGTCGGTGCCCGGACGCATGTGCTCGTCCTTGTCGAGGATCGTCAGGCCGTTCTGATCCTTGACGGGGATGACCGACTTGTCGAACCAGCCCTGTTCCCAGGCATGTCCAGCGCGCTTCTGGCTCTCGACGGCATAGGCGTCGACATCGGTTCTGCTGAAACCGTATTTGGTGGCGATGAGATCGGCCGAGACGCCCTGCGGCATGAAATAGGCCGGGAAATTCACCGAAGGGTCCATGAACCAGGCACCGCCGGACATCCCGAGACCAACGCGCGACATGCTTTCGACGCCGCCCGCAATGACGATGTCGTCGGCACCCTGGGCAATCTTGCCGGCGCCGAAATTGACGGCGTCGAGGCCGGAGGCGCAGAAGCGGGAGATCTGCATGCCCGGCGCCTTCGTCGAATATCCGGCTTCGAAGGCGGCGGCCTTGGGGATGACGGCGCCGGCATCCATGACAGGATCGACGCAGCCCATGATGATGTCGTCGACCGTTCGCGTGTCGAGCCCGTTGCGGTCGCGGATCGCTTCCAGCGTCTTGGCCGCCAGGCGCACGGACGGCACCTCATGCAGCGCGCCGTCCTTCTTGCCGCGGCCGCGCGGCGTGCGGACGTGGTCGTAAATGAAAACCTCGGTCATTTCCTCATCTCCCTGACGGCGCGGCGGCGCCGGTGAATTTCGTGTTCTCCCTTCTCCCCAGCGGGGGTCCGCAGGGGAGAAGGGGACACAATCAAAACGCTTCCGCGGCCAGCGCCATCATCGTGTCGGCGCCGGCTTCGATGCGGGCCTTGCGCAGCGCGGTTTCCGGCATGATACGTTCCATGAAGAAGCGGGCAGTCACCAGCTTGTTCTTCAGGAAATCCTCGCGGCTCGCGTCACCGGACGCAAGGCCGTCCTCGGCGGCCTTCGCCATTTTCGCCCACATATAGCCGAGCACGACGAGGCCGAAGAGATGCATATAGTCAGTCGAGCCGGCGCCGGCATTGTCGGGCTTGGCCATGGCGTTCTGCATGAACCACATGGTCGCACCCTGGACGTCGTTCAAGCCCTTTTTCAGATGCTTGGTGAAGAAGGAAAGCTTTTCGTCGCTGCGGTTTTCCTCGCAGAAATCGCCGATCTCCTTGAAGAGGGCCATGGCGGCGCGGCCGCCGTTCAAGGCGAGCTTGCGGCCGACGAGATCGAGCGCCTGGATGCCGTTGGCGCCTTCATAAATCATGGCGATGCGGGCATCGCGCACATACTGGCTCATGCCATGTTCTTCGATATAGCCGTGGCCGCCGAAGACCTGCTGGGCCATGACGGCATGGTCGAAGCCCTTGTCGGTCATCACGCCCTTGAGGATCGGGGTGACGAGGCCGAGAATATCGTCGGCCGTCTGGCGTTCCTGCTCGTCGGTGGCGCGGTGGGCGATATCGGATTTCAGCGCCGTCCACAGCAGGAAGGCGCGGCCGGCCTCGTTAAAGGCGCGGATGGTCATCAGCGTGCGGCGAATGTCCGGATGGACGATGATCGGATCGGCCTTCTTATCCGGCGCCTTGACGCCGGAGAGCGAGCGGCCCTGGATGCGGTCGCGAGCATAGGCGGCGGCGTTCTGATAGGCGATCTCGGAAATGGCGATGCCCTGCAGGCCGACCATCAGCCGGGCCTCGTTCATCATCACGAACATGGCGTTGAGGCCGCGGTTTTCGGCGCCGATCAGGAAACCCGTCGCCTCGTCGTAATTCATGACGCAGGTGGCGTTGCCGTGAATGCCCATCTTGTGCTCGATCGCGCCGCAGGAAACGGCGTTGCGGGCGCCGGGCGCCCCGTCCTTGCCGACCAGGAATTTCGGAACGATGAACAGCGAAATGCCCTTGGTGCCTTCGGGCGCGCCTTCGATACGAGCCAGCACCAGGTGAACGATATTGTCGGTCAGATCGTGTTCGCCGGCGGAGATGAAGATCTTCTGGCCGGATATTCTGTAGCTGCCGTCCGCCTGCGGCACCGCCTTGGTGCGCAGCATGCCGAGATCGGTGCCGCAATGCGGCTCGGTCAGGTTCATGGTGCCCGACCAGGAGCCGTCGACCATCTTCGGCAGGTAGGTCTCCTTCTGCTCCTGCGTGCCATGGACGAGGATCGCGGCGATCGCGCCCTGCGTCAGGCCGGGATACATCATCAGCGACATGTTGGCGGCAGAGGTATATTCGCCGACGGCGCAATGCAGGGTATAGGGCAGCCCCTGCCCCCCGAATTCCTCCGGCACAGCGAGACCGATCCAGCCACCTTCGCGATAGGCCTTGTAAGCCTCTCGGAAGCCCTTCGGCGTCGAGACGCTGGCATCGTCGTGGCGATGACAGCCCTCCTGATCGCCGGAATAATTCACCGGGAAGAGCGCCTCCTCGGCAACCTTTCCGGCCTCGCCGAGGATCGCCTCGATCATGTCAGGCGTGGCATCGGCAAAACCCGGCAGATTGTTATAGCGCTCGAGGGCCAGCACGTCGTTCAGGACGAAGAGCGTATCATTCACCGGGGCCTTGTAGACTGGCATTTCGCGAATTCCTCCATTCGACTGACCGGGTCGAGCCGGCCTCGGGCACTGTCTTACAAAATATTGACGTTTGCGTAAACGTCAAATTCTACCGCTTCGCCATTTCGCGAAAAAATTCGTGAACCGCGAATCCGCGCGAGGAGGAGACGTGATCTCCCCTTCCTTGTCCATCGGGGAACGGCATATAAGGACGAGCGTCTTTTTATCCGCAATTCGGACATTGCTTCAGGGGGCGGCCGGCATGATGAGTTTCGAGGCGATAAAGCAGCGTGCGGAGGAACGGAAAGGCGGCGCAGCGGCGCTGCAGGCCTTGCTGGAGAAGCATCGGCCGGATCACGACCGGCTGCGCGCCATGCCCGACGACCGGATACTTGCCGACATGACCCGGCGCATTTTCTACAGCGGCTTCGTCCAGAAGGTGATCGATGCGAAATGGCCGGGCTTCGAGGCGGCGTTTTCCGGTTTCGATCCGGCAATGCTGAATATTGCGCCGGACGATTATTGGCATGAGCTGACCTTGGACGAGCGGATCATCCGCAACGGCGCGAAGATCATGTCGGTTCGCGCCA
Organism: Rhizobium phaseoli; assembly: GCF_003985125.1. Lineage (GTDB taxonomy): Bacteria > Pseudomonadota > Alphaproteobacteria > Rhizobiales > Rhizobiaceae > Rhizobium > Rhizobium phaseoli. The sequence goes on from NZ_ML133594.1 coordinate 6,935, forward strand.
ATGCCGCTTTCATCAGGGAACTGGCGAGGGAACACGGCAGCGCCGGCGCCTTCCTCGCCGACTGGCCGCGGGAAGACCAGATCGGCCTCCTCGACCTGTTGAGCAAACGCGGCAGCCGGCTCGGCGGCATGACCGGGCAATATTTCCTGCGCGGCATCGGCCGCGACAGCTTTGTCGCCACGATGGACGTGCTGGCCTGCCTGCGATCGGCCGGCGTGCCGCTGTCTGCCTCCGGCACGGCGAAGAAGGACCAGCCGATGATCCAGCAGGCCTTCAACGACTGGGCCGAGGAGACCGGGCTTTCCTTCATCCATCTGTCGCGCATCAGCGCCTATTCGATCGATGCGGGAGCGCCGCACTGAAATTCCAGCCGGATGTTACGCCGGCGGCGAAACAACTTTCGCGGCTGAGGTGAACAGGATAGGCTCCCTCTCGTCGAGCTGGCAGGGAGGAACCGATGCCGCGCCTGGACCATGTCACGATCGATACCCGCGATGCGCCTCGCATGATCGGCTTCCTGCAAGCCATTCTCGGCGTCAAGGAAGGCTATCGGCCGCCCTTCCCTTCGCCCGGCCATTGGCTCTATCTCGACGACCGCCCGGTCATTCATCTCAGCCTGACATCGCGCAGCACCGATTTTCCGCCGGGCATCTTCAATCATGTCGCCTTCAGCCTTTACGAATTCGCCCCGGCGCTGGAGCGCATCAAGGCGAGCGGCTATCGCTATGAATATTACGATATTCCCGACACCGATCTCGGCCAGGTCTTCGTTTACGGTCCGGAGGGCGTGAAGATCGAACTGCAATATAAGCGGCCGGCCTGACGCGTCGTCGGCCAAAGCGAGCGGCAATTGCCGCCAAAAACGGCGCTTGAGACACAAACGTTAAAAAATTCTCATCGATATTAACGGCTTGTTTACGACGTTTCGTGAAAGGTGCGGGTTGAGCAGTAGTGACCCGCATTCCTTTTTCCAGTCTCGCGTTTCTTAAAGATGCCGCTACATCGTTCAGCCTGAGGAAAGTCTAATTGACTATCTTCTGATGGATGATGCGCTCCGGTCGGCGTGAAGACGCTGGCCACAGACGGAAAAGCCACGGATCGAGCTCTGACGAGAGATCGAGCAGTCGAAGCGAGCAAGAAGATGAACGGATCGCGATCAAATCCTTCCCGGCAGTCCGACAGGACCTCGCTCGATGCGCTGAACCGCACGATCGAAGGGCTGGAGGCGCGCATCGAAGGGCTCATGGGCAGCGGGCGCGACCAGCGGCCGCGCACGGCAACGGCCGAGCGCGACGTTTACGCCAGCCCCAATTCGCCGCGCCCGGCAAGAGCGCCGATCGAGCCGCGGCCGGATCCGCTCGCTGAAATCCGCCAGCGCCAACGCGCGCTGGAAGCCGGCCGGGAACGGCCTTACGGACGCGAGCCGACCCCGCAGCTGCGCGAACCCGCGCCGCGCGCCGCGGCATCACAGCCGACACCCGCCTTCCGCGCCGGCGACGATACGATGACGGAGATCGCCCAGGCGCTTGTCAACCTGCGCCAGGACCTTAAGCGCGACATTTCCGAAGGCGTCACCCGCGAGATGAACGCGCTGCGCACAGAACTGCGCGAGATCAAAACAAGTGCCGGAGACGGCCGCTTCGCCGACGACATCCGCGCCGACATGAGCCGCCTCGCCCAGAGCATCAATCAGCTGACCGGACGCTCGGCCGGCGCGGAAGCGGCCGGCCTGCGTGAAGATTTCGAGGATCTGCGATCGCTGATGGACGGGCTGGCGCGCGAGGAATCGCTGCGCCACATGGAAAACCGCTGGGACGGCTTCGAAAACCGGCTTGCTGCGCTCGACACCGAGGGTCTGCAGGAAGAGCTCGTTTCGCTCGCCTACCGGCTCGACGACATCAAGCGCCACATCGGCGGCATGGGCGAAAGCCCGGCGGTGCGGGCACTGGAAGACAAGCTCATCGCCATCGCCACGGCGATGGAGCAGTTCGGCAACATGATCCAGCCGCATGACCGGGTCATGGCCGAACAGTTCGCCGCCATGGACATGCGGCTCGACGAGATCAGCCGGGCGATCGCGGCCAGCGGACGTGCGGCCGCCAACAGCGATCCGACGCTGATGCAGCGGCTGGAAAGCCGGCTTTCGGCGCTTGCCGACCAGATCGACGTGATGAGCCATGACGCGGCCAGCCGGGCGACGCCCGCCGATGAGCTGGCGATGCGGCTGGAAGCGCTGACGGAACGTGTCGAGGAACTGACAAGGGCGGAAGCGACGTCGCGGCTCGACGAGCGGCTGGAACATCTTTCCTATCTCTTGGAGCGCACGCAGCAGACGGCGGCGCAACCCGATCTCAGCGGACCGCTTTCCGACATCTCCCGCAAGATCGACGCGCTCGAGAACGGCGCGGTCAACGACGTGCTGGCGCAGCGGCTCGATTATCTCGCCCGGCGCATCGACGAGATGGCCCATCCGCAGCCGGCGCCGGCCGCGGCAATCGACGACGGCGCCTTCCGGCGTCTCGAGGGACGGCTGAGCGACATCGCCGCCCGGCTGGAAGAGAGCACGGCAGCACCGCCGACCGATCCGCGGGCGCTGAAGAACCTCGAGGACCAGATCGCCAATCTTTCGGCGCTGATGAGCGAGCCGCGCGAAAGCGCTGCGATCCCCGCCGATCTCGACCGGCGCATGGGCGCGATCGAAGATTACATGGCGACGAGCGACGAATATATCATCGAAGCGGCGCGTCAGGCGGCGGAAGCCGTCGTCGAGGCCTATTCGCGCAACGGCGCCCTGCAGGGGGCCGTGCCGGCCGCCGACATGTCGGCGCTGACGGCGCTGGCCGAGGATCTGCGCCATCTCGAGGATATCAGCCGCGACAGCGAGGAACGCACGCACAAGACGTTCAAGGCGCTGCACGAGACGCTGGTGCATATCGCCGACCGTCTCGACGGCATGGAAGAGCGCGGACGGCCGGCCGCCCAGATGCCGGTCGCCGACGTCGATTTCGATATCGACCCTTATGCGCTGATGGTGGCAGAGACCACCCGAACGCCGGAAGCTGCCCCGGCAGCGAAGGCCTCTCCGGTCATCCGCTCGGCGGAGGTCGCAGCCGAACCTGTCGTCCCGGCGCAGGCCGCAGTGATGAGCGCAACCAGCGCGATCGCCATCGAAGCGGCGACCAGAACGCCGGAGGCCGCGACGCCGGCGCCGGCAAAGCCCGGCCTGCTCGCCAGCCTCGGCAAGCGGTTGCGGCCCGGCAACAAGGCCGAGACAAAGGCCGCCGAACGGGCGGTGATCGACCCCGCGCCGTCGATCGATCCTGCCGACGTGGTGCCGACGGATGCGGCAAACGAACTGCTCGAGCCGGGTTCGGGCGCGCCAGACGTCAAGAAGATCCTTGAACGGGTGCGTGCCAGCCAGAGTGCCGCACGCGGCAAACCGCCCGTCGAGACCGATCGCGCCGATTACATCGCCGCTGCGCGCCGGGCGGCGCAGGCAGCAGCCATGGAGGTGGACGCCAATCCGAAGCAGGCCGGCAAGGCCGAGAAGAAAGGCGCGACTGCCAAGGCCGACAAGACGGGCAAGACCGACCAGACGGGCAAAACCGGCAAGGTCAGCGCCTTCTCGCGCTACCGCCGGCCGATCCTGCTGGCGATCGGCGCCGTGCTGCTCGCCATCATGGCCTTTCCGCTGGCCCGGACGTTGACGAGCGGAGAGCCCGCGCCGCAGCCGCCGGCCGAGGTCTCGGCGCTGACAGGCGCAACGGAAAACCCGCAGCCGGCCCTGCCCGAAGCAACGTCCGCCCAGCCCGACACCGGCGCTGCGGAGGCGAACGCTCCCGCAACCGAGACGGCACCTCCTGCCGCCGAACAGGCGCAGCCGGAAACAACCCCGCCCACCGGCGGCGATCATCTGACCGACGCTGCCCCGCTCGATGGCGAAGGAGCTGCAAGTTTTGCGCCCGCCGCTTCGTCCGGCGCGCCGCAGGAAACATCGGGCTTCGTACCGAACACGCCGGCCGCAGCACCGCAGGCGGCCATCACGATTCCCGACACCGTGCAGCCGAAATCGCTTGCCGATGCGGCGCAGGGCGGCGATGCGCTGGCGCTGTTCGAGATCGGCGCGCGCTATTCGGACGGCCGCAACGGCATGACGGTCGATCAGAAGCAGGCGGCCAACTGGTACCAGCTTGCGGCCGACAAGGGTTTTGCGCCGGCGCAGTACCGGCTCGGCAGCATGTATGAGAAGGGCAACGGCGTCGAACGCGACATCGCCAAGGCAAAGACCTTTTACGAACAGGCGGCAAACCAGGGCAATGCCAGCGCCATGCACAATCTCGCCGTGCTCTACGCCTCCGGCGCGCTCGGCCAGCAGGATTATGCGACAGCGGCCTCCTGGTTCACCAAGGCCGCCAATCTCGGCATCACCGACAGCCAGTTCAACCTGGCGATCCTCTGCGCGAGGGGCAACGGCGTTCCCACGGACATCGAAGAATCCTACAAGTGGTTTGCGATCGCCGCCAAGGCCGGCGACAAGGACGCGGGCCAGAAGCGCGACGAAGTGGCAAACGCGATGAAGCCCGATCAGCTCGAGCGGGCTCGCGCCAAGGCCGATCTCTGGAAGCCGGAACCGCTCGACCACCGCGCCAACGGCATCGATATCCCCGACGAATGGGCGGGCACGGGCGCCAAGACGGCCTCCGTCGACATGAAGAAGGCGATCCGCAACATCCAGGCCATCCTCAACAATAACGGCTTCGACGCCGGCGTGCCGGACGGCGAAATGGGCGCCAAGACCGTTACCGCGATCAAGAACTTCCAGAAGTCGATCGGCCAGGCGCCGGACGGCAAGGTGACCGACGCGACGGTCAAGGCGCTGCTCGAGCGCAACAAGCAGGTGGCCAAGGCGATCTAGAACGGTTGCCGCCGGCTACGGACATGATGATGTCTTGTTTGCGCCAAGCCGGGCGCAAACCGCACGGCTGTTTTGCTGGAATCGCGCTACAGAAGACCTGCGGCACCAAGACATTCGCCATTTTTTCCGCCGCCTGTCACGCAATCTGAAAAAAGCCGGATTATGCGGGACAGATCGCCTGGCGCATCCGTCGAATCGTCCACTCTCGATCTCCATCGCCCCAGGGGCTGATCGAAAGCCTCTGGCAACGATTTCGCGGTAAGGTGCGCAGTCGAACGGGGACGTGACGGAAACCGCCCGGCAGGGGCGGTCATCATTCGGGGTCGGTTGTGACAATTTATCTGCCCATCGCAGAATTGTCGGTGAACATTTTCATCATTCTCGGCATGGGGGCGGCCGTCGGATTCCTGTCAGGAATGTTCGGCGTCGGCGGCGGTTTTCTCATCACACCGCTGCTGATCTTCTACAATATCCCCCCGGTCGTGGCGGTCGCCACCGGCGCCAACCAGGTGGTGGCGTCGTCGATTTCGGGCGCGATCACGCATTTCCGCCGCGGCACGCTCGACGTCAAGCTCGGCACGGTGCTTCTGGTCGGCGGCCTCTCGGGCGCTACCGTCGGCATCTGGATCTTCTCGCTGCTGCGCGCCCTCGGCCAGCTCGATCTGTTCATCTCGCTGCTTTACGTGATCTTCCTCGGCACGGTCGGCGGGCTGATGCTGCTCGAAAGCATCAACGCCATGCGGCGGGCCGCCCGCAACGAGCCGCCGGCGCCACGAAAGCCCGGCCATCAGCACTGGGTGCACAAGCTGCCGCTGAAGGTGCGCTTCAAGAAATCGAAGATCTTTCTCAGCGTCATTCCGATCGTCGCACTCGGCTTTGCGATCGGCATCCTCACCTCGGTCATGGGCGTCGGCGGCGGCTTCATCATGGTGCCGGCGATGATCTACCTCCTGCGCATCCCGACCAATGTCGTGGTCGGCACGTCGCTCTACCAGATCATCTTCGTCACCGCCTATACGACGATCGTGCAGGCGGCGACCAACTTCTCCGTCGACATCGTGCTGGCCTTCATCCTGATGGTGGCCGGCGTCATCGGCGCCCAATACGGCGTGCGCGTCGGCCAGAAGCTGCGCGGCGAACAGCTGCGCGCCCTGCTCGGCCTGCTGGTGCTGGCCGTTGGTCTGCGTCTTGCGATCGCGCTGGTGGTGACGCCGACCGATATTTATTCGGTGGTGATGGGGACGGGCAACTGATGCGCCTCGCTGCCGCCGTCCTCGCCTTTCTTTGCCTGCTGCCGGCCGCCGCCGGCGCACAATGGCTGCCCGGACAATCGACGGAAGCGGTGCGCGAGGGGCTTGAAATCGGCACTTCGACCAGTGAAATCGCCATCACCTCGGATTTCCACGGCGCCGATCTGACGATCTTCGGGGCGCTCTCGAACACCGATCAGCTGCTGCTCGCCATCGGCCAGTATGACGTGGTCGTGGTGCTCGAGGGTCCGCGCCAGGATGCGACGGTGCGCAAGAAGGAACGCGTCTTCGGCATCTGGATGAATACGCGCTCGATGACCTTCGAGGCGGTGCCGCATTCCTATTCGATGTCGAGCTCGCGGATGATCGACGATCTGACGACGCCGCTCGAACTGACCGATCAGGGGATCGGCATCGATCACATTCCGCTGACGCCAGTCGGCTTCGTCGGCGACGGCAGCAATCTCGGCGAATTCCGCCAGGCTTTCCTGCGGCTGCAGCAGGGAGGCGCGCTTTACGACCGCAATCCGAGCGGCGTGCGGTTCGTCGCATCGAACCTGTTCAAGGCGAGCCTGCGCCTGCCGGCCAATATTCCGAACGGGGTGCATACGGTACGCGCCTATCTCTTCAAGAGCGGCGATCTCGTCACCGAGAAATCGCTGCCGCTGCGCGTCATCAAGACGGGCATCGAGCAGACGATCACCGATGCCGCACATGACCAGCCGATCCTCTACGGCTGCGCGGCCGTGGCTCTCGCCGTCGTCACCGGCTGGGGCGCCAGCCTGATCTTCCGCAAGGACTGAGCCGCCGCAAGGCGAGGTACTCCCGCCAATGTCTTCTTGTGGCCGCCACCGGTCGAGCGCGGCTTGACCGCACATACCCCGACGCGCCTCATCCGCCCTTCGCAAAAACCGCTTGCATTTCGCAATCTGTCACTTTAGCTTCAGACCGGTTTTGACTAGCAACCGGTTTAAATTCGACAATCGAGAAGGAGGATGGAGATGAGAAAGCTTATCGTCTGGAACCTGATGACGCTCGACGGGTATTTCGAAGGCACGAAGCCGTGGGATATCGACTTCCACAATCTTGCCTGGGGACCCGAGCTGCAGCGCTATGCCGAGCAGTTCGGCGAAGAAGGCGATCTCCTGGTTTTCGGCCGCAAGACCTATGAGGGCATGGCCTCCTACTGGCCGACCGCAGAAGGCGAAGGCAGGATCAAGGCCTATATGAACGGCATCGCCAAGATCGTCGTGTCCAGGACGATGACCGAGCCCGGCTGGAACAATGCCCGTATCGTCAGCGATCCGATCCCCGAATTGACGCGGCTGAAGCAAGAGGAAGGCAAGACGATCTTCATCTTCGGCAGCGCTGATCTTGCCGACAGCCTGCTGAAGGCCGGCCTCGTCGATGAAATCAGGATCTGCGTGGTGCCCGTCATCCTCGGCGCCGGCAATCCGCTTTTCAAACCGGCTGCGGCCCAGGTGCCGCTGAAGCTCATTGAATCCTCGACGACGGCAAGCGGCGCGGTGATCCTGCGCTATGAACCGGTCAAGGTGTAGCGGTTGTGGGCCACGGCTGTGCGATGCCCGGGCTGTACCGTCCGCGGAACGCCCCCGGTCGGAACCGGCAGCCCTCTCCAAAAAACCTCGTATTCGACTAAAAACCGGTTCTTAACATTTACGAGTTAGTAATCTCTCTGAAACGAGAGGTTTTGTTATGCGTACTCGTATCGTTCTGACCGTCGTGGGGCTGGCGCTGCTTGCCGGCTGCGCAACGGCGCCGAAGCAGACGAGGAACATCTGCGCCGTCTTCGACCAGCGCGAGGGGCTTTTTTCCAGCTGGCAAAGAGCGGCCGAGCGCACCGAAAAGAAATACGGCGTGCCCGTGCCGATCCTGATGGCGACGATGTATACCGAATCCGGCTTCCAGCCTTATGCGCGGCCGCCGCGTACCAAGCTGTTCGGCTTCATTCCCTGGACCCGGCCATCGACCGCCTATGGCTATTCGCAGGCACTCGACGGGACGTGGGATCACTATCAGTCGCAAACCGGCAACTGGGCGGCGCGGCGGACGAACTTCACCGACGCGATCGATTTCATCGGCTGGTACCACTATCAAAACAGCGTGGAGACCGGCATTCCGCTAAACGATGCCTATAATCTCTATCTCGCCTATTATTCCGGGCCGACAGGCTACAAGCGCGGCGACTGGCGCGCGAACGGACAGTTGCAGCAGACCGCGCAGAAGTTCGCGCGGATGGCCGGGACGTATCAGCAGCAATTGCAGGGGTGTGATTGAGTAAAGGGTTGCAGAGGGGGCTGGCGCGGCACGCCCTATCCGAATAGCAATCGCTACCCCCGCAAATTCCCGTACCGCACCGAATAAATCCGATCGCGCCCCAAGAGATGCGCCACCAGCGAGGATGTGTCGAACAGGCCTTTCATCGCCTGATGGCCGAGATCCAAGCCGCCGCTCATGACGCCGAAGGCCGGCATCAGCAGGCGGGCGCCGTCGGTGGCAAAACACGGGCGGCGGATCGATCTCTCGCGCCGGCGCACGGTCGCCGACGGGTGCAGGTGGCCGGCGATTTCGCCGCTCTGCAGGCCATTTTTCGGCTCGTGGCGGAAGGTCAGGCCGGCATAATGCATCTCGTCGGCGCAGCTACCCGGCAGATCGACGACACCGTCGGGATCGTGGTTGCCGTTGATCCAGAGCCACTCGCGGCCGCGCGCCATGCCGACGATCAGCGCGCGAAAGTTTTCCGGCAGATGCGCGGAGCCGATGCGATCATGGAAATTGTCGCCGAGCGAGACGACGAGCTTCGGATCATACCGGGAGATGACAGCGGCCAGCACGGTCAGGGTCGCCAGCGTATCGTAAGGCGGCAGCATCATGCCGCGGCGGGCAAAAGCGGCACCTTTTTCCAGATGCAGATCGGAGACGATGAGCAGGCCGGCGTCCGGCAGATAGAGAGCGCCGAGCGGATCGCAGACGGCGGCGATGCCGTGGATCGATGTCTCGATGCCCGGCATAGTGGCCAATCCTGAAATGTCGCGCGCGAGCGCCAGGCGGTTCATCACGGTCGTTATTCCCAAACAGGTCTCAGGCCAGCGCCTCGGCGATCAGATCGTCGGCCGCTTCGGCGAGCAGCGCATCATGGGCCTCGCCCGGCACCGCCTCGCGTCCGATCTCCAGCATCACCGGCACGGCGAGCGGAGAAATATGGTCGAGCGGGCGATGGGTGATGTGGCCCCTGATTCGCATCAGCATATCGCCAAGTCGGCTTATATCCAAAAGTCCGGTCGCCGCATCCTGCCGCGTCGCCTGCAAGAGGATGTGATCCGGCTCGTGGCTGCGCAGCACGTCATAGATCAGATCGGCGGAGACGGTGATCTGGCGGCCGCTCTTTTCCTTGCCGGGATGGCGGCGTTCGATCAAGCCTGCAATCACGGCGCAATTGCGGAAGGTGCGCTTCAGCAGGAAGGATTCGTTGAGCCAGGCTTCGAGATCATCGCCCAGCATATCCGCGTCGAAGAGGTCGGACAGACTGAGCCGGCCGTTGGCGATCATCAGGCCCATATCCTCCAGTCCCCAGATGGCGAGCGAATAATCGGTGGCGACGAAGCCGAGCGGCTTGGCGCCCGCCCGGTCCAGCCGGCGCGTCAGCAGCATGCCGAGCGTCTGATGGGCGAGACGGCCCTCGAAGGGATAGGCGACCATGTAACCGCGGCTGCCGCGCGGGAAGGTTTCGATCAGGAACTCGTCGCGCTTCGGCAGCATCGACTTGTCCGTCTGCAGCGACAGCCAGTCGCGCACCTGATCTGGCAGCTGGCGCCAGCGGTCGGGATCGGCGATCATCGCCCGCACCTGCTCGGCGAGATAGGTCGACAGCGGAAACTTGCCGCCATTATAGGCGGGGATCTTCGGATCGAGCGAAAAAGCCTGTGACGCCAGGCATTCGTTTTCGCGGATGCCTTCGAAGCGCAGCACCTTGCCGGAGAAGATGAAGGTATCGCCCGGCGACATCTGTTCGAGGAAATATTCCTCGACCTTGCCCAGCGTCGCGCCGCCGCGGCCGATCCGGCCGCCCTCGCCGCGCTTGACCATGCGGATATTCAGCATCGGGCTTTCGACGATGGTGCCGAGATTGAGGCGATATTGCTGGGCGACGGCGGGATTGGAGACGCGCCAGCGACCCTCCTTGGTCTTGCGGATACGGGCGTAACGTTCGTAGGTCCTGAGCGCATAACCGCCGGTCGCGACGAAATCGACGACGCGCTCGAAGGTTTCCCAGCTGAGATCGGCATAGGGCGAGGCGCTGGTGATCTCGTCATAAAGTTCCAGCATGTCGAAGGGTTCGGCGCAGGCCATGCCGAGCACATGCTGGGCAAGCACGTCGAGCGCGCCGCGGCCGACGGGCGGCGTGTCCTGTGCGCCGATATAATTGGCATCGAGCGCTGCCTGGCACTCCATGACCTCGAAGCGGTTGGCCGGCACGAGGATCGCCTTCGAGGGCTCGTCCATTCGGTGGTTGGCGCGGCCGATGCGCTGAGCAAGACGCGACGCCCCTTTGGGCGCGCCGACATGGATGACCAGATCGACATCGCCCCAGTCGATGCCGAGATCGAGCGTCGAGGTGGCGACAACGGCACGCAGCCGGTTTTCGGCCATCGCCGCCTCGACCTTGCGGCGCTGGGCGACATCGAGCGAGCCGTGGTGAAGGGCAATCGGCAGGTTGTCGTCATTGATCGTCCAGAGCTCCTGGAAGAGCATTTCGGCCTGGCTGCGGGTATTGACGAAGAGCAGCGTCGTCTGGTGGTCGAGCAGCTGCCTGTAGACATCGGGAATGGCATATTTGGCGGAATGGCCGGCCCAGGGAATGCGCTCTTCGGTCGACAGTATCGAAATGTCAGGTTTGGCGCCGCCTTCGACGACGACGAGGCCGGCGTGATGCTCCCGGCCCTCCTGCTGGGCGACCAGCCATTTCTGCAGATCCATCGGCTCGGCGACGGTCGCCGACAAGCCGATGGTCTTGAGGCCTGGGGCAAGGCGGCGCAAGCGGGCAAGGCCGAGCGACAGCATATGGCCGCGCTTGGAGGTGACGAGCGAATGCAGCTCGTCGAGCACGACATATTTCAGATCCTTGAAGAAACGCTCGGCCTCGCGGCTGGCGAGAAGCAGCGCGACCTGCTCGGGCGTCGTCAGCAGAATATCCGGCGGATTGAGCTTCTGGCGCTGGCGCTTGGCATTCGGCGTATCGCCGGTGCGGTTTTCGACGGTGACCGGCAGGCCCATTTCCGCCACCGGCTTCATCAGGTTACGCTCGATGTCGATCGCCAGCGCCTTCAGCGGCGAGACATAGAGCGTGTGAATGCCGGTGAAGGCGGAGCCGGGCGGAATCTTGCCGCGACGGGTGAGATCGGTGAGCGACGGCAGGAAGCCGGCAAGCGTCTTGCCGGCGCCGGTCGGCGCAATCAGCAGCGTGCTTTCGCCAGCCTCGGCGCGGGCAAGCAGCTCCAGCTGATGGGCGCGCGGACGCCAGCCCTTTTCCGCAAACCAGCGGGTAAAGGCGGCAGGAAGCTGGGCGCTGGCTTCGGAATCGATCTGGTCCACGCCCTGAAGGTAGTGAAAGCGCAGGGAAATAGAAGAGCCGCCATCCGCTTACGCGCATGATGCCGAAAAGTGCGAGCGGTTTCCGGGCGATATCATGCGCTGCTTGCCTGACTTAGACTGCGATATAGCGGTCCTTGCGGTGGTTGATGGCGAGCGTGAGGTTGAACACGATGGCGCCGAGCACGGAGCAGGCGATGATCGAGGGGCTGGCGACAAGAAAGGAGAGCGCCAGGATTAGACAGTCGAAGCCGAGCTGGACGAGGCCGGCGCGCCAGCCGAGACGATCCTGGATATAGAGGGCGAGGATGCCGATGCCGCCGAGGCTGGCGCGGTGGCGGAAGAGCGCCAGCATGCCGGCGCCGATGACGAGGCCGCCGAAGAGCGCACCGGCAATAGGATTGACGTGCCCAATACCAATGAAGCCGGGCACGAATTCGGACAGAACGGAGGTCAGCGCGATGGCGGCGAAGGTCTTGATGGTGAAGGCCGGCCCCATGCGGCGGAAGGCGAGATAATAGAAGGGCAGGTTCACGGCGAAGAAGCAGAGGCCGAAGCTGAAACCGGTCGCGTAATGGGCGAGGAAGGCAAGACCCGCCGTGCCGCCGGCAAGCAGCCCGGCGCCGGAGAGGAGCGAGACGCCGAGCACGGCAAGCATGCTGCCGGCGACGATGCCTTGGGCGTCGTCGAACAGCGAGTGGCGGTCGGCGCTGGAGTTCAGAAGGCCTGTAAAGGCGTTGGCTGCCATGATGTTCCCCTGTCGTTTTTCCCGGTTCTATCCGCCGTTACCATAAAGGCAAGCGACAAGCAGCGAGGACAACAGTTGACAGCCGGCATAATCATGGATATATTTTATCCACGATAAGGAGATCGGCTCCATGAAGATGAGCGACGGCGTCGAGCAAGCCATTCATAGCGTTGCAATGCTTTCCGGCCTCTCCGAAGGCGGCGTGCTGTCGGCCGCGGCGCTGGCGGAATTCCATGGGGTGTCGACGAGCTATCTGTTGAAACATCTGCAGGCGCTGTCGGGCGCCGGCATCCTCGATACCGTGCCGGGACCGCGGGGCGGATATAAGCTGGCAAAGGCGGCGGAAGAGATTTCGCTGCTCGATATCCTGCTCGCCGTCGAAGGACCGGCGCCGGCGTTCCGCTGCGCCGAAATCCGCCAGCGCGGCCCGAACCCGGTCTCCGACCGCTTCTTCGCCAAGCCCTGCAATATCAGCGCGGCGATGCTGCGGGCCGAACGGGTCTATCGGGCCGAACTCGCCAAGACCAGCATTGCCGATCTCGGCATCGAATTGAATGCCCTCGACGACGGATCGATCGCAGCCCGAGGCTGCGCCTTCCTCGAAATCCACGAACGCAAGACGGCTCGCTGAGCCCTATCAAAGGAGAAAGACATGCAACCGCGTTTCAACTTCGCCAAAGCCGCCCCCGATGCCTACAAGGCCGTCGCCGCACTCGAACAATATGTCCAGACCTCTGGCCTGGAGCGCCGCTTCATCCACCTGATCAAGCTGCGCGCCTCGCAGATCAACGGCTGCGCCTATTGCGTCGACATGCATGTGAAGGAAGCCCGCCACGACGGGCTCAGTGAGCAATGGATCAACCTGATGTGCGTCTGGCGGGAATCGCCGGTCTATGACGCCCGCGAACGCGCCCTGCTCGGCTGGGTCGACGCCGTCACCAACATCGCCAAGACGGGCGCGCCGGATGCCGATTACGAAACGTTGAAGGCGCATTTCTCCGAAGAGGAGATGACGAAGATCACCGTGACGATCGGCGCCATCAATGTCTGGAACCGGCTCGCCGTCGGCTTCCGCTCGCAGCATCCGATCGATGCGGTGACAAAGGCGGCTTGAGGCCGGGGACACGCGGCAGCGCGCTGAAGCAGGAAGAGTGACGTGTCATCCGCTTCGTCGACAGCGAGTTTGGCAAAACGGCCCTCCCAATCTCCGTCATCCCAGGCCTTGAGCCTGGGATCCGTGGCCCCGCTGGTGGGGGCGGCATGGATCCTCGGGTCAAGCCCGAGGATGACGGAGTGTGGGTGATTTCTGGAGCAAGAATAGCGAGAAATCGGGGCGCGGCTGCGATTTTGACGTGGGCTGCTCAGCCTCATCATCTGCCCCGCAGGCACCTTTGTCTGGACTGGGACGCAGCTCGCCCCAGGCGGCGGTTGCGTTAGACGGATGGAGGGCTGCTGTTGGCGCAATGGAGACGGCAATCCCAACAACCGACCCGAAAATCTCGGGTCGGTTGAATATCCGTTACTCGCGACCGGTCGTGGCCCGTACGGCAACCGCGTCTGACCCATCGCCCGAGAGGTCGATGCTGTTGAGCAGATCGCGGACGACCTTCGCGATTTCGTCTGCGGAAGCGCCCCTGGCGTATTCTTCCTGCATGCGGCGTCTCACAAGCTTTTCCAAATCTGACATAGTTCACCTCATCAAATCCGGCGCGGGTTGAAGTGTCGCGCCGGGGCCGATGACAGGCAAGTTACGTTTTGTTTAGAATGGCTTACGGATTTGTAATGTCAGAGGGCGATGTAGCGGTCGGCGCGGTGGTTGATGGCGACGAAAAGGTTGAGGACCAGGGCGCCGAGGACGGAATAGAAGACCACCGGCGGCGTGGTGACGAAGACGGCGGCGGCCAGCACGCACATATCGATGGCAAGCTGGACGAGGCCGGCGCGGATGCCGAAGCGCTCCTGCAGATAGACGCCGAGAATGCCGACGCCGCCGAGGCTGGCGCGGTGGCGATAGAGAGCCAGCGCGCCGAAGCCGAGCAGCAGGCCGCCGAGAAGGGCCGCCCAGGCCGGATGGATGCTCGAAATGGAAAAGAGACGCGACTGCAGATCTGCGATCGCCGAGGTCAGGCCGATGGCGATGAAGGTCTTCATCGTGAAGGCCATGCCGAGACGCTTCCACGAGAGATAGAAGAACGGCAGGTTGAGCAGGAAGAAGGCGAGGCCGAAATTGACGCCGAAAGCGTAGTGCAGAAGGAAGGCGACGCCGGCGGTGCTGCCGGTGAGCAGGCCGGCGCTGGCAAGCACGTAAAGGCCGAGTGCTGCGACGAGACTGCCGGAGAATATGCCCTGCACGTCTTCGATCGGAGAGTGACGCGTTGCGCTCGTATTCCAGACGCCGAGGGCATTGATGAGCTGTGTCATGTCGCCAGTCTCCAACAGCAGACGTGTTCGCGAGCACGTCCGGAGACATCCGGACGCGGTGGATTTTCGAGTGTGAAATGAGTCGAGCGCTCGGCGTCTTATCGCCGCGCGCTCTTCGGATATCCTTGCAATATCAGGCTTTCCGGCGGCCGATCAAGCGAAATAGGTAAGTAATGCTGTCCTATTAAAAAATCGCAAGAAACATTCGCTCAGGCCGGCTTGCGCGTAAGGAACAGAATGCCGGCCACCGGTTTGCCGCCATCTTTGCGAATGACGGTCTTGGCTATGTCGAGGATTTCGAAGCCGTGACGGGCAAGCAGCATCGTGACATAGGCTTCCGAATGGGCATAACGCAGCGACGGCGCGAGATGGAAGGTCTCGCCCTCCCCCGCGTCTTCGACGGAAAAGGCAAGATCGGCGCCGGCGCCGGCCAGATCGTCGATGATGGCAAAGACGCTTTCGAGATTGCCGAGATACATCAGCACGTCGGCTGCCGTCACCAGATCGGCGCGGCCGCGTGGCCGATCGGCGAAGAGGCCGGAAAGATCCGATGCAAGCGACAGGTCGGCCTGGGCGAGGTGATCGTAGACCGCCTTCTCGGCCGCCTTGGCCAGCATGTTCTGCGAGAGGTCGAAACCTTCGAGGCGGCCGACACGGCCATGGATTTCGGGGCCGAGCAGGCCGGTGCCGCAGCCGAGATCGACGGCGCATGCGTAGTGCCTGCCGGTGGCAGAAACGAGGGCTGCGAGCTTCTGCGGCACGCTGTAATCGAGTTTTTCGACGAGCGCGGTTTCGAAACGGTCGGCATAATCGTCGAACAGGCGCTCGACATAGCGGCTCGGCGGCCGGTCGGGTGTGGCGATATCGCCGAGAAGGGCAAGCTTGAGGGCCGAACCGAAAATATCTTCGGGATCGAGGGCAAGCGTGTTGCGATAGGCTTCGATCGCGGCTTCCGCCTTGCCCGCCTTTTCGCGATAGGTGGCGAGGCGATACCAGCCGGCGGCCCAGGCCGGTGCGAGTTCGAGCGCCTGTTCCATCAGCTCGGCCGCCGCCCCCGGCTCACCGCCCTCTTCGAGCATCCGGGCATAATCGGCGCGGCGGTCGGCGATGACATCGCCGGAGGAAAGCTGGTGGGGCTGCATGGATAGACCTGTTGGCTCTTAAGCATGTCGTCAGCGCAATCCGCTGCACACTTTGCGCGACCTGCGTTTGCCTGCATCTGGCGGCGGCCACAAAAAAACTCAAGTCCTATTTCACAGGCGAAGCGGCCAATCCCGGAAAGGGCTTGCGGGCGGCGCGCCGCAACCCTATTCCAAGGGCAAACAGGAGATGGCGCATGTCCGATCAGGTGAACAGGTTCCTCGGCGATTCGCTCGGCCGCACATTGATAAAACTCATCGTCGTGTCGCTGATCGTCGGTTTCGTCATGACCGTCTTCGGCCTGACGCCGTGGAACATCATCTATGGGTTCCGCGACTTCATCCTGGAAATCTGGCACCGCGGTTTTTCAGCGCTCGGGCGCGTCGGCGACTATCTCCTCCTCGGAGCGACGATCGTCATTCCGCTCTTCCTCATCCTTCGCCTTTTCAGCTATCACCGGTAACATGACCTCCATCGATCTTTCCCGCCGCGGCCTGCTGCGTCTTTCCGGACTGGCGTTCGCCGCCGGCATCGCCGGCTGCACCACCACGCCGCGCCTTGCCGGCACCCCTTCGAACGGCGAGGACGAGACGGCAAGTGTATTGCCGCTCGTCAACCAGCTCAGGGCCAAGAACGGCCTGCCGCCGCTTGAGGTCGATCCGGCGGCGCAGACGGCCGCTCTGTTCCAGGCCAAACGCATGGCAAGCGCCGGCAAAATGGCGCATCTCATGGGCATGACCGACAGTTTCGGCGCCCGCGTCAAGGCGAGCGGCGTGCAGCTGCCGGCGGCGGAGAATATCGCCTCCGGCCAGCGGAGCGTCGATGAAGTGGTGACGGCCTGGATCAACTCTCCGCATCATCTGGAAAACATGCTGGGGCGTTATGACGGCCTCGGCGTCGCCGTCGCCCATAATTCATCTTCCAGGAACCTGCCCTATTGGGCGATGGTGCTATCGAGCTGAGGCGATTCGGCCTCGATATGGGGCAAGCATGGATACGCGCAGCAACAGTCATTCCCTTGCCTTCGAGGTCACGCACCGGCTGGTGCTCTCGATCGCCATTCCCATGACGCTCGGCTTCCTGACGACGCCGCTGCTCGGGCTGACGAGCACCGCCGTCGTCGGTCATATGGGGGACCCGGAAGCGCTGGCGGGGCTGGCGATCGGGGCAATGCTCTTCGATCTCATCCTCGGCAGTTTCAATTTCCTGCGGGCATCGACGACAGGACTGACGGCGCAGGCCTATGGCCGGCGGGACCAGCACGAACAGCAGGCGGTCTTTGCGAGAGCGCTGATCTCAGCGCTCGGCTGCGGGCTGGCGCTGCTCTGTCTTTCGCCTCTGCTCAAGGCGGCAGGATTGCGGCTGATGGGCGCGGAAGGCGCGATCGCCGAGGCGACCGCCACCTATTTCTCGATCCGCATCCTGGCGGCGCCGGCGGCGCTGGCCAATTACGCCATCCTCGGCTTCGTGCTCGGGCGCGGACAGGGCGGCGTCGGACTGCTGCTGCAGGCGCTGATCAACGGCATCAACATCCTGCTGTCCATCTATCTCGGCCTGTCGCTCGGCTGGGGTGTGGCCGGCGTCGCCTGGGGAACCTTGGCTGGCGAGGTGGCCGGCGCGCTCGCCGGGCTGTTCATCGTGCTCAGCGGCTTTGCCAGGGCGGAACGGCCGGCCTGGCCGGAAATCCTTTCCCGCCATCGGCTGGCCGAGCTCTTCGCACTCAACCGCGACATCCTGATCCGCACCTTCGTGCTGATCGGCGCCTTCGCGATCATGACGCGGATCGGCACCGGCTTTGGCGCAGTGACGCTTGCCGCCAATGCCGTGCTGATGAATTTCTTCCTGTTGTCAGGCTATTACCTCGATGGGCTTGCCAATGCCGCCGAGCAGATCACCGGCCGAGCGGTCGGGGCGCACTATCGGCCGGCCTTCGACCGCGGGCTGAAGCTGACGACCCTCTGGTCCTTCGGCCTGGCGGCGATCGTCTCCGCCTTCTTCCTGCTCGCGGGGCCCTGGCTGATCTCGGTGCTGACGACCTCGCCGGAGGTGCGGCAGGCGGCCGGCACCTACCTGCCGTGGGCGGCGGTGACGGGGCTCACCGGCGCACTCGCCTTCCTGATGGACGGGGTGTTCATCGGCGCGACATGGTCGGTCGACATGCGCAACCGGATGCTGATGTCCTTTGCCGGTTACCTCGCCATGCTCGCCGTCTTCGTGCCGCTCTTCGGCAATCACGGCCTGTGGCTGGCGATGAACGCCTTCCTGCTGTTCCGCGGCTTTTTCCTGGCGATGCTGGTCAGGCCGCGCGCCGATCAGACCTTCCGCGCCGCCCAGTAATCGAGCCTGCTGTCGCGTAGCTCGCCGATTGTGCCAGCCTTTTCGCGGTCGAGCAGCGCCGAGAGGCCGCGGAGGATATCGCCGGGCAGACCGGGGCCTTCATAGACCATGCAGGAATAGAGCTGGACGAGATCGGCACCCGCCCTGATCTTCTCCAGTGCGGTTTCGGCCGAAGAGACGCCGCCGACGCCGATGATCGGCAGCGCGGCGCCGACGCGCTTGCGCATCTTGGCAAGCACGGCGGTTGACTTTTCGAACAGCGGCACGCCGGAGAGGCCGCCCGTCTCCTTGGCCTGGCGCTGATCTTTCAGGCGCTCGCGCGACAGCGTGGTGTTGGAGACGATCAGCCCATCCAGCGGATGCGCCAGCGCCTCGGCGGCGATATCGTCCATGCCCTCCTCGGTCAGATCGGGGGCGATCTTCAGAAAGACCGGGATCTTCCGGCCGGATCTCTCAGCCATCTCATCGCGCGCCGCCAGCACGGCCGACAGCAGCGCCGCAAGGCTTTCGCGCGCCTGCAGATCGCGCAGGCCGGGCGTATTCGGTGAGGAGATATTGGCGGTGAAATAGCGCGCGACGGAATAGAAACAGCGGATGCCGGCGACATAATCGGCGATGCGGTCCTCGCTGTCCTTGTTGGCGCCGATATTGACGCCGACAATGCCTTTGCCCGTCAGCGCCGAGAGCCGCTCGAAAGCAGCCTCATGGCCTTCATTGTTGAAACCGAGGCGATTGATGACGGCTTCATCCTCGACCAGGCGGAAGATGCGCGGACGCGGATTGCCGGATTGCGGCCTCGGCGTCACCGTGCCGATCTCGGTGAAGCCGAAGCCGAGCCTCAGCAGCGCCTCCGGCACTTCGGCATTCTTGTCGTAACCCGCCGCCATGCCGAGCGGGTTTTCGAAGGTAAGGCCGGCGACGGTCTGGCGAAGGCGCGGATCCGGGGTGATCTGGCAGGCGGGCACCAGCCCGGATTTCAGCGCCGCGATCGACATGCCGTGCGCCGTTTCCGGATCGAACAGGAAGAGGCCCTTGCGGGCGAGACGCTTGAAGGGATCGATCATGGCTGCAGCTCCGGGAAAATATGGGCGCCGGTCTCGTCGAGCGG
Organism: Rhizobium phaseoli; assembly: GCF_003985125.1. Classification (GTDB taxonomy): domain Bacteria; phylum Pseudomonadota; class Alphaproteobacteria; order Rhizobiales; family Rhizobiaceae; genus Rhizobium; species Rhizobium phaseoli. Next base: position 26,464 of record NZ_ML133594.1, read on the forward strand.
CAATGGCACCTCCCAGAGCACGGCCGCTAGCGGCAGATCGGCATAGAGATGCGGGAACAGATCGCCGCCGCGCGAGGGTTCGAAGATCAGCTTGTCGCCGAGGCCGCCGCCATCGACGGCAACCAGCATCAGGCCGGACTGGCCGGCAAAATGCAGGGCGGCGGTCTGCTTGACCTGTTCAGCCGTCGAGAAATGGATGAAGCCGTCCTTGAGATCGATGCCGGCGCCATGAAAAACACCGCTTTGTCTGGCTTGCTGCCAGAGCGTTTCCGTCACGATCTTGTAAAGGGTCGGTGTCAGGGTCATCATGGCCTCGCGATTGCTGGTCCTCGATCACCAGCGCTTTGCCGGAAAGAGGCGGCAATGTCCACGCCCCGGCGCTTAAAAAACAGGACCTGCACAAGCAAAATCCGGAGGATGAGACGATGAAGATTTTGGCTCTCACACTTGGCGCTGTTCTCCTGCCGCTGGCAGCTGTCGCGGCCGAGGCCGATGCGGGCCGCTTCCAGCTGGAAAGGAGCGGCGATCATTTCGTCCGGCTCGACCGCCAGACCGGCGCCATGTCGATCTGCCAGGACAAGGACGGCGCGCTCGTCTGCCGCATGGCCGCCGACGAGCGGGCGGCCTATGAGGACGAACTCGACCGGCTTTCGCAGCGGGTAACGAAGCTGGAACAGGGCGGCCTCGTCCAGCGGGCGCTGCCGAGCGATGCCGAGATCGACCGCTCGATCAGCATCATGGAGAAGATGATGAAGAGTTTCATGGGGATGGTGAAGGAGTTCCAGACCGAGGAAAAGACCAATCCCCTTCCGCAGAAGACCTGATCTGATATAGTCATATCAGCAGGCATGCATGGAGCGCGGTGGGGACGGCGTCGCATGCAGCATGATCGGGCTCTTGGGAGGGAGTTTTCGATGCAGGAACAGACCATCATCATTGCCGACGACCATCCGCTTTTCCGCGATGCGTTGCGCCAGGCCGTCATCGGCATGGAAGGCCGTCAATCGATCGTCGAAGCCGGCGACTTCGCCGCCGCGCGGACCGCAGCCGGCGCCCATCCGGACGCCGACCTGATGCTGCTCGACCTCGCCATGCCCGGCGTCAGCGGCTTTTCCGGGCTGATGGCGTTGCGCGCCGAATTCGCCAGCCTGCCGATCATCATCGTCTCGGCCAGCGACGACGCAACGACGATCCGACGGGCGCTGGAACTCGGCGCGTCCGGCTTCATCTCGAAATCCTCCGGCATCGAAGACATTCGCCGCAGCATCCAGACGGTGCTTGCCGGCGATATCGCCACACCGGAAAGCTATCGCGACGGCCAGGAGCAGGACCCCGATGTCGCCGACCTGATCCACCGCCTGCATACGCTGACGCCGCAGCAGAGCCGGGTGCTGACCATGCTCGCCGAAGGGCTGCTGAACAAGCAGATCGCCTATGAACTCGGCGTCTCCGAGGCGACCATCAAGGCGCATGTCTCGGCGATCCTGTTGAAACTCGACGTCGACAGCCGCACGCAGGCCGTCATCCAGCTCGGCAAGATCAACATGGCGATGGTCGCCTGAGGGCGGCCGAAACCGCCGATAGCAGGATTTTATTCCTCCTTTACCTTTACGCGCGCCACCCGGTCGGTTACACTCCGGCCGGCTGAAGCGCGGCCTCGGATAGGCTGCACGGAATCGGGCGCATATGCTGTCACACGAGCAGATCTGGGAGGCGATCGACAGGCTTGCCGCACGGCACGACCTGACGCCATCCGGTCTTGCGCGCCGCGCCGGGCTCGATCCGACATCCTTCAACAAGTCGAAACGGCTTTCGGCCGATGGGCGGCTGCGCTGGCCCTCGACCGAATCGATCGCCAAGGTGCTCGATGCGACAGGGGCGAGCATGGAGCAGTTTCTCGCCCTCCTGCCGCCGGGCGGCACTGCCGCAGAACGGACCGGCGAGCTCGCCCAGCGGCCGGACAGCCGGTTTCAGCCGCAGGGCGGCGCCATTCCGCTGCTCGGCTTCGCGCAGGCCGGCGCCGGCGGCTTCTTCGACGATGGCGGCTTTCCGGCCGGGCAAGGCTGGGACGTGGTCGAGTTTCCGGCTGCCCCGTCGCAGAAATCGGGCGTCTATGCCCTGGAGGTGCAGGGCGAGAGCATGATGCCGCTCTACCGCGACGGCGACGTGCTCATCGTCGAGCCCGGCGCGCAGGTGCGCCGCAACGACCGTGTCGTCGTGCGCACCCGCGAGGGCGAGGTGATGGCCAAGGTGCTGCTGCGCCAGAGCCCCCGGTCGATCGAGCTGATGTCGCTCAATCCCGAACATCCGAACCGGACGCTCGATCTGTCCGACGTCGAGTGGATCGCCCGCATCATCTGGGCCAGCCAATAGGAAGATATTCCATGCGCCCTGCCGCCGTCTTCACTGGTCTCGCAGGAATGGCGGTCGTGGCCGGCCTGCTGATATCAGCAGAAGCAAGGCTGCGCGGCGGAACAGGCGGCGAGGATGTGATCACCGCAGAGGCACCAGCAACCGACACCGCGGCGGAAACCGCCCCCGAGGCAGCAGCCCCGCCGGCGCCGATATCGGATGCAGATGCCGAAATCATTGCGCGCGGGGCCCAACCGGCCGCTCCCTCCCCCGCCCCGGCCGAACGCACGACGGCCGATCCGCCGCCCCCATCTGAAACGCCTGGCGGGCAAGCGGCGGGGCCGGTTGCGAAGAAGCCGATCGAGCTGGCACGGCCGGTCGCCGAAAATGCCGGCGTGCTTTCCTTTGGCGAACGCCGGCTTCAGCTTGCCGGCATCGTCCCGACACCGGCCGACAGGATCTGCGGGCCGGCAGGCCGGCAATGGCCCTGCGGCATGCTGGCGAAGACGGCCCTGCGCCAACTCCTGCGCAGCCGCAGCCTCACCTGCGACCTCGACATGGCGGAATGGAAGGGGACGGTGACCGCCGCCTGCCGGCTCGGCGCGCAGGATCTCGGCACATGGCTCGCCGAAAGCGGCTGGGCCGAAGCCGAGGCGGGTTCGCCGCTCGGCGCCGTCGCCGACAAGGCGAAGCAGGCGCAGAAAGGCATTTACGGCGACGACCCGCGCCGCAAATGACGGATGTCCTGGGCGCCGCGATGCTGCCGCTCCCTTGTAAAGGCGGCCGCCAATTCCTAATCTCCGCTCACCGAAAAAGGAATCAGAGATGAACAAGCCGCTTTCCGCCCATGATGCCCTGATCTACGTTATGGTGATGGCGTCTGCCGTCGACAGCACCATGAACGACAGGGAGATGGAAAGGATCGGCCAGCTGATCGGCTTCCTGCCGGTGTTCCGGGATTTCGACGAGGACACGCTGATTTCGGTGGCGCGCGACTGCGCCTCGCTGCTCGCCGGGCCCGAGGGCCTCGACGTCGTTCTCGAAACCGTGCGCGACACGCTGCCGGCAAAACTCTACGACACGGCCTATGCGCTGGCCGTCGAGGTGGCTTCCGCCGATCTTTCTGTCAAGGCCGAGGAACTCAGGCTGCTCAGCCTGCTGCGCGACCGGCTCGGTCTCGACAAGCTCACCTGCGCGGCGATCGAGCGTAGCGCCATTGCCCGCTTCCGCAAGGGCTGATCAGTAAAGCTCTTTGTTCTTATGCATGTCGTTATCCCGGAACCGCTGCACACTTCCGGGCGACATGCATTGGGGCTCAGTAAAGCCCGTAGGGGAAATAGCGCAGATAGAGTTCCTGCAGACGGCCGCTGCGCGACAGCGCGGCAAGCGCGTGGTCGATGGCTGAGGTCAGCACGCTATCCTTCTGCCGCAGCATGATGGTCATGCCCTCGCCGAGGAAATGTTCGGACAGATAGGGGCCGTCGAACAGCGCGCAGCATTTGTCCGAGGCCGGCGAAGAGACCCAGAAGGAAAGCTGCAGCGCATCGGCAAAGGCGGCGTCGACCTTGCGTTCCTTCAGCGCCCCAAGCAGGGCCTCCTTCGTGTCGAAGGGCTCGGCCTTCAGCGCCGGAAAAAAGGCGGCCAGCATCGCCTCGTGTACCGTTCCCTTGACGACACCGACCGGGCGCCCGGCAAGGGCGGCCGCCGTCTTGCCCTCGACGGGTGCGGCAAGATTGCGCACGAAGCGCGCCGGCAGCATCAGATAGGGCCGGGAGAAGACGAACCGTCGGCGCAGCTCCGGCGTCACCGCAAGGCCGGCGATGACGGCATCGCCCTGCGAGGCAGCAAGCGCATCCTTGAGATCGGCAAAGGGGATCGCCTGGATCTGGCACTTGTCGGATATTTCCAACTCGCCGCAGATTTCGCGGGCGAGATCGACGTTGAAACCGGAAAGCTTGCCGTTCTGATCGGTGAAATTGAACGGCGGGAAATCGACTGATGTCAGGAAGCGCAGGCGCACCAGCGACGAGAGATCGGGCCGCGCAAGACGTTCACGGGCATCGAAGAGCAGCGGCAGCGAGGGTGCTGCCTGCTGGGCGGAGGCGGCAAGGCTTGAAAAGAGCAACAGCCCGAACGCGAGAAATCCCTTCAGGGTGAGGGAGGCCAGTTTGGATTGCATTATTGTCATCCGGTCTCGGTTCAGCGCGAAACGTTGCCGCTTCGGCGAGATCTATCAGAGTCATGGCTGGTGGGGAATATGCGTGTATCCGACGCCGGAACGCCCGCCCCGTCCTTCGAGGCTCCGGCCTTTGGCCTGCGCACCTCAGGATGAGGCTCTCTTGGGCGTCGGCACGGCATTCGTCAGCACCGAGGCGCAGCCCCCACGCCCCCTGTCGCGGGCGGCGATCCTCCAACCTTCCTCATCCTGAGGTGCGTAGGCCAAAGGCCGAAGCCTCGAAGGACACGCTCCAACCCTGCCTCTTGCGCCCACCCATCGCCAGTGGCCGACCTCGTCCTTCGAGGCCCCTGCGGGGCACCTCAGGATGAGGTCGGAGAGGACGTGGCATCCGCCGCTGCCCATCATTATCAGTGCGGCAATCTCCAAGGCTCCTCATCCTGAGGTGCGTAGGCCGGAGGCCGGAGCCTCGAAGGACACGCTCCAACGCTGCTTCGTGCATCCATGATCCGTCAGCGCACCCGCCTCCCCTTCGAGGCCCCTGCAGGAGAGGCCCTCTCGGGTTCCGGCGTAAAACTCCTCCCTCAAAATTATGGGCATTCTCCACACCGGCATTAGGGCGGAATTAAAGAATAGTGCCCTTTTATTTGTGGCGACGTTATCGGCCCCGCCGGCCGATCGCATGATGCACGCGTCAGCGCTCTGTTTGTAACAATTGATTTCACAGCGCCGGTGCGGCACGCCCGGCCAATCGGGTAACGTTTCTATGCTGAAGCATCTGAAAATCCGTACGAAAATCCTGTCGGTCGTGGCGCTCATGGGGCTGATCACGATGGCCGGGCTGATCTATATCATCGCCGATTTTCGCCGTGCGGACGCCGCTTACAGCGCCTTCATCGATCATGAGGCGCTGGCCTCGATGCAGAGCGCGCGCGCCAGCGCCTCGGTGGTGGCCTCGGTGCTGCAGGTCACCCTGCTCGCCGACATGAAGCCCGATACGCCGGCTTTCGAGACGGCGCTCGCCACGCCGAGCAAGCTGCCGCAGGCGCGCGACCGGCTGAAGCAGGCGCTGGCGCTGGTGCCGAGCCGCAAGGCGGCGATAGACGAAATTCAGGCAGGCATCGATGACATCGAAGCCCTGGCGAACAAGATCATCGAACAGAGCAAGGCCAAGGATAGCGCCGGCGCGCTCGCCAATGTCGCCCTGATGAATGCCAAGCTCAATGCGCTGACGCCGAAGATGATCGCCAACAATGATGCGATGATGGCGCTGCTCAATGACGGCGGCGACGCGCTGTCGGCTTCCGTCAACGGCCGGATCACCTTCTGCTTCCTCCTGATCGGCATTGCCGTTCTCGCCGCGATCGGCATCGGCGTCGCCGTTGCACAGTCGGGCATTGCAGGCCCGATGGCGAGGCTCAGACTACGCATGACGCGCCTTGCCGAGGGCGACACCGACAGCGAGATCGGCGGCCTCGACCGCGGCGATGAAATCGGCCAGATGGCCAAGGCCGTTTCGATCTTCCGCGACAACGCCATCGAGCGCCGTCAGATCGAGGCCCGCGCCGAGGCAGACCGCAGCGTCAGCGACGGCGAGCGCCGCGAACGCGAGGCGCAGAAGACCCGCGAGGCTTCCGAACTCGAACACGCCGTCACAGCCCTCGGCGACGGCCTGCGCCGCCTTGCCGCCGGCGATCTCGCCGCGCAGCTCGACGAGCCTTTCGTCGCCCATCTCGACGCGCTGCGCCAGGATTTCAACCACTCGGTCGAAAAGCTCAACGAGACCCTGCAGGCGGTCGGCGCCAATGCGCGGGCAATCGGCGCCGGCGCCAACGAGATCCGTTCTTCGGCAGACGAGCTTTCCCGGCGGACGGAACAGCAGTCGGCCTCGGTCGAAGAAACCGCAGCGGCGCTCGAAGAGATCACCACGACGGTGCGCGACGCCGCCAAACGCGCCGAGGAGGCGAGCCAGCTCGTCACCCGCACCCGCCTCGGCGCCGAAAAATCCGGCGAGATCGTCCGCAAGGCCGTCTCCGCCATGCAGCAGATCGAACAGTCCTCGGTCGAGATCGGCAACATCATCGGCGTCATCGACGACATCGCCTTCCAGACCAATCTGCTGGCGCTGAATGCCGGCGTCGAGGCGGCGCGCGCCGGCGAAGCGGGCAAGGGCTTTGCGGTCGTCGCCCAGGAGGTGCGCGAGCTCGCCCAGCGTTCGGCCATGGCGGCCAAGGAGATCAAGGACCTGATCACCAATTCCGGCACGCATGTGCAAACCGGCGTCACTCTGGTCGGCGACACCGGCAAGGCGCTCGATGCGATCGTTAGCGAAGTGCAGGAAATCAACCAGCACGTCCATGCGATCGCCGAAGCCTCGCGCGAACAGTCGATCGGGCTGCAGGAGATCAACACCGCCGTCAACACCATGGATCAGGGCACGCAGCAGAACGCAGCGATGGTCGAGCAATCGACCGCCGCCAGCCACAGCCTCGCCACGGAGGCGACGGCGCTCAACAACCTGCTCGGCCAGTTCCGGCTGACCGGCACCGGCAGCTTCGCCGCCGCCGCCCCGATCGCCTCCACCCGCCCGCCGGCCGCAGCACCGCGCCCGCCCGCGCGCCCGGTGGCCAAGGCCCCGGCAATCCGCGTCGCCCGGGAAGGCACGGCCCGTCCGACCGCCTCACCGGCCCGCGCCCTCAGCCAGACCCTCGCCAACGCCTTCGGCGGCGGCAGCACGCCGAAAAGCCAGGATGGTGACTGGACGGAGTTCTGAGGAACAGAGAGGTTGCCGCAAATTCTCTTCTCCCCTCGGGGAGAAGGTGCCGGCAGGCGGATGAGGGGGCCACACGGACTTCCTTTCCGTAATCGTCTATTCCACCCGTCCGACCGCAACGCCGTCGCGAACAGTCCGCTGAATCCGGCTTCGTCGGCCCCCTCATCCGCCCTACGGGCACCTTCTCCCCGAGGGGAGAAGAGGGAACCGAGAGGTCGCGGCATGTCCCTCTTAACCGCGTTTACCGGCTCCGTCCCACTCTAACCCGGCCGCCAACCAACCTCGACGAGGATATTGCCGGGCGCCGTGCAATAGAACAGCCAGCCGCCGCGCATGGCGGCCGGCGGACCGGAGAGCACGGCACCAGCGGCGACAAGTCCGGCATGGACAGTATCGACATCACCCCTTTCCGGCAGAATGAAGCCGATATGATAGGTCTGGCGGCCTATCTCCACCTGGTCGGCGGTGCCGAACTTGGCGATGGCGTGGCTGAGAACGATTTCGAGGCCGGCAGCGTCCTCCAGGATCGCCAGGCCGTTGTTGCCGCGCATATCCTTCAGCTTCAGGCCGAAATGACGGATGAAGAAATCCGCCGTCTCGGCAATATCGGGTACGTGAAAATCGAGATGGTTCAGGCGCATTGACAGTCTCCGTTCAAAAAAATCCCGGGACTGCCTTTTGCCGTCTCCGCACGCCGCCGGGATCCCGCATTTCCATGCGGATCACGTCGCGGGTTCTCGTGCCCTGGGGCACGGAGCAGAGCTTCGTCAGAGCGCTTTGACGCTTAGACGGAAGGGATCGGGCTTACCTCAACCGATCCTGCCTTTTTCGACGATGCCGATCTAGCAGAAGGCGCCGGTTTCGGCAATGGAAAGGCTGAAGCGGTCACGACGCTCCAGGCGATGCTTCGCGAAGGCGTGAAGGTAGAGACTGCGTTTCAACTGGCGAGCAAGATGCAATCAGGAGTAAGATCGCCGCCTCGGCGCATCGGAAGGGATGGACATGAAACCCGCACTCCTCGGCCTTATCGGCACCCTCATTCTTGCCGGGTGCAACAGCGTTTCCTACTATGGCGGCCCCGGCCTCGAGCCGATCCCGGGCAGCATCACCTATAACGGCCAGCCGCGCAGCAAGCTCACCAAATCGCCACCCGGCTCCAGCTTCCCGCATGATTTTATCGACCAGTACGGCCAGCAGGTGGAAGAAACCTACATCATCCAGCCCGACCGAAGCCTGATCATCGCGCATCGGCGATACAAGCCGATCCGGTTTTTCGGGGATTAGTTGGGCGTCGCCGCAAGGATCAGTGGAGCGGGTGAAGGGAATCGAACCCTCGTATTCAGCTTGGGAAGCTGCTGCTCTACCATTGAGCTACACCCGCGATGCGCTGAGATTTCCAACAGATGGGGGCCGCTGTCAAGTCACGCGGCACGCAAGCTGTCAGATGCGGAAGTGTTTCGAGAGTTTGAGGCCCTGGGCCTGGTAGTTGGAGCCGAGGCCGGAGCCGTAGAGGCTGGCGGGCTTTTCCTGCATGTGCTCGTAGACGAGACGGCCGACGATCTGGCCGTCTTCGAGAATGAAGGGCACTTCGTGGCTGCGCACTTCGAGCACGGCGCGGCTGCCGCGGCCGCCGGCCGGGGCATGGCCGAAGCCCGGATCGAAGAAGCCGGCGTAATGGACGCGGAATTCGCCGACCAGCGGATCGAAGGGGGTCATCTCGGCGGCATAATCCGGTGGCACATGCACGGCCTCGCGCGAGACGAGGATATAGAACTCATCAGGATCGAGGATCAGTTCGTTGCGGCCGCGGCTATAGAGCGGCTCCCAGAAATCGAAGATATCGTGCTGGTCCTTCTCGTCGACATCTACGACGGCGGTGTGATGCTTGCCGCGATAGCCGATCAGGCCGTCCTTATCGCCGCTGAGATCGATCGACAGCGCGATGCCGCCGCCCGATACGTTCGGCTGCTTGCTGGCGACCAGCGTCTCGCTTTCATGCAGCTTCAGCAGTTCCGGCTCGCCGAGCAGCGACTGGCCGACGCGGAAGCGGATCTGCGACAGGCGCGAGCCGCGGCGCACGACGATCGGGAAAGTGCGCGGGCTGATTTCGAGATAGAGCGGGCCGGCATAGCCTGGCGGGATCTTGTCGAATTCCTGGGCGTAATCGGTAATGACGCGGGTGAAGATATCGAGCCTGCCGGTCGAGCTCTTCGGATTGGCCGAGGCCGACATGTCGGCCGGCAGCGCCAGGCTCTCCATCAGCGGCACGATATAGACGCAGCCGGTTTCGAGCACCGCGCCCTGAGACAGATCGATCACATGCAGGCTGAGGCGATCGAGCTTGTCCGACACGAGATGCGAAGGCCCCGGCATGAAGGAGGCGCGCACGCGGAAGGCCTTGCTCCCCAGGCGTAGGTCGAGACTTGCCGGCTGGATCTGATCGCGGTCCAGCTCCCGCTCGGAGTTAAGACGCCCCGTTTCAAACAGCGCGGAGATCGCGCGGTCCGCCAGAATTCCAGTATCGCGAGCCATCATGCCCCATCCATCTTTTGCGCCGACAAAACCAAATACGGGGAATTGACGCAAGCAGCTAACAGCAGTATTGCAGAATTATCCCGTGGTGATTTGGCCGGTCGGCTTGCAGCCACGTTAAACAAGTGGCTAAAAAGACCGGGTTGTGAACCGGTCTGCTTTTGCGGCCGGTTTTTTTGTTATGTGAAGGTGATGGCATGAGCAAGACCTGGCGCCCGGCAACCCAACTCGTCCATGGCGGCACGCTGCGTTCGCAATATGGCGAAACATCCGAGGCAATCTATCTCACGCAGGGCTTCGTCTATGACACGTCGGAAGCGGCCGAAGCCCGCTTCAAGGGCGAGACGGACGGTTACATCTACGCCCGCTACGGCAGCCCGACCAACGACATGTTCGAAAAGCGCATGTGCATGCTCGAAGGTGCGGAAGACGCCCGCGCCACCGCTTCCGGCATGGCCGCCGTCAGCGCGGCGATCCTCTGCCAGGTCAAAGCGGGCGACCATATCGTCGCCGCGCGCGCCCTCTTCGGCTCCTGCCGCTGGGTGGTGGAAACACTGGCGCCGAAATACGGCATCGAATGCACGCTGGTCGACGGCCGCGACCTCAAGAACTGGGAAGAGGCAATCCGGCCGAACACCAAAGTGTTCTTCCTGGAAAGCCCGACCAACCCGACGCTCGAGGTCGTCGATATATCAGGGGTGGCCAGACTCGCCAACCAGGTCGGCGCCAAGGTCGTGGTCGACAACGTCTTTGCCACGCCGCTCTTCCAGAAACCGCTCGAACTCGGCGCCCATATCGTCGTCTATTCCGCCACCAAGCACATTGACGGCCAGGGCCGCTGCCTCGGCGGCGTCGTGCTGGCCGACAAGGCCTGGATCGACGAGAACCTGCACGACTATTTCCGCCATACCGGCCCGGCCATGTCGCCGTTCAACGCCTGGACGCTGCTGAAGGGCATCGAGACGCTGCCGTTGCGTGTGAAGCAGCAGACGCAGAATGCGGCGAAGATCGCCGATTTCCTCGCCGAGCAGAACAAGGTCGCCAAGGTGATCTATCCCGGCCGCGCGGACCATCCGCAGGCCGACATCATCGCCAAGCAGATGAAGGGCGGCTCGACGCTTATCGCCTTCGAGCTGAAGGGCGGCAAGGAGGCGGCCTTCACGCTGCAGAATGCGCTGGAGATCATCAAGATCTCCAACAATCTCGGCGACAGCAAGAGCCTGATCACCCATCCGGCGACGACGACCCACAAGAACCTGTCGGAAGAGGCGCGCGCCGAACTCGGCATCTCGCCGGGCACCGTCCGGCTCTCGGCCGGCATCGAGGATACCGACGACCTGATCGAGGATTTCGCCAAGGCGCTTGCCAAGGTTTCGGCCTGATCGACAGCATTGGCGGCCGGGCCTCCGGGTTCGGCCGTCCCGGCAGCGGGATCGGCGCGCCGGCGCTGCCCAAGTAAAATTAATACTGACAATTAGGCTTAACGATCAAAAACCATGCGATCACGGCTGTTTCATCGCTGATCAACGTTCCGTTTCTTGACGGATAGGGCCTTCTTATAAGATACGGGTAACATATCTTGACTAAGGTGCAAGGCATGTATCGCGCCCTCACAAGAGATATCGAAGTCGTCGTCGAACCATTCTATCTGGAGGAGCAATCCGATCCGGAAGACGATCGCTATGTCTGGGGTTACCGGATTGTCATCAGCAACAATTCCGGCGTCGCCGTTCGCCTTGTCAACCGCTACTGGAACATCACCGACCAGAACGGCGTGGTGGACGAGGTGACCGGTCCCGGCGTCGTCGGCGAACAGCCGCGGCTCAGCCCCGGCGACACTTATGAATATTCCTCCGGCTGCCCGCTCGACACGCCCTCGGGGCTGATGTTCGGCCATTACCAGATGGAAACCGACGAAGGCGAGCTGTTCGACGTCGACATCCCCGCCTTCTCGCTGGATTCACCGGGGTTGCTGCGCGTGCTCAATTGAGCGAGCAGGTTCGCGGTCGCTTCGTCAGTGCGAACACGAACGCCGTGCTTGCCGCATGGATGCGGTCGGATGCAGGCTTCCAGTCAGTACCAACTTGGACGCCGTACCCGCGGTCGTGGATCCTCGGGCTTGCCCAGTCATCAATCTACTAAAGGTCGAAAGGATCCGAGGCCTGGGTGCCTGGCTTTGCTTCGAACGGATCTTTTGATTGGGGCGGCGCCGGCTGTTTTGCGACCGCAGCGTTTACCGCCTTCTGGCAGGTGAGCAGCTCATCCGTTGCCCTGACGGAGTTTTTCAAACTCAGGGCAACAATCTGTTTTCCGTTAAAGGTGGCGCGAAAACTCAGTTTACGAGCGAACTCGGCAATGAGACCGGTATCCTTGAAATCGATCCATAATCCCTTGAAGCCATCAAGATCGAGAGCGCTCGCATTCGCCGTCCATTGAGAACGATCTAACGACAGTTCGATGGGATATTGCTTTCCCACTTCCAAGGATTTCCAGTTCGGATTTGCGATCACTATGTAAAAGGGGCTTTCTTTTTTTGTATAATTGAGGCCCAGACGAAAAACGGTGCCGTCATCAAAGGACGTGAGAACAAAACAGCCGTTGCCTAAGGTCGGATCGACAGCCACGGTCCAGCCGCCAACCTCTTTCCATTTGATTGTTTCGTCGTCAGCCAAGACAATCCGTGGCATCACAGCAATGAATGCGAATACAAAATACAAAAGTCGCATTGACGTCCCGCCCCCGAACCCGCTGCGATAATAGGGCACAGTGACTACCAAAAGTCGAGTCACTGTGCCGCTGCATGCGCATCTTTTTCGCGCTACGCGCGACTAATGTTATTCCGCCGGCTGAAGCTCGGTCGGCTCGTAGCGGTAGGTGGTCGAGCAGAATTCGCAGGTGACTGCGATTTCGCCGTTTTCCTGGCTTTCCTCGATCTCTTCGGCCGAAAAGCCCTTCAGCACGCCCTTGATCTTGTCGCGCGAACAGCTGCAGCGGTCGAAGACGGCGCGCGGTTCGTAGACGCGCACGCCGCGCTCGTGGAACAGGCGGAACAGCAGCCGTTCGGTGCCGACAAGCGGGTCGGTCAGTTCATCGGCGTCGATGGTCTCGACCAGCGAGCGGGCTTCGACCCAGGCGTCGTCCTCGCCATGCGGGCGGTCGCCATTGTCGCCGTCGCCGCCGTGGAGATCCGGGTGGCGCATGCGCTCAGGTGCTTCCGGCAGGAACTGGGCGACGAGGCCGCCGGCCCGCCAGCGATGGCGCGGCTTGCCGGCATCGTCGCGATCGAAGAGCTCGGCCGCGGCCAGGCGCACGCGTGTCGGGATCTGTTCCGACTGGCGGAAATAGACACCGGCAATCTCCTCGAGCGAGGTGCCGTCGAGCGCGACGATGCCCTGATAGGGCTGCGCGAACTTGCCCTGGTCGATGGTGAAGGCGAGCACCCCCTTGCCGAGCAGCTGCTCCGGCTCGGTTTCGCCGGCTTCCACCGCCTTGGCAAGCAGCGCCTGATCAAAACGGGCATAGGCGCGGACATTTTCCGGCGTCGAGAAATCGGCGACGAGAAGATCGACCGGGCCATCGCCCTTGGTCTGCACCGTGAACTTGCCGTCGAATTTCAGCGAGGTGCCGAGCAGCACCGTCAGCACGACGACTTCGGCCAGCAGCCGGGCGACGGGGGTGGGATAATGATGGCGCTCGAGGATCGCATCGAGCATCGGGCCGAGCTGGACGGCGCGACCGCGCACATCCAGACCCTCCACCTGGAAAGGGACGACATGGTCATCGCCGGCGAAATCGAACTGGCCGAGGGCGGCTGCAGCTTCTGCCATGGCTTTACTCCTAGTTTTCAGAGCGAAGGGTCAGGGTGCCCTTCGCTCGCGCGGCCGCACGTTGTTCGCGCGCGGCGTCCGATTATGGTTCAGATCGCGCCCAGGCACCAAGCTAGAATCGACTTCTGCGCATGAAGACGGTTTTCCGCTTCATCGAAGACCACGGATTGCGGGCCGTCGATCACCTCATCCGTCACTTCCTCGCCGCGATGGGCGGGCAGGCAATGCATGAACAATGCATCGCTGCCGGCCTTGGCCATCAAGGCCGCATTGACCTGATAAGGCTGAAAGACGTTGTGACCCCGGGCCCGATGTTCCTGATTCATGGAGACCCAGGTATCGGTCACCACGCAATCGACGCCTTCGACCGCACGGTCGGCATCATGGCAGAGCATGATTTCGGCGCCCTCATTGCGGGCCCAGTTCAGATAGTGATCCTTGGGCTCCGAACCAAGGGGTACTGCCATGTTCATGCGATAGCCGAAACGCGCGGCACCCTCGACCAGCGAATGCAGCACATTGTTGCCGTCCCCGGTCCAGGCGATGGTCTTGCCCTTGATCGGGCCGCGATGCTCTTCGAAGGTCATGATGTCGGCCATGATCTGGCAGGGATGGGTATCATCCGTCAGCGCATTGATCACGGGCACGGTCGCATGTTCGGCAAGCTCCAGGAGCCTCGAATGCTCGGTGGTGCGGATCATGATCGCATCGACATAACGCGACAGCACCTTGGCGGTGTCGCCGATCGTCTCGGCGCGGCCGAGCTGCATTTCGGTGCCGGATAGAAACAGCGTTTCGCCGCCGAGCTGGCGCATGCCGACGTCGAAGGAGACGCGGGTGCGCGTCGACGGCTTTTCGAAGATCATCGCCAGCATCTTGCCGGCGAGCGGCTTGTCGCCCTGGCCGGCCTTGAAGGCCTGCTTGCGGACGAGCGCATCGTTCATGATGGTTCTGAGGTCGGCCGATGTGACGGCCGAAAGATCGAGGAAATGTTTAGGAGCCATGTTCTTACCTGTCGTGCGCCCGAAAGCGCCAATCCCTTCAAGCCGTTTTCTTGACCTTGGCGGCGCGGATGCTCTCGGCGGCGCGTTCGAGGCGGGCGAGGCCCTCGCGGGCTTCCTCGGCGGTGACGACGAGCGGCGGAAGAAGGCGGATGACATTGTCGCCGGCCGGCACGCCGAGCAGATGCGCGGCGCGGATCGCCTGCAGCAGCTCGGCCGAGGGGACGGCCGCCTTGACGCCGAGCAGCAGGCCCTCGCCCCTGATATCCTCGATCACGTCGGGATAGCGGTCCTTCAGCGAGGCAAGCCCCTGGCGGAAGACCAGCGCGACGTCGCGCACCTGCTGGAGGAAGCCATCGGCGAGAATGACATCGAGCACCGCGCTGCCGACGGCCATGGCCAGCGGATTGCCGCCATAGGTCGAACCATGGGTGCCGGCCTTCATGCCGGAGGCAGCCTCTGCGGTGGCAAGGCAGGCGCCGAGCGGGAAACCGCCGCCGATGCCCTTGGCGACCGCCATGATATCGGGTGTGATGCCCGACCATTCATGGGCAAAGAGCTTGCCGGTGCGGCCGACGCCGGTCTGGACTTCGTCGAGGATCAGCAGCAGGCCGTTTTCGTCGCAGATCTGGCGCAGCGCTTTCATGAATTCGCTGGTGGCGGGGCGCACACCGCCCTCGCCCTGCACCGGCTCGATGAGGATTGCCGCCGTCGCATCGGTTATGGCGGCGCGGACCGCTTCGATATCGCCGAAGGTCACCTGATCGAAACCCGGCGCCTTGGGGCCGAAGCCTTCGAGATATTTCTCCTGGCCGCCGGCGGCGATCGTCGCAAGCGTGCGCCCATGGAAGGCGCCTTCGAAGGTGATGATGTGGAAGCGCTCGGGATGGCCCTTGGAAAACTGATAGCGGCGCGCCGTCTTGATCGCGCATTCGAGCGCTTCCGCGCCTGAATTGGTGAAGAACACCTTGTCGGCGAAGGTGGCGTCCGTCAGCCGCTTGGCCAGGCGCTCCTGGCCGGGAATTTCATAGATATTGGAGAGGTGCCAGACCTTGTCGGCCTGCTCCTTCAGGGCGGCGACCACATGCGGATTGCCGTGGCCGACCGAGGTGACGGCGACGCCGGCGCCGAAGTCGAGATAACGCTCGCCGTTTTCGGTGATCAGCCACACGCCCTCGCCTCGCTCGAACCGCAACGGGGCACGAGAATAGGTGTCATAAAGCGGCGCGGCTTCGGCCATGGCGCGGGTCTCCCGATCAGCGTTGTCAATCACCGGACTCCGGCTAAGAAAACCAGGCCCGAAAAATCAAAAATGCCGCCTTGCGGCGGCGACCAGCACTATTTCCTTTTCGCGCTGCAATGTCAACAAAACTGCGCCCTTAGCGCATGCAGCAAGCTTGTACAGCGGCATTTTCAGCCTTCAACAGGCATTATTGCAGAAATGCCACGCAGGGGCAGCAAGTTGGGGAAAACTCGGAATTCGATTCATCCGGATTCCCGCGACTCTTGTCACGGAGTCAGCCTCACACTAGGTTAAAGTTCAATTACTAGACTGCATGCGGCGGAACTAGTCACCAAAATTGATCAGGCGTTTCTTGTTTCGGAGGCTTCCGGGACAACGGTGAGGGATTCTGCCATCACCAACGCAAAAGGTGGAGACAGGGCATGAACTGGACAGACGAGCGGGTCGAGAAACTCAAGAAGCTGTGGTCCGAAGGGCTGAGCGCCAGCCAGATCGCGGCACAACTTGGCGGCGTGAGCCGAAACGCCGTTATCGGCAAGGTGCACCGGCTGAGCCTGCCGGGCCGCGCCAAGGCCGGCGGCACGGCGACGGCCGCGCGCACGCCGAAGCGCCAGACCTCGGCGCCGCGCGCGCCGAACTACGCCTCCCGGATCACCACCCGCACCGTTACCCGCCAGCAGGGCGCAACGATGCTGAAGGAAGAGATCGAGATCGAAACGGTCGAGGAAATGGAATACGTGCCGAAGGGCAACGTGGTCGTGCCGATCTCGCGCCGCCTCGGCCTGACGGAACTGACCGAACGCACCTGCAAATGGCCGGTCGGCGATCCGCTGAAGGACGATTTCCACTTCTGCGGCTGCGAATCCCCGGATAATTCGCCCTATTGCAGCTACCATCAGAAGCTTGCCTACCAGCCGGTCAACGAACGCCGCCGGGCGGCAGCGCGCGTCAGCTGAGCCGGCAAACCATTGCTGGAAATGCGAAAACGGGCCGCGTGGCCCGTTTTTTTGTGCGTGATGACGCGAACGTGGTGCTTGCGGTCATGGGTCCTCGGGTCAAGCCCGAGGACGACGGAGGGTGGGGGAACGCCTGCGGCAAGAACCGCCAAGTGCGTGTTGGGTTTGGTGGACTGCCGTCTTTGTTTACGCGTTCCCACGCAAGACTGCATCTTGGAATTCCTCCGGACGTCGCGGCTCTTGCCGCTCGACTTCCCCACTCTCCGTCATACTCGGGCTTGACCTGGCTTGACCCGAGTATCCATGCCGCGAGCATGCCGATGGAGCTTTTCGGAGGCGGTCGCTCATGGAAACGAAGTGCTCACCCGCATGGGTCCTCGGGTCAAGCCCAAGGACGACGGAGGGTGGGGGATGCGGGCGGCAAAAATCGCAGTGTGCGGTGGTCTATCGGCCGCGTTTCTGCGTTACGCGGTCCCTCGCCCGGACGGCAGCCGGATGGCCCCTCAGGCTTCCATCGAATAGCCGGCGCCGCGGACGGTGCGGATGACGTCCTGCATGTTGGAGAAGTTCAGCGCCTTGCGCAGGCGGCCGACATGGACGTCGACGGTGCGTTCGTCGACATAGATGTCGTGGCCCCAGACGCCGTCGAGCAGCTGCGAGCGGGAGAAGACCCGGCCCGGCGACGACATCAGGAATTCCAACAGGCGGAATTCGGTCGGGCCGAGGCGGACTTCGCGGCTCTTGCGATGGACGCGGTGAGTTTCGCGGTCGAGCTCGATATCGCCGCACTTCAGCACCGAGGACAGCACCTCCGGGCGGGCGCGGCGCAGCATGGCCTTGACGCGGGCGACGAGCTCGGGGGTCGAGAACGGCTTGACGACATAGTCGTCGGCGCCGGTGGACAGCCCGCGGACACGCTCGCTCTCCTCGCCGCGCGCCGTCAGCATGATGATCGGCAGCCGCTCGGTTTCCGGCCGCATGCGCAGGCGCCGGCAGAGTTCGATGCCGGAGACGCCGGGCAGCATCCAGTCGAGGATGAGCAGATCGGGCGTGCGCTCCTGAAGCCTGATTTCGGCCTCGTCGCCGCGCAGGATGGTATCGACCTCGAAACCTTCCGCTTCGAGATTATAGCGGAGAAGCACGCTGAGGGCCTCTTCGTCTTCAACAACTGCAACTCTCGGGATCATGCGTGTCCGTCTCCTCGCGCACGATCCTTAAACCGGGAGTGATTTAAGCAAGGGATCCCGCGCAAAATCAGAAATTGGCTGCGACCTCTTTGCGCGCCCGGACGGGCGCGCACGCAATGGGCTGGTTCGGCACGGTTATTCCGTGGCGGCACCGACGGTGTTGGCGCTGTCGTCCTTCGGACGGTCGCCTTCCGGCTGGGCGCCGGTCGCCATGTAGTAGATCGTTTCGGCGATATTGGTGGCGTGGTCGCCGATGCGCTCGATGTTCTTGGCGCAGAAGAGAAGATGCGTGCAGCTCGTGATGTTGCGCGGATCTTCCATCATATAGGTCAGGAGTTCGCGGAACAGCGACGTGTACATCGCGTCGATCTCGTTGTCGCGTTCGCGGATGGCGGTCGCCTTGTCGGCGGCGCGCGTCGTATAGACGTCGAGCACTTCCTTGAGCTGGACGAGCGCCAGCTCGGACAGGTGCTCGAGACCGCGGGCGAGCTTGCGCGGAACGCCGGTGCTCTGCACGGCGATGACGCGCTTGGCGGTGTTCTTGCCGAGGTCGCCGACGCGTTCGAGATCGGCGGCGATGCGGATCGAACCCATGATTTCGCGCAGGTCGGCGGCCATCGGCTGGCGGCGGGCGATGGTGACGATCGCCTTGTCGCCGATTTCGCGCTCGGTGTGATCGAGGATCACATCGTCGGAAATCACCTTCTGCGCCAGCGCGGTATCACCGTTGACCAGCGCCCGGACGGATTCGGCGACCATCTGCTCGGCCAGGCCGCCCATTTCGGAAATCCGCCTGGACAGGAACTTCAGATCATCATCATAGGCAGAATAAATATGTGTCGATGCCATGGGGCTTTGTCCTCGAATAAGGGGAAGGCTTCGGATGACCGCAATCAGCCGAAGCGACCCATGATGTAGTCCTGGGTGCGCGGATCGTCCGGATTGGTGAACATCTTGTCGGTGTCGTTCTCCTCGACGAGATTGCCGAGGTGGAACATGGCGGTGCGCTGCGACACGCGCGCGGCCTGCTGCATGGAGTGGGTGACGATGACGATCGTGTAGTTCTCGCGCAGCTCGTGGATCAGCTCCTCGACCTTGGCGGTGGCGATCGGGTCGAGCGCCGAACAGGGCTCGTCCATCAGGATGACCTCAGGGCTGACGGCGACGGCGCGGGCGATGCACAGGCGCTGCTGCTGACCGCCGGAGAGACCGGTGCCGGATTCGTGCACGCGGTCCTTGACCTCGTTCCAGAGGCCGGCGCGCTGCAGGCTGGTCTCGACGATCTGGTCGAGATCGGCCTTCGACTTGGCCAGGCCATGGATGCGCGGGCCGTAGGAGACGTTTTCATAGATCGACTTCGGGAACGGGTTCGGCTTCTGGAACACCATGCCGACGCGGGCGCGCAGCTCGACGACGTCAATGTCGGGATCATAGATATCGTCGCCGTCGAGGGTGATCTTGCCGGCGACGCGGCAGCCCTCGATCGTATCGTTCATGCGGTTGAGGCTTCGCAGGAAGGTCGACTTGCCGCAGCCCGACGGGCCGATCAACGCGGTTACGGTGTTTTCGCGGATGTTCAGGTTCACATCGAAAAGCGCGCGCTTCTCGCCATAGTAAACCGAGACATCCTGTCCGATCATTTTATACGGGACGTTGCTCATCTTCTGATCCAGCGCCTTTTCAACTGCAGCTTCCGTCAACATGTTCATGATGTTTAACTCCGTTTACCAGCGGCGCTCGAAGCGACGACGCAAGAGGATGGCGCCCATGTTCATGACGATCAGGAACAGGAGCAGAACGATGATGGCACCCGAAGTACGCTCCACGAAGGCCCGTTCGGCCTCGTTCGCCCACATATAGACCTGCACCGGCAGGGCCGTCGAGGGCTCGAGCGGTGTCGCCGGCGCGTTGGCGACGAAGGCGACCATGCCGATCAAGAGCAGCGGCGCGGTCTCGCCGAGCGCATGCGCCAAGCCGATGATCGTGCCGGTGAGGATGCCGGGCATGGCAAGTGGCAGGACATGGTGGAAGACCATCTGCATCTTCGAGGCGCCGAGACCCAAGGCTGCGGCGCGGATCGACGGCGGCACGGCGCGCAGGGCTGCGCGGGTGGCGATAATGATCGTCGGCAGGGTCATCAGCGTCAGCACCAGGCCGCCGACCAGCGAGGCCGAGCGCGGCAGGCCGATGAAGTTGATGAAGACGGAAAGGCCGAGCAGACCGTAGACGATCGACGGGACGGCGGCGAGGTTGTTGATGTTGACCTCGATCAGGTCCGTCAGCTTGTTCTTCGGCGCGAACTCCTCGAGATAGATCGAGGCGGCAACCCCGATCGGCAGGGACAGCACCAGCACGATCAGCATCAGGTAGAGCGAGCCGATCAGGGCGACGCCGAGGCCGGCAGCCTCCGGACGGCTGGAGTTGCCGTTGACGAACAAGCCGGTGTTGAACTGCTTCTGGAGAGCGCCGCTCGCCTTCAGCTGGTTCATCCAGGTTACCTGCTTGTCGTTGACCTTGCGGTTCTTCTCATCGACGGAAAGATCGATCTGGCCCTTGTTGGCGCTGTCGATATTGGCGTCGGCGAGAACGGAGACATTGACCGTCTTGCCGATCAGCGAGGGGTCGGCGACGACCATGTCGCGCAGCTGGATCGGCGCACTCTTGGAAAGCATGGCGGATGCATCGCGCACGTCAGGCTTGCTCGAGGCATTGATATTCAGCTGCTTGACGATCGCGTCGCGCAGCAGAACCGGATAGTTGGCGGCAACCAGCACCGAAGGGTCGCTCGCACGCTTGTTGTTCGGGTCGATCGTCTTCTCGGTGAATTCGATCGGCAGGGTGATCGCGGTCTGCTGGAAGGCGGTGTAGCCCTTGCCGATCACCGTCCACAGCAGGATGAAGAGGAAGACAAGACCGAAGGTGATGGCGGCGATGCCATAGGCCTGGAAGCGGCGTTCGGCGGCGTAGCGGCGCTTGATGCCGATATCGCGGCGGGCGGGCGCCTTAGAAACGGTAACACCTTGAGTGGGAGAAACAATATCCGTCATTCGTACTGCTCCCGGTATTTGCGCACGATGTAGAGCGCGTAGATATTGAGGCAAAGCGTGATGCAGAACAGGGTGATGCCGAGGGCAAAGGCAACCAGCGTCTGCGGCGAGGTGAACTCAAGGTCGCCCGTCAGCTGGTTGACGATCTTGACGGTCACCGTCGTCATCGGCTCGAAGGGGTTGATCTGGATGCGGGCGGCGACACCGGCGGCCAGCACGACGATCATGGTTTCGCCGATGGCGCGCGAGGCGGTCATCAGCAGTGCGCCGACGATGCCGGGAAGGGCTGCCGGCAGGACCACCTTCTTGATGGTTTCGGAGCGGGTGGCGCCGAGACCGAGCGAACCGTCACGCAGCGCCCGCGGCACGGCGGTGATGATGTCGTCCGACAGCGAGGACACGTAGGGGATCAGCATGATGCCCATGACGATGCCGGCCGTCAGAACGCTCTGCGCCTGGATGAAGTTGGTGTAGCTGCCGGAGAGCAGGCCGCTGATCTCAGCGGAGAAATCGCGCAGGAACGGACCGACGGTGACAAGCGCGAAGAAGCCGTAGACGATCGTCGGAATGCCGGCCAGCACTTCGAGCAGCGGCTTGGCGATGCCGCGCAGCTTCGGCGACGCATATTCGGCCATGTAGATGGCGGCGAACAGCCCGACCGGCACGGCGACCAGCATGGCGACCAGGCCGATATAAAGCGTGCCGAGCAAGAGCGGGATCAGGCCGAACTGGCCGAAGGAGGAGCTGCCGGCGCCGGCAAAGCGCGGATCCCAGACGGTGCCGAAGAAGAACTCGCCGGCGGGAACGGCGGCAAAGAAGCGCGTGGCTTCCGACAGCATCGACAGCACGATGCCGACCGTCGTCAGGATGGCGATCGAGGAGGCGAGCAGCAGGCCCCAGAGCATGACGCGCTCGACGCGGTTGCGGGCGCGGAAGCGGGGCGCGATGGCGCGCAGCGCGTAGAAGGCGCCGGCGACAGCCAGAATGAAGACGACCGCGGTCATGGCCATGCGGCTCGTCAGGCTCATGGCGTTGAGCGTCTTGGCGGCCTCGACCATGTAAGGCTGCGGCTGGCCGGCGAGCGGCACGCCCTTCTCGCTGAGCTTGGCCTGCAGGGCGGCCGGATCGGCTGCGACCGCGGCGGCTTCGTCGGATGTCAGCATCGTCAGGCCGCGGGCGACCGTTGCCACCATCGAATAGCTCAGATCCTGCTCGACTGCGGCCTGGGCCTTGACGTCATCAGGGAAAGCGCCGCGAACGGAAGACTGAATGATGCCGGGGCTGACGGAGAGCCAGACGCAGAGAACGATGAGGGCGGGAAGAACGGCCCAGATCGCCGCATAGGCGCCGTAATAGGCCGGCCGTGAGTGCAATGCGGAGGACCTGCCTCCGGCAAGTGCCGTGGCGCGGCCGCGGGCGACCAGATAGGCGGCGGCGCCGATCGCCACAAGGCAGAGAAGTATGATGGATGTGCTCATTCGTTACGTCCCCAGGCCCACAGCCCCAAAACCCGGCGGCTTCATCAGCCTGCCTTCGGCTTCCAATCATGGAGAAGGAATTTCAACCCTGCAAACGGACAGGCCGGCGCGCAGGGACATAAAGCAATGCCGGCGCGGGCTCACAGAGCACCGCGCCGACAAAGTTATTACATGGACTTGCCGGCTTCGACGTCCTTGCGGATCGCGTCGCGTTCGGCGTCCGGAGCAGCAACCAGGCCGTATTCGGCCAGCGGGCCGTCGGGGCCGATCATCTGGTCGGATACGAAGAAGTTGACATATTCCTTCAGGCCCGGAACGGCGCCGAGATGTGCCTTCTTGACGTAGAAGAACAGCGGGCGGGAGACCGGGTAGGTGCCGTTGGCGATCGTTTCGGTGGACGGAACGATGCCGTTCACGCTGGCGACCTTGAGCTTGTCGGCGTTGTTTTCATAGAAGGAAAGGCCGAATACGCCGACGCCGGTCTTGTTGGCGGCGATGCGCGCCAGGGTTTCCGGATAATCGCCGTCGATGTCGACGGCAGCGCCGTCCTTGCGGACTGCGACGCAAGCCTTGCCCTGGGCAGCCTTGTCGGAGATTTCCTTGGCGATGACGTCGAGGGCGCCGGAAGCCTTGCAGCCGGCGGCGAGAACGTTCTGTTCGAAGACTTCGCGGGTGCCGTGCTTTTCGCCCGGAATGTAGGCAGCGATATCAACAGCCGGGAGCTTCGGGTTGACTTCCGACCACTTCTTGTATGGGTTGGCGACGAGCTTGCCGTCGACGACGACCTGGGCTGCAAGAGCCTTGTAGATGTCGGCCGGAACGTAAGCGACATCGGGGTTGGACGAGTCGGTTGCGAAGACGATGCCGTCATAACCGATCTTGACTTCCTGGATGTCGGTTACGCCGGCTGCCTTGCAGGCTTCGGCTTCGTTCTTGTTGATCGGACGCGAAGCGTTGGCAATGTCGATGGTGTCTTCGCCGACGCCCTTGCAGAATTCCTTCAGACCAGCGCCCGTGCCGCCGGATTCGACGACCGGCGTCTTAAAGTTGGTGAAGGTCTCGCCGAAGGACTCGGCAACGATCTTGGCGTAAGGCAGGACGGTGGACGAACCGGCAACCTGAATCTGGTCGCGGGCGACGGCAGCGCCAGCGAAAGCAGCAGTTGCAGCGAGCGCGGCAACGGTGAGCTTGAAGGTGTTCATTAAAATCTCCCGCATTGGGCTTGTGTGAGTGCGGCCTGAAGAGGCCCCCGCAGTGCCATTTTTCATCGGCGGGACTCTCTTAGCGCTGTAAGCACCGTCCTTTTATGTCAAATCGGTGAAACATTTGTGACAGGCTAAGTAATTGTTATTTCATAGGAAATTTCCAGATGATCGACCGAATACGTCGATAGAGCCATAGGCCCTGACCTTCAATCTACCTTCCGTTGCAGAATCCGCACACACATCACTCATGGCGCTTAAATCGGCTGGCGCTGAAGTCCCCTCTCCCCGTAGAACGGGGAGAGGGTTAGGGTGAGGGGCAAATCACACGGAACGACTTCGATGAGAGGCCCCAAGCCGAAAACCACCGCTCGAGCGCGATCATTGCGCCAGTCCGACAACGACGCGGAGGGCAAACTATGGAACGAACTGCGCGACCGGCGGCTCAACGAACATAAATTCGTCCGGCAATTGCCGATCGGCCCCTATTTTGCTGATTTCGCCTCTCGTGAACTTCGGTTGGTGGTCGAAATCGACGGCAGTCAGCACGCGGATGATCGGCGGGACGCAATTCGGGATACCTTCATGATCGGCAATGGCTGGTCGGTCGTTCGCTTCTGGAATGTGGACGTACTGAGAGAACTGCCATCCGTGCTGGATACTATTCTTGCAATCTGCGACGGACGATTGACCGAACGCGTCGAAGCGACGGATCTGCGCTTCTTTCCGGCTGCGTGCGATTAGCGATGGCGTGCCGTGGGTGAACGACCGGGTTGATGGTCGACACTTTGGACCGGGATGATACCTGACAGTTTTCATTCTGTCGTGTGCGCTGCTTGGTGCCTCATCGGCCTGGGCGGGCGCGGCGGAGCGAAGCGACGGAAGCG
>NZ_ML133595.1 GCF_003985125.1 Rhizobium phaseoli
CTTGATAGCTACGCTCGCCATTCCCGTAAAACTCAACAACAGACTGCTTGAAAGCCAGGCTGTATTTGGACATGCAAAACCCCCGAAGGTGGATGTCCAACTTTCGGGGGTCAGTTCATCGTCCGGGCCTTTTTGTTTGATGCGGTCGGCGGCTTTCCGAATCTAAAAACCTGGCCCCAAACCCCTCCCCATAGGAGGTAGGGACTAGCCCGAGTCTCCGCCGCGCTTCTCGCGAAACATCGAAGATCTGGAAGTCGGTGCGGCAAGTTAAGCCCCTCCCCCTTGTGGGGAGGGGTTTGGGGCGGGGTCTTTACGAACGACCAGATATCCGACGTGCTTAGCCCTACGGCTTCCCATTCTTCCAGGTCACGTTCTGCCCATAGAGCGGAATCGTCGAAATCGACATCTTCGCCGATCCATCCGTCAGCTCCCGGGAATGGGCGAGATAGATCAGCGTGTCGTTCGCCTTGTCGTAGATGCGGTTGACGACCAGCGTCTTCCAGATCAGCGACATGCCCTGGCGGAACACCTCGCTGCCGTCCTTGGACAGGTCGATATTGCCGATCTCGATCGGTCCGGTCTGCCGGCAGGCGATGGAACTGTTGGACGGATCTTCGAACCAGTTGCCGTTCTTGAAGCGGTCGATCAGGCTGCGATCGAAATAGGTGACGTGGCAGGTGACACCTTTGACCTCGGGATCGGAGAGCGCCTCGACGATGATGTCGTTGCCGATCCAGTCGACGCCGACCTTGCCGACGACTTCGGCCGAGACGGCGCCAGCGGAAAGGGCGGCGAAGGAGAAGGCGGCGAGGAAAAGATTGCGCGGCTTGGACATGGCGTCTCCCTGGAGCGCCGCACGTTCGACGGGACGTGCTGAAAGCGCTCTATCGCTTTGAATTGGCGAATTCTAGATAGGCACGCGCCCGTGCTTTGCAAGCAATGACTCAGGCCTTTCGGCAGGTGCAAGGCGCGTAGCCACGCGCCGTCAGCCGTCCGGGCGTCATGCCGATTAGTGCCGGGATCGCCGCGACGGCTTTCGCCTTGACCGCCTTGGCCATCTCGATCGCGGCTGCCGCGCAGACCGCAGCATCCTCGGCGGCGTTGTGGTGCATGAAACGCAGGCCGAGATACTCGGCGATCAGGTTCAGCCGATGGGAGAGGAAATGCGGCCAGATCCGCTGCGCCATCTTCAGGCTGCAAAGATAGGTGAGTTCCGGATAGGATTGCCGGTAGAGATCGAGGCTCGCCCGCCAGACGCTAAAATCGAAGGCCGCGTTGTGCGCGATCATCGTCGCGCCGCTGATATCCTCATGAAACTCGTCCATCACCTCGGGAAACTCAGGCGCATCCTCGACATGCTCCGGCCGGATGCCGTGGATGGCGATATTCATCCCGGAAAAGCGCATGTCGCGCGGCCGGATCAGCCGTTCCTCGACGCGCGTCACCCTGCCCTCTTCGATCCAGGCGAGGCCGACGGAACAGGCGCTGCCGCGCTGCTCGTTTGCCGTCTCGAAATCAATCGCAATGGTCTTCAATGCTGCATACCGAATCGTTCCCCGGCCACAGGAATACCGCCCCGCGTGCGGTCGCGCAAATTCGATACGCCCTGTGGTTGACATTTCCGCGCAGATATCCAAGATTGCTACCCATGATCGGTTCCGTAACCATGGCTGCGCTCATCCATCACACCATGACCCTTGCAGGGTACGCGGGAGCAATGGCGCGTTAGCAGCGATCCGATCATCCCGAAAACCCTGCCGAGGCGAGCAGGGTTTCGAAACTCGGCTCTCCTCCTGAACCTTAAGGAGAGCATCCAATGTCCGAAAATGAAGAGAATGAACCGAGCCGCCGAGCGCGCCTGCCGGACGGCATCCTGGTGCGTTCAGTCCGCCTTTCCGATGCGGAAGAACTTACCGATCTCATGAATTTGCCGGACTACCGCGCCGGCACGTTGCGGCCGCCCTACCAAAGGGTCGAAGAGGTTCGCAAAAATATGGAAAATCCGTCAGCCGGCGCGCTCAACCTTGTCGTCACGCTCGACGGCAAGATTGTCGGCAATTGCGGCCTCAATCGCCTCGGCGGCCGCCGGCAGCACGTCGCAAGCGTCGGCATGGGCGTGCATGACGATTTCACCGGCCGCGGTTTCGGACGCATCCTGCTCGGCGCCATGGTCGAGGCCGCCGACGACTGGCTTGACGTCAAGCGGCTGGAACTGACCGTCTATACCGACAACCACGCTGCCATCGGCCTCTATGAGAAATTCGGCTTCGAGCGGGAAGGTCTGCTGAGGGCCTTCGGTTTTCGATCGGGAGAGTATGTCGACGCCTATACCATGGCGAGGCTGAGACCTTGAGCGAACCAGGCTGACGGCCCGCCGTCATCTTCTCACCCGCTGATCAGCGCCAGCCACTCATCCTCGTCCATGGTCTGCACCCCGAGCTCGCGCGCCTTGTCGAGCTTGGAGCCGGCGCCAGGACCAGCGACGACGATGTCGGTCTTCTTCGACACCGAGCCCGCCACCTTGGCGCCGAGGCTTTCCGCCCTCGCCTTCGCCTCGTCGCGAGTGAATTTTTCCAGCGAGCCGGTGAAGACCACGGTCTTGCCGGCGACCGGGCTTCCTGCCGTCACCGGCTGTTCAGCCTCCGCGGGCGTTACTTCGACGAGCAGGCTGCCGATCACCTCGACATTGCGCGGCTCCTTGTAGAATTCGACCATGGCACGCGCCACGACCTCGCCGATGCCCTCGATGGCGTTGAGATCGTTCCAGGCATCGCCGGACAGCGGTGCTGCTTCCTTCATCGCCGTCGCAAAGGCTTCGTAAGTGCCGTAGGAGCGCGCCAGCAGCTTCGCCGTGGTTTCGCCGACATGACGGATGCCGAGCGCATAGATGAAGCGATGGAGCGCAATGCTGCGCCGTTCGTTGATCGCCGCATAGAGCTTGCCGACACTGACCTTGCCGAAGCCGTCGATATTCTCAAGCTTGGTCAGCGAATTCTGCTGCCGCTTCTCCAGGGTGAAGATCTCCGGCGCGGTGCGGATCTGCAGCGACGGATCCTCGTTTTCGAAGAAGAAGTCGATCTGCTTGGAGCCGAGCCCCTCAATATCGAAGGCGTTGCGCGAGACGAAGTGCTTCAGATGCTCCGTCGCCTGCGCCCGGCAGATGAAGCCGCCGGTGCAGCGGCGCACCGAATCCATCTTGCCGGTCTTCTCGTTGACCTCGCGCACGGCATGCGAGCCGCAGACCGGGCAGGTCTTCGGGAATTCGTAGGGCTTTGCCTCGGCCAGCCGCTTCTCCATCACCACGTCGAGGATCTGCGGAATGACGTCGCCGGCGCGCTGGACGATGACCGTATCACCCTCGCGGATATCGTGTTCCTCCGGCCGGATACGCTCACCGCTATTGCCGATGCCCTTGATGTAATCCTCGTTGTGCAGCGTCGCATTGGTGACGACCACACCGCCGACCGTGATCGGCTTCAGCCGCGCCACCGGCGTCAGCGCGCCGGTGCGGCCGACCTGGATCTCGATCTTCTCGACCTCGGTGAAGGCCTGTTCCGCGGGAAACTTGTGCGCCGTCGCCCAGCGCGGCGAACGCGAGCGGAAGCCGAGGCGCTGCTGTAATTCCAGGCTGTCGACCTTATAGACGACGCCGTCGATGTCATAATCGAGATCCGGGCGCTCGAGGCCGATCTCGTCGTAATGCGCCAGGATGTCGGCGACCGAATTCAGCCGCTTCATCAGCGGGTTGACCGGAAAACCCCAGTCCTTGAAGGTCTGCACCATGCCGAACTGCGTGTCGGCAGGCATCTCCGCCATCTCGCCCCAGGCATAGGCGAAGAATTTCAGCTTGCGGCTGGCCGTCACCTTGGCGTCGAGCTGGCGCAACGATCCGGCGGCGGTATTGCGCGGATTGACGTAGGTCTGCTTGCCCTCCGCCTCCATCTGCCGGTTCAGCGCCAGGAAATCGCTCTTGGCCATATAGACCTCGCCGCGAATCTCCACCACGGCAGGAACGCCCTTCGGCAACTCATTCGGAATTTCGGCGATGGTACGGATATTGGCGGTGACGTTTTCCCCCGTCGTGCCGTCGCCACGCGTGGCGGCCGTAACCAGCCTGCCGTTTTCGTAACGGATCGACATCGACAGGCCGTCGATCTTCGGTTCGGCGGTAAAGGCGATCGACTGGTCCGGCAGGCGGCCGAGGAAGCGATAGACGCCGGCGACGAAATCCTGCACGTCCTCCTGCGAAAACGTGTTGTCGAGCGACAGCATCGGCCGCGCATGGACGACCGGCGAAAAGGTGACGGAGGGAGCGGCGCCGACGTGCCGCGACGGGCTGTCCTCGCGGATCAGTTCGGGAAACCGCACCTCCAGCGCATCATTCCGGCGCTTCAGCGCGTCGTAATCGGCATCCGATATCTCCGGCTGGTCCTTGCCGTGATAGAGCGCATCGTGATGCGCGATCTCCTTGGCCAGCCGCTCAAGCTCGGCGGCAGCCTCTTCGATCGTCAATGTGTCGACGGCGGAACCTTCGGTGGACATGGAACATCACTCCAGAGAATCTGGCTAGAAATCTGCATCGTTTTTAGAGCAAAATTGCAGGATGAAAAGAGAGGGTGGATATGCTGCATGCCGGATGTCCCGCTATCGGACAGGCCGCCCACCTCTCCGCCCTATGACCAATCCCGCGCATAGCGCAGCCGAATGCCGCTGACATGTAGGCCGGTGGTCCAGAGGCCCTTCAGCGGCCGGAGACTATCGACCATCCGAAGTTCCACCCCACGCGGCGCAAACTCGCGATCGAGCCGCGACATGGCCATCCGCTCCGTCGGACTGACGCGTCTGCGCGACACCCACATGCCCGCATCGTCAAGGTCTTCGAAATCCTCAACGGGCATCTCGTAGCGATGGATCGTCTCTGCCTTGAGCCTTTCCAGCCAATGACGCTCGACGAAGGCGACAGCGCGCCAGTCACCGAGCCAGTGCCGCCGCTCCGTCTCCGGTGTTTCGGGTTTTGCCCAGATCAGGATGCGCGGGCAGTCACGCGGGAAGAGATACATGAAATCATGATCGCCATCGATCGCCCAGACGAGCGGACCGTTCAGCCATTCCCGGCCTACCGGGCGAACCGTGGGAATGAGAACAGGGCGCGGCTCAAACACCGGGATATCGGGATCATCGCTGAAATGGAAAAGGCGCATGGCAACGGATCGCTCGGATCGGAAAGATGCGCATAGCGCGAAGCGCAGTGCTTGTCACGCTGCAGCCTTAAATCGGGTTAGGCGATCAGCCGTTGCCGGCCAGCAGCCGCTTGGCGGCCGCCCTCGCCTCTTCGGTCACCGACGCACCGGCCAGCATGCGGGCGATCTCCTCGGTGCGGTCCGTCTGCGCCATCGTCGCCACCCGCGTGGCGATCTTTTCGGAGCCCTCGGCCGCCGGCCCCTTGGAGATCAAAAGATGTGTCGCCGCCCTGGCGGCGACCTGCGGCGCATGCGTGACCGATAGAACCTGCACCCGATCGGAGAGGCGCTTCAGTCGCTGGCCGATCGCATCGGCCACGGCGCCGCCCACACCGGTATCGATTTCGTCGAAGACGAGCGTCGGCGCCGATCCGCGATCGGCGAGCGCCACCTTCAGCGCCAGCAGGAAACGCGACAGTTCGCCGCCGGAGGCGACCTTCATGATCGAGCCCGGCCGCGTGCCCGGATTGGTCTGGACATGAAACTCGACGACGTCGATGCCTTCGGCAAGCGCCTCCTGCGGATCGGTGGTGATCTCGACCATGAAACGGGCGCGTTCGAGCTTCAGCGCCGGCAGCTCGGCCATGACGGCCGCGGCCAGCGCCGTGCCGGCATGATGGCGCTTGTCGGAGAGTGCGCGTGCCGCGGTATCGTAATTCTCCCGCGCCAGGCCGACCTCGGCTTCCAGCCGCGCAAGCTTTTCTTCGCCCGCGTCGAGATCGGCAAGATCGGCGATCATGCGAACGGCAAGCGCCGGCAGCTCGGTGACCGGCACGGAATATTTGCGCGACGCGGCCCGCAGCGCGAACAGCCGCTCCTCCACCCGCTCCAGCTCCCGGGGATCGTATTCGGTCTTGCGCAGCGCTGCCTCGACTTCCATCTGGGCGTTGGAAAGCTGATCGAGCGCGGCATCGAGCAGCGTCACGGTGTCTTCGAGCAGTCCCGGCGCCTCATGGCTCTTGCGCTCCAGCCGGCGCACCAGCGAGGCGATATGGGGCACCGGCGAAGCATTGCCGTTCAGGAATTCGGAAGCTTCGGCAATGTCGCCGGCGATCCGCTCGGCCTTCATCATCTTCTGCCTGCTTTCGGCGAGCTCCTCCTCTTCGCCGTCCTGCGGCGACAGCTTTTGAAGCTCGTCGACGGAAGAACGCAGGTAATCGGCTTCGCGCGCAGCACTCTCCACTTTCTCTCGGTGCTTCTTCAGCGTCCGCTCGCTGTCGCGCCAGAGGCGATAGAGGCGGGCAACCTCCGAGACCTCGTCGGTGAGGCCGGCGAAGGCATCGAGCAGCGTGCGGTGGGCATTGGTGTCGACAAGGGCGCGATCGTCATGCTGGCCGTGGATCTCGACCAGCATCTGGCCGGCCTGGCGCATCAGCTGCACGCTGACCGGCTGGTCGTTGACATAGGCCTTGGTGCGCCCGTCCGCCGATTGCTGGCGACGGAAGATCAGATCGCCCTCATCGTCGATGCCGTTTTCTCTGAGCAGCGCGCGAGCGCCGTGGTCCGTGCCGACGTCGAACACCGCCGTCACCTGGCCCTTGTCCTCGCCATGGCGCACAAGGCCGCCGTCGCCACGCCCGCCGAGCGCCAGCGAAAGACTGTCGAGCAGAATGGATTTGCCCGCTCCGGTCTCACCCGTCAGCACGGAAAGGCCGGTCTCGAAGGCAAGATCCAGCCGCTCGATCAGGACGATATCGCGGATCGAAAGCTGGATCAGCATGGACTTAGGAACCGAGCAGGAGTTTCTTGCCTGCCGCAGCGATCCACGAGCCCTTGTTTTCACGCGGCTCGGCGCCACCGGTCTGCAGCAGCTTGTAGGAATCGGCGTACCACTGGCTGTCGGGGTAGTTGTGACCAAGTACGGCTGCCGCGGTCTGCGCTTCGTCGACGATGCCCATGGCGTAATAGGCTTCAACGAGACGGGCGAGCGCCTCTTCGATCTGGTTGGTGTTCGGATATTTCTCGACGACGATGCGGAAGCGCGAAATCGCAGCGAGATATTCCTTCCGCTCCATATAGTAGCGGCCGATCTGCATTTCCTTGCCGGCGAGCTGGTCGCGCGCGAAGCGGATCTTGGCCTGCGCGTCGTCGACATATTCGGAGTTCGGATAGTTGTCGACGACGGCCTGCATCGCCTCGATCGTTTTGGCGGCGGCGCGCTGGTCCTGCGTCACGTCGACGATCTGCTTGGAATAGGTGAGACCGACGAGATACTGCACATAGGCGGCATCCTGGGACTTCGGATATTGCGCCATGTAACGGTTGCCCGAGGCCAGCGCGTCGTCGAGCTTGCCCTGGCGATATTTGACGAAGGTGCTCATCACAAGCGCCTTGCGCGCCCATTCGGAGAACGGGTTTTCGCGGTCGATGGCGTCGAACTTGCGTGCCGCTTCCGCCATGTTGCCGGCCTTCATATTGGCAAGGCCCTGGGTGTAGAGCACGTCGGGCGGGTCGGTTTCGAGGCCGAGCTTGGTGATGTCGATATCGGGGTCCGACTGGCAGCCGGATATCGAGGCGCCTGCGCTGAGCACCAGAAGCGATGCGAACAAAGCGCGCGCTGTCTTCATCATACCTTCAGATCCTGCATAACCCATTCCAAAGAACCCCACTGCCGCCGCTCGCTCCTCGGCAGCCACGCCTCGCTGGCGTTTCTAGCCACAAATGTGCATCAAGAGCAACGCAATGATAAGGCATTAACGCATTTTTGTGGCAGCAGCGGCAGAATGACCGGCTTTTCCTCTTCTTCCCGAGCCACGCGGCTAAGCATCTGCCGGAAAATACCAATCGCCGGAACGCGAGCGGACATAAAAAAACCGCCTCCGGGAAAGAGGCGGCCTGGTCTTAAGAATATGCTGGAGGTCATGCCGACCAGGGAGCGAATTCCGAAGCGCTGACGGCGATCATTTCCCGAGCAGCGACGCGCTGGCGCGGCGTCGACGTCTCGACCACTTCATAAGCGGAGGGATCGGCGAGCAGCGCCTTCAAAGCATTGGCATTCATCTTGTGGCCGCCACGATAGGAACGGTAGCAACCGATAAACTGGACGCCGGCGAGCGACAGGTCGCCGACGGCATCGAGCGTCTTGTGGCGGACGAACTCGTCCTTGGCGTAACGCAGCCCTTCGACGTTGATGACGGTGTTGTCATCGGAAATGACGACGGAATTTTCGAGCGACGAGCCGAGCGCATGGCCCGAAGCCCAGAGCCGCTCGACATCGCGCATGAAGCCGAAGGTGCGGGCGCGGGAAAGCTCGGTCTTGAAGACCGTTGCGCTCATGTCGCCGGCCCATTTCTGCCGGCCGATCAGCGGGCAGTCGAAATCGATCTCGACCTCGAAGCGCGTGCCGTCATAGGGACGGAATTCGCTCCAGGATCCGCCATGCTCGATTCGTACCGGCTTGGTGATGCGAATATAGCGGCGCTTGACGCCGAGCGAGACAAGACCGGCCTGCTCGATCGCCTCGACGAAAGGCAGCGAACTGCCGTCCATGATCGGCATTTCGGCGCCCTGCACTTCAATCACCACATTGTCGAGGCCGAGCGCATAGATGGCGGCCATGACATGTTCGATCGTCGCGACCGAATGCGTCGGCGAAAAGCCGAGCACGGTGCAGAGGTCGGTATTGCCCACCTGCGAAGAGACGGCCTTAAGTTCGGTAACATCGCCATTGTCGTGCAGGCGCTGGAAAACGACGCCGGTGTCCGATTCCGCCGGGTTCAGCGTGATCGAGACATTCGCACCCGAATGGACCCCGATGCCTGAGAGCGTCACGGGACGCGATACCGTCGTTTGAAAACCCAGCAAGCCAATTGCCATAAAATCTGCCTTTATTCTTCCGCTCCAGTGATCTGTCCCACGGTGCGGTTCTCATTCGTTCTGCAACAGGAGCCTCGTTGAAGAGTCTCCTAGCGCAGTTTCCTTGCACCATACTTACGTGCGCCGGCCCTCCAATCCAAATCACTGTTTCTTTCGCATTGTTACGAAGTCACGCGATTGAATTTGCTGGGGAATCCGAGGCCGAAAAACAGCAATGCCCGGGACCTGGATCCCGGGCATGAACGGTGCCGAAGCGCCGATCTCAGTTCGACTGGCGGCGCAGGAATGCCGGAATTTCCAGCTGGTCATCTTCCTGCATCATCCGGGCCTGCGGAACCGCGCGACCTTGATCGTCGAGATTGCCGCGGCGCGGCGCGTAGAGGCTTGCCTCCGGCGACAGCGGACGGCGCTGCTGGGAAGCGGCCGGCGGTGCGGCGGTCATGTCGGCGGCAACCGCGTCATCGTCGCGGCGTCCGAGCGAATTGGTGATTCGCTTGAGCAGACCCATGGGGCCGCGCTCTTCCTGGCCATGCGCGGAAGCCGCCTGCGTGCGGTGGTCGAGCTCGGCCTGGACGACCGGCGGGAAGTCTTCGACCTTCGGCATGCGAACCGGTTCAGCCGCCTGACGGATGATCGGCTCCTGCCGGACCGGCTGCGACTGGATGGGCTGCTGCTGGATGGGCTGGCTCATCACCGGCTGGCTCATCACCGGCGCCGGAGCCTGCTGCTGCACCTGAGGACGCATGGCCGGAGCTTCCGGTGCAGGCGCGAAGATCTTGCTCTGCGGGCGGAAGACTTCCTGCTGTGCAGCCGGCTGCTGAAGCGGCGCGGCGGCACGCGGGGCCGGGATTTCGAGCTCGCGTTCCATCTCGGCTTCGCGGATGGTCTGCGCGATCGGATCAATGGCCTTTGGTGCCTGCATCACCGGCGCAGGCTGGACTGCGGCCGCTGCCGGAGCAACAGCCGCGGAAGGACGGATAGCGGGCTTTGCAACCGGCTGGAAGTTGCGTTCCGCGGCTTCGCTGATCGCCCGGTCGATACCGGTTGCGACGACCGAGACGCGGATGATGCCTTCGAGCGATTCGTCGAAGGTGGCGCCGAGGATGATGTTGGCGTCCGGATCGACTTCCTCGCGGATACGGGTCGCGGCTTCGTCGACTTCGAAGAGCGTGAGGTCGCGACCGCCGGTGATCGAGATCAACAGGCCCTGGGCGCCCTTCATCGAGGTTTCGTCGAGCAGCGGGTTGGCGATCGCGGCTTCGGCGGCCTGCAGTGCACGGCCGGCGCCGGAGGCTTCGCCGGTGCCCATCATCGCGCGGCCCATTTCGCGCATCACCGAGCGGACGTCGGCGAAGTCGAGGTTGATGAGACCTTCCTTCACCATCAGGTCGGTAATGCAGGCAACGCCCGAATAGAGAACCTGGTCGGCCATCGCGAAGGCGTCGGCGAAGGTCGTCTTGTCGTTGGCAATGCGGAAGAGGTTCTGGTTCGGAATGACGATCAGCGTGTCGACAGACTTCTGCAGTTCCTGGATGCCCATCTCGGCGAGGCGCATGCGGCGGCCGCCTTCGAAATGGAATGGCTTGGTGACGACGCCGACCGTCAGGATGCCCTTGTTGCGGGCGGCCTGTGCAACGACGGGCGCAGCGCCCGTGCCGGTGCCGCCGCCCATGCCGGCGGTGACGAAGCACATATGCGTGCCGTTCAGGTGATCGATGATCTCGTCGATGCACTCTTCGGCGGCCGCGCGGCCGACTTCCGGCTGCGAACCTGCGCCGAGGCCCTCGGTGACGTTGGCGCCGAGCTGGATGACCCGTTCGGCCTTCGTCATGGTCAGCGCCTGGGCATCCGTGTTGGCGACGACGAAGTCGACGCCCTGGAGGCCGGCGGTGATCATGTTGTTGACGGCGTTGCCGCCACCGCCACCGACGCCGAACACGGTGATGCGCGGCTTCAGCTCTGTGATGTCAGGCTTTTGCAGCTTGATGGTCATGGTACCTGTTCCTTCTCTCTCTGGCCGCATCGCCACGCCGGCCAATTACTCAAATTTCAGAAGCTTTCCTTCAGCCACTGGCCCATCCGGGCTATGCGGCTGTTATTTCCCCCAAGCGACATGAGCAGACCGCTCTGTGACGCATGTGTCTCCATGTCCGCGACCTGCGGATAGATCATCAGGCCGACGGCCGTCGAAAAGGCCGGCCCCTTGGCCGCCGTCGGCAGCCCCGAAACGCCCATTGGACGGCCGATGCGGACGTTGCGGGCAAGGATGCGCCGCGCCACCTCGGCAAGGCCGGTCAGCTGGCTTGCGCCGCCGGTCAAGACGACGCGCTTGCCGACGATCGGACTGAAACCCGAGCGCTGGATGCGGTCGCGGATCAGCTCCATCGTCTCTTCGATTCGCGCCGAAACGATGCGTGAAACCAGTGCCCGCGGCACCTGCGACGGCTGGTCGCGATCGTCCTCGCCGATCGGCGGGATCGAGATCAGCTCGCGCTCGTCGGAGGAATTCGAAAGGGCCGAGGCGTGCACGACCTTCAGACGTTCCGCATCCTCGATGCGGGTCGAAAGGCCGCGCGCCAGGTCGGTGGTGACGTGATGGCCGCCGAGGCCGACGGCATCCGTATGAACGAGCTTGCCTTCGGCAAAGACCGAAATGGTCGTCGTGCCGCCGCCCATGTCGATCGCCGCGCAGCCGAGTTCGACCTCGTCGTCGACCAGAGCGGCAAGGCCCGATGCATAGGGCGTCGCGACAATACCTTCGACCGACAGATGCGCGCGGTTGACGCTGAGCTCGAGATTCTTGAGCGCCGAGCGCTCTGCGGTGACGACATGCATGTCGACGCCGAGCGCGTCGCCGTACATCGCCAGCGGATCGCGGATGCCGCGCTCGCCGTCGAGCGAGAAGCCGGTCGCCAGCGAATGCAGCACCGAACGATCCTGGCGCAGCGACTGCTGGCAGGCAGCCGACAGCACCTTCTTCAGATCGTTGAGCTCGACCTCCTGGCCGCCGAGATCGATCGTCGCGGTATAGATGTCGCTGCCCAGGCGGCCGGCCGTCAGGTTGACGATCAGGCTCTCGACGGTCAGCCCGGCCATGCGCTCGGCCGCATCGACGGCGAGACGGATGACGCCTTCCAGCGCGTCGAGGTCGGCGATGACGCCGGTCTTGATACCCCGAGAGCGCTGGTGGCCGATGCCGATGATCTCGATATTGTGCGTGCGTCCCGGCAGGATCTGACTTTCCTCGCGCGGCGTCAGCCGGCCGATCATGCAGACCACCTTGGTCGAGCCGATGTCGAGCACCGAAACGATATGCGACCGCTTCGACGAAAGCGGCTTCAGGCGCGGCAATCCGAAATGGGATGAACCGAACAAGCTCATATATTCTGCCCCGCCTTCTTCAATTCTTTGGTACGCTCCGTTACCGCCGTCTGCCGGCGAACCGCCGCTTCCGGCGTCAGCTGGATGGCGGTTCTGTCCGGCAATCTCAGATCGACCGCAGCGATGTCGCGCTCCAGCAGTTGATGCTGCTTGTCGAACGCCGACAGCGTCGCCAGCGCCTGGTCGATGCCGTCTTCCGGCAGCTTGACGACGACGCCATTATCCATGTGCAGGTCCCAGCGACGGCCGGATATCCAGACATAAGCCTTCACGCGCGCCTTCACGTCGGGCCACTTCGAGAAGGCGTCATCGAGCGAAGCCGCTGCCGTTTCCGCATCGCGACCGACGACGAGCGGCAGCGACGAAAATTTGTTGTCGCGCAGCGGCGCAATGACGCTGCCGTTCTTTTCGATCAGCGAAAGCTCCTGCCCGTGCTGCCAGATTGCATAGGCCTGGCGCTCCTTGAGCTTCACCTCGATCGTCTTCGGATAGACCTTGCGGACCTCGACGCTTTCGACCCAGGGAAGATGGGCGATCTTCCGGCGAGCGGCATCGACGTCGAGTGCAACCAGCGAGGTCGTGCCGTCGAGGCCGATCAGCTGCAGGATCTCGATTTCGGAGGTTTCCGAATTGCCGGAGACCTTGACGTCCTCGATTGCAAAACCGGCCGCCGTCGTCGTCGCCTGGGCGACGGCTTCCGTGTGACCGCCGAGCGACATGCCGTAAAGCCCCGTCGCAGCCAGGAAGGCCAGCGCCGAAACGGTGCCCGTATGGGCCGGGATATAGATACGGCCGCTGCCGAGGCTGATCAGGAAACGAGTGACGCGACGCAGCGGACGCGGCAGGACGAATCGCTCTTCGGCTTCCACGGTCGGAAGCACGGCATGATGGCTGGGGCGCCCTATCCTCTTGACCGTCAACGCAAACAAGACGCGTCCTCCACCATCCACCGGAGAAACTCACCAAAGGAATAACCGGCATGGCCGGCCATTTCGGGCACGAGCGAGGTTGGAGTCATACCTGGCTGGGTATTGACCTCCAGCCAGATGATTTCGCCGTCTTCGGAGAAACGATCGTCGTAACGAAAGTCGGACCGACTGACGCCGCGACAACCGATTGCCTGATGCGCCCTTAGGGCCAATGTTTGTATTTTTTGGTAAATATTCGGTGAAATTTTTGCCGGGATGACGTGTTTTGAACCGCCCGCTGCATACTTGGAATCGTAATCATAGAAATTGTGTCCCTGCGGCACCACCTCGGTGACACCAAGCGCGACGTCGCCCATGACGCCGCAGGTGAGCTCGCGGCCATAGACATAGCGCTCGACGAGAACGTCCTCGCCATAATGCCAATCGGGCGAGCTGACGACCTGCGGTGGATGCGCCTGATCTTCGGTAACGATGACGACGCCGAAGCTCGACCCCTCGCGAACCGGCTTCACCACATAGGGCGGCTTCATCGGATGCGTCGAAGGAAAGGCGAATCGGTTGACAACCTGTGATTCGGCAACCGGAATGCCGGCAGCGGCAGCGACGAGCTTCGCCTTGTCCTTGTCCATCGCCAGCGCCGAGGCAAGCACACCCGAATGTGTATAGGGGATCTCGAGATATTCGAGGATGCCCTGAATGGTGCCATCCTCACCAAAGGGTCCGTGAAGTGCGTTGAAAACGACATCGGGCTTCAGCGCCGCAAGCTTTTCGGAAACGTCGCGCGCGACATCGATGCATGTCACCTTGAAGCCTTCGGCTTCGAGGGCTGCTGCGCAAGCCTTTCCCGAGGAAAGGCTGACGGGCCGTTCCGAGGAAAATCCGCCCATCAGGACAGCGACATGCTTGCGACTCATCAACACCCCCAAAATAACTTCCAACTTTGAAAACGACGCTTGCGCGAAGCTTTCTGCGTCGTTTCGGGCCTTTGTCCGACCTGCATGCATTAGAGCATCATTATGGTTAATGAAGTGTTTACTTTCGTTAACTTCTGTCCTGGAAATTCGCGATCTTTTACCTTTTGCTCATCTCGCCGCCATTCCCGCACCATCCCGAGGCGGACTCGAGCAGCGGCGAAAAATCCCATCTCTTCAATAAGATATCGTGTGACGCTGGACTGCGACGGACTCAGTCAAAGGACTGAGATGTCATCCCGCAACGGCGGCCTGCAGCTTGATTGATTAATGCAGAGAGCCGCGGCGGGCCGTCATCCCTGCTTTTTTATTGATGCGGGTCTGACTTCCGGTTAGCGAAGGCGCATGGATTGAGCAGGGAGAAGATCATGCGATGCCTCGTCACCGGCGCGGCCGGCTTCGTCGGTAGTCCACTCGTGGAGCGGCTGCATGCAGAGAAGATTTGCGATCTTGTGGTCACCACCAGATCCCAAACATCTGTCTTTCCTGATGATGTCAGGCATTTTCCGATTGAAATGACCGACAGCACCGACTGGATGGCGGCACTTGCAGGCGTCGACGTCATTCTCCATCTTGCCGCCCGCGTTCACATCATGAATGACCGCGCAGCCGATCCGCTGGCGGAATTCCGCCGGACCAACACCGCCGCCACGCTCAACCTTGCCGAACAAGCCGCCCGCGCGGGCGTGAAGAGATTCGTCTTCGTCAGCACCATCAAGGTCAATGGCGAAGAGAACGATCGCCCGTTCGGGCATGACGATGCGCCGAAGCCGATCGATCCCTATGGCATTTCGAAGCTGGAAAGCGAAATCGGCCTTCGCGAAATCGCCGCACGCACCGGCATGGAAGTCGTCATCATCCGCCCGCCGCTGGTCTACGGGCCAGGCGCGAGAGGCAACTTCGCCCTTCTCGTCGGGCTGGT
This sequence comes from Rhizobium phaseoli, assembly GCF_003985125.1. Lineage (GTDB taxonomy): Bacteria > Pseudomonadota > Alphaproteobacteria > Rhizobiales > Rhizobiaceae > Rhizobium > Rhizobium phaseoli. The sequence continues at coordinate 15,260 of NZ_ML133595.1, forward strand.
CCGCAAGCGGATACCGCTCCCTTTCGCTTCACTGAAGAACCGCCGCACCTTGGTGGCGGTGCAAAATCTCGTCGATCTGATCATCACCTGCGCGGCGCATCCCGCCGCCGGCGGCGAGATTTTCCTTGCCGGAGACGGTGAGGACCTGTCGACCCCGGAGCTCATCCGAGGAATTGCCGCCGGGCTCGGCGTCAAAACGATGCTGTTCCCCTTCCCCTCCGCGTTGCTGCACATGGCGGCGAAGGCTGTCGGGAAGGAGGCCGTCTATCAACGCCTTTGCGGTTCGCTGCAGGTCGACATATCCCAGGCACGCAAGGTTCTGGGCTGGACGCCCGTCGTCACGCCGCGCCAAGGCCTGAAACTGGCAGTGAAGTAGCCATTATTCGCTGGTGACACCCTGGAACGGGCGCACTTCGCGGCCAGGCATGAAGACGCCGAGGCGCTTGATTTCCCATTCGAGCTTGATGCCGTCTTTCTCGAAGACCTCGCGGCGCACCTGCTCGCCGAGATATTCGAGATCGTAGCCGGTCGCCTGCCCCATATTGATCATGAAGTTGCAGTGAAGCGACGACATCTGGGCGCCGCCGATCACGAGGCCGCGGCAGCCCGCCTCGTCGATCAGCTTCCAGGCGGAATGGCCGGGCGGGTTCTTGAAGGTCGAGCCGCCGGTCTTCTCGCGCACCGGCTGCACCGTCTCTCGGTGATTGCGCACGGCGTCCATCTCGGCGCGGATCTGGGCGCGATCCTCCGGATAGCCCTCGAACAGTACCGAGGTGAAGATCAGGTCGGCGGATGCTGCGGAATGCCGGTAGGAATAGCCCATCTCGGCATTGGAAAGCACATGCTTGTTGCCCTTGCGGTCGACCGCGTTGACCTCGACCAACCGCTCGCGCGTCTCGACGCCGTTGGCACCGGCATTCATGCGCGCCGCGCCGCCGATGGCGCCGGGAATGCCGTAGTAGAAATGGAAGCCTCCGATACCGTTGTCCATCGCCATCGCCGCGACATGCTTGTCCGGGCAGATGGCGCCGGCAAGGATGCGGTTTTCACCGGCCAGCTCGACGAAACCGAAGCCCTTGGCCGACAGGCGTAGCACGACTCCAGGAATGCCGCCGTCGCGCACCAGGATGTTGGAGCCGACACCGATCACCGTCAGCGGCACCTCTTCCGGCAGGATCTTCAGGAAGGCGATGAGATCGTCGACATCATGCGGCTGGAACATCAGCTCGGCCAGACCGCCGGCCCGGAACCAGGTGACGCGGTCCATGGGGGCATCCGGCGTGATACGACCGCGGATATCCTTTACACCGTCTCCGAGAGACGCGAGAAGCTTTTCCCCATTCACCTGTTTCATGCGGACTTTCCCGATAGGCCTTCCAGTTGTTTGGGCAGTGCGGCTGCCCAGGATGTGATGCTCCCAGCCCCCAACAGAACCACGAAATCGCCAGGCTTTGCAACCTCTGCAACCATCTGCGGCAGAAGCTCGGCCGAAGACAGGAAGCGGGCGTCGCGATGGCCGCCGGATTTGATGCGCGAGACGAGCGACGTGGAGTCGACGCCTTCGATCGCATCTTCACCCGCAGCATAGACGGGCGCCAGAAAAATGCTGTCGGCATCGTTGAAGCAGGCTGCGAATTCCTCGAACAGGCTTGCCAGACGGCTGTAGCGGTGCGGCTGGTGGACGGCGATGATGCGGCCCTTGCAGGCTTCGCGGGCAGCGCGCAGCACCGCCTTGATCTCGACCGGATGGTGGCCGTAATCGTCGAAGATCTGCACCCCGTTCCATTCGCCCGTCAAGGTGAAGCGGCGCTTGACGCCGCCGAAGGAAGCAAGCCCCTTGGCGATATCGACGCTCGATATGCCGAGCCGGTTGGCGACGGCGATCGCCGCCGTCGCGTTGGAAATATTGTGCCGCCCGGGCATGGGCATGACCAGCCCCTTGAGCTCGGTCACCTGGCCGGTGCGGCGGCGGCGGATCTCGACGTCGAAAATCGAGCGCGTACCATCGATGCGGACGTTCTTGAAACGCACGTCGGCCTGCGGGTTCTCGCCATAGGTGATGATTTTGCGGTCCTCGATGCGGCCGACAAGCGACTGCACCTCGGGATGGTCGAGGCACATGACGCCGAAGCCGTAAAACGGCACGTTCTCGACGAACTGTCGGAAGGCGGCGCGCACCGCATCGAAATTCCCGTAATGGTCGAGATGTTCGGGATCGATATTGGTGATGACGGCGACATCGGCCGGAAGCTTCAGGAAGGTGCCGTCCGATTCGTCGGCCTCGACCACCATCCATTCGCCCTCGCCCATACGGGCATTAGTGCCGTAGGCGTTGATGATGCCGCCGTTGATGACGGTTGGGTCGAGCCCGCCGGCTTCGAGCAGGGTCGCGACCAGCGAAGTGGTCGTCGTCTTGCCGTGCGTGCCGCCGATGGCGATCGCATTGCGGAAGCGCATTAGCTCGGCGAGCATTTCGGCGCGGCGCACCACCGGCAGCAGCTTTTCGCGCGCCGCGATGAGTTCCGGGTTGCTCTTCTTGATCGCCGTCGACACGACGACCACCTCGGCGTCACCGAGATTTTCCGCCCGATGGCCGACGAAGACCTCGATGCCCTTGTTACGCAGGCGCTGGACATTGGCGCTGTCGGCCTGATCGGATCCCTGCACCTTATGGCCGAGATTGTGCAGCACTTCGGCAATGCCGCTCATGCCGATGCCGCCAATGCCGATGAAATGGACGAGACCGATCGCCTTCGGCAGTTTCATGCGCGTGTCCTCTTGAATTCTGAGACTGTCTTGCCGGCGGCAATAGCCTCAACCATGTCGGCAAGCAAGTTTGCCGCATCCGGTTTTCCGGCAAGTTTGGCGGCAGCCGCCATGTGCGACAGCTTTTCCGGATCGTTCATCACATGGCTCAGTATAGAGGCGATGCGTTCCGGCGAAAGCTCGGACTGAGCAATCACCTTCGCCCCGCCGGTCGCAGCCAGTGCGGCGGCGTTCGCCGCCTGATCATGGTCGAGCGCATGCGGATACGGCACCAGCACAGCCGGGCGGCCGATGACGGAGATTTCCGAAACCGTGGACGCGCCGGAGCGGCAGATCACCAGATGCGCTTTGGCAAGACGCTCTGCCATATCATTGAAAAACGGCGCGATATCCGCACCCATCTGCAGCTGCGCCACGCAGCCGCGCACCATCTCCATATCCTCTGGGCGCACCTGCTGCGTCACACGGAGCCGCGCACGTAGCCCGTCGTCGAGCAGGCTGATCGCCGTCGGCATGGCCTTGGAGAAATACTGCGCGCCCTGGCTGCCGCCGAACACGACGAGATTGAACGGCTCGCCGGGATGCGAGGGGTGATAGGGCTGTTCGGCCGCCGCAAGGATCGCCGGACGCACGGGATTGCCGGTCGCAACCGTCTTGTCGGAAAAAACATCGCCGCTTTCCTGAAGAAAGCCGCCGGCAATCGCCTTGACGCGCGGGGCCAGCGCCTTGTTGGCGCGCCCCATGACGGCATTCTGCTCATGCAGCATCGAGGCGATACCGAGCCGCGTGGCGGCCAGCAGCGGTGGCACGGTGGGATAACCGCCGAAACCGACGACGATAACAGGCTTCAGCCGCTGGATCAGCTGCTTGGCCGCCCGCATGCCGCTCCACAGCGTCCACAGCGAGCGGGCGACGGCAACCGGGTTCTTCGAACCGATCGTCGCCGAAGGCACAACGTGAATTTCATCGGCCGGGAATTTGCCGGCAAAGCGCTCGGCGCGACTGTCGGTGACGAGATGCACCGAGTAGCCACGCTCCTTCAGCTTGAAGGCCAGCGCCTCCGCCGGGAACACGTGGCCGCCGGTACCCCCGGCGGCAAGCAGCACGATGCCTTTGCTCATAAGCTCTTACTCCGCCGGCATGCCGTGCGGGACGCGGAAAAGGCTCCGCTCCTGCGCGCGTTTTTCCGGGCGATGGCGCGTCAGCGCCAGAATGAAACCGGCGGTGACGCAGATCGCCACCATGGACGAACCGCCGTAGGAAATCAGCGGCAGCGTCATGCCCTTTGCCGGCAGCAATTCGAGATTGACGCCGATATTGATGATAGACTGGATGCCCATCTGCAGCACCAGACCGGCGACGGCAAAGCGGTTGAAGTCGTTGCGTTCGCGATAGGCATGCGAGAGGCCGCGCAGCACCAGCACCGTGAACAGCGCAACGAGCGCCATGCAGAAGACGATGCCGAATTCCTCGGCTGCGACAGAAAAAATGAAGTCGGTATGCGCGTCCGGAATGATGCGCTTGACGATGCCTTCGCCCGGTCCCTGGCCGAACCAGCTGCCGCGGATGATCGCCTCGCGCGCCGTGTCGATCTGGAACGTGTCGCCCTCGCCGGTCATGAACTTGTCGATGCGCAGCGCCACGTGCGGAAAGACGTAATAGGCGGTGAAAAGGCCGCCGACGCCGCCAATGCCGAGCAGCATGATCCAGATCCATGGCATGCCGGCCATGAAGAACATGCCGCCCCAGACGGCGGTCGTCAGGATGGTCTGGCCGAGGTCCGGCTGCGCAACGAGAAGCGCCGCGACGATGCCGAACAGGATGATGGCAAAGAGGTTGCCGGGAATTTCCGGCTGGCGCGCATGTTCGGCAAACAACCATGCACAGACGACGACGAAGGCAGGCTTCATGAATTCCGAGGGCTGGATGGAAAGGCCGGCGATCCAGATCCAGCGCCTACCGCCCTTGACCTCCTGCCCGACGAACAGCACCAGCACCATCATGGCGAGCGAGATGATCAAGAGCAGGATCGCGGTCCGCCGCACCTGGCGCGGTGTCAGGAAGGACAATCCGAGCATGACGGCGATCGACGGGATCATGAAAGCGGCATGGCGCTTGACGAAGTGGAAAGGCTCGAGTCCGATACGTTCGGCGACCGCGGGAGATGCCGCAAACGACAGCATGAAGCCGATGCCCATCAGGAAGATGAACATCGCCAGGAAGAAGCGGTCGATGGTCCAGAACCAATCGGCCAGAGGCCCACGTTCCGCGCGGCTTACCATGTCATTTCTCTCCTGCTACAGGACCGATCAGCATCGTCATTCCGTCAAGTGCCGCCACGTGGCTGACGAAGGCATCGCCCCTGACTTCGAAGTTCTTATACTGGTCGAAGCTTGCGCAAGCCGGGGATAACATCACGGCCGAAGCAGCCGCCTCGTCGCGATCCGCGTCGGCTGCGGCATGCGCGACGGCGCGCTCCAGCGTGCCGGAAATTTCGTAGGGCACGGCCTCGCCGAGGGTCGCCGCGAATTCCGCCGCCGCCTCGCCGATCAGGTAGGCCTTGGCGATACGCGGAAAATAAGGGGCAAGCGTCGTGATGCCGCCAGATTTCGGCAGGCCGCCGGCAATCCAGTAGATACGGTCGTAGCTCGACAGGGCCGGCGCCGCCGCATCGGCATTGGTGGCCTTGGAATCGTTGACGAAGACGACACGGCCGCGTCGGCCGACCGGCTGCATGCGATGTTTGAGACCGGGAAATGAGGCAAGGCCGGCGCGAATGTCGTCGGCGGACACACCGACCGCAAGGCAGGCGGCGACGGCAGCCGCGGCATTCTGCGCATTGTGGCTGCCGCGCAGCGTCTGAATGCCGTCGAGATCGACGAAGGGCAGCATGGCGCCGCCGGCGGCCTGAACGAGTCTCGTGCCCTCGGCATAGATGCCATCGGCCACCACGTTGCGGCGCGAGATGCGGACCACCTTGACGCCGGCTCGCTGCACGCGGTCGGCGATCAGCGCCGAATGGCTGTCGTCAATGCCGACGACCGCGACATCGCTGCCGGCGACCAGCCGCTCCTTTACGTCGGCATAATGCTGCATGGTGCCGTGACGGTCGAGGTGATCGGGCGTCAGATTGAGCAGGATGCCGGCCGACGGGTTCAGCGTCGGCGCCAGATCGATCTGGTAGGAGGAGCATTCGACGACGTAATAACGTTCTGCCTTCGGCGGATCGAGCGTCAGCACGGCCGTGCCGATATTGCCGCCGAGCTGTGTGTCGTAACCTGCTGATCTCAGGATATGGGCGATCAGCGCCGTCGTCGTCGATTTGCCGTTGGTGCCTGTGATGGCGATGAAGGGGCAATCAGGCGCGTGGGCGCGGCGCTCGCGCACGAAGAGCTCGACGTCGCCGACGATATCGACGCCGGCGGCGCGCGCCAGATCGACCGTCCAGTGCGGCTTCGGATGGGTGAGCGGCACGCCGGGCGAAAGCACGAAAAGCGACTGCTGGCTCCAGTCGATCGTGTGCAGATCCTCGGTGTGGATGCCTTCTGCCGCGGCCTTCGCGACGCTGTCAGGGTTGTCGTCCCAGGCGGTCACACGGGCGCCGCCCAGGTTCAGCGCCCGCGCGGTGGCAAAGCCGGAGCCGCCGAGCCCGAAGAGCGCGACCTTCCTGTCTTTCAGCGTGGTGACCGGGATCATTGCCGCCTCACCGCAGCTTCAGGGTCGAAAGGCCGAGCAGCGCCAGGCCGACGGCGATGATCCAGAAGCGGATTACCACCTGGCTTTCCGTCCAGCCCTTCTTCTCAAAGTGATGGTGGATCGGCGCCATCAGAAAGACGCGCCGGCCGGTCATCTTGAAGAAGCCGACCTGGATGATGACCGAGAGCGTCTCCATGACGAAGAGGCCGCCGATGATCGCCATGACGATCTCGTGCTTGGTGGCGACGGCGACGGTGCCGATCGTACCGCCAAGCGCCAGCGAACCGGTGTCGCCCATGAAGATGGCGGCCGGCGGCGCGTTGAACCAGAGAAAGCCGAGGCCCGCGCCGATCACGGCGCCGAGCACGACGGCAAGCTCGCCGGTGCCGGGCACGAAATTGATCTGCAGGTAGTTCGCAAACACCACGTTGCCGGCGAGATAGGCGATGACGCCGAAGGAGGCGGCGGCGATCATCACGGGCACGATGGCGAGCCCATCCAGGCCGTCGGTCAGGTTGACGGCATTGCCGGCGCCGACGATGACGAAGCCGCCGAACACCACGAACATGATGCCGAGATTGATCAGGAAGTCCTTGAAGAAGGGAAAGGCGATCGAGGAGCCGAAGGTCGAGCCGGCAGTCCCTGAGGCAAGGGCGGTGCGCATCATGAAATAGACGGCGATGCCGGCGATGATGAATTCGATGCCGAGACGCGCCTTGCCGGAAAAGCCCTTGTGGCTCTGCTTGGTCACCTTGAGATAATCGTCATAGAAGCCGATCGCGCCGAAGCCGAGCGTCACCAACAGCGTGGCGACGACATAGACGTTGGAAAGATCGGCCCAGAGCAGTGACGCTCCGACGATGCCGGCAAGGATCATCAGCCCGCCCATGGTCGGCGTGCCGGCCTTCTTGAAATGCGTCTGCGGCCCGTCGGCGCGGATCGGCTGGCCCTTGCCCTGGCGGATGCGCAGCGAATTGATGATGGTCGGCCCGAACAGGAACACGATCAATGCGGAGGTGAAGAGAGCGGCGCCCGTGCGGAAGGTAATATATCTGAACAGGTTCAGAAATTTGAAATATTCCGACAGTTCGACAAGCCAGATCAGCATTCAGGGCCCCTTGTTACCCGGTCAAAGTTCGCGTTGCGTGTCGGAAAATGCCGGGAACTTGTCAAGAAGCGCGGCGACGATCTTGCCGAAACCGATGCCCAGAGACGATTTCACCATCAACACGTCGCCTGGCGCAACCGCGTTCAGGACATAATCCGTCAATTCGCTGGTCTTTTCGCGGTACTCGACATGGACGCTTTCTGGCAATGATTCCTTCAGCGCGGCCATGTCGGCGCCTGCGAGCCAGACATGTTCGATGCCGGCCGCAAGCAGCGGCCCGGCGAGATCGGTGTGAACCTTCTCGGCATACTCGCCCATTTCGAGCATGTCGCCGAGCACGGCGATGCGGCGTCCGCGGCCGGTCGGCTCGGCGGCCGCCAGCAGCGCGATCGCCGCGCGCATCGAGGCCGGGTTGGCATTGTAGCTCTCGTCGATCAGCGTGAAGCTGCCGTTGCCGTTGCCGATCGAAAGGCGGTGACGCTTGCCCCTGCCCTTTTCCGGCTTCAGCGTCGCAAGTGCTGCGATCGCCTTCTCCAGGTCGGCGCCGACGATCCTGACGACGCCGAGGGCGGCAAGCGCATTCTCGGCGATATGACGTCCCGGCGCGCCGATCGCCACTTCCAGCGTCTCGCCGCCGATCGTCAGCCACAGCGTCGAATTCTCGTCAGAACCGTTGAATTCGGCGAGCCGGAATTCGGCCTTGGCATGCTGGCCGAAGGAATGGATATGCTCGACGCCGAGCGATTGCGCGGTGCGGTCGAGGAAATTGAACTGGTCGTTGTCGCGGTTGAGCACGACATGGCCGCCCGATTCGAGTCCCTCGAAGATCTCGGCCTTGGCGGCGGCAATCTCCTTGATGCTCTTGAAATTGCCTAGATGGGCCGGCGCGATCGTCGTAATGACGGCGACATCGGGGCGGATCATCGCCACCAGCGGCCGGATCTCGCCCGGATGGTTCATTCCGACTTCGAAGACGCCGTAATCCGTGTCGTCAGGCATGCGCGCCAGCGTCAGCGGCACGCCCCAGTGGTTGTTGAAGGAAGCGACGGAGGCATGCACCTTGCCGGAGGGCGACAGCACGTGCCGCAGCATTTCCTTGGTGGTGGTCTTGCCGACCGACCCCGTCACTGCGATGATTTTTGCGCGCGAGCGCTCGCGGGAGGCCTGCCCGAGACGCCCGAGTGCCGCGAGCACGTCGTCGACGACGATCATCGGCACCGTCAGGCGGCCCATGGCCGGAAGCCTCGCCTCGCTGACGACGAGAAGCGAAGCGCCGTTCGCCATCGCCATCGACGCATAGTCATGGCCGTCGACCCGGTCGCCCTTGATCGCGAAGAAGGCTTCGCCTGATGCAATCGAGCGGCTGTCGATGGAAATGCCGGTGATGCCTTCCGGCAGCGCGCCGAAGGGGCGCCCCGCCATCGCTGCGATCATGTCTTCGGTCGTCCAGAGCCAGCTCAAGATTTCAGTTCCTCCAAGGCCTTTCGCACCTCCGCATGATCGGAGAACGGCAATGTGACGCTCCCGATCGTCTGCCCCTCCTCATGCCCCTTGCCGGCGACGATCAGCGTATCGCCGGATGTCAGCATGCCGACTGCCTCACGGATCGCCGTGGCGCGATCACCGATTTCCGAGGCGCAAGCCGCTGCCGCCATGATCTCGGAGCGGATCGCGGCCGGCTCCTCCGAGCGCGGATTGTCGTCGGTGACGATGACGACATCGGCGAGCCGGCAGGCGATTTCGCCCATGATCGGCCGCTTGCCGCGGTCGCGGTCGCCGCCGCAGCCGAAGACGACGACGACGCGGCCGGTCGTGAAAGGCCGGACCGAATTCAGCACGTTTTCCAGGGCATCCGGCTTATGGGCATAGTCGACATAGGCGAGAGCACCATCTTTCGTATGGCCGACGAGCTCGAGGCGGCCGGACGCACCGACGAGTTTTTCGAGCGCGGCCATTGCAGCTTTCGGCGCGACGCCGGTCGACATGGCAAGCCCTGCGGCGACCAGCGCGTTGGCGACCTGGAAATCGCCGGCCAGCGGAATGTCCACTTCGAAGATCTCGTCGCCGATATGGATTTCGGCCGTCTGCTTATGGCGGAAATGCTCGACGCGTTTTAGCGTGAGGTAATCGCCCTTGCGCCCGACGGTGCGGACATCGTGACCGGCATCGGCCGCCGCCTTGACCGCTTGGGCCGACCACGGATCGTCGGCAAAGATCACCGCCGGTGCACCCTTCGGCAGCAGCGTATCGAAGAGCCGCATCTTGGCGGCCATATAGGCCTCGACGGTCGGATGATAATCCATGTGGTCGCGGCCGAGATTGGTGAAGGCGGCGGCCGAAAGCTTTACGCCGTCAAGCCGGCTCTGGTCGAGACCGTGGCTGGAAGCCTCCATCGACGCATGCGTGACGCCTTCGTCGGCAAGTTCGGCCAGCAGCTTGTGCAGGGAGACAGGATCCGGGGTGGTCAGCGCGCCATATTCGTTGCGCGTCGGCGAAACGACTCCTGTCGTGCCGATCATCGCGGCGGCATGGCCCGCATGCGCCCAGATTTGCCGGGTGAACGAGGCGACGGAGGTCTTGCCTGCCGTTCCGGTGACGGCGACCATGGTCTCGGGCTGCCTGCCATAAAACCGCGCGGCGGCGATCGAAAGGAAGCGACGCGGCTCCTTGACCGCAAGCACCGGAATAGCAGCATCGACGGGCTGGGAGGCGATCGCGACGACAGCCCCCCGGGCGGCGGCATCCGCGATGAAGCCCGCGCCGTCCGCCTTGGTGCCGGCGACCGCGACGAAGGCATTGCCCGGCGCGACCTTGCGGCTGTCCGAAGACAGGCCGGAGATATCGAGCAGGCCTACCGGGCCTTCGAGCTGTGCTTCAAGTTCCGGAAACTGATCTCCGGCCAGGTCTCGCAATTTCATCGAATGGACTTTTCCCTCTTGAAGCCGGTCCGCCCCTCGCGAATCGGCGTCGATATTCATTCACGCTCAATAAGACACCAGCAAGGCCGAACCACCCTCCCCGAATTTCGGCTCGATGCCGAGAATGGGAGCGGCGCGGCTGATGATCTCGCGGGCGATCGGGCCGGCGGTACCGGCGGAGATCGTTCCACCATATTGTTTCTCGCCGGTCTTCGGCTCGTCACAGAAGGTGATCACCGCATATTTGGGGTCGTTGATCGGGAAGGCGGCGATGAAGGAATTGAAGTTCAGCGTTGCGGAATAACGCCCGTTCACGACCTTGTCGGCCGTGCCGGTCTTGCTGCCGACGGCAAAACCCGGCACACGCGCGACGCGTCCCGAACCCTTGAAACCGTTGAAATCGAGGAGATAGCGGATTTCGTCGCTGGTCGACTTCTTAATCACCTGCTTGGCGATCTGGTCGGCCTCTTCGCGCGTGCGCGGCAGGAATGTCGGCTCGATCAGCTTGCCGCCATTGACGAGAGCGGCCGCCGCCACCCCGGTCTGCAGCGCCGTCGTCGAGACCCCATGACCGAAGGAAATGGTGATCGAATTGATCTTCTTCCACACCCGCGGCTGGGTCGGCATCTTCACCTCTGGCAATTCGGTCTGCATCTTCGTCAGCAGGCCGAGCTTGTTCAGATAGTCCTTCTGCGCATCGATGCCGACGATGTCGATGACGCGCGCCGTGCCGATATTCGACGAGTACTGGAAAATTTCAGGCACGGTCAGCCAGCGGCGCTGCCCGTGAAAATCGTGGATGGTGAAGCCGCCGATATAGATCGGCTTGCTGGCATCGAACGTGTCGGACATCTTCACCTTGCCGGTATCAAGCGCCATTGCCAGCGAAAAGGTTTTGAAGGTCGACCCCATTTCGAAGGTGCCGTTGGTCATCCGGTTGAGCCAGCCCTCCTTGGCGCCCTCCTGCGGATCGTTCGGATCGAAATCCGGTGCCGATGCCATTGCCAGCACTTCGCCGGTGTGCACGTCGATGACAGCTGCACCCGCCCCCTTGGACTGGAAATTGTTGACGGCGTTGACGACGGCGTCACGGACGATGTTCTGGACGCGCAGATCGATCGACAGCCGCACCGGCTCGAGCGGCTGATCGCTGGTCATGCCGACCGAGGCGAGATCGGCGAGCCCTTGGTCGTCGATGAACTTCTCCATCCCGGCCACGCCGCGGTTGTCGATGTTGACGTAACCAAGGATGTGCGCGGCGGTCGATCCACCCGGATAGAAGCGGCGCTTCTCCGGCCGGAAGCCGATGCCGGGAATGCCGAGCGCCAGGATCTGGCTCTGCTGCTTCGGCGTCAACTGCCGGCGCAGCCAGGCGAAATGCGATGTTTTGACCGAGAGTTTCTTGTAGGTGTCCTTGACATCGAGCTCGGGCAGAACCGTCGCAAGTTTCTCGACCGCCTCGTCGGGATCGACGATCTTGTTCGGCTCGGCAAACAGCGAGACGGTGCGGATATCGGTCGCCAGCACCTCGCCATTGCGGTCGAGAATATCGGGGCGCGATGCCATCAGCCGGTCGGGAGGCAGGATGCTGGAGACGACCTCCTGATCCTTCATCGCATATTCGACCAGGCGGCCGCCGATGACGACGTAGACACCCATGAAACCGAGGATCAGCAGGCCGACACGGCTCTTTGCCTGCCCCGACTTCTTCTTGCGCGTCCCCTCGATCGCCACGCCGGCGGAAGGGCCGCCGAAACGATTATAGACGCCGGCGGAGAAATGCGCCTGGCTCTTCAAAACCATGATGCGGGAAAGAAACGACATTATTCCACCGACCCCGTTTCGATCTCGTCTGCATCTGCGTCATCCTCGGCCCCAGCGTGCGGCGCGGGCACCGGGATGGGCTGCGCTTTCGCCGTGGCACCCTTGGCGCCGGCCACGGTCGCGCCCTTGGCGCTGGCCACGGTCGCGCCTTTGGCGCTGGCTTTGGCCTCCGTCACGTCAGGCAAGGGAACCTCGGATTTCAGCATCGGCAATTCCTTGGCATGCACCAGCGCCGTCGATTCAGTCGGCTGCAGCTGCAATTCGTCATCATAGGCCTTGACCAGCCGCTCCAGCCGGTTCGGCTGCGATTGCAGGGCCCAGTCGGCCTTGAGAAGATCGATCGTATCCTTCTCGAGTTTGATTTCGGCTTCGAGGCGATGGACCTCCTCGAGCTTCAATTCGGCGCGATGCTTGATCGTGTAGGTAACGGCAGCAGTTGCCGTCATGACGCCGATGAGCACGAGATCGAACGTTTTCAGCATATCAACCTCCAAGCTTTCCAAGGCTGGCCAGATTGGGAAATCCAAAGAGCGACATATCGGCGGCCTCGGCGGCGGCCGCCGTTCTCTGGCCGGCGCGCAGCTTGGCCGAGCGGGCGCGCGGATTGCTCTCGGCCTCCGCTTCGCTTGCCGAAACCATCGATTTGCCCACAGTCGTAAAGGTTGCCGCCCGCTCATGCGCGGCCGGCAGGTGCCGCGAACCCGACGCCTTGCCGGCACGATCGGAGAAGAACTTCTTGACGATGCGGTCTTCAAGCGAATGGAAGGTGACGACGACGAGCCGTCCGCCGGGCTTCAGCACCGTTTCCGCCGCAAACAATGCCTGCGCCAGTTCGCCGAGCTCGTCGTTGACGAAGATGCGCAGCGCCTGGAAGACGCGCGTCGCCGGATGGATCTTGTCCTTCATCTTGCGCGGCGTGACCAATTCGATGAGACCGGCAAGATCGCGTGTTGTCTCGAACGGCTTTTCGGCACGACGCTTCTCGATCGCATGCGCGATGCGCGGCGCCTGGCTCTCCTCGCCGAGAAAATGGAAGATACGGATGAGATCGGCGACCTTGGCGCGATTGACGACGTCGGCGGCCGAAACGCCTGTCGCCGACATGCGCATGTCGAGCGGCCCGTTCTTCTGGAAGGAGAAGCCGCGCTCGGCCTCATCGAGCTGCATGGAGGAAACGCCGATGTCGAGAACGACGCCATCGAGGCCGCCCTGCGGCGCATGATCTGCAAGATGCGAGAATTGCGAATGAACAAGCTTGAGACGGCCGCCATGGGCGGCGACCATCGCCTGCCCCGCCGCAATCGCCGTCGGATCGCGATCGAGCGCAATCACCTCGGCACCGGCGGCAAGGATGGCCGAGGTATAGCCACCCGCACCGAACGTACCGTCGAGAATGAGCTTCCCGGGCGCGGGCGCCAGCGCCGCAAGGACCTCTTCGAGAAGAACAGGAATGTGACGAACCGGTCCGCCGCCGGCATCAGTTGAACCTCCGCCAGGATTCGCCGCCATTCCGTTCCCTCGTCCTTTTAGGAACGCTTGCCCGCCAGCTTGCGCTCCCCTCGTGCCTGCGCCTGCGCCGCCAGAAATGCCTGCGGCTGCCAGAGCTGAAAATGATCCGCTCGACCGACGAAGGTCACTTCGTCCGAGATGCCGGTGAAGCCGCGGATGAAATCCGTGACCATCAGCCGCCCCTCGGCATCGAGCCTCATGAAGACCCCGCCCCCGTGAATCAGAAGCGACATCTCGTTCGCGTCCGGCGAAAACGGATCTTCCGCAGCGATCTGCCGCTCGAATCTCTCGAGAAGATCCAAACCGCCGACGCTGATCGCCGGAAACACAAAATCCTGAAAGCAGTAAAGCTCCTGGATATTGCGCTGCGCCAGCACGGAACGAAAGGCCGAAGGCACGGAAACCCTGCCCTTGGCATCGATCCTGTTGGTCGCATTCGAAAGGAAGCGGCTCATGACACGAAACATCCGTTCCCGCAGGGATCCGGACCAAAAGACGCCCGAAACTCCCCATATCAGGCACAGCTTCGCAAGCCGGATGAGAAAGGTCCCACCCAACGCTTCCGGAGAGGAAGACGCCTTTGCTTTGCGATGAATGGGCAGGTGATTGCCCTGGTGCAGTGCGCATTTGGGATAGCATGGGACCATATGGGCGTCAATGGGATGCGCCTGTTTTGCAATAGACGCATGATCAAAAATTTATAAGCCGTTAAGTTTAACAAAGAGTTAGGATCACCCTGCCGCAAGAGCGCGCGACGGTGCTTTCGCAAAAACAATCTCCGCGCAGAGGATTTCATGAGCATCAGCTTGAAAACTTTCGATTTCAGCGGCTTACCTGGAGGTGATTCGTCAAATCAGAGGTTTTCGCGCCACGAAAGTTAATCGCCAGTTGGCCTGTAAGCCGGGTTCTGTATGGCTCCGGCGTGAACCGGAACGTGGCAGCCATTCCTCTGGGACAGCGCTCGCACGCTGCCTCACGCAACCCACCCGGATGACTGGCCTGGAAACCGGCCGGAGGGCCTTTCGGCCCGCCGCGTCATCCCTATTCGGTCTTGCTCCCGGTGGGGTTTACCGTGCCATTTCCGTTGCCGGAGATGCGGTGGGCTCTTACCCCACCCTTTCACCCTTACCTGTCATGACAGGCGGTTTGCTTTCTGTGGCACTTTCCCTGAGGTCGCCCTCGCCGGACGTTATCCGGCACCGTGTCTCCGTGGAGCCCGGACTTTCCTCACCTTACCGCCTTTCGGCATTGGTAAAGCGCGGCTGCCCGGCCAACTGGCAGGGCTCCCATAAACGAGGGAGATCGCAATTGCCACCGAAAACGATAGGCTTAACGAAATTGCGGTGTGAAATGCGTGGAGTAGCCCTGTTCGCTGATTCTGCCCGACAAAAGCAGTTCGGCCCCGAGCCTGCCGATTTCGTCCGAACTCTTGGCCGACGTGCCGGCGCAGCCCGTCATCACGGCGATGACAGGCGAAGACGTATAGCCGATCATCGGATAGCCGCTTTGCGTCTGGGACACGACACAGGCGGCCGTCGAGGTCGAAAGCGGCGTCAGATCGGGCGCAAGATCAGCGACAATGCGTTGAAGATGCGCCCGCACGCTCTCCCGCCCTTCGGTCCTGAACCAGGCACGCATCTCCGTCTCGTTGCTAAGCGCCAGATCGTCGGGGTCACCGCCGATCTTCAGATAGAATTTGCCGTCGGGATAACGGATCGGCGGCAGCAGGTAGATATGGATGCCGGGCACATCGAGAATAAGCGACGGCATGGCGGCCAGGTGGATGGCATCGGCTTCGCTCACTTCGAAAAGCGTTACCGTCCGGCCATAAACCGTCATCTCAACCGGACGCGGTAACAGATTCTCCGCAATGGAAAATCCTCCCGCGGCCAGCAGCACCTTTTCAGCACGATAGGCCAAGCCGCCGGCGGTCCTGACGACGGCCGAACCACCCTCCTCGCGGATCGAGGCAACATTGTCGCGGATGACTACGGCGCCGGCTTTTTCCGCCAGCAGCGACTGTGCCTTGACCAGCTTGCGCGGGCTGATATGCCCGGCCCCCTTCGCCTCGAAGACGCCGGCGCAGCCATAAGCAAAGGCGAAGAAGGGGAAGGCGCCTTGCAACGCCCCTTCGTCGAGAAGGCTGGTTTCGACACCCAGCGAAACGGCGGCCTGCCTGCTTCTGCCGAGATAATCGCTTCCATTGGGCGCGACGACGACGCAGCCGACCTCCCGATAGAAATCGATGCCGCTTTCGCGAGCGATCTCGCCGTAGCGTCCGATCGAGCGGTTGGCGAGCAGCGCCCAGTTGCGGTCGGGATCAATGGTGCGGGTGATGCGCCCCTCGTCGTAGTGGCTGGCAAAAACGCCCTGATGCGTCTTGCGATTGGCCGGCTCGTCCGGCCCGATCACCGCCACGCCGTCCGTCTGCCGAGCCAGATGCCGGGCAGCTGCCGCCCCCATCAACCCGCGGCCGACGACAATATATTTGAAAACGACTGCCATGCGCTTCCCTTCAGGCAAAGATCGGCGTCAGCTCGCCGCCGAAATCCGCTTCACCGAGTACGCCTTCCGTCAGCAGTACGGCGCCCAGCCGCCCGAGTTCGTCGGAGGATTTGGCGGCGACGAAATTGCCGCCGGTCAGAACCGCGATGCGTGGCGACTGCGTAAACCCGGCATAGGGATAACCGGTCGGCGTGAAATTCGCCACGCACGGACCCGACGTGACCGGGCAGCCGGCAAGCGCCGGCATCAGTTGCAGGGCGATGCGGCAGAGATGATCGCGCTCGGCAGCGCTGCCGTCCGAACGGAACCACGCGCCGGCATCCTCCAGCCGATCGATGGAAAGCGTCTCGGTATCGCCGCCGAGCTTCAGATAGATCTTGCCGTCGGGATAACGCACCGGCGGCAGAATATAAATGTGATCCTCTTCCCGCTCGCCGAGCACGATCGTCGACGGCATGTCGCCGAAGACCGCCATCTCGCGCTCGCCGATTTTATAGAAAACAACCGTGCGCGCCATCACCCGGGTGTCAACGGGGCGCGGCAGCAGCGCATGGAAATTGCTGAAGCCGCCAGCCGCCACCAGGACCCTCTCGGCGCTGTAACGCCTCCCGTCGACCGTCACCTCGACATGGGCACCGGCGTCGCGCACGGATGTCGCTGTTGCCTCGATCAGCGTAACGCCACCCTGTTCCGCGAGCTTAGCCTGGGCGCGCACGAGCGCCCGCGGATTGATATGGCCGGCGCGCTTGCGTTCAAAATAGCCGCTGAAATCGGCATCGACGGCAAGATAGGGAAAGCGCCGCGAAAGGTCCGACGATGCGATGGTCTCGATCTCGCTGCCGAGCGTCCGGCTGACGGTCAACGCCCGATCGATGTAATCCTGCTCGCTCTTCTCAGGGGCCGCAAACAGGCAGCCAACTTCCGAAAAGAAGGAAATGCCGCTCTTTGCCTCGATCGCACGGTAGCGGTCGAGCGCGCGGGCTGCGAAACTTCCCCAGGCCAGATTGCCGTCGAATGTCCGGGTGATGCGCGCTTCGTCGTAATGGCTGGCGAAGACGCCGTCATGCGATTTGCGCTCAGCCGGCTCGCGCGGGCCGATCAGCGCGATGCCGTCAGCTATCGCAGAGAGATGCCGGGCGGCCGCGGCACCCATCATGCCGCGTCCGATGATGATGAACCTGAAATCGACTGCCATATCCCACCTCGCTATATTCCAGCGATACCATGGCAATCATCTTGAATCATCCAGCTCTTGTCAGGAATAAGCGCTTCAGAGCATTGCGAGAACCTTGCCGCAATAGGACTTGGACACCGGGTTCATGCGCGTGGCGCCATGACCGGCATTGTATTTGAGGATGGTGTTGCAGGTCTCGCCACCACCGAGATCATGGGCGGCAGCCAGGTATTTCATGCCGTACTTGATGTTGGTTTCCGGATCGAACAGGCCCTTGGCGCTGCCGGAATAGCCCATCATGCGGGCAGTTGCAGGCTTTATCTGCATAAGGCCGATTTCACCGTGGCTGCCGCGCGCATTCGGATTGAAATTGCTTTCGATACGGATGACAGCGGTCGCAAGCGCAACCGGTACATTATATTGGTTCGCATATTTGCTGATCAGTGCGGAATAGGAATTGCCGGAAACATTGGCGACGGGATAACCGCTCTGGCGCTCGACCGTCTTCAGTGTGCGTTCCGCCGTCTTGAGCGGACGCTTCGCCGGCTTGACCGAACGCTCCGCTTTCTTCAACGGACGCTCTGTATTCTTCGAAGGACGCTCGACTTTCTTCACCGGCGCATCAGCTCGCACACCCCAATCATTCGCAAAGGCAAAGCTATTTCCGGCCAGCACCATGCCAGCGCATGTTGCAGCAACAACAATCAGTTTTCTCATGTAGTCTTGAACACTCCGACCCAAAGAATTTCCGGACGGCGCGCCTCGCTGTCAGAATGAATACCAGATCAATGACCGATCTGGATCCGCGGCAATTCTTATCGTTTCACATAGCGCCCGCAGTTTAACTCGAAAACAGCCCCGAGTACCGCTTGGCGGAGGTTCTTAGACCATCGTAATGAGGAGATAATAGGGAAATGATGTGGCAGGCCGAATTTCGCGCTGCAGTGCGAAATTCGGCGTTTCAGTAACTGTCGAGGAATCAGGAATAACGTGGCAAGGCCGACAGTAGCCGGTGCAACGTGTCGATTGTCGAGAAATCGGCGATGCCGTCCACCCGTTCGGGTCGGAAATGACGTTGGAAAGCCTCCACGTCGCCCGCCGTCCTTTCGGAGAATTCACCTGTGATTTCAGTGCCGTAACCATAGAGCGACAACATCGACTGCAGTGCTTCGACCGGCTGGCCGGCGTCACCGCGCTGGAAGAAGCGTCCGCCGGTAATTTTCGCCGGTTCGACCCAATGCCCGACACCCGCGCGATAGAGAGCCGCCCAGGGAAATTTCTCGCCCGGATCGACCTTGCGCACCGGAGCGACATCGGAATGCCCGAGCACGCGTTCGGGCGCAATCGACCAACGTTTGACACAGTCGCGACACAATTCGATCACCGCCGCGATCTGCTCTTTCGGATAGTCGGGAAGGCCGCCGGGATGGCCGGCATTGGCGATCTCAATGCCGATCGACAGCGAATTGATGTCGCTCTCGCCATGCCAGCGGCTCTTCCCGGCATGCCACGCCCGCCTACCCTCCGGCACCAGTTGAATTACCTCGCCATTCTCATGCACGAAATAATGGCTGGAAACTTGGCTTTCGGCGCGGCAGAGCCAGTCGAGCGCGCCATCCGGCGTCGGCATGCCGGTATAGTGCAGCAAGATCATATCCGGGCGACGGCCGTCCGCTCGCTCCCCGTGATTGGGCGACGGCCGCACGCACGTTCCCGCGTAATCCGCCTCGAAGGAGGTCATGCGGCGCGGCGTTCCTTCTCGATTGCCTCATAGGCTGCGTTAAGTGCCGCCATCCGTTCATTGGCAATCACGTGGAATTCCTTCGGCACGCCGCGCGAAATCAGTCGATCGGGATGATGTTCGCTGACGAGGCCACGGTAACGGCGGCGGATCGTCGGAAAATCGTCGGAAGGCGACACGCCGAGCACCTTGTAGGGATCGCCGCCGGACGAGACATGGCGAGCGGCGATCTGCTCGAAGCGGGTCTCGCTCATCTGGAAGATCTCGCCGATGTGACGCAGGAAATCCAATTCCTTCTCATGAATCAGCCCGTCAGCCTTGGCGATATGGAAGAGGCCATCGAGCACGTCTTCCAGCACTGTGCAATTGGCAGCACAGGTAATGCAAAGCGTCGAGAGACGTTCGGCATAGGCCTCATAGCCGGCAACATCCTGACGCGCGAGATTATAGAGTCTGGCGACGTTCTTCGCCTGATCCTGCGGAAACTCGAAGATTTCCCGGAAAGCCTCGACCTCCTTCTCGCTGACGATGCCGTCGGCCTTGGCCATCTTCGCCGAAAGGGCGATGATCGCCACCGAGAAAGCGACTTTCCGCCGTGTCTCCGGATCGCCCTCGAAAACCGTGCGGATGGCCTCGATCACCGCGGACAGCGCATTGCCCGCAGTATTGCCAATCGCATTCACCAGTTTTTCCCAGAAGGACATCGAAAATCTCGCGTACTTGTCAACTTATAGCAAACAGCTTGACCAAAGAATCGTAGCCTTTGCAAGGCGACGATTGGTCGTAGGCGCGAACACAGTTTTCACGATTTGGTAATTGTCGCACCGCAGCAAACGACTTCGATTGAGGGAATGCGCGCCCTGCCCCACCGGTCTCACTTGGCCGGAGACGCGACGCCGCAATTTCCACAACAGTTCTCGGTCGGCGTATCGCGCTTGAAACGATTATATCAGCTCTTCCAGCCGCAAAGCGGGAAAAGGCGGCGTTTTTCGTAAATTCTTTACTTTACAGGCCCCGTTCCCTGCCGCATCCATGCGCTGATGCATGTCGCCCGGAACTCTACGGCGGCACCGGGACACGGCATGCACAAGCAATGGGCAAACGCATCGCATACAGAAGTTCGATGCGAAGCGCCTTAGCCTGCGCCGCCGCATCGAAACGCCATAGGAGGAATCATGGCCAAGCAGAAAGTTGCAATGCTGACCGCCGGAGGCCTCGCACCCTGTCTTTCCTCCGCCGTCGGCGGCCTCATCGAACGCTACAGCGACGTTGCGCCCGAGCTCGATATCGTCGCCTATAAGTCCGGCTACCAGGGCGTACTGCTCGGGGACAGCATCGAGATCACCCGTCAGATGCGTGAAAAGGCGCCGCTGCTACACCGCTATGGCGGTTCGCCGATCGGAAACAGCCGCGTCAAGCTCACCAATGCCGCCGACTGCGTCAAGCGCGGCCTCGTCAAGGAAGGCGAGAACCCGCTGAGGGTCGCCGCCGAACGCCTTGCCAATGACGGCATCACCATTCTCCACACGATCGGCGGCGACGATACCAACACCACAGCCGCCGACCTTGCGGCCTACCTCGCCGCCAACGGCTACGACCTGACCGTCGTCGGCTTGCCGAAGACGGTCGACAACGACGTCGTGCCGATCCGCCAGTCGCTGGGCGCCTGGACGGCCGCCGAAGTTGGCGCCCATTTCTTCGACAATGTCGGCAACGAGCAGACCGCCGCCCCCCGCACCCTCGTCATCCATGAGGTCATGGGACGCCATTGCGGTTGGCTGACGGCCGCCACCGCCCGGGCCTATCTTCAGCGCACCAGCCGCAATCAATATGTCGACGGTCTGATGATGGATGCGCAGCTGAAGGGTATCGACGCGGTCTATCTGCCCGAAATGGCATTCGATCTCTATGCCGAGGCCGCCCGGCTGAAGGAAGTCATGGATCGCACCGGCCATGCTACCGTCTTCGTGTCGGAAGGCGCTTGCCTCGACGCCATCGTCGCCGAGCGCGAAGCCGCCGGCGAAACCGTCAAACGTGATGCCTTCGGCCATGTCAAGATCGACACGATCAACGTCGGCGCATGGTTCCAGAAGCAGTTCGCCAGCCTCCTGAACGCCGAGCGTTCCCTCGTGCAGAAATCGGGCTATTTCGCCCGCTCGGCGCCGGCAAACGGCGACGACCTGCGATTGATCCAGAGCATGGTCGATCTCGCCGTCGAAAGCGCCCTCAATAAAGTGTCCGGCGTCACCGGCCATGATGAATCGCAGAATGGCAAATTGCGCACTATAGAATTCCCGCGCATCAAGGGCGGAAAGGCTTTTGACCTTTCGACGGCATGGTTTGCCGAAGTCATGGACAATATAGGCCAGAAATACAAAGAAGCATGATTGACGGATGGTTAATATGGTGTCTTTGCTTGTTCCTGAGGAATGGGAGGAGACACCATGTCGCTTGAAGCCTGGCTCGCTTTTGCAGCCGCATCCGCCATTATGCTGGCCATACCGGGACCGACGATACTGCTCGTCGTCTCCTATGCGCTTGGCCATGGGCGCAGGACGGCGTTTGCGACGGTGACCGGTGTGGCGCTTGGCGACTTCACCGCGATGACGGCCTCGCTCTTTGGTCTCGGCGCCGTCCTCGCCGCCTCAGCCGCTCTTTTCACTGTCCTCAAGTGGATCGGCGGCGCCTACCTGATATGGCTCGGAATCAAGCTCTGGCGGGCTCCCATCATCGGTGAGCCGGTTGCCGACAACGACAATCTTCCGGAGGAAAGATCGCTCAAGATTTTCCTCCACGCTTACGTCGTCACCGCCCTCAATCCGAAGAGTATCGTCTTCTTTGTCGCCTTCGTGCCGCAATTCCTCGACCCCGCCCTCCCCTTCTTCGGGCAGATGGCGATCATGGAAGCGACCTTCCTCGTGCTGGCGATCCTCAACGCTTCCACCTACGCCTTTCTCGCCCATAGCGCGCGCGGACTGATTCGCAAGGCGAGCGTCCAGCGCGCCGTAAACCGCACGGGCGGCACCCTGCTGATCGCAGCTGGCGCCGTAACGGCCGGCTATCGCCGTATTGCGGCTTAGAGCCCTTCCCGGTCAGATTGCAGCATTCTGCCGGAGCAGGTTTTTCGTCAGGGCAGAGGCGATTGGCGATGGGCACACCACAAGGTATGTCCGAGCCGATCGCCTCTGATCCTGGCGGAAACATGCCCGGCCCACCGGACACACTGATCGCTTCGCCGCGGCGAAGCGATCAGTGTGTCTGGCGCTATTGAGTCTTGCAGATTTGCCTAGCAAATCTGCGGGAGGGTTGGCTGAAACGGGCCGGCTAATCGACCGGCCGGCTTGGCCGTAAAGCCGGGCTACGACGCGCGCCGGCCGGTCGATCATCTGACTCCGTTTCAGCAAACAGAATGCTGCAATCTGACCGGGAAAGGCTCTAAAAATATTCCGTGGTTGCCGGAATGCCACGAATACGTTAATGGGGTCGGCAGGGTTTAAGCTTTTTAGTAACTTTTATAACGCTGCCGGGGCGGCGCGATTTCACGAAAGTGACGGAATGGTAGCGATCGGATTGTCCGGCCTGAAACGCAGTCTTGTCGTTTCTACGGTGCTCTGCTGTGGCGTGATGGCTGGCTGCACGAGCGTCGAACACACCTCTCAGGCCGAACTGACAGCCGTGCAGACCGTCGTGCCGACACCCAAGCCCGGCGAAGAAGCAACACTGGCCGCGATCCCGACGGCCGAGGGCGTAGCTGGTCAGGCGGTCGCCGGCGCCATGCTTCCGCAAACCCAGACCTCTTCCTCTCTGACCGCAACGGCGATGCCGACGGTTGCGGCGTCTCAGCCCGCCGATCTCGCCATGCAGGCAGGCATCCAGCCGGCAGCCTATGCGCAGATCCCGCTGACGCCTGAGATGACGGCAATCCAGTCGGTGGTGCCGACGCCGCGTCCGGTGACCCCGGCACAGCCGGCGACGCAGCTTGCCTTTGCCGCGACCCCGCAGAACAATGCGCTTGCAGCACTTGCGGCAGTCGACACGACGCCGCGTTCCAGCATGGATTACGGCTTCGACGAATCCGGGCCAATCGATCCGCCGACGGCTCCTCCAATGTTCAGCGACGACGACAAGGACGATGCGCCGACCGTCGAGAAAAGTTTCGTCACCAAGCTCATCCAGAAATATTCGAAGATTTACGAGATTCCCGAGACGCTGCTCCACCGCATCGTTCATCGCGAGAGCCGCTACAATCCGAAGGCCTACAACAAGCGCGGTTATTTCGGCCTCATGCAGATCAAATACAACACTGCCAAATCGATGGGCTATGACGGCGCGCCGGGCGGTCTCTTCGATGCCGAGACCAACATCAAATATGCCGCGAAATATCTGCGTGGCGCCTGGCTCGTCTCCGACAACAAGGAAGATGATGCCGTCCGCCTCTATGCGCGAGGCTATTATTATGACGCCAAGCGCAAGGGCATGAACGACGTCGCCCAGGGCAATTACTGACAATTACCCCCAGAAAAACGGCTTCAATGCTTCGGCCTATGGCCGTGGCTGGACCTGCCGCTCTGATCCGGCCTGCTGTTGCGGCATGCCCGATTGCGGCGACGCCGCCACGACTGCCTTGAGAAGCGTCTGCGGCTGATAACCGAGCCAGCCCGGCGTCAGGCCGAGCCGGACGACGACCAGATTGGCGGACGGCACGATCGCCATGCTCTGCCCGTCATGCCCCGTCAGCCAGAACGTATCCTCCGGCAGCCCGAATGCAGCACTCGAGCCGCCGGGCGCGAGCCACGCCTGGCCTTGCGTATACCGGCCGTTCGATGCTGCCGTCGGCGTGCGCATGGCGCCGACGAAGCCCTCCGGCAACAGCCGCCGGCCATTCCAGACGCCATCCTGCAGCAGGAACTGTCCGAAACGCGCCCAGTCATGCGCAGTCGCATAGAGATAGGAGCTTCCGGCAAAGGTGCCGCGCGCGTCGAGTTCGAAGACGGCGCTGGTCATGCCGAGCGGCGAGAAGAGCGCGTCATGCGGATAGGAAAAGGCCGCCTGCGCATTGCCGACCCTGTCCATCCAGATGCGTGACAAGAGCGCCGCCGTGCCGCTCGAATAGCGGAACCGTTGACCGGGTGCCGCCTCCATCGGCGCATTGGCCGGCAGCGATACCATGTCTGGATCGAGATAGAGCATACGCGTCACATCGGCGACGCTGCCGTAATCCTCATTGAAGGCAAGGCCGCTCTCCATGCCGAGCAGGTCGGAAACCTTGATCCTCGCACGCTGATCGTCCTTCCACTGTGCCATCAAGTGATCGTCGTCGAAGGAGATCTTGCCGTCGAGCATCAGCCGGCCGAGGATGGCCGCGTTCACCGTCTTCGTCATCGACCAGCCGATCAGCGGCGTCTTCGACGAAAATCCGGGACCATAGGCCTCGGCGACGATACGGTCGTCGCGCACCACCACAATCGCCCGCATGGCCGGACCGGCAAATCGGGCATCGGCCAGCACCGCGGCGATCTTCGCGTCCGGCTGTTTGCCGGTGCCCTCACCTTGCGGCCACACCGCGTCATTCGCCTGCATCTTGGCCGGCGCATCGAATGGCACCGCGTCAATCGCCGCCTCGAAATTGCCGTCCGGCACGCTGGTGCAGCCGAGAGCGCCGCGATAGAGCGCATAACTCGATGCGAACAGCCCCATGAAGCGCGCCGTCACCCGGCCGCTGTCGCGCTCGACACTGACGCGCACCAGCCGCAGCAGCGGATTTCCCGGCGCCTGGACGTCGTCATGCAGCACATCGTCGGCATCCCGGCCGGCGATGAAGACATTGGAGCAGACGATCTTGGCGGCGTAGCCGTCGCCGACGCGCAAGAGCTCCGGCGGCCAGGCGAAGAGCCAGCCGGTCCCGGCGGCGATGATGAGAACCACAAGGAGAGCAAGCGCCTTCAGGACACGCAGCACAAATCGCATGGCATTCCTCCATGCCGGGAGAGAAGCAGGAATCGCGCCTGTCGGAAAGGGGCGGGCCGCGAAGTAGCGCACCATTCCGATCACTCTTCATTGATGCCGGAGCCTTCCGAGAACGGCGCCCACAGCCCGCGTCATCAAACTGTAGCAGTGGCGCGCTACACGCCCTGAACGCTAAAAAGGTGACAGACTCATGTCAGAATTTGCACCGGATGCCGGCTTCCGCAAGAACCGGAAACTCAAGGACGCCCTTCTCCGCCACAAAGCTTTTTCGAAGGAAGGTTTTTCCGAGCGTCTCTTCGGCCTTCTCTTCTCCGGCCTCGTCTACCCGCAAATCTGGGAAGATCCGGATCTCGACATGCAGGCGATGGAGCTGAAGCCCAACCATCGCATCGTCACCATCGGCTCCGGCGGCTGCAACATGCTCGCCTATCTCTCCAAGGCGCCGGCCTCGATCGACGTCGTCGATCTCAACCCGCACCATATCGCGCTGAACCGTCTCAAGCTTTCCGCCTTCAAGCACCTGCCCGATCATGCCGACCTCGTCCGTTTCCTGGCGATGCCGAACGAGAAGTCGAACAGCCGCGCCTTCGACCAGCATCTCGCCGCCAATCTCGACGAGGCGACCCGCAGCTATTGGAACGGCCGCAAGTTCGGACGCCGCCGCGTCACCGTCTTCGACCGCAACATCTACGAAACCGGCCTGCTCGGTCGTTTCATCGGCGCGGCTCACCTTCTTGCCCGCCTGCATGGCGTCAAGCTGCGCGAGATGACCAAGACCCGCTCGATCCGCGAACAGCGCCAGTTCTTCGACGAGCAGATCGCACCGCTTTTCGAAAAGCCGGTCGTTCGCTGGATCACCGGCCGCAAAAGCTCGCTCTTCGGCCTCGGCATCCCGCCGCAGCAATATGACGAGCTCGCAAGCCTCGCCGCCGATCATTCGATCGCGCCGGTGCTGAAGCACCGCCTGGAAAAGCTCGCCTGTCATTTCCCGATGCGCGACAATTACTTCGCCTGGCAGGCCTTCGGCCGCCGCTACGGTACTGAACAGGAAGGTCCGCTGCCGACCTATCTGAAGCCCGAGCACTATGAGGTGATCCGCGCCAATGTCGATCGCGTCAACGTTCACCACGCGAGCTTCACCGAGCTTCTGGCCCGGGAGCCGGCCGCCTCGCGCGACCGCTACATCCTGCTCGACGCGCAGGATTGGATGACGGATGAACAACTGAACGACGTCTGGCGGGAAATCACCCGCACGGCGTGCGACGGCGCCCGAGTGATCTTCCGCACCGCCGCCGAAAAGAGCATTATAGAAGGCCGCCTGTCTGCGTCGATCCGCGACCAGTGGGATTATTTCGAGGATAAGTCGCGGGAACTGACGGCGCTCGATCGCTCGGCGATCTATGGCGGTTTCCACATCTACGGGAAGAAGGCGTGAGCAAGGTCGGCACCGAGACGGCGGGAATGAGCGACGAACATGCCAGCCTCATGGATGGCATGTACCGTTACCAGCGCCATATCTACGATCTCACGCGCAAATATTACCTTCTCGGCCGCGACAGCACCATCCGCAATCTCGACGTGCCCGACGGCGGCACCCTGCTCGAAGTCGGCTGCGGCACCGGGCGCAACATGGCCTTCGCCCACAGGCATTTCCCGACCGCCAAGCTGTTCGGCCTCGACATTTCCCAGGAAATGCTGATCTCTGCCCGCAAGACCTTCGCCACTAAGGCGACGATCCCGGAATTCCGCGTCGCCGACGCCACCGCCTTTACGCCGCGCGAATTCGGCGTCAGCGGTTTCGACCGCATCCTGATCTCCTATGCCCTGTCGATGATCCCGGACTGGGAGCGCGCCGTCGATGCATCGATCGCTGCGCTCAATCCCGGCGGCCAGCTGCATATCGTCGATTTCGGCCAGCAGGAAGGTCTGCCGCGCTGGTTCCGGCGCATATTGCAGGCCTGGCTTGCGAAGTTCCATGTCACGCCGCGGCCAGATCTGCGGGAGGTTCTGGAAGCGCAGGCCCATGAGCACTATGCGCAATTGATCTTCGAAACCGTCGGCGGCGGTTATGTCTGGCGGGCGGCAATTATCAGCAAGCGCTCATAATTCGCTTGAAACTAACCGATTTTTTACGTTGATATGGTGAAAAGAGGGTTATTCCCTCTGCTGGGCTCGTCATCTTCGAAGGTCAGGCTGTGGGGCAAAGAGATCATTCGGTTCACGACGGGATACCCATGCGCCGGCTTTTGTTTTGCGTTGTGCCTCTGGCCATCCTCCTGGCAGGCTGCTCCTCTTCCGGCCACGACTACCTTGAAACCGCTTCAATCAAGCCGAAGACGCGCTTCCAGGACACCGATCCGCAGGATTTTGGCCCTAAGCATCCGCAGCAGAACGCCATCCACGGCATCGACATCTCCAAATGGCAGGGCGATATCGACTGGGCGACAGTGAGGAATTCCGGCGTTGCCTTTGCCTTCATCAAGGCGACGGAAGGCAAGGACAGGGTCGATCCGCGCTTCGACGAATATTGGCGCGAAGCCCGCAATGCCGGCATTCCGCATGCCCCCTATCATTTCTATTATTTCTGTTCCTCGGCCGACGAGCAGGCCGACTGGTTCATCAGCAACGTGCCGAAGGAGGCGATGCGCCTGCCGCCGGTGCTCGACGTCGAATGGAACGCCGAATCGAAGACCTGCCGCTACCGTCCCGACCCGGCAACGGTGCGCTCCGAAATGCAGCGCTTCATGGACCGGCTGGAGGCCTATTACGGCAAGCGCCCGATCATCTACACCTCGGTCGATTTCCACCGCGACAATCTCGCCGGCTATTTCCAGGATTATCATTTCTGGGTGCGCTCGGTGGCGAAACATCCTGAGGTGACCTATTCCGACCGCCGCTGGGCCTTCTGGCAATATACCTCGACCGGCGTCATTCCAGGCATCAAGGGACCGACCGATATCAACGTCTTTGCTGGCAGCGCAAAGAACTGGAACAATTGGGTCGCCGCCGTTTCCAAGGATAGAAATTCTTAGTAACGTCTTTCAATGTTTCTTGCTTCCGTCACATTCCTCTGGGAAAGCGGCGGACATCCGTTTGATATAAGGACCGCATTCATGCACCGCTCGCTCACAAGCCGCTCTGCACTCGCCCTCCTGTTTGCCCTCGCCCTTGCCGGCGGCGCCGCCGCCCAGCAGGCGCCGGCTGCCGCCCCGGCCGCACCTTGCGGCGGCGATCTCTCCGCCTTCCTCGAAGGCGTCAAGGCCGATGCGATTGCCGCAGGCGCGAGTGCCGCAGCGGCCGACCAGGCGCTCGCCGGCGCCGAGATCGACCCCAAGGTCCTGAGCCGCGATCGTGCCCAGGGCGTCTTCAAACAGACCTTCCTCGAATTTTCCCAGCGTACCGTCAGCCAGGCCCGCCTCGACATCGGCCGCCAGAAGATGAAGCAGTTTGCCGACGTCTTTGCCCGCGCCGAGCAGGAATTCGGCGTCCCCTCCGGCGTCATCACCGCCTTCTGGGCGATGGAAACCGATTTCGGCGCCGTTCAGGGCGACTTCAACACCCGCAACGCACTGGTGACGCTGTCGCACGATTGCCGCCGCCCGGAGCTCTTTCGCCCGCAGCTGATCGCTCTCATCGAGATGGTCCAGCACGGCGACCTCGATCCCGCCACCAACACCGGCGCCTGGGCCGGCGAGATCGGCCAGGTGCAGATGCTGCCGCGCGACATCATCGCCTATGGCATGGATGGCGACGGCGACGGCCATATCCGCCTGAAGCAGAGCGGCCCGGACGCCATCCTGACGGCAGCGAAATTCATCCAGCATCTCGGCTTCGAGCGCGGCCAGCCCTGGCTGCAGGAAGTCACCGTGCCCGATAACCTGCCCTGGGAGAAGTCCGGCCTCGGCGGCACCATGAAGGCCGGCGAATGGTTCGCGCTTGGCGTCAAGCCGCGCGACGGCAACACCGGCTTCGGTGATCTCGAAGGCGACCTCGTCCTGCCGCAAGGGCGGATGGGCCCGGCCTTCATCGCCTATCCGAATTTCAAGATCTATCTCGAGTGGAACAAGTCGTTCATCTACACGACCTCGGCCGCCTATTTCGCGACCCGCCTATCCGGCGCCCCGACCTATCTCAAGGGCGCGCCGGAACCGGGTCTTGCCAACGACCAGATGAAGACACTGCAGACAAAGCTGCAGTCGCTCGGCCACGATGTCGGCGAGATCGACGGCATCCTCGGCTCCGGCACGCGTATTGCGATCCAGAAGGAACAGCAGCGCCTCGGCATACCGGCCGACGGCTGGGCGACGCCGGCGCTTCTCAACGCCCTCTGAGTACCGCTGCAGCTCCGCCGCTCGCTTCGCAAGAAACGGGTGGCGCCGCGCGCCGTCGGCGTTAAAGCATGATGCTGAGGATCCGCTGTCGGGTTTCGACGAGGCGACAGCGGACGGCTTGGGATGGAGGACGGCGGCATGGACAACAGGATGAATGCCTGGACCTGGAGCCTGCTGCTCCTGCTCGGTCTCATCTGGGGCGGCTCTTTCTTCTTTGCCCGCATTGCCGTCCAGCATGTGCCGCCGCTGACCCTCGTCTTCCTCCGGCTGCTGCTGGCCGCGATAGCTCTGCACATCTATATCGCCGGCCGTTTCGGCATCTATCCGATCCTGGAAGCCCGCTGGCGCGAATTCCTGATCCTCGGGCTGATCAACAATGCCCTGCCGCACGCTCTGATCTTTTTCGGCCAGACCCGCATCGGCGCCGGCCTTGCGGCGATCCAGAACGCGACGACGCCGATCTGGACCGTGTTGATCGCCAACTACTTCACATCAGACGAGAAGCTGTCATCCGCCAAGGTTGCCGGCTGCCTCGTCGGCCTGGCCGGAACGATCGTGCTGATCGGCCCCAGCCTGTCGGCCAGCGGCGAAGCGCCGCTCTGGGCGCTGCTGCTTCCGGTGCTTGCAGCCGTCTCCTATGGGTTCGCGGCCACCTACGGCAAGCGGTTCAAGACTATTCCGGCCCCCGTCACCGCAGCCGGCCAGCTGACCGCCTCCTCGTTGATCACTTTGCCGCTGTCGCTGTTGGCCGATCGCCCCTGGACGCTGCCGGTGCCGTCGCTCGATATCGTCGTCGCCGTACTGGCGCTGGCACTGGTGTCGACGGCCTTCGCCTATATTCTCTATTTCCGGATCATGGCGGCGGCCGGCGCCACCAACGCCTCACTCGTCACCCTGTTGGTGCCGCCGAGCGCCATCCTTCTCGGCGTGCTCTTCCTCGGCGAGCGGCTCGCACTTGCCGAATTCGCCGGCATGGCGCTGATCGGTTGCGGCCTCGTCATTCTCGATGGCCGTGCCTATCGCCTGCTGGCGAGGACGACGTGAAGAATGGTTGCAAATCCCGCATGATTTCAACCGCTTGGCTGGGCGCCATGTTTCAGGCGCATAGGTAAATCGGCAATCGCCCGATTTAACCGCATGTTAAATTCTGTGAATGCGATTTTGCCGCGAATAGGCCTTTAATTTCAGGAGCTTGCGGATTCAGCCTTCGCCTTATCCACCGCGTCGTTCGGCAATGCAGCATAGATTTCGCTTCCCAACCGACACATTTCCGACATATTATTGGCAGGTTAACGCGAGGAGACAGACATGGGACTCACGCAATCCTTGAATGTTCTGTTGGTCAGTGCAGCGTTTGCCTTCGTCCTGTCCATGCTCTTTATTTGAGCTGGCCGGCCGGGGTGTGACGACTGGTAGTACCTGAACTCCCCTGATCAATCCGCCAATGAAAAAGCGCATGTCCCGCCCGACATGCGCTTTTCACTTTGTTGGACGCGGAAGATCAGGCAGCCGCGCCGGCGTTTTTTGCCGGCCGGCGGGAAAGGCCGAGATTGTCAAGCACGGCGGAAACCAGTGGCGAACGATTCATCGTATAGAGATGGAAATCGCGGATGCCGCGCCGGACGAGATCTTCGATCTGCTCGGCGGCGACATCGGCCGCCACCTTCGCCCGCTCTTCGGGCTTGTCGTCAAAGCCCGCGAACCGCTCGTCGAGGAAGCCGGGAATAACCGCGCCGCAAGCGCCGGCGAAACGCTTCAGCTGCGTCAGGTTCTGGATCGGCATGATGCCGGGCACGATCGGGATCGAGATGCCGGCCCGGCGAACCCGCTCCAGATAACGCTCGAAATTGTCGTTGTCGAAGAAGAACTGTGTCAGCGCCCGGTCGGCACCGTTGTCGGCCTTGCGCTTCAGCATGTCGATATCGGCGGCCGTGTCACGGCTCTCCGGATGCTTTTCCGGATAGGCGGAGACCGAAATTTCGAAATCGCCGACCGACTTGAGGCCGGCCACCAGCTCGGCCGCATTGGCATAGCCGCCGGGATGCGGCTGGTAGGGGGCGCCGGCGCCGCCGGGGGCATCGCCGCGCAGTGCCACGAAATGCGTGACGCCGACCTTGCGGAACGTCTCGATCATCTGGTGCGTCTCTTCCTTCGTCGCGCCGACGCAGGTCAGGTGCGAAGCGGTGGCAAGCGGTGTTTGCGACAGGAAACGCGTGACGGCGGTCAGCGTCGGCGCCTTGGTGGTGCCGCCGGCGCCATAGGTCACCGAGACGAAATCCGGATCCCAGTCCTGCAGTTCGCTGACGGTATTCCAGAGCTGGCCTTCCATCTCTTCCGATTTCGGCGGGAAGAATTCGAAGGAGATCCCGATGTTGCGCGCCTGCGCTTCGTTTTTCAAAGCCATGTCATACTCTCCCGGCAAATGTAGGTTCGGCGCCTTCGCTTAGTTGCGAAGCCATGAGGCGCCTCGGATCACGCGCGAGCCAGACGGTGACCGTCAGTCCCTGCCCGCTCTGCTGACCCGGATGAAGATCGACGACCTGCTCGACCTCGAGCCCAGCCTTGCGCAGCCAGTCAGACATCGCCTGGTGCGAAAAGCCGAGACGGACATGCGCATGCTCGTCGCGGAGATATTCGAGCGTGTGCGGCGCAAGGTCGATGACCACGAGCCGTCCGCCCGGCCGCAGCATGCGCGCCGCTTCCGCGATGGCAATCTCCGGCTGGTCGAAGAAATGCAGCACCTGATGGATCGTCACCAGGTCGAAATCCTGTCCCTCGAACGGCAGGTTCAGAATATCGGCGTGGCGCACGGTGGCCTTGGTGATGCGGGACTTGTCGAGATTGGCGCGCGCCACGCTCAGCATGTCGCGGCTGGCATCGACACCGATCGCCCGGCGGTAGAGCCCGGCCAGGAGTTCGAGGATGCGGCCGGTGCCGGTGCCGAGATCGAGCAGCGAGTCGATCGGCTGGTTGCCGAGCAGCCGGATGACGGCGGCATCGACTTCCTCGTCGGCCGCATGCAAGCGGCGAAGCTCGTCCCATTCCGCCGCGTTGCGGCTGAAATAGGCCTGTGCCCGCTCGGCCCGTTGGCGCTTGACCGCTGACAGCCGTTCACCGTCACGAAGGACGGTCGGATCGTTTTCGGAGACATGTTTCAGCAAGGCCCGCACGAGCATTGCCGCCTTGCCCTCCTGCTTGAGGCGGAAATAGGCCCAGGCGCCCTCCTGGTAGCGCTCGATCAGTTCGGCTTCGCCAAGCAGCTTCAGGTGGCGGGAGATGCGAGGCTGGGATTGGCCGAGAATTTCGGTAAGATCGGTGACCGTCAGGTCGCCGGCGTCGAGAAGCGCCAGAAGACGCAGCCGCGTCGGCTCGCCGGCCGCCTTCAAGACGTCCACCAGCCCATCCAATCCAAGCTTCAAGGGTTCACTCATCTTCGGCCCAATCAAGATATAAAGATATCTTTATGTGATTTAGGCGACGGTGACAAGCGCCAATTCGCCCTCCCAGCGAAATTGCCTGCTCAAATTGCGACAGGGCCGGACATAAAAAAGCCCCGGCCGAATGAACTGACCCCCGAAAGTTGGACATCCACCTTCGGGGGTTTTGCATGTCCAAATACAGCCTGGCTTTCAAGCAGTCTGTTGTTGAGTTTTACGGGAATGGCGAGCGTAGCTATCAAG
>NZ_ML133596.1 GCF_003985125.1 Rhizobium phaseoli
CCCTACCATTTTTTTGCAAGAAGCTCGCGGAGCGCGGCCGCATCCAGCATCTGTTCGGCCAGCAGCTTTTTCAGCCTGGCGTTCTCGTCCTCAAGCGCCTTCAGCCGCTTGGCCTCGGAGACTTCCAGGCCGCCGTATTTGGCTTTCCAGTTGTAAAACGTCGCTTCTGAAATCCGTGCTTGCGGCAAAGGTCGGCCGCCTTCGCACCAGCCTCCTGCTCCTTCAGCACCGCAATTATCTGCTCTTCGGTAAATCTCTGCTTCTTCATTCGTCCGTCCTTTGATGGGCCGGACTCTAATCAATTCTGGAGGAAATTCGCAGGGGCAGGTCAGAGCAGTCCAACGTCCCCCAGCTTGACCTAAGGCGTAAACGGCGCACCCCTTAGTTAGCGGTGTAGGTATTGACCCAATTCATCAGGCTAAAGCTCAATTCGATGTCATGGAACTACTCAACAACCTCCAGCAACCGAGGACCGCTTTCTTCACCACGGTGCGGCGGTCCATGAGATGCTGCATTGGTCTCCCGATTGCTTCATCTTCGGCAGGAGGCTTCTGGATTGGGCATCGTCTGGTTTAGAAAGCACCTCCGACTCAGGCGACTGTTGCCGACCGCCGCTCCTGATTAGATGACATGTTTCCGGAAGAGAACATGCTTCGAAATTTGAGCGTTTCCCGTTGCCTTTTCTACCTACGCCGATCGAGAAGCTCGACCGTCTCGGTAAGCGCGGGGGTGGAAACATTAAGAACAACGTCAACGAGATGACTACAAGCTCAGAACTTGCATTTGGCGGAAATAAGCTCCGCAAACTTTACTACCGGAGGGTCGAGGCGGGTCCAGTCTGATTTGCCCAGAGCCGGCGCTTTTAACGCGGCGGCCTCGGCGCAGTCGACGACGTTCCCGCCCATCGGACGAAAACTGGCGGGGCAACTTCGACGTCGAAGATGGCGCGGATTGTTGCACGAAAGCCCGCCGCGAGGGCATCCCATGCAGGTCGCCGACTATCGGACGCAGACCGGCTTAGAGCAGTCTTTTGTCAGACATGTACTCCGCGGTTGTCGGCATTGAGACTGAATGGCGGGAGCTTGACACTACGCGCTGCTACGAAATGCCTGCTGAACCCACGAATTCACTTCGGCACGCGATTTGCTCTGGTCACGGTATGTCGCCAATCGCAGCGCGATGGTCTTCGGGCGGCGCATCGCTGTTCGCGTCTCGTGAGTTCCGATGGTTTGCTGGGCAATGATAGTGGCTCGGTTGTGTGTGCCGGGAAAATGTGAGGAGTGTTAGATGCGATCTAGAGTTCTTCGTTTGCGACCCACAACAATCGCCCACGTCGCGAGCGGTACAGCCAAAGCGGCAGACCTTGAGCCAGGCGGGAAGCCGGGGGTGTGGGACTGGACTGGAAGTTCTGTTTGCGGACGGGTCGGTGGGCGGGTGCGGTCGAACCTGCTGCGCCAATTCCTACGGTCGGCCGACCTATGGCGATACCGACATGTTCGATTTCAACCGGCTGCAAAACCCGCACCTGCCCCTCGGCCAGGGGCCGCATCTGTGCGTGGGCGCTGCGCTGGCGCGCCTGAAATTGGGAAGTGCCTTCCCCCCGCCGTTCGTGCGGCCGGAGGATCTGGCGCTGGCAATCGCCGCGGAGGACGTCGTCTACACGCTGTCTTAACTCATTTGCTGCCCGCAGTCTGCCCGTCATCTTCCGCCCCTTCCGGGCTTAAAGAGTGAAGCGTCACCATGTCCGAACAATCCTTGCCGACGCTGCCGATGTGGCGGGTCGATCACATCGAGCCCTCGCCCGAGATGTTGGCGCTACGCGCCAAGGGTCCGATCCACCGCGTGCGCCTTCCGTCCGGGCACGAATGCTGGTGGGTGACAGGCTATGACGAGGCCAAGGCGGTGCTGTCTGACGCGGCATTCCGGCCCGCGGGAATGCCTCCGGCGGATTTCACCCCAGATTCGGTCATTCTCGGTTCGCCGGGATGGCTGGTCTCGCACGAAGGGGACGAGCATGCTCGGTTACGCACGATCGTGGCGCCGGCCTTCAGCAACAGCAGGGTGAAGCTGCTTACGCAGCAGGTCGAGGCGATCACCGTGCAGTTGTTCGATACGCTGGCGGTTCAGCCCCAGCCCGCAGACTTGCGACGCCATCTCTCCTTTCCGCTTCCGGCCAAGGTAATCAGCGCGCTGATGGGCGTGCCCTTCGAGGAACACGCCTTTTTCGCAGGGCTCTCCGACGAGGTGATGACGCACCAGCATGAAAGCGGCCCGCGCAGCGCGTCCGGCCTGGCCTGGGAAGAGCTCCGCGCCTACATCCACGGCAAAATACGGGGCAAGCGACAGGATCCGGGCGATAACCTGCTGACGGATCTGCTAGCCGCGGTCGACCAGGGCAAAGCGACCGAGGAAGAGGCGATCGGCCTCGCGGCGGGCGTGCTGGTGGCGGGGCACGAGAGCACCGTCGCGCAGATCGAATTCGGCCTGCTGGCCATGTTTCGCCATCCGCAACAGCGCGAACGCCTGGTCCGCGATCCTTCCCTGGTTGACAAGGCGGTGGAAGAAATACTGCGCATGTATTCGCCTGGCGCGGGGTGGGACGGCATCATGCGCTATCCCCGGACCGACGTTACCATCGCGGGCGTGCATATACCCGCGGAGAGCAAAGTACTGGTCGGCCTGCCGGCGACCTCGTTTGATCCGTGCCATTTCAAAGACCCGGAAGTCTTCGACATCGGACGCGACGCAAATCCCCACCTGGCGTTCTCCTACGGGCAGCACAATTGCATCGGGGCGGCGCTGGCGAGGCTGGAACTGAAGGCCATATTCGGTTCGATCTTCCAGCGCTTTCCCGCGTTGCGCCTGGCCGTGGCGCCCGAAGAACTGAAGTTGCGCAAGGAGATCATCACCGGCGGGTTCGAGGAGATGCCGGTGCTCTGGTGCGGACGCCCCCCGGCATCGCAATCTTCTCATTTGGCGGCGCCTGGCGCGCACCGGTCAGATCAGCCACTCGACAGGTAATCAAGATGGACGTGCAAGACACCACGGCAGCATGCCACGACGCCTTCGCCGAGCTGGCGTCGCCAGCATGCATCCAAGACCCGTACCCGTTCATGCGGTGGTTGCGAGAGCACGATCCGGTGCACCGCGCGGCGTCGGGCCTCTTTCTGTTGAGCCGCCACGCCGACATCTACTGGGCGTTCAAGGCTACGGGCGATGCGTTTCGGGGGCCGGCGCCATCCGAACTGGCGCGCTATTTCCCGCGTGCGGCGAGCAGCCTGTCGCTCAATCTGCTGGCGTCTACGCTAGCCATGAAGGAACCACCGACGCATACGCGTCTGCGCCGGCTGATTTCGCGCGATTTCACCGTGGGCCAGATCGACAACCTGCGGCCGAGCATCGCGCGCATCGTCGCAGCTCGCCTGGATGGCATGGCGCCCGCACTGGAGCGAGGAGAGGCGGTGGACCTGCATCGGGAATTCGCACTGGCCTTGCCCATGCTTGTCTTCGCTGAATTGTTCGGCATGCCCCAAGACGACGTTTTCGAGCTCTCAGCGATCGTCAGCGCCATTCTAGAAGGCCTGAGCCCGCACGCCAGCGATCCACAGCTCGCCGCGGCGGACGTGGCCAGCGCCAGGGTGAAGGCCTATTTCGGCGACCTCATACTGCGCAAGCGCGCCGATCCCCGCCGCGACATCGTGTCGACACTGGTCGGCGCACACACCGACGACGCCGATACGCTCTCGGACGCGGAGTTGATCAGCATGCTGTGGGGCATGTTGCTGGGCGGCTTCGCCACCACTGCTGCGACTATCGACCATGCGGTGCTGGCGATGCTGGCCTACCCCGAGGAGCGGCACTGGCTGCAGGGAGACGCCGCAGGGGTGGAGGCATTTGTAGAAGAAGTACTGCGCTGCGAGGCGCCCGCCATGTTCAGCTCCATTCCGCGTATCGCCCAGCGCGACATCGAACTGCATGGCGTGGTGATCCCGAAGGACGCGGACGTGCGCGTGCTGATCGCGGCCGGCAATCGCGACCCGGACGCTTTCGCTGATCCCGACCGCTTCGATCCGGTGCGGTTCTACGGCACCAGGCCTGGCACGTCGAGCGACGGAAAGATTATGCTGAGCTTCGGCCACGGCATCCACTTCTGCCTAGGTGCTCAACTCGCCAGGGTGCAACTGGCCGAGAGCCTGCCGCAGATCCAGGCTCGCTTCCCCACGTTGGCCTTGGCCGAGCAGCCGACCCGGGAGCCCTCAGCGTTCCTTAGGACGTTCCGCGCGCTGCCGGTGCGGCTGCACGCGCAGGCGGCGGCTGAGGTTCGCGTCGTGGTCGACCAGGACCTGTGCGGAACCACTGGTCAGTGCGTGTTGACGCTGCCGGG
Source organism: Rhizobium phaseoli (assembly GCF_003985125.1). Lineage (GTDB taxonomy): Bacteria > Pseudomonadota > Alphaproteobacteria > Rhizobiales > Rhizobiaceae > Rhizobium > Rhizobium phaseoli. Next base: position 4,385 of record NZ_ML133596.1, read on the forward strand.
CACCTTTCGTCAGCGCGAGCCGGACGGCGTGGCGGAAGTGTGCATGGCGACGGTCCCGCAGGCGCTGCACGCCGCCGTGCGCCTAGCAGCCAGCCAGTGCCCGGTCGCGGCCATTCGGGTGATCGAAAGCGAAGCCGGCGATGACCATTGCACCAACCCCGGCCCTACGCCCTCTCCGGCAGACGCTGAGCGACATGCAGCGAAAGACCTACGCAATCCAGGAGAACATGATGGAACGATTTAAAGGCAAGGTGGCCGTGGTGACCGGCGCCGGCGCCGGGATCGGCAAGGCATGCGCCCTCGCCATCGCGCGCGAGGGCGGCAGAGTGGTGGTGGCCGACATTGATGGCCCCGCTGCCATCGCCTGCACCGCACAGATCGCAGCCGAAGCGGGCCAAGCGCTGGCCGTGGCCATGGACATCGCAGATGCGCAGGCGGTGGCAGAGCTGTTCAAAACGGCGAAGCGGCGCTTCGGTGGGGTCGACGTGCTTGTGAACAATGCGAGCGCCATGCATTTGACTCCGCACGACCGCGCGATCCTCGACCTGGACGTGGCGGTCTGGGACCAGACCATGGCGACCAATTTGCGCGGCACGCTCCTTTGCTGCCGGCAGGCCATCCCACAAATGATCGGCCGTGGTGGTGGCGCGATCGTGAACATGTCATCGTGCCAAGGGCTCAGCGGCGACACCGCACTGACGTCATACGCCGCGTCGAAGGCCGCAATGAACATGCTGTCGGCCTCGCTTGCCACCCAATACGGACACGCGAAGATCCGCTGCAACGCGGTTGCGCCAGGTCTTGTCATGACCGAACGTCTCTTCGCCAAGCTGGACGAGTGCATGCAACGGCATCTACACCGGCACCAGCTCCTGCCGCACGTCGGCCGCCCCGAGGACGTAGCCGCGCTGGTCGCGTTCCTGCTCTCGGAGGAGGCTGCGTTCATCACCGGCCAGGTGGTGTGCATCGACGGCGGCATGTTGGCGCATGTTCCAACCTACGCCGACGGTGGCAACAGCGCGGCTCGGCCGGCCGGTGACGCCGCCGAAGCAGCCGCAGCGTCGCATTGGTGATGGACATGCTGCTCAACCCGCTGAACCGCTGGCGCCGGCTACGGGACGACATCCCGGTCATGCCTGGCGCTTTCCCCCTGGTCGGGCATCTTCCCGCCATCGTCTGCGATCTGCCGCGCCTGCTGCGGCGCGCGGAAAGGACCCTAGGCAGCCACTTCTGGCTGGACTTCGGCCCGGCCGGACACCTGATGACATGCCTGGATCCAGATGCGCTCGCATTGCTCCGGCACAAGGAAGTGTCCTCGGCACTGATCGAAGAGATGGCGCCCGACATCCTTGGCGGAACGTTGGTCACTTTGGACGGTAGCGCGCACCGGCAGGCGCGCGATGGGATAAAAGCGGCGTTTCTGCCGAGGGGTCTGACCGAGGCCGGCATTGGCGAGCTGTTCGAACCAATTATTAGGGCTCAGGTCAAGGCGTGGCGCGACCGCGGTGAAGTCGCTATCCTGCCAGACACCCGCAACCTGATGCTCAAACTCACCTTCAGTCTCATGGGCATCCCCGCCCAAGACCTGTCGGAGTGGCATCGCAAGTACCGGCAACTGCTACAATTGATGGTCGCGCCCCCGATCGACCTGCCGGGGATGCCCTTGCGACGCGGCCGCGCCGCGCGCACCGGGTTGATCAACGACATGGTGAGCGCCTTCGATTGCAGCGATGGCGCGCTCTCCGATGACGTCCTGGTCGCCAATATCCGCTTGCTGCTGCTTGCCGGCCACGAGACCTCCGCCTCGACGATAGCCTGGATGGTGATCGAGCTGGCGCAGCATCCAGAGCTGTGGGACGCCCTGGTCGAAGAGGCGCAACGCGTGGGCGCGGTGCCGACCGGGCACGAGGACCTGGCGCAATGTCCGGTCGCAGAGGCGCTGTTTCGGGAGACGCTACGAATGCATCCGGCTTCCTCGCTCGTACCGCGTCGCGCGATGCAGGAATTACAACTCGGCCAGCGGCGCATTCCTTCGGGCACTCATTTGTGCATCCCACTACTGCATTTCTCGACCTCGCCGCTGCTGCACGAAGCGCCCGATCAGTTCCGTCTGGGGCGGTGGCTGCAACGCACGGAGCCGATCCGGCCGGTGGACATGCTGCAGTTCGGTGCCGGCCCACACGTCTGCATGGGCTATCACCTTGTATGGCTGGAGCTGGTGCAGTTCAGCATCGCCTTGGCATTGACCATGCAGGAGGCCGGGGTGCGGCCGCGATTGATGAGCGGCGTCGAAAAAGGCCGGCGCTATTACCCGACCGCACATCCGTCCATGACAGTCCGCATCGGATTCTCATGAGCTGGGATCCTCTGCCCCGTGTCAAGAGGCAGCGGCGACGACGATGGGCGGCATTGCTGCACTCGGCGCGCGCGCGCGGTGCGACGCCGGCAGCACCGCGGCGGCTCGCCGCTCGCCGCGGCATTCTCTGTCAGGTAGAAGGAGATGAACAACATGCAGAAGGGTTCCACGCTAAACGACGACCGAACTGGCGTTTCCCCGTTCGGCGGATCGGGCGCGCAGGCGTGCGGCGGATTGCCGGTGCGCGCGTCCATAGGCATTGGCGCGCTATGCGCCGTCGCGGAGGATGCCGCGCTTTACTCTGTACCGCGCACTGGATCGCTATCGCGCCTGTTTCGGCCTTGTATTGTAGGTGGTCGAGGATGACACGCCAGCGGATGACGCGACGCTGGGCAAGCCCCCGGCAAGCATGCGGCGGAGAAGAAAGCAACCGGCGTGCCGATCACGAAGCTGCATGCAGCGCCCCAGTCAGTGCCGGGCCTATGGCCAGAGGCCGAGGAAGCCATCACCTCGCTGCGCCCGCGTGCGGAGCGGTTGGCGCAGGCCGTGCAGCGGGCCAAAAGGGTATCTGTTCAAGCACGCGCCGTGCGCATTGGCGCCGGTCCGCACGGAGGCGCCGCCGTACCGCTGCGATCGGCCGGCGGCACCGCTAGATGCTACATTGTGTTCGATTCCACGGCGCAGATCGGAGCGGTTGCCCACCGCGGACCGCCGCCAGCATAGGTGCGCTTCGCCGCGCTTCTCGTCAACTGCCTGCAGAGGGAACATCCCGCATGAGTGCGCTGTCCGAACAGATCCTTTCTGAATTGCGCCACCTGCTGAACGAGACGCGCGATGGCGGCAGCGTGAGTCCGTCCGTTTACGACACGGCGCGCGTTTTGCAGTTCAGCGGCAACGTCACCGGTCGGCAGAACGGATACGCGTGGCTCATGGCGCAGCAACAGGCCGATGGCGGGTGGGGAAGTGCTGACTTCCCACTGTTCCGCCATGTACCCACGTGGGCGGCGTTGCTTGCATTGCGGCGTGCCGATCCTCTTCCCGGCGCTGCGGACGCAGTTCAGGCTGCAACGCGGTTCCTCGAGCGCCAGCCGGATCCCTACGCGGATGCGGTGCCGGAAGACGCGCCGGTAGGCGCGGAGCTGATCCTGCCGCAGATCTCCGGCGAGGCCACATCCTTGGTGGGCGACGTGGTGTTTCCGCGCTACCCGGCGCTGTTGCCGTTGCGGCAAGCGTGCCTGGTTAAGTTGGGGACGGTGGGACCGCTGCCGAGCGGCCATCCGTTGTTGCACTCCTGGGAAGCCTGGGGGACGTCGCCGACCACGGCATGCCTGGACGACGACGGCAGCATCGGCATCAGCCCGGCGGCAACCGCCGCGTGGCGTGCGCACGCCCTCACACAGGCGAGCGCGCCACAGGTCGAGCGTGCGGACAGGTATCTTCAGGCCGCATCGCGCGCGGCGCGCAGCGGCATCGAAGGTGTCGTTCCCAGCGTCTGGCCGATCAACGTGTTCGAGCCATGCTGGTCGCTGTACACTCTGCATCTGGCCGGGTTGTTTTCGCATCCCGCGCTCGCCGAGGCGGTGCGCGTGATCGTCGCGCAGCTCGATGCCTGTCTGGGCGTGCGCGGTCTGGGTCCGGCCTTGCACTTCGCGGCCGATGCGGACGACACTGCTGTTGCGTTGTGCATCCTGCGCCTAGCAGGACGCAACCCGGGTGCCGACGCGTTGCGCCACTTCGAAATCGGCGGGCTGTTCGTTACCTTCCCCGGCGAGCGCAATGCCTCGGTGTCGACCAACATCCACGCCCTGCATGCGTTCAGACTTTTGGGAAAGCCCACCGCCGGTACCAGCGCTTACCTTGAGGCCAATCGCAACGCGGACGGTCTATGGGACAATGACAAATGGCATGTTTCGTGGCTGTATCCCACCGCGCATGCAATCGCTGCGCTCGCGCAAGGCGCGCCCCAGTGGCGCGACGAGCGCGCGCTGGCGGCGCTGTTGCAGGCGCAGCGCGACGACGGCGGCTGGGGCGCGGGTCGCGCGTCAACATTTGAGGAAACCGCCTATGCGCTGTTCGCGTTGCACGTGATGGATGGGCGCGAAGAGCCGACAGGGCGCGCCCGCATCGCGCTGGCGGTCGCGCACGCGCTGGAGTGGATGCTCGCTCGCCATGAGGCGCATGAATTGCCGCAGACGCCGCTGTGGATCGGCAAGGAATTGTATTGCCCGACCCGGGTCGTGCGCGTGATCGAACTCGCCGGCTTGTGGCTGGCTCTTCGTTGGGGGCGGCGTATCCCGACCGAGGTAGCAGGAGGAATAGCGCAATGATCCCGACCGAAAGCGCGCTGCAGCAAGTACTGGAGTGGGGGCGTTCCCTGACCGGATTCGCCGACGAGCATGCCGTAGAAGCAGTTAGGGGCGGACAGTACATCCTGCAGTGTATCCAACCGAGCTTGCACGATATCAGCGCCCGCACCGGCCGAGATCCGCAGGACGAAAAGCTGATCGTGGCGTTTTATCGCGAGTTGGCGCTACTGTTTTGGCTCGACGATTGCAACGACCTTGGCCTGATCGCGCCGGAGCAGCTGGCCGCGGTGGAGCAGGCGCTGGGGCAGGGCGTGCCATGCGCGGTCCCCGGTTTCGAGGGCTGCGCTGTGCTGCGCGCTTCCCTGGCCGCGCTCGCCTACGATAGGCGCGACTATACTGAGCTTCTTAACGATACCCGGTGCTACTGCGCGGCGCTGCGCGCCGGACACGCGCAGGCGGCGGGGGCTGAACGCTGGTCGTACGCCGAATACTTGCACAATTCCATCGATTCGATCGCCTACGCGAACGTGTTCTGTTGCCTGTCGTTGCTATGGGGGCTGGACATGGCGACCCTGCGCGCGCGTCCGGCGTTTCGCCAGGTGCTGCGGCTCATCTCCACGATAGGGCGCCTGCAGAACGATCTGCATGGATGCGCCAAGGATAGGGCGGCGGGAGAGGCCGACAACGCTGCCATCCTGCTCCTGCAGCGTTATCCGGCTATGCCTGTGGAGGATTTCCTCAACGACGAGCTGGTCGGCCATGCGCGCATGCTGCACCGAGTGATGGTGAAAGAACGCTTTCCTGCACCATGGGGACCGTTAATCGAGGCCATGGCGGTCATTCGCGCGAAGTACTACCAGACCTCGATCAGCCGCTACGGCAACGATGCGGCGGGGGGAGGCCAGCGTGCGCCGGCGTGAACGCGCGGGAGGCGGCGGCGTGCGCGCGGCGCCCTCGGTCCGATCCGACGCAACGCCAACGCCCAATACGGCGGATCGAGCGAGCGGGTGCGACGACGCCCTGACCCGGCGCAAGGACGACCATCTGGACCTCGTGCTGGATCGGCGAACGGCGCCAGCCACGGTCGCTGCCGGCTGGGAGCAAATCCGGTTCGAACACTGCGCACTGCCCGAGCTGGACCTGACGCAGATCGAACTGCGCACATCGCTGTTAGGCAAGCCCATGCGTGCGCCGCTGCTGATCAGTTCCATGACCGGCGGAATGCCACGCGCAGAGGCCATCAATCGGCACCTGAGCGAGGCGGCGCAAGCCTTGGGGATCGCCATGTGCGTCGGTTCGCAGCGCGTAAGCCTGCAATCGCGCAATTCCCAGGGGCTGACGCGCGCCCTACGCCGCCTGGCGCCTGACATTCCCTTGCTGGCCAATATCGGCGCTGCGCAACTGCGCGAGGCCGACGGCCTTGATCTGGCGCGCCGGGCTGTCGATGCGCTGGAGGCTGATGGGCTGATCGTCCATCTCAATCCGCTGCAGGAAGTGCTACAGCCGGATGGCGACCGCGACTGGCACGGCGTACTGGCGCAGGTGGCTCGCGCCGCGCGTAGCGTGGGCGTGCCGATCGTGGCCAAAGAAGTCGGGTGGGGCCTGTCCGCCTCGGTGGCCTGCGCGCTCGTCGAGGCGGGTGTTGAGGTGATTGATGTCGCCGGAGCCGGCGGCACCAGTTGGGCCGCGGTGGAGGGCGAGCGCGCCCGCGATGCCGCCGGCCGTGCAGTGGCGATGGCGTTTGCCGATTGGGGGATCCCGACACCGGCCAGCTTGCAGGCGGTCCGTCGGGCACTGCCAACGGTGAAGCTTATCGCGTCCGGCGGGATCCGCGACGGCGTCGACGTGGCCAAGGCCATTCGCCTCGGTGCGGACATTGCCGGGCAGGCAGCCGGCGTGCTGCCGGCGGCTACGGTATCGACCGAAGCGGTCGTTGCGCATTTCGAGGTCGTCATCCGCCAGTTGGCCGTCGCCTGCTTTTGCACCGGCTCACCTGATCTGGCGACGTTGCGCCAGGCGCGCTTGTTGCCCTCCGCGCACTTGTTGCCCTCCGCGCATCCGCCAGTCGGATGATGCCGGCGTCGCCCGCTCTGTCGGCCGGCCCTCCAAGCTGGTTGCAAAAACCGTTAACGCTAAAGCTAGACCTCTAATCCACCTTGGCCCAGCGGTTCGATGCAGGGAACGAAGTGTTCATGAAGCAGCTGTTGACGATGAAGCGGTAATGATGCCGCCGGCTAGGTTATGCGTACCGTAACTCGGGCTTACAAAGGCGCGCAATCCAGCGCCGTTTGTTGAATCAGACCGGCTTTTCCCGGTCCAGCCACGCCTTTGCAAAGTGCATGATTAAGCCAGTCAACGAAGGACCGTTTTTGAGGGCTGGCAGGAATGGTGTCACCTATCTGTTCGAGATACGCATAAAATCTGGCGGCTGCGCTGTCCAATCCTTGGCCGCGAACGATACTGGGTCGATTCAGCTGCGTGTCCACGGCAGGCAATTTGCCAAGCACTTCTGCGCGGCCGACTGTATCTGCGATGTCGTCGGCGATCTGATACGCGTGCCCGAGCAATTCCCCCACCTTAGACCATGGGGCCGGATCTGCACCACTTGCCAGGGCACCGCAAGTGGCCGCCGCGACAAAGAGGGAGCCGGTCTTGTAATGGTGATAGCGGTCGATTGGGACGTGCGTCATTGCCTCCATCGACTGTCCGGCGATCAGTCCGTGACTGGGGCCGACCGCCTCCGCCACCACCTCGATCATGCGCGCGCCCAACTCAGGTGTTAGCGCAGCCTGCAAGCTGAGGTATTTGAAAGCCATCACAATCAAGGCATCGCCGGTCAAAACGGCGATAGGCTCTCCGAAAAGCCGGTGCACCGTTGGTCTGCCGCGGCGTAGCGCCGCGTTATCGAAGCAAGGCAAGTCGTCATGCACCAACGAGGCACAGTGCAGCAATTCAATTGCTGCCGCGGCTCTTGTCGCCAGCTCAGGATCTTTTTCGCCGCACACATAGGAGACTTTCAAGCAGAGCTTGGGGCGCATCCGGGAGCCCCCTGGAAACACTGCCGCGTCCAGCGCTCCACGCAGGTGAGCCGGCGCAGCCGGACTTAGAGCAGTATCCATGGCAGCTCGCAGCGCTTGCTCGATGAGCTTGTCGCTATCGCCAACCACGTCGGCTTGGTGATTCGAAATCATATCGCATCTCCACTTTTGAGACGAAAACGAAAACGGGCCTAGTCCAACCGGTGCCAAACAAAAGGCCGATTTCGCTGTGTCTCTTCAGGTTCTAAGGCACCGTTAAGTTTAGCGGATTGCGGCGGCCAACATGCGGCACCGGCGTGACCAATGAAACCGTGTGCCAGTGGGAGCCTTAACTCGGCAAGGCGATCTCCCACTGGAATCCCTTGAAGCAGTCTCATTCGTGGCGACCTGACATCTGAACGTCGGTTACTTCGATCGCGCGCGAAGAACATTGGCTCCGGCGGCGCTGTCGGCCAGAATGGCATCGCTCTCAACGTCTTGGTCCAAAGCTGAAGAGGCTCCCGCGCTGAGCAGTGGCTGGTGACAAAGCTCTTTGGATCGGCTGCACGCCGCCGCGCGTGATGATCGCTGACGAGCTCCGTTCGTACGGTACGACATGGGCGAAGATGGGCCTTACATCTAAAGGTGTTGGTCATCGTCGATAGTAGCCACTGGAGCTTGGACCGGAACCATTGCTGGCAGAGATCTGGGCTCCTACAAGCAATTGGTGTGCCACCAGATCATTGTTAGTGAATGTTTCAATGGCGACAGAAGGCGTCTTCCGGTGCTCACCGTGTGTCGGGAGTCGCGGATTGTGCCACTCCGCCTAGTATTTGAACAGCGTCAACCTTGCGAGCGATCCGTCCGAAGGCCAACCCAGCATTGGAGTGATTTGGGTTGAGGTCACAAATGCACGTCGGCGCTTGCATCATGCCAGCCTGTCAATGTGCGCGATCGCACACGACTGTCAGCTTTGCGTCAATTACGATCGAACCGATGCTTTTGACGTTTCACGAGGTTACGCTGCCGATAGACCCAGCGTGAGAAGACGACTGAGCCTTCCAGTTGTTCTTCGGCGCGATGTTGCCGAAGCCTTACACTCGACCGGCTTGGCGAGGATTTCAGCGCTGCCGTAGCCCTTGTCGGCCGGCAGGAAACCGCTTCGAAAAGTCGGTCCCCTACCGCCTTTTGCTAGCGGACTAAAAGGGCGGAGCAGGTGGATCTATACAGCGCTTTCTTTCAAAGCCCTGGTTGCGCCTTGTGTTCGTCAGCGATCAGGAGCGCCTTCGGCTCCACATGCTTGGCGACGGCCGCCCATGCATCCTTGCCGTTCTCGTCCAGGATCACCCGCGTCACCGTTCTGTTCGGTGCATGGCGGTTGGCCTCCCTCAGCGCCAGAACTCACATACGCTTGCCGTTCTGATTTTCCTTCTTGCGCCCGTCCTTGCGCTCTTCCTTCTTGTCACCTTGCGGAGGACGCCGCCCACATACTTGCCGTCGATCTGCACCGTACCGTGCAGCTTGATCGCATCACGGCGAAGGTCGGCTGCCTCCCGGAGCTTCTGCAGCAGGAAGTAGGCGGTCTTGTACGTACCCATCCGGCGAAGGCCGTCTGTCCTGACTTGCTGATTGGCTTTAAGTCCATGCCTTATGTCATGCGCTACAATCATTTCCCCCATTGAGGTCTTGTCCGTCGACGATCTTGGTCGCCGACGGGATTGGTCGGACGAAGAGAAGGTTCGGATCGTCGAGGAAAGTCTACAAAGCTTTCGGAAAGGCTCGGTGACGGCGCGGCGATATGGATTGTCACGGTCATTGTTGACCCGTTGGCGTCGGGAATACCGTAGTGGTCTTCTGAGCAGTTCCGCTACAACGGGCTTCGTGCCACTTACGATTTCGCCACCGGCGGCGGCATCTTGCGAGGTAGCCTCACGGCCGCGATTTGAAGACGACATGACGATCGAGATCGGCCTGCCGAATGGCCGACGGCTGACGATCCCAGCCTCGCTTGATCCGACCATTCTTGCCCGCCTGTTGCCCGTCGTGGATGGGTCATGATCGCGTTTCCCGCGGGGGTAAAGGTGTGGATCGCGGGCGGGGTGACGGACATGCGTTGCGGCATGAACAGCCTGGCGCTGAAGGTTCAGCAAGGTCTTGGCCGCGATCCTCATGGCGGCGAAGTCTTCTGCTTCCGGGGTCGCAAGGGTGACCTGATCAAGGTCCTCTGGCATGACGGCGTCGGCATGTCGCTTTACCTGAAGCGGCTGGAAGCTGGAAAGTTCATCTGGCCGGTCAGCCAGAATGGCTCCGCCGTGCCTGTATCGTCGGCGCAGCTCGGCTATCTCCTGGAAGGGATCGACTGGCGCAACCCGCGCTGGACGCAGCGGCCTTCGAAGGCAGGCTGACCGCCTGCATTCCTCTGTTTTTGTTGGGCTTTCGGCATGCGGCATGGTAGCTTTCGGCCATGGATGATGCTGCTTCGGAGATAGCCAGACTGCGCGCCGCGCTTGCGGCATCGGAAGCGCGTGCCGCCTCTGCCGAGGCCGACCTCGCACAGGTGCGCGCGGTCGTGACGACGTCTGAGGCGATGATCCGGCATCTCAAGCTCGAGATCGCCAAGATACGTCGCGAGCAGTACGGCCAGAGCTCGGAGCGCCGCGCCCGGCTGATCGAGCAAATGGAATTGCAGCTCGAAGAACTTGAAGCCGACGCCACCGAAGACGAGATCGCTGCGGAACGCGTGGCGACGAGAATCACAAATGTCTCCGCTTTCGAACGCCGCCGGCCGGCCCGCAAGCCGTTTCCCGAGCACCTGCCGCGCGAGCGCCTGGTCATCGATGCCCCGTCGACCTGCACCTGCTGCGGCTCGCACCGCATCGTGAAGATGGGCGAAGACATCACCGAGACGCTGGAGATCATTCCGCGCCAGTGGAAGGTGATCCAGACGGTGCGCGAGAAGTTCACCTGCCGGGACTGCGAGAAGATCAGCCAGCCACCGGCCCCTTTCCATGCGACACGCGGGGATGGGCAGGACCGCACCTGCTGGCGACGATCCTGTTCGAGAAGTTCGGCCAACATCAGCCATTGAACCGCCAGGCTGAGCGCTACGCCAGGGAAGGCGTCGCTCTCAGTCTCTCCACACTGGCCGATCAGGTCGGAGCCTGCACGACGGCCCTGCAGCCGATCCATGACCTGATCCGTGCCCATGTTCTGGCCGCCGAGCGGCTGCATGGTGACGACACCACCGTGCCGCTTCTGGCCAGGGGAGCAACAAAGCAGGCGAGGCTCTGGACTTACGTCCGCGATGACCGCCCTTTCGCGGGCGGCGCGCCTCCCGCCGCACTCTTCCACTTCTCTCCCGATCGCGAGAAGACCCACCCCAACACGCATCTCGCCGGATGGCACGGCACCCTGCAAGCCGATGCCTATGGCGGCTACAACGACCTCTATCGTGCCGACCGCCGCCCCGCGCTGGTGATCAGCGCACTTTGCTGGAGCCACGCGCGGCGCAAATTCTTCGAACTCGCTGACATCGCCGGCAACGTGCGCAAGGGCAAACCTGCCCACGAGATATCGCCCGTCGCGCTTGAGGCCGTTGCCCGCATCGACGCGCTCTTCGACATCGAGCGCGGCATAAACGGAATGCCTGCCGAGGATAGGCTCGCAGCGAGGCTGCAACATGCTCGCCCGCTCGTCGAAGAACTGCACGATTGGCTCATGGCCCAGCGCGGGCAAATGTCGAAGCACAACCCCGTCGCCGAGGCGATCAACTACATGTTCGAGAAGGAGGGTCGCTGGGAAGCCTTCGCCCGGTTCCTCGACGACGGCAGACTGTGTCTGACGAACAATGTCGCCGAACGAGCCCTGCGCGGCGTTGCCGGACCTGAGTCATTGTGCACTCCCTCTTTAAGTATCTGTAAACATTGGAAGCGTCTCGGTGTCAGCAATGCGACACGGGCGGCCCTTTCGGGCTATCGCGGCTTGGACGGTTGCCGAAGTCAGATTGCTGGCCCGGATTTGATACGGCGCGCCGGGAACCACCTGCTCGGCAGACAACACGTTCGTCTTGATCAGGTGGCGTATTCGGTGGTTGGTCACGCCCAAAACCGCCGCCGCCTCTGTCATGGTCAGCCATTCGCCCTCTTTATCGGCTGATTTGTACGCGTGAATGGCCCGGACCCGCCTTACTGAAGCGACCCGGTGTGCAGTCCAGGTTTTTCCTTGCCCCGTGGGCATTCCCATTCGATTGAGCGACGCGGCGATATGTTCATCGGACCAGCGTCCTGCCATGCTCCGCATCACTGCCAAAGCATCTTCCGTTGTGGCGCACCCGTGTTCAACCGTCTGGGGCTTGCGAACCTTGAGCTCCGAATGCTGACCGCCTTTCCAATGGATGGTCAGCACCACGTCGCGCACCTCATCATCGACATCGACAACAATGTCGGCGATCAATGTACGTAGCAGTTGCTGGCGCACGCGCATGGTGACATCCGGCGACTCCCAGGCCGCCTGCAGATTGTCGGCGAGGTTTGCGAAAGTGCCTGGGTCAACTTCGATGGTTGAAGGACTTTCGGTAGGCCTGCGCACTTCCAGATCACGGACGCGGCGTAGCGCCGTTTCCCAATTCTTCTCAAGCTGTGCAGCTATCAGGCGGTTGTCGGGATCGCATGCCGCATAGCGGCGCTCGGCGAGGCTAGCCTCGTAGCGGGCCTGTTGTAGCTCCAGATCGTGAATGTGGCGCTGGTCTTCCTGTCGCTCCCGGTGCATCCGCTCTGCTTTAAAAGTCGCCTCGATCGCTAATGGTTCTACCGCGCGCAACAACTCGCGCGCAACCGCCGCATCGACCTTCGAGCCGCCGAACGTCATGCAACGGGGCAAGCCCATCATCAGGTTCTGTTTATAGCAGCGATAGACAGGATTTTGTGGATTTCCCGTATAGGCAACACTCAGTCGCCGTCCAGACCGTCCGCAGGTCAGGAGACCTGATAATAATGCTTTGCCGCCGCGGCCCGATTTAGTCCCACCCGATCGGCCATAATTATTGAGGGCCAGTTGCTGTTGGTTACGCTCGTATTCGCCCCAACTAATGTAACCTTCGTGATGGTCCCGGATCATCACCTCCCAGGTACCGACGGGCTTGCCGTGCCCGTAACTGCGCCGAGCCCATCCATCGACGATGGCAGTCCGCTTCTCGCTCTTCCCATAGACGTAAACGCCGGCGTAGAAGGGGTTTTTGAGGATGCCGATCACATTGCGATAACGTACTGGCATCCATACGAAGTTGGTCATGCGCCCTTCATCCGACGGCCGAGGGAAGTGAATGTGATCTTTCGTCATCGACAGCAGCACCTGACGCGCGCTTCCAAGGTCGTGGAAGCGGGCGAAGATGGATCGAATTACCTCTTGCAGACGCAGATCAGGATCGAGCCCAAGCCCGGCCTCCCGATGCCAAATGTAGCCGAACGGAACAGAAAGTCGCAGTTCGCCACGGCGCGCCTTCGACCTGGCGGCATCGAGCATCCGGGCTCTCAGCACGCCCAGTTCGAACTCGCTGATACTGCCCTTCATTCCCAGCAGCAGCCGATCGTTGGGTCGACATGGATTGTAGACGCCGTCATGGTCAATGACGCGGGCTTCGACCAGGCCGCACAGTTCGAGCAGGTGATGCCAGTCCCGACCGTTGCGCGCAAGCCGTGAAGCATCGAAGCAGAAAACGGCACCAACTTTGCCGGCGCACAGTAGGGCGACGAGACGATCGAAGCCCGGACGGGCGACGGTTCCGCTGGCAGAGCGCCCGAGGTCGTCGTCGATCACCTCGACGTGGCTGAAGCCGTGGTGTCGCGCAATGTCAACAAGATCATACTGCCGTCGCTGGCTTTCCAGATTGGTTATAACCTGCGACTGAGTGGATTGCCGCACATAAACGACGGCCTTGCGCGCGAGCAGCGCTGTCGGAATCAAATCAGTGATGGTCATCGTTGAGCTCCTCGAATATCAGGTCGAGCTGCCGGCCCGACGCCGGCACCAGCGTATTGCGGGATCTCATCATGGTCCTCCTGAGTGATTCTACGTCCACTTCGGAAGGGTGCCGCTTTGCTGCCGCCAGAGACCAGCCTGTTCAATTCGATTAGCGTCGCAAGATCGACGCGTGGCGTTCCCATGGTCATGCCGCGGCAGACCACGGGATCGATCATCCACCCTGAGATCGCGATGACGACACCTGTCGGCCCCAGAACCTTCAAAAACCGGCCTGTCGCTCGTTCTTCGACGCGACGAATGGAAACCTTCTGGCCAAAATATGGATGCCAGCAATAGTGAACCTCGACTTCATCGCCGACATGGGCAGAATGAACAGGGCATTGCTCTCGGAAGAAAGGCATGGCTATTCGCCGGTTCCCAGCGCGGAGGCGAGCGTGCTGCCTTCATGTATTCCCTAATCGTCACGGCAAAGACGAACGATATCGATCCGCAGGCCTGGTTGGCGGACGTGCTCGCCCGCATGCCTGGCATTCCCGTATCACGGCTGCCGGAACTGCTGCCGTGGAACTGGCCCGCCGGAAGCGCCCGGCAGATGGCGGCCTGATGGCGCGCCCGACGCATGTCTACACGATCAACTACGTCGCCACGCTGATTGGCGAGAACCTCGAACTCATCCAGGAGGTCGCCAGCAACTCCGACAACATCGACTATGGTGAGATGATCCATGCCCATGACGGCAGCGAAGAGGGCATCACGACCTTCACCGACCGGGGCATCGAAAGCTTGAAGGAGTTCCTCGCCGATATCCGCACCTGGGAAGGAGGTGTTCGGCAGTTCCTTGTCGACGAGCAATGCGATCGCGACAAGATTCGAACGCATCATGGCAGACGAGCCGAAATCATAAGTGCCGCGGCCTTCGCCGGATGGATACTCTTGTACTGGACGTTGACCTTGCGGCTCAGATGGAGCGCCGCCATGCCCTTGGCGGCCGTGATTCCTCCCAGATTGCCATGATGATCTTCTTGAATGAAAGCTTGCGGTCGGCGAAAACCGAAAATTCGGCGCGGCATTCCGGCTCCGAGCATCAGAACGACGACGCCGTACGGCGCCAGGCAGCCACAGCGAGGGCAATATGGCTTCCCGACGTTCTTGGGCCAACGGAAGTCGACGAACAGGCCGTAGGTGTCGTCCTCGGCTGCCCGAAGCCTCTCTCGGGTCAGGCCAGGCGCACTGGTCGTATTTCGAACCTCCGGTCTCCTGCGGAGAAAGCGTCGTAGGAATTCGGTCTCAGGATGGAATTCGCTCCTGCAGCATGTTCAGGCTTCCGGTCCATACGCGAGACATAAGCAGACAACTCCGTCGTAAGGACGGAAGCGAAAGGTCAGTGCTCTATTCGTATCGATTTGAACATGAAAGGACCCTTACCAGGAGAACGAAACCACGTTCAGGGGTTAGCACTTTCGTAAGGTTGTCAAACCCGTGCCCTTATATCGGGAGAAAATTCAATGTCTCAGAGCCAGACTACCCAGCGCAATCTATAATCCAGTTCAGTGAATGGGTCCAGATCGTGAGAGCTG
Organism: Rhizobium phaseoli; assembly: GCF_003985125.1. Taxonomy (GTDB): domain Bacteria; phylum Pseudomonadota; class Alphaproteobacteria; order Rhizobiales; family Rhizobiaceae; genus Rhizobium; species Rhizobium phaseoli. The sequence continues at coordinate 19,620 of NZ_ML133596.1, forward strand.
TCTTCGGGTGACCGCGCCTCATGACGACTATTAACGACTCGTTCCCAACAATCGAACATCCGCAAGGTAGATTCACGTTCGAGCATCTTGTGCCTACCTCTGTATGCCTTACTGGGCAGGTAACATTGCCGTTTCAGGCCCTGTCCTGACCTCTGGCCTTAATGATCTTGTTGTTTATTACCTTTTCCCGAGCAGATCAGACGAACACAACGTAGAACTGGTGGTAAAAAGCGCTGATCAGAAAGAAATTAATTTCAGCCGCATCAAGCGAAGGTGTAACGTCTGCCAACTCGTAAAAAAGGCTCATTTCCAGCAAATAAGGGTGCCCTAGAAACAAAAAAGGCCCCCTAAAGGAGCCTTCCCATGGCGTTTCCGCCGAACGCGTGTGCCCTACCGTGGTGTACCGACCTCTAAGGGTGCACCTGCAACAGCGACCTTTCGGAAGCCTCGTTGTCTGCTGCTCACAAAGATATAACCCTCACGGTCGACTATTTCAAGCCCTTTGTGTGGATGCGATAAGGTGGCGGCTTCGTTTAGCAAAGTTCACGTTTGTGGCACTTGCTCCATGATGCCGGAATTTTCAGAGAGCATCGAACCTACACGCTAGCGGGAGCGGTAACCGATATGGGTTCTTGGCTGAGTGATTTCCAGCACGGCGGAGCTTTCCCAGCTAGCCAAATGGGATATCGTGGGACGGGGAAATGGATCGGTTTTCGAGGATTATGTCTTATCGTCCTCAACGAAGACCGCTTAGAAGATGTTGAGCATTGAATGTGAATTTTCGCTCAAATTCGACGCAACCTAGATGTTTCAGTCGCGGGTGCGGCCATAGCCGACTCATCTTTCATGGAACTGGGCCACCGGTCTAGCGAGACTGTTTTGAATGCATTCATGAAGCAATTTGGCTAAACTCTCAAATATTTGCTATAACGCAAAAAATGCCCAAAATGGGTATTTAAAACGGTTGTAGTGTGGCGATGACAAGTGGTTCAAATCGGTTCAGGTTGGCTCAAGCCTACAACGAGTGGCAGGAAAACAGGGACGTGCGGTGACGGAAGATCTAGCAAGCTACAGAAGTTCGAGAGGCCTCGTCAGCACCGCCGATCCGGAGGTTGACAAGGCGATCTATCGAAAGCCAGGTTTCGGCGGCGAAATTACATCGTTGGGTCACATGGAGGAATTGATCAGCGCGTTCCTGAAAAAGACACGCGAAGCGCAGGGCCTGTCTCGCGCAGACGTTGCTCCAATGCTTGGTCTGTCCATCCCTGTATACGGACGCTACGAGCGGGCATTTTCCAAAATGACTGTTACTCGGATGATCCATCTGTGTGAGATTCTTGGCTTCATGCCTATCGATATGATCTTTGAAGCTGCGCCACATCTTTGGGGCCGCACATCGGAGGAGGCCGAGGATTGTCTCACACTGGCGAGGATTCTTAGGAGACTTCCGAACGGCACGACGCGCGATCTTATTCGGCTCCTGCAGCGAATGATCCCCGATGACGACGAGAGCGACAGAGGTATCAGTGATGTAGCGGAGCCCGTGAAGTGAGCTGGGTTTGTCTATGACGCCCCGACCAGTAGTTAGCAGTATTGGTGATAGCTGTCGCAGCCGACGCGCTGTCGTCGGTGTGCAGACACCCGCAATCTCACAACTTAGTTTTTCACTCGAATTTCCGTCTGATCAACAATACGCGCCGATTGCGCAATTTTTCGATGTTTGGTTGGCGTTGATCTCGCTCGATGCTCGAGCGATTCGTCGGCGAGCGACGCCAAGTCTATTTGCATGCGCTTTGCTTCGACAGTAGGGTCTGTGTTAAACTCCCTCGTTGGGTTTTCCCGCTCAATGCCATGTGGGTATTCGAGCTGCCGGCGCGCATGCTTTGATTTCGATTGCTGAATCTAAGCCCGTCCTCTCCGCGCCTCCGTTCCATCGCGCCGATCCTTTTTGCCATTCGGCTCGGAAACAGCCTTTTGACATCACGATCAGGTTCCGCGAAAACGGGGTCGAGTCGCTGAGACTGGAAACGCTGTTCATGGCTGTCGCCGTTCAGAGGTAAGGGCATCGCCTAGGTGTTTAGTCCCGGCATTTGATGGATGGGGTCGATGATGAATCGATCCGGCTCCAAAGTCCATCGTCTACAGATGAACTCGTAAGGCGTAAGGCCCTTTAACGTCTTGAGCCGGCGCCCGAAATTGTAGGCGTCGATAAAGTCGGCCAGATGTTTTTTCAACTGCGCATGATCGTCGTAGTGGAAGCGCTTGACGGTCGCCCCCTTGATCGTTCGGTTCATCCGTTCGACCTGTCCGTTGGTCCAGGGATGCTTCACCTTGGTCAGGCGATGCTCGATGCTGTGATCGTCGCAGACCCAATCGAAGATGTGCTGGAAGGCATTTCGATCACAAGCTCGGTTGGTGAACTGAATGCCATTGTCGGTCAAAACGGTGTGAATGGTGTAGGGCACTGCCGCGATCAGATTGCGCAAGAACTGAGCGGCATTCATCTTGCCGGCTTTGGTGTAGAGTTCCGCGAACGCGAACTTGGATGTTCGGTCAATTGCGACAAAGAGATAGAGCTTGCCCTCAGCCGTCTGCACCTCGTCAATATCGATGTGGAAGTAAGCGATCGGATAGCTTTTGAACTTCTTCTTCGGCTCCTTGTCGCCTCTGACCTCCGGCAGACGTGAAATGCCGTGGCGCTGCAAACACCTGTGCAACGACGAACGCGTCAGATGTGAAATGGTCGGCTGAAGAGCGTAGAGGCAATCATCGAGCGGCAGCAACGTGTGCCGGCGGAAGGCGACGATAGCGGCCTCTTCTTCGAGGGAAAGGGTCGTCGAGTGCGGGTCCTTTGGGCCTGTAGGAAGGTCGACCAACGATGTCCGCTTCTTCCATTTCGCCACGGTTTTCTGGTTGATCCCGTATCGCTTCGAAAGCGTTTTCAGGCTCTCTTCACTATTGCTCGACGGATTGCCTCTGTCGTCGTGGCGCTCCCGTGTAGAACCTGGCCCATAGTGCTTCCCTCCATGCCAAGGAAAATATTGCACCATCAAATGCCGGAACCAAACACCAGAGCAGCCAGCGCGCGGAGCCGTGATTGGTCTGCCGTGAACCGAGAGCTCCACGTGCAGGACAAAAGGCCACCATGCCCGCACACGACGTCCCGGGAGCTAGACGAGGAAATGAAGCGACCGTTATCACCAAAATCACTGAGGGTCATAGCCAATTTGGCGCAAGTGGATAATCCTTGCGTGAGGCGATTTCGGTATGATCTATGTCTATGTACTTGCGATCACTTATATATTTTGGTGAACGATAGCTATCGGGTGAGGTCCGCGTGGCCCAAAATGCGCCAAATTAGATCGAAACGAAACATTGGTGGTTCCAAGCACATCACTTTCCGTATAAAGAGCTTTGGCGCATTTACCTCAGTCGGAGCAATGTCAGGACCACCATTGAAGCAATGGATTAATGAACTCGGTTTGCAACAAGTCGATGATCCAGGCATAGACAAGCCGGTCTATCGAAAACCTTTTGACGGACGGATTGCACTTAGCGCCGAACTCGAAAACTTGATCAGCATCAGCCTTCGCGAAGCCCGCGATAAGCGAAAACTCCCGCGCTCGAAACTGGCGCCCTTGCTTGGCATCACTAAGCAGGTCTACGGCCGGTACGAAAATGGAGTATCCCGCTTGACCGTGAGCCGACTGATTCATCTGTGTGAGGTTTTGGATGCCGCTCCGGAAGAGATTATCGCCCCGGCGGCACCTTATCTTTGGGGCGAAACTGAAACCAAAGCGGTTCTGCTGCTGGCTACTATCGTGAAGTTGCGGACTTTCGATGAAGAGATCTTGCAAGATATTTTCAGCTTACTAAGCCGCATAGACGAGACCGGTAGCGATAGCGGCGATCGTGCCATGAAAGTCGCGTCTACCAGCGCCACTGCAGACGATCGCGAATAGGACGTAGATCGCTAGCTTCAATAAACAGAACGTGCGTCCCTGATGAAGTTCCATCAGAAACCGCGAAGGACTAGCTGGCGACCGTTCATCGCCACTCCGGGACATAGGTGGGTAAACCGGGGAGGGCGCAGTTGGGTCAACTGGTCCAACGCATCCCTGCTTTCGGCCGCTGGAGGGGACGCGCGGTCGTCTTTACGCCGCGAGTGCCAGGGAGGTCACGTCAAAGTCTAAGAAACCCGTATATTCGACATACAAAGCATCGATAATTCCATTCATACAATCCATTTTACCAATCTCCCGTGATGATGCACTAGGAATGATCTCAGACGCGAGTGACGGCGAAACATTTGACGATCCGGACTGGCTATAGCGCGAACCCGAGCAACGGCGCCGACATGCATCGGGGCGGCCACTGCTTCGATCGCACAGTGCGGGCTTCAAAAACAGCAGCAGGAAATACCAAAGGAGGTCTTTGCATGCGTTCTGAGGTGCGGTGGAAGCTGTGCTGGGAAAACGAGCTGGAACTCATCGACCACGTCGATCCTCCCGAGCTCTTTCGCAAAGCCCAAGGGCCGACCGGGGTCTTCAATTTCAGTGGCAGCCAAAGCTGGGCAAGGCGCGCCGACAACCTGCATTGGCAGGCGACCGACGCTGACAAGGGCGCGCGCGGCGATGAAGAGTCAGCAGCCAGCCGTCCTTTTGTTCACTGGACTTTCCGGCTCCGGCAAGTCGACAATCGCCAATGCGCTCGACCGGCTGCTGCATGCCCACGGGAAGCACACCTACATCCTCGACGGCGACAACGTGCGCCACGGGCTCAATCGCGACCTGGCTTCAATCAACCCGATCGCGTCGAGAACATCCGCCGCGTTGCCGAGGTCGCCGAGCTGATGGAGGAGGGGAGCTTATTGAAATCCTCGTCGACACGCCGCTTGAGGAATGCGCGCGACGCGATCCGAAGGGGCTTTATCGGAAGGCGCTCGCCGGCAAGATCGCCAATTTCACCGGCGTTTCCTCGCCGTACGAAATCCCTGAGGGCGCTGAATTACATCTCGAAACGGTTGGCCACGACCCTGCGGCGTTGGCGTTTGAGATCGAACAGTTCCTCGAAAGGCGAATGGAGCAAGTGACGCATGAGTGTGAGAGTGGGGAGGCTTGACCATTGGCGGCTTGAAGCGGCCGCGGCGGTCCTTGGCCTATTAACTACGCGGCGACCGTAGCAGCCCGCAGGCGGCCCGCGCCAACGTCCGATGTGGCTTCAACAGGAGACGGCCGATCACGCGCTCACGACTCGGCTTACTGAAACGGAGAAAAGATATGGCTGATGCAAAGCTGCAAGCCGTGCTTTCGGCTCTTTCGCCGATGGCGAGACAGCTAAATGCGCTACCCTCCAATCAACCGGGGCGAGATGCGAACTGCGTTAAACTAAACACGAATGAGAATCCGTTTCCGTTGCCGATGATGGTGTTGCAAAGTGCGCTGGCGGCCCTCGAACGGCATTATCTGTATCCCGAAGATGACAATCTGAGCTTGCGCGACGCAGCCGCCAGCGCGTATGGCCTCTCCCAGGATCAGGTGGTCGCCGGGAACGGCTCGTCGGAGCTGCTTGGGCTCATCTACAGAGCATTCCTCGACCCGGGAGATAGCGTTGCGATGATATCGCCAGGTTTTTCCTTTAACCGCAAACTGGCCAAGTTGCAGGGTGCCAGATTTCTCGAAATCGAATGGGGCGAGTCTTATTCTCTGCCAATCGAGCAGCTGCTTCTTGGTCCAGCAAAAGATGCAAAATTCATACTGCTGGCCAATCCGAACAATCCAACGGGAACATTCGTTCCGGTGGCTGAAATCGACCGCCTCGTCGCGCAATCGGACCAGTTGATAGTGGTGGATGAAGCGTATGTCGACTTTGCACCCGATGATGCCCTGCGCCTAGTCGATCGTCATCCAAACCTTCTAGTATTGAGAACACTTTCGAAAGGCTTTGCAGCCGCGGGAATTCGCGTCGGTTTCGGCTTTGGTCATCCCGAACTTATTGGGAGGCTACGCAACCTGCAAAATGTCTTTAACATGAACGTGATCGGCCATGCGGTGGGCATTAGTATCCTTTCGCACCGCGCCGACTACGACGAGAACCACAGATATATTAAACATGAAAGACACAGAACGACCACTGCCTTGTCTCAATTGGGCTTTTCTGTCATTCCCTCCCACACAAACTTTTTGCTAGCTCGGGTGCCACCCGGACGAGATGGCAAATGGTGGCAAGCGTCTTTGGATAGGCAGAACATACTTGTAGCCGTCTTTCCCGATGCCGGTTTGGAAAATTTTATCCGCGTCAGCATCGGCACCAGAACCCAAATGGACGCGTTCCTTTCAGCCGCCAGGGACATCATTTCTGGAAGTATGAAGACGCAGAGCTAGGCGGTTAGAATTATTGGCCACACTGCTTGTCACTTGGAAACACCAAGTATCGAAGTCCATATTGTGGGATAAAGATCACAAATAAGCGCAAGACCGTAAAGCGTGTGCCGTCTCGATCCCGTTGATTACGCGTGTTATTGGCGCACGAGTGGAGCACCCGGTGGCCGATGCGAGGCTTATTTCTGGCGATTCCGGCCGCGGCTCTGCCGCTGTATTGGGAATGGTTAATCGGTCCTTCGATTGACATTGAGTGAACAGTAATCTGCGGTCGTCGCCGATCTTCCGTCGATCACCTGCGACAGAACCTCGATCCGCTAAAGATCACGCTCGCTCATCGCCATTGATCCCACCCGCAATCCCCCACGCCAGCAAACGTGGGCAGTATGGCATTCGAACTTGGCAGAAACAGAACGTTTTCAATCTGCGGCACTCTAGCCGCTACAGAGATTCGAAGCGGAAGCCGTGCGGCCATGGTCACCATCCGCCTTGCTACCAAATGGTACAAGCAGAGCCGCGGCTTCGCCGATCGGCAGGTCGACCACCGTGATTCCGCTTGCTGCAAGGAAACGGCGCTCGTTTTTGGTAAGGCCTTCCGCATCAAGTACTGCAAAGTGGGGGCCGTGAGAGCGCTTGATGATCTGTCGAGCGTAGATCCGGAGCATCTGATCGTTGAAGCGGCAGCCAATGAAAAGAAAACCGCGATCTATACGCCGTTCTTTCACCATTCCAGGTATTGGCGTCTGGATATCGATTTCGGTTAGGACTTCCACGTAATCGGAATCGGACACCAGAAAGTTCGAAGCTGGTATAACACTGCCGTACGGCGCATAGAGGACCGTCTTTGGCGCTGAGACGCATTCGACGTCTCTCCCGGACAGATCGTAAGTTTTTGTCCAAATGTCGCCGCCGCCGTTTGCACGCGTGACGCCCTGAATCTCGACGACATCCGTTCGACCGGTCTTCGCGAAAGCCGCACGCATTGTCCCGTCGTACCAGCCGTCGACGATAAGGGAGAGCGGCAGCGTTGCGAGCCAGTCGTGGAGGGCGGTCGGCGCCACGGGTGCTCCAAATATTTCTGCCATCCAGGCCTGAAGCGTCCGGCGATGCCGTCGCTGTTCAATAAACTGCGCGACTGACCACATATTGCTGCGTATCCTGGAAGGGGCAGGTGTGCGTTCGTTGAGTGCCGCGGAGACGGCTTCCGGGGTGTCCGGTACAGGTGGTTCCGTGGATTGCAGCCGAAGGAGATCTGGACCGAGATAGGGAACGATCCGATCCGCAGCGAGCGCTTCCTGGAGCAGCCTAAGTCTTTTTTCGGCGTCACCGTTGCGAATGATCAGGAGACGGTCCGAGGTTAAAATTTTGTTCATGCTGGTTTCTCTTACCTCTCGTTTGCAGCATCAGTCCTCGTCAGGAATCTTCCTTGCGTGGACGGTGATCGGCAGAGGCGTATCCCGCGATAGCTTGGGCAAGACGAGTCTCCAGCCGTTCCTGAGAGTGATCGTGCCGCCCCACATGTCATCAGCCTCGACATCTACGATCGGCTCTTCGAGATCTTTCTTTGGTACGTAAGCCGACAAGCCGGCGCTCGTTCTGCGAATCATTATCTTCATGTCGCTATTCCTTCGTTGGGGGCCCCGCGATTTCAGCAGGGCCGCAAGCAGCGGCGTTGTCTAGACTCGTCAGTTCACGGGCACGCATGCCGACGATAGTGCCACGTTCGACCCATTCGACGGCATAGATGTAAAACTGCTGGAGAAAGGTGCCGATGTCGCGCACATAGCCTTCGTCGCCCTTCCGCACCAAATTTTCGCCAATTTTTTTGCCAGCATAGGTGCCGTCATTCTTTACGTGAAGTCTGGCCCGCACCCGCTCGCCGGGTGTAAATCGTGGAGGCCTGTGAATTTCGACCTCCTGTTCACGTCCAAGGCCCATGGGCATTCCTCCTTGCAGGATGTCATTGAAGGCTTCTCCGCAGGAGCCCCGACCATGCTGAAGGTCAAATCGCAGGTGCGGCGGGGACGCAGGTCTTCGGCACGGGGCAAACCTCCGCGCATTGCTGCGTTTCGAAGGTACCCTTGCATTCGGTGCATTTTTCCGGGTCGATAACGTAGATCTCACCTTTGAACCTGATCGCACCGGAGGGGCATTCGAACTCGCAGGCACCGCACTGGGTGCATTGGGACGCTATGATCCTGAAGGCCATTTTTAAACTCCTGAAGATGTTGGATTAAGAGCGCTCACGCCGTCGCCGCTTGTGGTTCGACGCCAAACTTGGCGGCGTAGAGGGTGCCGATGGCGGTCTCGATGTAGTCATAGCAATAAGCATCCGTTGCCCGAACCCCGGCCTCCATGAGCTTAGTCTTAGGGCACTCCCCGATCTTGGCGCATAGCACGACGTCAATACCGACCAGCGCAGTTATGATGCCGTCGAGGGTGGCTTCCTCGCCCCTGCCTCCGAGGCAATACTGTTCGATCTTGCGATGCCCGACGTAGGTGATGCCTCTCGACGAAGCTTCGTATACTTGGAACTCCTTCGCATGGCCGAAGTGCTCGTTGATGCGACCGCCACCCTTTGTCGCGACCGCGACGTGGAGGGACCCATCGCCGGCTGCTTTGACTGTCTCGATTGCCTCGCTCTTGGCGGTCGCGTGATCGCCGCGTTCGCGGGCGATCACTTCCCGATAGGCCTCGCGCTTACGGGCGTCATAGGTGATCTCTCCGGGAAGCTGGTCGAGTGCGAACTCCTGGCCCCGATCATCCCCAAGCAGGCCGACGGCATCGGCCCTACACTGCCGGCAATGGCGCATTAGCTTTGCGCCGCCTTCGAGACGATCCTGGAGCGCCTTCAATTCGAGCGCCCGCGGGCCGCGCTGTCCGGTCAAGCCGTAGTAGGTGCCATGGGCCGGATCGGAAATAAGCGGCATGACGTTGTGCAGGAACGCCCCCCGCTCCTTGACCCATTTATTTACCTCGACCAGGTGTTCGTCGTTGACACCAGGAATCATCACCGAATTGACTTTGGTGATGATGCCGCACGCGGTCAGCATCTCCAGGCCCACCATTTGCCGCTCGTGCAGAATTCTCGCAGCTTCGATGCCGGTGTAACGACGGTTGCGGTAAAAGATCCAGGGATAGATCTTTGCGCCGATTTCAGGGTCAACCATGTTGATCGTAATTGTCACGTGATCGACATTCATGTCGACAAGTTCGGCGACGTGATCCGGCAGCGCAAGCCCGTTGGTGGAGATGCACAGCTTGATGTCGTGGATCTCCCCCGCAACTCGTTCGAACGTTTCCTTTGTCTTCTTCCAGTCGTAACAGGCATCGCCCGGTCCGGCGACACCCAGCACGGAAAGCTGCGGCACTTCGTTGGCGACGGCAATGACCTTGCGCAGCGCCTGGTCTGGCGTCAACTTTTCCGAGACGACCCCAGGGCGGCTTTCGTTGGCGCAGTCATATTTACGATTGCAATAGTTGCACTGGATATTGCAGGCTGGTGCGACCGCGACATGCATGCGCGCGAAATAATGGTGAGCCTCTTCTGAATAGCAGGGGTGGTTTTTGATCTTCGCCCAGATAGCCTGGTCCACGTCGGCCGGTTTTGTGGACACGCCACATGACGAGGATGTGCAGCCACTCGGTTTCGCGGTCGCCAGCAATTGATCCAAGGATGTCGTGCTGGTCGCACTTTCAAGCGAAATCATCGGTGCGGACATTGAGTGCTCCGTTGCTAGTTGACGTCGCCTTTCAAAACGCAAAAGCCATGCCATCCCAAGGACGGGATTTGCTTTAAGAATTTGCATTTATTGCCCGATTCCGACCGTGTTCGGACACAGACTTGTCAAGCTTCCGACAGTCGACAAAAGAGTTGTCCGTAAGCCACCAAACCAGGCATTGGAGATCGAGAAGGTCCAACATCACCCAGGCGCTTAAAGCTTTTTCACCTCGATGCGATGCTGGCGTAGAGCATAGCCGACCTGACGAGGCGTAAGGCCGAGAATACGAGCCGCTTTGGCCTGAACCCATCCGGCCTTTTCCATCGCCTCGATCAACCGGTCCCGTTGCGTGAGGCGCGACTCCATTGCGGGACAACCGGAACCGTGCGGATCACAAGCCTTGACGGAAGATACCTCGTCCGACGCACCGATGCTCCCGCCCGAGCGCGGCGATGAAGTCGGCATCACATTGCTCCGGGCATGCCCATCGACGGTGATGCCGCCGGGCGACCCGTCGGTTTTCCAGAGGAGCGACGAAAGGCACTGGCTGTTCTTGCAGGCAAAATCAGACGAAACGATCGAGCTTGAACGCGCAAGGGTGGCAGTCCTTCGCACGCAGTTTTCGAGTTCCCGGACGTTACCTGGGAAATAGCATTGCGACATCACCTCGATCGCCGACGACGAAAACGTCAGCTCGCGTTGGTTCTCCTTGTTGAATCGGTCAAGAAGAGCGTTCGCAAGGCGTGGAATATCGCCGGGTCGCTCTCGAAGCGGCGGCAGGACAATTGGAACTACGCTGATGCGGTAATACAGGTCGGCCCTGAATTCGGCGTTTGCAACAGCCATCTCGAGGTTCTTATTCGTGGCGCATATGAGCCGGACGTCGACCGCAAGCGTCTTGGTTCCGCCCACCCTCTCCAGTTCGCCTTCCTGCAGGACGCGCAGCAGTTTGGCTTGAAAGGCGGGCGAAATCTCGCCAATCTCGTCAAGTAGAAGCGTTCCGCCATTTGCCAGTTCGAAGCGTCCGGCGCGCTGCGCGATGGCCCCGGTGAAAGCCCCTTTTTCATGCCCAAACAGCTCCGATTCCAGGACGCCTTCGGGCAGCGCGGCGCAGTTCAATTTGACGAACGGCTTGTTTTTACGAGGGGAAAGTTCATGGATCGCCTGTGCAAAAAATTCCTTGCCGGTGCCGCTTTCGCCCCGCAGAAGCACGGTGGAATTCGTCCTCGCCACCACCGAGACGGTTTCAACCACCTGCTGGAGAGCCGGGCTATCCCCGATAATCCCGTCGATTTTGACGGGTGGATGTCGGCCCGGCGCGCCCCTTTGCGCGATGATCGGCTTCTCCGGTCTCTCTTGTTCGCCGATAGGTCGCCGACCCTCCAGGTTCAGGAAACGATGAAGCCTGATCGTCCGACTGACCAGATTGGCGACCATGGTCAGAAAGCGAACGTCCTCGTCGGCGGGGAAGGGGGCGGCGTCGTTCCTGACGCGATCGATCGATATTGTGCCAAGTATTTTATTATCGGCTTTTACCGGAACGCCAATAAAAGAAATTGGGACGGTGCCGCTGCTCCAAGGCGGTTGCGGCTCAGCCTGAAATAATTCGGACTTGCTGACATCCTTTACGATTAAGGGCATACCGGTCGTCGCGATATGGTCGATTACGGCCTTAGGTATAACGCCTCGAGCGGCTGATTGAGAGGATGGGGGGATGTCGCCAGTTGCGGCAATCTCGGGCTGACCTTCAGCGTCTAGAACAACGATTGCTCCGCATCGAATCTGCAGAAAGGAAGAGAGGACGTTCACGACGTTGGCAAGCGTAATCTCTAGCCGGGCGGGGGCAGTCAGTACCTTTGATATCTCGTAGATTCCGCTGCGCTGCGTGCCCGCTTGGCGCGTAGGTCCAGCAGGTAGCGCAGATAGGGGTTCCGCTCCATCGACCGGTCGGGCGGGCATGTGGGTCATTATATGGCCTTGGGTTGTCTAACGTTTCTTATCACCCTTGCTTGCATGTATATATAGTAATTTCTAATACCAATCTGCAACGCGCACCTCTGCAAGTTTCCGATGCGCCCGTCTGCAAACCCAAGTTGGTTCTGAATCGTGGAGTTGCAAACCTTTATCCGAACTTGAAGAGAACGCCGAAACCGCCTCTCGGATAGTTCCACTCGATATCTCCACTTGCCTCGCAGAGTACGCGGCACGTGCCGCACTCCATGCACCCGTCGGCGATAACCTCCACTTGGCCCTGGTCATTCAATTCGTAGCACTTGGCCGGACAGACACTTGTGAGGGCATACAGATTTACGCTTGGCCAATCGTGTGGACGCACCCTAATATGCGGGCGTCCGGCATCGACCACGTATCGATTTTGGTAAAGCTTGTCCTCTACGCGTATGTTCGTCACTGCAACCGTCATCTCATCTCTCCTTTATCGCCACGCGCGCGCCAAGCGAACCGCGTCACCAAACAGCCCCCAGCGGGAGCGTGCCTTGATGAAGGTGCCCGTGGTCGCCCGTTCCTTGTCGATCTTCGGGGTGCCATCGACTCGCACAAAGTTCTGTGCGGCCTGCGACAGCAACCTTGGATAAGTCGTGAAGAAATTGCGGGAATTGGTGTGCAGCAGGGCAGGCATGTCCTTGTATTTCCGCAAGTCTTTGATAACGAACGACTTTTCAAGCATCGACTTGTAAAGGGAGAGGTTCTCCTTGACCATCGGCTTTTTGCGATTCTTGATCTGGACGATTGCTTCGCCGGCGATGCGCCCCGACGTCATGGCGAGGTTGGACCCCTCGCGGTGCACCGCATTATTAAGTTGTGCCGCGTCGCCGACGACGACCCAGCCGTCACCAAAAAGCTGCGGAATTGCCTTGTAACCACCTTCTGGAATGAGATGCGCCGCATATTCCTTGACTTCCGCTCCTGCGATCAGCGGCTTTACCGACGGATGGCTTTTGAATTTTTCGAGCAGATCATAAGGACTTTCCATTGTTGCCGCGAATTCGGAGACAAGGCAGCCAATGCCGATCGAGATCGATTCTTTGTTGGTGTAGAGGAAGGCAAGCCCGGCCATGTTGCGAGAGATCGTGCCAACTGCCTCGATGACGCAGCCTTCATTGGCCTGGAGGCCGAACCGCTGGTCAATTACCTCTTCGGCCAGGAAATGCATTTCCTTGACGGCGAGCGCGACAGTTTCCGGTTTTGGCGTGTCACGCAATCCAGCACGCGTGCCGAGCAGCCCATTGACGCCCTCTGCGAGAACGACCACGTCAGCAAGAATCACGTCGCCGGCGCGGTCGGTGCGAACGCCAATCACCTTGCCCTTTGGATCACGAACGAGTTCCGTCACGGTCGTCTCGCATAGAAGCGTCGCTCCGGCCTCGCGCACCTTGCGTGAAAACCATTTGTCGAATTGGGCGCGAATGACCGTGTAGCGATTGTGTCTCGACTCGTTGAAGTCGTCCGACCGGTATTGCATACCGATGTGGGACGAGTCGTCCATCATCCAGAAGCGCTGCTCGACTAAGTGCCGCTCCAGAGGCGCATCATCCCGGAAATCCGGCAGGATTTTCTCCAGCATGTCCGCGTACATGATGGCGCCCTGCACATTCTTGGAGCCCGGATACTCGCCACGCTCCAACTGCAGCACCTTCATGCCGCGGTTCGACATCGTGTAAGCAGCTGCGTTTCCGGCCATGCCGGCCCCGATAACTATGGCGTCGAAGTTTTCCTCAGTCATGGGCGCCCTCAGTTTGCAAGCTTATCGCGACTGTGCGGCGACAGTCGATGGGTGAAGAGTTCCGTTAATGACGGCAGTAAACGGATCGCATCGGTGACGACGCCGAGGTGGGCGAAATCAAAAATCGGCGCGTTAGGATCGGTGTTAATGGCTAAAATAAGATCAGCTCCCTCGACGCCAACGCGATGCTGGATGGCGCCGGAAATGCCGGCTGCTATGTAAAGCTTCGGCCGGATAGTTTTGCCAGTTTGGCCGATCTGCCGATCAGCAGGCATCCAGCCCTTTTGGACGAGGGGGCGCGAACAGCCATAATCGGCCCCGATCGTCCGCGCGAGTTTCTTCATAAGCTTCACGTTCTCCACCGCGCCGAGACCGAGGCCTCCAGCAACCACGACGTCCGCATAGGCGAGATTCGCCGTCGCCGACTGGCCATCGGACAAGAAACCGAGGACCTTAGTGACGATCTCTTCCTCGATCATCGACACTTTGTGTTGAATGACGCGTCCGATCTTATTATTCCCGCGCGGAGGCATGGCCATGACCCTCGGCCGGACCGTTGCCATCTGCGGCCGGCAGTTGAGCGTGTAGATCGTGCAAAGCAAGGAGCCGCCGAAAGTCGGCCGGGTCGCCGCAAGCGAGCCGTCCGCATCCACATCAAGTTCGGTGCAATCCGCCGTGAGCCCTGTCAACAAGGTCGTCGCCACGGAACCGGCAAGGTCGCGCCCGAGCGTCGTTGCCCCTAAAAGAAGGATTTCCGGTTTGTAGTTAGTAACCAGATCCGTCAATGCTTTGGTGAAAGGCTCATTTCGGTAGTCGGCGAGCAGTGGGGCCTCGACGAGGTAGGCCAGGTCGGCGCCATAAGCAAAAGCCTCGGCGATGGCAAACCACGTGGCCTCTCCCGGTGGTCCGAGAACGACGCCGGCAAGCTGGACGCCCAGCTTGTCGGCGAGCTTGCGGCCTTCGCCGAGCAGCTCGAAGGAGACGGGATGCACCTGATCGCGCTCCAGCTCCATGAAGACCCAAACGTGCCGATGGTCCTTAAACTGATCGGGCAGCTCTTTCTTCATGGCGGCACGGCCAGCGGCTGGAGGAGGGCTCTCTCGATTCGTGCTCAACATCGTCGCTCCTTGCCTTCATTCGCCGTCAAAGGCGAGTTCGCTTTCGAGCGCCGGCTGGCGCAAAAAGATCCCAGCGATCAACTCCTCCGCGAGATCGCGCGGTGTTTTTTCCGCGGTGTCGATCTGCTCCGCCTTTTCCGCCCGCTCAGGAGGGGCAAAGACCCTCTTAACGACGGTTGGCGAGCCACGCAGGCCGCACTTGGTGAGGTCCTCTATGCCAGCGTCGGCCGCATTCCACTTCACGATCTGGCTGCGCGCGGCCCGTAGCGCGTCATCGAGCGAGCCGCGGCGGATTTCGTTTGTGCCTTCGAGCATTGTAATTAGGCAAGGGAGCTTGCTCATCAGCGTCTGCGTGCCCCCTTCCGAGCGGCGCTCCACCGTAATCTCGCGCCCATTGATGTCGACAGAGACGATTTTGGCAACGTAGGTGAGCTGCAGGAGGTCGAGGCGCTTGGCGATGCCAGGCCCAACCTGGGCGGTATCGCCGTCGATGGTCTGTTTGCCCGTAAAGACGATATCGGGCGTACCGAAGGCCTCTCCGATCTTCGCGATGGCTCGCGAAAGAGCAAACGAGGTCGCCAGAGTGTCGGAGCCGGCAAAATGACGGTCGGTCAAGAGTACGGCGCGGTCGGCGCCGTAGGTGAGCGCCTTGCGCAACGCGTCCTCTGCCATGGGCGGCCCCATGGTGAGCACGGTCACCTCGCCGCCATGGCGGTCGCGCAACTGGAGCGCCTCTTCAAGGGCGAACAGATCATAGGGGTTGATGATGGTTGGCACTCCCTGACGCATGATTGTGTTCGTCACCGGATGCACTCGTATTTGTGCGGAGTCCGGTACCTGTTTGATACAGATAACTATGTGCATGGCGGTTTCTTACTCCCTCCCTCTATGGGTGGCGGGCTTGTCAGTACACATGCTTGCGTGCATCATTCGTGCCAACCGTTTGGCGTTCTCTATCACATTGAAATGGCTTCGATTCCGACGTTGCTAGCATATGACTGAATTGTAAGCTTCCCGACATTGTCGTGTCGCAACCGTGCTCACTTCTTTTCGAACGGCTTCAGGAAAGAGTCTAACGGGACAACGGTGCGGCCGGGTGTGACAGGTCTGTTCGGATTGTGGTCCTTGAGCACCTTGAAGACCCGGTGCGAGAGCGGCGCGGAGGTCGCGAAATCACAGTAGGCCCTTTCCAGTATGGCACGGGCACGAGCAGCGATTACCCGGTCTGGGAGATGGGAGAAGTCCTCTGCCGCGAGGTATTGGCCCATACGCTTCATGATATGGAGTCGTGAGACATCGAGAACCTTAGGGTCATAGGGGACCCCTAGGGCTGCGAAGAACTCCTCCGCAGCCGAGAGAGATTTCAGCCGATTGAGGATGTCTTTGACATCGACGGGACTGCTGTCAGCGGAGCAACGGCACATAAGATTCCCCCTGGTCGTGAGCGGTGATCGCGAGATCGTTCTCCCGTAGCTTAAGCTGCAACGTACGGAATGCGTGGTTCGACGCGGCTAGGCGCAAGGCAGTCGCGTTGCAACTGGAGTCGGCATAGGCTGGTGGTCGGATGCGATCCACCGATGGTGTCGAGAGATTGATTAAGATGATATGGCGCTGGGCCCCCTCCACGAACACGCATGGGCGGTGAACCGGCGATCTATGTGACTGAGAGCCCCGGCTTTTACCTGATCGTTCATACGATGCCGGTGCCGTCATGCAGGTCGTATCGGTGAAAAGGAATTGCCGTTTCATGAGCGTGCCTGCTCCTACTCCCCTGAACGAACCCGGCTGCTCGTGTCGGCCACGTGGCCGGAACGGCATTGGCTCCGGAGCCTTTCAACGATGCCCGGTAAAACTTCGAGCACCCGGTCGACATCCTCGTCACAGTTATCGCGCGAGAACGAGAAGCGGATTGTTCCGTGCGCCATAGCATGAGGGATATCCATTGCCCTCAAGACATGGCTCGGCTCCAGCGAACCGGAGGAGCAAGCAGAGCCGGAAGAGCAGGCGATGCCATAGCGGTTGAGAAGAAGGAGCATACTGTCTCCTTCGACACGTTGAAAGGCGATGTTCGCCGTGTTCGGCAACCTCTTAAGCCTATCGCCGGTTACGAAGGCGCCTGGAACACGCTGGACAATGCCGTTCTCCAATCGATCTCGGAGCGACTTTAATCGGGTGCTCTCGTCGTCTATTGATTTCAGGGCGAGTTCGGCAGCCTTGCCTAAACCGACAATCCCGGCCGTATTTTCTGTCCCTGCGCGTCGGTCGCGCTCCTGATGACCTCCCTTGATCAGTGAGGAGAAAGATAAGCCCCGCCTGAGATAGAGTGCACCAATGCCTTTTGGTCCATGGAATTTGTGTCCGGACAACGAAAGCATGTCGATTGCAGTAGGTTGGAGGTCCATTGGAACCTTGCCGACCGCCTGGACCGCGTCGGTGTGGAAAAGTGCACCGATTCTCTTGGCCATCTCGGCAAGCTTAGCGACCGGGAAAATGGTTCCCGTCTCGTTGTTCGCCCACATGATCGAAGCAATCGCTACACGATGAGTGAGGGCGGTCTCATAGGCGTCAAGATCGAGACGTCCATGTCGATCCACTGGGATCCTGTGTACCTTAATGCCGCGCGTCTTCTCCAGATGGCCGCAGAGTGTCAGCACCGCTGAATGCTCGACTGCGGAAGTCACGATCTCTGTGCGCTCAGGCATCACCTCCAGCGCCGAAAGGATCGCCGCATTGTCGCTTTCCGTCCCCCCCGAGGTGAACACGATCTCATGATCGAACTCGGCGCCGATCAGCGCTTGCAATTGCCGGCGCGCCTTCCTCACCGCCTCGCGGATGGAGGAGCCAAAAGCGTGCGTCGACGAAGGGTTTCCAAACTGATCCGCAAAGAACGGCAGCATGGCTTCAACCACTTCAGGATCGACTCTGGTCGTTGCATTATTGTCGAGATAGATCGCTCTCATGGGTGGATCTCGACTGAGGGGAAGCGGTGACAATGCTGCGGCGTCTTGCACATGCTGTTGTTTGATAGCCTCGGGCAAGCAGCGCGGGGTGGAGTCGTGCGATGGCGCGTCACGCGATCTTGTTGGCATCGATAACGTCGCATAGCCGCCATCAGTAGGAAGGGAAGAACGTTGTGCGCTCGCGCCTTTTCCAACGGTTGGATTCGCCGCGGCTGCTTAACTAGATGGGTCGCCAGCTTAGCTTGTCGCTGAGAACTGAACTGTTGCAGGCTGCGGCGATTTTTAGACCCTGTCCTACGCGATTGCCGGCTACAACATCCATTTCGACCCTGCCAATTTCTCCAGGCCTCAGATTTCTGTTGTGACGGTCTGATCGTCCTCCTCTGCCGGAACGAGGCTTTCGACGACCAGTATTGTATAAACCGCTGACACGTCTTCGACGGCTTGAACGAGTGTCGTCCGTCTACTGCCAGATCTAGCGAAGTGAGCGACTTGGTCATGAAATCAAGCCTCTTGACACGCACGCGTCTTCGCTCACCTTTCCTCGGCGCGGAACTGCTTGCAGAGGGGGCGTCTCCTTTGGAATCCTGGCCCGGATGCCCGCCAAAAAATTTTGCTGCCTCAGGATAATCCGTTGATGAGCAGACCTTTCTCTCCGGCAGCAAACCGCTTAAAAAGCCTGCTGTCTCCTGACGGACGGTTTGAGGCGCTTCGGCGGGCTTTAGGGTTATGAGTTCGGCCAGCGCTGGCGAGAAGGCGGTCGCTGGGTTGGAACGCAAGGACGACGGCGTCACCAGAAACGCTTCCACCGTTGGATCGACTCCAATTATCAATTCAGGCCCTCTACCGTAGGAAACTGCCCCGGTCTCGCTGAGGGGATTTTCCTGCACGCCGTCGTTCTTCGGATTGAAAAAGGAAACCATGACCTTTTCGCAATAATTCCGCATGGCTCTCTCGCTTTCTCGGTGATCAGCCGAAGGATTTGCCGCAAGTGCAGTTCTGGTGCGCATTGGGATTGTCGAAGACAAAACCGGAGGTTTCTGGTCCCGTCACGAAGTCGATCGTCATGCCGTTGATGTGTGCTTGCGAGTCTGCGTCAACGAACACCTTGACCCCATTTGTTTCGATCACCGCGTCGCCCTCGCCCTGGACGCTTTCTAGCCCCACCAGGTATTTGTAGCCGGCGCATCCACCTGCCTCGACCGCGATGCGAAAGCCTTCCGCCTGCTCGGCTCGGGAAAGCGTTACGTTCATGATGGCGGCGGCATTCTCTGTGAGCTTGATCATGGGATGATTCCTTTTTGTTCGATGGCGCATTTTCGGATTACCGTGCATGCGTCGTGCCAAGCGGTGAGGAAGGCCAAGAGTTCGATCAGCCCGCGTGTTGTATTCCTGCGTCGTCGAACATCGGAGATCTCGAAAGCGCGCCAACTCCAGAACGTCTGCCCGCGTATCTCCGTCTATCATTTTCGGTTGAGGCTCTCGTTGCCGCCGCACCGAAATCCCAGCGGTTCGGCGAAAATGAATGGGAGGCGACAACTGCTTCTAGATTTGTCGCTTGCGCGACATAAAAATTCTGCACGAGTTTTCGTGATTAACCGCTTAGCCCCTAAGCGCTTGGGCTATGGAACAGACATCTAATCTTTTCTGGAACGTCAGCTTAAGCGGCCGGAACAACTTTTGAAGCTCCCGTGACGAGGCTGCGGTCGCCAGCCCATATGAAGTCGATCCTCCATGGAGAGGACTAAGCACAATGTCACATGTGCCTCAGTTCCGCGGTTTTTGGGAAAAGGGCATCACCTACGGTACAAAGGACTTATCCCTCCGCGGCCGCCAGTACAAACCGTTTCTCCCGCCGGCGTTGCGCGGACGAGGGGATGTTCATCGCCTCGCGATATTTGGCGACTGTGCGGCGAGCAATGTCGACGCCTGTTTCCTTGAGCTTGGCAACGATGCCATCGTCGGACAGCACATCATGGAGCGTCTCTGCGGCAATAAGTGCCCTTATCTGATGGCGCACAGCTTCGGCCGAGTGCGCGTCACCGCCTTGTGAGGACGGGATCGCGACGGTGAAAAAATACTTGAGCTCGAACACGCCGCGGGGCGTGAGAATGTATTTGTTCGACGTTACCCGACTTACAGTGGACTCGTGCATGTCGATCGCGTCAGCGATGGTCTTAAGATTGAGAGGGCGAAGATGAGCAATGCCATCTTCCAAAAAGACATCCTGGTGGCGCACGATTTCGGTCGCCACCTTAAGGATCGTCGTGGCGCGCTGATCGAGACTCCGAACCAACCAGCTCGCGCTCTGGAAGCATTCGTTCAGGAATGACTGATCTTTCGAGCTTTGGGCGGTTAGGCGAGTAACTTGCGCAAAATAGGTTTGGTTGATCAGTACCTTGGGCAAAATCTCCCGATTAAGCTCGACGTGCCATCCGCCTCCCGGCGAGGGTAGGACGAAGACGTCGGGTATGATGGATTCCGACCTTGCGGACTGGAACTGGTTTCCAGGCTTTGGGTCAAGTGCACGAATTTCGTTCAACATATCGAGAAGGTCGTCTTCATCGACCCGGCAACGTCGCTTCAGTGCTCGAAAATCGCGTCGCGCAAGCAACTCGAGATTTGCGACCAGAGCTGCCATGGCCGGGTCGAACCGGTCTCGTTGGCGCAACTGAATCTCGAGGCATTCGCCCAGACTTCGCGCAAATATGCCCGGCGGGTCAAATAGCTGCAAAGCCTCAAGAACCCGCTTCACTCCAGCCTCAGGGCTATTTAGCCTCTCTGCTAGCTCCAGAAGGTTCACTTGCAGATACCCAGTGTCATCCAGATGGTCGGCAAGCGCGCCAGCAATCAGCCGCTCCTGGGGTGTGAAGGCAGTGAGGGCGATCTGATGGGCGACATGTTCGTGCAATGTCTCAGTTGAGGCGGCGAACTCATCCAGGGAAGGCCTTTCCCCCGGCGAAAGGTTGCCTGTGTCACGGATTGATTTCCAGGGACTAGACAGCTCAGGCATGTCCGTCCTGGCCGGTCCATCAACGTGGTCTTCGCGTGCGCTGATATTTGGATCATCCGCCGCAGTTGGCGATACGCCAGAAGCCCCGCCGTCATTCGACGCCAGGTCGAGAAATGGGTTCTTCTCGATTTCCTGTTCCACGAACTGATTCAGTTCGGTGTGCGCCAGCTGCAGCAAGCGAATAGACGCGATGAGCTGGGGCGTAATAACCAGCGATTGCTGCTGACGCTGATGAAGGCTTGTAAAGGACTTCATGGTTCGAGCAAAACTCCTATCATTCGGCGCAGGTGTGCACGACAAGTCGTAGCTGCTGGTCGTTGGCTTCAATGCTCATACGAAGGCTGGGGCCTTAAGGCATTTCAAAATGTTTTGCGGCGAAGAAACGCCATACGGATCGGTCGCGCAGTTGTCGCCAAAGCCTTCTTCCTCGAACCACCCCTCCACGACGCCATTATTGATCACGGCAGCGTAGCGCCAGGAGCGCAGACCGAAACCGAGATTGTCCTTGGCGACGAGCATACCCATTTTCCGAGTGAATTCTCCCGAACCGTCCGGGATAAGCTTGACATTTTTCAACCCCTGAGACTTGCCCCAAGCATTCATGACGAAGGCATCGTTGACGGAGAGACAGTAGATGTCGTCAATGCCATTCTTCTTAAACTCGACATAAAGACTTTCGAAATCAGGCAGTTGGAAGGTGGAGCAGATTGGCGTGAAGGCGCCCGGCAGCGAAAAAAGGATTACCCGCTTACCGCTGAAATAGTCGTCGGTCGTCTTGTCTTCCCAGCGGTAGGGGTTGGGACCGGATATAGACTCGTCGCGAACCCGCGTGCGAAAGGTGACAATAGGGACCTGCTTTTCCATGGTCATCAATGAAGCTCCTCTAGGAAAATTTATTTGCGGCCTCTCAGTCACGGCTAACACGAATCCGACCTCGGCCCACACGCCAGGGCAAGCAAGCGTCATGCCATTTGGCCTGAAGGAGATGGACTTGCGGTCAGCACAGGGCCTTCGTCGCCGCACTCGTGCGCTGCTCGTGCGGGCGAGCGAATTGTGAAGCCGTTGTGCCGCGCTGACGGCCGGGCGCTGTTTCGGCTACTTCCGACCGCATCTCGATCAAGGTTTCTCTGCCGCCTTTTAGAACCTTAGCATACTGCCCGCCAGTCCGGTCGCGGCGGGAAGGCGCGGGTCACGAGGTTTGAGGTTCTGCTCGTGCGTATGTCTACCCGCGCACGTTTTCTTGTTTGAAACTGCACAAGAAAGTTTGAGGTCCGACAAAAAGGGGGCGCCAGGCTCGGACCGCGCATCGAAAAATGGTGAAACGCAAACGGCTCCGATAATTTCGTCACAGAAGACGACGATGGCGGATATCCGCAGGTTGGGGGCGTGAAGAGCTCGCAGCCGCCAATATCGATCGGCTGATGCCGACCGGCACCCGGGTCGCGCTATGTAGCCTTTGGCCTACGAGCATTTGTTGCTCGGCTGACGTCGCCGCGGAGCTGATATTTTGTTCCTCTCACCGCTCACCGCTCAGCTCGCTGGCGACCTGCTGGGCGCCCGGCGCCGATGGCGACGCCACCCACCTGCCCGGCGGCTATCCCGAGCTGCAAGCCGGCGGCTCCGGGACTAGAAGTTTTCTCGCCCGGAATGCTCGATGTGGTAGCGCCCGGCACGTCCGTCTGCATCCCGACAATGCCGCCTAGTTCTTTACGCTGGCGCGCCAGGCTGGCCTTTCCAATACGCGGGTGGTAATTACCCGCTGATTTTCTTTGCGAGCGCATCCATGTCGGGCACGGTGATATGCCGGATGTTCTCGATGCGGATGACGCCCTCTTTGCGAAGCCGGGTCAACTGGCGGCTGACGGTTTCGATCGTCAGCCCGAGAAAGTCGGCAATCTCGGCACGCGATAGCGGCAGATCGAAGGCAGTGCTCGTCGCCGTCTCGGCGTGGGCGGCAATGAGGTGGAGCAGGCTTGCGACCTTCTCCTCGGCGGTCCGCCGGCCGAGCGTCAGCATCCATTCGCGCGCGGCATCCAGCTCGTTCAGCGCCTGAGCGTGCAGGCTACGCTGCAATTCCCTAGTCTCCAATATCATGCGTTCGAGCAAATTGCGGGGGAACACGCAGATCTCCGCATCGGTCGCGGCCTCGGCCGACAGCGTGCTTTCGCGCACGAAGGGGCGGCCGACGAAATCGGGGGCGAATTGCAGGCCAACGATCTGCTGGCGCCCGTCCGACATCACCTTGCAGAGCTTCACCACGCCGCGCGTGATGTTCGAATAGAAAGAGTTTTCCGATCCTTGTGCAATGATCTCGCAGCCTGCGTCGACCTTGCGGCGCAGCGAGTGGCGGCCAAGTTCGCTAAGCTGGCCAGCCGACAAGGCGCCGCAAACGACGCCGTGCCGCGCCTGGCAGGAACGGCAAGCGACGGAAGTGCCAATCACGAGAACCTCACTGCGTGCGACGTCCATGTCCTGATCCCTTCGAAAACCGCCTATGCCGGACATGCCCGAGACGACCACGCGGCCGTTGCGACTTCGGCTATCCCTATTTCTTCCAGCGCGTCTTTGATGGCTATCAATTTCATCGGGATTGCGATTTGATCCAGATCAAATCTCCGTACCCACGCTCTTGCCGTGCCAGGCAGGGTAGTTTGTGGATTTGTTTCGGACGGCATTTTCGGCCCGCCGCTTGAGCGGGCTTTCTGCGGCCATCGCCTTCCGTCTCGGCGGACGGTAGGCCACCATACCCATTGCTGTCAGGCAACACCCAATCGGCAGATTGCCGCCGACTCTTAGGGTGGTGTCGTCGGGCTGGTAGAACTGACATTCAGGACAAAGGAGTAGCACGCTTCGAGCTGTTCCCGGAATTCCGCCGCTAGCTCGATGCCACAATTCAAAGCTACCCACCCTCAAGCTATCCCACTGCATCGCAGTACATCAGGACATTCGTTACTCGTCGCGCTGTCTCTGGCCCCCGGCTGTGGTGGCTGGAAAAAAGTCGCACCTGAATAGATGGCATCCGGCACCTGATGTCGGGTTTTGTTAGATACGCGACACGGCCTTGATCAGCCAATCTTTAGTTCTGCCTTGAGCCAAAGCGCTGAAAGGCAATTGAAAAATTTCTTTCCGGCCAAATCAATCAAATTGGCATGAACTTTGAAGTTCTTCTTGCGGGGCGGCAAGGACTGTCGGCCGGTTTCTTTGGTGACCGCCATGGAGCGGAGGAAATCAAAATGCATCTGTGCTCAGAACGCATTTACCGGAAGAGAGGTACCCGTGAAAATCCGATGTCGACCGGAAGGGCGGGCGAGGCATCCAAGAAATTTCGACTTCGGCCAACAAAGCAGCGTGGATTTCGAGCCGCACGGCGATCTGATCGCTGCATCGCATGTCATTGGCGCCTCGCGCTGCTGAGATTGGAAATCTGGCGCTCAACGATTTTGCTCGCTCCCTCTCCGAGGAGAATTCGTTCTCGGCGAAGGGGCTTTGATGACAGGAGAAAAGCAGTGGCTACCATTAGGGTTCCAGAACATGTCCCTCCCGAAATGGTGAAGGACTTCAGCCTGTTCACGTCGCCCGGCATGGAGCGCATGCCAAATGGGGATCCGCACGCAGCTGTCGCTTGCCTCCATAATGGACCGAGAATCTTTTATTCTCCCTGCAATACGCGCGATGGCCGAGGTACCTGGGTCATCGTTCGCGCTCAGGACCAACGCAAATTGCTGCAGGACACCGGAACCTTTTCCAGCCATCGGAGCCTTTTCGCCTCGGCGCTTGGCGAAAACTGGCCGCTGATCCCGCTTGAACTCGACCCCCCGGCTCACAGCGTGTTTCGCTCACTTCTCAATCCGCTGCTTTCGCCCAGGCGGATAATGGAGCTTGAACCGGCGGTCCGTGATCGGGCGATTGCGTTGATTTCCAAGATTTCCGCGTCGAGCACAAGCTGCGACATCTTGACGGACTTCGCCTTTCCTTTTGCGGTTAGTATCTTCCTCCGTTTGCTCGGCTTATCCGATGAGCGCCTCAATACATTCGTGGGCTGGGGGAAGGACCTGCTCCACGGCGACGGCATCAGACGAACCGCAGCCGCCCGAACAATTTTGGCGTTCATCGATGAACTTGCAGCGATGCGCCGCAAAGAACCGGCCGACGATTTCATGACCTTCGTCGTGCAGGCAAAGGTCGACGGCCGCCTGTTGAGAGACCAGGAAATCCATGGAATAGGCGTGCTTCTATTCGTCGCGGGACTGGACACCGTGGCAACGGCGATCGGCTTTGACCTGGCCTATCTCGCGCGCAATCCGACAGAACAGGAATTGCTGCGGAGCAAACCGGATCGAATTGTGCTCGCAGCCGAAGAACTGCTTCGCGCCTATTCGACCGTGCAGATGATCCGTGTGGCGACGAAAGATATCAATTTCGAAGGCGCGCCGATCCGTAAGGGGGACTACATTTCCTGCGCCACGATGATTGCCAATCGTGATCCGGTGGAATTCGAAAATCCGAACACGATCGATTTGGCACGAGAAGACAATCGCCACACCGCTTTTGCGTACGGTCCCCATCGCTGTCTTGGATCACACCTTGCCCGGCGAGAGATCGTCATCGGCCTGGAGGAGTGGCTGTCGCGCATCCCTGACTTCCGTATCAAGGATGGTACGGCGCCCATCACCTATGGGGGCCACGTGTTTGGAATGGAGAATCTGATCCTGGACTGGTCCTGATAATTGAGAGGAGGAAAGACATGGAGTACCGTATGCGCGTCATAGTGCACACTTCCAAATGCCAAGGTCATGCAAGATGCTGGGCCCAAGCGCCCGAAATATTCAATCTTGACGACGAGGGATACATACTGCCCGGTGCAATCGATGTCGAGGAGAGGGACGAACTGTTCGCGTCGCGAGGCGCTCGATCCTGCCCTGAACGTGCGCTGGAGATAGATTGCGTTTCGGATGCGTTGCTCGATCGCCTTTTGTTCAACCAACATTGTGGGGGTTGAAACGCAACGCGACTGGTGCATGACGGCGCCGTCGCTGTCCAAACACCTTACCCGCAGCTCTCCCATTGATGTCTACTTCTAAGGGCAGTTGTTTACATGCATGCCTAAGCAGAGGGAGGGTTTTTCCTTACGTCAGCCGAGCAGTTGAAAGCTGGCTGCGTCACTGGATGGGTAAGCGCCCCGATATCAGATGTGCGACAAGCGATGAAACACAAAAAAATTACCGAATTGCTCGACCGCGAGGCGCTCCGCGACTGCCTCTATCGGTATTGCCGCGGGATAGACCGCGCCGATGAAAGGGCGCTGCGCAGTTCCTACTGGCCCGATGCACGTGACAATCACGGGACCTATTCCGGTTCGGCCGAGGGCTTCATCGAGTTCGCCCTTGGTGTCTTCAAGACGGGACCGCGCAACATCCATCAAATCACGAACATTCTGATTGAGTTCAAAGCCGACTGATAATGCTTTCATCGAAGCGTTCAATGGCCGCTTCCGTGCAGAATGCCTGAACCAGCATTGGTTCCTGACCCTTGCGGATGCCCGCGAAAAGATGGAGGATTGGCGTAGATACTACAATGAGGAAAGACCTCATGGTGCGATCGGCAACAAGGCGCCGATCTCGTTGGTGAATTCGGGAGGCGCAACCAGCCCGCCTCCCTGAATGAAGCCGGAAAACTCTAGCATCCGGTGGTCCAACGTTTGGGAGCGGTTCAAGACCGCCGAGGCTCTAATCGCCGTCAGCGGCAGGTCAGGATCGAAAGCTTCAACATTTTTCGATTGGGAGCTGGGTGCGATTGTCTCCAGTTTTCGGATCCGTTGTCCTGCTGATAGTCGCGGTCGACCTAGCGGTGCAAGTGATGCCATCACGACACCGTCTGTCGGCTTTGTCTGATCGGCGACATTAGGTTTGTTTGGCAGTTTCCTGTGGTGGTTCGGAGTAACTTTCTGAAACCCAACAAAAAGATCTTTCCTTTGGCTCGATCGGCCCACATGGCACGGGTTTTGAAGATTGCCATGCGAGGCGGCGCGAGCTGCCTGCCTTTTACTCAGCGATGGATGGAACGAAAGAAGGAAGGCGATATGTCAGATTTGCGTCAAATCGCATTTTACG
>NZ_ML133597.1 GCF_003985125.1 Rhizobium phaseoli
TGTAAAGCCCGGATACATACCTGACAGATGTTCGGAGACATGCCTGACACTCAGTCCGGGCTTTTGAGATCGATTTTTGCGACCTGAGTTGCGCCGAAGAATACGCCGTAGAGACCGTCGTACTGGAGCGGACGGATGGCGAGGCGTTCGGTTTTGAAGGCGTTGGGCACGCGCCAGAATCGCCCCTTGAAGCTGACATAGCCCTTGGTTGTTCCAACGCGGCGCACGATCTCACCGCTGTCATAGACCGGTTCAGGCAGGCGGTCGGGAAAGGGACGCGATGAGGGACGGTAGCGGCTCGCCGGCACGGCCATGTCGATGCCCTGGTGGGGACGGTGATGGTTGTAGATGTCGCGCCAGCGGTCGAAGGCGTGTTGCGCCTGAGCGTGGCTGGCGAGCGCGGCAAAGTCGAAGACCTCCGCCTTGAGGCTGCGGTGGAAGCGTTCGTTCTTACCGCGGCCCTGAGGGTGGTAGGGCTTGGCATGGATGAGGTCGATGCCGAGCTTGAGCAGCCAGACGCGCAACCTTGTCCATTGGTTGGGGACGCCGGTGCCCCACGGCCGGCCGTTGTCGGTATAGATGGCCATCGGCAGGCCGTGGCGGCGCAGGATCGGCTCCAGCCGGCCGCGAACGGTCAGCATGCGCTCGTCGGTGCAGGCTTCGAGCCCGACGGCGAAGCGGGAATGGTCGTCGATAACCGTTAGAGGATGACACCAGAGACCTGAGACGAGCTGCGTGCGGCCCTTGAAGTCCATCTGCCAGAGCAGGTTGGGCGCCTCGCGCTCGAAGCGGCCGAGCGCTGGCTGGCCGCCCATCTGCGGCCCGATGCGGTCGTGGCGCACCAGGATGGCGTGGACGGTGGAGGCAGATGGCGGCGCGGTCCCAAGATCCTGCAGCCGGCGTGCGATCTTGCGCGCGCCCCAGGCTGGATGTTCGTCGCGTATCTCCAGCACCGCGTCCTCGAGATCGACGGCGGTGCGCCGCGGGCTCACATGCGGACGGCGGGAGCGGTCCTCCACCGGCTCGCCTGCCCGCAGGCGCTGCAGCCAGACATAGCCTGTCTGCCGGCTGATGCCGAAGCGCTGGCAAAGCGCCGAGACATTCGCACCTTCGAGCCCCGCCAACCGGCAGAATTCCAAACGCTCATCCACAACTGACCTCGACCGCCAAACCATGCCGACCTCCCGAAAAAGCATCTCGAAAGTGTCAGGCATGTCTCCGAACATCTGTCAGGTATGTATCCGGGCTTTACACTTGAGCCTGGGATCCATGTCCGCTACCGGTGGATGTGGTGTGGATGCTCGGCTGAAGGCCGAGCATGACGGAGTGTGAGGTCGACCGAAGAGCCAATCAGGGCGCAGAACTCATGTCAAGAATGCCGGCCGTTAGCAAACCAAGTGGATACTAGCTCACGGTTGAACAAGGTGAGTAGGTGCCGCTTTGGCCCTTGGCTTGCGCTCGAGGCGCCTATCGCTGACCTTCTCGTTCCGTCATCTGCACGGTCGGTGCCGGCAGGCGGAAGGAGCAAACCCTCACCGCCAACCTCACACGTCGAGACTAACCACCTTCCCAGGATTCATGATACCAGCCGGATCGAAGGCGCGTTTGATGCGGCGCATCAGCTCGATTTCGATCGCCGGGCGGATCGTCGCCAGTTCGTCGCGCTTCAACTGGCCGATGCCGTGCTCGGCCGAGATCGAACCGCCATGGGCGAGCACCAGCCCGTGGACGATGTGGTTCATTTCGCGCCAGCGGGCAATGAAGGCGGCCTTGTCGGCGCCGACCGGCTGGGAAATATTGTAATGAATATTGCCGTCGCCCATATGGCCGAAGGCGCAGATGCGGGCGCCGGGCATTGCCGCCATAACGGCCTGTTCGGCCTCGGCGATGAAATGCGGGATCTTCGATACCGGCACCGACACGTCGTGCTTGATCGATCCGCCTTCCGGCTTCTGGGCATCCGACATGCTCTCGCGCATGTGCCAGATGGCTTGCTGCTGGGCCACGGATGTGGCGATCGCCGCATCAAGCACCAGCCCGGCCTCAAAACCCTGTTCGAGTACGCCGTTCATCATCCGCTCGGCCGTCTCGGCCGAATCCGAGGTCGAAATATCGATCAGCACGTACCAGGGATAGGCCGCTTCCAGCGGATCGCGCACGCCGTCGATATGGCGCGAGGTGATCTCGACGCCGAAGCGCGGCATCAGCTCGAAGCCGGTGAGCGAGGTGCCGCAGAGGCTGGCGGCCAAGTTGAAGAGGGCAAGCGCGTCCTCGACCGAATTGAGGCCGGCGAATGCCACCTGATGGCCGAGCGGCTGGGGAAACAGCTTCAGCACCGCCCCGGTGATGATGCCGAGCGTGCCTTCGGCGCCGATGAAGAGATCGCGCAGGTCGTAGCCGGTATTGTCCTTCTTCAGCCGGCGCAGGCCATCCCAGATCTCGCCGGTCGGCAGCACCACTTCGAGGCCAAGGCAGAGCTGGCGCATATTGCCGTAGGCCAGCACCGCCGTGCCGCCGGCATTGGTGGAGAGATTGCCGCCGATACGGCACGAGCCCTCCGAGCCTAGCGACAGCGGAAAGAGCCGGCCA
The DNA here is from genome assembly GCF_003985125.1 of Rhizobium phaseoli. Lineage (GTDB taxonomy): Bacteria > Pseudomonadota > Alphaproteobacteria > Rhizobiales > Rhizobiaceae > Rhizobium > Rhizobium phaseoli. The sequence continues at coordinate 2,590 of NZ_ML133597.1, forward strand.
TGCGCTTCTGCCGCTTTCTGCACATCGGCCAGAATGGCGCCGCCGTCGGCGACCAGCACGTTCGCCACCGGATCGACGTCGCGGATTCTCGTCATGCGCTCGAGCGACAGGATGATATCGGACTTGCCGGTGCGCGGCGTCTGGCCGCCGACGAGGCCGGTATTGCCGGTCTGCGGCACGATTGCCGTCCCGGTCTCGGTGGCGAGTTTCATGATATCGGAGACCTCCTCGACCGAGCCGGGCTTCAGCAGGAGAGGGGAGGAGCCGTGGTAGAGGCCGCGGTTTTCGATCAGATGCGGCGCCAGATCGGCCTCGCTGCGCAGCGCGTATTTGTCGCCGACGATTGCGGCGAAGCGGTCGAGAAGATCGGTGGAAATGCCGGGGGTGCTCATCGGGTCGATCATCCTCTGTGGCTTCTAAAGCGCGTCACGATCTTTCAGATTTGCTTGTCACGCTTTAGGTCTTTATTTTCTCGCATGTCTTTATCGCAAAACCGCTGCACACTTTTGCGAGACATGCTCTATCAGCTCTATCAGTCGCGCGGGGCGGCAGCCCTTTGCAGGCGGTCGTTGATCGCTTCGCCCAGGCCGTCGTCCGGAATGGGCGAAAAGGCGATGCTCGAAACGCCGCTGGCATCGGCCCGCTTCATGTAATCGAAAAGATTGGCCGCCGCTTCCGCAAGATCGCCGCGCGGGCTGAGGTCGAGGACGATGCGGGCGTCGCGTGCGCCTTCGACCGCCGCACCGCCGAAGGTGATCAGCGCCTCGCCGGGTTCCACCGCGCTCGCATTGAGGCGCACGCTGGCGCCCGGCGCATAATGCGAGGCGAGCATGCCCGGCGCCTCGATGGCGGCCGATGCCTTTTTGGCGCGCAGCAGCGGCCGGCCGGCGACACGCTCGATCTCGCGGGCCGCCAGACCGCCGGGCCGAAGCAGCCTCACCCGGTCGCCTTCCACCTTGACGATCGTCGATTCGACGCCGACGGCGCTCGGGCCCGCATCGAGGATCAACGGGATTTTCGCGCCGAGATCGGCCTCGACATGGGCCGCACTCGTCGCGCTGATGGCGCCCGAGGTATTGGCGCTCGGGGCGGCGAGCGGCCGCCCGAAGGCGCCGATCAGGGCGCCGGCGAACCCCTTCGGCACGCGCACGCCGACACTGTCGAGACCGGCGGTCGCCAGCGAATGGATCGGGCTTTCGGCCTTGAGCGGCAGCACGAGCGTCAGCGGACCTGGCCAGAAGGCTTCGGCCAGCGCCCGCGACAGCGGATCGAACTCGGCATGGTGTTCGGCCATGGCAAGGTCGGCCATGTGGCAGATCAGCGGATTGAAGCGCGGCCGGCCCTTCGTCTCGTAGATGCGGGTGATGGCAGCCGGATTGGTGGCGTCGGCCGCAAGGCCGTAGACCGTCTCGGTCGGCATGGCGATGGCAAAGCCGGCGGCAAGCGCGGTCGAGGCCGCTTCGAGCGCCGCCGGCCTGTCTGCCTCTATGTCGATGATGCGTGCCATGTGCTGCCCGGAGTTGATCCCGGCAGTCATTAGGCTTTCCGTCGCCGCCGATCAATCGCTGTTATAGCTGCCGGATGATTTCGCGCAGTTGTTCATTGCGGGCGCCGAGCAGCAGGATGTTGCGGATCGCCGCCTGCGGATCGTGGGTGCGAAAGAGCAGCCCGTTACCGCGCACCGAGCGGTCGATAGTCATCTTTTCCGAGGAATCTTCGCCCGGCTTCATCGCGACGGCGAAATACATACGGGAATAGCCGACGTCGATCCGCTGGAAGAAATTGTCGTTGTCGCCGATGTCGGAGTAGAAGTTGGCGATATAGAAGGCCCAGTTGACCTCTTCATAGTGCGCGAACTTCGTGCGCGCGGCGGTAACGTGGCAGTAGCCGAGATGCGGGCTGTCCTCCAGCGTCCGGTGGAAGATCATTTTCGGAAACTGGATCGAGTGGTGGAAGCCGTTGATATGCTGATGTGTCTTCTCGCCGGCCACCTGCAGCTTGCGGCCGGTCTTTGCGGCGACCTCGTCATGGGTGAGGTAGCGCCGTTCCTCCGCCAGCCAGTGCCGCCGTTCGCGGGGGATGCGGCCGGTGCGCAGGAATTCGGAATGGGCGGCAATCGGCTGCCGCTCCCGTAATTTGCTGGTGTCCTTCGCATCGAAATAGCGGAGTCTGGCCATGGATCGCATTCTTCGGTCGGTCTGTTTTCCCTCAAGGATAGGGTCCTATGCTTAAGGCAGTGTTAACATGGTTCCGGTTGCGCCACCGCTGCCCGCGGATGCGAATGGATGTCGCAAATGCGACGGTGGCCGGCATCCAACAGCCGACCTCTTTGTCAAACGGGCCTTTACGCCATGTCGCAATTGACGATAATTGCCTGGAGAGTTGGCGATGCGATCGATCGGACCGGGCCGCCACAGCCTTGCTGCATCCTGTCGTCAATTTCGAAGCCGATGTCGCATTACAACCAAGCAGCAGGCGGGCTCGGTGATTAAATGACGCTATGAACAATTCTCCCGAAGGAGAAGGAAGCGGGCGCGCTTCCGCCGGCCTTCTGCTTGAGGGCGGCAACCACGGGCACGAGGACATGAAGATGGATATTCGCAGCAACGTTTTGCGTCAGCTCAAGAACCGCCGTGAGGGTTTCAGCCTCGAGCAGCCGTTCTATATCGACGAGGATTATTTCCGGCTCGACATGGAGATGATCTATTATCGCGACTGGCTGTTCATCGGCCATGATTGCGAACTGCCGAAGCCGGGCGCCTATTTCACCGTCCAGATCGGCAGCTATCCCGTCGTCATCGTCCGCGGCCGCGACAATGTCATCCGTGCCTTCCACAACAGCTGTCGCCATCGCGGTTCGCGCGTCTGCACCAAGGACCACGGCTCCTCCGTGCGCCTCGTCTGCCCTTACCATCAGTGGACCTATGATCTCGACGGCAAGCTCGCCTTCGCCCGCCACATGGGCGACGATTTCGACAAGACCGGCTTCAACCTGAAGCCCGTCCATTGCGAAAGTGTGGCCGGCTATATCTTCATCTGCCTGGCCGACGCCGCTCCGGATTTCCAGACGGTGCGCGACAAGATCGAGCCTTATATGGCGCCGCACCGCATCGGCGAGACCAAGGTCGCCTTCCAGAGCACGATCATCGAGAAGGGCAACTGGAAGCTCGTCTGGGAAAACAATCGCGAGTGCTATCACTGCGCCGCCAATCACCCGGAACTCTGCCGCACCTATCCGGAAGCGCCGAGCGTCACCGGCACGGACGGCGGCGCCGACGATCCGGAAATCGCCGGCCACTGGGCGCGCTGCGAGGCCGCCGGCCTGCCGAGCAAGTTCCAGATTTCCCCGGACGGTCAGTTCCGCACCGCCCGCATGCCGCTGATCGAGGATGCCGAAAGCTACACCATGTCGGGCAAGCCCGCCGTCAAGCGCCGGATTGCCGACGATATCTCGATCGACCGTATCGGCACCATGCTGCTCTTCCATTATCCGACGACGTGGAACCACCTGCTCGGCGACCATGCCATCTCCTTCCGCGTGCTGCCGCTCAGCGCCAACGAGACGGCGGTGACGACCAAGTGGCTCGTCCACAAGGATGCGGTCGAGGGCGTGGACTACAATCTCGAGGAACTGACGCACGTCTGGACCGAGACCAACGACCAGGATCGCCGCATCGTCGAAGAGAATGCCTTCGGCATCCACTCGCCCGCCTATGAGCCCGGTCCCTATTCGTCCGTGCATGAAGGCGGCGTCATGCAGTTCCTCGAGTGGTATACGAACTTTATGGTGAACCGCCTGCAGGGCGACCAGGCGAAAATCTCCGCCGTCGCCTGATGCACCTCGCCTGCGCCGCAGCCCAAGCGGTTCAGGCGATCCAAAACAGAAAAAGCGGCCGGTTTCCGGCCGCTTGGAACCATTCGGCGGCAAATGCGTTGCTGGGCAGGCGGTAATCGCCGTCGAATGGAGAGAAGTAATGATCGGGCTGAAAAACAAAATCGCGACCGCAGTTCTGGCTGCCGCCGTCCTGCTGACAGGCTTTGTCCCGTCGCAGGCAATCCAGATGCCGACCGCCCCACAGGTGGAAAAGTCCTCCGACATCGAGAGCGTCCAATACCGCCGCTATTATCGCCGCGACTATTACAGGCCCGGCTACCGCCCCGGCGCCTATTATCGCCCCGGCTATTACGGCGGCTATCGCGGCTACAGCTACTATCGTCCGGGTTATCGCCACTATAACGGCTATTGGTACCCGCTCGCCGCCTTCGGCGCCGGCGCGATCATTGCCGCACCGCGCTACGCGGCGCCCGCGCCGCGCTACGGCTCGGCTCACGTCGCCTGGTGCGCCAACCGCTACCGTTCCTATCGGCCCTACGACAACACGTTCCAGCCCTATAACGGCCCGCGCCAGCAGTGCTACTCGCCGTATTGAGGTAGGCACGACAAACGCAGGGCTGCGCGCTACCCCACTCTCCGCGTCATCCTCGGCCTTGAGCTGCCTTGAGCCGAGGATCCATGCCCGCTGCTGGTGGAGGCCAAGGTGGATGCTCGGGTCAAGCTAGGTCAAGCCCGAGGATGACAGAGAGTGGGGGAAGCTCTGCGCCTAATTCCGGGAGATCCGGGTTAGCAGCATCTATGGCGGGAGACACGATGACGCCGCGACTCTGTCGGACGCTTCCGTCAACCGTACTCGTTGTTCGTCGGCTGCGAAACTCAGTGAACGGCGGTTATGACTGAAATGCCCGCTTCGTCGGCGGCACGGATAAGCGCTGCTCGCGCGTCCTCAGCCGGAATTTCTCCGTGAATTGCCATCCGGCACGCCCTGATCGCGATAAGATATTCGTCGCCATCGTCGATCGGCCAGCCAACCGTCAGCATTTCGGCAGCCTGCACAAGCGTTGCAACCAGCTTGTATCTTTCCGGCCCACTCACAACCAGCATCAGAGGGGCAAACTCTTCGGATGTGCACCACTTCATGACATTAGGTCTCCCCACGGTAAATATATTAGTAACCGTGCAAGAACCGTTCCGGGCGAGGTGGCGGTGCGCGCAGCGTCGCGCAATTGCGTTGTACCGACGGTGAGTTTGGCCGGAGTGTCACCCCATTCTCCGTCATCCTCGGGTCAAGCCCGAGGATGACGGCGAATGGAGTGAGCTCTGTGATAGATGCCGCAACGTATGGCGGATGAGGGGCGGCACGCCCACCGCACCGCTCACATTCAAAGAATATTCACCCGCCGCAGCAGCCACCAGGCAAATGCAATCGAGGCGATGATCAGCGCGACGGCGTATTCCGTGCCGTAGTCGCCGACGGCGAAGGGCAGGTTTGCAGTGTTCATGCCGAAGAAGCCGGTCACCAGCGTCGGCGGCAGCAGGAAGGCGGTCATGATCGACAGCAGATAGAGGTGGCGGTTGGTCTCGGAGGATTGTTTCGAATCGATTTCTTCGTGCAGCAGGCGGGCGCGGTCCTGCAGCGCGTAGATATCGTGGTCGACCGTTTCCAGCCGGCTCGTCAGTCGCCGCGCCACGTCGTCGAATCCGAAGGGCATCTCGTCGTCGTCGGCGGCGGCCGCCCGGCGCATCAGCGCCAGCACCGTGCGCAGATGCCGGTGCAGCCTGACCACGGTTCGCCGCACCGGCGCCAGCCGCCGGCGCTCGTCGCGCGGGGCGTTGTCGTAGACGATATCCTCGATCTGGTTCAGCTCTTCGGTGAGCTCGATGACGATGGCGATCAGCGTGCGCTGGAATTCGATCACCAGCAGTTCGAACAGATCGACCGGCAGCGTAAATTTGCCCGGGTTCTTCTCGATCAGCGCGCGCGCCCGCTCGACGCTGCGCAGCGGCTGCAGCCGGGTGGTTATGATGAAACGGTCGGACATGGCGAAATGCAGCCAGCCGAGATTGTTGGTATCCTGGGCAAAATCGCGCTGGCAATCGACGAGCGTGCCATAGAGCATCTGCTCGTCGACGGTAATGGCCGCATGCGTGTCGTGCGTGATCAGCGCCGATCTGGCATCCTCCGTCAGTCCGTCGAGCGTCTCGAGCAGGGCCGGCACGCGGGCATCGACGAGATTGAGATGCAGCCAGTAGAAGCAATTGTCGGCGGTCAGATCCGCCACCGTCGCGCTGTTGTTGAGCCGCACCGCCGTCTTTTCTTCCGGCGAGAAGCGATAGGCCCAGACGAAACCGGGTATGTTGACGGGCAATGTATCCATTGTTCGCCGGTCCTTTGCGAAGGCGATTTCATTTCTGACCAAAGCGCGTCGCGATCTCTAGGTATCGCTCCCAGCGCCTTAGCTCTGTGTTTTTACGCATGTCGTTATCGCAAAACCGCCGCGCAGTTTTGCGCGACATGCTCTAGAACTTCTCCATGACGTTCATTTGTGCAAGGGCGCAAGAGGCAAGCGCCATCTCGGGCAAACTATCGCATGGCAGGCCGAGAAATCGAAATTGACGTTTACGTAAAAATCAATTAGCTCTCACCCCGGAGGGGCCCAGCCCGCGTCGAGGCAGGCCCTGCGGAGGAAAAACAATGTACAAGGCGCCCGTCGAGGAAATCGCGTTCACGTTGAAGCATGTAGCGGGCATGAGCGAAGCGATGTCCAGCGGCCTTTTCGGTGATCTCGGCGACGATCTCGTCGATGCGATCCTCTCCGAGGCGGGACGTTTTGCCACAGAGGAGGTGGCGCCTCTCGCTGACATCGGCGACCGCCAGGGCGCCCGTCTCGTCGACGGCGAGGTCCGGCTGCCGGATGGCTGGCGCGATCTCTACCGCAACTGGATCGCCGGCGGCTGGAACGGCCTGACGGCGCCGGAGGCCTTCGGCGGCCAGGCCCTGCCTGATATGCTGAATGTCGCGGCGCTGGAAATGTGGAATTCCGGCTCCATGGCCTTCGCGCTCGCGCCGACGCTGACGATGGGCGCCATCGAGGCCGTCCACACCCATGGCAGCGCCGCGCTGAAGGAGACATATCTGGAAAAGATGGTGTCCGGCGAATGGACCGGCACCATGAACCTGACCGAGCCGCATGCCGGCTCGGATGTCGGAGCTCTGAAGGCCCGCGCCGAACGCCGGCCCGACGGCAGCTACCGCATCTTCGGCCAGAAGATCTTCATCACCTGGGGCGAGCATGACGCGGCCGACAACATCATTCATCTGGTGCTCGCCCGCCTGCCGGATGCGCCGGCCGGCACACGCGGCATCTCGCTCTTCCTGGTGCCGAAATTCCTGGTGAACGACGACGGTTCGCTCGGACCCCGCAACGATCTCTTCTGCCATTCGCTGGAGCACAAGCTCGGCATCCACGGTTCGCCGACCTGCACGATGATCTATGGCGACGGCCGGTTCGGCGGCGAAAAGGGTGCGATCGGCTGGCTGGTCGGCGAGGAGAACAAGGGGCTCGCCTGCATGTTCACGATGATGAACAATGCCCGTCTCGCCGTCGGCATGCAGGGCGTGGCGATCGCCGAGGCCGCCACCCAGAAGGCCCTTGCCTATGCCAGGGAGCGCACGCAGGGCAGGGCGCCAGGTTCGACCGGGCCCGGCATGAGCCCGATTGTCGACCATCCCGATGTCGCCCGCATGCTCCTGACCATGAAGGCGCTGACGCAAGGGGCGCGCGCCATCTCCTATGCCTGCGCCCATGCGATCGACATGTCGCGTCGGGTAGGCGACAGCCGCCACTGGCAGGAGCGCGCCGCGCTTCTAACGCCGATCGCCAAGTCGTTTTCGACCGATGCCGGCGTCGATGTCGCCTCGCTCGGCATCCAGGTGCATGGCGGCATGGGTTTCATCGAGGAGACGGGTGCGGCCCGTTATCTCCGCGACGCCCGCATTGCGCCGATCTATGAGGGCACCAACGGCATCCAGGCAATCGACCTCGTCACCCGCAAGCTGCCGCTCTCCGGCGGCGATCAGGTCATGGGCTTCATCGCCGAATTGAAGGCGATCGCCGAGGCTGCCGGGCGCTCCAATCTCGATGGTTTCGGCGAGACTGCCGCGAGACTCGCCGTCGCGATCGCCGATCTCGACGCGGCGACCGCCTGGCTTCTGGCAGCAATTGCCGATGACAGGGCCACCGAGGCGCTTGCCGGCGCCACCCCCTATCAGCGCCTGTTCGGCCTCGTGCTCACCGGCTGTTACCTCGCCAAGGGGGCTCTGGCCGAAAGCGGCGACGGCAAGGGCGAGGGCCGTATCGCGCTCTGCCGCTTCGCCGCTGAAAACCTGCTCGCCGAGACCGCGGCCTTGCGCGACCGGGTGGTCAACGGCGCGGCAAGCCTTGCCGCCGCCCGCATCCTGCTCGGCTGACGAGACCCCATGAGTTCCGAGGAGATCCAATGACCGATCACATCATCGTCGAGCAGCCTTCCGCCCATCCCGGCGTTCAGCTGATCCGCTTCAACCGGCCGGAAAAGAAGAACGCCTTCACACGGGCGATGTATCGCACCATGACCGAGGCGCTCGCTGCCTCCAATGCGGACGCGAATATCAAAGTGACGGTCTTTCTCGGCACCGAAGGCAGCTTCTCGGCCGGCAACGACATCGGCGATTTTCTTGCCACGGCCATGGGCGGCAGCATGGGAGACGAGTTGATCGATTTCCTCTACGCGCTTGCCAATGCCGAAAAGCCGCTGGTGTCAGGGGTCGACGGTCTGGCGATCGGAATCGGCACCACCCTTAACCTCCATTGCGACCTGACGATCGCCTCCGACCGCAGCCAGTTCCGCACGCCTTTCGTCGATCTGGCGCTGGTGCCGGAAGCCGCCTCGAGCCTGATTGCGCCGCGCATCATGGGCCACCAGCGCGCCTTTGCCATGCTGGCTGCCGGCGAGGCTTTTAGCGCCGAGGAAGCTCGCGAGGCTGGCCTCATCTGGAAGGTGACGACGCCGGACGAGGTGGAGAATGCGGCGCTGATTGCGGCCGCGAAACTCGCCGCCAAGCCGCCGGAAGCCTTGAAGATCGCCCGTGATCTCATTTGCGGCTCCCGGAAAGAGGTCATCGCCCGCATCGATGTCGAGGCCCGCCATTTCGCCGCGCGCCTGAAAAGCGCCGAAGCCCGGGCGGCCTTCGAAGCCTTCATGCGACGCTGAAGGGCGGCCCGGCAGCAAACGGATACCGATTAGACCATCGGCACGTTGAATACCTCTCCGGCCCTGAGCGGCCGGAAGCGGTCCGAGGCAATCTCATGCTCTCTCATCGCCTCTTGCAAGGCTCTTACCGGCGCGTCGACCGCTTCATTCGTCAGCCGGAACGTGGCGAAGTGGTGCCCGGCCACATAGGCCGCATTTGCCAGCTTCATCCCCATCACCGCCTCCTCAGGATTCTGGTGCTGCCCTTTCATGAACCATCGCGGCTCATAGGCGCCGAAGGGTAAAATCGCCAGGCGAAAACCGCCGTGTTTCCGCTGCGCCGCTTTGTAATTGATGCCGCGGTGAAAGCCCGTATCGCCGACGTGATAGATCTTGCCGGCTGGTGTCGACAAAACGAACGAGGCCCAGAGCGCCATCCGGCGATCGGCGCCGCCGCGGGCGGACCAATGATGGGCCGGCTCCGCATCGATGCTTATGCCGGCGTGCGAGATGCGCTCGCCCCAATCCATTGATGTTGTCTGTATGTCGGGCAAGGCGCGGCGCATGATCGTGTCATTGCCGAGCGGCGTCACGATCCGCGGCCGATGCTTCGCATGCAACCGTTTCAGCGTTGCGATATCGAGATGGTCATAATGATTGTGCGAGACCAGCACGAGATCGATCGGCGGCAAATCATCGAACGCGATGCCCGGTTGGACGACGCGTCTGGGGCCGGCAAAGGTGAAGGGGCTGACCCGCTCCGACCACACCGGATCGGTGAGAACATTGAGCCCGGCGACCTGCACCAGCATTGTTGCATGCCCGACCATGGTCACCCTCAACTCGTCGCCACCGACATGGGGATCCGGCTTGGCGGCCGGATATGGACTGGGGACCGACCGCGGCCACCGGTCACGACCGCCGCCGAATTGCCACCGCAAGAGCTCGCGGAAACCAAGCGGCTCGACACCTTCGGGATTGAAGAAGTACGTGCCGTCGAAGTGATCGGACACCGGGCCCGCATAGTAGGGATTGCGTCTTTTGGTCTTGCGCATTGAGGTTCGTTTTCCGTGGTCGGGGACAGGAAGTTTAAGCCTGTCGGCTCGAAATCGGAATCCGGTCCTCGATGAACGCGTTAGGCTGAGGCCGGAAACTCGTTGACCTTGCGCAGCAGGCTGTCGACCAGCCGCTCGGGGAGGTAGCGGCGAAGCGAGCGGACCTGGCGCGATTGCTTGCCTGCGGAGTAGCGCAGCTTCGGCTTCTTCGCGGTTGCGGCCTTCACGACCATGTCGGCGACGACCTCGGGCGCATCGCCGGTTTCCACCCATTTGCGCATCAGCGCTTCGCTGCGGGCGCGCTCCGAAGCATAGACCGGAAGAGGTTGGTCTGCTCGTGTCAGATTTTCCTCGAAGGATGTTCTGGTGACGCCGGGTTGGACGAGAACAACACGAATGCCGAAGTTGCGCACTTCATGATCGAGTGATTCCGAATAGCCCTCGAGCGCATGTTTGGTCGAAGCATAGAAGGCATTGTAGGGAGCCGGGATGAGGCCGAGGATCGAGCTCATGTTGATGATCCGGCCGCTCTTCTGCTTCCTCATGACCGGCAGCACGGCATTGGCGACGCGCGCGACGCCGAAGACGTTGACGTCGAAAAGCCTTTGGGCCTGGGCGATCGAGGATTCTTCCGCGCCGCCGATGAGGCCGACGCCGGCATTGTTGACGACGAGGTCGAGGCGGCCGGTTTGCCGGACGATCTCCGCAACAGCCGCCTGCACCGAGGCTTCATCGGCCACGTCGCAGATCAGCATTGTTATCCCGGGTCTGTTGGCGACAGGTTTGCGGCTGGTTCCGAACACGCGATAGCCGGCCTTGACCAGCGATTGCGCCGTTGCGAGGCCGATGCCAGAGGACGCACCGGTGACGAGTGCAACGTTTCTGTTTCTGTCGGTCATATGGTCAGCTTTCAAAAGGGTGGATCATTGTTGGCCGACCTGTTACTATCTTTTCGATATCATGTCACTATCGAAAAGATACTAAATGAAAAATAATCCGATTCCCCAATGTCCGGTCGCCCGCGGCCTTCAATCCGTCGGCGATGCGTGGAGCATTCTCGTCTTGCGCGACGCCCATACGGGCCTCACCCGCTTCGACCAGTTCAGGAAGAGCCTCGGCATCGTGCCGACCATGCTGACCAAGCGTCTCAAGGCGCTGACGGAGGATGGTCTGCTGGAGAAGCGTCTTTACTCCGAGCGACCACCCCGCGAAGAATATGTCCTCACGGAAGCCGGCCGAGATTTTCTGCCTGTGCTGATGATGATCGGGGCTTGGGCACACCGCCATTGCGATGGCGAACTCGCCCGCTATATCGACGTCGAGTCAGGATCGGAGATTGAGCCGATCGCAATCGATGCCGTGACCGGCGCAAAGCTCGGAACGCGGCCAATGCGCATGAGCTTGCAGCCGGAAAGCGAGCCGTGCGACCGATAAACTGTTCTCGACGCTCCGGAATCGCGATCGCGCCGGGACGAAGCGGCCTATTTCTCCAGTGTCGCCACGACCTCGACATGCGAGGTCCAGAGGAACTGGTCGATCGGTGTTACCCCGGTGATGCGGTAGCCACCCTCGACGAGGATCGCGAGGTCGCGCGCCAGCGTCAGCGGGTTGCAGCTGACGGCCGCGATCTTCTTCACGGCTGAGCGGGCAAGCTCCCTGCACTGAAACTCCGCGCCAGCGCGCGGCGGATCGAAGACGACGGCGTCATACGGCTTGAACTCCTGCGTCATCACAGGACGGCGGAAGAGATCGCGCTTTTCGACGCTCACCGGCTTCAGCCCCTGTGTCTTGCGGGCGGCCTGGTCGAGTGCGGCGAGCGCCGCTGCCTCGGCCTCGACCGCATGCACCCGGCCGATCCGCGCCAGCCTGAGCGAAAACGTGCCGGCGCCGGCAAAAAGATCGGCGATCCGCTTGGCCTTGCCGATATGGGCGAGCACCAGCTCCGCCATCGCCTCTTCCGCCGGCTTGGTTGCCTGGGCGAAGCCGCCCGCTGGCGGCGAAACCTCGACGCCGCCGAAATCGATGATCGGCTTGGCCGGCTCGACGAGGATTTCGCCGTTCAGCGTCACGCGGGCGATGCCGCGCAGGCCGAGCACGGTTTCGATCGCCTTGCGCCGCTGCGGGTCGGAGAGTTTCTTGATCTCGTCGATCGCCAGATCGAGACCGGAGAGCGTTTCCAGCACCGCCACCCGGAAGGGTTCGGCATTGGTTGCGAGCGAGGCGGCAATCGCCTTGATCGCCGGCAGCCGGGCGACGATCCCTGCCGACGAGATCGGACATTCCTCGATGGCGACGATATGATGGCTTTCAGCCTGGTTGAAGCCGATCAACATATCCTTCTCGGTCTTGCGCGCCGCAAACACGACGCGCCGGCGTTCGCCCGGCCGGGCCGGAACGATCTCGCCGACATCAGGCGTCAGCCCTTTGGATTTCAGCGCATCGACGGCCAGCTGCCGCTTGAAGGCGCGGTAGGGGCCATCCGCCAGGTGCTGCAGCGTGCAGCCGCCGCAGGTGCCGTTGATGCCATCAGGGCCGAAATGCCGGCAGGCCGGCTCCTGCCGGTCGGGCGAGGCCGTCGCGATCGACATGATCGTGCCCTGGTTTTTGACACGGGCGATCGCCACCGTTTCCCCCGGCAGGGAAAAGGGCACATAGACCGGCCCGCCGGCGCTGCCGGCAATGCCGTCGCCTTGGGCGCCGAGCTTCTCGATGGTAACGGTTTCGGTGCTCACGGTTTCAATCCTGCCAGAAGAAATTCCTGATTGCCGTCGCCGCCGGCAATCGGGGAGGGGATGAGGCCGAGGCTGTTCCAGCCCATGTCCTCGGTGAACCAGCGCTCTAAGTCCGCAGCGACGGCGGGCGCAGACGCGGGGTCCTTCAACAGTCCGCCCTTGCCGATCGCCTCGCGCCCGGCTTCGAACTGCGGCTTGACCAACAGCACGGCGATGGTACCCGGCTCGGCGATATCAAGAGCCGGCGCCAGCGCCAGCTTGAGCGAGATGAAGGAGACGTCGGAGACGATAAAGCTGGCAGGTCGGCCGATATCCTCGGCCGTCAGGTTGCGGGCGTTGAGGCCTTCCCGGTTCGTCACCCGCGGATCGCCTGAGAGGCGCGGATGCATCTGCCCGTGGCCGACATCGATCGCCGTGACATGCGCCGCACCGCGCTGCAGCAGCACCTCGGTGAAGCCGCCGGTGGACGCGCCGATATCGAGACAGTGATGGCCGGCGGGATCGAGCCGGAAATGCTCGAGGGCGGCCGCAAGCTTCAGCGCGGCGCGCGAGACGTAATCCTGTGCCGGATCGTCGATGGCGATATCGGCGTCGTCGCTGATGAGCGCGCCGGCCTTCGTCACCACCTGGCCGCCGATCCGGACGGTGCCGCGCTGCACGGCATCGCGCGCCCGCGAGCGGCTGGCAAAGAGGCCGCGGGAGACGAGCAGCTGGTCGAGGCGTTGGCTGTTTTGATCGGACATCGGCTGTGAATGACCGGCAAAGCCGCCGGTTGCAAGCATTTTGTTCCGGGGCGGTTGATGCGGCGATTCCTGAGATGGCCAATTTAAGCAAATTTAAAGCCTGCCCGCATAGGTTCGTCGCGATTGCAGCGGTTCGCTCGAACCTCTCTGGGCGCCATGAAGGCGCAGGGCGTCATGACGCCGATCATGTTTCCTATTGAAAAGCCTTTGCGGTTGCGTGTTGCGCGCGACCGTCTCTCGCCGCGTCGACTGTCGTCAGGAGAAATTCACCGATGTCCGCTAAAAACATATCCTTGAACGGGAAGCTTGCGGCCACGTTCGCAGCCCTCATCCTCATCTTCATGTCGGTCTCTGCCTTCGTCTATTCCAAGGCGACAGCGTCGGCGGCCGCGTCGGCCGAGCAGGAAAAATCGGAACTGCTCGTCAACCAGATCGACGATGCGCTGCAGGCGATGCTCGAGCAGGCGGTCAATCTGCGCGGCTTCATCCTCTTCCGTAGCGACAGCACCTATGGCGACGTCTTCGCCAATCGCGAGCGCATGCTGAAGGCGATCGCCGCCGCCAAGCAGACGGCCGCCGGCGAGCCGCAGCTGGCCGAGATGATCGACGGCATGCAGAAGGCCGCCGATCTCTATTTCCACGAGCTCGCCGAACCGCAGACCAAGGCGCGCAAGGAAACCGACATGCCGATCGAAGAGGTCGTCAAGATCGGCGTCAACGCCACCAAGGGCCAGCTCGACGGTTTCCGTCAGGCCTCCGCCAAGATCAAGGCCACCGCCCGCGAAAAGTCGGATGCGCTCGCCGCGATCCAGGCCGATGCCAACAGCGATCTGAAGACGACGCTGATTGCCGGCGGCATCGTCGCCTCGCTTGCCGCCGCCGTTCTTGCCTGGCTGATGTCGCGCACCATCGTCCGCCCGGTCGTCGGCATGACCGCGGCCATGGATCGCCTCGCCGGCGGCCAGAACGATATCGAGGTGCCGGCTGTCGAGCGCGGCGACGAAATCGGCCGCATGGCCCAGTCCGTCCTGGTCTTCAAGCAGGCGGCGATCGAGAAGCTGCGCCTTGCCGGTGAGACCGACCGCATGCGCGGTGATGCCGAGCGCCAGCGCCAGGCAAGCGACGAGCAGAAGGCGCGCGAGGAAGGCGAGCTGCGTTATGCCGTCGACGCCTTGGCCGGCGGCCTTGCCGGCCTTGCTGTCGGCGATGTCGCCGCCCGCATCCAGACGCCGTTCGCGCCGCAATATGACAGCCTGCGCAACGACTTCAACAATGCCGTCGAAAAGCTGCAGGCGGCCCTTCAGTCGGTCGGCCACAACGCCTCGGCAATCTATGCCGGCGCCGGCGAGATCCGCTCGGCCGCCGACGATCTTGCCCACCGCACCGAGCAGCAGGCCGCCGCCGTCGAACAGACCGCCGCAGCACTCGAAGAGGTGACGACGACGGTGCGCGACAGCGCCAAGCGCGCCGAGGATGTCGGCAATCTCGTCGAGCGCACCCGCCTCGGCGCCGAAAAGTCCGGCGATGTCGTCCGCCGGGCCGTCTCCGCCATGCAGCAGATCGAGAAATCCTCCGGCGAAATCTCCAACATCATCGGCGTCATCGACGATATCGCCTTCCAGACCAACCTTTTGGCGCTGAACGCCGGCGTCGAGGCCGCCCGCGCCGGTGAGGCCGGCAAGGGTTTTGCCGTCGTCGCCCAGGAAGTGCGCGAGCTCGCCCAGCGCTCGGCCAAGGCGGCCAAGGAGATCAAGGATCTGATCACCACGTCAGGCACGCATGTGCAGACCGGCGTGTCGCTGGTCGGCGAGACCGGCAAGGCGCTGGAAGCCATCGTCGCCGAGGTGCAGGAGATCAACCGCAACGTCAACGCGATCGTCACCGCCACGCGCGAACAGTCGATCGGCCTGCAGGAGATCAACACCGCCGTCAACAACATGGATCAGGGCACGCAGCAGAATGCGGCGATGGTCGAGGAACAGACTGCGGCGAGCCACGCGCTCGCCCAGGAAGCAAGCGCGCTGGACGAGCTGCTGCGCCAGTTCAAGCTCGGCACCCAGCTTGCCGCTCCGGCCCAGAAGACCGCCGCCGCAACGCCAGCCTCCCGCCCGGTCGCCTCTCCGGCCCGCGCCCTTGCCAGCAAGGTCAGCAAGGCATTCGGCGGAAGACAGGCAACGGCAGCAGCTGCGGTGCAGGAAGACTGGACGGAGTTCTGAGAGGGCGCCCAGGATGGAATGTTAAGTGAAGAGGGCGGTGCAGAAATGCGCCGCCCTTTTTTCGTTGGAGGGACCGCAGATAAACACGACAACCATACAGCGATCCGCTGCGCCGACGACGCGTTTGGCTAGGACATCTCCTCACTCTCCGTCATCCTCGGCCTTGAGCCGAGATCCATGCCACCGGCACTGGTGGATGCGGTGGATGCTCGGCTCAAGGCCGAGCATGACGGAGGATGGGGTCGCTGCTGGAGCAATTACCGCTATGGGCGTGCAGGAGATGCGCCGGCTTTTTATTGGGGGCGTGCCGTGCGGCCCCCTCATCCGCCTGCCGGCACCTTCTCCCCGAGGGGAGAAGAGGGATTCGAGACGTTGCGGCATATCTCTTCTCCCCTCGGGGAGAAGGTGCCGGCAGGCGGATGAGGGGGCCACACGGCACGCCCTCAAGCAATTCACCTAGCCAGCAACCCCAACCGCAACCCCGCGGCCCAGCGCCCGGAACACGGTCGAAACAATTCCGGCCCGATCAAGCCCGGCATGGGCGTTCATCGCTTCCGGCTTGGCCTGCTCCATCCAGATATCGGGCATGACAAGCGAGCGGATCTTCAGGCCGTTGTCGAGCAGACCTTCGCTCGAGAGATATTGCATCACCTGGCTGCCGAAGCCGCCGACCGAGCCTTCCTCGACGGTGATCAGCATCTCGTGGTGGCGGGCGAGTTGGCGGATGAGGTCGTGATCGAGCGGCTTGGCGAAGCGCGCATCGGCGACTGTCGTCGACAGGCCGGCGGCCTCGAGATCTTCGGCGGCAAGCAGACAGTCGGCAAGCCGGGTGCCGAAGGAAAGCAGGGCCACCTTGGCGCCTTCCTTGACGATGCGGCCCTTGCCGATCTGCAGGATTTCGCCGCGTGCAGGCATGTCGACACCGACGCCTTCGCCGCGCGGATAACGGAACGAGATCGGCCCGGCGTCATAGGCGACGGCCGTGCGCACCATATGCTTGAGTTCGGCCTCGTCGGCCGCCGCCATCACCACGAAGCCGGGCAGGGTAGCGAGGAAGGCGGTGTCGAAGGAGCCGGCATGGGTCGGGCCGTCGGCGCCGACGAAGCCGGCGCGGTCGATCGGAAAACGCACCGGCAGCCCCTGGATCGCCACGTCGTGCACCACCTGATCATAGGCGCGCTGCAGGAAGGTGGAGTAGAGCGCCGCAAACGGCTTGTAGCCTTCGGCCGCAAGGCCGGCGGCGAAGGTCACGGCATGCTGTTCGGCAATACCGACGTCGAAGCAGCGTGACGGAAAGGCTTCGGCGAGCTTGTCGAGGCCGGTCCCGTTCGGCATGGCGGCGGTGATGCCGACGATCTTGTCGTCCAGGGCGGCCTCCTGCACCAGCGCCTCGGCAAACACGCTGGTATAGCTCGGCGCATTCGGCTTCACCCGCGCCTGGGCGCCGGTGATGACGTCGAACTTGTTGACGCCGTGGTATTTGTCGGCGGCGGCTTCGGCCGGCGGATAGCCCTTGCCCTTCTGGGTGACGACGTGGATCAGCACCGGGCCGCGCGCATTGTCGCGCACATTGCGCAGCACCGGCAGCAGATGGTCGAAGGAATGCCCGTCGATCGGCCCGATGTGATAGAAGCCCATCTCCTCGAACATGGTGCCGCCGGTGACGTAGCCGCGGGCATGTTCGACGGCGCGGGTGATGGCGCGATCGATGTTCTTGCCGAGATAGGCCGTCAGCTTCTTGCCGAAGTCGCGGAAGCCCATGTAGGTGCGCCCCGAGGCAAGCCGGGCGAGATAGGCGCTCATCGCCCCGGTCGGCGGCGCGATCGACATGTCGTTGTCGTTGAGGATGACGATCAGGCGGGCATCGAGCGCGCCGGCATTGTTCAGCGCCTCATAGGCCATGCCGGCCGACATCGCGCCGTCGCCGATGACGGCGATGACGCGCCGGTCGTTCTTGTCGAGATCGGCGGCGATCGCCATGCCGAGGCCGGCCGAGATCGAGGTCGAGGAATGCGCCGCCCCGAACGGATCATATTCGCTTTCCGCCCGGCGGGTAAAGCCGGACAACCCGTCTTCCTGGCGCAAGGTCCGGATGCGGTCGCGCCGGCCGGTCAGAATCTTGTGCGGATAACATTGATGGCCGACATCGAAGATCAGCCGGTCGTCAGGCGTGTCGAAGACGCTGTGGATGGCGATCGTCAGCTCGACCACGCCGAGACCGGCGCCGAGATGGCCGCCGGTACGCGACACCGCATCGATCATTTCGTCGCGGACCTCGCGGGCGAGCTGCGGCAGGTCGCGATCCTCGAGCTTGCGCAGGTCGGCGGGGTAGATGACCTGGTCGAGCAGAGGGGTCTTCGGCGGATGTGTCACGGGCGGGCGCTCTTTCTTACTTTTCCTTGTACCGCTTTATTCGATTAGAACGAGGCAAAACAAGTGATTTCAGGAACCGAAGGTTTTCACCTTAGAGCATGGCGGAAAAATGTGTGAGCGGTTTCGGGAGATATCACATTCTATTTCCGTGAGTTGCATTCGCCTGATCTTGGCCCGGCGCCGACCTTATTCTTCGCGCCGCCGGTCGAACGTGCCAAGTGCGGCGAGCGGCTTGAATATGACACGGAATGGTAGCAATGTTGCCGTGCTGACTGGGGGGATCAGGTCATGGGAACGATTGTTGCAGCGCATGCCTATGTGAACAACGAGGTCGCCTATGTGGCCTGGGATATCGACGCCAAGATCGACGGATGCCTCGGCTTCGAAGTCGTCCGCGTCTATCTCGACGAGCAGGGAAACGTGGCGAAAAAGTCCGATGGCAGCGAGGATCGGGTGACCTGCGCCGCCTGGGTCGCCTTCAAGGGCCAGCGCAATCCGCACTGGCTGCCGCAGACGACGTCGCTCTGGCCGGTGCAGAAGCTTTCCTGGCGCGACCTGACGCTGCGCAAGCGGCGCAACGAAATGAGACGGCGGCCGGACGAGGTCCGGGTGCGTTACGAAATCCGCCCGCTCGGCGACCTGAAGCCGGGCATGCAGGCCGCCCCGGATCCGACGCCTGCGCTCGTCGAGATCAACAAGCGGGACGATAAAGGCCGGCCGATCAAGAAGGCCGACAACACCTACGAGAAGATTGCGGTCAAGGCCTATGAAGGCCCGCCGCGGCCGCTCGGTTATCTCGGGCCGGCCGTCGTCACCAACCCGGTCCAAGTGACGCGCAAGCGCGGCCAGTTCGAATCGACCTTCACCAACGGCATTCTCGCCGCCCAGTGGCTGCGCAACGTCCTGCTGGAAGACGGTGTGAAGCAGCCGAACGAGCTGATCGACATGATCTCCAATCCGGCGAACGGCATTCGCAAATATCTGGCCGGCGATGTCATTCCAATGCTGAGGGAATTCATGAACGCGCCCGGCCGCTTCCTGGTCGCCCTCTACGAGCTCGAGGACAAGGAACTGCTCGAGCTGCTGCTCGCCAACAAGGACAGGTTACGCATCATCCTCGCCAATACCGGCAAGGTCGGCGACGATTGGGATGTGCGCAATCACGAGGCGCGCCAGGCGCTGATTGCGGCCGGCGCCGACATTCACCACCGGATGTTCAACAATTCGAGCCAGATCGGTCATAACAAATTCGTCGTGCATATCGCGCCCGATGGCGTGCGCAGCGTGTTCACCGGCAGCACCAACTGGACGGCCACGGGGCTTGCCGGCCAGTCCAACAACGCCTTGATCGTCCGCAACGATGCGGTTGCCGCGGCCTATGTCGCCTATTGGGAGCGGATGCTGGAAGACAATGCGACGCTGGAAGCGCCCGTCGAATTCGATGACGGCATGCCCGACAACCAGCAGAGCAAGGAATTCCGCGGTTCGAATGAGACGCCTTCTGTCGTCCCGACCGGCAACGGCGCGTCGCTCGAAGCGTGGTTCTCGCCGAACATGCAAAGCCGCAGAAAGGGCAAGGCAACGCCGCCCGACCTACGCGAAGTCTACCGGCTGATGCGCCGGGCCGAGCACGCGGTGCTGTTTCTGGCCTTCTATCCCGGTCAGTCGGGCAGGGATTGCATCGTCGGCGAGGCGATCGACATCGGCCTCAAGGATCAGAAGCTGATCATCACCGGCGCCGTTTCAAGCCCGCAGGCCATGCCCAATTACGTCGCCAGCAAGAAGAACGATCCTGACGATGAGGACGACGATGCCGAGGCCGTGTCGCCGCACACCTTCGACGAGGCCAATGTCTCCGTCGTCCGGGCGTCGCGCATCGATGACCGCCAGCTGCTGGCGGATTTCGGCGCCGAGGAGCTGACGGCCAAGAAGGTCGGCGCCATCATCCACGACAAGGTGCTGGTGATCGATCCCCTGTCGGATGACTGCGTCGTCGTTCTCGGCAGCCACAATCTCGGCTTCAAGGCCTCCTACGCCAATGACGAGAACATGCTGATCGTCAAAGGCGACCGGGCGCTGGCCGAGGCCTATGCCGTCCACATCCTCGATGTCTACGATCACTATCGCTTCCGCGCCGTCGAGGCGGAATTGAAGCGCCAGGGCAAGAAGGGCTGGTCAGGCTTTCTCAACGTCGATGACAGCTGGCAGGACGGCTATGTCAACCGAACGAAAGGTGCGCTGACGCGCTATTTCGCGGCGGGCTGAATTCCGCCGCAGATCGAGCGCCGCGCAGGGAAATCGCTCCGCGACGCATATCGCCATTATCATCAGCCTTCCGGCAACGGCACGAACTCCTCCTCGTCGCCGGGAACGATGTCGAAGCGGCCGGTGCGCCATTCCTCCTTGGCCTTTTCGATCCGTTCCTTCGAGGAAGAGACGAAATTCCACCAGATGTAGCGTTTCGAGTTCAGCGCCGCGCCGCCGAAGAGCATCAGGTGACAGCCGTCAGTGCCGGCTTCCAGCGTAATCGCATCGCCCGGCCGGAAGACCAGCAGCTGATCGGCGGCGAAACGGTCGCCCGATATGACGACTTCGCCCGAAAGCACGTAGACGGCGCGCTCCTCATGGCCGGCGCCGAAGGGAAAGCGCACGCCGGGCTGCAGGTTGAGATCGACATAGAGCGTGTCGGAGAAGGTGCCGACCGGCGATGTCATGCCTTCGAACGAGCCGATGACGACACGTCCGCGCACGCCGGATGTTTCGATCAGCGGCATCTCGGTCTTTTCCGTATGGGCAAAGGAGGGATCGATCTCCTCCTTGTCGTCGGGCAGCGCCAGCCAGGTCTGCAGCCCCGACATCAGCAGCGGGTGGCCGCGTAGATTCTCCGGCGTGCGCTCGGAATGCACGATGCCGCGGCCGGCCGTCATCAGGTTGATATCGCCGGGACGGATGACCTTTTCGGTGCCGAGGCTGTCGCGATGGCGGATCTCGCCGTCGAAGAGATAGGTGACGGTCGACAGCCCGATATGCGGATGCGGCTTGACGTCGAGCGCCTCGTTCGGCTTCAGGATCGCCGGCCCCATGCGGTCGAAGAAGATGAACGGCCCGACCAGCCGCCGCTGCCTTGTCGGCAGGGCGCGCCGCACCTGGAAGCCGCCGATATCGCTGGTGCGCGGAATGATCAGGTTCTCGATCCCGTCACAGGCAAAAGCATCGCCGGGCAGGGGGTCTTTACCGGGAAAGAAGGACATGACGGGTCTCCGCTTGTAAGGACGTCGGCCATAGATAGAGCCTCACACCTCGCGCGTCCAATCGAGATGGGCTTGCGCTCAGATCGCGGTGAAGCCGTTGTCGACGAAAAGGTGGGCGCCATTGACGAAGCTCGACTCGTCGCTGGCGAGATAAAGGGCGGCCCGCGCCACATCCTCGGGCTCGCCGATCCGCCCCTGCTGCGCGGCGATGGCGGCATCCGAAACATCGACGCCGAGCGCCTGCAGGTCGGCCACCTCGCGCAGGCCGTGCGGCGTGCGGATGAAGCCGGGGCAGACGGCGTTGCAGCGGATGTTGCGGTCGCGGAATTCCACTGCAATTGCCCGGGCAAACATGTGCACGGCGCCCTTGGTGGTGTCGTAAAGCACTTCCATCGGCGTGGCGGCGACCGCCGAGATCGACGAGGTGCAGACGATCGAGCCGCCGCCGGCGGCAATCATCTTCGGCAACACCGCCTTGGTCATCAGGAACATCGAGCGCACATTGACGGCATGCAGCCAGTCCCATTCCTGAAGCGTCGTTTCCAGGAAGGGTTTGATGACGATCGTGCCGGCATGGTTGAAGAGCACGGTGACCGCGCCGTAGCGTTCCTCGACGCCGGCAACGGCGGCATTGACAGCGGCTTCATCCGAGACATCGGCCGTCCAGCAATCGGCCTCGCCGCCGGCATCACGGATCGCCTTGACGGTTTCGGCAGCCGCCTGGCCGTTGCGGTCGATGATCGCGACACGCGCGCCTTCAGCCGCAAACAGCTTCGAGGCAGCACCGCCCATGCCGGTCGCGCCGCCAGAGATGATGGCGACCTTGCCCTTCAATCTATCCGTCATTTGTCTGTCCCCTCATGGTTCTGGAGGGGATCATAGATCGGCCGCCAGCCGATCGCCAAGCGCCTTCGAAAGGCTGCTTCGATCCGCTCAGGCGCCGTCCAGCGGCTCGACGCCCTGCGGCTTGCCCGCGCGGTCGAGCCGGATCTTCTCGATGCGGTTTTCGGCGGCCGAAAGCAGTGTCTCGCAATGTTTCTTCAGCGCTTCGCCGCGCTCGTAGATCTCGATCGATTCATCCAGCGCCACGTCGCCGCGTTCCAGCCGGGCGACGATGCTTTCGAGTTCGGCGACCGCCTTTTCGAAGGAAAGGCCGGCCACTTCCGGCTTGGCGCTGTCAGTCATTCTCAACCCTTCATCATTCGCAGAATATGCATGCCGGCCGATTCGGCGAGGCCTTCGAGATCATAGCCGCCTTCGAGCAGGCTGACGACCCGGTTCTTGGCGTGCCGGTCGGCCAGTTCCAGAACGCGGCCGGTCGCCCAGTCGAAATCCTCGCCGGTCAGGTTGATCTGCGCCAGCGGATCGCGGTGATGGGCGTCGAACCCGGCCGAGATGATGATGAGATCCGGCCGGAAATCATCAAGCGCCGGCAGCACCCGCGATTTGAACGCCTCGCGGAAATGGTCGCTGCCGACATTCGGCGAAAGCGGCGCGTTGACGATGGTGTTGTGCTTGCCCTTCTCCTCCTTGGCGCCGCTGCCGGGATAAAGCGGCATCTGATGCGTCGAGCAGAACAGCACGGACGCATCGTCCCAGAAGATGTCCTGGGTGCCGTTGCCGTGATGGACGTCCCAGTCGACGATGGCGACGCGTTCGGCGCCATGCCGCTTCTGCGCGTGACGGGCGGCGATCGCCGCATTGTTGAAGAAGCAGAAACCCATCGCCGTCGACTTTTCGGCATGGTGCCCGGGCGGCCGGGCGGCGACGAAGACATTGTCGGCGGCGCCGGAAAAGACGTCGTCGACCGCCGCCATCGCGCCGCCGATCCCGGTCAGCGCCGCCTGCAGGCTCTTGACGCTGGCATAGGTATCGGCCTCCAGCTGGTTGATCCGATCGTCCTCCTCCGGGATCTCACGCATGACGGCCATCAGATGCTCTTCCGGATGCGCAAGCAGCACCGCATCTTCGCTCGCCTGCGGCGCCTGCCGGCGCTCCAGCCGCGCGAAATTCGGATGTTCCAGCGCCACATTGATGGCGCGAATCCGGTCCGACCGCTCCGGATGGCCGGAAGGCGTCACATGTTCCAGGAAGATCGGGTGTTCATAAAGACGGGTGCTCATGGAAACACTCTATCGGCCGCTTGTGTCATGTTCCACAGCAGATGGGGCATCGCCCGACGATTTCAACAAGCGCTCCTGCGGCGCCATCTCGCCGCCGGTGGCATTATAAATTCGTGTCATCTCAGCCGTTTACTTCGAAAAACCACGTGCTACTGTCGTTAACGGGGAATTTTGCAGGCAGAGTTGTTGATGAGTCAGTCGAAACGCCCGGGTGTGACGGAAATACATGTGCCGTTTCGCGATGTCGATATGACCGGCCGGATGTTCCTGGCTTCCTATATTTCCTATGCCGAATCCGTCATTGCAAGCTTCTGGTCGGCTCGGCCCGAGGTCGAGGACGAACCGATCTATAACGCCAGCAAGATTACCTGCGTTCTCCACCGCCCGCTGCATTACGACGAGCCGGCCCTTTTCACCGCCGCCGTCGACAAGATCGGCGTGCGTTCCATCGGCTTCCTCGTTTCGATCGACACCGGCGAGGAACGCGCCGCCGAGGTGGAGATCATCTGGCAGGCCCGCAGCGGCGAGGATCAGCAGCCGGCCTCGCTGCCGGAGGAAACGCGCGACTGGCTTTATGGGTTTTTGGATTAGGGACGTGCGGCAGGTAGCGATGAAGGACGAGCGAGAGACCGGTCGGTGGGATGCCGACGACGTCGTGAAGTTCATGTATGGAACACAAAGAGGCGCGCTGCTTCTGGCGCTGCGGGATTTCTGGAAAGCACTTCGCTCGGCCTGGCCCGATAAGAAAAAGACTTTCGTTTCCCCGCGTCGAGGAGATGAACCTCGAGAGTAAGAGCCCGTGCTTGCGGTTTTTACGCAGATGGTTTCCCTTGATCTCCGCTATGCGGCTCGGCTTTCCGCCGCCTGAAATTCGTCCAGCCGTCCAATCACCTCGCCGCCATACTTGCGACCAGGTCGCTGAACCTCTCTCCCTGAATGCCGACATGCGTCCGCAGCAGGCGGCGGGCTTCATCGCCGTCTCCTGTAAAGATCGCATCGACGATGGCGCAATGTTCCGAGAATGACGTCGACAGGCGGTTGCGCACCCGCAGTTGCAGACGCCGATAGGGCCGCAGGCGTCGATGCAACTGCACGCATTGCTCCTGCAGGAAATCGCTGCGGCTCGCGGCGTAGATGGCCTTATGAAATTCCTCATTGTCGTAATAATAGGCATCGCTGTCACCGGCCGCGGCGGATTGTTCGCAGCGGCTGTGGGTGGCGGTGATCGCCTCGCGGGAGGCCTTGTCCAGCCGGCGGGCGGCGAGCGATCCGGCCAAGCCCTCGAGCTCGGCCATGACCTCGAACATCTCGTAAATGCGGTGCGGCCCCGGATCGATCACGACGGCGCCCCGGCGCGGACGGATTTCTATCAGCCCGATGGCGTCGAGCTGCATCAGCGCCTCGCGCACCGGCGTTCGCGAGACACCGAAGCGATTGGCAAGCACGGTTTCATCGAGCCGCTCGCCGGGGGCGAACTCATAGGAAAGTATTGCGTTTTCAATCTCATCCCGGAGCCACCGGCCGACATTCTCGGACATTTCTCTCGCATCCTCCATACATGAATGGCATTCTTGTATACACGATAGTTGACTTCGTGTACGAAGAGTGACAGTTTACATACTACCGGCGAAGCCCGGGGATGGGAAGCGATGTCCAGCGGCTGCGGCAAGCGGCTTCTTCAGACGGGAGGAATGGCATGCCAGAGGCTTCTTTCTTCACCGACATGCTGCAAAGCATCACAGATCACGGACGCCAGCTCCTGTTTTCCGGCTCGCGCAATACGCAGGCCGCCGCCAAGGCCGATCTTCGCACCCTTTGTGAAATGCTGCTGTCGAGCCGGGGCGAAGCATCCGGCATCGCCCTTGCAGCCGAGATTCTCGATCGCTGGGGCGCGCTCGATGGCGAGGGCGCGCAGAATTTTTTCCATGTGCTTCACGAAAACTTCGGGCCCGACACGGCGAGGCTCGACCGGGCAACGGAAAATTACCGCACCGACAAAAGCGCCGTTGCGGTCATCGCACTCCATCAGGCCGCGGAACCGCGGCGGCAGGAGCTTCTGCGCCGGTTGAATCACGCGCCGAACGGCACCGCCAGGCTCGTGCGGATGCGTCAGCAGCTGCTTGCTTCCAAAGACCAGTCAGAAGCCTATCAAGCGCTGGACGCCGACTTCACGCATCTGTTCGGCTCCTGGTTCAATCGCGGCTTTCTGACGCTGCGGCCCATCGACTGGTCGACGCCGGCCTACATTCTCGAAAAGATCATCAAATACGAGGCTGTGCACGAGATCGCCGGCTGGGATGAGTTGCGCCGTCGTCTGGCGCCGGCCGACCGTCGATGCTTTGCCTTTTTCCACCCGCGGCTGGCCGATGAGCCGCTCGTCTTCGTTGAAGTGGCGCTCACCCGCTCCCTGCCGAAGGCGATCGCAGATGTTCTCGACGAGGGGCGGGAGCAGATCAATGCCGACGAGGCGACGACGGCCGTCTTCTATTCGATCTCCAACTGCCAGGATGGCTTGCGCGGCATCTCCTTCGGCAATTTCCTGATCAAGCAGGTCGTGGAAGATCTGCGCAAAGACCTGCCGGGTCTCAAGAATTTCGTCACGCTGTCGCCCGTCCCGGGTTTTGCCCGCTGGCTTGCCAAGGTGCGCGCCGCGACCGGCGGTGCATCTCTATCCGAAGCGGCGTTGAAAACGCTGACCTTGCTCGACGATCCGGACTGGCCCGACAACGAGAGCAGCGCGGCCGATGTGGAGCGCGTGCTGCTGCCGCTTGCGGCCCGCTACTTCCTGACCGAACGCACGCCGGAGGGCCGCCCGGTCGATCCCGTCGCC
This sequence comes from Rhizobium phaseoli, assembly GCF_003985125.1. Taxonomy (GTDB): domain Bacteria; phylum Pseudomonadota; class Alphaproteobacteria; order Rhizobiales; family Rhizobiaceae; genus Rhizobium; species Rhizobium phaseoli. Next base: position 28,980 of record NZ_ML133597.1, read on the forward strand.
CGCTTCCATCTCGGCAATGGCGCCCGGCTTGAACGAGTGAACTTCCTCGGCGATCGCTCGCCCAAGGCGATGCAGCAGGCGCACGGTCTGATGGTCAACTATCTCTACAAGCTCGACGACATCGTCGCCAACCATGAGGCCTTGGCGCAGCGTGGCGAAGTGATCGCCTCGCCTGCGGTCAAAAGCCTGCTCAACCAGAACGACGAAGGCCGCCGCGGCGGCAATGGCCAGCAAGGCTCTCGAGCCTTCGCACAGATCATGAATTCAACGCTTGGAGGAGGGCGAAAGTGAGCAACCATCTTTTCGACGCCATGCGGGCGGCTGCGCCCGCTGACGCACCGTTCATGCGGACCGGTAGCGGGCAGACATGGACCTATGACGACGCCTTCGCTCTTTCCGGCCGCATTGCCGGCGCGATGGACACGCTCGGCATTCGCCCCGGCGACCGGGTTGCGGTGCAGGTGGAGAAAAGCGCCGAGGCATTGATCCTCTATCTCGCTTGCCTTCGAAGCGGCGCCGTTTACCTGCCGCTCAACACCGCCTATACGCTGGCCGAGCTCGATTACTTCATCGGCGACGCGGAGCCGCGTCTGGTGGTGGTGGCCTCGGCCGCTCGCGAAGGCGTCGACACGGTCGCCAAGCGTCACGGCGCGATCGTCGAAACGCTCGACGCCGACGGCAGCGGCTCATTGCTCGATCTGGCGCGCGACGAGCCGGCCGACTTTGTCGACGCTTCGCGCTCCGCCGACGATCTGGCCGCGATCCTCTACACCTCGGGAACGACGGGACGCTCGAAGGGGGCAATGCTCACGCATGGCAATCTGCTGTCGAACGCCCTGAGCTTGCGGGATTACTGGCGCGTCACCGCCGACGACCGGCTGATCCACGCCTTGCCGATTTTCCATACGCATGGGCTGTTCGTCGCCACCAACGTCACGCTGCTTGCCGGCGCCTCGATGTTCCTGCTGGCGAAATTCGACGCCGACGAGGTCGTTTCACTGATGCCTGAGGCAACGATGCTGATGGGCGTGCCGACCTTCTACGTGCGCCTCCTGCAAAGCCCGCGCTTCGGCAAGGAGGCGGCAGCCAACATCCGCCTGTTTATCTCAGGCTCGGCGCCGCTGCTAGCCGATACGCATACCGAGTTCGAGGCCCGGACCGGCCATGCGATCCTCGAGCGTTACGGCATGACGGAAACCAATATGAACACTTCCAATCCTTACGACGGCAGACGCATTGCCGGAACGGTCGGACTTCCGCTGCCTGGGGTGACGGTGCGCGTCACCGACCCCGCCACGGGACAAGTGCTGCCGCCGGAACAAACCGGCATGATCGAGATCAAGGGGCCGAACGTCTTCAAGGGTTATTGGCGCATGCCGGAAAAGACCGCGGCCGAATTCACCGGCGACGGCTTCTTCATCAGCGGCGATCTCGGCAAGATCGACAGCGACGGCTATGTGCATATTGTCGGTCGCGGCAAGGACCTGGTGATCTCGGGTGGCTACAACATCTATCCGAAAGAGGTCGAGAGCGAGATCGACCGGATCGAGGGCGTGGTCGAGAGCGCCGTCATCGGCGTCCCGCATCCCGATTTCGGAGAGGGCGTGACGGCCGTCGTGGTGCGCAAGCCCGGCGCCGTACTGGATGAAAAGACCATTGTCAGCGCGCTGCAGGATCGTCTCGCCCGCTACAAACAGCCCAAACGCATCATTTTCGCCGAGGACCTGCCGCGCAACACGATGGGCAAGGTCCAGAAGAACATCCTGCGGCAGCAATACGCCGGTCTTTACACCGGGACGTAAGACGGCCGCCCTCTGGGAGGAGGGCGCGTCGATATCCGCATCAATAGAGCATGTCGCGCAAAAGTGTGCAGCGGTTTTGCGGCAACGACATGCGCAAAAACAAAGAGCTATAGCGCGTCGCATGATTCAAGTTTGACGCGACGCCCTTTAGCGAAAACAGCAACCACGGCGCTGGAGGCGTCGCAGGGAGGGGAATCATGGGTATTGAAATACTGGCCATCGGTCTGCTCATCGCTATGTTCATCGTTGCGACGATCCAGCCGATCAACATGGGCGCGCTCGCCTTTGCCGGCGCCTTCCTGCTCGGCTCCATGACCATCGGCATGAAAACCACCGATATTTTCGCGGGCTTTCCGAGTGATCTGTTCCTGACGCTCGTCGCCGTCACCTACCTCTTCGCCATCGCGCAGATCAACGGCACCATCGACTGGCTGGTCGAATGCGCCGTCCGTCTGGTGCGCGGACGCATAGGCCTGATCCCCTGGGTGATGTTCCTCGTCGCCGCCGTCATCACCGGTTTCGGGGCGCTTGGGCCTGCCGCGGTCGCCATTCTCGCGCCCGTCGCCTTGAGCTTTGCCATCCAGTACCGCATTCACCCGGTCATGATGGGGCTGATGGTGATCCACGGCGCGCAGGCGGGCGGCTTTTCGCCGATCAGCATCTATGGCGGCATCACCAACCAGATCGTTGCCAAGGCCGGTCTGCCTTTCGCGCCGACGTCGCTGTTTCTCTCCAGCTTTTTCTTCAATCTGGCGATTGCGGTGCTGGTCTTCTTCGCTTTCGGCGGCGCAAAGGTCGTGAAGCACGTGCCCGCATCATCCCTTGGCCCCTTGCCCGAACTGCATCCCGAGGGCGTGTCGGCCTCGATCAGAGGCCACGGCGGCACGCCGGCAAAACCCATCCGGGACCATGCCTATGGCACTGCGGCCGATACCGCCGCGACGCTGCGTCTAAACAATGAGAGGATTACCACCCTGATCGGCCTGACGGCGCTCGGCATCGGCGCCCTGGTTTTCAAGTTCAATGTCGGCCTCGTCGCCATGACCGTGGCCGTCGCCCTGGCGCTCCTGTCACCGAAGACGCAGAAGGCGGCGATCGACAAGGTCAGCTGGTCGACCGTGCTGCTGATAGCAGGCATCATCACCTATGTCGGCGTCATGGAGAAGGCGGGTACCGTCGATTACGTGGCGAACGGCATATCCAGCCTCGGCATGCCGCTGCTGGTGGCGCTGCTGCTCTGCTTTACCGGTGCCATCGTTTCGGCCTTTGCATCCTCGACCGCGCTGCTCGGCGCAATCATCCCGCTGGCCGTTCCGTTCCTCATGCAGGGACATGTCAGCGCCATCGGCGTCGTCGCCGCCATCGCGATCTCGACGACGATCGTCGATACCAGCCCATTCTCCACCAATGGTGCGCTTGTGGTCGCCAACGCGCCGGATGACAGGCGAGACCAGGTGCTCAAGCAGTTGCTGGTCTACAGCGCGCTGATTGCCATCATCGGTCCGATCGTCGCCTGGCTGGTGTTCGTCGTGCCGGGGCTGGTTTGACGATGGGCCGCCGCGGGCCTTCGCTCGCGGCGGTCAAGGCATTCACGCCGTGGGGAAGGTATTCCGAGTTCCACGCTCCGGCGGGGAGAAGCGCCGACCGGAAATATAGTGCCGGAGAAGCTATAACATGCTGTGGTTGTAGTATTTCTCGCTCAGTCCGGAGCATCCGATATTGCACATGCGAATTCCGTTGCAATTGCGAAGACGACACTGTTCTATCTTCGAAGATGCTTTCATTCGCAGATGTTGAAATCGATCATGATTCAATCGCCTGACGTCTCATCTCTTCTGACCGATATGATCTATGGAAGTCTCTTCGGAGAGTGCAGCTGGCAGGATTTCCTGGATCGCCTTGTCCAGACGTCGCCAAGCGGCAAGGCGGCGCTTCACTACCATGATCTGACCTCTTCGGTTGCCCACGTTCCCTTCATGTCGGGATTTTCGCAATCCGAGATCGATCAGTTCACCAGCCACTTCGCCTCGGTCAATCCCTGGATTCCGAGACTGGATCGCGTGCCCGTCGGCCAGGGCCTCTGCGGCGACGAGATCGTTCCGCGCGAGGAACTGATCAGATCGGAGTTCTACAATGACTGGCTGAAGCGGCAGACCGGATCCGAGACGAGCATTGGCGTCTCGATCATTCGCGAGGAGAACCGCACCTTCATCCTTTCGGCCTGCACATCGTCCGCCGACCCCGATCTCAACAGCGAGGCGGCCAAGCTTTATACGCAGCTCGCACCGCATTTGAAGAGGGCCTTCGACTTCATCCGCAAGCGCGATCTGTTTGCACCCCACGAACAGACAACGCAGGCCCTGTTCGACAGCATCGGCGTCGGATTGATCTATGTCTCGGAGCAACGAAAAGCCCGTCGCTGGAACAGGAGCGCGGAGGCCTTGCTGGCAGCCGGCGTGCCTGTGCAGATCGCCTCCGACGGCACGGTAGCACTTCAATGCGAGAAGTCGGCGGCGGTTCTCGAATTCCTGGCCTCTAGAAACGGTGTGCAGACCCAACCGCACACGGCGATCGTCAAGGGCAGGAACCAGGATAATTATCGCATCACCCTCGTCCGGCTGCACTCCGATACGTTCACCCAGTTTCTGGAAGGGCCGACCGTGGCGGTGATCGTCGAACCGATCGTGGCGACGCCTCTCAATGAGCGGCGCGATTTGCTGATGCAGCTTTACAAGCTGACGGCAACGGAAATCAGGATCGCCTCGAGCATCGCATCCGGCCATTCCCCAAGGGAAGTGGCGATGGCCGACGACATCAGCTACGAGACCGTCAGAACCCACCTTAGAAACATCTATGGGAAGCTCGGGGTCAATTCCCGAGCCGGTCTGGTGTCGCTGCTGATGCGGTGAATGGATACGGTCGAGAGAGCCCGATTTACTAACAAACGTCCCGGCTTCCCGCTTTGTCGCTCAAGAGCGGCTCACGGAGGACATTGAGCTCGACGTTGGGATAAACGCGCTCTTCCAGCAATTGAAGCGACCTGACCCTAACCGCCGTGGGCAAAGAGCCTGCGTCTGCAGTGATCTCAGGCAGCCGCCCTTCGGCACTGAACCTGAACAGTGTGATGTGCGCTATTTGCGGCGGGGTGGGGCGCCATCCTTCGAAGTCGATCGCCTGAGTAATCGCAGAACGAAGCCTCCGCAATTCCGGTGGCTCCTCTGCTTTCACGAAAACAGCGGCTGCCGAAACAGTCAGTTCATGGAAATCGAGGTCAAAGGCTGGCGTCTGTTCGGCCAGCCGGTCTGTGACCGCTTTCCATCTTTCTCCGTTCAGCCTCCATACCTCCTCATTCGGGATACTGAATTTGGCCGCTGCGTTGACCAGAGTGACGATCGTCATGTGCAGGCTCGCGGCCGGCAGGCGCAAAAGCGGTGCATCGCTGTGTCGCTCGATACCATCTTGCAGGCTGCTGAGTTTTGACAATGTCGCGCCATCTGGAAAAAACTGCAGGTGGAACGCGCAGCACCGTTTGAACCACAGCGCATCGATCTTCGTCCGGGTCACAGCAGCAGGCCTCCCACTCGATCAGGGCGCACCGCACCAAGGGCGACCGTTGATGAAAGCCATGACTAAGCACGACCGCAAAATCAAGGAGATCGCGCAAACGAGGCCCTCGATGGGCTCAAGCTCGGCTCAATATTCCGAACCGCTTCTGTTGTTGAGGTCGTGACGCTCCGTTCCCTTGAGCGGCGGATTGAAGACGCTGACCAGGACGAGGTCCTCGTCCTTGCCGCCCCTGAGATAGTGGCGGTCGTGTTGGTCGAGGACGTAGATGTCGCCGACGCGGATGGGAAAGACATTGCCGTCCATATCCTCGACCTCGCCTTCTCCCTGAATGCAGTAGCAGGCCTCGAGGTGGTTGCGGTACTGCAGCAGGGCTTGCGTATTGGCGCGCACGACAGTGTGGCAGACGGTAAAGCCCATCCCATCATCCCTAGTCAGCAGTCGATGGCTCGTGCCATTGCCCCAATCGACGAAACGCTCGGTCTGTTCCACGTCCTTCAGGCTTCTCACAAACATGTTTTTCTCCTCGCAAATGACGGAGATGGCTCGATCTCCGAGATCCATTAGGCACTGAAATCGACGGCTGCTTCAAATGATCTAAATTGAGAAAGCTGTTAGAATAATTTACATGTTAGCTCTGAGTTCGATCCGTGTGACGAGGATGCGGGGCGAAAGACTCCGTCTATCATGTAAGGAATTCGAACATATGCAGCTGCCGCCGCTGAATGCATTGAGGGCCTTTGAAGCGACCGCCCGGCTCATGAGCCTGTCAAAGGCCGGAGACGAGCTGCATGTGACCCACGCCGCCATCAGCCACCAGATCAAACATCTGGAGACGTGGCTGGGCCGCAAGCTGCTGCAGAAATCCGGGCGCGGCGTAGCGCTGACGCCGGCGGGCGCCGAATATTATCTGGCCGTCTCCGGCGCATTGGCAGCCATCGCCCATGCAACCGGCAACATGCGCCGAGATCACAATATGCGTTCGATCACCGTGGGCTGCATCCCGTCGATCGCCTCGCGCTGGCTGGTTCCGGCACTTCCGTCTTTCCGGGAGAGCGATCCCGATCTCGATGTCAGGATCGTCTATGCCAGAGCGGAAGAGCGCTTCGATGACGAAAGCCTGGATGTTCTGATCACCATGGGGGAGGATTTGTCGGGAGGGCGGGAGAGCCGTCTGCTTTTCTCCCGGCGCAACCAGCCGGTGGCGAGCGTCCATTATCTGGCAAAGCGGAATTGGACTATCGAGAACGTTCCCTTTGCGAGGGCCGACCTGCTGCATGACGAATCCGTGGACGGCTGGAAAGAATGGTTCCGCAAGGCTGAGATAAAGCCACCCGAGCCGATCCGCGGGCCGATCTTTCAGGACTTCAACATTCTTGCCACGGCAGCGATCGCCGGACATGGGGTCGCTCTATGCCCTGTCGAGGTGTTTCGGCGAGAGATCGAACGCGGTGACCTCGTCGTGCTGTCGGATATTTCGACGGCCGAAGCCCAGGGATATTATCTGATCACCAGCGCCTGGGCGAAAAAGCCGGTGCGCCGTTTTGCCGAATGGTTCATTCAGGAGTGCAACTCCAGCAGTCTTCGGTAAGTGAACGACGACGTGGCATCCGCTTGCGCTGGCCAAGCATGGATTGTCATGAAAGTTTCATATTGAAGCTATTGCGGAAAACGAAATATAATCTACAATTTCTATCCAGAAACAAGATTTGATGAAGCAACGAAAGGAGACTGATTGAGCGCATTTTTCTCGAATGCCTTCGTGATTGCATATTTCGCCCTGGTTATTGCCCTGCTTGTCGCGAGTGGCAAGTGCCGTTCAATAAGCTTCGGCGATGGCGATGGCGGGGGAGGCTGGTGCGATGCCGCGGGCGACGGTGGCTGTGACGGCGGCGGCGACGGAGGTGGAGGAGACTAGATCAAACTGAAATCGATAGAATACCCGACCGCCTCAAGGCGGTTTTTTGTTGCCTGTGTTCCAGGCCGTACCTGCTCGCCGCGAGCCTTCCTTCCTCAATCCATCAGCATCGAGACGCAGAGCCTGCGCCGCAGGCAAGCGGTCTTGGCGTGCGGCAAATGCAAATGGCCGCCTTCGGGTGAAGACGGCCATTGATGATGTGAACGGCGACTTCGGCGCTTATGCGCGTGCCGGCAGGAGGGGATAGCCGGCCATGACGGCGCGGCCGAGCAGGGCGGCGACGAAAGCCTTGATCACGTCGCCCGGAATGAAGGCCATCGAGCCGACGAAGGCTTTGGTGAAGCCGAGGCCGGCAACGGTGGCGAGATAGGCGATACCGAAGGCATAGAGCACGACGACCCCGCCGACCATGGCGGCGAGAAAGAAGCTCACCGTCTGCACCAGGCCGGATTGGCCGTGGTTGACCAGCCGCTCGCTGAGATAGCCGGTGACGAAGGCGCCGAAGATCCAGCCGACGAGGAAGCCGGCCGACGGCGAGGCGAAGATGGCGAGGCCGCCGCGGCCGCCGGAAAGCACCGGGAGGCCGATGGCGACGAGCAGCAGCACGATCAGCACGGCAATCGCGCCGCGGCGGGCGCCGAGCACGACACCGGCCATCATGACGCCAAGCGATTGGGCGGTGATCGGCACCGGAATGAAGCCGAGCGAGATCGGCGGCAGCAGGCCGAGGGCCACGATGATCGCAGCGAAGAGGGCGGTAAGGACGAGGTCGCGGGTGCTCATCATGAACTCCGTGGTTAAAATTGGTTAACTTCCATGCCGTCGAATGCGGCGCGCGTCAATCGCCGCGGCGACATTATCCGCATCCCTGAGCGTCAGGATGATCAGCGGCGCAAGCAAGGTCGTCGGCCGGGCCTTCAGCCCACGTGCCTTGTGGGCCTCGCGGATCGCCTGGTAACGGCCGACAATATCGGGCACGAAACGCAGGACGAGCCCGAGCGCCAGGCCGATATCGTCGGCCTGCACCCAGCCGGTGCGCTCCAGCGGGCGGGCAAGCGCCGTCACCTCGTCGATGAAGGCGGTGATCGACGTCGTCGCCGTCACGGCGGCGGCAAGAAGCATCAGCGCCGTCAGCCGCAGCACCGGCACGAGTGCCGCCTGCCAGGGATTGAAGAGGAGATTGAAGAGCGCCACGACCGCAATCGTCAGGAAGACCGGCCGCAGCCGCCGCAGGCCCTCGCCGAGCGGCAGGCCGGTCGTGCGGTAGACGACCGCCGTCAGCACAACCAAGCCGGAAAGCAGGGCGATGTTCTGGCTGATGAACAGCACGATGCCGAAGACCGCAAGCGACACCAGCTTGACCCGCGGCGAAAGCCGGTGCATCGGGCTGTTGCCTTCGACATAGAGCGACTGCATCAGGCGGCGATCTCCTTGTAGCGGGCGATCGCCTCGGTCGCCGGCGCATCGGCGGCCAGCCGCCCCTCATGAAACAACAGCACCCGCTCGAAATCGGCGATCAGCTCCAGATCGTGGGTAATGACGATGGCGCTTTCCGGCAGCCCGGCAATAATCCGCTCGACCAGTGCCCGGTTCTTCAGGTCGAGCTGGTTGGTCGGCTCGTCGAGAATGAGAATGCCGGGCCCCGTCACCAGCACCGAGCAGAGGGCCGCCACCTGCAGCTCGCCGCCGGAAAGCTCGTGCGCCCGGCGGTCGGCGAGCGCTTCGGCGCCGAAGCGGGCGAGAACACGCTCGACCTTCGCCTCGATCTCCGCCTTGCTGAAGCCGTGGCGCTTCAGCCCGAAGGCGATGTCGTCCCGGACGATCGGCAGGATGATCTGGTTCTGCGGCGACTGGAAGATGAAGCCGACATCGACTGCGCCGGCCTTGTCATCGGCCGTATCGCGGCCGTTGACGGTGACGCGTCCGACCGTCGGCTTGGTCAGCCCGTTGATCAGCCGCGCAAACGTGGTCTTGCCCGAGCCGTTGAGCCCGATGACGCCGATGCGTTTGCCGCTGATGCCGAGCGTCAGCGGCGCCAGCGCCACCCGCGTTCCGAAACTGACCCCGGCGCCTTCGAATTGTATGTCCAAACCAGTCCCTCGCATCTTTCATCGGAGGAGATTGCCGATGCCGGCCCTCATCCGCCTGCCGGCACCTTCTCCCCGTAAACGGGGCGAAGGAACCATGCCGCGACCTCTCCATTCCCATCAATCTCTCGCAGGGCACGTCCCCTCTCCCCGCGAGCGGGGAGAGGGTTAGGGTGAGGGGCAGCCACTGGCGCCGATCAGACGTGCTTCTACATGGGGAATCCAGGGTGATGAAGAGCAAATCTCGATATCGGGTGGCTAGGAAGATTTTCCGCGATATGATGCCCACATGACGAATCTGCTTTCCAATTCCGACGCCCGCCGGGTCTTCCTGGCCAAGCAGGGCCTCAGCGCCCCGCCGAACCGCGCCTTGAGCAAGGAGGGCCTGCTGCAGCTCATCCATGATCTGGGCTTCGTCCAGGTCGACAGCATCCAGACGGTGGAGCGGGCGCATCACCAGATCCTGTTTTCGCGCAACCAGACCTACAGGCGCGAACATCTGACCGCGTTGCTCGAAAAGGACGGCACGCTGTTCGAGCACTGGACGCATGACGCCTCGATCCTGCCGAGCGCCTTCTTCGTCTATTGGAAGCACAAGTTCCGCCATCAGGAGAAGGTTATCATCGAGCGCTGGCGCAAATGGCGCGGCGAGGGTTTCGAGGCGGCCTTCGAGGAGACCTATGAGCGCGTTGCGCGCGACGGCGCCATCCTGGCGCGTGATATCAAGGCCGACGGCCATGTTTCCGGCGGCTGGTGGAACTGGCATCCGAACAAGACGGCGCTCGAATATTTCTGGCACACCGGCAAATTCGCCATCGCCGGCCGCTCGAATTTCCAGAAGATCTACGACCTGACCGAGCGTGTCGTCCCGGCCCATTTCCGCGAGCCGGAGGTAAGCCGCACCGAGTTCGTCGACTGGGCGTGCCGCAGCGCGCTCACCCGCCTCGGCTTTGCCACCCATGGAGAAATCGCCGCGTTCTGGAACCTCGTCTCGCCTGACGAGGCCAAGACCTGGGTATCGGCCCATCGCGACGAGCTCGCCGAAGTGCTGATCGAGCCCGCACTCGGGGCCAAGCCGCGGCCCTCCTGGGCCTTTGCCGATTTCCTGACGACGCTCGACAGCTATCCCGCCGCGCCGCCGCGCATCCGCGTGCTCAGCCCCTTCGACCCGATGATCCGCGACCGCAACCGCACCGAACGCCTGTTCGGCTTCTTTTACCGCATCGAGATCTTCGTGCCGGAAGCCAAGCGCGAATATGGCTATTACGTCTTCCCGCTGCTCGAAGGCGACCGGCTGATCGGCCGCATCGACATGAAGGCTGACCGGAAGAAATCGACGCTTGATGTCAGGCGGCTCTGGCTGGAGCCGGGGGTGAAAGCGTCCGCAGGTCGGCTGGAGCGGCTGGAAGCGGAGCTCGATAGGGTGGCGCGGTTTGCGGGCGTGGAGAAAGTGGTGTTGCTGGAGGGGTGGAGAGGATAAGCGAATTATCCTCTGCCCGTCACCGCGCCCTCACAAGGGAGGCCGGCCGAATGTAACATCAGCTGCGGTGCGTCTCTGTACGCCGACGGCGAGTTTGGCAACAACGCCAACCCCACTCTCCGTCATCCCAGGCCTTGATGTAAAGCCCGGATACATACCTGACAGATGTTCGGAGACATGCCTGACACTTTCGAGATGTTTTTTCGGGAGGTCGGCATGGTTTGGCGGTCGAGGTCAGTTGTGGATGAGCGTTTGGAATTCTGCC
>NZ_ML133598.1 GCF_003985125.1 Rhizobium phaseoli
ACTGGTAGATGACGGTGACGACGATGATCGGCAGCGAGTTCGGCAGCATGATGCGGCGGAAGATCTGGAAGAAGCTGGCGCCGTCGACCTGGGCGGCGCGCACCAGCTCGGTCGGAAAGGCCTCGTAGAAATTGCGGAAGAACAGCGTGGTGAAGCCCAAGCCATAGACGACATGGACGAAGACCAGGTTGACCGTCGAATTGCCGAAGCCGAAGGAAAAGCCGGTGGCGTTCTGCAGGGTGACGCCGAAGCGGCCGAGCGAGCCGAGGATGGTCGCCATCGGCAAGAGCACCGACTGGAACGGGATGAAGCAGGCAAACAGCATCAGCCCGAACACCAGCGTATGGCCGGGGAAGCGCCATTTGGTCAGGATATAACCGTTCAGCGCTCCCATGATGGTGGAGATGGCCACCGCCGGCACCACCATCTTGATCGAGTTCCAGAAGTAGCCCTTGATGCCGGCGCAGGTCAGGCCGACGCAGGCCTCGCCCCAGGCCTTGATCCAGGGATCGAAGGTCGGGGCCTCCGGCAGCGCCAGCATGTTGCCGCCCTGGATCTCGTCCATCGTCTTGAACGAGGTGGTGAGCATGACGAAGAGCGGCATCAGGTAGAGGATGGCGAAGATCACCAGCAGGCCGTAGATGACCAGCCGGCCGATCCAGCGGGCATTGTTGCTGGAATGGGAGGGAGAGGAAACCGAGATGCTCATCGCGTCTTCTCCTTCAGTTCGGAATAGAGATAGGGCACGATGATCGCCGAGATGGTCATCAGCATGATGATGGCGCTGGCCGAGCCGACGGCCATCTCGTTGCGCTTGAAGGTATATTCATACATGAAGTTGGACGGCAGCCAGGCCGAGCCGCCCGGCCCGCCCGACGTCAGCGCCACCACCAGATCGTAGGATTTGATCGCCATATGGGCGAGCACGATGAAGGCGGAGAGAAAGATCGGCCGCAAGAGCGGAATGACGATGCGGCGATAGAGCTGGAAGGGCGAGGCGCCGTCGATCTGCGCCGCCTTCATGATCTCGCCGTCGATGCCGCGAAGCCCGGCCAGGAACATCGCCATGACGAAGCCCGACGCCTGCCAGACACCGGCGATGACGACGGTATAGATGACGAAGTCCTTGTTCTTGATCCAGTCGAAGTGGAAGCTCGTCCAGCCGAAGTGGTGCAGCGTCTGCTCGAGCCCGAGGCCGGGGTCGAGGAACCATTTCCAGGCCACCCCTGTCACAATGAAGGAGAGCGCCATCGGATAGAGGAAGATCGGGCGCAACAGCCCCTCGCCGCGGATCTTCTGGTCGAGCAGGATGGCAAGCAGCAGGCCGAGCGCCAGACAGATGCCGACATAGAGGAAGCCGAAGATCGCCATGTTGGTGATCGAGGTGTACCAGGACGACGGCGGATCGCTCTCGAAGGTCCAGCGCCACAGCCGCTGATAGGCGCGCGCCCCGGTCAGGGCATAAGAGGGGAAGGTCTTGGAATTGGTGAAGGACAGATAGGCCGTCCAGACGATGAAGCCATAGACGAAGACCAGGGTGATGACGAAGCTCGGCGCCAGCACGATCTTCGGCAGCGCATCCTGCAGCCGGCCCCTGAGCGAGATCGGTGTCGATCGCCCGGGGGTCAGAACCGGATCGGTGGTGGCAACTGTGCTCATGGATATCGTCTCCCTTCCCGCAGGATCGCTCGGCATTTATCGCTGCGGAGCTTGAAGCTTCCCCGCAAGATCACGCGGGGAAGCATTTGTCATCGACGACCCTCAGCGGGCGTCGTCGATTGCCTGGACGAGCTGGGTGACGGCTTCGTCGGAGCTCTTGATCTGGCCGTGGACGAACTTCGAGACGACGTCCTTATAGGCATTGGCGATCGCCGGAGGGGCGCCATAACCCTGGGCCAGCGAACCGAACAGCGTGCCGCCCTCATTGGCGGCCTTCAGGTCGGCGATGCCCTTCTTGCCGCAGGCGTCGAAGTCGGTGTCGGGAACGTCGGTACGGGCCGGCACCGAACCCTTGACGACGTTGAAGGCCGACTGGAAGCTCTTCGACAGCGTTGCCGTTGCCAGCGCCACCTGCGCCGCCTTGCGGTCGTCGGGGACGTTGAACATGCCGAACATGTCGGAGTTGTAGATGACGCTGCCATCGGTGCCGGGGAAGCGGTAGCACAGGAAGTCCTTGTCCGGGGTCTTCTTGGCGGCGACGAATTCGCCCTTGGCCCAGTCGCCCATCACCTGCACCAGCGCATCACCCTTGATGACCATGGCGGTCGCCAGGTTCCAGTCGCGGCCGGAGAAATTCGGATCGACGTATTTGACGATCTTCGCCAGGTTGTCGAAGGACTTTTTCATCGTGTCCGACTTCAGCGATTCCTCGTCGAGGTCGTTGAACGCCTTCTTGTAGAATTCCGGGCCGCCGGTCGACAGCACGATGGAATCGAACATCGTCGCTTCCTGCCAGTTCTGGCCGCCGAGCGCCAAGGGGATGACGCCGGCCGCCTTCGCCTTGTCGAGCAGGGCGATCAGATCGTCGAAGCTCTTCGGCTGGGTGCCGCCGATCTTGTCCATCACCGCCTTGTTGATCCACAGCCAGTTGACCGAGTGGACGTTGACCGGGGCGGCGACCCACTTGCCGTCGTAAACGGAGAACTTCTGCAGCGCCGCCGGCACCGATTTATCCCAGCCTTCCTTCTTCGCCGTCTCGGTCAGATCACCCATGACGCCGGCCTGGGCATAATCGAGCACGGTATAACCGAGCATCTGCGAGGCGGTCGGATAGGTGCCGGCCGCCACCATCGCCTTCAGCGCCGTCATCGCCGCATCACCGCCGCCGCCGGCAACCGGCACGTCCTTCCAGGCAAAGCCTTCCTTCGACAGATCCTCCTTCAGGACGTTCAAAGCCGCCGCCTCGCCGCCTGATGTCCACCAGTGCAGCATCTGCACTTCTTTTACGTCGGCTGCGTGGGCGCCACCGAGGCCAGCCGTCATCACGACAGCAACAGCCGCCGAGCTCAAAAACTTGCGCATGAATTCCTCCCGTTTGAAATTCGGCGGCGGGCCCTCCCAGCCGCCCGATGTTTACCGCCTGTGCAGCGGTCGACATACGGCCGCGCTCCTCCGCGCGGTTGCTAATTTAAAACGGTATAAGCGCTTGGTCGTCAAGCTCTTTCTCGACTCCCGAGAAAAATATGGCTATTCCGTTATCTTACTGAATTTACAGCTTTCTTCATTTTGACAACATATCGCCGAAAGTCGACACGATCCTTAAGGCGTAGACGCCGGCCGCATCGGCGCATCAGCAATCCTGACGCCGAGGACCTCCGCCCCGCTGCCGCCGCAACTCAATTTGCCGATCGGCAGGACCGTACGAGTTTCGAGGCCGACATCTTAAAACTGTTTGCATCACGCGCGATTTGGCCTAGAAGCACGCCGTAATCCGGTCGCAGCCCACCCGGTCAAAACAAGGGAATCCAAAATATGAAGACTATCGTCGTCTGCTCTGGCGGACTCGACTCCGTTTCGCTTGCCCACAAAATGGCAGCGGAACAACAGCTGATCGGCCTCGTCTCCTTTGACTACGGCCAGCGCCACCGCAAGGAACTCGACTTCGCCGCCCGGTGCGCCGCGCGCCTCGCCGTTCCTCATCATATCATCGACATCGCCGCCATCGGCGGCCATCTCAGCGGATCGGCGCTGACCGACAATGTCGAGGTCCCGGACGGCCACTATGCCGAGGAGACTATGAAAGCCACCGTGGTGCCGAACCGCAACGCCATCATGCTGGCGATCGCATTCGGCCTGGCCGCCGCGCAAAAGGCCGATGCCGTCGCCGTCGCCGTGCATGGCGGCGATCACTTCATCTATCCCGACTGCCGGCCGGGCTTCATCGACGCCTTCCAGCGCATGCAGAACGAAGCTCTGGACGGTTATGCCAGCGTCCGACTGCTTGCACCCTATGTCGATGTTTCCAAGGCGGCGATCGTCGCCGACGGCGAAAAACACGCGACACCGTTTGCCGAGACCTGGTCATGCTACAAAGGCGGCAGGCTCCACTGTGGGCGCTGCGGAACCTGCGTCGAACGCCGCGAAGCTTTCCATCTTGCCGGCATTTCCGATCCGACGGACTACGAAGACCGGGATTTCTGGAAAGCGGCGGTGTCGCAATATTCCGCGGCGGAGGTGCGTTGATGTACCGCATCACCAAGGAATTTCATCTCTCCGCTTCGCACCAGCTGGATCATCTGCCGGCCGACCATCAATGCGCCAGGCTCCATGGTCATAACTACATCGTGGTCGTCGAACTCTCGGCCGAAACCCTGAATGACGACGGCTTCGTTCGCGACTATCACGACCTGTCGCCGCTCAAGCGCTATATCGACGAAGCTCTCGATCATCGTCACCTGAACGAGGTCTTCGGCCATTCGAAAGTCACCTCCGAGTTCCTGGCGAAGCACTTTTACGACTGGTGCAGAGAGCGCTTCCCGGAAACGTCGTCCGTCCGTGTCAGCGAAACGCCGAAGACCTGGGCGGAGTACCGGCCATGAGCGGAGAGAGCATTCGCGTCAGCGAGATCTTCGGTC
Source organism: Rhizobium phaseoli (assembly GCF_003985125.1). Lineage (GTDB taxonomy): Bacteria > Pseudomonadota > Alphaproteobacteria > Rhizobiales > Rhizobiaceae > Rhizobium > Rhizobium phaseoli. Next base: position 4,575 of record NZ_ML133598.1, read on the forward strand.
CGACCATCCAGGGCGAAGGCGCTTTGATCGGGCTGCCGACGGTGTTCGTCCGGACGGGCGGTTGTGACTACCGCTGTTCCTGGTGCGACAGCCTTCACGCGGTCGACAGCGCCTTTCGAGAACAGTGGATTCCCATGTCCACCGAAGCGATCTGGCAGGAGGTCACGAAGCTCTCGGCAGGTCGGCCGATGACGGTCTCCCTGTCCGGAGGTAATCCGGCGATCCAGCCGCTCGGGCCGCTGATCGAATTCGGCCATTCTCAAGGATACCGCTTCGCGCTGGAAACGCAGGGGAGCGTCGCCCGGAACTGGTTTCGCGATCTCGACGTCCTGGTCTTGAGCCCCAAGCCGCCGTCGAGCGGAATGCTGACCGATTGGGATCAGGTCGACAACTGCCTCCGGCTCGCCGCCGGTGGGCCGGAGATCGCGTTGAAAATCGTCGTCTTCGACGATGACGATTACGCCTTCGCCCGAGAAACGGGTCGGCGCTATCCCTATATTCCCTTGTACCTTCAGCCGGGCAACCACACGCCGCCGCCGCCCGACGACGACAGCGCCCGCATCGATATCGACGGCGTGATGGATCGGATGCACTGGCTCGTCGAGAAAGTGACGGCCGACGGGTGGTTTGCCCCGCGCGTGCTGCCGCAGCTGCATGTGCTGCTGTGGGGAAACAAACGCGGCGTCTGAACCTGCCGGGGCCCAATGCATGCCGCCCGGAAGTGTGCCGCGGTTCCGGGATTGCGACATGCATAAAAACAAAGAGCTAAAGCGCGTTGCGTGAATCAGATTTGGCGCGACGCGCTTTGGCGCTCAGGAAAAGCGAAGACATCGACAGGCTCTCCGAGCCCGCGCAGCGGGAAGGTGCCGAGACTGTCCATGTCTTTCGCGCAGCCCGCCATTTCGACGAAGGCCCGCGACAGCAGCACCGGACGCTTGACCTCCTTGGTCAGGCTTTCCAGCCGCGAGGCGATATTCACCGCTGGGCCGATGACGGTGAAATCCAGTCGCCGACGCGAACCGATATTGCCGTACATGACGTCGCCGACATGCACGCCGACACCGTAGCGCAGCGGATCGCGGCCGATCTGTGCGTGCTGCTCGTTCAGCTCGGCCATCAGCGCCTGCCCTTCGCGGATCGCCTGCAGCAGATCGGCACAGGCCGTCTCCTTGCTCAAGGGGAAGATTGCCAGCAATCCGTCGCCCATGAACTTCAGAATTTCCCCGCCATAGCGTTCGATCGGATCCGACATCGCATCGAAATAATCGTTGAGCAAATGGATGACATCGTCGCGTGGCCAGAGATCGGAGATCGCCGTAAAGTCGCGCAGGTCGCAGATCATGATTGCCGCACCGACGGTGGCGCCGCTGCCGCGTGTCGTCACGCCCGACAGGATCTGCTCACTCGCATGCGGCCCGACATAGGTCTGCAGCAGCGTGCGCGCAATGATGTTCTTCAGGCGAATTTCGCTGATCAAGGTCAGGGCCGGAAGGAGATCACGCAGGAAATCGACATGTTCGCTCGTAAAGCCGCCCGGCCGGCTGGTGGAAAACGTAGCAACATGCCGTTTGCCGAAAGTGTGTTCGAGCGGCCATGCGATATATTCGGTCAGGCCGTCGTCGCGCAGGTCCTGATAGAAGGAATCCAGGTCGCCTTCGGCTGCTCCTTCCAGCTGCCTGCGCACTTCCTCCGCACCCTGATGGATCGCGTTGACCGGGCTGGTCAGGAACTCCTGCGTGTTTTCGACGCCATAGGCGAAGGTGTTGATCTTCGCCTCTGTGAGCCCTTCCTTCCAGAGGATGCGTGCCCCGATCCATTGCGGATGGTTCGTCCGGAAATGCAATGTCGCCCGGGCGACCGGCACCCCGGCCGAAAGCAGCTTCCCGCACATCTCCACCAGAATGTTGTCGATGAAGCGCTCGCCCCGCGTCTCGTTCACCAGCCAGTCGAGAATCCGTCTCCTGCGGATCGGCCAGACGCCCTCGTCCGCTTCAACGGCAGTCCCGGTCTTGTTCAAAAAAGGCGACATCAAAAACTCCGCTACCTCATGTGATCGGCGAGGGTCGAATTCACTTTCCGCTGAATGTGGGCGACAGGGAAGCAAATGATAAGGGCAGACTGCGATAAAGCCTCAGAAATCCCAATCCTCGTCCTCGGTCGCCACAGCCTTGCCGATGACGTAGGACGAGCCGGAGCCGGAGAAGAAGTCATGGTTCTCGTCGGCATTCGGCGAAAGCGCCGACAGGATCGCCGGATTGACCTTGCAGGCTTCGGCCGGGAAAAGCGCCTCATAGCCGAGGTTCATCAGCGCCTTGTTGGCGTTGTAATGCAGGAATTTCTTGACGTCCTCCGTCAGTCCGACGCCGTCATAGAGCGCCTCGGTATATCTGGCCTCGTTGTCGTAGAGTTCGAGCAGCAGGTCGAAGGCGAAATCCTTGATCTCCTGCCGTCTCTCCTCGGACAGCCGCTCGAGGCCGCGCTGGAATTTGTAGCCGATATAATAGCCATGCACCGCCTCGTCGCGGATGATCAGTCGGATCATGTCGGCCGTGTTGGTCAGCTTGGCGCGGCTTGACCAGTACATCGGCAGATAGAAGCCGGAATAGAACAGGAAGCTTTCGAGGAAGACGCTGGCAACCTTCTTCTTCAAGGGATCGCCGGAGCCATACTGCTCCATGATCAGCGCCGATTTGCGCTGCAGGAATTCGTTCTCCTCCGACCAGCGATAGGCATCGTCGACATCGGGCGTCGCGCAAAGCGTCGAGAAAATCGAGGAATAGGAGCGCGCATGCACCGCCTCCATGAAGGAGACATTGGAAAGCACCGCCTCTTCATGCGGCGTCATCGCATCTTCCATCAATCTGATCGCGCCGACGCCGTTCTGGATCGTGTCGAGCAGCGTCAGCCCGGTGAAGACACGGATGGTCAGCTGCTGCTCGGCCGCCGTCAGCGTCGCCCAGGAGGGAATGTCGTTGGAGAGCGGCACCTTTTCAGGCAGCCAGAAATTGCCGGTCAGCCGGTTCCAGACTTCGAGATCCTTGTCGTCCTCGATGCGGTTCCAGTTGATGGCGCGCACGCGGCTGATTGGCTTCATGGATATGTTCATTGGGTGTTCCTTTTGAGGAATGTTCGGATTTGCCCCTCATCCGCCTGCCGGCGCCTTCTCCCCGTAAACGGGGCGAAGGAGGCAAGCTGCAAGCTCTCCGTTCCCCACAAACCTCTCGCGGGGCACGTCCCCTCTCCCCGTCAAAACGGGGAGAGGGTTAGGGTGAGGGGCAAATGCTCCAAAGCCGAATTCAGCTCACAGCGTACAAGACACGCAGCCCTGCACCTCGGTGCCGGACAGCGCCATCTGGCGAAGGCGGATGTAGTAGATCGTCTTGATGCCCTTCTTCCAGGCGTAGATCTGCGCCTTGTTGATATCGCGCGTCGTTGCCGTATCGCGGAAGAACAGGGTCAGCGACAGGCCCTGATCGACATGCTGGGTTGCCGCCGCATAGGTATCGATGATCTTCTCCGCGCCGATCTCATAGGCGTCCTGATAATAATCAAGATTGTCGTTGGTCATGAACGGCGCCGGATAATAGACGCGGCCGATCTTGCCTTCCTTGCGGATCTCGATCTTCGAGACGATCGGATGGATCGAGGAGGTCGAGTGGTTGATATAGGAGATCGACCCCGTCGGCGGCACCGCCTGCAGGTTCTGGTTATAGAGGCCAGAGGTCATGACCGCCTTCTTCAGCGCCGCCCAATCGTCCTGAGTCGGAATATGAATGCCGGCATCGTCGAACAGTGCCTGAACCTTCCCGGTCGCCGGCTTCCATTCCTGCTGGGTATATTTGTCGAAATAGTCGCCGGAGGCATATTTCGAATTTTCGAACCCCTTGAAGCTTGTGCCGCGTTCGACCGCCAGCAGGTTCGAAGCGCGGATCGCGTGATAGGTTACCGTATAGAAATAGATATTGGTGAAATCGACGCCTTCCTCCGACCCGTAGAAGATGCGTTCGCGGGCGAGATAGCCGTGCAGGTTCATCTGGCCGAGGCCGATCGCATGGCTTTCGTCATTGCCCTTCTCGATCGACGGAACCGAAGCGATATGGCTCATGTCGGAGACTGCCGTCAGCGCCCGGATCGAGGTCTCGATCGTCTTGCTGAAATCGGTGGAATCCATGGCTGCGGCGATATTCAGCGAGCCGAGATTGCAGGAAATATCCTTGCCGAGATACTTGTAGGAGAGGTCGTCATTGTATTCGCTCGCCTCACTCACCTGCAGGATCTCAGAGCAAAGATTGCTCATCGAGATGCGACCAGCAACCGGGTTTGCCCGGTTCACCGTGTCTTCGAACATGATGTAGGGATAGCCGCTCTCGAACTGGATCTCGGCGAGCACCTGGAAAAATTCACGCGCCTTGATCTTCTTCTTCGAGATGCGGGCGTCCGCCACCATCTCGCGATACTTTTCCGTCACCGAAATCTCGGTGAAGGGCACGCCGTAGACGCGCTCCACGTCATAGGGCGAGAACAGGTACATGTCCTCGTTGTTTTTCGCGAGTTCGAAGGTGATGTCGGGCACGACGACGCCGAGCGACAGCGTCTTGATGCGGATCTTCTCGTCGGCATTTTCGCGCTTGGTATCGAGAAACCGCATGATATCAGGGTGATGGGCGTTGAGGTAGACGGCGCCCGCCCCCTGGCGAGCACCGAGCTGGTTGGCATAGGAAAAACTGTCTTCGAGCAGCTTCATGACAGGAATGATGCCCGACGACTGATTCTCGATCTGCTTGATCGGGGCGCCGGCCTCACGGATGTTCGTCAGTGACAGCGCCACGCCGCCACCGCGCTTCGACAATTGCAGCGCCGAATTGATCGACCGACCGATCGATTCCATATTGTCCTCGACCCGCAGCAGGAAACAGGAGACGAGTTCGCCGCGCTGCTTCTTGCCGGCATTGAGGAAGGTCGGCGTTGCCGGCTGGAAACGGCCGGAAATGATTTCGTCGACCATGTCGCGGGCAAGCGCCTCGTCGCCGCGCGCCAAAGTCAGCGCCACCATGCAGATGCGATCCTCGTAGCGCTCGAGATAGCGCTTTCCGTCGAAGGTCTTCAGCGTATAGCTGGTGTAATATTTGAAGGCGCCGAGGAAGGTCGGGAAACGGAACTTCCTGGCATAGGCCTGGTCGAACAGGTCGCGCACGAAATTGAAGGAATACTGGTCGAGCACCTCCTGCTCGTAATAGCCCTCGGTCACGAGGTAATCGAGCTTTTCCCTGAGATTGTGAAAGAACACGGTGTTCTGGTTCACATGCTGCAGAAAATACTGCTTGGCCGCCATGTGGTCCTTGTCGAGCTGGATCCGTCCCTCATCGTCATAGAGGTTCAGCATCGCGTTCAGCGCGTGATAGTCGAGCGCTTCCGCCGCTTTCAAAGAGCGTTCTGTGGGATGAGCAAAAGTGTTATGCGGTTTTGCGCCGGCATCCCGCGTCAGTGTTGTTCCCGTGTCCAAAATCGTTCCATTCCGTGTTTGACGTTGGCGACGTCCTCCTCCGTGCCCATGAGCTCGAACCTGTAGAGGTAAGGCACCTGGCATTTGCGCGAGATCACGTCGCCGGCGAGCCCGTATGTCTCACCGAAATTGCTGCTGCCCGCGGCAATCACGCCCCGGATGTGTCCTCGGTTCTCCGCATCGTTCAGGAAACGGATCACCTGCTTTGGAACGGCGCCCTTGCCGTCACCGCCGCTATAGGTCGGCACGACAAGCACGAAGGGTTCGCGGATATGAAACGCGTCCGCACCGCTAGCCGGAATGCGTGCCGCGCGCAATCCGAGCCTGGCGACGAAGCGATGGGTATTTTCGGATCGGCTGGAATAATAAACGATCAGGCCCATCGCCTTTCTCCTCGGGTCAGGAGAGCGCGCTGATCATATCGGGACGGAAACCCGCCCAATGCCGCTCGCCGGCGATGACGACGGGCGCCTGCATGTAGCCGAGGCTGCGGACACGATTAAGCGCTTCTGCATCCTGGGAGATATCGACGATATCGTAATCGACACCCAGGCGGTCGAGGGCGCGATAGGTGGCGGTGCATTGGACGCAGGCGGGTTTGCTATAGACGGTAACGCTCATCATGTTCCTCGTGATGTCAAATTCAGGACGCAAACTGGGATCGGTCGCCTTGCGACGTCCGGGGCAACGCTTGATGGTGATCTGGCAAAGTCGGCGGTTTAAACGCCCGATACGATCCCCTTCGGGATTTGCGCGGGCGGCGGCCTTGATATTCTGGACATGACTTCAACCCCGAAGTGCTCATGCGGGCGTTCAGGGCAGCGCAACAGGCGCGGATCGTTCCGCTTTCATGCACGCGACCTTCCGGACACCCCGCCCGTGGACATCTCGTTCAAGGCAGGTCTCCTGGCTCGCGGGTCGAAGCACCCTGCCCCAGCCTTCCCGAGGCATCATGCCCCAGTGACCTGAAATCGGACAGTTGCTCGCCGCTTACAGTTGCGGGGGCAGCTCCGGCCTTGTTGCGCCGTCATGGCGAAACGCACCGTATTCCCATCTTCGCCCGCGATCCTGACGAATCGAAGGAACCTTGAACACTAGATATAGTACGCGAATCCAAAATCACGTCAACGGATGGTTTGTGCATCGCGTTACGACAGGTTTGAAATCGCTGCGTTCCTGTGAAAAACATGGATAAGGCAGGCTTAACGAAACGAGGCTGTGGAGAAGGTTCGGATGGCCTGTAGCCGGGCCTCAGATTTTTGTTTCCCGGTCCGGCGCGAGTCGTCCCCGAATAGTCATTGTCCCTTTAGTCGAAGCAGCCTGAGCGCGTTGATCGTCACCAGCACGGTGGCGCCGGTATCGGCAAGAATCGCCGGCCAGAGCCCGGTGACGCCGGCAATGGTCGTCACCAGAAACACCGCCTTCAGACCGAGCGCGATGGTGATATTCTGCAGGATGTTGCGCATCGTCTGTTTCGACAGTTCGATCATCCGTGCCACGTCGCCGACGCGCCCGTGCAGCACGGCGGCATCCGCCGTCTCCAGCGCCACATCGGTGCCGCCGCCCATGGCGATGCCGATATCGGCAGCCGCCAGCGCCGGCGCGTCGTTGATGCCGTCGCCGACCTTGGCGACGACGAAGCCCTGGCGTTTCAATTCGACGACGACCCGCTGTTTGTCCTCGGGCATCATCTCGCCGCGCCATTCAATGCCGAGCATGCCGGCAACGGCGGCCGCCGTCCGCTTGTTGTCGCCCGTCAGCATCATTGCCTTGACACCGGCCGACTTGAGCGTGGAAAGCCCCGCCTTGGCATCCTCGCGCGGCTCGTCGCGCATGGCGATCAGGCCGGCCGCAACATTGTTGACGAGCAGCACCGACACGCTTTTGCCCTCGTCGTTCAGCGCCATAATGCCTGCATCCTTTTCGCCGTCGAGGGCGCCGCGCTCGCGGGCCGCGGACGGCGACAGCAGATCGAGCGTCTCGCCGCCGACTTTGCCGCGGACACCTTTGCCCGGCAGCGCTTCCAGTTCGAAAGCCGGCGGCACGGGAACGCCGTCTGCCCTAGCGCGGTTGAGGATCGCCAGCGCCAAGGGATGGCTGGAGCCCTGCTCCAGCACTGCCGCGCGCGACAAGACCTGCGCCTCGCTCATTCCGAAGGCAACGATATCGGTCACCTGAGGCTTGCCTTCCGTCAAGGTGCCCGTCTTGTCGAAAGCGACCATCGTCACCTTGCCGAGCGCTTCCAAGACCGCGCCACCCTTCATCAGCAGACCCCGCCGCGCGCCTGATGAAAGCGAGGCGGCGATCGCCGCCGGCGTCGAAATGACGAGCGCACAGGGGCAGCCGATCAGCAGGATGGCAAGGCCCTTATAGATCCATTCGCCCCAGGCGCCGGAGAGGAACATCGGCGGAACCACCGCGACAAGTGCTGCGACCATCACCACGCCGGGCGTGTAATAGCGCGAGAACCGATCGATGAAGCGTTCGGTAGGCGCCTTCGATTCCTGCGCCTCCTCGACCAGCTTGACAATACGGGCAATCGTGTTGTCGGCGGCCGACGCCGTGACGCGAACCCTGAGCACTGCGTCGCCGTTCACCGTTCCGGCAAAGACGACGGCATCCACACCCTTGCGCACCGGCGTGCTCTCGCCCGTCACCGGCGCCTCGTCGATCGCGCTCTCGCCCGATACGATGATGCCATCAGCCGAGATGCGGTCGCCCGGACGAACCATGATGATGGCGCCGACGGCGAGGCTTTCCGCCGGCACCTCCCGCGTCTGACCATTGTCTTCCAACAACGCATTCTTCGGCACGAGGGCCGTCAGCGACCAGATGCTTTCGCGCGCCTTGCCGGCCGCCACACCCTCCAGCAGCTCGCCGACGAGAAACAGGAACACGACGGTGGCTGCCTCCTCGCCGGCATTGATGATGACGGCGCCGACCGCGGCAATCGTCATCAGCATCTCGATCGAGAACGGCGTGCCCGATAGAGCGGCCATGACCGCGCGCCGCGCGATCGGCACCAGCCCAACCAGCATAGCGACGATAAAGGCATAAGGTGCAATCGTCGGCACGAGATAGCCGACGGCATAAGCAGCGATCAGCGCCGCACCCGAGAGGATGGTGAGCCGGCCCTTCCGGCTTTGCCACCAGGGGCCGGCCATCGGTCCATGGTCGTGCCCATGCAGACCTTCGATTTCGGTCTTGCCATGCGCATGGTCATGATCATGACCCTCATGATCGTGATCATGGCCCGCGTGATCGCCGTGATCATGGTCGTGATGTTCATGTGAGCCGTGGTCATCCGCCAGCACCGCGCTTCCGGCAAAAGGCGAGACCGAATAACCGAGCCCCGTCACCTTCTTCTCGATCGCCTTGAGGTCGCTGCTGCCGTCATGCCGGACGATCATCGTGCCCGCCATCACCGAGACGGAAACATCGGCCACCCCTGCCACGCGCCTGACCGCCGTATCGATCTTGCTCGCACAGGCGGCGCAATCCATGCCGCCGACCCGGTATCGTGCCTCGTTCGTCTCAGCCATGATCCGCTTCCTTGTCAAACAGAAGCATCCCTCCTACATCCTCTAGCGACTAGAGGTGCAAGAGTAAAATCATGAAAAAGATCACGATCGGCGAAGCCGCTCGCCGGAGCGGGGTCAAAGTGCCGACGGTGCGTTATTACGAGAGCATCGGCCTGCTCGCGGCCCCGAGCCGCAGCGAAGGCAATCAGCGCTCCTTCGAACCTGCCGATATCAACCGCCTCACCTTCATCCGCCATGCCCGCGAACTTGGCTTCGAGATCGAGGCGATCCGCACGCTGCTCACCCTGCAGGATGATCCGCACCAATCCTGCGCCTCGGCCGATGCCATCGCCAAGGCTCGTCTCGTCGAGGTCGAGCAGCGCATCCGCAGCCTGATGGCGCTGAAAGCCGAACTCGAAACCATGGTGGAAGGTTGTGGCCATGGCCGCGTCGACCAATGCCGCGTCATCGAGGTCCTCGCCGACCACGGCCAGTGCACGCATTCGCATCACTAATCCCGCCCTTGCAGGTAATGCGCAGCCGCGCCAAAACTGCACCGGAAAGAATCGGGCAAAGACATCCATGAACCAGAAGCGAATTGCCATCATCGGTGGTGGCCCGGCGGGCCTGGCGGCCGCCGAACTGCTTTCGCTTTCCGGCCATGCGGTGACGGTCTACGACGCCATGCCGACCTTCGCCCGCAAGTTTCTGCTGGCCGGCAAGTCGGGACTGAACATCACCCATTCCGAGGATTATGCCCGTTTCCTCACGCGCTTCGGCGCGGCCTCCGCCCGCCTGCGCCCGGCGCTCGATGCCTTTACCCCTGGCGATATCAGAGATTGGGCAGCAGGGCTCGGAACCGAGACTTTCGTCGGCTCGTCCGGACGGGTTTTCCCTGATGTGATGAAAGCCTCTCCTTTGCTGCGCGCCTGGCTCAAACGGCTGGAGGCGCAGGGCGCCACGCTGCGCACCCGCCACCGCTGGATCGGTTTTGCCGATGGGGGCTATGTTTTCGAAACGCCGGAAGGGCGCAGCATCGTCCATTGCGACGCAGCCCTCCTGGCGCTCGGCGGCGCCAGCTGGCCGCGCCTCGGCTCCGATGCAAGCTGGCTGCCGTGGCTATCGGAGAAGGGCGTCGAGATCGACGCCTTCCGGCCCGCCAATTGCGGCTTCGTCGTCGGCTGGAGCGAAAGCTTCCGCGAGCGTTTCGCCGGCGAGCCGGTGAAATCGGTCACCGCCACCTCCCATGCCGGCACATTTCCCGGTGAATTCGTCATCAGCGCAAACGGCATCGAGGGCAGCCTGGTCTATGCCCATGCAGCAAGCCTTCGCGATCAACTGCTGAACCGCGGCAGCGCTGCCCTGACGCTCGACCTCGCCCCGGGTCGGACGATCGAAAGGCTGACCCGCGACCTCGCGCGCCAGGATGCCAAATCGAGCTTTTCGAACCGCCTGCGCAAGGGCGCCGGCCTCAACGGTGTCAAGGCGGCGTTGCTGCGGGAATTCGCACCCGAGCGCGACCGCGCCGATCCCGGACGTCTCGCCGGCATGATCAAGGCCCTGCCGGTGCCGGTTCTCGACACGAGGCCGATCGGCGAGGCCATCTCCTCAGCCGGCGGCATTCGCTGGAGCGGCATCGACGATGGCTTCATGTTGAAGGCGCTGCCGGGCACCTTCGTCGCCGGCGAGATGCTCGACTGGGAAGCGGCGACCGGCGGCTATCTCCTCACCGCCTGCCTTGCGACAGGCCGCGCCGCCGCGCGCGGCATGGAAGCCTGGCTGCGCGGATAAGCCCCGGCGCTCGCAGGCTGAACAGCAAACAAGAACGTCCTACGATCAGGCCGAGGCTGCACGAAACGTCATGACAAGACCATTCATGCAGTAGCGAAGTCCGGTTGGCTTCGGGCCATCATCGAAGACATGTCCGAGATGGCCGCCACAGCGGCTACAATGGACCGCCGTGCGCGCCATCCCGAAACTGGTGTCGTGTGTGGTGCCGACGGCATGGTCGAGCGGCCCCCAAAAGCTCGGCCAGCCGGTGCCGCTATCGAATTTGGTCGCCGAGGAAAAGAGCTTTTGCTCGCAGCCGACGCAGGCGAAAGTGCCCTTCCGCTCCTCATGCAGCAACGGGCTGCTGAAGGGATTTTCCGTGCCCGCCTGACGCAGGATGACGAATTGATCCGGCGTCAGCAGCTTATGCCATTCCTCATCGGTATGGGTCACCGCAAACGTTTCGCCGGCGATCGCCTTGCCGGCCAGGCTGGCGCGAACGGCAAGCGCCCCGAAAACGGTCGTCATCAGCAACAATCGTCTGTTCAACATGATCAGGATCTCCCCATCGAACAAAGCCTTGCTCTGTAGGAAAATACGGGCGAGAGAAGTCTTTGTTACATTCTCACCGCTTAAACACCGAAATGTGATGCCGCCCCCTTTCACCGCACGCTGACGGCCGCCACGTGCCGCCTGATTGCAAACGCGCGGTTTTTCCATCAGACTGTGCTGAAGTTCCGTGGGAGGAGCAGATGCACGAACAGTCAGCGCACGCGGAGCATGTCTATACCTCTGCTCAGCGCGATTCCGCCGCGGCCAGTTCTCCGGTGGTTGCCTCGTGGCGGCGATGCATGACCATGCATCAGCTCGCCCCCGAGGATGAACGGGCGCCGCTGCGCCTGAGCGATGAGGAATTTCGGCGCGCCCGCGAACAATGCGGGCAGTTGATCGCCAGCGCGACGGAAGAGCTCGATCGCCTCTTCACCACCGTCGGCAAGGCCGGCTGCTGCCTGCTTCTGACTGACAAGAATGGTATTGCGCTGGAGCGGCGGGGAGCGGCCGGCGACGACAAGGAATTCCGCGAACTCGGCCTCTGGACCGGCTCCGTCTGGACCGAGGCAAGCATCGGCACCAACGGCATCGGCACCGCGCTTGCCGATGAACGCGCCGTCGCCATCTTCCGCGACCAGCATTTCTTCTGCGCCAATACAAGCCTTAGCTGCACGACGGCGCCGATCCGCGATCATCGTGGCCGGCTGGCCGCGGCCCTCGACATCTCCACCTGCCGTGAAGACGTCAACGAAATGACCCTGGCGATCCTGACGCAGACCGTGCGCGATGCGGCGATGCGCATCGAACTCAACCTCTTCCGTTCGGCCTTTCCCAGCGCCCGCTTCCTGATGGTTCCGGCCGGTGCCAACTCGGCCGCCGCCCTGCTGGCCGTCGACCGGCATGACCTCGTGCTCGGGGCGACGCGCGCCGCCCGCATCGCGCTGCAACTGGACGACAAGCGAATCGCCGCCGGCATTCCAGCCGCCGATGCTCTCCGCGAGGCGAGCGTCTCACAGCAGGAAGAGATGGTCGAGGCGGAGAAGGCAGCCTTGCTGCGGGCGCTGTCGCGTGCCGGCGGCAACGTCTCCCAGGCGGCGATCGCGCTTGGCATCAGCCGCGCCACCCTGCACAGGAAGATGAAGAAGCTCGACCTTCACTGATCGGCTTAAAGGTTCCGCCACGACGGCAATGGTGACGCGATCCTGTCGCAACTCTGCGACACTGTGCACTGCGGTATGAAAGAGCCGCCCTGTTCCCTTCGCCAAAACACGCACATTTTCTTCCCACTGGTTCACTTGGGAACCTGGCTCATCATGGGAGGATGACATGCTTCATCAGAAAATCGTCGAGTCGCCGTTCAAGCTGAAATACGGCAACTATATCGGTGGCGAATGGCGCGACCCGGTCGAAGGCAAGTATTTCGAAAACCTGACGCCGGTCACCGGCGGCAAGCTCTGCGACATTCCCCGTTCCGATGAAAAGGACGTCAATCTCGCGCTCGACGCCGCTCACGCCGCCAAGGAAAAATGGGGCCGCACCTCCGCTGCCGAGCGCTCCAATATCCTCATGAAAATCGCCCAGCGCATGGAAGACAAGCTGGAATTGCTCGCCCAGGCCGAGACCTGGGACAATGGCAAGCCGATCCGCGAAACGATGGCGGCCGACATTCCGCTGGCGATCGACCACTTCCGCTATTTCGCCTCCTGCATTCGCGCCCAGGAAGGCTCGATCGGCGAGATCGATCACGATACGATCGCCTATCACTTCCACGAGCCGCTCGGCGTCGTCGGCCAGATCATTCCCTGGAACTTCCCGATCCTGATGGCCACGTGGAAACTGGCTCCGGCGCTTGCGGCCGGCAACTGCGTCGTCTTGAAGCCTGCCGAACAGACGCCGGCCTCGATCCTGCTCTGGGCCGAACTGGTCGGCGATCTGCTGCCGCCCGGCGTGCTCAACATCGTCAACGGCTTCGGCATCGAGGCCGGCAAACCGCTGGCGACCAGCCCTCGCATCGCCAAGATCGCCTTCACCGGCGAAACGACGACAGGCCGGCTGATCATGCAATATGCCAGCCAGAACCTTATTCCGGTGACGCTGGAACTCGGCGGCAAGTCGCCGAACATCTTCTTCGCCGATGTGATGGCCGAGGATGACGACTTTCTCGACAAGGCGCTCGAAGGCTTTGCGATGTTTGCCCTCAACCAGGGTGAAGTCTGCACCTGCCCGAGCCGCGCTCTCGTTCAGGAATCGATCTACGACCGCTTCATGGAAAAGGCGGTCAAACGTGTCGAGGCGATCAAGCAGGGCAACCCGCTCGATCCGGCCACGATGATCGGCGCCCAGGCCTCGACCGAGCAGTTGGAAAAGATCCTCGCCTATCTCGACATAGGCAAGCAGGAAGGCGCTCAGGTTCTGGCTGGCGGCTCGCGCAACGATCTCGGCGGCGACCTGGCGAACGGCTATTACGTCAAGCCGACGATCTTCAAGGGCCACAACAAGATGCGCATTTTCCAGGAGGAGATCTTCGGACCGGTGGTCTCGGTCACGACGTTCAAAACCGAAAAGGAAGCGCTCGAAATCGCCAACGACACGCTTTACGGCCTCGGCGCCGGCGTCTGGAGCCGCGACGCCAATCGCTGCTATCGCTTCGGCCGCGAGATCCAGGCCGGCCGCGTCTGGACCAACTGCTACCACGCCTACCCCGCCCACGCCGCCTTCGGTGGCTACAAGCAATCGGGCATCGGCCGCGAAACCCACAAGATGATGCTTGAGCACTACCAGCAGACCAAGAACATGCTGGTGAGCTACAGCCCGAAAGCGCTCGGTTTCTTCTGAGAACTTTCGTGTGGTGGGAGGGAGTGTCAAAACCCCTCCCCAACCCCTCCCCACAAGGGGGAGGGGCTTAACGTGCGGCGCTCGCCGTATTCTGTCGGCCGCAGCATACGATGCATCCGGCTTGTTATTTTGCGAGGCGGTGCCAGAGCTTAGCCCTCCCCTTTTGGGGAGGGGTTGGGGAGGAGAACTCTTCTCCCGAAAATTTGGAGGAAGACCGATGGAAACGACAGTCAACGGTGAACCGCGCGTTCTCGCAACCGACGCAGCCCTTGACCTGATTGCTGAGATCAAGCGCGATCATCCCGATATCCTCTTCCACCAGTCCGGCGGCTGCTGCGACGGCTCCTCGCCGATGTGTTATCCCGCCAATGAATTCATGGTTGGCGACAGCGACGTCAAACTTGGCGAGATCGGCGGCGTGCCGGTCTATATCAGCGCCAGCCAGTTCGAGGCGTGGAAACATACACAGCTGATCATCGATGTCGTGCCGGGGCGTGGCGGCATGTTCTCGCTCGACAACGGCCGCGAGAAACGCTTCCTCACCCGCTCCCGACTTTTCGGCGGCGGAGAGGCCTGTGCCGTCCCGGGCGCTACGGTCAGAACAGTCTGATGCATGCCGCTAGAGAATGATGCCGAAAAGTGTGAGCGGTTTTCGGGCGACATCATGCTCTAACTCTTTAAATTTAGCACAGGCGGTCGAGCGCGCAGCGTAATTCCGACTTGAGAATTTCGCCTGTAGTATTCCCATAGTACCTTCTGTCCGGCGGTCTTTGTTAATCTTCGTCCGTTGGTTTCAAAGGAGGATACGATGCCAGCTCCAAAGATCCTGATGATCACAGGTGATTTCACCGAAGATTATGAAACGATGGTGCCGTTCCAGACGCTGCTCGCCTGCGGCTATACGGTCGATGCCGTCTGCCCCGGCAAGAAGGCGGGTGAGAGCGTCGCCACCGCCATCCATGATTTCGAGGGCGACCAGACCTATTCCGAAAAGCGCGGCCACAATTTTGCACTGAACGCCACTTTCGAGAGCGTGCGGGCGGAGGATTACGATGCCCTCGTCATCCCCGGCGGCCGCGCGCCCGAATATCTTCGCCTCAATGCCGACGTCATCAAGTCGATCCGGCACTTCTTCGATGCCGGAAAACCTGTTGCAGCCATCTGCCACGGTGCGCAGCTGCTTGCCGCTGCCGGCGTGTTGAAGGGCCGCACCTGCTCGGCCTATCCAGCATGCCGGCCGGAAGTCGAACTGGCCGGCGGCATCTATGCCGACATTGCAATCACCGATGCGGTCTCGGACGGCAATCTGGTCACGGCGCCGGCCTGGCCGGCGAATCCCTCCTGGCTGCGCCAGTTCATGGCGGTGCTCGACGCCGCGTCGATGCCTGAAACCAACGCCGCCTGAAAGGGGGGGCACCGGGAGGACGACATGTGTGAACTCTTCATCAAAGCGGATGCGCGGCTATGGGAAAGCACCACCCGGTCGCTGCGCATCGACGGAATGGTCACCAGCGTCAGGCTGGAGAACTTCTTCTGGTCGAAGCTCGAGGAAATTGCCCGGCGCGACGGCATGAACGTCGTACAGCTGATCACCCGGCTGCATCATGAGTCAATCGATGCCGGGCACGATCTCGGAAATTTCACATCCTTCCTGCGCGTCTGCTGCGCCCGCTATCTCGATCTGCAGCTCACCGGGGATATCCCCGCCGATGTCAGCCGCCCGATCTCCGAGCTGAATGCGCCGGTTATCCTCGGCCGCGAACGCGAAAAATATCACTGAAGTCTAGAGCATGATGCCGAAAAGTGTAGGCGGTTTTCGGGCGACATCATGCTCTAACTCTTTAATTTAGAACAGGATTCAGATTTTAGGCCGAACGGGCCTGAAATCATCCTGTTCTGGCCCGGCGAACCGCCGGTGATGGCGGGCAGAGCTCTCTACGGGAACTCTGCCGACAATCCTGGGATACCTGACCTTGATGCGGCTCCACGGGGGTTGCGTTGCGGCGCAGCCTGGATCAACAATGCGCGGCATCATCCAGCACCGGCACCGTCAGGATATTGATTGCCATGAACGACCAGAAAGCCGTGATCGTCACGGGAGCCGGCGGCAACCTCGGCAGCGCCGTTGTCCGCGAGCTTGCCGCAGGCGGCGCCAAGCTCGTCTGCATGAACCGGTCGAGCCAGGAACTGGAAGTCTTGGCCGGCGAGCTTCCTGCCTCCACCGAGTTCCTCTCGATCGCCGGAACGGACCTCACCGATTATGCCTCCTGTGCTGCAGCCGTCGCCCGGGCCGTCAAGCATTTCGGCGGCGTCAGCGCCCTGGTCAATACGGTCGGCGGCTTCCAGATGGGACCGGTCGGGCCGGATGCACCTTCCCAATGGGACACGATGATGACCGCCAACGCCCGCACTGCGCTGACGATCAGCGCTGCGGTTCTCCCGACCATGAAGGCGGCAGGCTATGGCCGCATCATTCACGTTGCCGCCGCCCCCGGCCTGAAAGCCGGAGCCAATCAGGCCGCCTACGCCGCGTCGAAAGCCGCCGTTATCCGGCTCGCCGAAGCGATCGCTGCGGAAAACCGCGAACACCGCATCACCGCCAACTGCATTCTGCCCGGGACGATTGACACCCCGGAGAATCGCGCCGCAATGCCCAATGCGAAGACGGATGGCTGGGTATCGCCGCAATCGATCGCCCGCCTCATCGCCTTCCTGATATCGCCGGCCGCAGCCGTCGTTACCGGCGCGGCGATCCCGGCGACCGGGCGCGAATAAGGCAAGGCCTGCCTGACTCACGGCGCCATCTGGCGTGCGGCACTGTCCTTTTGTATTCTCGACAGAAGACCGGGCTTAGAGAGCGGGCGGGACACGATGGTGTTGATGATCGCATGGCGGCAGCATGTGCGGAACGGCGGTGGTCGATGACCGACGGGCCTGCAGTCCGCACCGCCGGCGCCGCCGGCCTGCGCGAGGAATGGTTCCTCGGCGTCAGCATTGCAACCAGCCTGATATTCCTCGCTTTTCCGGAGCAGCTCTTCAGCCGGCTCTCCGATCCGCTTTGGTTCGCCGTCGTTTTCGGCTGGCTGTTTGCCGTCGTTCTCGGCTCCGCCTTGTCTGTCGTGCGGCATGCGGATCGTCTTGCCGAGCAGCTGCGGGAGCCTTACGGCACGCTCATTCTGACGCTTGCCATCACCTCGATCGAAGTCATGGCAATTTCGGCCGTCATGATTCACGGCGAAAACAACCCCACGCTTACGCGCGACACCCTGTTTGCCGTCGTCATGATCATCTTGAACGGCATGGTCGGCCTGTCCTTGCTGCTCGGCGCGTGGCGGCGGCCGGAACAGCAGCATAATCTGCAGGGAGCCAACGCCTATCTCGGCGTCATCGTGCCGCTGGCGACGCTGAGCCTCGTCATGCCGACATTTCTCGCCGGCCCGGACGGACAGCATCCATCGGCGCCGCGGCAATTGATGTTGGGCATCGTCTCGGTCGGCCTTTACGCCACATTCCTGTTTCTGCAGGCCGGCCGCCATCATGATTACTTCACCACCGACGGCAACCGCCATCAGCATCCCGGCGAACACACTCCTCCGCACGGCCCCCTCTGGCCCCATGCCGTTCTGCTCTTCGCCTATATGGGGCCCGTCGTCTTTCTGGTCGAGCAGCTTGCGCGGCCGATCGACTACATCATTGAAACCCTTCATGCGCCGACCGCATTCGGCGGCGTTGTCATGGCCATCCTTGTCGCAACGCCCGAGGCAATCAGCGCGGTGCGCGCATCCATCGCCGATAATCTCCAGCGCTCCGTCAATATCTTTCTGGGTTCAGTTCTGTCGACGATCGGCCTGACCGTGCCGGCGATGCTCGTCGTCAGCCGCCTTTACGGGCACCCGGTAACCCTGGGCCTGGAACACAGCGATCTGGTGATGCTCGTGCTCACCCTGGCCGTCAGCATCATTACCTTTGCCAGCGGCCGCACCCACCTGATGCAGGGCGCCGTCCATCTCGTGCTTTTTTTGGCTTACGTGCTGCTCATCTTCCAGCAATGACCTCCGCACGAGAATAGGAAGGTAAAGATCTCCACGCTCGGTTGATCTTCCGCTATGATGACGGCCGCTCTTGCACAGCTTGCCCGTATCGCGGCGCCTGCGGAGTGGCCGTGACGATACGGAGAGGGGACGTGAGCTCACTGTTGCTTGGCGGGCTGGTATTTGTTTTCCTGTCGGCGGCGACATCGATAGGAATGATCGTGCGCGGCCGCTTGCCGGATCATCATCTCAGTTCGGAATCCAAGGATGTCATCAGGCTCGCGACCGCGGTCGTGGGGACGCTGTCGGCCTTGGCGCTCGGCCTGTTGATCGCATCTGCCAAATCGACCTACGACAATGCCGAAGTGGAGATGAGAACGGCAGCGGCGCGGGTCCTGCTTTTGGATCGCGTCATGGCGCAATACGGCCCGGAAACCGAGGATGCGCGCCGGCTGCTGCGCCACCTTATCGAAAGACGGCTGAGCCGCGGCTGGACTGCCGCAACCACCGACGAGGCATCCGGCAAGGCGCTGGGAGAATATCAGGATATCGAGGCCGTTCAGGGCGACCTTCGATCCTTGTCGCCGAAGGATGCCGTGCAGCACTCTCTCCAGACCCGCGCGCTTGAAGTCAGCGGCATGGTGGCGGAAACCCACTGGCTGCTGGTCGAATCCGGCAGTGAGGGCCTGCCCTGGGCCTTTCTCGCGGTTCTCGTCTGTTGGCTCTCGTTGCTTTTTGCAACCTTCGGGCTGCAGGCGCCGCCCAACCCGACGGTGCTGTCCATTCTCTTTGTCTGCGCGCTTTCCGTCGCCGGCGCGGTCTTCCTGATCTCGGATATGGCCAATCCCTATATCGGGCTGGTCCGTGTGTCGGACGCACCCTTGCAGTCGGCCATGGAACGGCTTGGGAAACCGTAGCTGCGTCACGAACCCTCCTGCCCCGGCTCTTTTGAGCTCAACAGAGTTCAATTGTGCACCATGGGCTATTGCAATTTTTAGCAATGCCGCGACATAATATCGCATGCCTTGAACCTTCGGCAGGCCGATTGGGGGCAGCCGTCGAGGCACGCATGAGACGACAGTGCCGCGCGTCTTTCAGACGCGCAAAGAACGCTGTCGCGCGTTTGATTGCTGCATAATTTATCCTTCGATCGCTTCCGATTTCAGGAATTATGCGGTGGGCTCTAGACATGTCGAGGCGGCGGCAATGCGTGGGAGATTGCATCAGGGTCTGCGACTTTTTCTGACATTTGCCGGCATGGCAATGCTTGCCGGCTGCGAGGAGAGCGGCAACACCTATGTTCCGCCTCCGCCGCCTGTGGTTCGGGTCGCGCTGCCGGTCCAGGAGCCGGTGACGCTCTATTTCGACCTCACCGGCAATACCGCGCCGCTCAATGCCGTCGATATCGAGGCGCGCGTCCAGGGCTATGTCCAATCCATCGACTACCAGGACGGCATGTTGGTGAAGAAGGGCACCAAGCTTTTCGGCATCGAGCGGGACACCTACGAGGCGCAACTGGATCAGGCCAAGGCATCGCTCGCCTCGCAGCAGGCCTCCCAGGTCGGCGCAAAACAGGAATATGACCGGCAGCTCAATCTGATGAAGCAACAGGTCACCACCCAGACCGCGGTCGACAGCGCCAAGGCGACGCTCGACGAAGCGAATGCCGCCATCCTCAACGCCCAGGCCAATGTTGAACTTGCAACGATCAACCTCGGCTATACCGAGGTGCTCGCTCCTTTCGACGGCATCGTCACGGATCACCTCGTCGATATCGGCACGCTGGTCGGCGTGTCCGGCCCCACCAAACTCGCCAGCATCGTCCAGACCGATCCGCTGTATGCCTATTTCAACGTCAGCGAAACGCAGGTGCTGATGATCAAGGAAACCCTGGCAAAGCAGGGACATACCTTCAGGCAGACGGACCTGCCGAGCATACCGGCGGAGATCGGTTTGCAGACGGAAGAAGGTTACCCGCACAAGGGACATCTCGACTACGTATCGCCCCAGCTGGACGCCTCCACAGGCACGCTTCAGGTCCGTGCCCTGTTCGACAACAAGGATCACGCCATGCTGCCCGGCCTCTTCGTGCGGGTTCGGGTGCCGGTCGGCCATAACGACAAGGCTCTGCTGGTGCGCGACGATACGATCGGAACGAACCAGCTCGGCAGCTACGTGCTCGTTCTCGGTAAGGACGACGTCGTCGAGCAGAAGCAGGTCAAGACCGGCCAGCGTGAAGGTGCGCTCCGGGTCATCCAGTCCGGTCTCGATCCGGCCGACTGGGTGGTGACTCAAGGGATCCAGCAGGCCATTCCCGGCAGCAAGGTCACGCCCGACAAGATCGAAATGAACCCGACGGCCAATGCCGCCGGCGATGCCAAGGCCAATACCACCACGCAATGACTTCGCCACCACGCTTCCTCTGAACGTCTGAGGCAACAGCATGATCTCGCGTTTCTTCATCGAGCGACCGGTACTTGCCAACGTCCTGGCATTGGTTTTCGTGCTGGTCGGCGCGGTCGCCCTGTTCCAGCTGCCTGTGGCGCAATATCCGAATGTCGTGCCGCCGACGGTGCAGGTGACGACGCGCTTCCCCGGTGCCAGCGCCCAGACCCTCGTCGACACCGTCGCGCTGCCGATCGAGCAGCAGGTCAACGGCGTGCAGGATATGCTCTACATGCAGTCGACCAGCGCCAGCGACGGCACCTATTCGCTGATCGTAACCTTTGCCATCGGAACGGATCCGGATCAGGCCCAGGTTCTGGTGCAGAACCGCGTCGCCATTGCAATGTCGTCGCTTCCGGAAGCGGTGCAGCTTCAGGGCGTGACAACGCAGAAGAAGTCGACGGCGATCCTCGGCTTCGTCAGCCTGACCTCATCAGACAGCCGCTATGACAGCCTGTTCCTGTCGAACTACGCCGTCATCAATCTGCAGAACGAGCTCGCTCGCTTGCCTGGCGTCGGCAACGTGACGGTGTTCGGCGCCGGCCAATATGCCATGCGGATCTGGATGGATCCGAACCTGCTGCAGGCACGCGGCCTCACGCCGCAGGATGTCGTCAATGTCGTGCAGCAACAGAGCCAGGAGGTCACCGCCGGCCAGATCGGCATTCCGCCGGTGCCGCAAGGGCAGGTCTTTCAATACACGCTGAACGTCAATGGCCGGCTGAACGAGGCCGCCGACTATGAGAACATCATCGTCAAGGTCGAAAGCGGACAGGGCGGCCGCATCACGCGCGTCCGCGATATCGGCCGCGTCGAACTCGGCGCCCAGACCTACAGCCAGTCCTTCACGCAGAACGGCCGGCCGGCGGCCGGCATCGGCATTTTCCAGCTGCCGGAGGCAAACGCCATTGCCGTGGCGCAGGCGGTGGATGCGAAGATGGAGGAGCTCTCCAAGAGTTTTCCGCCGGGCCTCGAATATCACGTGCCGTTCGACACGACGAAATTCGTCAAGGCCTCCATCGACGAGGTTTACGTCACCCTGATCGAGGCGGGTGTGCTGGTTCTCATCGTCATTCTGGTTTTCCTGCAGGATTGGCGGGCAATGCTGGTGCCGGCGACCACGGTTCCCGTCACCATCATCGGTGCCTTCGCGGCCATGGCGGCATTGGGCTTCACCGTCAACCTGTCGACGCTGTTTGCCATCGTTCTCGCCATCGGTATCGTCGTCGATGATGCCATCGTCATCGTCGAAGGCGTTGCCCGGCACATCGAGGCGGGCATGTCAGGCCGAAAGGCGGCCGAGAAGGCGATGGAGGAACTGCTTGGCCCGGTCATCGGCATCACGCTGGTGCTGATGGCGGTTTTCATTCCCGCCGCCTTCCTGCCCGGCCTGACCGGCCAGCTCTACCGGCAGTTCGCACTTGTCATTGCCGCGACCGCGCTGATCAGCGCCATCAATGCCGTGACGCTGAAACCGACGCAATGCGCCCTCTGGCTGCGCGCGCCGGTGCCCTTCGACAAACGCAACGTCGTCTATCGCGGCTTCAACAAGGGCTATGATTGGGGCGAACGGCATTATGCCGGACTGATCGGATCGATGACCCGTCACAGCGGCCTCATGGCCGTGGCAGCGCTGGCGCTGATCGGCGTCGCCATCTGGGGGCTCACGCGCCTGCCGACTGCATTCCTGCCGATCGAGGATCAGGGTTATGTGCTGGTCAGCGCCCAATTGCCCGACGGCGCTTCGAAGGAGCGGACCGACGCCGTCATGGAAGAGATCGGCAAGATCGCCGAAGCCACCCCGGGCGTCGACCAGGTGCTGACCATCAGCGGCCTTTCCGTTCTCGACAACAATGCCAGCCTGCAGAATGCCGGCGTCGCCTATGTCGTTCTCAAGGATTGGGACGAGCGCGGCAAGCAGAAGGGGCAGGACCTGCTGTCGATCTATCAGCATCTGAACGACGCCCTGCAACATGTGCTGACTGCAAAAACGCTGGTGGTCGTGCCGCCGCCGATCCAGGGCGTCGGCAATGCCAACGGCTTTACCATGCAGGTCGAGCTCCGCAACGGCGTATCCGACTATCCGCTGCTGCAATCACTTGCCGATACGATCGTCAAGAACGGCAATGCCCAGTCCTCGCTGCAGCGGCTGAGTACGCCTTTCCGCTCGAACGTGCCGCAGCTTGCGGTCTCCGTCGATCGCATCAAGGCTGAGACGCTGGGAATTACGGTCGGCCAGGTCTTCTCTGCTCTCTCCGGCTATGTCGGATCGAGCTATGTCACCCAGTTCAACAAATTCGGCCGCACCTTCCAGGTCTACGCGCAAGCCGCATCCGATTTCCGTGTCAGCCCCGAGGATATCCGCAACCTGAAGGTCAAGGCCGGCGACGGGACGATGGTGCCGCTCGGCACGGTCGTCAATGTCACCACGACGCAAGGTCCCTCGCTGATCAGCCTCTACAATCTCTATCCGACCGCCACCATCGTCGGCGGACCGGCGGCCGGTTTCAGTTCCGGCCAGTCGCTCGAGGTGATGGAGCAGATCGCCGATCATACATTGCCGACGGGAACCGGTTTCGAATGGACAGCGCTCTCCTATCAGGAGAAGGCCGTTGGCGGGCAGATCTATTTTATCTTCGCGCTCGCCATGCTGCTCGTCTATTTCGTGCTCGCCGGCCAATATGAAAGCTGGATCCTGCCGCTGGCGGTCATATCAGCCGTGCCGCTCGCCCTGCTCGGCACCGTGGCGGCACTGACGGCGGCGGGTGTGGCCAATAATCTCTATACGCAGATCGGCCTTATCCTGCTGATTGCGCTCGCCGCCAAGAATGCCATCCTCATCGTCGAATATGCCAGGGAAAAACGGGCGGAAGGCATGGAAATCCTCGACGCCGCCGTCGAGGCCGCCCGCCTGCGTTTCCGGCCGATCCTGATGACATCCTTCGCCTTTATCCTCGGCGTCCTGCCGCTCGTGCTGGCCACGGGCGCCGGCGCATCGGCGCGCAAGTCGATCGGCATATCGGTTTTCAGCGGCATGATCGCCTCGACCTGCCTCGCCATCCTCTTCGTTCCCTCTTTCTACGTGCTGCTGCAGCGCCTCGAGGAATTTTGGAAGCGGCGCGGCGCGACCGCAAGCACGGCCGCGAGCGCGGTGGAAGCGGAGATGTCGAACGTCCGGTAAGGCGATCGCAGCAATTATTGCACGATCACCTGCACATAGACGTTGCCGCTCTTGGCGTAGTAATAACCGCCGCATCGATAATAATAGCCGCCGTAATAGGGACCATAGCGGCAGCCTGCCGGCAGCACGGCGATGGTCGTCGTCGTGCGTGTGACGACCCGCCGCGTCGTCCGGCGAGCCACGCCCGCATAAGAGAGCGGCGTCAGCGGCCTGCCGATGACGGCGCCGGCCGGCGTGGCAAAGCCGATCGACAATGGCGCGGATACCTGCTCCTCGATGTGAAAGCCGGTGAATGTCAGAACGCCGGCCAGGCCGAGGGCGAAGAACAGCTTCCTATAGGTCATTTTACCTCTCCCATACGGGCAGCTTCAGGCAGTTCATCAAGGGATTGCAGTTCACTGAGATCGACCGTCTTCGCGCTGGCTGGAACCTCGATGGTGTAGGAAACGGCCGCGACATCCGCTCCGCTTTTGAAGTCGCTGATTTCGAGCGTGTATTGCGGCGCCTGTACGACGTGCTTGCTGGTGATGACGTAACGGCGGGGTATCGGTTGCGGACCGCTCTGTATCCAGATCTGCCAGTCGATCTCAGGCGTTCGGAAGGCCAGATATTCGCATTCGACCCCATCCACGAATGCGCTGGAAATATGCTTGGCCTCCGTCACATCCGACATGAGGACGTCATAGACGTTGGAGGATAAAAGATCGGCGCCCGGCGCTTCGACGCCCGCGGTCATCAGCCTGTCGATCAGCTCGTCGAGCGACCCCTTGCCGTCGATCTTGGCATAAGCGTCGAGGTTTTTGCCGTGAACTGTCAGCGACGAACCGTCGAAACTCACGTCGAGGTCCGCAAAGCCGCCGGTCCTCGTGACACGCAGCTTGTCTGGGCGGGTCAGGTTGGCAGTCCCGGAGCTTACGAACTGGAGTTTCTCGAAGTCGGGCGTCACCGCTTCGAGCGACGATTGATAGGTGAAGGAGATCGTCTTCTGCGCCGTCAGAAAATCGGACATCGTCTTTAAAAGAGCCTTCGCATCGTCCGCCCACGCGCTTGTCGGCGGTGCGAGGCTGACGGCAAGCGAGGCATAGAGGAGGATCCGCTTCAATCGCGGGAAAGGGAATGTCGATGACATGGCAATGCCTTTCGTTCGTGTCGTCATTGATTTCATCAAATTGCAGATGGAGCAGCTGACGGACCCGCCGCAGCCGGACATTGAATGTGAAAGATGCAATGCATGCAAGCGGGCAAAGTATGCTGCCGGCCTCTGCGGGATCGCGCACCGAATGTCTGGCTGGTGCGCGACGATCTCATTATGAGAGGAAGTTTCGAACGGGCGCTACAAACCTGAGGTCAGCACGCGATGGCACGCCGGAGATACGCGCTGCAGATTGTCGCGCAGACAGGCAATGCCCCGCCCTCCTCCCAAAGGCACCATGCGGCACAAGGCCCGGAAGTCCGCTCCGCAGGTTTCCCGCAGGATCATCACTTCCTCACGCGGGGAGAAGGCTGGCATCATTGCCGGAGGGGCCGGAGGGGCCGGCGCGATTGCACCGGTAGCCGCCGCATCGCCGGCAGCCGGCGGCGCCCCCGATCCCCCCAATGCCGCGACGGCTTGCTGACATGGCGCCGATAGAGCGGCATTATGCTGTTGCAAACAGCTGAGCGCCGCCGCACCGCCCGGCGCGACCCCGGAACATTGCGCCATGAAATCGCGCTGGCAAGCCGATTTGACCGCATTGCGCTGCGCCTGCGTCGGCTGATGCGCCGGCGTGCCGGTCGCGGGCACTGGGGTCGCCGTCGCGGTATTGGCAGGTGCCGTCGGCTTTGGGTCGGCAGATGTCGACTTGGGTTTGACGTTCACCGCAGAAACCGCCTTCCGGCAGCCTTCCGAAAGCGTCGCGCTATGCTGCTGCAGGCAGGTCAGCGCCTCGATACCGCCCGGCGTCACCCCCGAGCATTTCGCCATGAAATCGGAACGGCACTCGGCCCTGATCGCCTCGCGCTGCTCTTCAGTCGGCGCTTGCGCGGATGCAATCCCGGCGAGGAACATAATCGCGCAGAACGCAGGCAACGCGGAGATTGCCGATTGAAGACGATGCTTCCCATATCGAGACGCCGTTAGAGAAGATCCCCATTTTTGCATGATTCCCCCCTGTAAATCTCTGATCTACTTCATGAAATCGAACTTCCCTCTGAATAGGAAAATAGGCGCCGCCGAATGGACGGACGTTACTTGCTACTACGGAAATATAAGATGCGCCTGAACTACGTATATTAGAATATTATCCTTTTAGCAACTATTTCGTCGTCGCTTGCAAATCGATGACAACTTGCGGGGATATTATTTCGATACCAGAACGACTAAGCCCGCACGGGGCGGGCCTTTGTGAGCTTTGGTTGCCGTTCAGGTTTTGAACCGTTCGCTACGCCTGGTCCTGATTGGCAACCACCGGCAATTTGCCTTCGTCCGAAGCACGAGCTTCGGTTTGTCGGGCGGCAGAGACGAGCCGGCGCTGTGCGCGGATCGCGTTCCATTGTTGGTCGATCAGCACGCCGATAAGAATCACGCCACCCATCACGGCGAAATTCAGCGACGAGGGAATGCCAAGCAGATTCACCAGGTTCTGCAATTCCTGGAGCAGGACTGTTCCGAGCACGGCGCCAACGATCGATCCTTCGCCGCCGCGGAGCGAAAAGCCCCCGAGTACGGCAGCGGCAATTGCGTAGAGTTCATAGAACTGGCCATGGCTGGCCGGCGAGATCGAGCGTGTGTACATGGCGAAATAGATCGCCGCGAGCGCCGTCAGCAGTCCGCAGATGACATAAGCCGACATCACCATCCGGCCGGTGTGGATACCGGAATAGCGGGCCGCCTCCTCGTTCTTGCCGATCGCATAAAGATAACGCCCGAAGACAGAGCGATGCAGCACCACCCACATCGCCACGGAAATGATGACGAGCGCAATGAAGGTGTTGGGAACGCCGTACAACCGTCCGGCGGTCAGAAACTCAAGCTCGGGGAAATTCTGGCCGAACGCAAAACCCGCCGTTCCATCGGCCGTATAGAAGCGCGCCGCGCCGCGATAGATAAGGAGGCCGCAGAGAGTGACGACGAAAGGTTGCAAGTTCAGCCGGGTGATCAGCCAGCCGTGAACGGCACCTATGGCCGCACCGAGCACGAGAATGAGTGGCAGCGCCAGCATCCATGGCATATCTTGGACCGCGACGAAATCGACAAACAGCACACCAAGAAGCGCTACGAGTGAACCCACGGAAAGTTCGATACCGCCTGTTATGATGACGTAGGCCTGGCCGATCGACAGGATGCCGAACAGGCCGATCAGGTTGGCCGTATTCGCCAGATTGATCGGCAGCAGGAAGCGCGGATTGATGATCGCGACGACGATGCCGACGACGACGATCAAAAGCAGCAGTCCAAGATCTTTCTTGATCATTCGAGATCCAATCCCCGATATCTGACTATATCGCCGCGGCGGCTATTTTACGCCTTTGCCGACAGCAAGCAAAAGGACGCTTTCCTGACTGAATTCGTCCTCATCGAGAATGCCGGCGATCTGGCCCTCATGCATGACGGCAATGCGGTCGGAAACGCCGATTACCTCTTCCATGTCGCTGGAGATCATCAGGATCGCGACACCGGCATCGGCAAGCGCCCGCATCAGGCCGTAGATCTCGTTCTTGGCGCCGATGTCGATGCCGCGCGTCGGCTCGTCGAAGATCATCACCTTCGGGCTCATCGACAACCATTTGGCAAGCACGACCTTCTGCTGGTTGCCGCCGGACAGAGTGCCGGTTCGGCTGGAAACAGAGGGCGCCTTGATGCCAAGGCGAACGCGCTGCTTTTCGGCCGCCGCCGTCTCGCGCTCGGCGGACAGCATGAAACGGCTGGCGAGCGTGGGGAGATGGGCAAGGGTTATGTTCTGGGCGATCGGGAAATCAAGAAGAATGCCGTTGCGCTTTCGATCCTCCGGCACCAGGAAAATGCCGCGAGCAACCGCGTCGCGCGCGGAACGGACTTCAATTTGCTGCCCGTCCTGCAGGATGACTCCGCCGTAACTGCGATCAATGCCAAAGAGCACCCTGGCAAGCTCAGTGCGGCCGGACCCGACGAGGCCCGCAAGTCCGAGGATTTCTCCGTACCTGATTTCCAGATCAACGGGATGGCCGGGATAAGCCGCGGTGCGCACGGCGCTTACCTTCAGCGCAACTGAACCGGGTGAGCGCTGCGGCTTTGCGGTGCGGGCCGCAAGCATCCGGCCAATCATCAGCTTGACCATCTGGTCGTGGCCGATCTCCTTCTTGGCGAGCGTGCCCGCAAGCGCGCCGTCACGGAGTACGACGACCCGGTCGGCCACGCGCTCAACCTCGTGGAGCCGATGCGAGATGAAAATAACGCTGATGCCATCCGCCTTCAGCAGTTTGATGATGCTGAGTAGCCGCTCGGTTTCAGCCAGCGGAAGGCTGGAAGTGGGTTCGTCGAAGATGACGAGCCTGGCGTTGATGGACAGCGCCTTGGCGATTTCCACCATCTGCTGCTCGGCCAGCGACAGCGACGCCACGGGTGTGTCGGCGGAAAAATGCGCGCCCACGCGCCTCAAGAGCGGCTTCACCATTTCCCTTAATCGATCGCGATCGACGAGCTTCAGAGGTCCCGCCTTCAGCGGTTCGCGCCCCAGGAAGATATTGGCGGCGACGTCGAGATTCTCGAAGAGGTTGAGCTCCTGATGCACGAAGGCGATGCCGGACGAGATGCTCGATTCCACGGTGAGGAAACGAAGCTCTGCTCCGTCGAGCAGGATCGTGCCCCGATCGGGTGCGATCACACCGCCGAGAATTTTCATCAGCGTCGATTTTCCGGCCCCGTTTTCGCCAACAAGGCCGATGACCTCGCCTGGCATGATGTCCATTGACAGGCCTTCGAGCGCAACGACACCTGGATAGGTCTTGCCGACGCCGGAAAGCGAAAGGAATGGCGTTGCGGGCCCGCCCGGTGACGGGATGTCGGAACTATGGTTCATCGGCTTTCCATGGCTGCTGATGCTGACGGCATGAAACGCCTTTCGCGGCGGCGGTGAGTGCCGCCGCCGCAAAAGAGGCTATTTTCCGGCCATGGCCTTCAGGTTGGCAGCATATTTGTCGACGTCGTCCTTGCCGATGATGACCGTCGGAATGATGATCAAGCCATCGGCGGGAACGCCTGATTTGTCGCCCTTGAGGTAGGCGGCCATCAATTTCATGCCCTGATAGGCCCATTCGAACGGCTGCTGTACGACGGTTGCCGCGATCGTGCCTTCCTTGACGCCGCCGAGCGTGATCGGATCGTCATCAAAGCCGACGACGGTGATCTGGCCGAGTTTGCCTGCGTCGCGCAGCGCCTCATAGATGCGCGGCGTGTTGTAGGAGTAGAAGCCGACCATGCAGGTCAGGTCGGGGCTGGCCACCAACGCATCCTCGACGTTCTTCTTGGCGCGCGTCTGATCGATGTCGTCACCTCGAACATCGACAAGCTCGATCTTGGTACCCTTGAGCCCTTCCTTCATCCCTTCGATGCGTTCGCGGGCGTTGTCGGCGCCCAGCAGACCGACGAAGCCCATGCACTTGCCGCCGTCCGGCATCGCCTTCTTGGCGATTTCGGCGGCCTGCTTGCCGGCGTCGACGTTCGAAGAACCGATATAGGCGACCCGGTTGGTCTTCGGCGCATCGCTGTCGGTGGTGAAGAGAGCCGTCTGCGAACCGATCTTGTTGAGGCCGTCCGTCTGGGTCTTGGGATCGACGGCGGAGACCATGATCCCCTTGACGCCGGCGCTGACGAGATCTTCCATGAGACGCTGCTGAATGGCGACAGCCGCCTGCTCAGGATATTTCAGTACCATATTGTAGTCTGGCATCTCGCCCTGTGCCTTCTTCACCCCCGCCTCGGCGGCTTTCCAGAAGTCGGACGCTCCATTGACGACGAATGCGAGTGTCGGCTTGTCGGCGGCATGCGATGCAGCCATCGGCGCCGCACTCAACATCAACGCAGCGAAAAACAAGGCAGCATTTTTCCGTTTCAGCTGTTTCATAATACTCCTCCCAAGGGCCGCAATTGCGAGGGCCCGTTCGCGACTTACGGCCGGCCGCATGCGCGCCCCCTCCAGGGCCGTCGCAAAGCGACGTGTGGCATAGGTGCCGATCGCACATCGACGGTATACCAGAATCTGAATTAGTAAATAGTAATATGAATACAGATCAAAACATGTCGATGCCGGGTCAAATCAACGATCCTGCATCGCTATCGCCTTTGCGATGACGTCAACGATCCCTACCCTAGGAGACGGTTGTTCGCGTCTTCTTAAGACTTACGCTGCAGGCGCACCTCGGCCTCAGGCGACCGACCATCCACCGTCCACGAGCAGGTTCGCACCGGTGATTAGGCTCGCAGCCGGCGAGGCAAGGAAGACGACGGCACCCACCACATCATCGGTTTCACCGATCCGTCCGAGTGGGATGTGACCGAGCGTCGCTTTGCGATTGTCCGCATCGGATAGGAAAGGGGCTGTACCATCGGTGTGGATGAATGTTGGCGACACGGTATTGACGGTGACATTGTAGCGTGCCCATTCGGCTGCAAGGCAGCGCGTGAGATGATTGATTGCCGCCTTGCTCATGCAATAAATTGCCTCGCCGCGCAGCGCCACGGTACCGGCCTGGGAACTGATATTGATGATCCGGCCGCCATTGCGTTTGATCATCTGGCGACCGACCGCCTGCGCCATCAGAAAGGTGCCCTTGATGTTGACATCAAGTATCTCGTCAAGGTCCTTCTCCTCGACAAGTTCCGCGAGATTGCCCGGCGCCACGCCGACATTGTTCACGAGGATGTCTATCCGGCCGAACGCCGTGAGCGCCGCGTCGACGGCTTGAGCAATGTGGGCCTTATTGGGAATCTCCAGTTCGACAGGGAGAACTTTTCGCCCCGCACCCTCGAGTTCGGCAACCAGGCCTGCCGACGCCGTGACATCGCGAACCCCCAGAACAATATCGGAGCCTGCTGCGGCACAGGCAAGTGCGCACGCTCGACCGATGCCACGGCTAGCTCCCGTCACCAAAGTCACTTTACCGTCAAGGCTGAAGTCCGGCGCATTCTTCTGCATCGCGATGCCTCCCTCGATGAAGCTCATTTATGGCAGCGTCGGCGTGCGGATACCAGATGGCAAGCCGCGACGATCACGGAGAGCGGTTCAAGGGCGTTGCAGTGCCACGATTATCGGCAGCGGCTGCGCGCCGGGGAGTTGGGCACGGGGCAGAAACAGAAAAGCTCCTCGACGCATATGCGGAGGAGCTTTGTATGAAGGGACTTGAATGGCAAATATTGAAGTTTCGGTGCTTGCGGCGGCAGGATTTGAACCATTCGCTTCGTCGGCTTTCCCGTCCCGCAGAGCCTCGGAAAGGGCCTTCACGCCTCGACGCTCTACCAGAAACGACAAAAGCCCGCGTGATGCGGGCTATTTGTTTGGTTGCGGGGGCAGGATTTGAACCTGCGGCCTTCAGGTTATGGTCCGCAGGACGACGAGCTACCATCGCCAGCGAAGATGAAGTCTTCGCGCCAGCGATAACTGCTATCTGTGTTTTCGGAGATATGGGGGAAGGGGAAGATTGGTTGCGGGGGCAGGATTTGTGGTTTTCTGTCCCGCTTCGTCGGCTTTGCCGTCTTGCGGGCCCCTGAAGAGGCGTTCACTCCTCGACCCGTTACCAAACAAAAAAGCCCGCGTGATGCGGGCTTTTTGTGATGTTTGGTTGCGGGGGCAGGATTTGAACCTGCGGCCTTCAGGTTATGAGCCTGACGAGCTACCGGGCTGCTCCACCCCGCGGGATATTGTAACACGAAAGGCCGCTTTGTGGGCGGCCTTTTGACGGCGAATGCCGTTGTTTGTGCAGAGAAGATTTTATTTAACGAAGTTGCGCTTTGCAGACCTGGCAGCGACCTACTCTCCCGCGTCTTAAGACGAAGTACCATGGGCGCAGGGGCGTTTCACGGCCGTGTTCGGAAAGGGAACGGGTGCAGCCACCCCGCCATAACCACCAGGTCGGCAAAGCGCAACTTTTGATTTGAGAAGCTGGCGCAGGCCGAAGGCCTGCTTGTCTAAACACGTCAAAGGCTCAAACCGGACAAACACTAGCGCGTTTGCCGGGCCCGTCGCAAAGGCTTTTGCCTTTGCTCTGTCGGGACGAATGCTTTGCATTCGCCCTGAGATGAGCACAGTCAATGAGAACGATCAAGCCGATCGAGCTATTAGTACCGGTAAGCTTCATGCGTTGCCGCACTTCCACACCCGGCCTATCAACGTGGTCGTCTTCCACGGCTCTGATA
>NZ_ML133599.1 GCF_003985125.1 Rhizobium phaseoli
CAGAAGCGAACCATCGATGACACCTGGCGCCACATCGGACACCTCGTCACAACCATCGAGCCCAGCGAATGCAGCAACTACTTCGCCAATGCCGGATATGCTTCCGTGAAAACCTGAAACGCTCTAATCGGCGATCCGCATCGCGCCTACCTGCCGCAGGGCGCACTTCAGCAAATTGCGACGCATGCGGTTTCGGATTTTGGGGCTGGGTTCAGTGACGCGGCGGTGCAGGCGGGCGTTTTTTCCCTTTCCTGAAGCAGCTGAAAGTCTGAACTATACCAGAAGATCCGGCCGCAACAGCATGACCGGGCAGGGCGCTCCGGCTGGCAGTTCCGGCGCGTGCGGCGGGCGGATGATGAGGCAATCGGCTTGCGCAAATACTTTCATCATCGAGGAATCCTGTTTGCCGAAGGGTTCGGCGAGCCAGTTGCCGGCGGCGGATTTCGACAGTTTCGCCCTGATATAATCCTGCCGATGGTCATTGGCGCGCAGCGGTACGGCCGCCTCCACCGTTGCCTCACGCCGCACCGGCGGCAGGGCGGCGAGCTTGCGGATCAGCGGTTCCAGGAAGAGCAGCGAACAGACGAGGCTCGATACCGGGTTACCGGGCAGACCGAGCACATGCTTCTCGCCGAAGCTGCCGACCATCAGCGGCTTGCCGGGACGCATGGCGATGCGCCAGAAATCGAGCTGCATGCCGGCCTCGATCAGCGTCGCCTGGACCAGGTCATGGTCGCCGACCGAAGCGCCGCCGAGCGTGACGATGACATCGGCCTTAGCAGCGCGTGCCATCTCGATCGCCGCGGTGATCCTTCCCTTGTCGTCCGGGACGATGCCGAGATCGAGCATGTCGGCGCCGGCCTTGCGGGCGAGGGCTGCGATGCCGAACGTATTGGATGCGATGATCTGTGAAGGGCCGGGCGTGCTTCCGGGCGGCAGCAGTTCGTCGCCGGTCGCCAGGATGGCGATCAGCGGGCGTTTGAGAACCTCGACATCGGGCCGGTTCATGCCGGCTGCGACCGTCAGCCGCGAGAAATCGAGCACGGTGCCGGCGGACAGCACAGCTTCACCCTCGACGAAATCCTGGCCGCGGGGACGCACATGCTGGCCCTGGCGGACGGGGAAACTGGTTCTGATTCCGCCTTCGACCTTCTCAGCATCCTCCTGCAGCAGCACGCTGTCGGCGCCTGGCGGCACAGGCGCACCGGTGAAAATGCGGACGGCTTCTCCGTGGCCCACGGTGCCCGCAAAGCCGTGGCCAGCGGCCGAGGTGCCGATAACCTTCAGCAGAGCACCCGGCTCCGGCGCGTCGTCTCGGCGCAGCGCATAGCCATCCATCGCCGACGCATTGAAAGGTGGCTGTGTCAGCCCCGCCGTGAGATCGACAGCAAGGACGCGGCCCTCCGCTTCGGCGAGCGGCAGGCTCTCGAATGCTGTGACCGGCTTTGCCCGAGAGAGCAAGCGGTTCTGTGCCTCGGTGACCGGGAGGAGGTTCATCTCGCCTCCGGATGACGGAAATCGCCGGATTTGCCGCCGGACTTTTCCAGCAGCCGGATGCCGCCGATCTCCATTGCCTTGTCGGCGGCCTTGGCCATGTCGTAGATCGTCAGACACGCGACGGAGACGGCGGTCAGCGCCTCCATCTCAACACCGGTCTTGCCGGTCAGCTTAGCGGTTGCCGTGACACGCAGGCCTGGCAGGGCGGTGTCTTCCGCGATCTCGACCGTCACCTTCGTCAGCATCAGCGGATGGCAGAGCGGGATCAGGTCGGCGGTGCGTTTGGCGGCCATGATGCCGGCAAGGCGGGCCGTGCCGATCACGTCGCCCTTCTTGGCATTGCCCTGGCGGATGAGCGCGAGCGTTTCCGGGGCCATTCTCACATAGCCTTCGGCGGTGGCGACGCGCACGGTTTCGGCCTTGTCGGAGACGTCGACCATGTGCGCCTCGCCTGACGCATCGATATGGGTGAGGCCGGGCTTACCGCCGCTCATCTCATTCGGCCGCGATTGCCGCTTCGCCGACGAGCAGCGCGCGGGTGGCGGCCGTCACGTCGTCCTTGCGCATCAGGCTTTCGCCGACCAGGAAGGTATTGATGCCGGTGGCTTGCAGGCGCTTGCAATCGGCATGGGTGAAGATGCCGCTCTCGCCGACGAGGAGCCGGTCATCAGGAACCATGGAGGCAAGCGTCTCGCTGACGGTCAGGCTGACTTCGAAAGTTCGCAGGTTGCGGTTGTTGATGCCGATAAGCGGCGAGGAAAGCTTCAGCGCACGTTCCATTTCCGGCGCGTCGTGAACCTCGACCAGCACATCCATGCCGAGCGAAAAAGCTTCGTCCTGCAGACGCTCCGCCTCGTCATCTGTCAGCGACGCCATGATCAGCAGGATGCAATCGGCGCCCCAGGCGCGGGCCTCATGCACCTGATAGGTCTCGAACATGAAATCCTTGCGCAAAGCGGGCAGGGCACAGGCGGCCCGTGCCGCCGTCAAAAATTCCGGTGCACCTTGAAAGCTTGGCGTATCGGTGAGCACGGAAAGGCAGGCTGCGCCGCCGGCTTCGTAGGCCTTTGCCAGCGCCGGCGGATCGAAATCCGGACGAATGAGACCCTTGGACGGGCTTGCCTTCTTGATCTCGGCGATCAGGCCGAAAAGGCCAGCCTCACGCTTGGCCGTGAGCGCCCGGTAAAAGCCGCGCGGCGCGGACTGCCCGGCCTGCATCGCCTTCAGGTCGGCCAGCGACACCGTCGCCTTGGCGGCGGCGATTTCCTCGCGCTTGTAGAGTTCGATCTTCTTCAGGATATCGCTCATCCGGCAATCCTAATCGATATCGTTGGAAACGGCGATGAGTTTGTCGAGAGCGAGCGCCGTGGCGCCGCTATCGAGCGAATGCGCGGCAAGCTTCATGCCGTCGCGGATCGTTTCGGCCTTGCCCGAGATGACGAGCGAGGCGGCAGCATTTGCCAGCGAGACATCGCGGTAGGCGTTCCTCGCGCCGCCAAGAACCTCGCGAAGTGCTGCGGCATTGGCGACACCGTCGCCACCCTTAATATCGGCGAGCACGCAGGGGCTGACGCCGAAGTCGGCGGGCGAGAGCTCGAAGGTGCGGATCTTGCCGTCTTCGAGGGCGGCAACCTTGGTGATGCCTGTTGTGGTGATCTCGTCGAGACCGTCGCCATGGACGACCCAGACGCATTCGGAGCCGAGATCGCGCATGACTTCGGCCAGCGGCACCAGCCATTGCGGCGAAAAGACGCCAAGCAGCTGGCGGCGCACACCGGCCGGATTGGAAAGCGGCCCCAGAAGATTGAAGATGGTGCGGGTGCCGAGTTCGACGCGGGAGGGACCGACATGGCGCATGGCGGAATGGTGGAGCTGCGCGAACATGAAGCCGACGCTGGCCTCGGCAATGCAGCGGGAAATGATCTCGGGACCGACATCGATATTGACGCCAAGAGCCGAAAGATTGTCCGCCGCGCCGGACTTCGAACTCAGCGCCCGGTTGCCGTGCTTTGCCACCGGCACACCGGCGCCGGCAACGATCAGCGCCGCCAGCGTCGAAATATTGTAGGTGCCGCTGGCATCACCGCCGGTGCCGACGATGTCGATGGCATCGGCCGGCGCCTCGACGGTCAGCATTTTCGACCGCATGGTGGTGACGGCGCCGACGATCTCATCGACGCTTTCGCCGCGCACGCGCAACGCCATCAGGAAGCCGCCGATCTGTGAAGGCGTCGCCTGGCCCGACATCAGAATGTCGAAGGCAGCGCGCGCCTCGTCACGCGTCAGCGGCTCGCGGCTTGCGGCCTTGGCCAGGAACGGCTTCAGATCGGTCATAAAACCTCCCAGAACACGACACCGAAAACTATAAGCGACCTTCGGCGGACATCATGCTCTAACTGTTGAATACGAAACAGGATTCAGATTTAGGCCCAACCGGGCCTAAAATCATCCTGTTCTAGCGGGCGGCCGTCTGTTCGGCGAGCGTCTGGTTGACTTGCGCGCCGTACTGCGTCTGCAGCAGGTTGACCATCTGATCGAGGATATCATCGCCGGCGGCGTTGGCCATGGCGGTCAGCTGGGCATCGCGGTTGTTCAGCACGTCGCCGGTCGGCTGGCTGTTGACCTCGGTCACCTTCATCAGGATCTGCGTCGAGGGATCGGCGCCGACAGCGCTTGCCACCGTATCGACAGGGCCGGAGAAGGCGGCCTTGACGCCGGCGCGGCCGAGAACCGGATCGTCGGTGGAGCGGGTAATGCCGCTCTTGCTTTCGACGGCGATGCCGAGTGGCGTCGCAATGTCCGCAAGGGCGGTGCCCTTTTGTGCCTCGGCCTTCAATTCGTCGGCCTTTTTGGCCAGTTCGGCCTTCTGCTGCTCCGCCGTCCAGTCCTCGACGGCTTTTTCGCGCACCTCGGCGATCGGACGGTCGCGGTCCGGTGTGATCTCGCGGACGTTGAACCAGACGTAACCATCATTGCCGATCGGAAGCGGCGGCGCATCGACGCCGACCTCGGTCTTGAACGCTTCCCCGAGCAGCTGCTGTTTGGCAGGGATATCCT
The DNA here is from genome assembly GCF_003985125.1 of Rhizobium phaseoli. Classification (GTDB taxonomy): domain Bacteria; phylum Pseudomonadota; class Alphaproteobacteria; order Rhizobiales; family Rhizobiaceae; genus Rhizobium; species Rhizobium phaseoli. Next base: position 4,555 of record NZ_ML133599.1, read on the forward strand.
TGACCTCTTTGCCGTCCTTGTCGGCACCGGTCGCGTCGACGGCATCGACGGTTACGGCGTTGAGCTTCAGCTGGCCGGCGATATCTTCAAGCGTGGCGCCGCCAGCGCGCAGATCCTCGATGCGGTCGTGAACGTTGATCACTTCCTGAGAGGCATTGGAAAGCGCCAGCTGCTTGCGGATCTCGTCTTTCACCTCGTCGAAATTCTTGGTCGTTTCCGCCTTGATGTTGGTGATGCGCAGGATGACGGGACCGAAAGAACCGTCGATAACCGACGTCGTGCCGCCGTCCTTCGAAACCGCGAAGGCGGCGTCGGCGACGGCCTGGTCGGGAACCTTGTCCTTGGTGAATTCGCCAAGGAGCACGTCGCTTGCCGTCTTGCCCTGGTCGGAGACCAGCTGATCGAAGCTGGTGCCGCTCTTCAGCGCGGTTTCGGCGGCGGCGGCAAGATCCTTGCTGGTGAAGGTCAGCTGCTCGATGGTGCGGCTTTCGGGCGTACGATAGCTATCCTTGCCCTTATCGAAGGCTTCGCGGACCTGGTCGTCGGTGACGGTCGCGGCATCGGCGATGTCGGCCGGCTGCAGTTTGAGATAGGCGATCTTGCGATATTCCGGCGCGCGGTAACGCTGTTTGACGCCCTCGAACCAGGCGGCGAGAACATCGTCAGCCGGCGCCTTGATCGGTTCGATATTGGCGTTGGTCAGCAGGAGGTAGTCGACACTGCGGCTTTCATCGCCGTAAAGCTTCAATGCGTCGACCAACGTTTTCGGCGCGGTGAAGCCGTTGGAAACCGCATCGACGATCTGGCTGCGGACAGCGACCTTGCTGCGCTCCTTGATGTAATCATCCTGGCGGATGCCGGCGTTGCGCAGGCGCGAAACGAAAAGTTCGCGATCGAACTGGCCATTGACGGCCTTGAAGGCCGGATCGTCGCCGATCAGCTGGGCGAGGCGATCCTCGGACAGGCCGAGATTCATATCTTCGGCGAGCTGGTCGAGCGAAGCGCCGGCGACGAGCTGGGAGAGCACCTGTTGCTCGACGCCGAAGGCGCGGGCCTGTTCCGGGGTAAGGCGCATGCCGAATTGCTGGCTGAGGCTTGCCACCTGCCGCTGATAGGCGAGGTGGAATTCGTTGACGCCCACATGCTGATCGCCGACGGTCACGACCGTGGTGCTGCTGCCGCCCGAAATCAGCTCACGCGATACGCCCCAGATGCCGAAGGAGGCCACCAGGAGAAGCAGGAGCAGCTTGGCAACCCAGGTCTGAGCAGCTCTTCTCAGAAAATGGAACATGGAAACGCAAACCTCGCAGTATTCATTAGACCCGCGCGCGGGCAGACATTCGACGTTCCTTAGAACAAACACGACAGGAAATGAAGGGTTGTCACGCGAAAAGCTGCGCAGAGCGGCGGCGGCGACGCAAGGCGTTGACGGCAAACAAAAGTCGGCCTCGGCGGAACCTTTCAGGCCGCCATTTCGTTGAAGCGGCATCCCATGAAACAGGAGCAGACCATGGCAGATTTGAAAACCGCTTCCGCCGAATCCACCGCTGCGCGCGTCAAGGCGGATATCGCAGCAGACGATCTGTCGGCGCAGGTCACGGCACTCCGTGAAGATCTGTCCAGACTGACGGACAGTGTGCGGGCGCTGGGGCAGGGGGCGAAGTCGGTGGTGACGGACGAAGCTTCGCTGATGACGGAACGGCTGCGCGACAAGGTTCGCGAAGAACCGATCATGGCGCTCGCGGTGACGGCGGGCATCGCCTATGTTTTCGGCCTGCTAAGCCGCCGGTGACACAGAATTCCGGACAGAAAAAGCCGGACGCAAGGCGCGCCCGGCTTTGAGTCATGTCCGATAGCTATGTCTGACGATCAGCGCCGGATGGCGCGGCCGATGAAAATCAGAAGGCAGGCACCGACGAAGCCGGTGATCAGGTAACCCAGCCAGCCGGCCAGCGGCTGAATGTGCAAGAGACCGAGGATCCAGTTGGCGACGATCGCGCCGACGATGCCAAGCAATATGTTCATGAGCAAGCCCATGCTGCTGCTCATGGCTTTTTCCGCCAGCCAGCCGGCGATACCGCCGATGATGATGGCTGCAATCCAACCCACGCCTGCACTTTCCATGGTAATCCCTCCTGGTAAACCGACTCGCAAGAAAGCACGAAACCGCAGAAAGTTCCACTCCTGGAGGAACTTAGGCGTTTATGGCTGCAGCAGGGTAACGGGCGTCTCCAGCAGGTAGGCAATCAGCTGGAACAGCAGGCCGGCTGCAGCAAGAATTGCGAAGCCAAAAGGCATGATCAGGCTTTTGCTAAACACTCTTCCTCTCCCATTTTGAGTAAAGAATAAGCCTAAGCGTGGCCATCGCAAGATTATTATTAATGGATAGTTAAGAGTAATATTTAATTAAAATTATAAATACCTCCAATGTATTATGATTATCTATGACGGCAGAACCAAAATTACACGTTTTGCTGGCAATGATTCAGCCAATTGTTAAGCAATGCAACACATCATAGAGTTTTTACTTGGTGTAAGCTGTATCACTGGGGAATAGGGCGCCGGAACATGCCCCGATTTGATGCAGGTGCCTAAGCCCTTCGGCCCACCACTGCTTTCATGTGCTGATTGCGGCGGATTGATTTTGGCGCCGACTGCATCATTTTTCATGGAGGTCGCCGCTATAGGGAAAAACCAATGTCAAAAGCTGCTATCGCCTTCGCCTGCCTCTCCCTGCTCACGCTTTCCGCCTGCGGCAATACTGCCTACGGACTGAAGAAGGATGGACAGGAGGCCAGCCACGCAATGGACAACGCCACGCATCGGGTGCTTTCGGCCGGTGCCAAGAAGTAACGGCAGCAGCGAAACGCGCGCCGTCACCGAGCGGCCGAGCTTACATGAAAAAAGCCCGCCTGGGGTGAGGCGGGCTTGGCATAACAGAGAGAATAGACGGATGGAAACCGTCTCGACTAATACACATTTCCTTAAGCGTATGGCCTTGCGTCATTCGACGTAACCGCGACCGACAGATTCCGGTCGCGACCGCCAGGATCGGGTTTAGAAGTTGCCCCAATTCTGAGCGCGGGCACGGGCGCGAATAATCCGATATTCGCGACCGCCATAGAGCGAACCGATGGTCAGCAGAAGCGTTAGAACGTCCCAGATGATATGCATGTCATCCTCTCAGGTTGGACGGCTCTGCCGTCGATCGGTGAAGGTACAATAGCAATCTTTCAAACCTGCTTATATGACAAGAAATCGGGATAGGCGGGGAAGCGGGAAGGGCGCTTCATGAGGAGACGGAGTCGCCATCTTGGGAGCAGTAGGGTGAATGGATCAGCCGGTGGCGGGCCATGACAATTTTCTCCGTCCGCCACATCACGGCCTATCGTTACCGCAGGGAGGTCGATTTCGGCGAGCATCGCCTGATGTTCCGGCCGCGCGACAGTTTCGACCAGCGGCTGATCGAAGCGTCGCTGACGACCTATCCGGAGCAAAGTCATGTGCGCTGGATCCACGATGTTTTCGGCAATTGCGTGGCGCTCGTCGATTTTTCGCGGCCATCGTCCGAGCTGCGTTTCGAAACCTGGATCACGCTCGACCACACACCCCAGCTCGCTCCGGATATTCGAATCGACGAGGCGGCGCTCATCTATCCCTTCTCCTACGGCAAGGACGAAATCGCCGATCTCGCACCGGCGATGCAGCGCCATTATCCCGATCCGGGCGATGAGATCGGCCGCTGGGCGCGCCGGTTTGTCCGCCTGGGGCACCCGACCGAGACCGGGCACCTGCTGATGACGCTTTGTTATGCCATTCGGGAAAGCTTCGTTTATGCGCGGCGCCAGGAACATGGCACGCAGACACCGCTTGAGACCTTGCATCTTCGCTCCGGCACGTGTCGGGATTTCGCGCTTCTGATGATGGAGGCAGCACGCACGCTCGGCCTGGCAGCGCGATTCGTCAGCGGCTATGTTTACGTTCCCGATCGGGATGGCTCCACCGTGCTCGGCGGCGGTTCGACGCATGCATGGTGCCAGATCTATCTTCCCGGGGCCGGCTGGGCGGAATTCGATCCGACCAACGGCATCGTCGGCAACCGCGATCTCATTCGCGTGGCCGTTGCCCGTGATCCGCGCCAGGCAATTCCATTGAGCGGGAGCTATGACGGCGACGGGTCGGATTTCGACAGCATGACAGTCCAGGTCAATGTGACCACGCGGCAGCCTTGGATAAAAGAGGGGTGACGGTGGATCGCCCGCGGCTGGATGACAGTTGCGCGGCCTGCTGGAACCGGGCAGCGCTATCGGCGTTCCATACTCACCTCCGCTCATGCGGGGAGAGGACGAGGAAGCCACAATGAAGATACGCGCCGGGTTTCATCTGGGCTATGAATGCATCCAGCCGACGCCGATGCTACTGGTGCTCAACATTCACCCCTCCCGTCGCGCCGATCTTTTGAGCGAGCAGGTCCTGACATTCGACCGGCCAATCGAAGCCTGGGAATATACCGACAGTTTCGGCAATGCCTGCAGCCGGATCGTCGCCCCGCCCGGGCTGACGACGATTTCGACCAGCTTCGAGATCTACGATACGGGGCAAGCCGACGTCGTGCCCACCGAGGCCGTGCAGCACGCGATCAAGGACCTGCCCGACGAGGTGCTCGTCTTCCTGCTTGGCAGCCGTTATTGCGACACCGACAGGCTCTCGGATTTTGCCTGGGAAACTTTTTCGTCGACGCCGCTCGGCTGGGCGCGCGTGCAGGCGATCTGCGACTTTGTGCATAACCACATCACCTTCGACTATCAGAAGGCCGACGTTCTCAGGACCGCGCATGGCGGCTTCACCGACAAGAGCGGCGTCTGCCGCGACTTCGCCCATCTCGCCATGGCGCTTTGCCGATGCATGAATATTCCTGCGAGATATTGCACGGGCTATCTCGGCGACATCGGCGTTCCGGCCGATCCCAATCCCATGGATTTCAGCGCCTGGTTCGAAGTCTTTCTCGGCGGTCATTGGCATACGGTCGATGCGCGGCACAACACGCCGCGGATCGGCAGAATATTGATGGCGATCGGCCGCGACGCCACCGACGTCGCCATGTCGACGGCTTTCGGCCCGGCAACACTCTCCCGCTTCGAGGTGATTACCGCGGAAGTGGCGGAATAGGCACCCAGGGGTCGCCGCGGGCGAAGAAATCCTATGCCTTCTTCAGAAATTCCGTTTTCAGCACGAGGCCCTTGACCTGCTTGGTGTTGCACTCGATCTCGCCGGGATTGTCCGTCAGGCGAATGCCCTTGACCAGGGTCCCACGCTTCAGCGTCTCTGAGGTGCCCTTGACCTTGAGGTCTTTGATGAGGGTCACAGAATCGCCGTCGTGAAGCTGGCTTCCGTTGCTGTCCTTTACGATAATGTCCTCGGCCATGATGTCCTCACTTGATGATGCGGGAGGGGAAATCACGGCGACACGGGATAGTCAACCGCCGCCCCCTGATAGTCCTATCCGACCTCGGCCTCGCGGGCTCTCCAGTCACGTCGCTGCGCAAACGTCACGAACGCAACCGCGCAGCCAGCGATGCCCGGGATCGGCATCCATTCTGGGGTGCCAAAGCAGTGAAATCGTCAGCTCCGGCGTCGGGACGGGAAGCGGGAAACTGTGCATTCCAACTCGCAAGGCGAGCGTGTGACGTTCGGGAACGCTGGCGATCAGGTCGGAGGCGCGGGCGAGCGCCAGCGCCGTGGAAAAACCGCCGACGATGGTGGCGACCTGCCGTTCCAGCCCGAGCGCGTTCAAAGCGCCGTCGATCGATCCCTTGTCGAGCCCGCGCCGCGAGACGGCGATGTGGCCGCCGGCTGCGTAACGGGCGGGCGTGATCTCCTCCCGGCAAAGCGGATGCCCGATTCGCACGACGCCGACGAAACGGTCGCGGAACAAGGCTTGCGTGCGCACCTCCGGTCCTATCGTGCCGTCGACGACACCGGTTTCAAGATCGACGCTTCCATCGCGCAACGGCGCGCTGTCCTTGTCCGGTTTCTGAACGAAACGCAGCCGCACGCTGGGCGCTTGCCCGCTGAGACGAGCAATGAGATCGGGGCCGAAGCTTTCGGCAAAGCCTTCGCTGGCGCGCAGCGTGAACGTCCGGACGAGCCGGCTGAGATCAAGCGCCTCGGCAGGACGCAGCACCGCCCGGCCATCCTCGACGATGCGGCCGACCCGCTCGCGCAGTTCGAGCGCCCGCGGTGTCGGCACCAGGCCGCGGCCTGCGCGCACCAGCAGCGGATCGCCCGTGGTTTCGCGCAATCGCGCCAGTTGCCGGCTCATGGCCGAAGGGCTGAGACGCAGTCTCTCGGCGGCACGGGCAACGCTGCCTTCGGCAAGCAGGACATCAAGGGTGACAAGCAGGTTAAGGTCAGGTGTCGACATGCATGCGGTATAACATGGTTTCCCCATGATGTGGCGTCAAATGCATGAATGAACTGCAAATGCTGCGCCTTCCGCCATGCCGCGGGTAGGAATAGGTTTCGTGAGCTCCATTTTAGGAGCGCGAAACGGAGGTCAAGGTGAAGCCGATCATTGCAGAACAAGGCGAGGCGGTCGCCGAACGGTCGACGTCCGTCCGCTGGGCACTCGCCAGTCTTTCATTCTCCATGCTGCTGCCGTCGCTCGGCACCAGCATCGCCAATGTCGGCCTGCCGGCCCTTGCCCGGGCATTCGCCGGCTCTTTCCAGGACGCGCAGTGGATCGTGCTGGCCTACCTCCTTGCCATAACCACGTTGATCGTCAGCGTCGGGCGGCTCGGCGATATGTTCGGCCGCAGACGGCTGCTGCTTATCGGTATCTTGCTCTTCACGCTGGCCTCCGTCCTGTGCGCGCTTGCACCGGCGCTCTGGCTGATCACCGCTGCGCGGGCGGTGCAGGGCCTCGGCGCGGCGATCATGATGGCCCTTTCCATGGCGTTTGTCGGCGAAACGGTACCGAAGGCGAAGACCGGCAGCGCCATGGGGCTGCTCGGCACCATGTCGGCGATCGGCACCGCTCTCGGTCCGTCGCTCGGCGGCGTTCTGCTCGCCGGGTTCGGCTGGCCGGCGATCTTCCTCGTCAACGTGCCGCTTGGCGCCGTCACCTTCGCCCTCGCTTATCGTTTTCTGCCTGCCGACGCCAGGATCGGGAAAACACAGCAGTCCGGTTTCGACATGGCCGGCACCGTGCTGCTTGCCGCGACGCTTTCAGCCTATGCGCTGGCAATGACGATCGGGCGCGGCAGCTTCGGGCCGCTGAACCTGGCCCTGCTGGCAGCGACCGTTTGCGGCGTCGGTCTCTTCGTCTTCGTCGAAGCGAGGACGGCATCGCCGCTGATCCGATTGGCGGCGTTCCGCAATCGCCGGCTGAGCGCCAGCCTGGCTATGAACGCGCTGGTCTCGACCGTCATGATGGCGACGCTGGTGGTCGCGCCCTTCTATCTCTCCCGTGCGCTGGGCCTCGGCGAGGCTGCCGTTGGCGCCGTCATGTCGATCGGCCCCGTCATCTCCATCCTGAGCGGCATTCCGGCTGGTCGCCTCGTCGATCGGCTGGATGCGCCATTGGTGATCGCTGCGGGGCTCGCCACCATGGTGACAGGTGCCACCGCTCTTGCCGCACTTCCCGGCATTGCCGGCTACATCGCCGCCGTCGCCATCCTCACGCCCGGTTATCAGCTGTTCCAGGCGGCGAACAACACGGCCGTCATGGCAGATGTCGCCCCCGGTCAGCGCGGGGTCATCTCGGGGGCGCTCAATCTGTCGCGCAATCTCGGGCTGATCACCGGCGCCTCCGTCATGGGCGCTATATTCACGCGAGCATCGGCGGCACCGGATATCGCAACGGCAGGCGCGGAGGCAGTGACGTCGGGCATGAGGATCACCTTCGCGGTTGCCGCCGCGCTGATCACCGTCGCGCTCTCCATTGCGGCGAGAGCTTGCCGACGAGGCACGCCAAAGAATTCTGATGGCAGATGATTGCGCTCGTTGCGGATCAAGCTTGCCGAGGCGCTTCGAATCTTCGAAACTGCTGGCTTACTGCCGGTCTAAGCGAGCCGGATCGCAGACTTGAACCACCGTCCTCACGATGAAATCCCAACAACCACGGTCATGAGCGAATATCAATACTACGAGTTTCAGGCGATCGATCGCCCGCTTGGCGAAGCCGATCGACAAGCTCTGCGGAGCCTGTCGACGCGGGCGCGGATAACCTCCACGAGCTTCACCAATTCTTACGAATGGGGTGACTTCAAGGGTGACCCGGCAGAGCTGATGGAATGCTGGTTCGATATGCACCTCTACCTCGCCAACTGGGGAACGCGGCGGCTGATGATCCGTTTCCCGAAACGGCTGATTGATCGGCAACGCGTCGACGAATTTCTCGGTGCGGGCGATGGCGTCGAACTCAGGACATCGGGCGAGAACCTGATTCTCGACATTTTCTCCGAGGAAGTCCCGGACTACGACGACGATGACGGATCGGGCTGGCTCGCGGCGTTGACGCCGCTGCGCGGCGATGTGCTGCGTGGCGACCTCCGGCTCTTTTATCTGCTGTGGCTGATGGCTGCGCAGGCGGAGGCTCTCGCGCCCGATGCAGTGGCGCCCTTGCCTGGGATCGGCCCGATGAACGGCGCCCTGGAAGCTTTCGCGAGCTTCTTCGGTCTCGATGCCGACCTTGTCGCGGCGGCAGCCGAACGCCCGGCCGAGACGGCATCCGACCGCGCCATGGCATCGGATGCCGTCCAACGCTTCGTGGCTGCGTTGCCCGACAGCGAAAAGACGATGATTCTTACCCGCGTGATCGAGGGCGATCCGCATATGGCAAGCGAATTGGGGCAACGGGCCCGAAGCCTCTTTGCGCCTGCGACCTGCGCCGCCAACCCGAGGCCAACGGTCGCCGAACTGCAAGCCCGTGCCGGCGCCATCCGCGATGCCCGCAGGCGCAGGGAAGACGAACGGCTGGCGGCGGAGCAAAAACGGAAGGCGGCGGAAGAGGCTCGCGCTCGCCGCGCGCGGCTGAATGCGATCATGGAGCGGGGCGAGCATGTCTGGCGCGAGATCGAGGTCGAGATCGAACGCCGTAACGCTTCCGGTTACGACAAAGCCGCCAGTCTCCTCATCGACGTGAAAACGATCGCCGACGAAAGTGGCGAAGCCGCCGACTTCACTCGCCGCCTGCATTCGATCCTCGAACGCCACGCTCAAAAACCGCGCTTCATCGCGCGGCTGAATGATTCGTTTGGGCTTTGACATGTCGATCTAACGGATTACCGCATCCCTTGCGTGTCCCAAGAGGCGCGCGGTACTGTCGGACGAGAAGCAAAACTGAGACCAAGGTCCGATCCGACCCGGACTTCGTGCCGATACCAAACTCGTAGCTGCTGCAATAGGTTTTCGCCGCGGGGCGGAATTGCGGAGTTTTATAGCAGTGACGAAAATCGTCGTTTTGGGAATGATACTGACGCCGGTGATCTTCTGGGCTTCTATCGGCGTCTGGGTCTACTCGCTCTTATCGTGAGGGGCCTGACGGAATGAGGATGATCGAACCGCGCGTGCTGCGTGATTCCATGTCCTCATGCACTTTCACCGCATCGCCCAGCCTGTATTTCGCGAGGTTCGGCGCCTTGACGATACCGGCCTCGATGGCGCGGAAGAGATTTTTCGCTGCCGCCTCGTACTCGCTGCGGTCAGCCGTGTAATGTGCGATGGACGGTCGTGTGACGAAGAGCGATCCCTTTGCGCCGAGAGAGGCAAGGTTGAGGGGAGCGACCGGACCGGAAGCTTCTCCGAAGCTGACAAGCGTGCCGCGCGGGCGCAGGCAATCGAGGGACCTGGCAAAGGTGTCGGCACCGACCGAATCGTAGACGACGTGCACGCCCTTGCCGCCGGTGATCTCGGCTATCCGTGCCCGGAAATCTTCCCTGGTATAGATGATCGTGTGGTCGCAGCCGTTTGCCCGCGCGATGTCGGCCTTTTCCGGCGAGCCGACAGTGCCGATGACGGTGGCGCCGAGATGCTTCAGCCATTGCGTGGCGATCGAGCCGACACCGCCTGCTGCAGCATGAAAGAGAACGATGTCGTCCTTGGCCACCGGCACGCAGCGATGGATCAGATATTCGACGGTCAGCCCCTTGAAAACCAGGGCGGCGACGGTTTCGCTCTCGAGCGCGTCGGGCACCGGCAGAGCGCGCGCGGCAGGCAGGTTTCGATGGGTTGAATAGGCGTTCGGCGGACCGCCGACATAGGCGACGCGGTCACCGAGATCAAAATTCCCGACGCCGTCGCCAAGCGCGGTGACGATGCCGACCCCTTCCACGCCAAGTCCGCTCGGCAGCGGAAGCTGGGCCGCAAAGACGCCTTTGCGATGATAGACGTCGACATAGTTCACACCGATGGCGAGATGCCTGATCTGGATTTCGCCGGCAGCCGGCGCGCTGAGCTCGATCGTTTCGCGCTTGAGCACCTCAGGCGCGCCAAATTCTGAAAATCGGAAAGCTTCCATTCTGGTTGTCATGGCTCTGCCTCGTGAGGAGCAATGGGGCGACCGGGGCAGACGGACCCGGCTACGGAGAAAAAGGTCGACACCGGGATCAGCCCGATTGGCCGCGGAAGATCGCAACGGCTGCGGCGACGAGGGCGGCATTGTCGCCGGCGATCGTTCCGTCCGGCAGGTGCTTGCCATCTTCAAGGCCGACGCGGGTGGAATAACGCCGCTCGCGCGCCGCTCTGACGAAAGGCCAGACGGTCTCGTCGAACCCGTGGAGGAGAACAGGCCTGGGTTGCCGGCTGCGCACGAGCACCGAGATGATGCCGTCGCTGATATGACAGGCGCGCTGCAGATCCTTCTCATCATCGAGCTCGATCAGCACGCGGAAGACCCGCTCATGGTCGCCGAAGCTGACATAGCGCTCCGCATCGGCGAGCGACGCCAGGCCGACTTCGATCCCGACGCCCTTCTGCCTGAGCAGTTGCATAACACCGGGCGCATCGTCTTCGGACAGGTTGACGGAGGCATAATCCGGCAGGACGCGCCACCGGCCGATCGCTTGCCGCGTCCGCTCCGGATCACCTTCGATCCAGGCGCCGGTGGACACGCCGATCAGCGTCCCCGGGCAGGCACGGCGGATGGCGGCGACCGTGTCGTCGACGGCCGCGAGGCTTTCTTTCCCATCGGCTCCGCGCGGATGAACATGAAGCTCGGCGGCTCCGGCCGCAACCGAAGCTGCAGCATCGTGCACCATGGCATTGAGCGTCAGCGGAATGCGCGGGTGGAAATCGCTTGGACGCGCGCCGTTGATGCAGGCCTGGACGATCATAAGAGAGCCTCGCGCATATTGGACCGCCCGAGATGTTGGGCGTCGCAAATCTGGAAAACCCCGAGGCGTACGCCGCCGCCGCCACGGTGTTATCCTTGCCGTTATGGCCATGATGATATCAAATCAGCGCCAATAGGCGATTGTCGAATTGAGAAAGCACTCTTCCAAAAATGGAAAGCCGGATGGACTGGAATGACCTGAAATTCTTTATCGCCGTCGCGGAGCTCAAATCATTGAGTGCAGCGTCACGCCGATTGGGCGTCAGCACATCCACGGTGTCGCGCCGGATCGATGCTCTCGAACGGGCCCTGGGTTCAACGCTGTTTCGGCGTCACGTCGACGGATATGAACTGACCGAGGCGGGCCTTGGCCTGCAGATGCCGGCCGAACAGGCCGAAACGTCGGTGAAGGCTTTCGAAAGGTCGGCGCAAGAGGCGGGGGATCGCATGTCGGGCGTCGTGCGGATCGACGCTCCCGAGCTGCTGGGGCAGCAAATCCTCATCCCCGGTCTTGGCGGCTTGATGCGGGATTATCCCGGCATCCGGCTCGACATCAGATCCAGCGTCCGGCCAGTGCAGCTGGCGACCCAGCAATCCGATATCGTCCTTCGGATCGTGCCGCCGGAAAGGGGCAGCTACCGGATGCGCAGCCTCGGCAAGATCGCGTTCGGCCTTTATGCCCACCAGGACTATCTGGACGCCCATGGCACGCCGTCGAACGAAGGGGATCTGAGCGCGCACCGGGTGATCGGATGGAGCGAGGAGCTTCGCTATCTCTCAATGGCGCTGTGGCTTGAAGAGCTTTTTCCGGGCCTGCAGCCGGCGATGCGGTTTGCTTCGTTCGCGGCGCAGCTGACTGCGGTCGAAAGCGGCTTCGGCATTGCCGTTCTGCCCTGTTTCGCCGCTCTTCGAACCGGGCTGACGCCTGTCCTCTCAGACATTCCCAGACTGAGCCTCGATCTATGGCTTCTGGTGCAGGATCAGGCGGCTCGGACGCCGCGGGTTCAGATCGTGAAAGACCATCTGATCGCGATCCTGACCAAAAGCGCTGATCAACTGGAAGGCTGAGCGCAGTTCATAGTCTTGGCACGAGCCCGTCGAGCAGGAAATCCAGACCTTTCCTGAAAGCGCCGTCCCAATCACTATCGAGCAGCAGACGGGAGCGCTCGATCGTCGGATATTTTTCGCTAAGATGAGCAAGGCGCTGCTGCGCGGCGGCCATGTCGTCGTCGGAAAGGTCGAAGTTCGTACGGGTGATGGTCGCGCCGATCACATAGTTCCAGAGCGACCATATCGCACCGTTCAAATCTGCCTCGGCGACGCCGGCTCCGGATAATATCCTGCCCAGCAGTTCCAGGCGACCGAGGATGTTCGGACCGAGCGCCCGACGCGGCAGCAGCGATGCCGACCAGGGATGGCGCAGCATGCTGGCGCGCCAGTCCTCGAGCATGTGAAAGATTGCACCGCGCCAATCCGCAGCCTCGATCCTTTGCGGCGGCCCGCGATATTCGAGCACCGAGTCGAGCGCCAGATCAAAGACTTCCTCTTTGTTGTCGACATGCCAATAGAGGCTCATCGCGCCCGCGCCGAGGCGATCGGCCAGGCGGCGCATCTTCAATCCGCCGACACCTTCAGCGTCCAGCAGTTCGACCGCGGTCGCCACGATCCGTTCGATCGAAAGCGCCGGCTCACTGCCCGCCTGCTGCATGGACGGGAGTGACCTAGCTCGCCGTTGAGGCCGTTTATCCTGAGGGCCGCCTTTGGCTGCCATGCGTCCTTCCTAAATGATCCGAAGGTCGTTTTAAGCCGATAAGGCCACGAATGTCGACTCTGGCCGGATTGACTCGTACAACGTACGATGCGATTTGATCGTACTTTGTACGAGTCAATTATGCAGCGATCGAATGAGAATTCAATCCGGAGACTGCGGGCGCCATTGCTCGCAGGCCGCAGGCCAAGAGAAAATCATGTCACACACCATCAAACATCTGCTTATCGGAGGGCTGATCATCATGACCACGGGAGTTTCCACTGCGACGACGGCAAACGCGGGCGACCTCAAGCCAACCATCGTCAACCCGAAAAACCTCTACGACCCAACGCCGAACGGCTATAGCACGGCGGTGATCGCACCCCGCGGCGCGCGGTTGGCCTATATCTCCGGGCAGGGTGGCCAGGACAGCACCGGCGCCTTGTCGCCGGACTTCGCCGTCCAGGTTAAGCAGGCCTACGCAAATCTGCGCGCCGCTCTCGACGGGCTCGGCGCAAGGCCGGATCAGGTCGTCAAGCTTACGGTCTTCGTGGTCGATCACGACATATCCAAGCTCGAAGCGCTGACCAGGAACGTCAAAGAAACCTTCGGCGCGGCGCTGCCGGCGCAGACGCTTGTCCCGGTTCCCAAACTTGCAATAGACCCGATGCTCTTCGAGGTCGAAGCCGTGGTCGTTCTGGAATAACGGTCGCGAGCGATCCGGCTGCGGCAAGGCCGCCGGCTTTCTTTCCGACCTGAGGATTATCGCTGCAGAAAACGGCGGGGCCGCCGTTTTCATTCGGTCTCTTAGGGGGCATGCCTCAAGGACCGCTGCATCGGGCGGCTGAACGCCGGCACGTAAAATGGAAAATGGCGGAAGAGGTGGGATTCGAACCCACGGTACGGTTTCCCGCACGCCGGTTTTCAAGACCGGTTCCTTAAACCACTCGGACACTCTTCCAAGTAATTGAGAAGCTGTAAGAAATTCCGTTGCGGGATTTCCGGTGCATCGGTGGTTTCTGCCGATTTGCTGCCCATTCACTCACAGGCCGGCTTTTTAGCAGCTTTGACCGCAGCGTCAACTTGTTCTGCAGAGAAGCGGCTTTGACAGCCGCTTCTCTCTGCCGTCGTCATACGAGGACGCTGAAGTTGTCAAATGCGAGCTGCGGAAAGCCCGTCGGCTCTACATCGGGCTGAATATCGAAGCGGATGAAATCGACTGCTCCCAAGGCTGCCAACGAAATGTGCTGGCCATCGGCAATGGTGTCGCCATAAACCGTCAGCGACATCTCGCTCACCTTGTTGCCGTCGATATAGCCTTCGAACGTCACAAGGGCATCGACACCCTGATAGGCCGGGTCGAAAACCGTCGCGACATCGACGCCCTCGATCGTGAAGAGCTTACCGTCGACGCGATCGAAGAAAGGATTGTAGGGATTGGTGACGACGTATTCGTTGCCGCCGGATTCGGCGACCGTCCACAGATTGCCGTCGAGCTTGTCGCCAAACTTGAAACCGGCATAGCCCGAGGCGATATCCGCCTGCCCGGGATATTCCGTCGGCGCGTTCTCGAAATCGATGGAATACAGCCCTTGCGGAGGCGCATGCACGCCGATGTTGAGATTGGCGACATCGGTGCCGCCTTTTCCATCGGAAATCTTGAAGGAGAATTTTTCGGCGAAGACTTCACCGGACGCAAGGCTTGCGGGATCACTGACCGTGTAACTATAACTGCCGTTGCTAAAGATCGTCAGCGTTCCGTGCTCGCCCTCAATGGTCAGATATCCTGCTTCACCCGCCTTGTTGGGAATTCTTGTTCCATTGACGAACTGAACCTGAAGCAGGTCGCCGTCGGAATCTGTGGCGTTGTCGAGAAGGTTTCCTTCAATGGCTTCCGCTGGTGCGTAGTCGTGTACCGACACGTCAGGCACTGCTGGTTTGTGATTTGCCATAGCTCGTCTCCCTAAAGATGAGCGTGGAAAGGACGCCCGGCGACCCGAGCCCGGCAAATAAACTTTCTACTCCACTTTGAGTCAAGCAACAAACTACACGCTCCAAGAGAGTGACTGCCGCGGTTACCCCCGCAAGCCACGCCCAACAGGGTGAAGAGCAGGCAGCGCAACTACCCTGGGGTGAAAGCTCCAACTCCAGCGGAGATTGGCGGCCTCCTGGCGCTCAGTGGCCGTTAACCTTCATGTCGCAGCTGTTTCGTTCCGGGGCATCTGGCGCTGCGAAAGCTGGCTTTGCAGTCGCCGAATGATCCGCATCGGCACGCCGATAGCGGTTCTGACTGCAGTCGCGGAAGGGCAGGGTGGCAGCCTCGGGTTAGTGATCTGTAAACCATAATCATTAGAATTGTCGCTATCGCTTCGAAAACGTTCGTAAATTCGCCACGAACCTAGCAAGATTAAAGTCTCGTTAGGCGGGTGGGCATAAGGGGTTATTGGCCCGAGATGGCAAAGTTCCTTAACCATAACGATCTTTGAGCGGCGTGGGACATATGAGATTGGGATACGGGGCGGCGTCTATCGCCACGACAGCGCGGTGGCTGGCGATATCGGCGATGTGTGCGACGGTTGCGGCGTGCGGCACGACACAGGCCGTGCCGAAGAAAAAGGCCCATGGCAAAGAGTATTTCTCCGAATCCGAATATGGCGTGAAGGCCAGCCCCCGCGTCGCCACCGGCAACAACATCCCCAAGGGCGGTGGCCGCTACATGGTCGGCAACCCTTATGTGGTGAAGGGCAAGTGGTATTATCCGAAGGAAGACTTCTCCTATAACAAGGTCGGTATCGCTTCCTGGTATGGTTCGGCCTTTCACGGACGCCTGACGGCGAACGGCGAAGTCTACGACCAGATGCATCTTTCCGCCGCGCACCCGACTTTCCCACTGCCGAGCTATGCACGCGTCACCAACGTCGAGAACGGCTCGTCGATCATCGTGCGCGTCAACGATCGCGGTCCGTATCACGAAGGCCGCATCATCGATCTTTCCAACAAGACCGCCGACATGCTGGATCTACAGCACAGCGGCACCGGCAAGGTGCGCGTGCAATATGTCGGCCAAGCCCGCATGGACGGCCATGACATGCCCTACCTGATGGCTTCCTACGTGCCGAAGGGCAGCCGCATTCCCGGCGTCAATCCGGAAGGGCAGATCGCAAGCGGCGTCATGGTTGCCTCCAACAGCCGCAAGATCACCCGCGATCAGCTGCAGAGCGCGGAAGGTTACGAGGCGCAGCCGGCCAGGGTGCCGGTGCAGATGTCGGCGACCTCCTATGCCGGCTCGACGCCGAGCGCACGCTACAATGCGGCGCCCGCGCTTGCCCCGGCCGCCCATGTCCTGGTGGCGCCACCGGCTCCGTCCTCCAGCGCCGCGCCGGCCTTCGAACAGATGGTCGTGCTGCCGGAGATCGGTCCCATGCCCTATGAGCGGCCCTATGGCGGCTCGCAACCTTCCCTCGCGCTCGGCTATCAGAACGAGGACGTGAAGACGGTGACGGTCGATCTCGCCTTCGACGCGGTGATGGTGCGCAATGACGGGCTGACGCAGGCCTCGATCCTGGCCTCGGCCAAGCGCCAGCAGGCAAAATCGGCGGCGCGCTGAGCAGAGCGATTGCATCGGATTTCGCCGCGCTCTAACCTTGTCAAAAATGCCGTTGACGGATGGGAATTGCGATGCTGAGGCCTGTGCTTCGCCTTCTGGAGCGGTTGCGCTTTTCACCGAAGCGCAGAACCGCTCCAAGCTTTTGTCTTGCTGCAATTCCGGCGGCAAAACCGCGCCGCGCTTTCGCCGCCCTTGCTCTTGCATGCGTGATGCCGCTCGCCGCAAGTGCGCAGCCGGCCGATGGGAGCGCTGCAGGTTTCGCCACTAAGGCGGCGCAGGCCTATATGATCGAGGCCTCCACCGGCACGGTGCTTCTCGCCAAGAACGAGGACCAGGGCTTTTCGCCGGCTTCGCTCGCCAAGCTGATGACGATGGATCTCGTCTTCGAGGCGGTGACCAAGGGGCAGATCACGCTCGATACCGAATATCCCGTTTCCGAATATGCCTGGCGCACCGGCGGCGCGCCGTCGCGGACGGCAACGATGTTTGCCGCCCTGAAATCGCGTGTGCGCGTCGAGGACCTGATCAAGGGAATCGCCATCCAGGGCGCCAATGACAGCTGCATCATCCTCGCCGAGGGCATGGCCGGAAGCGAGCAGCAATTCGCCGAATCGATGACGCGGCGCGCCCGCGAAATCGGCATGGAGAAGGCGGTGTTCGGCAATTCCACCGGCCTTCCTGATGGTAAGAGCAAGGTGACGGCGCGCGAGATGGTGACGCTTGCCGCCGCCCTCCAGCAATCCTATCCCAATCTCTATCCCTATTTTGCCCAGCCCGATTTCGAGTGGAACAGGATCTTCCAGCGCAACCGCAACCCGCTGCTCGGGCTCGATCTCGGCGCTGACGGACTTGCGACGGGCTTCACCGAGGGTGAGGGGTATTCGATCGTCGCCTCGGTCCAGCGCGACGGTCGGCGGCTGTTTCTGGCGCTCGCCGGAATCGCCTCCGACAAGGAGCGGACGGAGGAGGCCAAGCGGGTGCTCGAATGGGGCCTGACGGCCTTCGAGAACCGGCAGATCTTCGCCGAGCATGAAGTGATCGGCGCAGCCAGCGTCTATGGCGGCACGGCGCGCACCGTCGATCTCATCGCCAAAGCGCCGGTCAGCGTCTATATTCCGGTCAGCAACCCCGACCGGCTGTCGGCGCGCATCGTCTATCACTGGCCGCTGACAGCGCCGGTGCAGCCGGATTATCAGGCCGGCACCCTCAGGATTTTCGCCGGCAGTCGGCTTCTCAGGGAAGTGCCCCTCTATACCGCGCAGGCGGTTGGCGAAGGCTCGCTCAGCAGCCGCGCGGTGGATGCCATGCTGGAACTCGGCGAATCGCTGTTTTTCTCCTGGCTCTGGGACAAGTCCGCGCCTGGCTGAAGCCGTTATCGCCAAGCGGCCGCGCTGTCGCGCGCCACATGTTCAAGACTTGAACGCCTGGCCTTCTGATACAATTTGCCGGGGAAGGTGATTATGTCGCCGCGGCGAAAGGTTTTCCTTCCCGATGTCTTCGGATAGATAGAAGAGGCAGGGCGCGCGCGTGCGGCGCCCGGAATGCGGGAAGCTGTCATTGTCATCCGGTACGGGATTGTTCGTTACGTTTGAAGGCGGGGAAGGCGCGGGCAAATCCACGCAGATCCGCCGCCTCGCCGAGACGCTGAAGGGCGAAGGTCACGAGGTGCTGGTGACGCGGGAACCAGGCGGGTCGCCCGGCGCCGAGGCCGTGCGCCACGTGCTCTTGTCGGGCGCCGCTGAGGCCTTCGGCACGCGGATGGAGGCGATCCTTTTTGCCGCTGCGCGCAATGACCATGTCGAAGAGGTGATCCGGCCGGCGCTTGCCGCCGGCAAGATCGTGCTCTGCGACCGGTTCATGGATTCCTCCCGCGTCTATCAAGGGATCACCGGCAACCTCGAACCCGATTTCATCGAGACGCTGCAGCGCATCGCCATCAACGGTGTCGTGCCGGATTGCACCTTGATCCTCGACATTCCCGCAAAGGTCGGCCTGGAGCGGGCGCAGAAGCGCAGCGCTGCCGAAGCGCCCGACCGCTTCGAGAAGGAACGGCTCGAAACCCACGAGAAGCGGCGTGAAGCCTTTCTCGATATTGCCGCGCGCGAGCCGGAGCGCTGCCACGTGGTCAACGCCATGCAGACGGAAGAGGCGATCGCGGCCGAGATCCTGGCGATCGTCAAGCAGCTGAAGTCGCCTACCGACCGCGCGCGGACGCCGGAAGCTGCCCATCATGAGTGAAGCCCATTATGAGTGAGGAAAGGCCGGGACTGCTCGACGGCGCCATCTGGCCCGCCGAAAATACCAGGCTGTTCGGCCATGAGGAGGCCGAGGCCTTCCTCGCGCAATCTTACCGATCCGGCAAAGGCCATCATGCTATCCTGATCGAAGGACCGGAGGGCATCGGCAAGGCGACACTCGCCTTCCGCTTCGCCAATCACGTACTCTCGCACCCCGATCCTGAGACGGCACCGGAGACGATCGGCGATCCGGATCCTGATTCCGCCGTTAGCCGGCAGATCGTCTCCGGCGCCTCGCACAACCTCTTGCATCTTGCCCGGCCGGTTGACGAAAAGACCGGCAAGGTGAAATCGGCGATAACAGTCGACGAGGTGCGCCGCGCCGGTAAGTTCTTCTCGCAGACGTCGGGCACCGGCAACTGGCGGATCGTCATCATCGATCCGGCCGACGACATGAACCGCAATGCGGCCAACGCCATTCTGAAGATCCTCGAGGAACCGCCGAAGCGGGCGCTGTTTCTGGTGCTCTCGCATGCGCCGGGTCGGCTGCTGCCGACGATCCGCTCGCGCTGCCTGCCGCTGAAACTGTCGCCGCTTTCGGACGAGGCGCTGGCGGCAGCGCTTGATCATCTCGGCATAACGGGTGAGGGCGGGGCGGTGCTTGCGGCGGCAAAGGGCAGCGTCGGCGAAGCGCTGAAACTCCTGAACTACGGCGGCGGAGAGATTATCGCGGCCTATGACGAGGTGCTTTCCGCCCAAGGGCCGGCGGCCCGCAAGGCGATGCACCGGCTGGCCGATGCGCTGTCGGGCAAGGAAAGCGACACGATCTTCGATTTCTTCGTCAGCCATGTCGGCGACGACATCATGAACCGTGCGCGTATGGCAGCGGGCGAGGGGAAAATCGCCACCGCCGAGCGGCTGGCGCGGCTCTATTCCGAAATCACCGAGCGGCTTGCCATTTCCAGCGCCTATAATCTCGATCGCAAACAGACGGTCATCAGCATTCTCGCCGACATCAAGCAGCCTGGCCTTTAGACCAGATTTTTAGGCCGTGTCAGCCAAGAGCGCCTCGCGCAGGCGCTTGCCGCAAAACCGCTGCACATGCTTCACGCCAGCAGCTTCCATGCGACGACCGCAAGGGTCATAGCCAGGACGATGCGGATCGTGCGTTCGTGCAGCTTCGGCGCCAGAAGGCTTCCGATGACGATGCCGGGAATCGAGCCGACAAGCAGGGCAAACAGCATGGCCCAGTCGATCTCGCCGATCAGCCAGTAGCCGGTGCCGCCGATGAGGGTCAGCGGTACCGCGTGGACGATATCCGAACCGACGATCTCGCGCACATTCAGCTTGGGATAGAGCACCAGCAGGATCGTCACCCCAAGCGCTCCGGCGCCGACCGAAGTCAGCGTGACGAGGACGCCGAGGCAGAAGCCGAGAATGACGGTGAGGAACAGAATGGTTGTCGGCCGCGGCGGTGTGCGATCGCCGATGGCGCGGCGCGCCAATTCCAGTATGGAACCACGGAAGACCAGCATGATTGCGGTCATGACAAGCAGCCAGCCGAGCGCGACCGTGATGGTGTTGGTCACACCGATGCTTTTGCGATCAACGCCGGCCAGCAGCCAGAGCATCAGCAAGGCGGCCGGCACGCTGCCGGCGGCGAGGCTGCCGACGATCTTCCAGTTGACCCGTCCATGCATGCCGTGAACGGCGGTGCCCGCAGTCTTGGTAATCGCCGCATAGAGGAGATCGGTGCCGACGGCCGTTGCGGGATGGACACCGAAGAGCAGAACCAGCAGGGGCGTCATCAGCGAACCGCCACCAACGCCGGTGATGCCGACAAGCGCGCCGACGAACAGGCCGGAAAGCGAATAGAGCGGCTCGAATGTCAAGCAAGCGCCTCCAACGGCGCGCGGCCACGACTATCCCGGTAGATGAAAACTGGCACTTCGTTCTGTCCCGCCCTCTTTCTGACGACCGGTAAATTGCGTGCGAAGCGGAGTCAAGTTCACGACCCCGTGTCCCGGAAATCATCGACGGCGCCAAAACTTGATGTTTCGCTTGACGGTGACATGCGCTAAGAGCGGCTGACCATTTTTATAGAGTAAGCCGGACATTGGCCGCCATGACAGACAAGACACCCTTCTACATCACCACCGCGATTTCCTATCCGAATGGCAAGCCGCATATCGGCCATGCCTATGAGCTGATCGCGACGGATGCGATGGCGCGCTACCAGCGCCTGGACGGCAGGGATGTTTTCTTCCTGACGGGCACCGACGAACACGGCCAGAAGATGCAGCAGACAGCGCGCGCCGAGGGGATTACCGCGCAGGCGCTCGCCGACCGCAACTCCGGCGAATTCCAGGCGATGGCGAAGCTGCTCAACGCTTCGAACGATGATTTCATCCGCACCACGCAGGAGCGTCATCACGAGACGTCGCGCAATATCTGGAACCTGATGGCCGAGAATGGCGACATCTACAAGGATAGCTATGCCGGCTGGTATTCGGTGCGTGACGAGGCCTATTACCAGGAAAACGAGACGGAGCTGCGCGCCGACGGCGTGCGCTACGGCCCGCAGGGCACGCCCGTCGAGTGGGTGGAAGAGGCAAGCTATTTCTTCAAGCTCTCCGAATATCAGGACAAGCTGCTGGCGCATTACGAGGCCAATCCCGATTTCATCGGTCCGGCCGAGCGCCGCAATGAGGTGATCTCCTTCGTCAAGTCGGGCCTCAAGGATCTCTCGGTCTCCCGCACGACCTTCGACTGGGGCATCAAAGTGCCGAACGATCCCTCCCACGTGATGTATGTCTGGGTCGACGCGCTGACCAACTACATCACCGCGACGGGCTACATCGAGGACAGGAACGGTCCCAGGGCGAAATACTGGCCGGCGGATGTCCACATCATCGGCAAGGACATCATCCGCTTCCACGCCGTCTACTGGCCGGCCTTCCTGATGTCGGCGAAGCTGCCGCTGCCGAAGCGGGTCTTTGCCCACGGCTTCCTGCTCAACAAGGGCGAGAAGATGTCGAAGTCGCTCGGCAACGTCGTCGATCCCGTCAATCTGGTGAACCATTTCGGTCTCGATCAGGTGCGCTACTTCTTCCTGCGCGAAGTATCCTTCGGCCAGGACGGCAGCTACAGCGAAGAGGCGATCGGCACGCGCATCAATTCCGACCTCGCCAACGGCATCGGCAATCTCGCCAGCCGCTCGCTGTCGATGATCGTCAAGAACTGTGACGGCAAAATCCCGGAATGCGGGCTGCTGACCGACGAGGACAAGGCGATGCTGGCGCAGGCCGATGCGCTGCACGCGTCGACGCGCGAGGACATGGGCAAACAGCAGATCCACCGGGCGCTTGCCTCGATCATAGCCGTCGTTTCCGAGACCGACCGCTATTTCGCCGGCCAGGCGCCGTGGGCGCTGAAAAAGACCGATCCGGTTCGCATGGGCACAGTGCTTTACGTCACCGCCGAAGTCGTGCGCCAGATCGCCATTCTGCTGCAGCCCTTCATGCCTGATTCATCGGGCAAGCTGCTCGATCTCGTGGCGGCACCTGCCGACAAACGCGATTTTGCCGCCCTCGGCGAGGCCGGCCGGCTTGTTGCCGGAACGCCGCTCGAGGCACCGACACCGGTCTTCCCGCGCTACGTGGCTCCGGAGGCTTGAGGCCGTGCTGATCGATACCCATTGCCATCTCGATTTCGCCGACTTCGAGGCGGAGCGCGACGAGATCGTCACGCGCGCCCATCAGGCCGGCGTCAAACAGATGGTGACGATCTCGACGCGCGTGCGCAAGCTCGACGGGCTGCTCGCCATTACCGAAAAATATCCTTCGGTATTCTGCTCCGTCGGCACGCATCCGAACAATGCCGGCGACGAGCTGGATATCCAGACGGAAGACCTCGTGCGCCTGGCGAATGCCCATCAAAAGGTGGTGGCGATCGGCGAGGCGGGGCTCGACTATTTCTACGACACGCAAAAGCCCGAAGACCAGCAGACCGGCTTTCGCCGGCATATTGCCGCCGCCCGGGATACGCAGCTTCCGCTCGTCATCCACAGCCGCAGCGCCGACGAAGACATGGCTTCCATCCTGACCGAGGAAACAGGGAAGGGGGCCTTCCCCTTCATCCTGCACTGCTTCTCGGCAGGCCCGGAACTGGCAAGGACCGGCGCCGAACTCGGCGGTTATATTTCCTTCTCCGGCATCCTGACCTTCCCGAAGTCGGAAGAGCTGCGCGAGATTGCCAAGACGGTCCCGCATGAGCGGCTGCTGGTGGAAACGGACGCGCCGTATCTGGCGCCGAAGCGCTGGCGCGGCAAGCGCAACGAGCCGTCCTATGTCGTCAACACGGCCGAAGTGCTCGCCGAGACGATCGGCATTTCCTACGCGGAGATCGCCCGGATCACGACCGAGAACGCTTTGCGCCTGTTCTCGAAAATGCCAAGGATCTAGCGGCGTGCTCTACCGGCGGCGTTTCACCATTCTCGGCTGTTCGTCGTCACCGGGCGTGCCGCGCATTACCGGGGACTGGGGCGCCTGCAACCCCGACAATCCGAAAAACCGGCGCACCCGCGCCTCCTTCATGGTGCAGCAATTCGGGCCTGACGGCGTCACGACGGTTGTCGTCGATACCGGGCCGGATTTTCGTGAGCAGATGATCAGGGCAGGGGCCGATCATGTCGATGCCGTGCTCTATAGCCATCCGCATGCCGACCACATTCACGGCATCGACGATCTGCGCGGCTATTTCCACAATACGCGCCGCCGGGTGCCGATCTTTGCCGACCAATATACGATGGACAGGCTGCGGGAAGCTTTCCGCTATTGCCTGGAAACGCCGCCCGGCAGCAATTACCCGCCGATCGTGCTGCCTGTTGTCATCGAAAATATCGACGAACCTGTCGAAATTCGCGGCCCCGGCGGCAAGATCGACTTTTACCCGCATATCCAGCAGCATGGCGATATCCAATCGCTCGGCTTCCGCATCGGTGACGTGGCTTATTGCAGCGATATCAGCGATTTCCCGCCGCAGACCGTCGAGAAGCTGCAGAATCTCGACGTTCTCATCATCGACGCCCTGCAATATACCTATCATCCGAGCCATCTGTCGCTGGAACAGTCGCTCGACTGGATCGGTCGGCTCAAGCCGAAACGGGCGATTCTCACCCATATGCATACGCCGCTCGATTACGACGCGGTGATGGGCGAGACGCCCGAGCATGTGGTGCCGGCGTTTGATCAGATGAGCTTCGAGATTGAGGTCAGCGCATAAATTCTAAAGCGCGTCGCGAATTTTTCGAATTCACTCCGTGCGCGCTTCGCATGTCGTTGCCGCAAAACCGCTGCACGCTTTTGCACGACATGCTGAACGGACGCAGCCGGTCGGGGCGCGAACCCCGACGGATACAGGCTCACTGCATATAGGGCAGGACCTCGACGGCGCCGCGATAGATCATATCGAGCGAGACGTAGAGGATGATCAGCAGACCGATATAGGCGATCCAGCGATGGCGGCCGAGCAGCCGGGCGATCAGGTTGGCAGCTATCCCCATCAGTGCGATCGACAGACCGAGGCCGATCACCAGCACGCTCGGATGTTCGCGCGCAGCACCCGCAACGGCGAGAACGTTGTCGAGCGACATCGAGACGTCGGCGATCACGATCTGGGTCGCCGCCTGGAGGAAGGTCTTTTTCGGCGCGCCTTCGCCGCTTTCCGCCAGATGTTCCTCGCTTTGGCCATTGCGAAGCTCGCGCCACATTTTCCAGCAGACCCAGAGCAGCAGCAGGCCGCCGGCCAGGAGCAGGCCGACGATCGCCAGCAGATAGACTGCGACGCTGGCAAAGAGAATACGCAGAACGGTTGCGGCCAGAATGCCGACGATGATCGCCTTACGCCGTTGCGTGGCCTCGAGGCCGGCAGCGGCAAGACCGATAACCACGGCGTTGTCGCCGGCGAGAACAAGGTCGATAGCGATGACCTGCAGCAAAGCCGTCAGACTGGCTGCCGTGAAGATGTCCATATGAATGTCCCCAATGCGTCAAGCGCCGTGCTAGCGTCTCGATGATTTGACGTCAACCGCCGAAGGGTGCTGCAGGTTGCGCAATTCGGTTTGTGTGCTTTTGAGAAGACAGGCGGTAACGTTATGGAACCGCCGTTGTTCCTCCGACCGGTCATCCTTGTCGTGGAACATTCATCTCGGCTGCCGGTTCTCCGAGTCAGGAAACCAATCGTCGGGTCGGCGGCTGGAACGCGACATCGAGAGGAGAGTTCCGTGAGCAACATTCACAACGATACCAACCGGGGTTTTTCAGGTCCTGTGGGCGGCGGCAGCCTTACCGCATTTTTCGACAGTCGGTCGGAAGCCGAATCCGCCGTCTCCCGTCTCGAGGATGCCGGCGTCCCCGTTGCGAGAATAAGATTGATGCCGGGATATGAGGCGGATGGAAAAAATGCCGGTGTCATGAGCGACGACCGCAGCGGCTTCTTCGATGCGCTGGCCGACTTCTTCTTCCCGGATGAGGATCGCGCGATGTACGCCGAAGGCCTGCGACGAGGCGGCTTCCTCGTTCAGGTCAACGATATCGATGATGCACTCTACGAAACCGTTCATGACATCCTGGACGATGAGGGCAGCATCGACATCGACGAGCGGGCGGATCTCTGGTTATCGGAAAGCGGACGCCAAGGCGGGTCGAATACCGGCTTTGCCGGCTCGGCCCATGGCGGCAAGGCTGCGGACGACCTGGCCGTATCCGAAAGTGCGTTCGAGGGGCCGGCTTCCGACGAGGCGCCTGTCGTAACGCGCGACACGGCGCATGGAAGCGCCAAGGTTCGTGCTTACAGATTCGCCAATGCTTCCGCATCATCGAGCGAATCGGATCGGCAGTCGCAGACGCAAGGCGGATCGCAGCAGAGCCAGAGCTTCCGGCGCGATCATTGATGTACAGCGAGGCCGGCGGCAATGCCGGGCTTGCTGCGCTCACTCATTCGAGGATATGTCGATGCAATCATCCATCAACCGCGACGGCTTTCTCCCCCCCGACCCCGAGGAACTGGTCGCGGAAGGCGAACCGCCTTTTGCCGACGCGGCCGCCGAGTCCGCGCGCGACAAGGCCGACCAAAGTCTGCACCACCTGCAGCGGGAATTGAGGCTACTTCAGGCCCGCGTCGGCCTGCTGCGTGACGATGCGGAAGCAGCGCTGAAAGCCAAGGCTACATCCGTCGACGCGAATGCTCATGTCCAACTGGGCGACTATCCATGGCTAAAGCTCGCCATCGCCACGGGCGCAGCCTTCGTCGCCGCGAGGGCGATCAGAAGCTTGCCGTTCGGGGTACTGTTAGGCGGATTTGCCGATCATGTTTCGCAGTCCAGACGGTGGTGAAGGATCCAGCGTGCCCCGAGCGCAAGACGAGGTGCGTGCGTCTGCAGGCCTGGTGGTTCTCAACGGCTGTGTGATCGCAGCCAACCTGTGAAATCAGGGCAGGGGAAGCCGGCGGCGGACGATAGCAGTGTGGAAGTTGGTCCCGTGGATCAGGCTGTCGTCGCAGAAGTCATAGCGAGGATTGTGCAGCGGTGGCGAGTCACCGTTGCCGAGGAACACGAACACGCCGGGCGCATGCTCCAGAAAGTGTGCGAAGTCCTCGCTTCCCGTCATCGGCTCCCGTGCCATGCGAACATTTTCCGCGGGGAGAATGCTGTGAGCAGCGGCGAAGGTCTCCTCGACCAGATCGGGATCGTTGAGCAGCGGAACGAATTCCCTGGTGTAGGTCACCTCGGCCGAGACATTATAGGCAAGAGCGGTTCCCTCAGCGATGATGCGCATCTGCTTTTCGATTTCGGCGCTGACCTCCGAACGGAAGCTTCGCGCATCGCCGCGAATCCTCGCCTCTCCCGGCAGCGCGTTTCGAGTTCCGTCGGTGATGAGTTCGGTAACCGAAACCACCGAGGTGTCCGTCGGACTGAGGCGCCGTGAGACGATCGTCTGCAGGTTGGTCACAAGGGCGCAGGCGGCGACAAGAACCTCGTTGCCCCAATGGGGGCGCGCAGCATGGCCGCCGACGCCGTGCAGCACGATCTCGAAATTGTCTTCGGCTGACATGATCGCGCCCGGCCGGGTTTCGAATGTGCCGACGGGGAGGCCGGGCATGTTGTGAATGCCGTAGATCTCCTCGAACGGATAGCGCTCCATCAATCCGTCTGCGAGCATGGCAAGCGCGCCGCGTCCCCATTCCTCCGCCGGCTGAAAAATGAAACGGACGGTTCCGTCAAAACCACCTTCCTCGGCGAGCAGTTTGGCGACTCCGAGAAGCATGGTGGTGTGCCCGTCGTGGCCGCAGGCGTGCATGACGCCCGGGTTCGACGATTTGTAGGAAAGATTTCCCTGCTCGGGAATTCGAAGCGCGTCCATGTCGGCGCGCAGCGCGATCGAGCGGTTGCCGGATCCGCGCTTGAGCGTGCCGACGACACCGGTTCCTCCAACACCCTCCGCTACGTTATCGAGGCCGAATTCGCGCAGCTTGGCCGCGACGAAGGCGGAGGTGCGCTTCTCCTCGAATCCAAACTCGCGATGGGCATGCAGGTCGCGCCGCCACGCCGTCATTTCATTCTTCAGGGCATCGATATCGATCGCCATTTCAAATTCCTCCGCCCGCAATCTGCTTTACAACGTCGAGAAGCATGTTCGCTCCTGCGACCAGATCCTCGTCCGGGGTCTTTTCCTTGGGACTATGGCTGATGCCGCCAAGGCTCGGCACGAAGATCATCGCCGCGGGAGCGATCCGCGCGATCATTTGCGCATCATGGCCCGCACCTGAGGTCATGCGGCGGACCGTGTGTCCGCGCCTGGCCGCTGCTTTCTCGATCAGGTCGACGATCTTGCCGTCGAACGCCACTGGCTGAAAGCGGGCGAGGCGCTCGACCTCGAAGGACACGCCTTCTTCCTTTGCCACTTGCGCAAGGTAGGCTGCGAGTGCGGCCTCCTCTTGCCTCAGCCGTTCCTCGTCCGGATCGCGAAGATCCACCGTGAAGGTGGCGCGGGAAGGGATGACGTTGATCGCGTTCGGCTCGAAGGTCATGCAGCCAACCGTTGCCACTGTCGGCGTGTTCGAGTTCCTCGCGCGCTCGCGCAGAAAGGTGATGACGAGCGCGGCGGCATGACCGGCGTCGCGGCGCATCGAGATGGGTGTCGTTCCCGCATGGTTGGCATCGCCGCTGATGCTCACCCGCTGCCAGGAGATGCCCTGCAGGTTTTCCACGGCGCCGATCTGGATGCCTTCGCGCTCGAGAACCGGGCCCTGTTCGATATGCAGCTCGATATAGGCATGCGGCCGGATGAAGCCCGGCTGATGTTCTCCATCATAGCCGATGCGCCGCAGCTCCTCGCCAAGCTTCGTGCCGTCCGTTCCGACAGTTGCAAGAGCGGTGTCGACATCGAGGCCGCCCGCATAGACGAGCGATCCCATCATGTCGGGGGCGTAGCGCACACCTTCCTCGTTAGTGAAGGCGGCGACCACGATCGGACGCGACGGCTGGAAACCGGCTGAGACAAGCGTCTCGATGACCTCAAGACCAGACAGAACGCCATAACATCCGTCATAGATGCCCGCGTTGATCACGGTATCGATATGCGATCCGAGCATGAGCGGTGCCTCGTTGGAAACGGCTGCGGGCTTCCAGATGCCGAATATGTTGCCGATGCGGTCGACGGCAACTTCCAACCCGGCCCGCTCGATCCACGAGACGAATTTGTCACGTCCGAGCTTCTCCGTATCCGAAGCCGCGAGACGGATCAGCCGGCCGTCGTCCTCACGTCCGACGTCGCCGAGCTCAAGGATCCGGCCGAGCAGCCGTTCGGCGTTGATGGAAATCTCGCTCATCGCGCCACCTTTTCCTTGCGTCCGCTTTGGCCGACGTTCTTCGCCGCTATGACTGCCGGCGTTGCGCCGACAAATTTCTCGTAGAGGAGGGGGGCGGTCGCGCCCTCGGTGTTGATGAGGAAGATGCGGGACTGCGCATCAAGGCCGATCGTCGTCCGCAGTTCCGGGTCGGCGGCAACCTTCAGAAGCGCCGCGAGACCCACCCCGCCACTTTCGCCGGCAACGACCGCCGGGTCGGACCCGCCAGGGCTCGCAAGCAGTTTCATCGCTTCGATCGCATCGGGATCGTCGACCGTCATGAATGCGTCCGCAGCATGGGACAGGATCCGCCACGCCACCAGCGATGGCTCATAGCACTCCAGCATCGCCATCACGGTAGCCTCTCCATGATCGACTTTCACCGGATGTCCGGCGCGCGCTGTCTCGACGATGCAGGCTGCACGGGAGGGATCGACGACCACGAAGAAGGGGCGCTTGTCGCCAAAGAGGACGGAGAAGTGGCCCGCAACCGTGGCGGCGATGCCGCCCACGCCCGCCTGCACAAACACATGAGTCGGCGGCTCAGTCATCTGGCGGAGCGCCTCGGTCAGCAATGCGGTGTAGCCTTGCATCACGAAGCCCGGGATGCGTTCGTAGCCCGGCCACGACGTGTCGGAGACCGTGATCCAGTTCTTCTCCTCGGCAACGCGCGCCGCTTCGTGAACGGAGTCATCATAATTTCCGTCGACGCGGATCATATCTGCGCCATACCGGGCAATTGCATCGATGCGCTCCTTGCTGACGCCCGAATGAACGAAGATCGAGCATTTGGCGCCGACGAGCTGCGCGCCCATGGCGACGGAGCGCCCGTGGTTGCCGTCCGTTGCGCAGGCGACCGTCATCGACGACGCGATGGCTCTCACATCCTCATCCTGCAATTCTGCCACGTCCACTTCGCGGCCGAGGCGCGTCGAAGCCTCCTCCAGAACGAGCCGGATCACGGCATAGGAACCGCCGAGCGCCTTGAAGCTGCCAAGGCCGAGACGATGGCCCTCATCCTTTACCAGGATCGAACCGACCCCGATCTCACGCGCAAGATTTGCGAGCTGGAGCAAGGGAGTCGGCTTATGGCCCTCACGACGATGCAGGAAACGTTCGACTGTCTTGGCGGCTTCAACTCCCAAAACCTCGGCGTCGGCTGCATCGATGGATTTGCGGTAGTCGGCGTGTTGGTTCAGGAGGAGCATCCGGACTTCCTTTCGAAAATGCGCATGCCATGATAATTAATTCATACAGACCGAAAAAAGCGCTGTATTTTGAGGCAGATTTTGCAACATTCGCTCATCTCGCCACCAAAATCGTGCGTTTTTCCTCGCTTTGCCGCCGCTGCTCCTCTCAATAGGATCGATGTATGATCGACAAGATATCAGCGAAAATGGTGGAACTGGACCGCTTCGACCTCGCCATTCTCGAGATTCTCCAGCGGGATAACAAGACGCCACAACGCTCGATCGCCGAAGTCATCGGCCTGTCGGCGCCGGCCGTGCAGCGCCGGATCAAGCGGATGGAGGAGATGGGTACGATCGCCGCCAACGTCGCGGTGATCGAACCTTCCCATGTGCGGCACGAGATCACGGTCTTTGTCGAAGTCGAAATGCATAGCGAGTTCGGCGCCACGCATGACGAGACGAAGAAGGCCTTCGCCGAGGCTCCTGAAGTCCAGCAGTGCTACTACGTGACGGGCGAAGTGGATTTCATTCTTCTCGTCGTCGTCCGAACCATGGGAGAGTACGAAGCCATGACCCGGCGTCTGTTTTTCGCCAACAAGAATGTTAAACGGTTCCGCAGTTTTGTAGCGATGGATAGAGTGAAGGTGGGCCTGAATGTCGCGCTGGATCCGAAACTGGATCGGAGCTGAGACGGACTGAGGCAGCGCAAGGGCGGAGCGGCGCAAGCCTTTGCGGTGGCTGATAAAAGCTTTTGTTCCATAATCTATCTTATGTGATCTTTGTGTGTAGCCGCAAAGTTAGAATGTCCTGTTTCTGCAAAGTTGGAATGTCACACTCCCCGCATTTGCTGACGTGGGAGATTGCGGATGGGATTGATAGCGATGAGCGAGCGCGATCTGCAGCGGATCGAG
>NZ_ML133600.1 GCF_003985125.1 Rhizobium phaseoli
GCAGCCCGACCATCAAGGCCTTTCACAAGCGGCTGCGCGACGCCGGCAAACCGCCCAAGGTCGCCATCGTCGCCGCCATGCGAAAGCTCATCATCATGATCAACACTATCCTCAAAAGACAAACGCCCTGGAACGAGCCGCAACAACACGGTTGCTGAGGCGCCCCGCAGGGGCCTCGAAGGACGAGGGCGGGTGGCAGGATTGCCACGGCATCGGCAAGGTGGCCAGCCCCCGTCCTTCGAGGCTCCGCCCTGCGGGCTGCGCGCCTCAGGATGAGGCTGGAGAGAGGGCGCGCCATAAAGCTGAAGAGAGGGCACGCCGGGCCGGCCCCCCTCTGTCCTGCCTGACATCTCCCCGACAAGGGACGAGATTGGCTGGAGGCGCCCCCCAACCTCCCTCATTCCTGTGTCCTCAGGGCTTTGCCCGAGGGATGTCACAGGAATCCAGTGCGCCCAAGTCCTTGGGCGCGGGAGACGCTCTTCAGGTCATATGAGTCATTCACCGCGCCGACGCGCGGTGGCTGGATTCCTATGACAAGCACAGGAATGAGGGAGGAGAGGGCAGCCCACACAACGATCAGCCCTCACCCAGGACGGCACGCACAACGATCAGCCCTCAGCCTGAGGTGCCCCGCAGGGGCCTCGAAGGGCGAGGGCGGGTGGCTGGATTGCCACGGCATCAGCAAGGTGGCCAGCCCCGTCCTTCGAGGCTCCGCCCTGCGGGCTGCGCGCCTCAGGATGAGGCTGGAGAGAGGGCGCGCCATAAAGCTGAAGAGAGGGCACGCCGGGCCGGCCCCCCTCTGTCCTGCCGGCCTACGCCGCCTCCCCCTTCTCAGCCACACTCTCCGCCAGCTTGCGTGCCGCAACGAAATCGACCTTGCCGGATCCCAGCACCGGCACCTTGCCGATGGTGACCTCGGCCGGCACCATCATGTCCATGGCGCCCTTCGATTTGGCGAAGGCGAGGAATTCGGCGCGGGTGGCGGTTTCGGCTTCGGTGAGCAGCACCAGGCGCTCGCCCTTCTTGGGGTCGGGGAGCGAGGAGACGACCGAGAGCGCGCCCGGCCAGAGTTCGGCAGCCAGCGTTTCGACGGCGGCGAGGGAGATCATTTCGCCGCCGATCTTGGCGAAGCGCTTGGCGCGGCCGCGGATCTTGACGAAGCCGTCCTCGTCGATGGTGACGATGTCGCCGGTGTCGTGCCAGCCGTCGGCGAGCGGCTCGAGCACGCCGGGCTTTTCGGCACGCAGATAGCCGGCCATGACATTGGCGCCGCGCACATGCAGCCTTCCGCCCTCATCGAGGCCGGGCACCGGTTCGAGCTTCCACTCCATACCCGGCAGGATTTTGCCGACCGTGCCGGAGCGGTTGTACATCGGCGTGTTGATGGAAATAACAGGCGCCGTCTCGGTGACGCCATAGCCTTCCAAGATGCGCAGGCCGAATTTTTCCATATAGGTGTGGCGGGTCGAGGCCTTCACCGGCTCGGCGCCGGAGAAGATATAGCGGATCGAGCGGAAATCATACGGATGCGCCGTCCTGGCATAACCGTTGAGGAAGGTATCGGTGCCGAAGATGATCGTGGCGTTGGAGACATAGATCAGCTCCGGCACGATGCGGTAATGCAGCGGCGACGGATAGAAATAGACCGGCACGCCCGAGATCAGCGGCAGCACGGTGCCGGCCGTCAGCCCGAAGGAATGGAAGACCGGCAGGATGTTGAACACCTTGTCGCCGCTGTGGAAATCGATACGGGCGGCGGCCTGGGCGGCGTTCGACAGGATGTTGCGGTGGGTCAGCACCACGCCCTTCGGCGTGCCCTCCGAGCCCGAGGTGAAGAGGATGACGGCCGGATCGTCCGGCCGGCGCTTCACCAGCGGCCGGCCCTTGCGCAGCAGCCCGCGGATCTTGTCGAGCGCGCCGATCTCGGCTCTCAGATCATCGAGCCAGACGATCGTCACCTGCTTTTGCAGTTCCTCGACGACAGGGCCGAGCTTGGCCTGGGCGACGAAGGCGCGCGAGGTCAGCACATGTTTCACCTCGGCAGCCCTGCAGGCGGAGAGGATATTGGCCGCACCCGCGGTGAAGTTCAGCATGGCCGGCACCTTGCCTGCGCTCACGACGCCGAGAATGGTGGCGGCGGCGCCATTGGCATTCGGCAGCATGACGCCGATATTTGCCTCCGGGAAGCGGGCGCGGAACTTGGCGCCGAGCACGGCGGCACCCGTCAGCAGCTTGCCATAGGTGAGGCTGCCGGTGACCGGATCCTCGACGGCGAGCTTTTTCATGCCGAATTCCTGGGCCGCCTGGATGACGCGACCGAGAACGGTCGACGAGGTATCGGCGGTCTGAAACAACAGGTTCGACATCACCTGATAGAGCGCGGCCCCGGCCGCCGTGCGGCGCTTGCGGCCCTTGAGCTCGGCCGGCACTTCGAGCTTTACCGGCTCGAGAATGGTGACCTTGACCTTGGGGAACAGCCGGCGGCGGATCTTGCCGTTATCGAGATAGGAGAGATAGCTCTTCTCCAGCCCGTCGATCTTGACCGGCACCACCATCGAGCCGGTTTTGTCCGCGACCATGGCGGCGCCGTCATAGACCTTCATCAGCGTTCCCGTCACCGTCAGCCGGCCCTCGGGGAAGATGCCGATCGGGCTGCCGTCCTGCACCACCTTGATCAGCGAACGGGTCGCCATCGGCTTGGTCGGGTCGAGCGGCAGGAATTTGCACATTTTGAGGAAGGGCCGCACCCACCAGGCCTGGGCGATCTTGTAATCGACGGCGAAGGTCGGCTCCTCCTCGGTGATGGCGAGCGCCAGGGCGCCATCGAGCAGGCTGACATGGTTGAGCGCAATGATCGGCGCGCGGCCGGCCTTCTTGATATTCTCCAGCCCCTCGACCTCGAGGCGCATGAAGGCGCGGAACAGGATCGAGATGAAATCGCGGAAGGGATTGGTCGGCAGCGTCTTCAGCATCAGCCAGGCGACGGCGAAATTGAGAATGCCGAGGCCGATCAGAATCTGCGGGATGGAGGCGCCGAGCGCCTGGATGACGGCGACGAGGCCGAGGCCGATGGTGATGAACAGCGCCGAGAGCACGTTGGCCGCACCGATGACACGGGCGCGGCGGTCCTCATGCGCCCAGGTCTGCAGCGCGGCGAAAGTGGGCACGGCGATGAAGGCGCCCGAAATCGCCATGCCGGCGAGATCGATGGCGACGCGGATGGTATTCTGACCGGCGAAGAAATCGAGGATCGTCGTCGCATGGGCAGCCGAGGCCAGGCCCCAGAGGTTCCAGGCGAGATCGAGGCTGAAGAGGCCGAGCAGCGCCGTGCCGACAGGGGCCGGCAGCAGCACGATGCGGCCCGACGACATCCAGGCGGCAATGCCGGAGCCGACGGCGACGGCAATGGCGAAGACGGTGAGATAGGCGGGAACGACCAGCTCGGAGCCGCCGAGCAGCTCGGTCACCATGGTCGGCAGGATCGACAGCACGAAGGCGCCGACCAGCCAGAACCAGCAGTTCATCAGCGCCGAACGCCACAGCCGCTTGTCCTCGCGGATTTCCCGGACGAGGGTGTAGCTGGAGCGGATGACATTGCGGTCGATCTCAAGATCCGGCGCCTTGGAGCCGGTGGGCGGGATCATCCGGCTCGCCAGCCAGCAGAGCAGCGACAGCCCCATCATCATCGAGCCGAACAGCAGCACATTGTCGCCGCTCGAAAAAGCCAAAGCGGCGATGATCGTGCCGGCGAGGATGGCGATGAAGGTGCCGCCCTCGATCCAGGCATTGGCCTTCGGCAGGTCGCGGCGCTCGAGATGATCGGGCAGGATGCCGTATTTGATCGGCCCGAACAGCGCCGAGATGACGCCGAAGCCGAAGAGCGCCGCCATCAGCACAAAGATGGAGGAGAAGGCGAGGCCGACGACGGCCAGTGCGGCAATGCCGATCTCGCAGCGTTTCAAGAGTTCGGCAACCTTCGCCTTGTCGTGTTTGTCGGCCAGCTCGCCGCCGAGCGCCGAAAGCAGCAGGAAGGGCACGATGAGGATGACGCCAGCAAGCGTCACCAGCGCGGCGCCTTCGCTGGCCGACATCTTGAAGAGAATGAGGAACACCAGCGTGTTCTTCAGAAAATTGTCGTTGAAGGCCGTGAGGAACTGGGTCCAGAACAGCGGCGCGAATTTTCTAGACGTCATCAGATTGTGTTGCACGGCGGGAGTCCTTCTTTAGGCTCGCAGAGAAGGCCACAGAGTTGTTACCCATTGGTTGAATGCGGCAACAACTCTGCGCTGTGGTTAAGGAAGATCAATCTTCATCGCAACGATTGAATTTGACGAGCAGTTTTTCCGTGCGGGCATCCTCGACCTTGCGGATCAGCTTCTCGGATTCGGCATTGTCGCGCAGCGTCTTGGTGATGTTCACCGTGGTCTGCACCAGCATCAATATGCCCATGGCGAGATAGCCTTTGCCCCACAGATCGAGCGGCATCATGTAAAGGCCGAGCACCAGCATGAAGGCGGCGGCGCCGAAGGAGATGTAGGAGAAGCTGACCCAGCTGGCGGAGTGTTTCTGGAAACTGTCGTTCATTGTCGTGACCCTTCAATTTTTAGGGGTGAATGGTTGGATGAGATCAGGCGGCCGGGGTGATGCGGCTCTTCAGCCGGGCAAGCACGTCATCGCCCGATGAGCTGAGCGGCGCGCCGCAGCCGGCATTGGCGAGCTTCTCGATGATGCCGGCCGGCCGGGTCGTGCTTTCCATGTCCTTCAGTGCGGCCGCCGTCAGCTCGTTCTGGCTCTGGCGCAGGCGCAGCCGCGCCAGCGTCTCCTCGGCCTCGTCGAGGGTGGCAAGGCCAGGGCCGGCGACGACGACATCGAGCTTCTGCGCCTGCTCGGTGGCGCGCGCCAGCCGCTCGCCGCGCTGCAGCTCCTGCAGCCGCGCCTCGGCCGAGCGCACGATTGCTTTCAGCTTGCCGATCGATGTCGTGAACTGGGCTTGCGCCGCCACCGAAGCATCACGCTCGGCTTCGAGAAAGGCGATCGCCTCGGCCGCCTCGCGGGCCAGGCCCTCATTGCCCTTATCGAGCGCCGCGCAGGCGCGGCTCTCCAAATCGGCGATACGGCTGAGGATCGTCTGATGCTGCGCCTTTTCCTGCTCGTTCTGGGCGATGGCGACGGCGACGCTGCGGCGCGCCGACTGGATCGCCTGAGCGGCATCGCGGATCTGCTGGGAAAGCAGCGGCACGGCGTGGCGATCGGCAAAGGCCTGCTCGGCATCATGCGCCCTGCCCCGCAAGAGAATAGAAATCAGTTTGAACATTTCTTGCCTCCGGTTTATGAACGTTGTTCACGAGTGCTGTTATGGCAGAATCATGAACGACGCTCAAGATAATTTTTGAACGTCGTTCAAAAAATCGAAGTGGAATGGTGAATGGCCGGCAGGCGAGAAGAAAAACGCGAGGATTTGAAGGCGCGGCTGATGGAGGCGGCGCGCGAGCGCATCGCCCGCGACGGGCTTGGTAATCTGCGCGCCCGCGACATCACCCAGGACGCCGGCTGCGCGCTGGGCGGCCTATACACCGCCTTTACCGACCTCGCCGAGCTCGTCATCCACGTCAACTCGTCGACGCTGAAGGCGCTGGAAGCCAGGCTGACGCTCCCCGAAGCCCGCGACAAAAGCCCGACCGATCGGCTGCGCAACCTCGCCCAGGGCTACCTCGCCTTCGCCGTCGAGCACCGCAACCTCTGGAAGGCGCTGTTCGACCACTTCCCCCCCGACACCAGCCCGACGCCGCAATGGCACCTCGACGAACACCTCTTCCTGATGGACGTAATCGCCGAACCGCTCGCCGAACTGCAGCCCGACATGCCGCCTGAAGACCGCGCCATCCGCGCCCGCACCCTCTTCGGCGCCGTCCACGGGGTGGTCAGCATCAGCCTGGAGGGACGCTTCGTGGGATTGCCGCTGGAAAGACTGGCGCGCGAGGTGGACGAGCTGGTGGTGACGATTGCGGCGGGAGCGGAGCGGCGAAGGGAAGCGGACGCGTGAGTGCGGCCGCGGTGAGTTTGGCGGAAACGCTCCCCCACCCTCCGTCGTCCTCGGGCTTGACCCGAGGATCCGTGCCCGGTGCCAATTAAGGTCAGCATGAATGGCTGACGACGATGCGCCCCGCCCATCCGGGTAATATCAATGCGATGAATCGCGGCGTAGTGTTCTCTTTGGCTTTGAGAGGAGGATGCTATGCCTACCATATTGGCCTATCACGACGTCAAAGACGTAAAACATTGGCTCACTTCACCGCGCCGCAAAGAGGTTTTCGAGCCCCTCGGCTGCACAAACATTCGTACGTTTGTCGATCCACAAGCGTCCAACCGGGTTGGCCTGGTCATGGACGTTCCCGACATGGGCCGCCTGGAGGAATTTATGAAGTCCAAGCAAGCGGCTGAAGCCATGGAGTATGACGGAGTATTGCCGGAGACCTTGGTGATTCTCACTCAATCCTAGAACAGGATGATTTTAGGCCCGGTCGGCTAAAATCTGAATCCTGTTCTAAATTAAAGAGTTAGAGCATGATGTCGCCCGAAAACCGCTCACACTTTTCGGCATCATGCTCTAGCGGGACATCAGCGGCCGCGTCGAGAAGGTCGGTTCTGGGTTTTGCGATCATGCCTCAGTATCGGTCAGATAATATTGATTGCCGGCACTGAGGCTGTGACACCACGGCTGCTGTCGGGCCGGCGGCGCGATTCACGCTGACCGGCGCAACCGGAAGTCGACGCCGGTGGCGCGACGCTGCCACGCACTCCCTTCGGCTGGTGGCATCTGCTAGCGAAATCCGCGGAAGCGCTTGGCCAGCGGGTGGGTTTTGCAGAAAGGCTTCCCCCACCCTCCGTCGCCCTCGGGCTTGACCCGAGGACCCACAGCCAAGCACTCTGCCCCCCACCACGCCGCCCGCGAAAGGAAACCCCATGAGCCGCATCTTCATCACCGGTTCCACCGATGGCCCCGGGCTTGCCGCCGCCCGCACCCTCATCAGCCAAGGCCATGACGTCGTCCTCCACGCCCGCTCCCGCGAGCGCGCCGCCGCCACCGCAGACACCTCAGCCGCCGCCCTCTGCCTCGTCATCGGCGATCTCGCCAGCGCCGCCGAGACGCGCTCCATCGCCGAACAGGTCAACGCCATCGGCCGCATGGACGCCGTCATCCACAATGCCGGCATCTACCTCGAGCGCAGCCGCGGCGAAACGCCCGAGGGCCACGCCAAGACGCTGGCGGTCAACCTGCTCGCTCCCTATCTCCTCACCGCCTGGATCACGCGGCCCCACCGCCTGATCTATCTCACGAGCGGCATGCACCGCAGCGGTGGCAGCACCCTTGACGATATCGACTGGAAGCGGCGGCCATGGAACGCCAGCCAGGCCTATTCGGAAAGCAAGCTCTACATCGCCACCCTCGCCGCCGCGCTGGCCCGCCACTGGCCGGATGTCTTCAGCAACGCCGTCGACCCCGGCTGGGTGCCGACCAAGATGGGCGGCGTCGGCGCGCCGGATGATCTTGAGATGGGGCATCTCACGCAGACGTGGCTGGCGACGAGCGATGATGGTGCCGCCAGGGTCAGCGGCGGGTATTGGTATCATCGGCAGCGGCGGGAGGCGGCCGACGAGGTGGGTGATGCCGGGTTTCAGGATGCGTTGGTGGGAAGGCTGGAGGATTTGACGGGGGTTCGGCTGTTTGAAGAGCGCCGGTGAGGTCAAGCCTGCTTACAAAAGGGCGAGGAAAGGCTCACTCTTCAATGAAGAAGTCCTCATCCAATCGCTTTACTTCCACCGTCCGGGCAACGCGGACACCGACGCCGTGTTCGATCATCAGGTCGGCGAGGCGATCACCGTCGATCAGTACGATGCGCTGAGGAAGATGGCGAACAAAGTCCATGGCTGGCGTACTGAAGCTGGATGTAGTGACGAAAACGCCCTTCAATGCGCCGAAGCCAACGAGACTGCCAACGAAGGCCTGTACCTCTGGCCGGCCGACCCCAATATGCGGCGCATAGCGCTTTGCCTGGACATAAATGCGGTCGAGGCCAAGGCGATCCTCATCAATCACACCGTCAATGCCACCATCACCAGTCTTGCCCAGACGGCGGGCCGCATCTTCATGGCTGCCACCATAGCCCATGGCCACAAGCAGGTCGACAATGGCGCGCTCAAAGAAGGTCGGGCTTTGGGCCAGGATGCGTTGCAGCAGATCGGTTTTCAACGCCTGATGCAAGACGGCCTGAGCGGCATCGATTTGCTCCTCCGGCGTCGCAGAAGTTGTTCCCTCGATCTTCGGTCCGACACCGGCAGGTGCTTCGTCCAAACTGACAGGGCCAGCATTGCTGGCTGCGTAGAACTCCATGAAGGCGGGATAAGCTTTGAGAGTTTCAACATTAATGGTGGCCGGATTGGTTTCGAGCAGTTTGCGCCCGGCCTCACTAGCCACAAAGCGCCCGCGCGCTGGAGTATCGATCAAACCCGCTTTGGACATGTACGACTTTGCCCAATGAATGCGATTGTGCAGCACGCGCTGCCGACCGCTCGGCAGCATTTCCTGCCGCTCCGCATCGGAAAGGCCAAGCTGATGGGCGATCTTATCGGCAGCCTCAGGCGCCCGGGTTTCGCCTTCTGCAGCTAGGCGGAGGACGGGGAGCATAGGTGACTGGTAATCAGGTATCGTCATAGCGCTTCAGTTTCGGACAGTTTTCTTGTTTCATCTCGTCGAAGATCGTGAGACGGAACCGACTTGCCCGCTTCGCTGCTTCGCTGTTACACATGCCACCCTACAAATTAGAATTGAAAAGACAATGGCTTCTGATCTCAAGACGATTTCAGAAAAACTTTGGTCCACCGCGGAAAAACTCCGGGCGAACTCTGGCATTCTGCCAGCTGAATATGCGAGGCCGGTGCGGTTCAGCGGCAGATGGCATCCGCTTTGAAGGTCGACCCGCGCGTTTGTGGACAAGTGCCGGATTACGTGGTCGATCAGATCCTGGCTGCCGGCACGGCCGAAAAATCGTTAGTCAGCTTTCCCGGCGCTAAAGTTAACGTCACATTCACAAGCGAGGCGACAGTCAACGGCATCCGGCTCCCCGACGAGGGTGATGTTTAAGGGATGGACTGGCCCGCTTCGACGTGCCTTTTCTCGCGTTACCATGACGAAGTTCTTCCCCTCAAAATATCGCGAAGCATCTTCGGCGCCAGCATCCCCGCTGCCCCGATTTCGCGGTTGCCTTCTTTGTTGCCGAATTTAGCAAGAAGGATTGGAAAGGAGCATCGATAGGTAAGGCAGTGGGTATTACAATGCAGAACGTGCTTCGCCACTCCATGACGACTATGACCAGATGCTTCTGGTCGGCGTGAATCGCTTGGAGGCGAGGCAAAGAGTGCAGCCAAAAATTAATGCGATAATTGCAGCCTGGAGAGATAACCCTAGAGCGCAAGCTCAGGACTCATTCGGAAGAGTTTCAACCCGATTTACCGACGCGATTACTCATCGCGAGAATCGTCTGAAACCGACCATGCCAATTATCGAGCTCCTGAGAGGCCAACTTGACGGCCATAGAATCTGGTTTCGACCCCGGCGCGTTCAAAAACACAATTTCATGCGTTGGATTTACTAGGTCGTTGGTGAAAATCTTGAGGGAAAGACGGTCGACCTTTTCAATCGACCTCTTAGAACCTGTCAGACCGCCCAGCAGCAGCCCGACTGGCCCGAGTAAGACAGCGCCGACAGCCGCGCCGGCAACTTGGCTACCACGATTTGTTCTGTGGACTGACGACCCATTACGCAGCACTTCGACGCCAACCAAATCACTGAAATTGAAGACCTTCGTGTTGTGCGGGCCATGGGATATGGCGAACTTGTTGTGTGTGGGGTCGAGTGCGAGGCCGGCGCTTCCGAACATACCTTTAAAAATTACGGTGGGTTGAAAATCTGGGATAGCCGCAAGTGCGTTTCCTTGCGCTTTCGCCTTCTCGCTATCGGCCCATGCCATCAATATACCTAAGCCAACGACTACAACAACTATTAGCCAGAACCAGCCCCAGAAACCCATAGCCCCCTCAGATATCTGAAAATAAGTCACCCTCTATTTGCATATCACTGGTTCAGGTTGCAGAGAAGAGTGACCCGTGATGTCACAGAAGCAAACCAGAGCTATTGCCCCGCTATCGCGCGCCTGATCTTCCATTTGCTTTGAAGTGGCGGTTAAAATCGTCATTGGTTCCTCCGCTTCGAATCTAATCGACGGACTCGCTCATTGACTTCACTGAGTCGTAAGGATTGGCGCGTTATTGCCTGCCATGCACGATAAGCGTGTAGGTTTTTGGAGGTGAATGTGACTTTAAAAAACAAGCAATTTTTAGGAACGGTAG
The DNA here is from genome assembly GCF_003985125.1 of Rhizobium phaseoli. GTDB lineage: Bacteria > Pseudomonadota > Alphaproteobacteria > Rhizobiales > Rhizobiaceae > Rhizobium > Rhizobium phaseoli. The sequence continues at coordinate 10,408 of NZ_ML133600.1, forward strand.
TTTTCTCGGTGGTCGGCCTAATCTATTGCTGGTCGTTAATTGAGCTTCGTAGTACCGCCCTCGCTAGCGGTTTTTGGGTCCCGTATCGCGACACCCTCAGCCGTATTGCGTTCGCCGTTGGCGGCATCTTGTTGTCAGTTATACTCTACTGGCTTAGAACGAACTTCAGAATTGCCTATGGCCTTATAGAGATATTATTTGCGATCGCCGTAATCGCTAGCATTGCCTACTTTACACCGGCAAGCGCGCTTTTCGACGACTTTTCAATCAGGCCAGACCAGATAGGCGGTATCACCGCCCTATTCGGCGCGATTTACATCTTTGTACGCGGAATGGACAACATCGCGAATGGCCTCAACGGAAAATTGACCGCTGACCGTTTGTGGAATTCGATATTCAGATTCGATTGGCTATAGCTGGGAGCCTCAGTTAACTTCGGCAAAACATGATTTGGCTGGGGCGCCTGGATTCGAACCAGGGATGACGGTACCAAAAACCGTTGCCTTACCGCTTGGCGACGCCCCACCAGAGCTTTCGGCGCAAAGCGCCGGCTCAAATCGACGCCTGATTAGCAAAGCTCTCCGTCTGTCACAATGACTAAGTTGCGCCTCGCGCAGATTTATGCGCTGCAGAGTGCCAAGGGCCGTGCTAGGAATGGGCGACGTCATCGGCCGCGAGATCATCGCCTTCATGGAAAGCCCCGCATTCGACCTTGCTTTCGAGCCGGCCTATGGGCGCGCCGTGCCGGTGGTTTCAGGGGTCGAGCGGATCACGGCTGAGAATCCCGGGCCTTTCACCTTTTACGGCACCAACAGCTATATCGTCGGCGGCGCCTCGGTCGCGGTCATCGATCCCGGGCCGGAGGACGAGGCGCATTATCTGGCGCTGATGGCAGCGCTTGCCGGCCGCGAGGTGACGCATATCTTCGTCAGCCACACACATCGCGACCACTCGCCGCTCGCCCGCCGGCTGCAGGCGGCAACGGGGGCGGTGACGGTGGGCCAGGGGCCGCACCGGCCGGCACGGCCGCTCAGGGATGGCGAGATCAATCCCTTTTCCGAAAGTTCGGATCTCGCCTTCGTGCCGGATATCGCGATCGGTGACGGTCAGACCCTGTCCGGCGATGGCTGGGCGCTGACATCGGTGGCCACACCGGGGCACACGGCCAATCATGCCGCCTTCGCGCTCGAAGGCCGCGACTTTCTCTTCTCCGGCGATCATGTCATGGCCTGGTCGACCTCGATCGTCGCACCGCCGGATGGGTCGATGGCCGATTACATGGCCTCGCTCGAGCGGCTGATGGGGCGCCAGGACCGCCTGCTGCTGCCCGGCCATGGCGGGCCGGTGGCGCAGCCTGGCGCCTTCCTGCGGGGCCTGAAGGCGCACCGGCTGGGGCGCGAGCGGGCGATCCTTGCGCGCATCCGGGCGGGCGACCGCGCAATTGCCGAGATGGTGAAGGCGATCTATCGCGATACTGATCCGAAGCTGCATGGCGCGGCGGCGCTTTCCGTGCTCGCCCATATCGAGGATCTCGTCGAGCGCGGCGAGATCGCGGCGGATGGGCCGCCTTCTCTTGCCGCCACCTACCGGCTGTTGTAAGCGTGAGATGGGGAGATTACCATGGCGCGTGCCGCTTACAGCTATCGCGATGATGCCGATGTGCCGGATTTTGCCGATGACCAGCCGCTGATCGTTTTCGATGGCGAATGCGTCTTCTGCTCCGGCTGGGTGAAATTCGCGCTGAAGCACGACAGGCAGCGGCGATACCGCTTCCTCGCCGCCCAGTCGCCGCTCGGCGCCGCGCTCTACCGGCATTATGGGCTGAATGAGCGCGATTATGAAACCAATATCCTCATCGAGAATGGCCGCGCCTTCTTCAAGTCGGACGGCTCGATCCGCATGGTGGCCGGCCTCGGCTTTCCCTATTCGCTGGTCAAGCTCTTCCGGCTGCTGCCGCGCCGCCTTGCCGATACGCTTTATGAATTCATCGCCCGCAACCGGCTGAAGATCGCCGGCCGGCAGAGCTGCATGGTGCCGACGGCGGAGCAGCGCAGCCGTTTCATCGCATGAGCGGCGAGCGGCTCTCGCTGCTGATCATCGGCGGCTACGGCACCTTCGGCGGCCGGCTGGCGCGGCTGCTCGGCGATGAACCGCGGCTCAGGCTGTTGATCGGGGGGCGGTCGCTCGAAAAGGCCGATGATTTCGTGGCCGATCTCAGATCCCCGAAAGATGGATCCGAGGGCCTGGGAAGCAGCAATCTCGGGGCGACGCTGCAGGCAGTGCGCTTCGATCGCGACGGCGATCTCACCGAACAGCTGACGCGGCTGCGGCCGGATCTCGTCATCGATGCCTCCGGGCCGTTCCAGAGTTTTGGGGAAGACCCCTACAAGGTGGTGCGCGCCTGCATCGGGCTCGACATCGATTATGCCGATCTCGCCGACAGCACCGGCTTCGTTGCCGCCATCGGCGGGCTCGATGCCGAGGCGAGAGCGAAGGGGGTTTTTGCGCTCTCCGGCCTCAGCAGCCTGCCGGCGCTGTCCTTCGCGGCGCTCGATGTCATGGCGCCGCGGTTTTCCCGGATCGATGCGGTGGCGGCGGGCATTGCCCCTTCGGCGCATGTGAAGATCGGGCTTAATGTCGTGAGAGCGATCGCGAGTTATGCCGGCAAGCCGGTCTCGGTGCTGCGCCAGGGCCAGCCGGCGCTGGCGCCGGGACTGATCGAGGCGATGCGGGTGACGATCGCCCCGCCCGGCGTGACGCCGCTGAAGAGCCGGAATTTCCTGCTGGTCGATGCGCCGGATCTGGCGCTGCTGCCGGGCCGCTTTGCCGGCCTGCAATCGAGCTTCACCGGGGTCGGCACCGAGCCGCAGCTGCTGCAGCGGCTGCTCGGGCTTGCGGCGGGTCTCACGCGGCGGAAGCTGCTGCCGTCGCTGACGCCGTTTGCGCGGCTCATGCAGCGGGCGAGCCACGGCCTGGCGATCGGCGAGCACCGCGGCGGCATGTTCGTGCGCCTGAGCGGCCTCGATGCCGCCGGCAAGCCGCTTGCCTGCGGCTGGCACCTGATTGCCGAGGGGGATGACGGGCCGTTCATCCCGGTCACCGGCGTGGCGGCGCTGGTGCGCCGGCTGCTCGGCGGCGTCCGGCCGGAAAATGGCGCGCGGCCGGCGACGGGGGAATTGCAGCTGGAAGATTTCGAGGCGGAATTCCGGCGGTTCTCGATTGCATCGGGGATCCGGGTGGAAAGCGAGGGCGCCGGCCTGCCGCTTTACCACAGGGTTCTCGGCAGCGCCTTCGAGCGGCTGCCGGCGGCGATAGCAGCCATGCATGCGGGCGAGCCCGCCGGCAGCGCCCGCACCGCCTCCGGCCGGGCGCGGGTCGAGCGCGGCCGGGGGTGGCTGGCGAGGATCGTCGCCCGGCTGATCGGCTTTCCCCCGGCGGGCGAGGATGTGCCGGTCACGGTGCGCTTTGCCGCCGATGGCGAGAAGGAGATCTGGACGCGAGATTTCGGCGGCAAGCGCTTTCACAGCCAGCAGCTCGAGGGCAAGGGCCGCGACCGCCACCTGCTCACCGAAGTGTTCGGCCCGTTCCGGGTGCTGGTGGCCTTGGTGCCGGAGGGGGAGAGGCTGCGGCTGGTGGTGCGCGGCTGGCGATTTTGCGGGATTCCGCTGCCGCTGTTTCTGGCGCCGGGTGGGGAGACGTTCGAGGAGGCGCGTGAGGGGCGGTTCCATTTCCACGTCGAGATCGGCGGGCGGCTGACCGGGCTGGTGGTGCGCTATACGGGGTGGCTGGTGGTGGAGTGAGGGGCGGCGCGCCCTCTCCCCAGCCTTCGGCGCGCCCTCTCTCCAGCCTCGTGGCGACCTCTCTCCAGCCTCATCCTGAGGTGCGCAGCCCATAGGGCGAAGCCTCGAAGGACGGGGCTGGCCACCTTCGCAACGCCGTCGCAATCCAGCCACCCGCCCTCGCCCTTCGAGGCCCCTGCGGGGCACCTCAGGATGAGGGCTGATCGTTGTGCGTGCCGCCTGCCAACCTCTCTGCGGTGTGCCGTGGCCACCCGGGATGCCCTCTCTCCAGCGTCCTGGCATGCCATCTCTCCAGTCTCATGGCGCGCCCTCTCTCCAGCCTCATGGCACGCCCTCTCTCCAGCCTCATCCTGAGGTGCGTAGCCCAGAGGGCGAAGCCTCGAAGGACGGGGCTGGCCACCGCAGCCACCCGCCCTCGCCCTTCGAGGCCCCTGCGGGGCACCTCAGGATGAGGGCTGATCGTTGCGCCTGTCGCCCTGGATGCGGGCCGATCAGTGTGCGTGCCGACCTAGTTTGGGCTGATCGTTGTGCATGCCGCCCTCTCTCCAGCCTCATCCTGAGGTGCGTAGCCCGCAGGGCGACGCCTCGAAGGACGGGGCTGGGCACCGAAGCCACCCGCCCTCGTCCTTCGAGGCCCCTGCGGGGCACCTCAGGATGAGGGCTGATCGTGGTGCGTGGCGCCGTCTCGCCAGGCGGCTGATCGTTGAGTTTGCGGCGCCGTAATTGGGTTGAACCTGCCGCACCCTCTCCCGGCCCTTCGCTTTGGGCTCAGGGCGTTCGCAACTGCAATCGATTCACTGGATCGATTGCTGCCGCCTTTGGCGGCACCGCGGCTCACCCACCCGCAATCCCCAGCAACTCGGCATCGAGCGCCTTCAGACAATCGCCGGCGATCGCGGCGCTGAAGCCGAGGTCGTGTTGGCCGTAGCGGGAGGCGACGCGGATGTCGACGAAGGTGGTTTCGGCCTCTTCGCGGAGGCGAATGAGGATATCGAAGCGCAGGCCGAGGATCAGCGTGCGGTTGCTTGCCTGCAGCGTCACGCCGTTGGCGCCGCGGATCAGCTTGGCGACATCGTCGTCATAGGGGCGCGGCGTCGGCACCGGGATGATGCCGGGCGCATCGGCGACGGCCTCGTCGCCGGCGCCAGGTTTTGCCGGGCGGTCTTCCGGGTCGCGGTCCGGCTCTGATGTGCCGCTGCTCCTGACGATGGTAAAGCCGCTCTGCTTGGCAACCTTGCGCACCGCCTCCAGCACGCGGTCGAGCGCGCCCTCATACCGCCGGCCGGTCAGCTCGGGATAGGCGGCCAGCTGCTTTTCGCGATCCTCCGGTGTGACGAGATTGCGCTTCAGCCAGATCTGATCGGCTTTCGGGGTCGACAGCCAGTCGGGGGCGGAGACCGGATCGGTGGAGACGTCGTAGATATCGGGCAGCGTCATATAGCGCTCGGCGGCGAAGGCGCCGATGCCGAGCGGAAAGGCGGCGTAGATCAGCGCCGCGAGTGCCGCCAGCCCGCCTTCGGCGCCCGATGTCCAGAGGCTGCGCAGGCCGACGGCTGCCAACAGCGCGGCGAGCAGCGCAAAGCCGGCGGCAGCGATCAGGAGCAGCACGAGATAGGGGGTGGCGAGCCCGCCGAAGCGATGGGCGATGAGCACCGCCAGCGCCAGAACCAGCGAAAATGCCCCGAGCAGCCGCGAGACGCGGGCGGCGCTGGAAACGGGACGGTCGTAGCGGATGGCCATCAAACTTACCGGTTGCTCGTCAGCGCCGCGCCCTCGACCACGCAAATCGCCATATCCCTGTTTAGAGCATGATGCCGAAAAGTGTGAAGCGGTTTTCGGACGACACCATGCTCTATTTCTTTGATTCAGATCCTAGGCCAGCCCGGCCTGAAATCATCCGGATCTGGGCAGATTCGGCTGACTTGGAACTGTTGTCTCGGAATATCAGCTGAAATTCGCCCGAGATGGCCGAGGCTGGCGGGCCGGATTCATGAGCCCTTGCTGATATGTCAAAAACAGGTCATTCTGCCGCGGTTTCATCTCCGGTTTAAAGGCAAGGAGAGGCGGGATGATTTCACCCGAGATAGCAGCAAGGCCGCAGGCGTCTGCGCTTGGCGGAATCGATCACGGCGAACCGATGCTGCCGATGGAGCTCGTCGAGCTCGAACTTTCGCTCGAAGGGTATGCCGGCGGCGATGCCGGCTTCTGCGAGGTGGTGCGCCAGGCGGCGAACCGGGCGGGCGGCGAATTGCTGTTCGACCTGCCGGCCGCAGGCCTTGTCGCCGATTGCCGGCGCATCGCGGTGCTGCGCATTCCCGATGGCGGAAGCGAGATGCGCGTCGTGCTGGCGCTGCTCGATTATGCCGGCACCGAAATCCGCATGCAGGCGCCGGATGAGGAGACCGCCCATCTGGTGCGCTTCGCCGACGCCTTCGTCGCGCTGCTGGAGCGGATCTGAAGCCTGGGGCGTAATACCGAAACGATGACCTAGCGCCGCTCGGCGGCCGCTTCCGCCAGGCTGCGGAAGGGAAATTTGCGGCCGCATTCGCATTTGAGCATGAAGCTCTCCTGATGATTGGACGGGCGCTGCACGCCAAAACCGCGCGGCAGCTGGTCGACCTTGAAATCCGGGTGCTTGCGGGTGGGATCGTCGATCTCCGAGGCCTCGGCAAAGCCGGCATTGCCGCATTGCGGGCAGCTCAGTTTCTTCGAAAATCGATCGCGGATGGCCATGCTCGTCCTCATGCTTGAGGCTCTCCTCATACAGAGGATTGCCCTTGATGCCTAGCAAGGTGGGCGGCGAAAGTGGAACCATCTTCTGGCGGTGCCGTTCCTTTTTCGAAAAGGAGGCCATCATGCCGAACAGAGATCCAATCCCGACACCAACGACCGATACGCCGCGCGGGCCGACCCCAACACCCGGCATTCCCGATCGCATCCAGGAAAAACCGCCGCTGACGCCGGCCCAGGACCCCGGCGATACCAAGAACCCGCAAGATCCGCCGCTCGACCCGGCGCTGCTGCCGATCGGCGATCCGGCCGGGGCGGCGTGACGATGTGGGTTGTGCCGTATGGCTGCCCCTCACCCTAACCCTCTCCCCGTTCTGACGGGGAGAGGGGACGTGCCATTCGAGAGGTTGGTGGGGAACGGAGAGGTTGTGGCATATCCCCTTCTCCCCGCGCGCGGGGAGAAGGTGCCGGCAGGCGGATGAGGGGCACGCTCCCCCAACTTGACGCCCGCACCCGAATGGCATTTCCTCAGCGAAAAGCAAGGAATACCCCGATGCGCATCGCCTTCCTCATCACCCTTCTCGCCGCCGGCCTGTCCGCCTGCCAGACCATGACGCCGGAGGAGCGGCGGGCGGCGGATGAGCGGCAGTGCCTGAGCTACGGCTTCCGGCGCGGCACCGATGGTTTTGCCACCTGCCTGCAGCGCATCGATCTCGACCGGCGGGCCGAATCGCGGGCGCAGAGCGCCGAGCTGATGCAGAGCATGGCCTGGGATCTCAACGGGCCTTATGTCTACGGCCGTCACTGGCACCATCATCATTAATCCCGGGGCCCGAAGGGCTCCCGCGGGGGCCGGAAGAGCCCCCCCAGGCGCAAGCCTCGCTTTGGCTATTTCCCCGGCGCGCCCTTCAGATTTTCCGCTATGACCGCCTGTGCGGCCGCCAGTCTGGCGATCGGCACGCGAAACGGCGAGCAGGAGACATAGTCGAGGCCGATCGTCTCGCAGAAGCGGATCGAGGCCGGGTCGCCGCCATGTTCGCCGCAGATGCCGAGCTTCATGTCGTTGCGGGTGCGGCGGCCGCGTTCGGCGGCGATGCTGATCAATTCGCCGACACCGTCGAAATCGAGCGAGATGAACGGGTCGTGCTCGATGATGCCCTTGCGCTGATAGGTGGGGATGAAGGCCGAAGCGTCGTCGCGCGAGATGCCGAAGGTCGTCTGCGTCAGGTCGTTGGTGCCGAAGGAGAAGAATTCGGCGGCTTCGGCGATCACATGGGCGCGCAGCGCTGCGCGCGGCAGCTCGATCATCGTGCCGACGAGATAGTCGATCTTCATGCCGGCCTCGGCCATGACATCGCCGGCAATGGCGTCGATGCGCGCCTTGACGTAATCGAGCTCGGAGCGCAGGCCGACCAGCGGCACCATGATCTCGGGCACGACGGCCGCCCCGGTCTCATGGGCTGCGGCCACCGCCGCCTCGAAGATGGCGCGGGCCTGCATTTCGACAATCTCGGGATAGGAGATCGCCAGCCGGCAGCCGCGATGGCCGAGCATCGGGTTGAACTCGTGCAGCGCGTCGACACGCTGGCGAAGCGCGATCGCCTCCATGCCCATGGCAAAGGCGACCTCGGCCACCTCGTCATCGGTCTTCGGCAGGAATTCGTGCAGCGGCGGGTCGAGCAGGCGGATCGTCACCGGCAGGCCGTGCATGACGGTGAACAGGCCGGTGAAATCCGAGCGCTGCATCGGCAAGAGCTTGTCGAGCGCCAGCCGCCTGCCCTTCTCGTCCTCGGCCAGAATCATCTCGCGCATGACATGGATGCGCTCGCCCTCGAAGAACATGTGCTCGGTGCGGCACAGGCCGATGCCCTCGGCGCCGAAGGAGCGGGCGGCCATCGCATCGGCCGGCGTATCGGCATTGGTGCGCACCGTCATGCGGCGCACGCGGTCGGCCCAGCCCATGATGCGGCCGAAATCGCCCGATAGTTCCGGCTGGATCATCGGCACCTCGCCCTTCAGCACCTGGCCGGCCGAGCCGTCGATGGTGATGATATCGCCCTTCTTCAATGTAACGCCGACGCCGAGCAGCCGCTCGTTGCGTTGATCGATGCGCATGGTGCCGGCGCCGACGACGCAGGGCGTGCCCATGCCGCGGGCGACGACCGCCGCATGGCTGGTCATGCCGCCGCGCGTCGTCAGGATGCCCTCGGCGGCATGCATGCCGTGAATATCTTCCGGGCTGGTTTCGACCCGCAGCAGGATCACCTTGCGGCCTTCGGCCTCGGCCTCGACCGCCTCTTCGGCGGTAAAGACGATGGCGCCGGTCGCCGCCCCCGGCGAGGCCGGCAGGCCGGTGCCGATCACCTGGCGGGTGACGCGCGGATCGATCGTCGGATGCAGGAGCTGGTCGAGGCTGGAGGGCTCGATGCGCAGCACCGCCTCCTCCTCGCTGATCACGCCCTCATCGACCATGTCGACGGCGATCTTCATCGCCGCTCGGGTCGAGCGTTTGCCGGCGCGGGTCTGCAGCATCCACAGCTTGCCGCGCTCGATGGTGAACTCGATATCCTGCATGTCGCGGTAATGGACTTCGAGTTCGGAACAGATGCGGCTGAGCTCGTGGAAGGCCTCCGGCATCAGCTTTTCCATCGACGGCTTGTCGGAGCCGGAGGAAATCCGCCCCTCCTCGGTGATGCTCTGCGGCGTGCGGATGCCGGCAACGACATCCTCGCCCTGCGCATTGACGAGGAATTCGCCGTAAAGCGCCTTCTCTCCAGTCGAGGGGTTGCGGGTGAAGGCAACGCCGGTCGCCGAGGAATTGCCGAGATTGCCGAAGACCATGGCCTGGATGTTGACGGCCGTGCCCCAGCCTTCGGGAATATTGTGGAGCTGGCGGTAGGTGACGGCGCGCGCGCTCTTCCAGCTGGAAAAGACGGCGCCGACCGCGCCCCAGAGCTGGACCTCAGGATCCTGCGGGAAGTGCTGCTCCAATTCCTCCTCGATCAGCCTTTTGTAGAGAAAGACGATGTGCTGCCATTCGGTGGCGCTGATTTCGGTATCGAATTCATGGCCGAGCTTGGCCTTCTCGTCTTCGAGGATCTCCTCGAAGGCGTCGTTGCCGAGGCCCATGACGACATCGGCATACATCTGGATGAATCGGCGGTAGCTGTCCCAAGCAAAACGCGCGTCGCCGGCATCATGGCCGAGCGCCTGCACCGTCTCGTCGTTGAGGCCGAGATTGAGCACGGTGTCCATCATGCCCGGCATGGAGACGCGGGCGCCGGAGCGCACCGAGAGCAGCAGCGGCTGGCTGCCGGAGCCGAAATGGCGGCCAGTGATTGCCTCGATCGCCGCTATGCCGGCGCGAATCTCGGCCTTCAGCCCGTCCTCGATATGGCCGCCATTTTTGTAATAGGTGTCGCAGGCGCCGCTGACGATCGTCAGCCCCGGCGGAACCGGAAGGCCCAGGCTGCACATTTCCGCGAGATTGGCGCCCTTGCCGCCGAGAATTTCGTGATCGCGCGCGCCGCCCTCAGCCTGACCGTCGCCGAACCTGTAGACCCACTTGGTCATCTTCCCCCCAACACCACGGAAGGATCAGCGTGATCCCTCGGACTGCCGACTGCCTGCCTCTCCTTCGGCGTCATTCCAGCCCTTGTCCCGGGCATGATGAAGAGAAGTTGGCCGGCATTGCCAGCAGCCTCGATGATTAGCTTAATGCCTTGGAGTTGAAATGAAAATCGACAAATGCGGCAAAAATGCTGCGCCGCACAATAATTTTCGAGGGAACGGGCGGCCAAGCCTATGAACCTCGCCTGAGGTAAGACGGCATAAAAAAAGCTTTGCGGGGCTGCAACATTGCCCCGCAAAGCCTTGTTTCCGTCCGGCCAGGAAAACCGGACGGGGGGTCCCTCAACCCGGAACGGTTCATGGAACCGCTCCGATCTTTGTTTTCCGCAATGGCTGGAAGACGCTTGCGCCTCCCCCTCCTTGCTCAAACTCCCTCCGGGTGCTTGCCCTCTACCCGGAAAGCGCATCGTAAATTCGATATCCGCAACCCTGAGAAACCGCTTTTTACCAGCAAAGCAATCAGGTTGCGTTGAAACAACTTCTAATGCAAGTCAGCGAAAAGAGCATCACCCAAATGGGGTACGGGCGGCAAGACAGCCGACCTTTTTTGGTGTTTATCGCCGGATGCGCGAAAAATGCGCGCCTTTTTGTTGAAAGTGAGGGTTTGGGAGGCCCCAGGTTCACCGCGACGTCGCCTTACGGCCACGGCCGCCCGGCTTGGCCGGAACGCTTTTTCCGTACTCGTTCCACCATGCGATGAGCGCTTCCATCGTCGGGCCGAGCGCACGCGCCTTCGGCGTGATTTCATATTCGACGCGTGGCGGCACCTCTGCAAATACGGTGCGCACGACCAGCCCATCCGCCTCCAGCTCGCGCAGTTGCGCGGTCAGCATATGTTGCGTGATACCGGGAATAGCCTTCCGCAACTCCCCGAAGCGGTAGACGCGCTCATAGAGCAGCCACATGATTTCCAACTTCCACTTGCCCGAGAGCAGCGCAAACGCGCGGCGCAGATCCTCGTGCATGTTGGTCTCAACCTCAGCCATAGTCAGTTTTTCCATACTAATATCAACTAATTCATCCTACTTGTGCATAACGATATAAGGCTTCATTTTCGATGCGTACAGCAGGGCGCAAGACAAATGCGCCCTGAGAAGCAACAAAAATCGTCGAATGGAGAGAGGTTGCCGCGTCACCGGCGACCATGAAAACTCATGGCCGAAATTTACATTTACTGGATCAGCACGGCGCTTCTAAGCCTGCTCTATCTGATATCCGCCGCCACCTACGTCGTCAAAAGAAGTTGGGTTCGGCAGACAATCCTCGGGTTCGGATACCCCGATTACCTCGTCCCGATCCTCATCGTCGTCAAGCTCCTCGCCGTCGCCGTTCTGCTGTCGCGCGTCAGCGTCGGGCTGAGCGACCTCGCCTATGCCGGCATGCTCTACCATCTGCTGCTGTCGGCTCTTGCGCATGTCGGCGTGCGCAAACCCGCAGCCGCCCTGCCCGCGTTGCTCGGGCTTACCCTGCTCGGCGCTTCCTTCCTGACGCAGAACGCCGCGCGCCAAACCCTGTCGCCCTACGTCCATGCCTGGGCGACACACCAGATAACCCTTGCCGATTGGAGATGAACATGAACCGACTTGATGGAAAGGTAGCAATCGTCGCCGGCGCCGGGCGTGGCATCGGCCGGGCCACGGCAAAGCTGTTGGCAAAGGAGGGCGCCAAAGTCGCGGTCCTGTCGCTGACGCCCGGCAATGTGAATAACGTCGTGGCGGACATTCAGGCAGCCGGCGGCACCGCGCTCGGTGTCGTCTGCGACGTCAGCGACGCGGAGCAGATCAAGGCAGCGGTGGACAAGACCGTTTCGACCTTCGGCAACGTCGACATCCTTGTCAACGGCGCCTTCGATCCCGCTGCGGTGCAATCCTCCATCGTCGATCTCTCGGTGGAGCAGTTGCAGCGCAACCTCGACATGGGACCGATCGCCTATCTCAGGATGATGCAGGCCTGCTATCCGCATCTCAAGGCGAGCGGCGCTGGCCGCGTCATCAATTTCGCCTCGCTCGCGGGTGTCCTCGGAATGCCGGCCTACGGCCCCTATAATCTGGCGAAGGAGGCGGTGCGGGCGCTGACCCGGTCGGCCGCGCGCGAATGGGGCGTCGACAAAATCACCGTGAACAATGTCCTGCCGGTGGCAGACACCTGGGGCGCAGGCCCGGACACGCCGCCGGCGACCAATGCGCTCGGACGCCACGGCTCCCCTGAGGACGACGTGGCGCCGGTCGTGCTCTTCCTTGCAAGCCGGGATGGGCAATTCATCACCGGCTCGAGCCTCACGCCCGATGGCGGCCAGATCATCGACAGCGCTCGATGAGAAGCCGAAGCCGCCGACAGACGCTGCTCGACGATGTGCAGGACACGCCGGCGCCCCGGACGACAAAGTGACCGCTAAAAGCGTTCGCCTGCCGCCGGCGCTCCCACCACCCTCCGTCATCCCAGGCCTTCGAGCTTGGGATCCACGCCACCTGACAAGGCGCTATCGGATCTTGGCGACGCCGGGCGTTTCGTAGCGGCGGCAGCCGTGTTAGACAATCGTGCCGGTATGCTTGAAAACGGAGCGGAAATGGGCGTCAGAAACTATCTGATTGAAGGCGTTTCCGGCGCCGGCAAGACGGCGGTGGCCGAAGAGCTGCAGCGGCGCGGTTACCATGTCGTCCATGGTGACCGGGAGCTTGCCTATCGCGGCGATCCGACGACCGGGGAACCGGTGGACGAGCCTGCCGAGGAGAGCGGAACGGACCGCAGCGCATGGGTGCACGCGCATCACCTCTGGGATGTCGAGAAGGTCAGAACCATGATCGTCGATCGGCGCAGCCTCATCTCCTTCTTCTGCGGCGGCTCTCGCAATCTTCCCCGCTTCGTCGATTGGTTCGACGCAGTCTTCGAGCTCGATGTCGATCTCGACACGCTGAAGCGGCGGCTTGCCGCAAGGCCCGAAGACGAATTCGGCGGACGACCGGCCGAACGGGCGTTGATCATGCGATTGCATGCGACGAAAGAAGACGTTCCGAAGCAGGCGCTGCGCATCGACGCCACGGCGCCGCTCGCCGTCATCGTCGACGAGATCCTCGCGAAATGCGGTGAGGCGGAAGGCTGACGCGCGGCGGCGGCAGGGCTTCGCCCTCTGCGAAGCGCCGGCGAGGGTATCGCGAATAGCGATGTCGGAATCGTGGCTGGCCGGACGTCTTCAAGACAGACAGCGATGGAGGAAAAGATGACGATTACCATTACCGCCTTTGAACGCTCGCCCGATCGTGGCCGCGGCCTGGCGCGCGACATGCGGGTGCGCTGGGCGCTCGAGGAAGTGGGCGAGCCTTACGAAGTCCGCCTGCTCTCCTTCAAGGCGATGAAGGAGCCGGCGCATCTGGCGCTTCAGCCCTTCGGCCAGATCCCGACCTACGAGGAAGGCGATCTCACACTTTTCGAGTCGGGCGCGATCATCTTCCATATCGCCGAGCATCACGCCGGCCTGTTGCCCGACGATGCCAATGCCCGGGCGCGGGCGATTGCATGGATGTTTGCGGCGCTCAACACGGTCGAGCCGCCGATCGTCGATCACAGCCTCACCAGGATCCTCGAGCGCGACCAGCCCTGGTACGAGCAGCGCCTGCGCGCGCTTGAGGAAAGCATCCGCAAGCGGCTCGACAGCCTGTCGGCCCGCCTCGGCGATGCCGAATGGCTCGACGGCGCCTTCAGCGCCGGCGACCTGCTGATGGTCTCGGTGCTGCTGCGGCTACGATCCTCGAATATCCTCGATGAATATCTGAACCTTGCCGCCTATGTCGCCCGCGCCGAGGCGCGCCCAGCCTACCAACGCGCCTTCGCCGCGCAGCTGGCGGTCTTCCAGGCCGCATCGGGTGGGTGATCAAGGTCAGGCAGGGTCGGTGAAGGAGTTGCACTGCAGAGAAATGGAGGCCGAGTTCTTGCTCGTGGATCCCAGGGTCAAGCCTGGGATGACGGAGAGTGTGGTTGGCTTTATTGCCAGACGCACCGCCGATGCAGCTTGCTCCGCAACTGCTGCCGTAGCTTCATCGCGCCCGGCGCGGCCAGACCTCCCCTCGGTGATCCCAAGGCTTGGCTGCACAGTCGCCAAATAGTGCCATGCCCGTAAAAGGCGTGCGAGCAGATTCATTCTATTTTCAATTTTCGCGCGGAGATTGCGGTCCAAAGCTTTTATCTGTGAGCCCGATCGTGATTGCCCCTGGCGCGAAGCATTTCCATCCCATTGCGGACAATCTGCCGGCCGCGGACAATGAGCAGCCCGCTCTGACGCAGGCGATCGACGACAAGGCGATTGCAGCCCTTGATATGGCGGCCCGCTCGCCGAAGATGAACAATGATATCCTGAGTTCGGCCCCGGCCCGCGACATCCGCAGTTTTGCCAATGAGCTGGTCGTGATGCTTGAGGAGATCGACCTCCAGAAGATGCTGCGCAAGCAGGGACCGATCGGCCGGTTCACCGGCGCAGCCGTCGAAGCCCGTCTGAAGTTCGAGCTTGCCAGCCACAGGGTCGCCGACCTCTTCCGGCAGCTGAGCCGGGCGGCTCAGGTCGGCAAACGCATCCGGGAAATTCTTGACGAAATGCGATTGCAGCTCATCGACGAGCAGGAGCGTCTTGCCGGCGTGATATCGGATGGCAAACGGCTGCTTTCGCAGTCGAGCGGCTCGGACCTTTCTCTCGTCGCCAGGTACGAACGACGGCTTTCCAACATCATGGCGATGGAGGCAGCCAACGCGCTGACGATCCAGCAGATCGAGCTCTCGGCCAGTGTGCTTGCTTCGTTGCTCGACAGGTTCACCGACATCGAAACGCTGTTGTTGCCTCTTTGGCAGCGGAACGCGCTGGCGATCATTCACGGCGAGGCCGTAAGACCGCGCAGTTCGGCCGCAACTGCGTTTCTCGATACCCACAGCAATCTCATAGGCTTCCTGAAGAGGGTTGGACAAGAATGATCAAGGCTGCTTTGCCATCGCACGACATCCAGAGTGCAGCCGTCAGCGACCATCAGATCGATCCGGAAGTTGCGCGTCTGGCGGCCACGATCGACCTGCAGTCGGCGCTCTCGATCCAGCAGTTCGGCCGGGAAGTCGCCGAACGATCGTCCCAATATGCCGATGAGATCCTGCAAACGGCGCGGGCGACCGATCTCGACGGCACCGGCGCGCAACTGAACGAGATCGTTCTCGCGGCGCAGCAGTTCAACCTGTCGTCACTCGACAGTTCGGTCGGACGAATTCCCGTCATCGGCGGCATCCTGAAACGGATCGCGCGCACGAAGGAACGCGCCGTCGCCCGGTTCGATACCGTCAAAGGCCAGGTCGACAAGCTCGTGGCGCAAATCGAGACGACAGCCCAGACGCTGTCGCGGCGAAATCATGACTACCAGCTGATGTATGAGGGTGTGCGCGCCGAATATGCCGCGCTTGGCCAGCACGTCCAGGCAGTCGAACTGCGGCTTCGCGACATGGAGGCGGAAATCGACCGCCGGAACGGCGCCGTCGGCGACCTGGCCTCGAGCGAATATCTGGCCGTGCTCGAAGCAAACCGTCAGCAGCTTTCGAAGCGGGCGGACGATATGCGCGTGCTTCAGCACGCGGCCATGCAGACTTTGCCGATGGTTCGCATCATCCAGGCAAACAATCTCGCACTCGTCGACAAGTTCCAGACAATCCGCCAGCTGACCTTGCCGGCATGGAAACGCGCCTTCATGCTGGCCCTGACCCTCGACGAGCAGAAAAGCGCCGTCGCATTGGCCGACAGCATAGATAGCGCCACCAACGACATCATGCGCAGGAATGCGGAGCTCCTGCACCAGAACTCCGTGGCGACGGCGAAATCCAACCAGCGCCTGGTCGTCGACGTAGAAACGCTGCAGCATGTTCACGACAAGATCCTGCTGACGCTGACCGACGTTCGCGATGCCCATGAGAAGGGAGCGACGGACCGCCGTCAGGCGATCGGCGAGCTCGAACGACTTCGCGGCGAGATGCTGTCCGGCGTGACGGCCGCCGGAGCTGACGGTGGCTGACGCCTCGGCTTTCGGCAGGCGCATGGCCGGCCCGGCCTCGGCTGCGGCGACTCCCATACCGGAAAAGATCGATCAGACCGGTGAAGAAGAGCATGCCGGACTGGGCCGCCGGTCCAATCTGCTATCGCTGCTGTCACAGGGATCGGCTTTCGCCGGCTTCATGCTGCTCTTCGCAGCCGCCTATACCTGGCCATCCGATCCGACCGATCTCAGGATGTTGGGCGGCTCGATCTATGTGCTCGACGGCTTCACCAATGCCCTTGGCCTGTCGGGCGTCAAACCCACGGTCTCTCCAGTTGAGACCGGGCTCGCGAACCTGCCCTATTATGCGCACTATGTCTCCTTCATCATCGCCCTTGCGACCGCTGGAATGATCATCCGGGGGCGTTGGTTTTTCACGGGCCTGGCAGTCGCATTCTTTCTGATATGCTGGGCATTGTTCGGACGGGCAGAAGTGCTCGCCCCCTTCGCATTCGCCTTTTTCGCCTTCATTGGCCTGGCATTTCATGCTCCGCTTTCCCGCCGCGCGATCATTGCCATTGTTGTCCTCGGCATCCCGGGCACCCTATTGTCGGCGGAGTGATGTACGACTTTTCGCGGGATTTCAGCGCTCGGCCGACCTATGAGAAATACAGGGTGATCCGCCCCTCGGATTTACCGGAAAGCATCTACCAGGCTGCCGCTGATGCGAACGGAGATCACCGGACGCAACCGGATGGAAACGCGAAGATCATGCCGTATTTCCTGGCGCAGGCCGAGGCTTTTCGCGGCAATGTGGCTGCTGCCGCGGCCGCACTCGACAAGCTGGAAACAAGCGGCTTCCTTCTGAATAATTTCGATCAAAGCCGTTTTCAGGCGATCCGGAACTTCGCGCTGGCCTCCGGCGGTTTTGGCCCGCAGGCGCGCGAAAAATTCCTGGTCGGCAATGCCGCTCAATCGCAAAAGGCCTATCTGCTGTTATCGGCCGCATTGATCTTTGCAATCGCCGCGCCGCTGACAAATGGGCTCGGCTGGTGGGTCGCGCGCCGAAGCCGAAGGGTTTTGTCGATCGAGCGCGAGCTGCAAGAGCGCCGCGCCAACCTGCCGGACGCCGTCAAACGCGCGGCAGGCGTGTTCGGCAGCCGCATCGCAAATAAACTGCGCCAACCATCTTCGATTGCCAATGGCGAGCGCGCGGTCGACGCAATCGCCTCCCGCGCACGCGGCTACCTTCTGTTTGTCCTTGGTCTTCTGGCCTTTGCGGCGCTGTCAGCATTCGCGGCCTATTGGATCTGGCTGCCTGAGGCAGCTGATAACACAGCCTTCCATTTCGTGGCGCTTGCCGGAAGTGCGGCCGATTATGCGCAGCAGAACGGTGTTGCCGTTATCGCCGGCGCTGACGAATGGACGGTCGGGCCCTTCTTGCTGAACTGGCTCAAATATCCGATTTGCCTTGCCGCGATCGTTCTTGCCACGCGCCGATCGCGATATCTCGGCGCGGTGGCCGCGATGGTTTTTGTCGCGTTCTTCGCACTCGATGATTATCGATTTTCCCAGCACTCGCGTCGTGAAGCCCTGCCCCAGCAATTCTCGCAGCGCCTGCGTTCGGAGCTGGATCTCGCCGCCGGGGCGACATACCCCAGCCCCATAACTCTGCCACAGCCCAGCACCGACGTATCCGGAGGCCTGGACGTCAATCTTCGTGGTTCGATCGCGGTGGGCAAGACGTCCGCTTCCGCCGCTCCGCCCATGGAGATCGACCCTTCCCTCGCGGCCTATACGCTTGCACAGATCGCCTATCTCGAGGGGAATGTCGTCGATGCATCGACCTTCCTCAACCAGATCAGGGAAGTGAAGGTTTTGTACGCCGATGTTCATTGCGAGCGTTTGGCGCTGATGCGGGATTGGGTCTCGGCCAATGGCTACACCGTGGATGCGATGGATTGGCTCAATGTCGATTTTCCATCGCTGGTACGGCGATTGGGAAGGTGGCTGCTGACGCTTTCGATCGGAAGCTTGGGGCTCGCGGCTCTTGTCACACCCCTGGTCGCAATCGCCGTTGCCCGGCGCCGCCGGATCGAAGCCCTTCTGGAAGAGCGCGGTCGATATCAGCTTTAGAGCCAAGCTCGGCTTCGATCATCAACCGTCGGCAACCAGAGAAATTCAGGCAATCTCGCGCAGGCGTTCGGCCGTCTGGAGGTCGACGGAGACCAGGGTGGAGACGCCCTGTTCGGCCATGGTGACGCCGAAGAGGCGGTTCATGCGGGCCATGGTGATCGGGTTGTGGGTGATGATGACGAAGCGAGTTTCGGTGGAGGCCGCCATTTCGTCCATCAGGTTGCAGTAGCGTTCGACATTGTGGTCGTCGAGCGGCGCGTCGACCTCGTCGAGCACGCAGATCGGCGCCGGATTGGTGAGGAAGACGGCAAAGATCAGCGCCATCGCCGTCAGCGCCTGTTCGCCGCCGGAGAGCAGCGTCATCGTCTGCGGCTTCTTGCCGGGCGGCCGCGCCAGGATTTCGAGGCCGGCTTCCAGCGGATCATCGGATTCGATCAGCTGCAGCTCGGCGGTGCCGCCGCCGAAAAGATGGGTGAACAGCCGCTGGAACTGGGCATTGACGACGTCGAAGGCGGCGATCAGCCGTTCGCGGCCTTCGCGGTTCAGGCTCTGGATCGCGCCGCGCAGCTTGCGGATCGCGTCGATGACGTCGTCGCGCTCCTTGATCAGCGCTTCGAGCTTTTCGCTCAGCTCCTTCTGTTCCTCGTCGGCGCGCAGGTTGACGGCGCCGAGCCGCTCGCGCTCCATTTTCAGCCGCTCCAGCTCGCGCTCGACCTCGCGCGGATCGGGCAGCGCCTGCATCGGCTGCAGGCCTGTGAGCCGCAGCGCCTCGTGCGGCGGCACGTTCAAGACCTCGCGGATGCGGCTTTCGCTTTCCTGCCGTTTCTCGCGGGCCGAGACCAGGCGCTCCTCGGCGCGGCCGCGGCGTTCACGGCATTCGGCAAGCTCGGAAAGCGCCGTTGCCGCCTTATGGTCGGCCTCGCGCTGGATGCGTTCGGCCTCGGCCAGCAGATCGCCGGCATTGCGGCGCGCCTCCTCGGCCTTCTGCAATTCGCTGAGCAAGGCGCGGCGCTTGTCGTCGAATTCATCCGGCGCCATTTCGAGATCGGCCGCCTCTTCGCGTGCCTCTTCCTCACGCTCGCGCAGCGTGGCGACATGATCCTCGCCGCTTGCCGCCCGCTGGCGCCAGGTCTCGCGCTCCTGGCCGATCGCCATGATGCGGCGCTGGCGACCCTCGTTTTCCCTCGCCAGGCTTTCATGGCGGGCGCGGGCCTCGGCGAGCGCGACGCGATCGGTCGCCACCTCCGCCTGCTGGAAGCGCAGCCGCTCGTCGATCTCGGTCAGATCGGGCGCATCCTCCAGCTCGATGCGGGCATTTTCCTCCTGGATGCCGATCTCCTCCAGCTGCGCGCCGAGCTGGCTGGCCGCCTCGCTGACGACATCGCGGCGGCGGATCAGATCGCCGGAGGCCCGCTCGGCCGCGGCCAGCGCATCGCGGGCTTCGGCGAGATGACGCGCCGACAGCCTGCTCATGTCGCGGGCCTCGGCAAGCTTTCGCTCCTCGATGCGGATCGCCTCGGCGGCCGCAGCCTGCCGCTCTTCGGCCTCGGCAAGCACGTCGCGGGCGATGTCCGCCTCGCCTTCGAGTTCGGCCAGCCGGTTTTTCTGGGCAAGGCGCAGCGCCGCGGCACTCGGGGCGTCGGCGCCGGTGACATGGCCGTCCCAGCGATAGACGGCGCCGTCCTTGGTCACCAGCCGCTGACCGGGTTTCAGCGCCGCCATCAGCGGCTTGGCATCGGCTTCCGCGACCAGGCCGATCTGGCGCAAACGGCGGGTCAGCGCCGGCGGCGCGCTGATATGGGCAAGCAGCGGCGTGGCGCCTGCGGGAAGCGCGGGATCGGCGGCGCCATCGCCATTCTCCGACCAATGGGCCGGCGCTTCGGCATCGAGCGGCGATTCCAGATCGTCGCCAAGGGCTGCCCCCAGTGCCGTTTCGAAGCCGCGATCGACCTTCAGTTCTTCGGCAACCGGCGCAAACTTCCCGGACGCCGCGCCGGCGGCGAGCATGCGGGAAATGGTGCGGGCCTCGGTTTCGACAGCATTCAGCCCGGCGCGGGCCTGATCGACCGGGGCGCGCGCCAGCGCCTCGGTCTGGCGGGCTGATGCCAGCGCCTGTTCGACCGCCTGCACGGCGGCGTCGGCATCGGCGAGCGCGATCTCGCCGGCCTCGACGATGGCGCGCTTCTCCTCGGGATCGGGCAGGCCTGATATCTTCTCGCCGATGGCGGAGAGTTCGTGATTGGCCTCGTCCATCTGCCGTTCGAGGCGCATGCGCCGGTCGGCGAGATCGCGGATGGCGCGCTCCAGCTGGTTGCGGCCGGCAGCGGCCTCGGCGCGCTCGGCGGTCAGCTGGGTGAAGACGCGCTCGCTGTCGGCAAGCTTGGCCGCAGCACCCTCGAAGGCTTCGCGGGTTTCCTCGGCATACCGGCCGGAATCGGCGAGGATTTCCGCTATCTCGGCCTCTTCGGCGTCGAGTCTGGCGAGGATCACCGCATTGTCGGCGACCAGCCGCTCCTCGCGGCGGATGTCTTCCGCCAGCTGGGCAAGGCGGCGGGTCAGCTCGTCGCGGCGACGCAGGATGCGGCCGGCGTCCTCCTCCAGCTGGCTGCGGGCGATCTGCAGGCGCTGCAGCGCGGCGGCGGCGCGGGCCTCGCCCTCGCGCAGCTCCGGCAGCTTCAGGCTGGCGATGCCCTGATGCTTGGCCGCCTCCATCTGGATCTGCGCCTTTTCGGCGACGATGACGGTTGCCTGGTTGAGTGCGCTGTCGGCCTCGGCCTCGGCCTCCTTGGCCTGCACCCAGCGGATATGCAAGAGCATCGCCTCGCGGCCGCGGATATCGGCCGACAGCGTCTTGAAGCGGTTGGCCTGACGCGCCTGGCGCTTCAGGCTCTCGATCTGGCTTTCGAGCTGCGAGGTGACGTCGTCGAGGCGTTCGAGATTGGTTTCGGCGGCGCGCAGGCGTAGCTCGGCCTCATGGCGGCGCGAATGCAGGCCGGAAATGCCGGCCGCCTCTTCGAGCAGCTGGCGGCGGGCCTGCGGCTTTGCCTGGATCAGCTCGCCGATGCGGCCCTGCCCGACCATCGAGGGCGAACGGGCGCCGGTGGAGGCGTCGGCAAACAGCAGCTGCACGTCCTTGGCGCGGCTTTCCTTGCCGTTGATGCGGTAGAGCGAGCCCTGTTCGCGCTCGATGCGGCGGGTGACCTGGATCTCGTCGGCATCGTTGAAGGCAGCGGGCGCGGTGCGCTCGCCATTGTCGAGATAGAGCGCCACTTCAGCGGTGTTGCGGGCCGGACGGTTGCCGGAACCGGAGAAGATCACGTCGTCCATGCCGGAGGCGCGCATGTTCTTGTAGGAATTCTCGCCCATCACCCAGCGCAGCGCCTCGACGAGATTCGACTTGCCGCAGCCGTTCGGGCCGACGACGCCGGTCAGCCCCCGCTCGATGATGAATTCCGTCGGCTCGACGAAGGATTTGAAGCCGACCAGGCGCAGCTTGTTGAACTTCATGCGGAAAGATCCACGGCAGGAAGCCCCCTCATCCGCAAACTGCGCTGAAAACGAAAAAAGGGCGCACGGCTTTCGCCGTCGCCCGTCTTCGTCAAACGGTCCGGTTCAGATGAGGCTGTCGATGAGCTTCGACATGGTGTCAACCGGCATGTCTCCAGAATAGCGCTTGCCATTGATGAGGAACGTTGGCGTGGCATTGACGCCGAAATCCTTGGATCCCCTTTCCCGCGTGGCGTTCACTTCATCCAGAAGCTTCTGGTTCGTCAAGCATTTCGTGAAGCTATCCTCAGTAAATCCGGCGAGCTTCGACATCTGCAGCAGTGCGGCGCGGCCGTCATCGGCGGCGGCCCAGACCTGCTGCTGCTTGAACAGCATGGAAACCATCGGGAAATACTGTTCCGGCGTGCTCAGCTGCTCCGGATTGGACGCGCTGCAGCGGGCGAGCATAAAGGCGGCGGCAGCACGCGGATCGAAGGGGAATTCGCGGATGATGAACTGCACCTTGCCGCTGTCGACATATTTCTGCTTGATGGCGTCGAAGGTGGTGTTGTGGAAATGGGCGCAGTGCGGGCAGGTCATCGACATATATTCGACGATCTTGACCGGGGCGTCGGCCTTGCCGAGCGCCATCTCCGGCAGCGCGCCGGGCTTCAGCACTTCGGCCATGTCGACATCGCCATCGGACTGCGGCATGTCGGTGGAGGATGTGGCGGCCGTCTGCATGGTGTCGACATTGGTGCCGTCGGCCATGGTCTTGCCGGAGGACGACGCATCGGCCGCGTCCTTGCTGTCGTTGCAGGCGGCAAGCGCTGCGGCAGCTGCGGCGATGGCGATGCCACCCAGAAGGCGGCGTTTCGTCAGTTGCATTTCGGACATCTGCATGGGTTCCCCATAGGTATGAGAGTGACGGCGTGATTGTGCGATATAACGGCTGACGGCCGCTCACAAGCCACGGTTCACCAACTTCCTTCAAAGAATTGTGACCGTGATGGGACCGCCGGACAAAATTGCGAGCTGTCGGCTCGCGGATTCATCGGTAGACGTCACGGCGGTTGCCGATACGCACAACGAGGATACGAACGGCCCCGTCGTCGATGCTTGCGATCACTCGATAGTCGCCAACGCGATATTTCCAGAAATCCCCGAGTTCAGACCCTTTAAGCGCCTCTCCAATGGATCGTGGATCGTCCAGCCTCGCCACGCGGTCATTGAGAAACCGCAGTATTCGGCGCGCCGCCTCATGTCCAAGCTTCTCAAGCTCGCGCTCGGCTGCCCGGTGAAACTCAATGCTCCACGCCATAACGCGTCATCAGCTCGGCCAGCGACACGGTATCACTCTCACCTCGCCGAAGTTCTTCAAGACGCTTTTCGGCGAGATAGACATCCTCAAGATCATCGAGATGTTCGAGAATGGCCTGACGGGCATAGAAGCTCTTGCTGCGGCCCGTGCGCCTAGCAAGCTCATCGAGCCGTGCTTCGATTTCAGGCGGCAACCGCAAGGCCAACATGTTCTCTCTCCTGTCTGCTATACAAATATAGCATCCGGAGCGTTCGGTTACCAGCAGTCGCTCGGGAGTGATTGTGCATGGATGCTCGGGTCAAGCCCGAGCACGACGGAGGACTGGGTGGGCTTCTGCAAATACAGGGACGGGCGAAAGGATCGGCGGGATTGGCGCTTCTTGCCGGCTGCCCGCCTCAATCTCCGTCATCCTAGGCCTTGATGTAAAGCCCGGATACATACCTGACAGATGTTCGGAGACATGCCTGACACTCAGTCCGGGCTTTTGAGATCGATTTTTGCGACCTGAGTTGCGCCGAAGAATACGCCGTAGAGACCGT
>NZ_ML133601.1 GCF_003985125.1 Rhizobium phaseoli
GAGACGGCACGGCTTTCTACTACATTCGCAACATCAACTCCGGCCATCCGGGCTCGATCACGACGGTTCACGCCGATTCCACCCGGCTTGCCTTCGAGCAACTGACATTGCTGGTCAAGGAGTCGGAGGGTGGTGGGGACCTCGAACGGCACGACATCCGCGAGATGTTGACGATCGCGGTCGACATCATCATCCAATGCAAGCGTATCGACGGCCGGTTTCGGGTGAGCGAGATCTACTATCGAGACGCCACGACTGACCTCGGCCGCTCTTCGTCGGATCGAGCTTAACGGGTTGCTTCCGGGCCTCTAACAATTCTGTCGGTCTCGACCGTCAGTCCAATTGTGCTGCCTTCTCACGCAGGACCACTGAAAACGCGCGGAGCCCCTGATGGTCCAGTGCATCAATGAATTCGTGAACCGCCGGCACCGTCTTGCGTAAATTCAACCGGGCGTGCCTGATGCTGTCGATCAATGCGCTCGAAAAGGTGGAATGGAGGCCCACGAGGAAATTGTCTGGCGATACGCAGGTCACCCCATGAGGCCGAAGGTCCGCGGCTGGGAAATCCTTGAGATTCCACGTGACAATCACAGAAGCCTTTCCGGCGATGGCTGCAGCTAAAACATGACGATCATCCGGATCCGGTAGCGAGAGGTCGGGGATGAGAATTCGGCGGTTGCCGACATCGGCATCGGGCAAGACTTTTTTGATCCGATCACGGGTCGCTTCCAGACGGGGGAAGGGTATCTCGGGTGAGCCGATGGCCAGATTGCGAATCCACTCGGCGTGGATGTCGTCGGTCCAGCGTGCGTCGACGAGACCGTCGAAAGCACACTGGACCAAGACATTACGCAAATGGAAAGGGTAGAGGACGCAGGCATCATAGACCGCGACAGGCGGCTTAGAGGCCATGATTGACGATCAGATCCTCTGTGTCCTCGGCCAGCGCGTCGAGGCTTTTCTGGCGAGCATCGAGCTTGGCCTTGAGCGAGAGAACATCCTTCAACTTGGCTCGGCGGTGCTTGCCGACATAGCGGAAGGGCAGATCGCCGCGATCCATGCGCAGCACCACGAGAGGACGTGAGATGCCGAGGATGGTGGAGGCGTCGGTCGGGCTCAATTCCTGATCTTCCGTGAGCACGGCAACACGCTTGCCGCGCAACAGATGATCGAGGAGTGCTTCGACAGGCGCGAGAGCCGAGGCTGGGAGAGAAAGGGTTTGAAGTTGTCCACTTTCACGGCGAATCCGTAGTTCCAGTTGGTCGCCCTCCGCCAGATTTGGCATAGGCGCGACGGCCTTGCGGTCGCGATCCGACAATTTGGTAAATTGAAGAACATGGCTGGTCATGGCGAACACCTCTGACCATGTATATAGGGCAAGTCGCTCATAACTGCAATAACTGAAATATCCTCCGCTTTCCATCTCCGATTTCCGGGTGCCATAGGAGCGCGCGGCGAACGAGCTCGACCCGCCAACTTGAAGCGTGGGTTACCGCCAACGGCAAGCGCTCCGCTTCCGATGTGATCGTGCAATGCAAAGGGGCCGCCTCACCAACTATGCAGAAAAATAGGGCCGCTGGAAAACCAGGGCCCTTTAAGGTGTGAAGGTCAATAACCTCCAGAGGGGAACAGCTGATACGATGGCACTGGGAGGAAAACCATCGACTGCATCAACTGGAGGCAATATGCTCATATTTTGACCGCTTGGTAAAACATTTTTTGTGCAGTGCAGCTATGCAGAAATGGCAGAGAGTTCTCTGGGCCGATTTGACCGGGATATAGCTTCACGCATTCGAGATCGCCCGGGCGATGGCTTCCTTTTAGGGCGCCTACGTCGCTGACCAAGGAGGCTGGTGTGGATCATGGCAGCCGCGGCATTTCGCCGTCGGCCACACGCCAGATCCACGGCGTCATCTCGGCTCTCGCGGCGATCATCTCATTCAGTGCAACGTCATAGTCTTCGTCGGCCTTCGTCGGAACGATGAACATGGCGATCGGCGCTGGCTTTGCCTCCGGTAAGGTCACGGAGGCAATCGGCTGGTCGCGCGAAAGATCGAACCGGAGTCCTTTCACGCTTCTTCGCTTCAGGCTTGAGAGCCGCTCCAGGAGACGCTGTTCATGGATGGTTTCGAACGGGATCCAGTTCTCGTTGACCACCATCAGCGCCACTTCCTCGACCGAAGCTATCCCCGCTCCCGAAATGCCGAACGTGGCGATGACGATGAGATGAAACCCCTCGTTGGATCGCCACAGTTCCAGTTCGGTTTCATATCGGGCATTCAACCGTTTCCACGCACCCTCATCGAGCATGAAGGGGAAAGGCAGGTGGCGCACCAGCATCTTCTGGCCATCGCGCGCTGAGGAAAATTCCTTTACCTCTCCGACGGTCATCATCAGTTTCCGCGGACCGGGACCGGTTAACTGGGCTCCGGCCAACATCGCTGCGCGCCTGGCGGAGATCCCTTCCTTGTCCTCCTGATGAAACACTTCCGGCACGAACAGGATGTCGCTAAGCGGACCGCCGCGGACAATCATCTGTCGCGCTGCGTTCAGCAGGCTGCTGCGGACGCGACCCCAGCCGCGTCTCCCAGCCCACAGCGCCGTCCATTCAGTCAGTTCCCCTGTCTCCCAGAGATAATGGAGCATGGCCTTGAGCGACAGCTTTTTCGGATCGTTTCGCACCGTTTCCGACGGCTCCGAAGATGAGGCCGAAGCCGATCGGTTCCCTCGTTTCGACAGCGAGAAATCGAGTTTCAGCACAGCCGCGCCCGTCGCTGCGTCGATCTGGATGGCATTGCCGATCAATGGACCAAGACCCGACAGCTCATATGGCGGTTCATAGGATGGGCAGCCGGGATCGTGATCTCGTCCTGAAAGCGGCATCCGTTTGATCAGGAATTGGCCATCCATCCGGGCGATATACATCGGCACCGGCGGTTGCCGACACGGGCAAAGTGGCCTGAGCTTCTGTTCGTAAGCGCGTTCGAGCTGCGGCAGAAACTCTGGAGAACTGTCGTCGAACGCCTGGTTGCCGATCAAAAACTGTCGCACGTCGTTCCTCCCTTGCCTGGCCAAAGGCTGATCGAGCCGTAAAAGGAAGGCGTAGCATGAGCTTCGCGGACTTTACTAGCGCAAAATAGTTAGTATGTAAATGTTACGGCCGCTGGGGCCGGATTTCAACGCCAAGGCAGGAAAGAAGATACGTGCATTCCAGCCTCCAAAAATTAAAATTAACGATCATGATAATTAGAAGTCAACGGTGCGTTGATTAGAAGTCAGCCGGTCAAAATGTAGAGGCTGCGCCAGCATGAAGTGAGTTCTAATCGCGTGCTACCCAGCCCTTCGAGCCGGCCGGCACTGAACCGCCGATCACCTTGCCGCCTTCCGACTGCCCGATGGCTGCCGGCGTCTCTACATCGCAGCTGACGCCGATGCGGCCGGCCGGCACGTATCGAGGGATTGAGCTACCGCGCCCAGGCGCTGGGGATCCTGCCGCTAGTGCTTGCCCCGGAGTTCGGCGACTTCAACGAGGATCTGCGCCGGCTCAGTCCGGAACGGCTCATCGCTAATCTCAGGGCGCAGCTCGTTCTGAAACGCTCTGGCCTTTCTGCCCGCATGATCGAGCCGGACGGGGAAGGTGAGGGCGTGAGGGCCTACAGGATGGCAGGTCTCTGCCGGTCGCCGCACGGGTAGGCGCCCGCCCGCGGGCCTGCCGAGAGGCGACCCTTACCATGCGGCGGGCGGGCCTTCAGCGGGTCGCTCAGGTTTCTTCCCCTAGCTTGGGCCGCGTGCGGCCCGCCATTCCTGGCACAAGCCCCGCCCCGCCTCGTCCCCAACCGACCGTTTCATCTACGAGATGCAGATCTACGGCCATCGCCCCTTCCAGGATGAACCGGACCCGCGTCCGCTGCCGGAGGAGCCGGTCGTCCAGTCGGCGCTGACCGCCATGTTCGATGCTCTATTCGAAATGCTCGGCGATACCCGCCTGGAGCCCGATCTCGAAGACCTCCTGTGGTCGACGGTCAATCTCTTCCACCGCGCCGGCGAGCGCATCCAGCGGGAGCTTCAGCGTAATGAGGATAGCCAACGCAACGGTCAGCGCGAGCAGGACGGCTCGGAGGTCAAGAGTGTCGAGTTGGAGCGCCTCGTTGCCGAAGGCATCACGCTGCTTGAGCGCCGCAATGCCTTCGAGTTCATGCGCGCCTATGCGGGCGACCACTTCGAAGCCAATGCGGCTCGGCATGGCGGCCGCGGACGGGCTCCAAGGTCAGCCACGCCAACATGACCGCGGCGATGATCGACTCCAGAGACTTTCCATCCGCCCGCCGGCGCGCCGAGACCGAAGTGCTGATCCCGGCAGGCACCAAGATCGCCTTCGGCGGCGGCATCGACTACAATGATCACGAACGAATCTGGGCGAAACTCGATCAAGCCCTCGCCAAATATCCCGACATGGTGCTGCTGCACGGCGGCTCGCCGAAGGGCGCCGAACGTATCGCTGCCTGCTGGGCAGAAGCGCGCAAGGTGATACAGATCGCCTTCAAGCCGAATGGACGAAGCACGCCAAGGCCGCACCGTTCCGCCGCAATGACGACATGCTCTCGGTCATGCCGGCTGGCGTCGTCATCTTCCCCGGCTCCGGCATTACCGGAAATCTTGCCGACAAGGCCCGCCGACTTGGCATCTCCGTTTTGGCAAGCGGCGGGAGATGGCGCGTAAGCGCCATCTGTCCATACGGCTGAAGGAGATGCTTGCATTTCGCAAAAATTGTGTACACATTTGCCGCTGAAACGGAGCTTCGCCATGACCCAATCTCGGCAGCAGATACCATCTCCCCGCCGTGTCGGCGTGCGGGAATTTCGCGGCAACCTGACGTCTTTCCTCAAGCAGGTCGAAGACGGCCAGCGGTTCGTCCTGACGTCGCATCACAAGGTTGTCGCCGAAATCGGCCCGCCGTCAGCCGGCGTCGTCATGCGGAAACCAGGCGCGTTGCGCGGAAAGATCAAAGTTGCCGATGACTTCGATGGTCTGCCGGCGGATGTTCTGAAGTCCATGGAAGACGGGACGTGAGGCTGCTGCTCGATACACATGCCTTGCTGTGGTGGCTGAACGACGACGAGAAGCTAGGGAACCATGCGCGTCGCCTTATTGGCGATCCCGAGAATGATGTCCTCGTCAGTGCTGTCTCCCTTTGGGAAATCACTGTGAAGCTGCGCATCGGCAAACTTGATGCCGATATCGAAGAGATTGTTGCGATTTTGCCGGATCAAGGTTTCGACCGGCTGGATATCTCGGACGCGCATCTTATCGCTCTCGCTGCTCTTCCACTTCATCACCGCGATCCTTTCGATCATCTGCTCATGGCGCAAGCCGTGGCGGAGGGAGCGTATTTGGTTTCGGACGATCAAAATGTCGCGCTTTATGGCATTCCGTTTGTGACTTGCTCCGATCCTGTTGCCTTGTGATCTCACCGAGCTTGGCTCCGCGGATGAAGCCGGCTCAGATCGTTCCGGTTGCGTGTTTGCCAATGGCGATGTACCTGGCGACCCATCGGCGGCTCAGGTGCTTGGGAGCGGGCACGTTTGGGGAAGATCACTCATTCGACGCCCGCGTGAACAGCTTCACCCGGGATTGGAGCATGGTCTGCAGACGGCAATGCGGTGCCGCGGCGACCTCGCCGATCAGCAGAAATGTTATCGAGGTGCTCACAGCCTGCCGCAGCCGGGAGCGGGCGAGGGTATTATGTTGATCGACATGCGGGCGAAGCGTCCGTGGAGTGTGCGGCCAATATCCCCAGTGCTTGGACCGGGGGGCCATGGTTGTTGTCTCCTTCGATTGCCCCGAACCATTCCCGTTTTATATCGCTCGTATAGACGACCGCCTGCTTTGGCGGCCAACCCCTGAAGGGGTAAGACTCGCCCGAAATTTTTGCAAAATTCGATTTCGGTTCGTTTATCCTGGTGGAAAATAGAATTTTGCAAAATTTTCAGGCGAGCTGACCGCAGCAGGTCGGCCGTCTCTTCGTGCGCCATCGGGAATGGTCCCGAGCAACCGGAGACAACAACCATGGCCACCACGATCGCAACGCTCACGCAGAAGACCGACGGCATCCTCGAAGGCGTCTTCGCCACGATCCGGGTCAACGCCCCGATCGCCATCGTCCCAAATGCCAGCAAGGCAAGCGAAGAAGCGCCCGACTACCGCGTCATTCACCGCAAGACGGGCTTCGAGATCGGCGCCGCCTGGAACCGCATCGCGCGGCAGACCGGCGAGGAATACCTCTCAGTGAAGCTTGAGGCTCCCGAGATCGGTGTGATCTTCGGCAATCTCGCACCGGCACCCGGCGGCGATCCTAGCAAGAAGGTGATCCTCTGGAACAGCCCGAACTGAAGAACAAAGCGAGCGGCCCCGAGCAATCGGGGCCGGCTTCGCCGTATCTCAGGTTTTGCGCGCAATAGCGGGATTGAAAGCGGGCATCGAGCCCGCCTTCAATCCTCCTGTCGTGCCACACGAGACCAAGGACCCTGTCTGCTCAGATACTTGAAGTCTGCCGTGAGGCTCGTGCCGCCTCAAGGACTTCGCGGCCCCTCCAATTTTCAGCCGGCGCCCTGAAGGGCACCGTCAGAAAATCGGTTCCTCCGCTCGCCGGCTCCGCCGGTCGCTGACGCGATCCTTGACCCGGCCCGATCCTCACGACCCCGGGCGTCATCTTTCACATTTCAGGAGACGACGACGATGACGATTGCACTCGAAATTCAGGTTGAGGAACTGCGGGCCGAGCTCAGGAACGCCGATCCGGCTGAGCGCCGCCAGATCGAAGCGGAGCTGGAGATCGCTCGGGCCGAACTGAGGGTAGCGATCGCCGAGCAGGAGGGCGCCATCGACGCCGCGCCACCCTTCTGAGGCGGCGTTTGCCTCCTCGCCTGGGCCGGCACGCCGGATCGACCGGCGCGTCGACCCGAAGCTGCGCTTCACGCCGATAATTACCGGCAAGGACCAGGAAGACTTCCGCGGACAGCCCGGACCGTGGGTTCCCGTCCGACATTTGTGTTCGGCCTATAGCCGCGCGCCCGTTTTGATCGGAGAAGTTCGAGGAACATACGGACTGCATCCTCCTCTCTGTCGAAGTGATGCACCATGGCTTGTCCGATCGTTCCGATGCGTCCCCATCGCCGCGTCAGGCATGGTGTGCCGAACAACGTCGGTTCGATTGCGAGCGCGTAGAAGCGCGCCATGTTTTTCGTCGCGTCCCTGCGTTCGATGTAGAGCTGATAGGGTTGAGTGAGCATGACGGAGAGTCGCCTCTTCCAGCTTTTGCGTCTAACGACACTTATGAATCGGTCGGCCCACACCGATTCATTTTTGTGATGATCGTTGAAGCCGAAGATCATGGATTTGGGCGAGCCGGCCAATCGGCGGCCGGGTGCTATTCGCTCCGCTCACGGAGCCCGAACACCGTCTCCGCCTCCGGTCACGCCCCCTCTCGCGGAATGACGTGAGCGAATTGCCCAGCCGCAGGGCGGCGGTTCTATCCTCGACACCTCCTGCCGGCTCACGCCGGAAACGGTCGCGTCCCCTTCGGGTCCGCGGGTCTCTTCTCTCTCTGACGTCCAATTTTACTCCAGCAAATCCGGCGTCAAGGACGGCGCGTCTCCCCCAATTTTTCCGCTGCTGCGTTTCACTGCGCTCTGGAAAAATCGGTTCCCCCGCTTGCGAGCCGCGTTCCGCGGTCCTTGACCCCTCTTTGCAAGAGAGTGGCCGATCTCCGTCATCAACGAAGGAGATCACATTATGACAACCGATCAGAACCTCATACTCTACACCAAGTTTGCCGGCTTCCGGCTCGTCGTCCTGGCAAACCGCTTCGGCTGCGACAGCGATTTTTCGCGAGAGCTTCACGATCGCCTGGTTGAGGGGCTCGACGCGGCAATCGATCGGATCAGCGTCATCATGGAATTGGAACGAAGTGTTCTCATCGGGGAGGATGAATTCGCCGAATATCAGCTGGAGGGCGAGATCGAGATTTTCGGGCGCTTCACTATCAATCTGCTGGACGAACTCGAAATTGATTACGACACGCATGAATTCCGCGTCAACGGCGGCGATTGGATGAGCGCTTGGGCTGCCGACGACACTGGCGTCGATATCAACTATCCTGAGCTCGTTGCGCTGATTGCGGACGAACTCGGCTCGCTGGCGCCGATCATCAAGGATATCACGTTGGCAACTCGCATCCCGGTCTATGCGGGGCGCGTCGTTTGGTCATGGTGGTAGCAGCACCATCTCACATACTGAGAGGCGACAGACGAGGTTGCCTCTCAGTTGCCGATGGCCCTCAAGTGAGCCGAGGAAGGACGGCTGCGAAGTTTCACAACAATCGCAGTAATGTTGTAAATGCTGTAAATTCCAGCGATAGCAAGGAAGCCCAATGCCGAAGCCAAGCGGGACGTATTCAACCAGTGACCTCTCACGTAAATCCGGCGACATCATCGCCGAGGCGCTGCGTCATCCGGTGACGATCACCCAGCGGAACAAACCCCGGCTGGTTCTCCTCAATATCGAAGATTATCAGCAACTGATCAGGCAGGCAGACCGACGCACCGTCGGCACTATCGAAACGATGCCCGATGAGCTTTTTGCCGAACTCGAAAACGCCGTCGACGCCTATGCCGGCGAGGACGAGGTGGGCCGCTCATAAAACCACGATCATAGCACCGGTTTGACGAAACGATTGACCTTCGCTGCCTGATCCATCTCCTTTCGCCGGAAGTAGATCGCCCGGCCGCAGCGGATCGGACTATGCCCCTGGACGATGATGATCTGCTCGTCCTTCCTCATCGACTGGGTGATCTCGTGCGGCATGATCAGCGGCCGGCGCTGGAAGTTGACGTTCTCGGATCTCCTGGATGCATTGTTCTTCGTGTCCCAGCCGATGTTGCGGGAACTGCCCTTCACCTCCACCGTCATCTCGCCACATTGCGCAGAGAGGTTGCGCGCCGTGTCGAGCGCCTTGATCGCTGCGTAAGAGGCGAAAGCGCAGCCATCGATCCATGACGTCGCGCCATCCTTCCCGAAATGCCGCTCCAACTGCCCGACCGACTGGTACATCAACATCATCGAGATGCCGTACTTGCGGCCGCGGTCGCGCGCCTCCTCGAGCACCCTCATGTAGCCGAGCAGATCGACCTCATCGAGCATGAACAGCGCCCGGCGCTGGAAGGCGCCGTCGGCCTGCACCATGGCGTTGATGAGCGAGCCGATGATCACACGAGCGATGCCCGGATAGGAGCGCAAGATCGATGCGGAGATGTTGAGGAAGACGTCCTTCTTGCCCGAAACGATATCACCCGACTTGAAGGCATTGCCGCAGACGAGCGCGGCATAGCTGTCGAGCGACAGCCACTGGGTATCCTTCGATGCTGTGGAATAGACGCCCGAAAACGTCTGCTCGGTCATGTTGGTGAAGACGCCGAGCGTTTCGCGGATGAAGGCCGAACCGGAATGCTCCTGAATGTCGCGCAGCATAGCGAGCACCGAGGGCTCCGGTTCGGAAACGATCTGGCGGAGACTGCGCAAGCTTCGCCGGCCCTCATATTCGGGCGAGAGCATCACATGGGCGAGCAGACCGGTCAGGAGGTTGTGCGCCTGGTTCTGGAAGTAGGATCCCGTCGAGCTTTCGAAGCGAAGGCTTTCCGACAGCAGCATATGGGCAATGCCGACGATGTCCTCTTCCTTTTGCTTGGATGCTTCGATCCCGTCGAGCACGTTGAAGCCCATGATCGGGTTCGTCGGATCGAGCACCATGACCTCGCGCCCGAGCGCATTGGTGCGGTGCTCGACGACCATGGGCGCGACCTCAGTGGAAGGATCGAGGCAGATCATGGGTCCGGTATATCTGAGCGCCGTCGGCACGACGTTGCTGGTCGTTTTGTATCCGCCCGATCCCGCGAAAAACAGCATATGGGTGGAATCGAAGTCCTGTCTGTAGGTGAGCAATGGCGCCTTCCCGCCCTGTCCCCATGTGCTGCGATCGTTTACATCGAAGGGAAGCGCATGGATGATTTCCTTGTCGACCCGATAACGCTCGCCGACCACGATTTCCCCATCCGGCGGGAACAGCTTTCCTGCTGCCGTCATGGGCAGCCAATCGGCATCTCCAAATATTCCACGCCGGGCACGTTTTATTTCATCTGGGACGACGACGGAGATGCGGGCCGACATCGCCACTGCCATGAAGCCGGCGACGGCGGCGATGACTGCGACCATATCAAGATAGGACAGCGCTCGATCCCATGTGATCACTTCGGCCTGCACAGCAGGTGCAAGCCGGCCGAATTCGCGCAGCGCATAGAACGCGGCAACACCGAGAAAATACAAAAGGCTTGCCATGGCGACCGGCCTTCGCCGATGCAGCGGCAAGGCCCAAACTGTCAGAAGTCCGGCAAGAGGTCCGAACAGTAGAGGCGGCACAGGTGCTGCGCGCAGGAACCAGTGTTCTATCTTCCCGGACATGCCGGCGGCGAGTCCCGGCCATCGCCAGCCAACAATGTAGATTGTGATCGTGGTGACGGCGATCGGTACCAAAACGAGTAACAGGCTCGGATGCGGTTTCCCTCTTAGGCCCATCTTACTTTCTCCTCGAGATGCGATGAACCGTTCCTCAGAGAGGAGACCTTGAAAGCCTCTTCGCCGATATCGCGCAGCCGCCGATGCTCGATGGAGCCTGGGACGAGCCTTGCCATTTCTATGAGGCCGCCGAGCAGGAACGCCCGATCCGCCTTCGATAGCCCGGCTTTGACGACGATCCCGCCGAGCAGGATCTTTTCGCGCGTGTCGCGCTTGCGGTCAGCCGTCATGTGGAACCTGCCCCTGCGCTCCAGCGCCGCTATCTGCTGGTCGACGCGTTTGAGGAGTGGGGCCAGCGGCGCCTTTCCTTTCCCCCTTCCGAAATCGCGCGGCGATTTCCTCGATGATCCGATCGACCTCCTCGTCGGCGATCTCCATCTCCGCCAGCCCGGTTCTGGTCGCGGCGCGGGCAAACCGCTCGGCCGATTTAACTATCAACAATCGTTTGCGTTCGCGCAGCTTTTCGATCTGGGCGTCGAGATCGGAAATCGATGATTTTGTCGCCATTCCTGGTTCCTTTTCTGCTTTGATGTCGAAGGTGCGATTATACTAACTAGAATAAAACAGTAAAATGCGCTACCGTGCAACCAGAAAAGCGGCATCGGCCCTTCGGTCCGATCTGTTTGAGGGCGCAATATACGTCGCTGTCGCGACGTGCTTGGGCCAGTCTGGAGACGCCAGTGGCGATCATGTTCGTCAGAGCGCAGGTGATCAGCAGGGGATCGGGACGCAGCATCGTCTCGGCTGCCGCCTATCGCCACCGCGCCCGGATGATGGACGAGCAGGCGGGAACGTCGTTCAGCTATCGCGGTGGGGCGGGCGAACTGATGTATGAGGAACTGGCGCTGCCGGATGAGATCCCGGATTGGCTGCGGTCGGCGATATCAGGTCAGTCCGTCAGCAAGGCCAGCGAAGTGTTTTGGAATGCCGTTGACGCCTTCGAGACGCGGGCAGATGCGCAGCTCGCCCGCGAACTGATCATCGCGCTGCCGGAGGAGCTGACGCGGGCCGAGAATATCACGCTGGTGCGCGAATTCGTCCGCGACAATCTCACCTCGAAAGGAATGATCGCCGACTGGGTCTATCACGACAAGGACGGCAACCCGCACATCCACCTGATGACGACGCTCCGGCCGCTGACGGAGGAGGGGTTCGGGGCAAAGAAGGTTCCAGTGCTTGGTGAGGGTGGCAAGCCGCTGCGTGTCGTCACGCCGGACCGCCCGAACGGCAAGATCGTCTACAAAGTCTGGGCGGGCGACAAGGAAACGATGAAGGCGTGGAAGATCGCCTGGGCGGAAACGGCCAACCGGCATCTGGCGCTGGCCGGACATGACATCCGCCTCGACGGTCGCTCCTATGCCGAACAGGGCCTCGACGGCATCGCGCAAAAACATCTCGGGCCGGAGAAGGCGGCGCTGGCGAGGAAGGGCAGGGAGCTCCACTTCGCGCCGGCCGATCTCGCCCGCCGCCAGGAGATGGCCGATCGGCTGCTTTCAGAGCCGGAGCTTTTGCTGAAGCAGCTCGGCAATGAACGCTCTACCTTCGACGAGAGGGATATCGCCAGGGCGCTGCACCGTTATGTCGACGATCCCACCGATTTTGCCAACATCCGCGCCAGGCTGATGGCGTCGGACCAATTGGTCATACTGAAGCCGCAGGAGATCGAGGCAGAGACAGGAAAGGTGTCGGAGCCCGCGGTGTTTACGACGCGGGAGATGCTGCGCATCGAATACGACATGGCGCAGTCGGCGCGGGTTTTGTCGGAGCGTCGCGGCTTCGGTGTTTCCGAGCGGAATGTGACGGTGGCGATCGAACGCGTGGAGAGCGGCGATCCAAAGAATCCGTTTCGGCTCGATGCAGAGCAGGTCGATGCTGTCCGTCATGTCACCGGTGATGGTGGCATTGCCGCTATTGTAGGCCTTGCCGGCGCCGGCAAATCGACGCTGCTTGCTGCCGCACGTCTTGCCTGGGAGAGCGAGGGACACCGGGTGATCGGTGCAGCCCTTGCCGGCAAGGCCGCGGAAGGGCTGCAAGACAGTTCCGGCATCAAGTCGCGGACGCTTGCCTCCTGGGAACTGGCCTGGGCCAATGGGCGCGATACGCTCCATCGCGGTGATGTGCTGGTGATCGACGAGGCCGGCATGGTGGCCTCGCAGCAGATGGCCCGTGTGCTGAAGATTGCCGAGGAGGCTGAGGTAAAGGTCGTGCTGGTCGGCGATGCGATGCAGCTGCAGCCGATCCAGGCCGGTGCTGCCTTCCGGGCAATTACCGAACGCATCGGCTTTGCAGAGCTTGCCGGCGTGCGCCGCCAGCGTGAGGCCTGGGCACGTAATGCCTCGCGGCTGTTTGCCCGCGGCGAGGTCGAGAAGGGCCTCGACGCCTATGCCCGGCATGGCCATCTGGTCGAGGCAGGGTCACGCGAGGAAACGATCGATCGGATCGTCTCCGACTGGGCTGCTGCGCGCAGAGAGGCAATAGAGCGATCAACGTCTGAGGGCGGGGATGGCCGCCTTCGCGGTGATGAACTGCTGGTGCTCGCCCACACCAACGACGATGTTCGCAAGTTGAACGAGGCGCTGCGATCGGTGATGACGCAGGAGGGAGCGCTTGGCGAAAGCCGCAGCTTCCGGAGCGAGCGGGGCGCACGGGAATTTGCCGCCGGCGATCGGATCATCTTCCTGGAGAACGCCCGCTTCCTTGAGCCGCGCGCCAAGCACTCCGGGCCACAGTATGTGAAGAACGGCATGCTCGGCACCGTCGTTTCCACCGGCGACAAGCGTGGAGATCCGCTGCTTTCGATTCTGCTCGACAACGGCCGCAAGCTCGTCTTCAGCGAAGACAGCTATCGCCATGTCGATCACGGCTATGCCGCAACGATCCACAAATCGCAGGGCGCCACCGTCGATCGCACCTTCGTGCTGGCAACCGGGATGATGGACCAGCATCTGACCTATGTGTCGATGACGAGGCATCGCGACCGCGTCGATCTTTATGCGGCCAAAGAAGATTTTGCGGCAAAACCTGAATGGGGACGCAAGCCGCGTGTCGATCATGCCGCGGGTGTGACCGGCGAGCTTGTCGAAACCGGCCAAGCCAAATTCCGGCCTGATGACGAGGATGCCGACGACAGCCCTTATGCCGACGTCAGGGCGGACGACGGAACCGTCCATCGGCTTTGGGGCGTGAGCCTGCCGAAGGCACTCGAGGAGGCCGGCATCCAGGAAGGCGACACCGTGACGCTCAGAAAGGATGGTGTCGAGCGGGTCAAGGTCCAGATTGCCGTAGTCGACGAGAAGACAGGTCACAAGCATTACGAGGAGAGGGAGGTCGATCGCAACGTCTGGACGGCCAGTCAGGTCGAGACCGCTAGCGCACGACAGGAGCGCATCGCGCGGGAAAGTCATCGGCCGGAACTCTTCAATCCGCTCGTCGAACGCTTGTCGCGCTCCGGTGCCAAGACGACGACGCTCGATTTTGAGAGCGAGGCCAGTTACCGCGCACACGCGAACGACTTCGCCCGGCGCCGCGGGCTCGATCATCTCTCGCTTGCCGCAGCCGAGATGGAGCAAAGCCTTACCCGGCGCTGGGCGTGGATTGCCGCAAAGCGGGAGCAGGTGGAAAAGCTCTGGGAGAGGGCAAGCGTGGCGCTCGGCTTTGCCATCGAGCGGGAACGGCGGGTCGCCTACAATGAAGAGCGGAGCCAGACGATGGTCGAAGCGACGTCCAGTGACGCGCGAACTGCATCCCACTCCGTCTCGGGCGCAAGTGCTGCTGAAACACGCTATCTGATCCCGCCGGCCACGTCCTTTGTCAGCAGCGTCGAGGAGGATGCGCGGTTGGCGCAGCTTGCGTCGCCGGCCTGGACGGAGCGGGAGGTGATCCTGCGGCCGCTGCTGCAGAAGATCTACCGGGATCCGGATGCAGCGCTCGTCTCCCTGAATGCACTGGCGTCGGATATCGGGGTCGCACCCCGCAGGCTCGCCGACGACCTTGCGGCAGCCCCTGGTCGGCTTGGCCGGCTGCGTGGCTCCGAGCTGATCGTCGACGGAGGCGCGGCGCGTGAAGAGCGCAATCTCGCTGTCGCGGCCGTGAAGGAACTGCTTCCGATGGCCCGTGCCCATGCGACCGAGTTCCGCAGGAACGCCGAACGGTTCGTACTGCGCGAGCAGACGCGCCGCGCGCATATGTCATTGTCGATCCCGGCGCTCTCCGAACGCGCCATGGCACGTCTGATGGAAATCGAGGCGGTGCGCCGCCAGGGCGGGGACGATGCCTACAAGACGGCCTTTGCGCTTACCGCCAAGGATCGATCGGTGGTGCAGGAGATCAAGGCGGTGAGCGAAGCTTTGACGGCCCGCTTTGGCTGGAGCGCATTTAGCGCGAAGGCGGATGCGATCGCTGAACGCAACATTGTCGAGCGCATGCCGGAGGACCTCACGGATGAACGGCGCGGAAAGCTGACCCGCTTGTTCGACGCCGTGCGACGCTTTGCCGACGAGCAGCACCTCGCCGAACGTCGGGATCGTTCGAAGGTCGTCGCCGGCGCCAGTGTTGTTCGGGGCCAAGAGACAGAGAACGGACCGGGGAAGGAGAATGTCGCCGTGCCGCCGATGCTTGCTGCCGTCATCGCGTTCAAGACGTCGGTCGACGATGAGGCTCGATTGCGGGCGCTCTCCAACCCTTTCTATCGCCAGCAGCGTGGCGCATTGGCCAACGCGGCAACGACAATCTGGCGCGATCCGGCTGAAGTCGTCGGCAAGATCGAAGAACTTCTCCAGAAAGGTTTTGCCGCCGAGCGCATTGGAGCCGCGGTGACCAACAATCCTGCCGCCTATGGTGCCTTGCGTGGTTCGGATCGCCTGATGGACCGGATGCTGACCTCTGGCCGAGAGCGGAAAGAGGCTGTGGCGGCCGTGCCGGAAGCTGCAGCGCGCCTGCGCGCGCTCGGTGCGGCCCACCTCAATGCCCTCGATGCCGAACGCCAGGCTATCACGGACGAACGGCGGCGCATGGCGGTTGCCATTCCAGCTCTTTCGAAAGCTGCGGAAGAGGCGTTGGCGCACCTGACGGTCGAGGTGAGCAAGGACAGCAGGAAGCTGAGTGTTTCCGCCGCTTCCCTCGATCCGGGCATTGGCCGGGAGTTTGCCGCTGTCAGCCGAGCGCTCGACGAGCGCTTTGGTCGCAATGCCCTCGTCCGGGGTGACAAGGATCTTGTCAACCGCGTGCCGCCGGCGCAGCGTCGAGCTTTCGAGGCGATGCAGGAGCGGCTGAAGGTCCTGCAGCAGACTGTCCGTCTGCAGAGCAGTGAGCAGATCATAGCGGAGCGGCGCCAAAGGGCTGCTAGCCGCGCTCGCGGCATCAACCTCTGAGACTCGAAGAAAAGCGGGGGGACGAAATGGTTGGTCGATTGGAAAAGCACTACGACCCGATTGTCCCGAGATCGATCTTCCTTTGGGTGGCGGAGCGGTCGAAGCTACTGTTCGTCCGTTCCGCAGCGGTCGTTGTAGAGGCGATTGCAGGTTTCACCAGATCGGGTGCCGTCTGCGTGAAGCCACTCTATAGCCCCCTCGGACACGGACGTGGCCAGAAACAAGCCTGCTTCCAGCAGCGCGCGGATGCCACAGAAAGTGACGAGGTCTCGCGCTGAGACCGTGAAGAACAGGCTTTCACTGGTCGGCCTTATGATCGCGCCTCCACCTTCGAAAGCTAGAAACCTGTCAGGTCCCACGGATACGAGGGATTGGTAGAAGTTCTCGATTTGCGTGCAGATCTTGTCGGCAACGTGCTGCGTGCGCGTGATTGCGACACACGCTTCGGCGACGTGCACGCACTTTGGAACATCTTCCTCACCCGCGAATGATGGCGCTCGTGGCAGGACCAGATGCGCGTTGCACGGCGGGCTCAGCTCAACGAAGTGACGGACTTCGCCAATCGATTTCTTCATGCTGTTCCTGCCTATTTGGAGAAAAAAGGCTTTTAGAGGTGGCAAAGCGCTGAGGGCTGCTCAACGTGATGGAGCGCTTTCTGCTGACGCGAACGTTGTTCCAGTTGAGGCTCGTGAAGACGTGACGCAGTTGCGCTTACGCGACGGTGAAGATGAGGAATCGCTAAAGGGTCCAAGATCGCCCCGATAGCCGCCTTGCTTCGGATTCCGGGTAAAGGCGGTAGGGAAGGTCCGCATAGACATATTCTGCCGGAATCGCGGGTGGGGACAGCTTCGATAGGAACAGGTCGAGATTCTCCTGACTGTTGC
Organism: Rhizobium phaseoli; assembly: GCF_003985125.1. Classification (GTDB taxonomy): domain Bacteria; phylum Pseudomonadota; class Alphaproteobacteria; order Rhizobiales; family Rhizobiaceae; genus Rhizobium; species Rhizobium phaseoli. Next base: position 16,880 of record NZ_ML133601.1, read on the forward strand.
TGGAGACAAGCGTGTAGAAATTGCCGCTGTTCCAGGTGACGAATGAGTGTACGAAGAACCGGCGTAGTGTTTCGCTCATCTTCGAAAGGGTGACTTCGTTTCGATCCATTCGCGTCAGCACCGTCTCTTCCTTCGCGCGAATGTCTGACGCGCTGAAGAAGCGAGCTTTGAAGCTATGGTCCTTCTGGCGTTCCCGTCGCCGATATTCCTCGTCGTCTTCATGCCTGAACTTCTCGACGAACATGAAGAGCCCATTGGTCTTGAGATGCTGCTCCACGAAACGGATCTGATCGAAGCGATTTGATGAATACATCTGGAAAGTCGTGTCCTCGAGGATGATATCGAAACCGCCGCCAAACTTTCGAAGCTCCACGTCTTCTTGGATTCTTTGCGATGTCAGATGATGAAATGGTCCGTGGAAAAACATGGCATGAGGAGGAACGCCATAGGCATAGAAGCTTCTGAGGTTCTCGACGTTGGGACTGCAGGACAATGTTTCTATCCTGCCATTGCCAAGTTCGCCGATCACACGGGCCATCGTCCCCTCGGCCGTGCCTAGAGTGTAGAGCTTCAGCCGCCCCTTTCTGGCGCGCGCATATCTGAGGATCGCGCTGCCCATGCGGCACTCCTCTTCGAACCGGTAGGGTATGCTGCACAAGTAGTGCTTATCGAACGGGCCTTGGCGCAGCGGGTGAAGGCCTGAAAAGCGCCTGAACGTCATGTCCAGTGGGAACAAGCGGCGATCGAGCTCAGGCGATCGAACAGGCATTCCAGCCTCTCCGGACGCGGTTGTCGAAAAGAATTCGGAAAGCTCGTTAAGACGAGGTGCGCGGTCGCACTCTTCAATGAAGTCGGCAAATTCACGCATGCGAAAGCCTGCCTTTCTCTCGCACCATCGCGTTTTCCGGGTTTCAGGGAGGAAATCGCGCATCCCGAAAAGATTGCGCCCTCAGCGACGATGCTCCCAGAAGATGATCGTGATCATCATGTTTTCGCATCCACGATTTTGATCGGGTTTCACGAAATTGACATGAAATTCGACCTGAGGTTAAAGCCGGGTATTTTAGCAACTTCGGGTGAGGTAGGCTCGCTGCCTGCGGTCTTTTGAGGAGCAGCTACTCGAGTGGGAATCCTTCCAATAATTCAGCCCGAACGGATGAAGAAGTCACAAGGGGAAACCATCCTTCACCAACAAGGCCTCTGGAGCCATGCCCGCGCCGATGTCGTTCGCCGGCGCGGTCTGGGGCGACAGGTCATCGACGTTGTCGCTGATGACCACCTGATCTTCCTCAACATAAGAGGTACTGCGGCTTCCGGCGAAAACTTCCTGGACGGACGAAGGGTCGAGTTCAGTCCGCGGCCGGACGGCTCGCTCGTTTATATTCCCCCCGGTTGCCATTGGACCGGTTGGGACGAAGGGGATGCTGAGGGTTGTTATCTTATGATAACCATGACGCGAGACTTCTTTTCCAACCTCACGACCAAGCTGTCGCGCGCCGGCACATTACGTCCGGAACTTGGATTTAGAGATCTGCCGATCCAATGCTTGGCGCGGCAGATTGCCGGAGAACTTTCACACGACGATTCCATGGGGAGTCTGATCGTTGAAGGGCATCTTGCGGCTATCTTCGGACTTCTGCAGCGCCGCTCCGGTACATCTGGCAGAGTGTCTCGAGGAGGATTGGCGCCTACGGTTCTCAAGCGGGTGATAGGGCGAATCGAAGCTCACATCGATCGACCTCCGAGCATGCGCGCTCTAGCCGAAGAGGAGGGATTGACCTACGAGCATTTTTCCCGCGCTTTCAAGCAGTCGCAAGGCTCGACGCCCTACGGGTTCTATAACCAGCGCCGTCTTGAACGCGCGACCGACCTTCTCCGCACGACTGCGATGAGCGTGACCGAAATCGCAATCGCCTGTGGCTACGCCAGCGGGAGCCACCTCTCGACCAGATTTCGCCGAGAGACGGGATTTTCACCCGCCGAGTACCGGGCACTCTGGAAAGAATAGGTGGTTCTGGACAAGAGATAATATCAAATTCATGAAAGCCGCCAACTATTCAGGGGAATAACATGTCCTCACGAACCTGCCAGTAGGGAGTGTGGATGAAGTGGGCGCGACAGAAAGCAGTTGCATTGGGTGTTATGCCTCTCGCGGCGTCTATCTTTTCTGTGTTCTGGCGTCGGCCACCGGCCGCAATGTCTACTTTGTGCTGGCGGCATGGGTTGCGACAGATGTCAGCAAGAGCGCGAGCGCTCTCGCCATCCTTTTGGCGCTCGGCAGTGCCGCTGAGTTGCTCACCAGCAATATTGGTGGGGTTCTAGTTGATCGATTTGATCGTCGCTTCGTCTGTATCGCTTGCGATTTATCCAGATTGATCCTCATATTTTCAACGGGCATTGGTCTCTCGTTCGGTGACCCACTTGGTGTTCTGTGCCTATCGTGGACCACCTTCGCGTTCCTCGACAGAACCCATTCGACTGCGCTGCAGGCCATCATTCCAGACATCGTTCGTCCTAAGAACCTCACTTCATTCAATTCGGCGTCTTATATTGCGATGCAGGCGGGCAATCTCATCGCCGCCATCGTCACCGGGTACAGCTTAGCTGGCATCGGCATGAATCTGACGTCGATCCTGCCTGGCGCCTTTTTCGGCCTATCACTGTTGGGGCTGCTGGCACTCGGCCGACAGCCGCTTTCTCGTTCTCGATCGGATTTGCAGGCAAAGAGCATTCGTCGGATGGATCTGTTGCCGACGACCTTTGTCGTTCACTCACTGAAGGCCAACGCAGTCATGTACGCGTTGACCTATGCGATGGGCATGCTTGTGAGTGTATTGGGCGCCGCATATGTCACCCGTGAACTCAAGGGGTCGGCGCTCGAGTTCGGTTATCTCGCGGCAGGTTGGGCCCTCGGTTCGATCGCGGGGTGTTCAGTCCTACTTCTCAGAAGGGCGCGTCCGCGACGGCAGAGCATCCTCTTCCAGTCGGTGCTCGCCGGCGTAGTCCTGTTGGGCTTTCCTGTTTTCCAGAGCTTTTTGTCCACGCTCGTCCAAATGCTGTTGCTTGGCTTCTGCTACAACCTCACCCGGATTCTAATCGATGTACGGGTTCAATCGACTGTTTCGATCGACATTTTGGGGCGGGCGCGGAGCCAGATCCACACGATCTGTGTTTCGATAGGGCTTCTTGCTTATGGCATCATCGCGACCATCGGAGACGCAATTCCACCGTCGGGGATTTTCGGCCTCTTCGGGGCGCTGATGGTGGCCGTCGCGCTCTTCTTTCATTTCAATATGGATCGGGGAGCGCCGGTGGAAAGCCGGTTCGTCTGAGGATGGAGACGTCGCCCAATACCGAATTGGTATCAAAAAGTGAGGTGTTGGCCCTCATTTTTGAATTATTCCCTTGGTTGCGTCAGTTTCAGCAGGCATCGCTGAACGACTATGCAAAAGCGGCGTTCACGGTGGGGTCGGAGCCATCGGGTTGCGTCGCGCGCAGCCAGGCAATGTCTTTATTGCGCTCACACGTGGGGGCCGTCGCGCAACGTCACGGTTATTCAGCCGAAGCCGTGTCGAGCTTTCAAACTGAAATCGAAGTCGCTCCGGTGCTGCAGTGTGGCCCCCACCTCCACCTGTTGATCGAGCCTGACGCCTTTTACACCCATCTGTTCTCCCTGATGGGACTTCGCGCGCATGGCAGGACATCCTATATCTCCTACGCTTGCTCGACAGTGAAGTTCGTAGAACGCGGTCGCAAGGGTCCGGCCTGGCTCCACGTCGATGGCGATGCAGTCAATGTCTTCGGGCTGTCGCGCAGCAAAATGATCCCCTACAGCATTCTTGGCAGAAACGGCTGCTACAGATTCCATCTTCAAAACGTCGACAGGCCCGGTGATGACTCGGAGGCAATTTCGAGCTTGCGCGACCTTTTGCCTCGTGGCGAATTCCAGTCGGCGGCAGAGGCGATCAAAGCGGCGAATCTTTGCCTCTGGGAGCGGTATTTTGGCAGCCAAGTCGACTTTCTTCAGCTTGATGATAGCGACGTTGCCGATCTGGTCGCGGACCACCTTTCCGATGGCCGGTCCTGGCTGCGAGGCTCGCTGATCGAGGACCGGGCATTCGCGATGCGCCTGATCCATTGCATCGATCAACTCGCTGACACGGTGTGGCGTGGCTGGCTGAAAAACTCGACTCATTTTTTCTGGGGCTGCACTGAAGGACGGCTTTTTCCGCTTTGGCTGGATGGCCGGTTCCTCCGGTCGAAAGCGCCCGAAGATGTCCGTGTTGAATTCTCGCCGGCAAGTCTTGTGGAGGCCTTGAGAACTGGCCGGATCGTGCCGAACCTTTTGCTGATGTTCATCGTAACTTCGATCCTGCCTGGCGTGCGTGTTCTCGGTGGAAGCCGGCATACGATCTATTACCCGTTGATGCGCTGGGCATTCTGCGAGGCGTTGAGGAGCAGCCATCGTGACGCACAGCTTCTCAACGCTTTGTCGAACGACGAACGGCCAGGGGTTTGGGGCCATCGGATCATCTCCTGGCCTTGCGAGCCGCTTTTGCTGCTGAATGCGGTTGGCCGTGGGAGTATTGCAACGCTTCTCGAGCAGTTCGGCAAGATGAGCATTATCGACGCTTGCGGGTCCTTTTCCAGCTTCACCCAGGACCCCTTATGGGCGGAGCTCAACGCGGCATATTCCTCTGGGAGAGTGGACAGGCACTCCTCGCAATGGGCGTTCCGCTGATCGCACCTCTTTCAGTCTCCTTCATCACTTTACCGCTCGACGCGTGACCTCTCGCTCTTTGAGACAAGTGTCCGCGCGTGAAGCGAAGCTATTGAATCTTGTAAAGAATTCGGTTGCACGGCGGGCCGATTTCCACTATTTTTGGTAGCGAGGCAGTACGCGCTGCCTTGGGGATTAGAACCCCCTACGAGCGGTTGGTGCCGGCCGATTCGGCACCACACTCCTTGACCTTCGGTCGAGGAGCCTGTGGCGTATGTCCAGGTTCCTCGGAACTAAAGGCCACAGGGCCGTCTCGTACGGTGTTCTAACTCCCCGATCAGTGGGTTGAGCGAGTTATTCCGCGGGGGCGCACCGCGCGAAACTCTCCACACGGGGTGTCCACCATGAAGCGCTATTCAGCAGCCCAGGTCCGACCTTCGAGGCCTGCGCGAACCGAACAGCCGAATGTTGCACGCGAGTCGGTGCATCCAGTCGATCGACATGTCGGACAGCAGATCCGCATGCGCCGAATGCAGTCGAATGTGTCCCTGGGGGATCTCGGCGCCGGCATCGGGGTCAGCTTGCAGCAGGTGCAAAAATATGAAAGCGGCAAGAACCGCGTCAGCGCTTCGATGCTCTACGAGCTTGCAAATTGCCTCAAGATCCCTGTCTCAAGGTTCTTCGAGGGCCTTCCAGATCCCGAAACCACTCAAGACCAGCAATTCACCACCGAGATCGATGAGAAGATTGCCTACATTTCCACCGCGCAGGGACGGCGCCTGATAGAAGATGTTTTGCTCCTTTCCCCGCGAGTGCGCAGTCGCGTCGTTGCCCTCGTCAGCTCTCTTGTCGACGAACAAATGGAAGAACAGAAGAACGTTTCTCGCTAAAAAGAGACAACGGAGCGGCGGCTGCAGAATTGGTCAGCGGTTCGCAGAGTTCTCGCCGCGTGCTGCAGGTCTATTCCGCATCTACAAAGCGATCTGGCCGACGTTCTTCTCTCGTTCAAGCACAGTGCCGAAACCGGCACTGCGGTCGGCAAGGTCATCAAGGATGTCTGCCGCCATCCCGCCGTCGGCAAGCACAGGGAAGGGGAGGCGATCGCGGTCAGGATTCGATAAGGCCTCAGTTCCACCGATCACAATGGGACGCAAGTGGATACTCTCCAGCCGTCCGCTAGATCCAAAGTTGCAGGTCGCGATAACGCTCCTCCACACTTCCGGCGGGCTCCATTCCTGTTCGTCCCTTTCCGTATGGAAGAGGAAGTTGCCAAGGCCGTAGAAAATTGGCGTATTCCGATATATCTCAGCCGCTTGAAGGACCGGAGCGCCATGGCTGACAAAGAGGCCTGCGCCGGCATTCACGCAGTCGTGCGCGAATTCCCGGACCCAGGCGGGGACTTGCTGCCAGTTCGGCTCCCAATGGTGATGATGCAAATATACGATGACGAATGTGTCGCGGCCCGCTTCTTCCGCGATCGCCGAAAGGTGAGCCCGGGCGCTGTGCCGGTCCACCACGATGCGGCGAGCGGTCTCGTCTGATCTGCGAAACACGGTTCCATAGAAATCAATTTCGTCTTGGCCGTTAAGATTCGGCGGATCCTCCGGCTGGGCATAATTGGCGCGCTCCAAAGGCGAACTTAGAAGATGTTCCTGAATGGAGCGAAGCAGGTTGAATGTTCCCGTTTCCAAGTCGAATACCCTGGAGACCTTCAGCCTATTGATGCCGGGCCTTGCTATCCTGTCCTGGCTTGCGTTCTCGGCGTACATGAAAGACGGGCCCGGCCCGGCATCCATGGCAATGAGGGCAACACTCCGGGATCCGAACGTCATTTTCTGTGCCGTGGAAGCATGATGCTTGTTATGGCCGATGCCGGCATGCAGGAAATTGTGTGCCGCAACCTCCTCCAGCGTCGACAGTATCCCCGGCGGTCCGAGATCGAAGGCATGGTTATTTGCCAGGGCCAGGCTATTGAAACCGAGCTCCTTCAACGCAGGCAAAACCTCCGGTGTCGCGGCGCCGAAGTAGCTGCCTTTGAGCGGCCATCCACCATGACGACCATAGATTGTCGTCTCGAGATTGGTGAAGGCAATATCGCTTGCTTTTAGGATCTCGGCGATTTCAGCGAGCCGTGGATCGCTGATGGCTCGAAGATCATGACGAATGAGCGACTGGCCGGTGACGGCAATGGAAAAGGGTGCGGACATATGGTCTGCCTTCGATCTTTGGAACGGCCGATTGCTCACGCGCTGTGGCTTCGGCGGAAATACGGGCCTTAGAGCCAGTGCTAGTTTGACGTACGCGGCGAAACATCGATCTTGAACCACTGCTCGCTCAGCCGCTTCAAGGTTCCGTCACGCGTGGCGGCCTCGATGGCGCTATCGAATGCCGCAACGAGTTCGCTGTCGTCTTGCCGAAGTCCGACGCCGACACCCGGGCCCCACAAGCCACCGGAGAGCTGCGGGCCGTAGAGCGTTGCAATCCCGCCATCCTTGCTGTCGAGAAAGGCCTTCCAGGTGAAATAGTCGGCAAGGCCACCATCGATGCGCTCAGCCACGAGATCGAGATGCATGTTGTCCTGAGAATCGTAACTCCTGATCGTCGCGACCTTTCCGAACAGTTCATTGAGCACGACTTCCGAATTCGATGATCGCAACACGCCTAGAGTTCTGCCGTTGAGAGTGGTTCGAAGCTCCTCGATCTTTGCCCGCTTTTCAGGATCGATAGTTGTGAGGTCGAGCTCGGCCGACGTATCCGTGGGCGGAAGATCGAGATCTTTGAGTATGACGAGTTGGTTGAAACCTCCGGCGTAGGGCTTGGAAAAAGCGATCGATTTCTTCCGCTTCTCAGTTATCGCCATCCCCGACATGATGGCATCGAACTTTCCAACGGTGAGCGCCGGTATGATTCCGTCCCAGTCCTGAGGCACGAAAGTGCACTCGAACTTCATCCTCCGGCAAAGATCGCGGCCGACGTCGATGTCAAAGCCGGCGAGCTCCCCTTGGGGGGTGATGGCATTCCAGGGCGGCGAAGCACCTTCAGAGGCGATTGTCAGTGTCTTCCTGTCCATTGCTCCCGCGTTGTTGGCGCAGACGACAAGAGACAGGGCAAGCAGAAGTGTTCGTTTCACGACGATGTTCCTTTCATTGCTGAGTTTGATTGTTGGCGTCCGGGATGTGGGCTGGCGTCAAGTTTCAGCCGAGGCGAGAGGCGGCTTGTCGTCCGCTCTTCGACGTACGCGTTGCGCCGGCGGTGGACGGTTTGCCGTCGGCGTCCAACGCGTCTCCAGCATCTGGAAACCTTGCGTAATCAAGAGGGTAAGCAGCAGGTAGAAAGCCCCCGCGGCAATGAAGACCTCGTATGGGGCGAATGTCTCCGACACCAGCTGCCGGGCGAGCCCGGTCACCTCAAGCAGCGTGATGGTGCTTGCAAGGGAGCTTGCCTTCAGCATTCCAACCACCTCATTTGCATAGGCGGGAAGAGCGATCCTGAGGGTCAAAGGGAACACGATAAGACGGGCCGTGTGGAAACGGGAAAGGCCCAAGGATTTGGCCGCTTCAATCTGCCCACGCGGTACCGCCTGGATCCCGCCGCGCAGAACTTCTGTCGTATGGGCGGCGCTGTTCAGGGTGAAAGCAATAAACGCGCACCAGAATGGCTCTCGCATCACGGCCCATAGAAAGCTTTGGCGGACGAGGGGAAGCTGGCCAATCCCGTAGTAAATCAGGAAAAGCTGAACCAGAAGCGGCGTGCCGCGGAACGCATAGGTATATGCCAGCACGGGCGCGGAAGCCCACGGATTTGATGATGCCCGTAGGAAGGCGAGCGGGACCGAGACGGCGAAGCCTGCGGCAAGCGATGCGAATGTCAGAACCAGAGTGAGAAGAAGGCCGCGGGGAAGGGTGAGAAACGCTTCAAGCGCGATGGTCATGCTCATTGTCTCAACCTTTCATCGCCGGGAGCGAATAGCGGCGCTCCAATAACCGGAACGAAAGAAGCGACAGGCTTGTGAGGGCGAGGTAGATTGCAGACGCTGCGAGATAGAAGGGGAGTGGAGCGCGCAGTGAGCCCGCGCCTATATAGGCGACGCGCATGACATCCGTCAGCCCGACGACGGAAATCAGCGATGTATCCTTTATCAAGGAGATGCAAAGGTTGCAGAATGCCGGCAGAGCGATCGGGATCATCTGGGGAATGATGATCAGAAACCAAATCTGCGCGTTCGAAAGCCCGAGCGCCGCTGCAGCCTCTCGTTGGCCCGGTGCAACCGCGTTGATCGCACCACGGAATATTTCCGCGGCGTACCCACTGAACACGACGGTCAGTGCCGCGACACCGGCCGCGAATGCATTAATCTCGATGTAGCCACCGGCAATCGCGCTCAAAAGGGCGGTTCCGCCGAAATACGTCAGGAGGATGATCAGAAGTTCCGGAACACCCCGGATGATGCCCGTGTAGGCCCGCATGCACGATGAAACCGACTTGCGGGTCGAGTTGCGGAGAACGGCAATAAGCAAACCTAATAGGGTCCCGAAAGCGCAGCTCAAGGCAAACACTAAAAGTGTGTTCTTCAATCCAGATAAAAATTGATCTACAAATGCGTACAATGCAAGTCTCCAATATTCTTGCGAGCGCACCGAAATCGGAAAGGTATTCTCCCGACATATACTAAGAGCTTGCCGAGATTTAACCGAGGGTAGATTGGATTTATTAGCTTAACCAGCGCTCTAAGTTTGGCGTATGTCAAAAATATACTTTGACTTGCCGCCGTCAATTTATAAGATTCAGGAAGTTTTGATAAGCGCAACTTATGAGGCGCGTCGCCCGACCACGATTGAGATTCCCGGCCATGGAAATCACCGACTCCGGAGTGAAGATCCGCCACCTTCAAATATTGCGGGAGGTTATGCGCGCCGGCTCGGAAAGGCTCGCAGCGCAGATGTTGCGAATAACCCAGCCGGCGGTCAGCCAAAACATCAAGCAGCTAGAGGAGACTGTCGGCTTCGCGCTCTTCCGCCGGGAAAACAACAGGTTGATCCCCACCGTCAAGGCATGGGAATTTCTACGCACAATCGACGCGGCGTTTGCCGGACTTGATCGGATCGGACCGTCAATCGACTTCCTGCGGAACAACGATACGCGAATGATCGGCATCGCGGCGCCAAGCGCTTTCTCCTTCGCGACCTTGCCGAAAGTGGTCAAAAGGATTCGGGAGAGAAGCCGCTCTTACGCCGTTCAGGTGAAATCAGGAACTTATGAGCAGATTGCAGATCATGTGTTAAACGGCCGCTCGGATCTTGGCATCTCCCGATTGCCTCTTGATGAGCGCATTCTTGATTGGGTGCCCGTCGGCTCGGCCACCAACGTATGTCTTTTTCCGGCCAACCATCGATTTGCGGCACAGCAGCTTGTCACTGCCGAAGATCTTGCTAGTGAGGCGATCATCGATATCGACCCGCAAATTGCCTCTCACCAAATGAGCGTCAATGCCCTTCGATATATGGGAACCGCTCCTGACATCGCCGTGGAATATGACGCCAATGGCCATGACATTGGCTATGTCATGGCAGGGATCGGCGTTTCGATTACGAACGAGATCATTGCGAGCGAATATGCTGAATTCGACGTTGCATTCCGCGAATTTCAGCCAGGGGCAACATATCACTACGTCGTCGTTTGGCAAAAAGATCGAAAGCTGAGTGATAGCCTAAGATTTGCATTGGAAGAGATAGTCGCGGCTTTGACAGATCGGGCTGCTTGACGATCGCATCGAGGTATGACCCTCGCACCGGAAAACAGATGTTGCGAGTTCATGCTGAACCGCGAGTTGTGCGCGTAAGCTTAGAGCGGGATGATTTTAGGTAGACCCGTGAGAAGGATTCCCTATGACGCAAATCAGATTCATCCTTCTGGCCGGTCAGGAGGCTGAGCTGGATGGCGAGACCTGTTTCGAATAACCGCGAGAAGTTGTAGAAGCGGTGATACAGGAGGGGTGTGGTGCCGGGCGGCGGTGCCGGGCGGCGTCCAAGCGCTTCCGCATTGGCATCAGCATCGCGATCGATTGGGTGCGGCGCGTGACGCGACGGACAGCGCAGCCCGGCAGGATGAGTAGCCACAAGCCGCGAACGGCGGTGGCTTACCTAAGCCACCGAGCAGATAGTTGCGCCATATCGTAGAAGAACATCGCGACAATCGGAACTGCGTCGGTTGGCAGAAGCGGACCGGTTGTTTGTGCGATCATTGGTGCCATGTTCTCTTTAAGTGATTCTGCAGTTATCTTAAAATGGCGGATGACACTTCAATTGGACGCAATATCGACTAGAGCAAATCCTGTTCAATCCGGCTCATATCCAGCAGCCCTGAAGTAGTTTGCGCATTCTGTCGGCGTGAAGCGGAGCATCAATGCGCCTAGGACGTCCCATAGAGCATCGATCTTTCGTTCCGCGCCCTCCGTGGTTGACTGCGGCCCCTAAACCGGGACCGCGTGCCGGTGGCGACGGAAGCTATGAGATCACATGCTCAATGCGCTCGAGGTGGTGCTGAGGCACGATCTGAAGGGGTTCCTCGGCCGCTGCGATTTCCTCGACCGTAAGTCCGGTGGCGATGGCCAGGTCCTCAAGGCTGTAGCCCTTCGCAATCCTGGCTTCGCGGCGACGAGCGGCTGCGGAGGTGTTGTCGGCGGTAGCAAATTGATCCATTCCAAACTCCAAATCACGTTGATGTAGCGGCTGAGGGGGATCTGTCCCCGATGGGTTGGCTCCTTCGTGGTGCCGACTCGGTCAGAGGTTAGCCGCAACCTGCCGAGCCGCTTGGTTTCTCTTCGCAGACGACGCTCTTGCGTGGCTTCCGCCGCGATCTTGTTCTGCGTTCGGATGCCGAGCGCTCCTGCATTAGCGCTGTTGTTCTAGTCCTGCTTTCTATGACAATCAATCCATGGGTTTGCTCATAGGCACACGACGAGCCGTACCAACTGCCTGGGAAGAATTGTCCGCTACTGATTAACTGCGGTCGCAGATATGCCTTGCGCGATCTCATCGTCGAAGTGAACCATCTCGCCCGAGGCCATGTGCAGCGCGTCCGCGACATCGCCGAAGCGCGCCTCACCATAACGGAGGCCGGAACTTATTGAATCGGCGCCCGTTCGTAAGGACCGACATTAGGAGGATCTCACCATGGCAACCACATCCAAAGCCCCCAGCCAGGATCGTGCTCGCGTCGCAGGTGGTCAGGATCACGAGGTGAAGTACGAAGCCCGGAAGGAAGGCATTTCCAAGGAAGCGGTGAAGAAGACCGTGAAGAACGTAGGCAACAGTCGCAAGAAGGTCGAAGCCGAACTCGACCGGCACTAATCCGGGTTGGAGAGTTCAACCGTGAGGGTCCGCAGCCATAAAGTCAGCGGCGGAAACAGCCGCTGAAAGTCTGGCTCCGACGGATCATAACGCAGCGGCGGAAGGCGCCTGACTGCAGGAGTTGACGACCCCGCAGGAAGCGTTTCGGAGCAAGGCTATCGAAGCTGCGGGATACAGCGCCGTCGAGCAAAGCCAAAAGTATTGGGACGCCGGAGCGTTTCTTGCAAACGGGCGGAGCCGCATCGCATGAGGAAGGGGCTGGCGAGCGAACCCAACGAGCTCCAAAGTCGCGATACGCGACGGCGTCGGCTGACTTTACCTGCAGAACAGAATTCAGAGGCCGACAGACCGTGGGGCACCGCGTGCGGACGCCGGTCCCGACCGGTCCGTTCAATCGACTTCTAGAAGCTGCCATCCCGTTTTTGGGACCGGCCAGCATCGTCGATCTTCTCGTGCTCACTGCGCTGAATAGGAAGCGCGGTCGGTATTAAGCCATTCTCCCGTAACGCCAAAGGCGAGCGGCGGAGCGCCGATCAATCGCCCGAGTCGGGTCTCCAGTGTTTGAAACGATGCTCAGGGAAGCGGTCGACGTGAACCTCGCTAATCCTGCGGAGTATTCCATTGCCGACATGCCAGTCGATCAGATCCCGAAACAGGCTTAGCGAGTGCCACGTGCATCGTCGTCCCGATGTGGACTGTAGACTAGCTTCCTGCATAGGGCGATGCGATCCTGAGTTGCGTTCATGTGTCCTCTCCTTCGCGACGGAGAGACCCAAAGCTATGCCGACTAGGCGGCCGCTATGGTGCCGGAAACGTTGGCAAAGTCGGTTAATCGGCATAGTTTGCTGGTCAGTATAAACGTGCTTTTGCCGCGCGCGGCAAAATGCAGTTTGAAGCAGCGTCGCGATCGTCGCCCAAGTCCTGCCGCCGCCTTCCGAGCCGGGTTCATAATGCCGGATTTCCGACGTTTGAAGCAAGGGTCACCTATCCCTTCCATCCACTGGTTGACCAAACCGTCTTGGTAACCGGCAGCCATGAGCACGAAGGCGTTCACTATCTGCTCATTCTGGCACACGGTGGTTCATTTCAAATTCCGGCATGGATGTTTGATCCTGCGGCAAGTTCGATCGAGATCGTAGCTGCGCCGCGCCTTTCGGCAACCAAACTCGTTGAACTGCGCGCCAAGCTTTGTTGCCTGACTATTCCGTTGCGGTCGCTGCGGTCGCCGATTGCACATTCAATACTCCGGGAAAGGCGGCAATACGCAGCGATATGTTTGTCGCGGCACGTTCGGCGCCATGGCGGTCGGCAACTGTATCGGGTTCGGCGGCATGCGGGTCGATCGGGCCGTGGCGCAGGAGGTGCTCGAGCGATTGCAACCTCTGGGAATCGAGGCGGCCTTGCGGGCAATGGAGGCGCACACGCAGCGTCATAGCGACAATCAACAGCAACTCGAGAACTTAATCAAGCAAGCACAATACGAGGCTGCCAGGGCGCGCCGCCAGTATGATGCTGTCGATCCGGGCAATCGGTTGGTCGCCGGCGAACTGGAGCGGCGCTGGAATGAGAAGCTGATCCTATTGCGTGATCTCGAGGTCCAGTTCGAGATGCTCTCGACCGACCGTAACACGCCTGCTTTATCGGCCGACGACCGTACAAGATTGATGATGCTCGGTAGCGATCTATAGTAAGGCATGGCACAGGTCCCGACGCGTCTATCGAGACACGCCAAAAGATCATTCGGCTGCTGATCAAAGAAATCATTGTCGATACCGTTGACGACACATTGGCGCTCGTCATTCATTGGCAGGGTGGCGATCACACCCGGATGACGGTGAAGAAAAACAAGATCGGCCAGACCCGCTGGGCAGTTAAGGCTGATGTTGTCGATCTCGTTCGCAACTTGGCGAGGCAGTTGCCCGATTTGTCGATCGCAGCGATCTTGAATCGATCCGGCAAGCGGACAGGGCATGGCGCCAGCTGGACGCGAAGCCACGTCTGCAGTCTTCGCAACATCCACGGCATCTCCGTCTATCGAGAAGGTGAACGGGCCGAACGCGGTGAGAGAACCCTCGACGAGGCCGCCGACATTCTAAAGGTGAGTCGAGCTACCGCCTACCGGATGGTCAGCAGCGGTGTCCTTCCCGCTCGCCAGTTATGCACCGGAGCGCCGTGGATCATCCAGCTTTCCGACCTTCAACAACGAAACCGTGCGCCGCGAAGCCGATGCCAGGCGATCCCGGCGTCCGATATCTCAGGATCCGGTTCAAAATCCTCTTTTATAGACATCATCAGATGAGGAGTATGTCGCGCCCTCGTCACCTTCAGCAAACAGGCTATTTTTTCTTAACGCCTGGGGCTTGATTGCCCGCTCAACATGTGGAGTCCACTTCGACGCGGCCGTCTTTCAGGAAGCGCTCGAAGATATCGCGGCGCGATATGGAATAGCGGAGAGCTCCGCGAGTTTTGATTTTCCGGGTAACGCCCCTTAGCCACGAACAGGCACATGATCCTTGGCGCGATTTGAAGTCCACGTGAATTCCCTTGTCCCCAGCGCAACCGTCGACATTTCTCGCAAATGTCGGGCATCCGCCACTTTTGTCAGGTTTGTCGTGATTGGAACGTTTTGTTCGCCGGTCTCTCCCTCAAATACACATCAACCTGCCCTCAACCCGCCCATTGATAAAAGAAAATCATCTTCTTGGCGCGTCGGAGCAGTTGGCATGGTGTTTGCTGATCCCTGGTTACAAGCGGCAGAAAGCAGTCTGCATT
>NZ_ML133602.1 GCF_003985125.1 Rhizobium phaseoli
CGATCTGGCGTCTCGTCGCCATCGCCATTACCAACATCTCTATCGCCGTCTTGCACGCCGCCATCAGGCCGATCGCCATCGGCCAGCTGCTCCATCGACTGCGAGAGCCGCCGCGAAGGCGGCGCGCAATCGCACATCGACGGATAAGTTAGCGCCTATGGGGTCAAGCCCGAGCATGACGGAGATTGGGTTGGACCGACGGGCACATCACGCCGTGAGCGCAATGATAGGGATAGGTGCGCGACGACAAAGCCGCACCCTTAAAACGAAACCGCCTTGCCCTTCTTGAACGGCTCCATGCCGCGGCGGGCAAGTTCATCGGCGCGTTCGTTTTCCGGGTGGCCGGCGTGGCCCTTGACCCAGTGCAGCGTCACCTTGTGGCGGTTGCGGGCTTCTTCCAGCGCCTGCCAGAGCTCGGCATTCTTCACCGGCTTCTTGTCTGATGTCTTCCAGCCGTTTTTCTTCCAGCCGAAAATCCACTTGGAGATGCCGTCCTTGACGTAGGCGCTGTCGGTATAGAGATCGACCTCGCAAGGGGTCTTCAGGGCCTGCAGCGCCGAGATTGCCGCCAGCAGTTCCATGCGGTTGTTGGTCGTGTCCGCCTCGCCGCCGCAAAGCTCCTTTTCGACGTCGCCATAACGCAACACGGCGCCCCAGCCTCCGGGGCCGGGATTGCCGGAGCAGGCGCCGTCGGTGAAGATATCGACGTGTTTCATAGGCTCAATCCGTATTCGGCGGCCGAGCCGATCTGGCGATGGAAGCGCAGCTTGCGCAGATATTCGAGCGGGTCCTTCTTGGTGACCATGGCGCCCTCCGGCGTCGTCAGCCAGTCATAGAGCCGCGTCAGGAAGAAACGCAGCGCCGATCCGCGCGACAGCACCGGCAACGCGGCGATCTCTTCGCCGCTCAAGGGGCGCACGCTCTGGTAACCCTCGAGCATCGCCGTGCCCTTGGTGATGTTGTAGGCGCCGTCCTTTTCGAAGCACCAGGCATTCAGGCAGATCGAAACGTCATAGGCGAGCAGGTCGTTGCAGGCGAAATAGAAATCGATCAAGCCCGAGAGCTGATCGCCGAGGAAGAAGACATTGTCGGGAAAGAGGTCGGCATGGATGACGCCGGCCGGCAGACCCTTCGGCCAGGCTGCGGCGAGGAAATCGAGTTCGCCGCGGATCTCATGCTGCAGGCCGGGCTCGACCTCGTCGGCGCGCGCCTCGGATTTTTCCCACAGCGTCCGCCAGCCGTCGATCGACAGCGCATTCGGGCGCTTCAGCTCGAAACCGTCGCCGGCCACATGCATCTGGGCGAGCGCCCGGCCGACTTCGCGGCAATGTTTTGCCTCCGGCTTTCTCAGCCACATGCCTTCGAGGAAGGAGATCAGCGCCGCCGGGCGGCCGGAGAGCGAGCCGAGCAGCGCGCCGTCGCGGCGCGGCAGCGGCAGCGGGCAGGAGAGGCCGCGGGCCGCAAGATGCTGCATCAGGCCGAGGAAGAAGGGCAGATCGGTCTTTTCCACGCGCTTCTCATAGAGCGTCAGGATCAGCGGCTCCTTGGAGGTGTGCAGCAGGAAATTGGAATTTTCGACACCTTCGGCGATGCCCTTGTAGGAGAGCAGGCTTCCCGCGTCATATTCGGTCAGGAACCACTTCAGATCGTCTTCGGCGATATCGGTATAGACTGCCAAGTGAGGTCTCGCCTTCATGCATTGCTGTTGTTCGGTCACCGGATCGACCATCCGGCGTCGATAAGGTTTCAATATGGGGATCAGCCGTTGACGAAGGCCATGTCGGCCGCCGTCAGCTCGATGCTGCGCAATTCGCGGTTGACCAGGAAATTCTCGGTTTCCTGCACCGTTTCGGCCAGTTCGACGCGCGCGTCGAAGCGGGCGCGGAAGGCCTCGATGATCTCGTTGACGATGACCTCCGGGGCGGAAGCGCCGGCGGAAAGGCCGAGCGTCGAGATCGCGCCGATCTCGTCCCAGTCGAGTTCGGCGGCGCGCTGCACGAGGATCGATTTCTTCGCCCCTGCCCTCAGCGCCACTTCGACGAGGCGCTTGGAATTGGAGGAATTCGGTGCGCCGACAATGATGAAGAGATCGCAGCCGGGGGCCGCCTGCTTCACCACTTCCTGGCGGTTGGTCGTCGCATAACAGATCGAATCGGCGGCCGGCGCGGTCAGGTTGGGGAAGCGCTGCTGCAGGCGGGCGATGACGCCGGCGGTGTCGTCGACCGACAGCGTCGTCTGGGTGACATAGCCGAGATTGTCCGGATCGGCGGGCGCATAGGCGTCGGCATCCTCGATCGTCTCGATCAGAGAAACCGAACCCTCGGGCAGCTGGCCCATGGTGCCGATCACCTCGGGATGGCCGGCGTGGCCGATCAGGACGACATGGCGGCCGAGGCGATTGTGGCGCATCGCCTGCTTGTGGACCTTGGAGACCAGCGGGCAGGTGGCGTCGAGATAAAAGAGGTTGCGGCTTGCCGCATCCTCCGGCACGGATTTCGGCACGCCATGGGCGGAGAAGACCACCGGCTGGGCGCGATGTTCGGCCGGGATCTCGTCCAGTTCCTCGACGAAAACGGCGCCCTTGGCCTCCAGCCCCTCGACGACATAACGATTGTGGACGATCTCGTGGCGCACATAGACCGGCGCGCCATAGGATTTCAGCGCCAGCACGACGATCTGGATGGCACGGTCGACGCCGGCGCAGAAGCCGCGCGGCCCGCAGAGCCTGATCGTCAAGGGAGGTTTCGCCGCAATGTTCATGTCTGTTCCGGATTGAGAGGGTTAGGGACCTCTAGCCCAATATGGCCGAGAATTGAAGCAATACTATTGCGCCGGCTGCTTGCCTGACTTGCGGAACCAGGAGATCGCTACCACGACGACGAGCACGGCGGCCAGGCTGTACCAGGTGAAAGCATATTGCAGATGGTCGTTCGGCAGATCGACCTGGGTGACGCCGCCGATCGGCAGGCCGGCCGGATTGGGCGTCGAATCGGCATCGACGAAGAAGGGGATGACGCGCCCCTTCTCCAGCCCGACGCTCTCGGCCATGACGTCGAGGTCCTTCCAGTAGAAGATGTTCTTGGCGACGTCATTGTCGGGCACCAGCGAGGAGGGCTTGCCGGGAAGTTTTGCCCGCGCGAGACCCGTGACGGTCTGCTGATCCGTCAACTGGCCCTGCATGCGCATTTCCGGCTCCTTTTTCTCATAGGGAACGAAGCCGCGATTGACGAAGAGGAAACGCCCATCGGCAAGCTCGAGCGGGGTATAGACGTAAAAGCCGGTCTGGCCGCGCCAGGTGGCGAAGAAGTGCCGCTCCTTGTTGTTGATGTAGCGGCCGGAGGCGGTGACCTTGCGGTATTCGATATCGCCGCCAGATGCCGCCATCGCCTCGATATCGGCCAGCGGCACGGGGCCAGCAGCCTGGCGCGCGGCGATGTCGGCGAGGAGGCCTTCCTTCCAGTGGAGGCGCTGCACCTGCCAGGTTCCGAGCGAAATCAGGATGGCAAGGGCGATCAGCACCAGAATGCCTGTTATCACAGGCAGCCGGCGGCGCGGCGCGGCACGGTCGATATCAGTCACTCAGGCGTCCCTCGCGGGCATTATGGCGATATTGCATGGCAATGAGGATGCCCTTGAACCAGCGCAGCGTCAGCAGCGACAGGATAATGGTCAGCGGCCCGAACAGCAGGATATGCACCCAGATCGGCGGGCCATAATTCACCTGTAGCCAGAGCACCATGCCGATGATGATAAAGCCGACGATAAGGATGACGAAGACAGCGGGACCATCGCCGGAATCGGCGAAGGAATAGTCGAGACCGCAGGAGGCGCAACGCGGCTTTACGCCGAGCAGGCCATCGAACAGCTTGCCTTGGCCGCAGCGCGGGCAGCAGCCCTTGATGCCTGTTCTAACAGGATCGACAGGGGGAAAATGCGCGCTGTCCTCGTTCATGCCATTCCTTCTGACAATTCCATTGCTGCCTTAACTCTCCCATAAAGTATTCGCATCCCGAATGGAAAGGCCTGCGCGGTTTCGCCTCACCGATTCGCGCCAAACAGAAGAAGAAGACTGATGACCAACGACAGCCATGCCGGACATATCATTATTTTGAACGGTGCGCCCAGAAGCGGCAAATCCAGCATCGCCCGGGCAATCCAGGACGAATTCGAGGGCCCGTGGATCAACCTCGGCGTCGACAGCTACAATGCCATGACGCCGCAGCGCTACCTGCCGGGCATCGGCCTCAGGCCGGGCGGCGAGCGGCCGGATCTCGAAGAGCTGATACCGTTCCTCTATGCCGCACTTTACGAGTCGATCGCCATCCATGCCGGGCTCGGCCTCAATGTCGTCGCCGATCTCGGCCATCACGACAGCTATTCGCAGCCGCTCGGCATACTTGGCGACTGCGCCCGGCGCCTCAATGGATTTTCCGTGCTGTTCGTCGGCGTGCGCTGTCCGATCGAGACGATCATGCAGCGGCGCGAGGTTGCCCAGGAGGGCCGCGAGACGCTCTATCTCCGCGCCGCCGACGACATGCCGGTTCCCGAACCGGTGCAGCGCTGGCAGGACGAAGTGCATCGGCCGGGCATTTACGACATGGAGGTCGATACGTCGGTGATGACCGCCCGCGAATGCGCCGAGGCAATCCGCCATCAACTCGATCTCGGCATCCCCGCACCCTCGGCGTTCGAACGGATCGCTGACGGGCGTTGATGGCGATCGAACGTCAGCAGTTGTAGGAGACCTTTGGCGATCAAGGTCGCATTGCCTCCCGCAGCAATTCGATGGTCTGCGTGACGGATCGCCCTTCGACCCGGGGCGGCTCCGCGCGCTCGCAAAACTCGCGCCAGACGAACAGCGTCAGCTCAGCGCCATCCGTCGGAGTTTCCCCCGGTCCGTCGGCAAAATTCTGCAGCACGCGATAGCGGCTGTCTTTCCAGAACAGTTCCTCCACCCAATCGTAGATCGGAATGATATGAAAATGGATGGGATAGCCGGGGGAATGTCCGTAGCGGCCAATGTAAACGCGCTGCGCTCCCAGTTTCCGCTTCAATACGTCCTGCGCTGTCGCCAGCAACGGACCAAGCTCCTGCAACGCGGCTGCGGACAATTCGGAAAGATCATTCGTGTCCGTCTTCGAACTGATCATGAGATAACCGGGAAGAGCGGAATTCATCCGATGGTTCACCAGCCATCCATCCGTTTCGGCAACATGAAAACGATCGGGAATCTCCAAATTGCCTACTCCTCAAATGAATTCAGGAATTTTGCGGACAGAGCACCCTTGATCTCTCCCCGGTCAGGCAAATCCTTATCGATGACAAAGCACGGGATGAGTGTTCGGCTTTTGCCAATCGTATGCCCCACTCTCCGTCGTGCTCGGGCTTGACCCGAGCATCCATGCACGCGTTTCGTCTTGTATCAAGCGATGGAGGGGACGAGCCCCTCATCCGTCTGCCGGCACCTTCTCCCCGCTTGCGGGGCGAAGGAGGGTTGCCGCAACCTCTCCGTCCCCCGCTGACCTCTTGCAAGGCACGTCCCCTCGCCCCGTTTACGGGGAGAGGGTTAGGGTCATATGCGCTAGGTTAGGCGGGCATTTAGATCGTCGCATTGTTTTCGGCGTCGGCGTGACGGCTCACAGAGGTTGCGCCGACTTCGGGTGAAGACATTACAGACAGCCTGCCACAGCAGTGGTCCCCGGATGGCGGTGCAGACGGTACTCAGGGCAATCTTCATGAGACGCCAGCGCGACGGGCTTGGCTTTGGGGTTGGTGCATCCAGAGGGGGAAGAGTCCGGAACTTGCCCGGCAATCTGTTCGGCAATGATGGCAACGATCAATCTGGCGTAGAGCCATGCCTGCGCCAATTCCGGTTTCTTGGCCGGCAAGTTGTCGAGGCCGGCCAGGCTTTTGAACCGCTTGAACGCCAGCTCGATTTGCCAGCGGAAGCGATAGAGAGTGAGAATATCGGCGGGCGGAAAGGTAGCGGCCGGCAGCGAGGTCAGCAGCAGAATGTATTTCGCCGCCTCCAGGCTGCGCGGATCAGGTTGTTTGCCCTGCTTGCGGGCGGCCTTGAGCAGGCGCGCCTGCTCGGCTTGCACCTGTTGCGGATCCTTGCGCCGGACAACGAGGCGCAGAAGCAGTGGCGCCGTCACCCTCACGCCTTCGTGGATACGGACCGTCAGTTCACTTTCCTGCTCCTGCTGAGCGGCGAGCGCGGCAAACAGATCAAAGGGCTCGCCGTTCGCCTGCAGCAGGCGCAACGAGTTCCAGCCGGTCCGCACGATGAAGTCTGCACCGGCATCGATCACGGGCCGCAGGTCGCGCGACCTTGCATAGTAGCGATCGGCCAGCACGATATCACCGGCTGCGTAGGTCAGGCGCTGGAGGTTTTCGGCACCGTGGATGTCGGTCAACTCAAGCTGATCGACCTGAGCCGTTGCGAGGTCGTAGCCGACATGCAACCGCCATGTCGTGCGGTCGGCACCTGGGTGACAGATCGACGTTCCGTCGAGCGCACGCAAGCGATATCCCGCCCAACGCCCCGCCGGCACTTTGGTCTGTTCGGCAATCAGCGCGGCCACGATGTCGCCAAGCCAAGGGGCTGCTTTGCACAGCCGCTCAAGCAGCGACGGGTCGGACAGCCGCGCGATCCCGCCCGCTTCGGCCCATGCACAGGTCTCGCGCAACGACATGCCAAGGCCGCCATAGGCAAGCGCCAGCCGCAACAGCGTCTCGGCGTTCTTGATTTCCCGCACCCGCGTGAAGGCACCGCGCAACCGCGCCGTTGCTTCCAAGTCAAAACCAGCCGGAAGCCGCGCGCTCACTTCCGGCCAATGATCCAAAATCTCAGGACGAATCTTCATCCCAAGCTTGAATCATAAGCAGATTCATCATGTCCAGGGCTAAACCTAGCGCATATGAGGGTTAGGGTGAGGGGCAGCTTTCGGCGCTAATCGAACAGCCGTGGGATCAGCGAGCGTGGGGAACTACACACAAAAAAGCGGGCTGAAGCCCGCCTTTTCACTTGAACATCGCTGCAATCAACCAGCTGCGAGAGGTGCGCCCCAGCCGCCCCAGACGTAGATGCAGAAGAACAGGAACAGCCAGACGACGTCGACGAAGTGCCAGTACCAGGCGGCCGCCTCGAAGCCGAAATGCTGCTTCGGGGTAAAGTCGCCGCGCAGCGCGCGCAGCAGGCAGACCAAGAGGAAGATCGTGCCGACCAGCACGTGGAAACCGTGGAAGCCGGTCGCCATGAAGAAGGTCGCGCCGTAGATCGAATTCTTGAAGTCGAACGGGGCGTGGGCATATTCGTAGGCCTGCACGCTGGAGAACAAGATGCCGAGCAGCACGGTCAGCGTCAGGCCCTGGATCAGGCCCTTGCGGTCATTGTGCAGCAGCGCATGGTGCGCCCAGGTGACCGTCGTGCCGGACAGCAGCAGGATGACGGTGTTGTAGATCGGCAGGTGCCAGGGGTCGAGCACCTCGATGCCCTTCGGCGGCCAGACGCCGCCGGTATAGGCCATGCGCGAGGCCTGGATCGCCTCGTTCGGAAACAGGCTGGCATCGAAATAGGCCCAGAACCAGGCGACGAAGAACATCACTTCCGAAGCGATGAACATGATCATGCCGTAGCGCAGGTGCAGCGAGACGACGCGGGTATGGGCGCCCTCATGGGCTTCCTTCACCGTATCGGCCCACCAGCCGTACATGACGTAGAGAACCAGCACGAGGCCGATATAGAAGAGCCAGGGATTGGCGAGTTCGGCGCCGGCGACCTTGAACGAGCCGCCATTGAGGTAGCGCATATAGCAGACGCCGCCGATCGCCATGATGAAGGCGCCGAGCGAGGCGAGAATCGGCCACGGGCTCGGGTCGATGATGTGATAGTCGTGATTCTTCTGATGCGCATCGGCCATGTCAGCTATCCCCGGATGTCTTCCTTCACTCCGCTCCCGGCATAGCCGGAAACGGGCCTTGATCAAAGTTTCTTTTCAACCTTCTCCGCTCCACCCTCGTTCGAAGCCAGCGGCTTCGGGCCCTCTTTCGGGTAGAACGTGTATGACAGCGTCACCGTGTGGATATCCTTCGATTCCACCGCCTTGACGATTTCCGGATCGATGTAGAACACCACCGGCATTTCGAGCTTCTCGCCCGGCTTCAGGTCCGTTTCCGTAAAGCAGAAACATTGCACCTTGTTGAAATAGACGCCCGCCTCGCCCGGCGTGACGTTGAATACCGCCTGGCCGCGCTGGGTCTCGTTCGAGCGGTTCTCGGCGGTGAACTTGACCTGGATGGTTTCGCCGATCCGCGGATTGACCTCGCGCTCGACCGGCTTGAAATCCCACTGCAGGCCCGGCGCGACATTGGCGTCGAAGGTCACCCGCATCTTGCGGTCGAGCACGACGCTCGACATCTGCTCGACGCGCTGCGTCGTGCCGTTATAACCGGTCACCTGGCAGAAGATGCGGTAGAGCGGCACGGCGGCATAGCTCATCGCACCCATGCCGAAGACGAAGCTCAGGCACATCAGCACGACGGCGCCGTTGTTGCGTCCCTGCTTTTTCGGTGCGGCGGCCTTGTCGCTCATCCGGCCATTCCCCCGCCGATCTTCACGATCGTAATCGCATAGAAAAGCACGACGAGGCCGGCGAGCACCAGCCCGAGGGCGATGTTGCGGTTGCGGCGCGACTTCATCTGCTTTTCGGTGAGCTTGACGAGATCCATCAGAACGAGCCTCCCGCATACGAGACCAGCATGGCAGCCAGCCGGTCGATCATCAGGGCAGAAAAGATGGCGAAGAGATAGAAGATCGAGAAGGCGAACAGTTTCTTTGCCGGGATCATCTTCAGATCGCCGTCGGGCATGCGCCAGACGGCGATGGAACAGTAGATGAAGATCACGCCGAGGGCGGCGGCGACGAGGCCGTAGGCGAAGCTCGCGAAGCCGAGGTAGGACGGCAATACCGCGCAGATCGCGGTCAGCACCGCATAGGCGACGATCTGATGCTTGGTCACCCGCTCGCCGGAAACATTCGGCAGCATCGGCACGCCGACGGCCTCGTAGTCGCGCATCTTGAAGAGCGCCAGCGCCCAGAAATGCGCCGGCGTCCACAGGAAGATGATCAGGAAGAGCACGGTGCTTTCGATCGTCACCGAATTCGTCACGCAGGCCCAGCCGATCATCGGCGGGAAGGCGCCGGCAGCACCGCCGATGACGATGTTCTGCGGCGTCGAGCGCTTCAGCCACATGGTGTAGATGACGGCGTAGAAGAAGATGGTGAAGGCGAGGATGCCGGCCGACAGCCAGTTGACGGCAAGGCCGAGAATGACGACCGAAAAGCAGGACAGCACCAGGCCGAAGGCCAGCGCCTCGGAGGGGGCGATGCGGCCGGCCGGGATCGGACGCTTGGCGGTGCGGCTCATGATGGCGTCGATATCGGCGTCGTACCACATGTTGAGCGCACCGGAAGCGCCGGCGCCGACGGCAATACAGAGGATGGCGATCAGGCCGAGGACCGGATTGATGTGGCCCGGCGCCAGCACCAGGCCGGCAAAAGCGGTGAAAACCACGAGCGACATCACCCGTGGCTTCAAGAGTTCGAAGTAATCGCGTGCGCTCGCTTCCGACAATTCGCCGTCCTTTGCAAGCGCCTCGTGATTGTCGATGACCGTCATCATTCCGTCCTGAATGTCTCAATGCCAGGACGCCGTATCGAGATGCGGCGTCCTGTTATCCGCGCAGTTTACTTGATGCGCGGCAGCTGTTCCCACTGGTGATAGGGCGGCGGCGAAGGCAGCTGCCATTCGAGCGTCGTTGCACCCTCGCCCCACGGATTGTCGCCGGCCACGCGCTTCTTGGCCAGGGCTTCGAAGACGCAGACGAGGAAGATCACCACGCCGAAGGCCGAGATGTAGGAGCCGACGGACGACACGTAGTTCCAGCCGGCAAAGGCATCGGGATAATCGATGTAGCGGCGCGGCATCCCGGCGAGCCCGAGGAAGTGCTGCGGGAAGAACACCAGGTTGACGCCGATGAACATGACCCAGAAGTGCAGCTTGCCGAGGAATTCGCTATAGAGGTAACCGGTCATCTTCGGGAACCAGTAATACCAGCCGGCGAAGATCGCGAAGACGGCGCCGAGCGACAGAACGTAGTGGAAGTGCGCCACGACGTAATAGGTGTCATGCAGCGACCGGTCGAGACCGGCATTGGCAAGCTGGACGCCGGTGACGCCGCCGACCGTGAACAGGAAGATGAAGCCGATCGCCCAGAGCATCGGCGTGCGGAACGAGATCGAGCCGCCCCACATCGTCGCAATCCAGGAGAAGATCTTCACACCCGTCGGAACGGCGATGACCATCGTCGCGAAGACGAAGTAGCGCTGCGCGTCGAGCGACAGGCCGACCGTGTACATGTGGTGAGCCCAGACGACGAAGCCGACGGCGCCGATCGCGACCATGGCATAGGCCATGCCGAGGTAACCGAAGATCGGCTTCTTCGAGAAGGTCGAGATGATGTGGCTGATCATGCCGAAGCCCGGCAGGATGAGGATGTAGACCTCGGGGTGACCGAAGAACCAGAACAGGTGCTGGTAGAGGATCGGGTCACCGCCGCCTTCCGGCGAGAAGAAGGAGGTGCCGAAGTTACGGTCGGTCAGCAGCATGGTGATGCCGCCTGCCAGAACCGGCAGCGACAAGAGCAGCAGGAAGGCGGTGATCAGCACCGACCAGGCAAACAGCGGCATCTTGTGCAGCGTCATGCCGGGAGCGCGCATGTTGAGGATCGTGGTGATGAAGTTGATCGCACCGAGGATCGACGAGGCGCCGGCAATGTGCAGCGCGAAGATCGCCAGATCGACCGCCGGTCCCGGCGTGCCGCTCGTCGCCAGCGGCGGATACATCGTCCAGCCGCCGCCGGTGCCGTAGGCGCCTGCCGGGCCTTCGACGAACATCGACAGAAGCAGCAGCGCGAAGGCTGGAACGATCAGCCAGAAGGAGATGTTGTTCAGGCGCGGGAAGGCCATGTCGGGGGCGCCGATCATGATCGGCACCATCCAGTTGGCGAAACCGCCGATCATCGCCGGCATGACCATGAAGAAGATCATGATCAGCGCGTGCGCGGTGGTGAACATGTTGAACATCTGCTTGGCGCCGTCGATCGCAGCATCGCCCTCGTAGCCGTAGACCATCGAGGCCAGGCCGTGGAAGATCTGGATGCCCGGCTCCTGCAGCTCCATGCGCATGGCCACCGACAGCGCGCCGCCGATGATGCCGGCAATGATCGCAAAGATCAGGTAGAGCGTGCCGATGTCCTTGTGGTTGGTCGAAAACAGCCAGCGATTGACAAAGCTCGGCTTGTGCCCGTGATCGTGATCATGATCATGGGCGTGGTCATCATGGGCATGACCGTGAGAATGATCGTCGTGAGCGGAAGGTCCAGCCATTGTCCCGATCCCCTTTGATTACTGTGCTTCGGCGACGTCGACGGTCTTTGCGGGACCATCGGTTGCGGCCATGAGTGTCTTGTAGGCGCCGGGCAGGTCGCTGGCGGCTGCGCTCAGCCACTGCTTGTACTTGTCCTCGGAGACGACGCGGATGGCGATCGGCATGAACGCATGGTCCTTGCCGCAGAGCTCGGAACACTGGCCGTAGAACAGGCCTTCGCGCTCGGCCTTGAACCAGGTCTCATTGAGGCGGCCCGGCACGGCGTCGATCTTGATGCCGAAGGACGGCATGGCGAAAGCGTGGATGACGTCGGTCGGCGCTGCGGTCACGAGGACGCGCACCGTCTTGTTGACGGGCAGGACCAGCTCGTTGTCGACAGCCAGAAGCCTGGGATAGATCGACTTGTCTTCCTTGCCGGCGGCGGCACGGTCCTGATCCTTCAAGAGGTAGGAATCGAAGGCGAGCGGGTTGTCGCCCGAACCTTCATATTCATAGTTCCACTGCCACTGCGTGGCGGTCGCCTTGATCGTCACGTCGGGGTTTTCGGGCAGCGTCAGCTGCGCCGTCAGCAGGTTGAAGGAGGGAATGGCGAGAAGCAGCAGCACCAGGACCGGCCCCACGGTCCAGATGACCTCGATCAGCGTGTTGTGGCTCGTTCTCGAAGGCACCGGGTTGGCGCTAGCGCGGAACTTGACGCAGACGACGATGAGCAGGATCAGAACGAAGAGCGTGATCGGAACGATAAACCACAGCGTATATTGTTCGAACCAGTGGATTTCCCGCATGATCGGCGTCGCCGCCGGCTGCAGCGTCGCCTGCCACGGCTTCGGCTGGTCGGCATATGTGCCGGAAGCAAAAAGCAGACAGACCAGCGCGGTCAGAGCTGCATAAGCCTTCTTCATCACCTTATTATCTCCCTCGAGCGCTTGACCTGCAAAACCAATGCAGAATCCTTGCCATCTTCAGCGCTTCAAACCACAGTTTGGCATTTGCCGCAACAGGCCAGAGCAATTGTCTATGCGGCATTTTTGCTTAAACAGCAGGCAGGCTTGGGCGGCAAAACATCCCAAGTTTTTCATCAGCATATGAAAAAACGCCTTTCCGGCCAATCCGGCCGCCGCACATTCTTGCCAAAAGGTCCAATTTCTGCCGCAGTCCCCCGGTTTTCACGGGGTGGGGCTTTTCATTTCCGGTGGGCAGCTTCAACAATAGCCGCAATGATTCGATATCCAGAGGTTTTCATGGGTTTCCGTTCCCTCGCGCAGTCGCTCGTCGTGACTGTCAGCATCGCGGCTGCCGCGGCGACGCCCGTTTTCGCACAGCAACCCGTTCCGGCCACGCCCACCACACCAGCACCGGCCGCCCCTGCCCCCGCCCCGCAGCAGCCGAACGCCGCCAGCCCGAAAGTCGAACCGGCGACGCCCGGCCAGACGCAGCCGCAGGCGCCGGGCACGGTGAAATCCAATCATGGCGCCTGGTCTGTTGTCTGCGACAAGCCGGCCGGGGCTTCGACCGAACAATGCGCGCTGATGCAGAACGTCATCGCCGAGGACCGGCCGGAGGTCGGCCTTTCCGTCGTCGTCCTCAAGACGGCCGACCGCAAGTCGAAGATTCTGCGCGTGCTCGCACCGCTCGGCGTGCTCTTGCCGAACGGCCTCGGCCTCAATGTCGACGGCAAGGATATCGGCCGCGCCTATTTCGTGCGCTGCTTCGCCGATGGCTGCTATGCCGAGGTGGTGCTCGAGGACGAGTTGCTGAAGACCTTCCGCAGCGGCGCCCAGGCAACCTTCATCGTCTTCCAGACCCCGGAAGAAGGCATCGGCATCCCCGTCGACCTCAAGGGTTTTGCTGAGGGTTTTGACGCGCTGCCGTAAGGGCAGCTGGCCGCCTGCCGCGGGTCCGCCCCTCACCCGTCGCTGTACTTGCGCCAAAGGCTCACCCCACTCTCCGTCATGGTCGGGCTTGACCCGAGCATCCAGGCGGCACCCTCGGTGGCGGGCATGGATCCCAGGCGGCTCAAGGCCTGGGATGACGGAGGATGGGGTGACGTTCCAGCCAGATTTGATGTTGGCGCGGGGGAATCCATTCGGCAGGAGCGCCCCGCAGCGCCAAGCGATAAGACGCTTATATCTCGTTCGCGCGCACTGAGATCATCTTGCTCGGCAATAATAATTCGGCCGCGGGGCTTCACTCTCTATCGGGTTGAGCCCTATCTAGATGCGTAAGCGCATTCCCGAACGCATGCCCATTGGAGCCAGACCATGACCACCGACCTCCTGACGCTATTCGATGCCGACGAAGCCACGATGCGTGGCCTGGTCGCCGAGGCTCTGTCCGGCGCCGATGACGGCGAACTGTTTATCGAGCATGCGCAAGCCGAAGCGCTGACCTTCGACAACGGCCGGCTGAAGGGCGGCAGCTTCAATACCGAGCAGGGTTTCGGGCTACGCGCCGTTGCCGGCGAAGCTGTGGGTTATGCGCATGCGGGCGATCTTTCCGTCACGGCGCTGAAACGGGCCGCCGATGCCGTCAGTGCCGTCACGCGCGGTTATGCCGGCAGCTATGCGGCCGCACCCCAGCGCACCAACCGCAAGCTCTATACCGACGAAAATCCGATCGGCTCGCCGAGCTTCGAAGAGAAGGTGAAGGTGCTGACAGAGATCGACGCCTATCTCCGGAACAAGAACGACAAGGTGCGGCAGGTAACGGCGTCGGTGGCGGCTAGCTGGCAGATGGTCGACATCCTGCGGGCCGACGGTCATCGCGTTCAGGACATCCGCCCGATGACGCGCATCAACATCTCGGTCGTGGTCGGCGATGGCGACCGGCAGGAAAGCGGCTCCTATGGCCAGGGCGGCCGCATCGGCTTCGGCGATTTCATCGCAACGGGAAGCTGGAAGCTCGGCGCCGACGAGGCGTTGCGCCAGGCGCTGGTCAATCTCGAGGCGATCGATGCGCCGGCGGGCACGATGGATGTCGTTCTCGGCTCCGGCTGGCCGGGCGTCATGCTGCACGAGGCCGTCGGTCACGGACTCGAAGGCGATTTCAATCGCAAGAAGACGTCGGCCTTTGCCGGCCTTCTCGGCCAGATGGTCGCAGCACCCGGTGTCACCGTCGTCGACGACGGCACGATCGACAACCGCCGCGGCTCGATCACCATCGACGACGAGGGCACGCCATCGGGCTACAATGTGCTGATCGAGAAGGGCAAGCTCGTCGGCTATATGCAGGATCGGCAGAATGCCCGGCTGATGGGCATGGCTGCCACCGGCAACGGCCGCCGCCAGGGTTATGCACATGTGCCGATGCCGCGCATGACCAACACCTATATGCTCGGCGGCGACAAGACGCCCGAGGAAATCATCGCCTCGGTGAAGAAGGGCATTTATGCCGTCTCCTTCGGCGGCGGCCAGGTGGACATCACCTCCGGCAAGTTCGTCTTCGGCTGCACCGAGGCCTATCTGATCGAAAACGGCAAGGTCGGCGCGCCGATCAATGGCGCAATGCTGATCGGCAACGGCCCGGATGCGATGAAGCGTGTGTCGATGATCGGCAACGACATGAAGCTCGACACCGGCATCGGCAATTGCGGCAAGGGCGGCCAATGGGTCCCTGTCGGCGTCGGCCAGCCGCATCTGCGCATGGATCAGGTGACCGTCGGCGGCACGCAGACCTGAGGCGGGAGGAGCGAATGGCGGAGATCGAAATCAGGCCTTTTGCCGAAGGCGACGCCGATGACGTGCTGTCGGTGATCCTGCCGATCCAACGCGAGGAATTCGGCATCGACATCACCGCCGATGCGCAGCCGGATCTCAGGGTCATTCCGGATTTCTACCAGTCGGGCAAAGGCCAGTTCTGGGTGGCGGTCAAGGACGACGTCATCGTCGGCACGGTCGGCTTGAAGGATATCGGCAACAACCAGGCGGCGCTTCGCAAGATGTTCGTCGCCGCCGAGGTGCGCGGCCGCGAGCACGGGGTGGCGGCGCTGCTCCTCGACCGCCTGTTTGCCCACGCCAGGGATGCCGGCCTCACCGATATCTTCCTCGGCACGACTGACAAGTTCGTCGCCGCCCATCGCTTCTACGAGAAGAACGGTTTTACCGAGATCGCCAAGAGCGCCCTGCCCCGCACCTTCCCGCTGATGGCGGTGGACAGCAAGTTCTACCGATACAAAGTCGGCTGATCGCTGCTGCTGAAAACCCGCGTTCCTGGAGAAAGCGGCTTTTCGGGGCCGGCTGTCACAAATCTGTCATAAACCTCGACCCGGCCCTATCTCGTCAAGGAGATAGAGGTTATGAACGGCCGTCCCGGATGGCGGCTCGCTGTCGCTGTCCAATGCCCAGACCAGGAATCGCGAGGTCCTTATGCTTGGTTGGTTTCGAAAGTTGATGCCGCGCGAAGACCGGTTTTTTGTGCTGTTTGAACAGCATTCGACGACAATCGTTGAAGCCGCGGAAGCCCTGGACCGGTTGCTGTCGGGCATTGAGATCGAACGGCAATGCGACACGATCGTACGATTGGAAGACCAGGCGGACAATATCACGCGTGAGGTCATGCAAGCCGTGCGGCGAAGCTTCATCACGCCCTTCGATCGCGGCGACATCAAGGACCTCATCCAATCCATGGATGACGCGATCGACATGATGCACAAGACCGTCAAGACCATCCGCCTCTTCGAGCAGACCAGCTTCGATCCGGGCATGCGGGAGATGGGCAAGACTGTAGTCGAGGCAGCCAATCTGATCGCCGAGGCAATTCCGTTGCTTGATCGCATGACCGCCAATGCGCCGCGTCTGTCGGCCATTGTCGAGCAGGTCACGCGGGTGGAAGGCCGCTCCGACGAACTGCACGAGCAGGGCCTCAAAGATCTGTTCCGCCGGCACGGCGCCAACAATGCGATGGCCTATATGATCGGCAGCGAAATCTATGGTGAGCTGGAAAAGGTGGTCGACCGTTTCGAGGATGTCGCCAATGAAATCAGCGGCATCGTGATCGAGAATGTCTGATGGAGGCCGCGCTCGCTCTTCCCCTTCTCGTCG
This sequence comes from Rhizobium phaseoli, assembly GCF_003985125.1. Taxonomy (GTDB): domain Bacteria; phylum Pseudomonadota; class Alphaproteobacteria; order Rhizobiales; family Rhizobiaceae; genus Rhizobium; species Rhizobium phaseoli. The sequence goes on from NZ_ML133602.1 coordinate 16,490, forward strand.
GCCTGATCGGCGTCGCCCTGCTGTTCGATTTTCTCAATGGCCTGCATGATGCCGCCAATTCGATTGCGACGATCGTATCGACCAGGGTCCTGAGGCCGCAATACGCGGTCATCTGGGCTGCGTTCTTCAATTTCATCGCCTTTCTGTTCTTCGGCCTGCATGTGGCCGAAACGCTCGGAACCGGCATCATCGATCCGGCGATCGTCACGCCGCAGGTGATTTTCGCAGCGCTCGTCGGCGCCATCGTCTGGAACGTCGTGACCTGGATCTTCGGCATTCCTTCCAGCTCCTCCCACGCTCTGGTCGGCGGGCTGGTCGGAGCGGGCCTTGCCAAAACCGGTCTGAGCTCGATTGTCTGGAGCGGCCTTCTGAAGACGGCTGCGGCAATCGTCATGTCGCCGATGATCGGCTTTCTCCTGGCGCTGTTTCTGATCCTGGTGGTGACCTGGACATTCATCCGCCAGACGCCCTTTGCAGTCGATCGATCGTTTCGCTTCCTGCAGTTTGTCTCGGCCTCGCTCTATTCGCTCGGCCACGGCGGCAACGACGCGCAGAAGACCATGGGCATCATCGCCGTGCTCCTTTATTCGCAGGGTTACCTCGGCGGCGGCTTCCATGTGCCGCTCTGGGTGGTCCTGTCATGCCAGGCCGCAATGGCTCTCGGCACGCTGTTCGGCGGCTGGCGCATCGTTCACACGATGGGTTCGAAGATTACCAGGCTGAACCCGATGCAGGGCTTCTGCGCCGAAACGGGCGGCGCCTTGACGCTCTTCGGCGCGACCTGGCTCGGCATTCCGGTTTCCACCACCCACACCATAACCGGCGCCATCGTCGGCGTCGGCGCTGCAAGGCGCATGTCTGCGGTGCGCTGGGGTCTGGCGGGCAATATCGTCGTCGCGTGGGTCATCACCCTGCCGGCCGTCGCGATGATTTCGGCGCTTTCGTTCTGGCTGGTAACCGGATTGAGCGCAATCTTCTAAAGCCGGTCGCGGTCTCGGATCCGGGGAGCGCATGCCGCAGTGCTTACGCCCGCGGTGTCTGCGCCGGCTGAAACCGCCACTTCCGTTCGATCGCGGCTGCAAGGTCGATGTCGTTGCGGCGGGCAAAGAGCAGGATATGGCCGAGCAGGTCGGCGGTCTCGTCGGCGAGATCGCGGTCGAGCTCTTCCTGCGTCCGCTCCCTGCGGCGGCCGCGGCCGGTCAGGCGGTTCCAGGCCTGGGTGAGCTCACCCAATTCCTCCTGCAGTTTCAACAGGAACCAGTCGGCGTCGCGCTTGATGCCGTTGGCGGCGGCATAGGCGGCGGATGAGGTTTCGAACTGGTCGGCGAGACGGCGCAGCATGGGCGTTCTCCTTTTGTTTATGGAAGGAGACCGCGATTCCCGAGGAATGTCCAGCGTCGACTGCCCGGATCGTCGCGGCGGTTCAGCCGTGATCGGGCAGCAGCATGCAGTCGTAGGAGCGCTGCTTCAGCGCATCGCAGGCGGAGACGGCGGCATCCTTGCTGGCGAAGCCGACGAAGCGGGCGCGGTAGATCCTGTTGGCACCCTGCCCGACCGCCTCGGTGTAGGGCGAGGCCGAATCAAGCGGGGCACCGGCTTCCAACTGCGCCTGGGCGAGAAGCGCCCGCGCCGCATCGGCGCTCGGTGCCGCCGAGATCTGGATTTGCCAGTTTCCATCGGCCTTCTCTGCCGAAGGCTTCACCGTCTTGCCGGCGGCGAGAATTTCGTCCATCGCGGTCGGTCGCTCCAACGGCACGACGGCATCGTCGGCATAGGCCAGACTGTTGGCTCCAAGACCCTTCGGCGCGGCGTCGCCGGCCGGGCGCGGCGCGTTGAGCGGCACCGGAACATCGGAGGCATCGGCGGCAGAGGCGACTTCGACAGGCTCCCTGGCGCCGACGCTCGCCACCAGTCTGGCGCCGCCGGAAGACGAGGCACGGCCGAGATAGCGGTCGAGCAGACCGGCCATCTTGGCGTCGCGGCTGCGGGCGGTGCGGCCGCCGAGCACGACGCCGACGACGCGGCGGTTGCCGTCCCTGACGGCGCTGACGAGGTTGAAGCCAGAGGCGTTGGTATAGCCCGTCTTGATGCCGTCCATGCCCTCGTAACGGTACATGAGGTTGTTGTGACCGCGTACGGTCTTGCCGCGGAAATTGAAGCTCGCCATCGAAAACAGGCGGTATTCATTCGGGTAATTCTTCATCAGCGCCACGCCAAGCGTCGACATGTCGCGCGCCGTCGTCACCTGGCTCGGATTGGGCAGGCCCGATGCGTTGACGAAGACGGTGCGGCTCATGCCGAGCTGGCGGGCTTTGGCCGTCATCATCCGGGCAAAACCGCTCTCCGAGCCGCCGAGCGTCTCGGCCATGGCGGCGGCGGCATCATTGGCGGATTTGACGATCATGCCATAAACGGCCTCTCGCACCGTGATGGTGCCGCCCGCCTTGACACCGAGCTTGGTCGGTGGCCGGGCGGCAGCATATTTCGACATTCTGATCGGCGTATCCCAATCGATCTTGCCGCGCTTCAACGCCTCGAAGGTGAGATAAAGCGTCATCATCTTCGTCAGCGAGGCCGGGTGGTTCAGCGTGTCGGCGTTTTCGGCGGCAAGAACCTTGCCGGTGCGGGCATCGAGGATCAGCGAGGCGCTGCCGGCCAGAGCCGCAAGCGGCGCCGAAACGGCCAGCGTTACGGTCAAAACAGCCGCCAAAAGCTTTCTCATGGATATTCCCCTGATGCGCTGGCTCCCGATGGGCCGGCCCTGTGTCGTAATGTGACAGAAGCCGCAAGTTTGGCGCGACTTTGCGGCAACGCCTACCGTTTTTCTAGTCTTTTCATCGCCTTGGTTAACAAAAAGCCAAAGAAGCTGTGCGCAATCGGGATTCAGCAAGGCTTAAGCCGCTGTTGCTAGTTTGCCGCAAAAGACAGTAGGCGGCGCATGACGGGACAATTGAAGCGACTGGCAAAACGCGTGGCGATCGGCGCCGGGCTCGAGGCATCCTGGCTGATCGCCGCGGCCGGGCTGATGCGACAGGCGCGCGGACGCGGCGTCATCTTCACGCTGCATCACGTGCGCCCGCACGTGCCGGAAGCTTTCGAGCCGAACGCGCATCTCGAAATCACCCCCGGCTTTCTCGATGCGGCGCTGCGCCGGTTGCGGCGGGAGGGTTATCGCTTCGTACCGCTCGATCAGGTGCCCGTACTGCTGGCGGAGCCGGAGGGCGGAAAGCCGTTTGCGGCCTTCACGCTCGACGACGGCTACATCAACAATCTGGAGCATGCGCTGCCGGTGTTCGAGCGGCATCGGGCGCCGTTCACGGTGTTCGTGACCAAGGGTTTTGCCGAAGGCTCCCACAGCATCTGGTGGGAGACGCTCGCCGCTCTGCTGCGCCGGACCCGGGAAATCCGCTTCGATTTCGGCCACGGCAGCGAGCGGCTGGCGCTCGAAAGCCCGCAGCAGCAATGGGACGCCTTCGACCGCTTCGCGACCTATATCCACCGCTCCGACGAGGCCCGCGCCGTCGCCGCCCTCGATATGCTGGCGCGGGAAAACGGCATCGAGCCGACCGATATCGTGCGCGCACTGGTAATGGGGCCGGGTGAGTTGCAGTGGCTCGCCCGGCGTCCGCTCGCCGCACTCGGCGCTCATACGATCAGCCATCGGGCGCTCGCCCGCCTGCCGGAAGCCGAAGCGCGAATCGAGATGGAAGTTTCGGCCGATTACCTCGAGGCGGTGACCGGCATCCGTCCCGCCACGATCGCCTATCCCTATGGTACGCCGGAGGCAGCGACCGGCCGCGAGGCGGCGATTGCCGGCCGGCTGGGCTTTTCGGTTGCGGTCACCACGCAGCCGGGGCTGCCTGCCGCGGAGAAAACCGGCTATCTCCCCCGCATGTCGCTGAACGGCTTCTACCAGAAGCGGCGCTACGTCTCGGCGCTAGCCTCCGGCATTCCGCTGAAGCTGATGGGCAAGTAATCTTCTTACGGATACATCCGCACCTTTTCCCACGCCCCGACCGGCGACGGGCGGCGGAATTCGATTCGGTCATGCAGGCGGAACGCCTGATCCTTCCAGAATTCGATCGAGGTCGGCCGGATGCGGAAGCCAGACCAGTGGGCCGGGCGGGGTATCTCGCCGAGGGCATAACGGGCGGTGTATTCGGCCACCGCTTTCTCGAGCGCGAAGCGGCTTTCGAGCGGACGGGACTGTTTGGAGGCCCAGGCGCCGATGCGGCTGCCGCGCGCCCGCGTCTTGAAATAGGCATCGGCTTCGGCGTCGCTCACGATCTCGACGGGGCCGCGCAGCCGCACCTGGCGGCGCAGGCTTTTCCAGTGGAAACACATGGCGGCTTTTCTCTGCCCCAAGATTTCGCGACCTTTCTGGCTCTCGAAATTCGTGTAGAAGACGAAACCGTCATCATCGAATCCCTTCAGGAGAACCATGCGGACATTGGGAAGGCCATCTTCATCGACCGTTGCCAGCGCCACGGCATTCGGATCGTTCGGCTCCGAGGCCTCGGCCTCCTTCAACCACTCGGCAAAGAGCTTGAAGGGTTCGCCACTTTCGGTAAAGTCACCGCTTGTTAACTCGTTTGCCGACATATTGGTTCAAATGCCCCGGATTATTCAAAACTCGCCCAGCTTTTGATAACTGGACAGGATGCAGGGTGGAAGTCATAGCAAAGTCATATCGCCATACAAAGGGGCTGCGGCAACGCGGCAGCGTCTTCCTGGTCATCGGCGCCGCAATGCTGTCGCTTTCCGGCTGCCTTGCCGGCGGTATGGATTTCCTGAGCGAAGCCAAGGTCGACCGGTCGGTGGCAACGGGCACGGTGCCGCAGACGCCGCCGAGCACCGACACGCTCTCGGACGAGATGACGGTGCGCAACGCCGTGACTTCGGCCGATGTCGGCAAGCTCGAAGGCCAGCCGCTTCCCTGGGCGAATGCATCGACCGGCAGCGCCGGCGTCATCGATACGATCGTCGAGAACAATGAGGCGGGCCAGGTCTGCCGGCAGTTCCGCACCACCCGGCACTCCTATGTCGGCATCGCCAAATTCTACGGCAAGACCTGCCTGGTCGGCGGCGGCAACTGGCAGCTCCTGAGCTTCCAGCCGGAGAGCTGATCCGGCCGAAAAATTGATCCACGCGGGAATCATCCCGCGGCAGAACCGATTCGGCGCGCACAGGTTAACGGCCGCCGGCTTTCAGCCGAATGCTTAGCAAAGAGCTAACCATTTGCGGCAAAAACACTCCCAATCCCTCCACAGAAATAAGAAGTGATTAGCAACTCAGCCGCACGATCGGCGTTGAGAGTGGCTCTCCCTGCCTTTGCGGCCGGTGGCGCCGCACGGCGTTGATATTGGACTTTGATATTGGGCGGGGATGCCGGGCAAGGACAGGCGCCCGCATCGCAACACCGGCGGTTTTGACATGCGCGATCCTTACAAAATTCTGGGCGTCAAGCGCGACGCAGCGGCGGACGAGATCAAGGCGGCCTGGCGCAATATGGCGAAGGCCGCCCATCCCGACCACAATCAGGACGATCCGACGGCGACGGCCCGGTTCGCCGAAATCGGCCGCGCCTATGAAACGCTGCGGGATCCGCGCAAACGCAGCCTGTTCGACAATGCCGTGCGAATGGCGGAAGCCAAGAAGCAGGAACAGACGATCATGCAGCAGCGTCAGGCCGCACGCGAGGCAGCCGCCCGCGCCAAGGCGGCGCAGGCCAATGCCGAGCGGGTGATGGAAGAGCTTGCCCGCGCCGCCCAGAAGACCGCGGCCGAAGGCTCCAGGCAGCAGGCCGGTGCCGGCGAAGGCGCCGAAGAGATGGTGGAACGCATTTTCGGCGCACAGGCCCGGACTGCGGCGGGCGGCCAGGCGCGCGCGCAGAACGCCCAGAATCAGCAAACCCAATATCAGCAGACCCAATCTCAGCAGGCCCAAGCTCAGCAAACCCAGGGCCAGCAGACGCAGGGCCAGACACAGGCCGAAGCGGGCAAGCGCACCGATGGCGATGCTGCCGACACCGAGGAGGAAGCCGGCGAGGCGTCCAACAATGCCGCCGCCAATCTGCCGCTGCCGCTCAGCATTCTGACATCGCTGGTGCGCCGTTTCACCGGCGCCAAGGATACCGGCCTCGAAAAAGCGCCTGACGAGGTGACGACGGCGACGGTGACGATCGACGACGTGCTGAAGAGCGGCTGGATCACCGCATCTCTGCCGGAGGGCCGCGAAATCGGCTTCGCATTGCCGGCGGGTACGACGGATGGTCACGAGATCCGGCTCAAGGGACAGGGCTTCAAGCTGCCGGGCATGCAGCGCGGCGACGCCGTCGTCAATATCCGCATCGCTCCCGATCCGCGCTTCACCGTCGACGGTTTCGACCTGCACGCCGTGCTGCCGCTCAGCATCGAAAACGCCGTGCTCGGCACCGAGGCGCGCATCGACGGACCGGCCGGGCCGCTTGATATCACCGTTCCCGCCTGGTCGGGCTCGGATAAGACAATCCGGATTTCCGGCCAGGGATTGCCGCGCGACGACGGCAGCAGAGGCGATCTCGTCGTCGAATTGCGTATCATCCTGTGGGAAAAACCCGACGACAAGATCACCGATCTCATGCGGAGCATGCGCGAAGGCCTGTTTTTGTGAAATTTTTACGACAATCGCACCCTTTGTTACGATCCCTAACAGTTGATGATCCAGGCCAAGCTTGAACCGATTAACGGCCTATGCCATAGGCAGGATCGATCAGAATCCTAGGGAGCGAAATATGGCTCAAGCATCCGGCCTCATGGCAGGCAAACGCGGCGTCATCATGGGTGTCGCCAACAATCGTTCGATTGCGTGGGGTATTGCCAAGGCCATTCATGCGCAGGGCGGAGAAGTTGCGCTCACCTATCAGGGCGATGCGCTGAAGAAGCGTGTCGAACCGCTCGCCGCCGAAATCGACGCGACGCTGGTCGGCCATTGCGACGTCGCCGACGAAGCCACCATCGACGCCGTTTTCGAAAATGTCGAAAAGCTCTGGGGCAAGATCGATTTCCTCGTGCATGCCATCGGCTTCTCCGACAAGGACGAACTGACCGGCCGCTACATCGACACCTCGCCCGACAATTTCAACAAGACGATGCAGATCTCCGTCTATTCCTTCACCTCGGTCGCACGCCGCGCCGAGAAGCTGATGACGGATGGCGGCTCGATGCTGACGCTGACCTATTACGGCGCCGAGAAGGTGATGCCGAACTATAACGTCATGGGCGTCGCCAAAGCCGCGCTCGAAGCCAGCGTCAAATATCTCGCCGTCGATCTCGGGCCGCAGAACATCCGCGTCAACGCCGTTTCGGCCGGACCGATCAAGACGCTCGCCGCCTCCGGCATCGGCGATTTCCGCTACATTCTGAAGTGGAACGAATATAACGCCCCGCTGCGGCGCACCGTCACCATCGAAGAAGTCGGCGATGTCGGCCTCTATCTGCTGTCCGACCTGTCGCGCTCGGTCACCGGTGAAGTGCACCACGCCGACAGCGGCTATCATGTCATTGGCATGAAGGCGGTCGACGCGCCCGATATTTCGGTCGTCAAGGACTAAATGCCTCCGGAGTCTGGACCGTGCTTATCTATGTGATCAGACACGGTCAGACGGACTGGAATGCCGAGCGCCGCCTGCAGGGCCAGAAGGACGTTCCGATGAACGCCGTCGGCCTGGAGCAGGCCCGGCGGAACGGCCTTGCACTTGCGGAGATTCTCGGCGAGACGGTCGGCGAATTCGATTTCGTCGCCAGCCCGCTCGGGCGCACGCGCGCGACCATGGAGATCATGCGCGCCGCCATGGGCCTGCCGCCGCTTGCCTATCGCACCGATCCGAGACTGGTGGAAATTTCCTTCGGCGATTGGGAGGGCTCGACGCTCAAGGAGCTGAAGGCGACGCAGCGCGAGCGGGTAGCGGAACGCAATGCCTCGAAATGGGATTTCATCCCGCCGGGCGACGATGCCGAAAGCTACGAGATCCTTTCCTGGCGCACCGGCGCATGGCTGCGCTCGGTCGACCGCCCGACCGTCTGCGTCACCCATGGCGGCGTCATCCGCACGCTTTTCCAGATGATCGCCGACCTGCCGAAAAGCAGCGCCGCGGAAGGCGGAATCCCGCAGGACCAGATCGTCAGGATCGACACCGCCGCGCAGACGATCGTCTGGCTGTAGGTGTCGCGGAATGGAAGTAAAAATTATACGTCAATCTAGGAGTTTAGGCTTGCCTATTTGACGATGTCGAGATCGTTGATGACGCGCTTGCCGTCGACCTCGGTATAGAAGACGATCACTTTGACGCCGGCTTCGAGGCCGTCGAAATTGAATTCCTCGGGCGCCTGATAGGTCTTGCCGTCGTCGAGCGTCAGCACGAGATTGGCCGTGTCGACCTTCTTGATCGTCGCCTCGACGTCGGCGCTTTCGGCAAAACCGCTCATCGGCGACAGAAAACTTGCTGTGGCCAAAAGCGTGGCGACGACGAAACGCATGGCGACAATCCTTTTGAAACGCTGCACGAGACTACTGGCCACAGATAAGCTCCTGAATATGGCGAAAATTGCCCGTAAGAATGGCTTTTCCCGCCCAATTGATGAATAGCATTTTAAACATAATCAAGATGCCGCGTTAACCACGCCTTTCCCGCCTTCCGCGGTTTTCAGCATCGAAAACAGGCAATCGTAAATTAACCCCTGCCTCCTAAAGTTATCGGGAATATGAGGGTCTCATTTTGCTATCCAGGTTCGGCGACAGCAAGCAGTTGCGGCGCGTGTTGAAGAATACCCGCGTCTCGTTTCTGGTTTCGTCGTTCGTCGCCGTCATCGTCACCATGGTCGGCTTCGCCCTCGATCGGGCCAATACTGCCTCTCATCTGCGCGAACTTCATATCCGCACCGAAAACGAAATGAACCTGTTGCGCGCCCGGGTGATGGCTGAGATCAACATGGATCTCAGTGTCGTCCGCGATCTCGCCAACCTGACCTCCGTCAACGGCACGGCAAACAAGGCGGATATGGAGCGCCAGATCAACTGGCTGCTGATCCAGAACCCAGCTTTCGTTCATATCGCGGTCGCGCCCGATTTCATCATCAGCGACATCTATCCGACGCAAGCCGGTAATGAGCGGATCGGCCGCGATGTGCGCGAGGTCCTCCTTTCGCAAAAGGCGATGACGCGGGCAGCCGGCGATCAGTCGGCGCGCTTCTACGGCCCGATCCGGACCGGCGGCCGGGACGGCTTTGCAATCTTCTTTCCGGTTTTCGTCAAGGAAAACGGCCAGCGGCGCCTCTGGGGCGCGGTGGAGGCGACCATCGACCGGAAGATGTTCTACGAGGCGACCGGTCTGAGGCCGGCGCGCGACCGTGAAAACCAGGAACGCTTTCCCAATCTCGACCACCTTTCGATCGCCGTCCGGGATATCGGCCCGTCGGCCGGGAAGGCCGATGGTCCGGCGCCGTTCTTCGGTTCGGCCGGCACCGACGACAAGGATCCGATCCGTCGCCAGATCAGCTTTGCCGGCGGCAGGTGGGAGCTTTCTGCCGTCCCGAACGGCGGCTGGGCCGCAATCCCGGAAAACCGGACGGAGTTGCGGCTGATCGTCTTTGCCGCCGGCTGCATCATCATCGTCCCGATCTTCCTCGCGACGCTGCTGCTCGGCGAACGCAATCGCAATATCGCCGAGTTGGAGGCGCGCGAGGCAAAACTCATGGAAGTGTCGCAGCGCCTCAACCTGGCGCTCGAATCCTCAAACATCGGCATCTGGGAGCTGCAGGATTCGAGCAGCCTGCTCTGGGATGCGTGCGCCGCCGCCCTGCACGGCAAGCCGGCGGAGGAAGGCAGTCGACCGCTCGACGAATGGCTGGCGGCGGTCCTGCCTGAGGATCGCGACATCGCCGAAGTGCATTTCTTCAGCTGCAGCATCGCGGGTGCTGCCTGCACCGCGCAGTACCGCATCATGCTCGCCGACGGCGGCATCCGGCATCTGCGCTCGGTCGGCGCTCTCTACAGGGATGTCGGCGGCGCCGGCAAGACGATCGGCATCGTCTGGGACGTGACTGCAGACGCGGAGGCGACCGAGGCGCTGCGCAAGGCGAGAGATGTGAGCGAAGTCAAGAATGCCGAGCTGGAGCTGGCGCTTGAAGAGCTTTCGAGCCGCGAGGGACAGCTCGCCGAGATTTCCACCCGGCTCGATCTTGCGCTCAATTCCTATCAGTGCGGCATATGGGAGGCGCGGCCCGACCGAGGCGGCTCGATCTGGAACGAGCGAATGCACGAGCTATACGGGCTGGCGCCGCGCAGCGGCTTCATGACGGAGGAGATCTGGCTTTCCCGCATCCACCCGGAGGATCGCGGGCTGGCGCTCGAAAGCGCACGTCACTTCAAGCGAAGCGGCGATACGCATACGCTCGTCTGCCGCGTGATCGTCGACGACGGCTCGGTGCGCTATGTCCGCTCGGTCGGCAAGGTCTACCAGACGGCCTCCGGCGAGATGAAGATCATGGGCATTGCCTTCGACGCCACCGAAGACATGCTGATGACAATGCGGCTCAAGGCCGCCAAGGACGAAGCCGTCGCCAAGAACATCGAGCTCGAGCTTGCCAAGGACAGGATCGAGCACAATTCGCTGCATGATCCGCTGACCGGGCTCGCCAACCGCCGCAAGCTCGATATCGCGCTCGAAAACCTGACCCATGACGGGCGCCGGCAGCGGCAGAAATTCTCGATCCTGCACATCGATCTCGACCGCTTCAAGGATATCAACGACACGCTCGGCCACGCGGCCGGCGATGCGATGCTGGTGCATGCCTCGAAGGTGCTCGCCAAGAATGTCCGCGGCAGCGATCTCGTCGCCCGCATCGGCGGCGACGAATTCGTCATCCTCGCCTGCGATGTCGGCGACAAGGAGATGGCCGAGCTGGCGACGCGGATCGTCGAGGAGATGCGTCAGCCGATCGATTTCCAGGGCTTTTCCTGCCGCTGCGGCGTGTCGATCGGCATCGCGCTCGCCAATGGCATCCATATCGATGCGCGCAAGGTGCTGATCAATGCCGACATCGCGCTCTACCGCGCCAAGAGCACCGGCCGCAACCGCTTCGAATTCTTCAATCACAATCTCCAAGCCGGTATCATCAACACCAAGCGCACGGCCGACGAGATCCTCGCCGGCATCGACAACGGCGAATTCACCGCCTGGTATCAGCCGCAATTCTCGGCCCGGACGATGGAACTGACCGGCGTCGAAGCGCTGGTGCGCTGGAAACATCCGTCCAAGGGGTGGCTCGCACCCGACAAGTTCCTGCGCATCGCCGACGAGATCAACGTCGTGCAGACGCTCGACCGGATCGTGCTGGAAACGGCGCTGCGCGACAAGATGCGCTGGACGGCACTCAGCATTGCCGTCCCCAAGGTTTCCGTCAATGTTTCGGCCCGCCGGCTGCATGACGGCAGCCTGCTGGAATCGCTCGCCGACCTGCATATCCGCCCTGGGGAACTTTCCTTCGAACTGGTGGAATCGATCTTCCTCGACGAGAGCGAGGACGTGGTCTCGCGGAACCTCGAACGCATCAAGGCGCTCGGCATCGATATCGAGATCGACGATTTCGGCACCGGCCATACCTCGATCGTCAGCCTGCTGAAGCTGAAGCCCAAGCGGCTGAAGATCGACCGCCAGCTGGTGCAGCCGATCGTCGGCGCTTCGCAGGAGCGGGCGCTGGTCAGCTCGATCATCGACATTGCCCGTTCGCTCGGCGTCGAGACGGTGGCCGAAGGCGTGGAGACGGCAGCGCATGCCGCCCTGCTGCGCGACCTCGACTGCGATATCCTGCAGGGCTATGCCTTCTCGCCGGCGCTCTCCTTCGACGATTTCGCCGCCGAGGCGACCAGAACAGGATGGCGGCTGGCTTCGTGACGGCCGTCCGGCTACAAAGCACGGAAACAGGATTTCGGCAGCGGCCGGTTTGGCGCAAAGAAAGGCTTTTGCCTCGGCGGTTTTTTGGCCTATGAGTGTCGCGCCTTCTTGAAGCAATGGCGCGGCCGGCGGCGACCGGCCCTGGCGCCACCGTGGGAACACATGTCGCACAATACATTCGGTCACCTCTTCCGCGTAACCACCTGGGGCGAAAGCCATGGTCCGGCGCTCGGCTGCGTCGTCGACGGCTGCCCTCCGGGGCTGCGCTTCAAGCTTGAAGACCTCCAGGTCTGGCTCGACAAGCGCAAGCCTGGCCAATCCCGCTTCGTCACGCAGCGGCGCGAGGACGACCTCGTCAAGGTACTATCAGGCGTCATGCTCGATGCCGACGGCGAGACGATGACATCGACAGGCACGCCGATCTCGATGCTGATCGAAAACACCGACCAGCGCTCCAAGGATTATGGCGAGATCGCCCGGCAATACCGCCCCGGCCATGCCGACTATACCTATGACCTGAAATACGGCATCCGCGACTATCGCGGCGGCGGCCGCTCCTCGGCGCGGGAGACCGCCGCGAGGGTTGCAGCCGGCGGCATCGCCCGCCTCGTCGTTCCCGGTGTGACCGTGCGCGGCGCGCTGGTGCAGATCGGCAAGCACAAGATCGACCGCCGCAACTGGGATTGGGACCAGGTCGGCCAGAACCCGTTCTTCTCTCCCGACGCGGCGATCGTGCCGGTCTGGGAGGAATATCTCGACGGCATCCGCAAGGCCGGCTCCTCGATCGGCGCGGTTATCGAAGTGGTCGCCGAAGGCGTGCCGGCCGGTCTCGGCGCACCGATCTATGCCAAGCTCGACCAGGACATCGCCTCGCTGCTGATGTCGATCAACGCCGTCAAGGGCGTCGAGATCGGCAACGGCTTTGCCGCGGCCGAAACGTCAGGCGAAGACAATGCCGACGAGATGCGCATGGGCAATGACGGCACGCCGATCTTTCTTTCCAACAATGCCGGCGGTATCCTCGGTGGGATCTCGACCGGGCAGCCCGTCGTGGCGCGTTTTGCCGTCAAGCCGACCTCCTCGATCCTGACCGAACGCCAGTCGATCGATGCCGACGGCAAGAATGTCGATGTCCGCACCAAGGGCCGGCACGACCCCTGCGTCGGCATCCGCGCCGTGCCGATCGGCGAGGCGATGGTCGCCTGCGCCATCGCCGATCATTATCTTCGCGACCGCGGCCAGACCGGCCGTCTGAAATAGGAGCGTCCATGTCTTACGATCAGAAACGCGTCGTCGACGCCATCAGGGCCTTCGAGGCCGGCGAAATCGTCGTCGTCATGGACGACAATGACCGCGAAAACGAGGGCGACCTGATCGTCGCCGCCGTCCACACCACGCCTGAGAAGATGGCCTTCATCGTGCGCCACACCTCCGGCATCGTCTGCGCGCCGATGCCGAAGGAAGAGGCCAAACGCCTCAACCTCAACGCCATGGTGGCGGAAAACGATTCCGCCCATACCACCGCCTTCACCGTCTCGGTCGATTTCAAGCACGGCACGACGACCGGCATCTCGGCCGACGACCGGACGCTGACGGTGCGCAACCTCGCCAATCCGAATGTCGGGGCCGCCGATTTCGTCCGTCCCGGCCACATCTTCCCGCTCGTCTCCCGCGAAGGCGGCGTGCTGATGCGCTCCGGCCATACGGAAGCCGCCGTCGACCTCTGCCGCCTCGCCGGCCTGCCGCCGATCGGCGTCATCTCCGAACTCGTCAACGATGACGGCACCGTGACGCGCGGACCGCAGGTGGTGGATTTCGCCGAGAAACACGGGCTGAAGCTCGTCTCCGTCGCCGATCTCATCGCCTATCGCCAGCGCAAGGAAACGCTGGTCGAGCACGGCGCGAGCTTCGACATCGACACGGCCTTCGGCAAGGCCAAGGCCCATACCTATGCCCTGCCCTGGGACCCGATGCAGCATCTCGCCGTCGTCTTCGGCGACATCCGTGACGGCATCGACATTCCCGTGCGCTTGCATCCGGAAAATGTCGCCGAGGATCTCTTCGGCAGGAAGAGCCCGGTCGATTTCTACATGGAGAAGATCGCCGCGGAAGGGCGCGGCGTCATCGTCTATCTGCGCGAGGGCTCGGTCGGCGTCGGCCATTACGACAATGGCCGCAAGGCCCGCAACCAGGGCCGCGAAGCCCATGCCGAAGCACAGAGCCGCGAAAGCGAATGGCTGGAAATCGGCCTCGGCGCCCAGATCCTCAAGGACCTCGGCGTCAGCTCGATCAAGCTGCTGACCAGCCGCGAGCGCCACTATGTCGGCCTGGAAGGTTTCGGGATCAAGATCAGCAAGACGGAGATTTGCTGACACTTTCTCCTCCCTCATCACGATCAAATCAGGCCGCGACTGACTGCCTGATTTCGTTAGCGGATGGCGGCTGACACGGGCATATGCGCTTTGAATGGGTGTCTCCTGCGCACCCCACCCTCCGTCATGCTCGGCCTTGAGCCGAGCATCCACACCGCATCCATCAGCAGCCGCCGCATGGATCCCAGGCTCAAGTGTAAAGCCCGGATACATACCTGACAGATGTTCGGAGACATGCCTGACACTCAGTCCGGGCTTTTGAGATCGATTTTTGCGACCTGAGTTGCGCCGAAGAATACGCTGTAGAGACCGTCGTACTGGAGCGGACGGATGGCGAGGCGTTCGGTTTTGAAGGCGTTGGGCACGCGCCAGAATCGCCCCTTGAAGCTGACATAGCCCTTGGTTGTTCCAACGCGGCGCACGATCTCA
>NZ_ML133603.1 GCF_003985125.1 Rhizobium phaseoli
TTGCGAAGATCATTTGAAAGAGGTCGAGTCATCCGATGCTGGCCTCCACTCCAGCCAGCATCTTGAATCACAAAACAGCCAAAAACGGAATCCCTTCCGATTCAACTAAATCCAGATACGCTCTAGCCGCAGCTTCGCCAGTCGGCACGTCGATAAGCGTGATCGGGCTTGCTGCAAGGAAACGGCGTTGGTTGTTGGTCGGCGCTGCCGCATCCAGCACCGCAAAACGTGGTGCGTTGGATCGCGTCATGATCCGTCGGGCGTAGGTGCGCAGCATCTGGTCGTTGAAGCGGCAGCCGATGAAGAAGAGCCTCTGTTGGTGCGCCGCTCCTTCACCGCTTCGCTGACCCACCTGAGCGGCGGAACTCCTTCCGTCGCTGATGAGGCCGTTGATGGCCTGCTCGCCCGGCCTTCCGGTGGGTCGGCCGGCATCGAGACAGGCGATTATTACGCGGCGGGCGCGGCGCGCGAGGTTTCGATGCGCTTCAGTCCATCGGTGATGGCCGCGAGCCCTTCCCGCAGCGTCTGCCCTATAGTGCCCGGACCGATGTCGATTGGAGGATTGTCAAGCATGGCTACAATGTCGCTGCCGTTGAGATAATCGAGCTTCTTCTGGACTGTGGTTCGGACACGCTCGGTCGCGCTCGACAGTGCCTCACCGTTGCGTTCGGTGATGGCGGAGAGCTGATCTGAAAGCTCTCCTCCGAACTGCAGGAAGATGTCGTCGACATACCTCCACGTTCCGCCGCGGGCTTCCACATCGACCATCTGGTTGATCTTGCTCTTTACCTCATCCCGCAGCGTCAAGGCAGTGTCGAGATGAGCCTGCCATATAGCTATGATACTTTCGACCGAGTTCTCGATGGATTTGGTCCTTTCGGGCTGGTCTGCGATGCCAAGAAGGACCAGAAGTTGATCATCGTTACCGAGCCGCGGGACCACCGCTGCGATCAGACGCTCCACAACCGCGCGCCTACGGGCTGCATCGCCTAGTTCCTTCGGCCATTGCGACGACACTATCTTCGCAATCCTCTCAGAATTCGCGTTCTCTAGCGGATAAGAAAGCTGTCGCTCCTGAGCCTTTGCCTTGATCAGACGGAACAAGGACTCTACTACCTCGTCTTGATCGAGAGCGCCCGTTGGAACTCTGTTCAGATCGATCCCATTCACCACGACCTCTTCGCGGCGGTCGCCGTTTGTCTCGCCCTGCCCCGCCCCATCGGGCATGTCATCCACATATTGAAGATTTCGCAGATTCTCAGGATAGGCCAGCATCAACAGAAGTCGGCCGGCGAAGTTGTGCAGCGTTGCCTCCTGCTCTTCCGGAGGCGTCGCAGCCAGCACACGTTGCAGCCAATCCGCGATCTTCGTGGTCAGATGGGACAACTCTGCGGTCTGTCCCGCGCCAATTTGCGCGCTGAGACTTACTGCGTGATTGGAAATGGTCGCGGCCGCGGCGGCAATGCCCTCCTTCACTTCCGGGAGAAGCTGCTCCAGGAGCTCAGCCCCGCCTTCACGCTTGCTTCTCTCTTCAGTTTCTTCAACACTCCCTGCAGAGTTCCCTTCCGCGCTATCGAGCGCCGTCATCGGCCGATTGAATTCTTCAGAGTCGTCGGGTGGAAGAAATTGGGAGTTCTCCTCGGCGTTCATCTCAAACTGCTGAATGTCTTCTTCAGTTAAGATTCCTGCTTCCTGCATGTCAGGCAACCTCATGCGGAAGTTCACGAAATACTTCTTCATCACCTTTTGGACCTGCGGGAACCCGGCCTTTCCACCATCAGCCAACTTGACGAGGATAACGCCGTTTTCGTTCATCCTGCCCGTGCCTCTCCGCAGAAGCGAAAAGTTCTCCTTACTACTATCCTCATCATCTTCAAAAGGCATGTTTTTCAAAGTTTGTGCCAATCCATTGAGCTTTTTCTTACTCACCAGGACAGCAGGCTTCCGCAGATCGCCAACCGTGCCGACCGCAAAGCAGAACTCCAAATCCGCTCTGTTCTTCGTCTGGTCGATCAACTGCAGAAATTTCTTCGCTCTTGTCCTATTGTGCTTCATTCCGGCCATTATATCTCTCCAGTTTCCTGTTCTAGATCAGTGTACGTCGGTTGATAGGGTGGGACAGGATCTGATCACCCAACTTCCCGAAGATCTGCCTGATGGAGGTGACCGCGCTCTCCAGCGGTCTAGTCGAGCGGGAAAGCGGCGCGCCGAGATCAAGCGACGATCGCCGCCAGTCGCAGCCGTGACCGCCTCCGATCCGGCCGGCAACCGACATGCCGACCTCTCCCGCCGCAGACCTGCGTGGGCGTCTCGTGACCCCATAGGGCTTTCCCAGCGCCAGTCGGATGCTATCCCGGCGTTCATAAGAAATCTGGACATCGGAATTCTGACAGCAGATTGCGGGACAACGGGCTCATCACGCTGTCAGGCTGGAGGTTAAAAACCGCCCAATGGCGACCGGACACCAGTCGTACCTGAATAAGGTCCCCTCCTCCCAATGGCTGCTTATCCGCCTCATTTAAGAGGCGAAACAGCGCCCAATGGCCGCTCCTGGAGAGGGTGGCGCCTTGAAAACCGATGAAAGCGACGGAAGCGCCGCCGACGCCGCCGGCCGTAGGCCAATGGAAATGCATGGCCGCGGCGGCCGTTCCTCGTCGATGTTCGAGGCGCTGGCCGTCGATGTCTACCACCACCTGGTCTGTCAACGGATCGGTCTCGGCGACGGTGAGCAGGAATCCAACTGACACCTGGCCGGCATCATCGAACATGGTGTCGCGGATCGTGGCTGCCCGTTGGAACTGGGCCAAGGTATTGCGGCCGATAGGGAAATCGACACCGCTCGTTGGCCGAAACTGCCACGAACCTTTGGATTTGTCGACGAATGGGGAAAGGTTCTCGGCGAAGAAAGTGTCGATCTCCGCCTTGCGGCCGAACAGCCGGGCGAAATCGCTCAAAGGGATATCCCGGCGGGATCCGCTCGCGAAGGGATACCGTCCTTCGGTAGCCCGTCGGCACAAATCGCCGGGGCCGCCCGCCCAACCGCTCGCCAACCCGCGCCTCATGCCGCTGACGGTTAGGTCCGAGCTGTGGCGGCTGAGGCCGAGGATCCATTGCCGGATGGGTTCGGGCAGATCGGCCGCCCCCGCCTCGATCTGTTGGATGGCGACGCCCGCCTGCCCGTTGTGTTCCAAGATGTTCGAACCCGCCAGCCCCTGCGCCTGGCTGAGGGAGCGATACAGTTCGCCGAGATCCCGGAGAGCACTGTCGATCGGCGCCTGCGCGCCCGCTTGGCTGTTCGACGGCACTTCGACCAGCTGGTGCAGCCACCGGAAATGATCGCCCATATAGAGCTGGACGTGAGCTTCAGGCGTGTCCGCGGCCGGTTGAGACCGGAACAGTGCCTCGAGCTCGCTTGGCAACACCTCGCCCTGGGGGACACTGTCACCTTTCGTCAAGCCGTCCTCGGGAGCCGGTGGTTGCTTGAGCTTTAGCTCCTGCGCCGCCGCGAAAAGGAACAGGCGCATTGGTGACGTCGGCGCGGACAGCGTGTTCAAGGTGCGCAGCGCGTCATCGATACCCCCAGACGGGCGGATGGACATATCGCCAATGAGCTGGTCCCAGCGCAACGCGAACTCCTGAGCGTAGAGATCCGCCGCCGAACGCCGCAGCTTCTGGCTCACATCACCGGCTGCAATCGGCGCGACTACCTGTGAGTCGAGAACCCAGCCTTCTGCAGCGACAGCGTCAGCCACTTGCGGCAGCAATCGCAGGAAGGTTCCGTAAAACCCCGCCCTCGTGTAGATGCCAGGAACCCCCTCGCTGAGCGGCTGTCCCGATTTGCGAGCCAGGACGCCCTGCGCCAGCGGCCCGGCATGGTCGGCCAGACGCCAGGTTGGCGCCCGCGAGGCTTCGGGACTGGTCGCGATGATGTCGAGGACGCGGCGCGCCATCGAGACGGTCTGGAGCTTCGCGCGGCTCCTCTCGATCAGTTCGCCATTAAGCTCACTATGGGGCAGCGGCCCTTCCATGAGTGCATCCAGGTGATCAGCGAGCGCGCTGCGCAGGCCGGCATCGGCTTCGGCCGGAAACATCACTCGCCAGTCGGCAGCCATCCAGTTTTTGACGACCGCGCGCTGGAGCGGACCCTGCTGACCCAGCATCAGGTAAACCTTTAACGCCTGGTAGACGAACTGATCATCGTCGTGCCGCTCGACCAATAAGGTTTCCAACCGGAACATCAGCCGCGGCAGCAGGATGGTGTTCACGGCGCGGCGGTACGCCGCGAGCGTCTGAACCTTGATTTTCTTACTCTGGTCGAGACCCGAACTTGATAGGCGGCCGCCCGCGCTGTCGCCGTTGGCATCACGCAGCCGCTGAAGCAGTGGCAGGATGGGTCGAAGATCGCCACTCTCAACCCGGTCGAGCTTCAGCTTTTCAGCCCCTCTGGCATAGCTGCCAGCCATTAGGCGAACGCTCTCGATCAGCTGAACATTCCGAATATAGCTGAACGTCCATAAGACGCTGGCGGTAACAATGACCGCCGCTATCGTCGTGTAGGCGCCATACCGGATCCGCCGCTGGCGCCGATCGAAGCGGTGATTGGCATCGACGAGCCCAGCTTCGGCGAAAACGACTTCGCGCAGCAGCCGGCTGATGAAATAATTACGGCCCGGGCCACGAAGCGCTGTACAGGGCGGCTGAGCGATCTCGAAGGTCTGAGATCTGGCGTTCGCAACTCGATCGAAGGGCATGCCAATTTGCGTGCCGCTTAAGAAGTAGACGCCGCGGAGCATAAGCGGTTCCTGGAACGAATTCCCGCCAAAGGCTTCCTTCAAGAACTGTTGCGTCAGGTGCTTGAGGCTAGCGACCTGCTGTGGGAAGCCGAACATGAGCGCACGACGCTGGAGGTTGCTTTCGTGCTGCATTCGTTCAAGCAGCCTTTCGTTTAGGCGGCCAACAAGCGCATCGTATGCTGCGGCAAACGCCATCGGATCGCCTTCGTCCTCCGACGCCTCTTGCGCAAAGGTGAACCCCCACACCGCCTCCCGCCCCTCGCGACCCAGATCGTCGAAGAATTCAACAAATCCCGCCAGCAGATCGCTCTTAGTGAAAAGCACATAAATCGGCAGTTGCAGGCGAAGCTCCCTGTACACTTCGAGGAGCCGCTCACGGATACAGCGCGCGCGATCGGCGAGCACTTCCTCGGATGTAGAATTCAGCTCGCTGATTGCGATCGTGACTAAGGCACCGTTCAGCGGCTGCCGTGGCCGGGAGCGTCTGAGCATACGAAGCAAGCCACGCCAAACCGCTTTGTCCCGGTCTGCATCACCCTCCTGTATCGTGTAGCGCCCAGCAGTGTCGACGAACACCGCGTCATCGGTGATCCACCAGTCGCAGTTTTCCGTACCCGCTAACCCACCGGCGGCTCTCAGACCGGACCTCGCCGCCATCGGAAAGCTGAGCCCGGAATTGACTATTGCTGTGGTCTTCCCCGAGTTGGGCGGACCGATCATCACATACCAGGGCCGCTGATAGAGCCACCGCCTGCTGATACCTCCTGCGTAGCGGCGCCCCTTGAGTGTGGTAAGGGTCTCGCGGAAACGATGACGAATCGCCTCCAGCTCTCTTTCAGCAAGCGTGCTGGCTTGCCCCACACTTCGGTCGGAAGGCCTTGGGTCTCCCTTCTTCTGCTCGGCCCCACCCGCGTCCAGCGCTCCCGACACTCGTGATTGGACGAGGTCTTCAAAATAGGCCTGAACCTTGTAAAGCTGGGACTGGATCAAGTAGATCACGGTGTATCCGACCGGAATCAGCATCGATGCCGCGATCTGGCTGCGAAGGCTGTCAAGCGGCGCAAATCCTCCGACCGAGATATGCGGTCCGAGCGTGAAGATTAAGGCACATACGATCGCCGCCCCGCCGACACGGAGCCATTGCCACCTAAGCGCTTTCTTGATTGACTGCATGGCTTGTCTTCATTGTGTCTTTGTGATGATGATTTGAATCCGACGGTTCCGCGCGCGGCCCTCGGGCGTGTGGTTCGAAGCGACCGGTTCTCCGCTCCCTCTGCCCTCTTCTCGCACGCGGCCTGGGTCATCCATCATGGATTTGATAATCTCGGCAGCTGCGCTCGCACGCGCGAGCGAAAGGGAATCGTTTGAAGGGAAGGCGAGTGATTGCACCGGAATGGCGTCGGTGTGCCCGGTCAGGAGGACCGATCCCGACTCACCGTTCAGAGAACGACCAATTCGTAAAAGAAGCGGCAGGAACATTTTCTTCACTTCCGGACTAGCAGAATCGAACATCCCGGAGGCGCGAATGATAACGACGATCTGCTGTGGGTCCTCGGACACAGTGACAAGCCCTTCGCGGATTTCGGGCTCGAGGAAGTTACGCAGTCGGTCGCTGCTCATAACAACCTTTGGTGGCAATGCGATTCTCGCCGATCTGACAACGCCGTTCGGCGGCAATGTCGCGATATCGTTGAAGACAGCGTCGGCGCGGGCATTTAATGCATGCAGGAGTCCGGTATAGATCGAGAGGAGTAATCCTGCCCCAAACGCTACGACGGCCCAGATTGGAACGATTGTGCGGCGTGGCTTCGGATTATTTGAGTTCCTCCGCCAGTGCGGGGATAGTTCGCGCTCGAAGTCACCACGGGCTGCTCGGATCAGGCGGTAGACGTCTTCGCACAGCACACTGAGCTCTGCGGCTCCTCCCGCAGTGACGCGGTAGCGGCCTTCGAAGCCCAACCTCATGCAGTAGTAGAGCAGCTCCAGCAGTTCTATATTGATGGCCGGTTCATTTTTCAATTGCGTCAGCAGATCGAAGAAGCGCTCGCCGCCCCAGGTATCGCTGAACAGCGATCCCACCAAGCTGCGCGTCGTCCAGACGCTGTTGCTGCCCCAGGCTGTGTTCAGAACGATGTCATCGATGGTCGCGCAGAGGGCGTATTTGCAGACCTTGATCGCTCGCGAGGGCAATCCGAGCGGCGTGATCCGACGCTCAAAAGCATCGATCTCCCGCAGCACCCTAAGGCGCAGTGCTTCAACGTCGATATGGCTAGCACTGCTCTTGAGCTGAGCGCTGAGACCCAGCAGCGCCGCCGCGGCCGCGACCAGTGGATTAAGTCGGTCGAGCGCAAGCATCTCCCAGGTAAGTTCGTCCGCCACTGGCGATGACGGCGAAGGGACAGCCAACTGCTCCTCGGCGTGAAGGAGGACGAGTGGCTGGGATTTTGGCATCGTTTCCTCAATCACCATCATCAACCCGCCCACTTCCCTTCGGAGCGGACGCTCTCATCGTGGGATCGGCGGGCGGGTCGACTACGCTCTCGCACTGGGCGCGCGAAGTCGGCGCCGAAGCTCCGGAGCAAATCGGTTTCGATGCTCGATACGACGTCATTGAAGACGCGCACGTACGCACTCCGGTTTCGCGCCTTATGGTTGCGGTGCAAAAGGGAACGGGGCCGCCCCATCGCCTTCTCGATCCCTGCTAGGGACAAGCGTGCACGGACGCTGGACAGAGCCTTCTGCACAGCCGCGAATGACACGTCATGCGTCCCACGGTCGGTGAAGGCTTGCTCAACGGCCGGGTCTCCGCGGAGGGACCCGCTGGAGTCATTGCACAGAACTGCGCGCAACGCCTCACCGACATCGGGAACGAGACTCAGGGTTTTTTCGTCGGAACTCTTATTTCTGAATAATTGTTCGCCAGCTCTCGCTCGGAGAGTATGCTGTGCAGCGCGGCGGAATACAGAAGCATTTTCCCTGCACGATCCAGCACGCTTACGATGCCGGCATTCCGGACATCTGCCAATGATAAGCCGCAGGCGGCAAGGAAAGCCGTGACCGCCGCTCGATGATTCTTGGCGAGATGATTGCTCCACCTTGGGTTGCGTCAAGATGGGGGCCCGATCTGGCACACTGTCTGCGTAGATATCCCACGGACTTCTCATCATGCCCGCCAGCGCGTCTAAACGAGTGCCTAAGAACGGCAATGGTAGGAACTCGCCGTCCCTCAGGTCCAGCAGCGCTTCTTCACCCCGGGTGCAATTGCCCGCCAGGAGCGACGAGGCCGTTTCGAGGGGGCCAAGAAGACTCAACTCCTCACTTGTCGCTGCAAGTTGTCCCTCCGGTTCGGCGGCACTCTCCGCAATGGATATCGAAGGCGACACCGCGACGACATCGGTCATATAGGCGCCGATCTGAATAACATCGCTGGTTTTCCGGGCGACCGGCGCCTCTGACGGAAGCGGCATCGCCTCGTCATTTTGACATGTGTCGTCGCGGCCTCGGTCGATCAGTACGTATCGCCGTGCCATGCACTCGATTGAGCAGTGGGATTTCGAGACCATCTGCTGATCATCCGGCAGAACCAGGCTGTTGCCTGCTCGGCTGGTAGTCAGTCCACCAGCCGCGTCGCCCGGCACGAGATATTCCGGAAAACTACATCTATTGCTGTGTACACGTAGCGTGAGGGGCATTGGTGGGCTAACTCAAATGTGGGTTCTGTCCGGCTCGGATGGCCCAGAGAGCCATTTCGAGATTTGGGAAGTCGCCAGCAACGTGCAGCGCCAAGCCGGCGGATTGGGGCATATCCTTCCAGAAGCGGCTATTTTGATCGATCTCGAAATAGCTGAATCCAACATGGAACGGGATCTGACGCGGCGCGACCGGTAGGGGATTGATGATAATGCCGGGCAGTGCGACATTGACGAGTTCCGTGATTTTCTCCGCCGGGCCGATCTTAATCTGAGACGGGAACTCGCGCCGGAGGCGCTCGACCTCAATATCAGCCCGAGCAGCCAGCACGAAGCTCGAGGTCGTAAAGAGAGAGCGGTCGGCCACCTCGGCCACATGGACACCGTATTTTTGCCGCTGCAGCGGTACGGGGACCGCAGTCTGCTCAATCACTGCACCCAGCGAAGCCCGGATCGACTGCATCACTGGCAAAAACGCCTCCGCGAGAGAGTCGTGCTTGTAAACACCAAGGGTCGGGGCACGTTTATCGACGCGGGCGAACGTGGCTAGTTCACCCGCCAACTGGAGCATGAGAACATACAGCGATTCCGGATTTACAACGGCGGCCTTGGATAGGTGGCAGAAGTACGGCTCGTACCGATTGATCGCCTGCAGCAGAAGGAAGTCCGCGAGCTCTGCAACCCGGTTCGTTCCCGACTGGGAGACCCGAGTGGCCAGAGCTTCACCACGATGGTGAAGCAGGCCGGTGATCTCAGTGATGTAGTTCGAGAGGACCCGGGAGCTGGCGCAGTCGGGGGTTGGCGGCACGTGCGTTTCGTCCAGAATGATCTGTCGGTCGGCCCGGACCTCTATGATACGGGCGATTGGGATGCAAGTGTAGCCAGACCGGTCTGCCGCGTCCGGCAGCAGTCGAAAATCCAGCCTCGCTACGTCGATGGAGGCGCTGCCTCGCTCGCCAGCGTTGGTGTCGACAACATCCTCAGTGGAGACTGCGAAGCGGATAGGTACGTCAATTCCCGCTTGCGCGTCGGTTTCAAGAGCGCCGGGTTGATAAAACGGTACCGCCAAGTGAATAAGCGAATCTCGAAAATCCGGCGGAACGTCGTAGGGAGTTGGCTGGTTGGCTTCGTCAGGAATACTGAAGGGCATCCCGTCCTCCAAGACGCCGCGAGCCGCTTCGATGGCGATCTTACCGAGACCAAGCAGCTCTCGATTGAGCCGCAGCTCGCTGATACCCCACCCGTACCCATGCAAAACCGCCGTCCTGCTGCGCACCAGCTGTTCGACGTGACGATCGGCCTGCTGAAAATGCTGCGGGCGGAGGAACAAGCCCTCCGACCAGACGACCCTATTATTCCACGACATTCAAGACTCGCCTCGCGTCCACCTGACAGAACGGCTTTCTCCGTAAAAGTAGCAGAGCTTCACTGCCCCCTTGCATGCACATCTGATATCCAACAATGCGCTGGTAGAAGGGCATCGCGTGTCGGGACAGCTCAGATATGCAAGCGCCGAAGCTCATCAGGATTGGTCATGAGCCCCCTTGCAGCGCGACAAGCAAGGGGTCTCATCTAGACTGTCGCTCAGTAGCCCGTTGCCCTCAGAGCCTTATTGGTCGTTCATGTTCACACTGACCTACAACGCGCCAATTCGCCTGTCCTGTCACTCGTACGGGATGAATCTCGCAAATGACCGCCCGGAAGCCTTGAGACCCGGCGCCGCAAGTACGGGGCCAAAAGAGCAGCGCAACAGGCAAGGTGACACGTGATGCGCATTGCCTCGTCGAAAATGTTCCTGAATACGCTGAGGCAGTGCCGCCGCCAACATCGTCTTCACGCGCCGCCGCCCCTAAAGCACCTTGACGACCAGTTTAGCGATTAGACAACCACCTCCTGGACACGATCCACGAACCGGTTGCAGTCCCGGTTCGCGCCAGGTGCGGGATAACAGCCCTGGCGGCATGGATCATTCATGCGGCGAAGATAGGCATTTCCACATTTGGTGATGCCCAATAGCTAGCGAATGGGATATGCGCTGCGCCTCATGTTGGCGCGCGAGCACATGCAAGATGGCACGGTGGAGATCGACCGTTTTCATCTCGGTGAGCGACCGAGAATGGATCCGGACGGTCTACCGCCTGGACGGGGCCGAAAAGGCCTTTCGATACATGCAGGGCGCGCGACGGCGAAAGGGATCGAACCGCAACCTGCCTGATGGGCGGTGAGGCGTTCATGGCGATTGGCAAGAGCTTTGCTACGCATGAGAACGTAAAGCATTCGAGCCGCGAATTCGTCCAAGTCGCCGTCCACTCGGTGGGAGGTTTCAAGTCCCGGGTCCGCCGCACCATTGCCGGCGTCTTTCATCATATCAGCCCGCAGCATGCCTTGTCTTTCCACGAGATCGGCTTCCGCTGGTCACAGCGCATTGTTACGGGCCAGGCAGTGCGGATACTAGTCACGGGTGCCGCCGGCGCTGCGATTGCTGCAAGTCTTTCGCGCTATTACCGGCCGGCAATGCGCAGAAGTCCGGATGCCGGGATCATCGTTAAATCTCCCAGCCTTTTGTGATAAGGCCGCGTTGTTTAGCGGAAGCCAGCAAGGAGTTCGAAGACGAAGGCCGACCTCACTGGCGCCGCAATTGGCGACAGTTGCCACTACCCTGGTATCGTTGGGCCAATCCCACCATAGAAGAGATCATGTCGATGTTTCGTCGTAACCGGCTTGCGCGGCACCGGCGGCCGTCAGCGTTGATAGCAATCCGTGCCGATCGCCACATCAAGCACGGACCTCCGGTCTGGAGAACGGGTCGTCGCTGCATCTCTCGAAGGATCGCCGCTGTCGTTATGGGTTCACGCAGGAGCTGCGCCATAGCCGCTCACTAACCGGATGCGAGCATATCACCTGTGCATGCAATCCAATACCGGGACTGCGCTAGTTTGAATCGCGGGCTCTTCTCCGTGGTTTTTGAGGTTCTGCTGCAATGATGCGTTTACGCTACCAGTTATCAACGGCCTGGCCATGTCTTCGGGATCTGCCGGCCTCCCGTCACCTGAGCTCGATTCCGCAGAGCCGCCCCATGCCACAACAGCAAAAAACGGGACCCACGGTGATTGAGCGGCGTCCGAACGAGGCTCGGCAAGCTGGAGCGGTCGATGGTCGCAGTCGCGCCCCTTGCACTCTGGTTAAGTCGCTTGAGCCCCTGATAAATTCTGACCTTCCGTCAGCAGTCGGTGCCCGACAGCTGACCCCTTGTTTCCTGAAGGCCATATCCCAGGGGGGTGAGCATGGTTGACAGGGACCCTCGGACTAAGGGGCAGGGCTCTTCGCGGCCGGATGAGGGCCGGCACCCAGCGGATCAAAGAGCGCAGTCTTCAGTGGCGCGTGTCGATCAAGTGGCCGACAACTTCAATTCGGACGACATCTGGCAAGAGAATTCGGTATTGCGTTACGTGGAAAGGCTAAGCGTCGACCAGCCAAGCCCGCCGACCGAGCTTCAAAGCCCTGAAGAACAAACCCCGCAAATGATGGCTGACATGACGGAACTGACGAGAGTTCCGGTCGTCCCGGCAGAGACCGCGTTCAACCTCACGAGGACAACAGATGAATACAATAATGCCGATCGCACTATTCACCTCGTCGAGGGCCAGCCGCTGGAGACTGGCCCTCAGCGCGGGGGGCTGCATGGCCTTGGGAATTTAGAAGCCTCAGCGGTTGCCGGGCCCACCGAGGTGCCGGGTGGAAGAGAGGAGCATTCGGCCATGTCCGAGGTGCCCGCGGAGCCCAGCGATCCGACCGGTGGCGGGCGCAAGAGGCGGACTACTGAGAAGGACGCAGATCCCAGGCCCAGCCGCAGGCAGACGTTATATGCTCAAAGGCCGCTGGCGTTGGCGCCTGATCTCAGCGCCGCGAATGCCGGCATAATCGTGGGGGCCTCAACGGGCGATCTCGTCAATCGAGCGGCGTTCCGGACGGTGTCGGCCCAGGACCAGGCGAGGCTGGACGAAATCGCCAGGCAGACACCGCGGCAGTCGAGGCAGAGCAAGGGGGCGTGGGCGGACGCGCTGAAGGCGGCCCATCCCAATCTCAGCGCCGCCGATGCCGCCGTAATCGTGGGCGTCGTAAAGCGGGTTATCGCCAGGAGGGCGGCGTATCGAACGGTGTCGGCCCAGGACCGGGCGAGGCTTGACGAGATCAAGGCGGCGACACCGCAGCTGTCGGGGCAGAGCAAGGGGGCGTGGGCGGACGCGCTGAAGGCGGCCCATCCCGATCTCAGCGCCGCCGATGCCGCCATAACCGTGGGCTCTTTTAAGGACGATATTGCAAGGAGGACGGCGTTCCGGACGGTGTCGGCCCAGGACCAGGCGAGGCTGGACGAAATCGCCAGGCAGACACCGCAGCTACCGGGGCAGAGCAAGGGGGCGTGGGCGGACGCGCTGAAGGCGGCCCATCCCGATCTCAGCGCCGCCGATGCCGCCATAATCGTGGGTGCCGTAAAGCAGGATATTGCTAAAAGGGCCGCGTTCCAGACGGTGTCGGCCCAGGACCAGGCGAGACTGGACGAAATCGCGGCGGTGACACCGCGGCTGCCGGGGCAGAGCAAGGGGGCGTGGGCGGACGCGCTGAAGGCGGCCCATCCCGATCTCAGCGCCGCCGATGCCGCCATAATCGTGAATGCCGTAAAGCAGGATATTGCTAAAAGGACAGCGTTCCAGACGGTGTCGGCCCAGGACCACGCGAGGCTGGACGAAATCGCCAGGCAGACACCGCAGCTACAGGGGCAGAGCAAGGGGGCGTGGGCGGACGCACTGAAGGCGGCCCATCCCGATCTCAGCGCCGCCGATGCCGCCGCCATCGTGGGCGCCGTAAAGCGAGTTATCGCCAGGAGGGCGGCTTTTCAGACGGTGTCGGCCCAGGATCAGGCGAGGCTGGACGAAATCGCTAGGCAGACACCGCGGCTGCCGGGGCAGAGCAAGGGGGCGTGGGCGGACGCGCTGAAGGCGGCCCATCCCGATCTCAGCGCCTCCGATGCCGCCATAATTGTGGGTTCCGTAAAGCATAATATTGTAAAAAGGGCGGCGTTCCGGACGGTGTCGGCTCAGGACCAGGCGAGGCTGGACGAAATCGCTAGGCAGACACCGCGGCTGCCGGGGCAGAGCAAGGGGGCGTGGGCGGACGCGCTGAAGGCGGCCCATCCCGATCTCAGCGCCTCCGATGCCGCCATAATTGTGGGTTCCGTAAAGCATAATATTGTAAAAAGGGCGGCGTTCCGGACGGTGTCGGCTCAGGACCAGGCGAGGACGAAATCGCCAGGCAAACACCGCGACAGTCGAGGCAGAGCAAGGGGGCGTGGGCGGACGCGCTGAAGGCGGCCCATCCCGATCTCAGCGCCGCCGATGCCGCCACAATCGTGGGCGCCTTAAAGGACGATATCGCCGTGAGGGCAGCGTTCCGGACGGTGTCGGCCCAGGACCGGGCGAGGCTGGACGAAATCGCGGCGGTGACACCGCGGCAGGGGCGGAGCAATGCGGCCTGGGCGGACGCGCTGAAGGCGGCCCATCCCGATCTCAGCGCCGCCGATGCCGCCACCATCGTGGGCGCCGCAAAGGACGAAATCGCCAGGAGGGCGGCGTTCCGGACGGTGTCGGCCCAGGACCAGGCGAGGCTGGACGAACTCGCTAGGCAGACACCGCAGCTGCCGGGGCAGAGCAATGCGGCCTGGGCGGACGCGCTGAAGGCGGCCCATCCCGATCTCAGCGCCGCCGATGCCGCCGTAATCGTGGGTGCCATAAAGCAGGATATTGCTAAAAGGGCGGCGTTCCGGACGGTGTCGGCCCAGGACCAGGCGAGGCTGGACGAAATCGCGGCGGCAACACCGCGGCAGGGGGGGAGCAATGCGGCCTGGGCCGATGCGCTGAAGGCGGCCCATCCCGATCTCAGCGCCGCCGATGCCGCCACCATCCTGGGCACCTTTAGGGACGATATCGCCAGGAGGGCGGCGTTCCGGACGGTGTCGGCCCAGGATCAGGCGAGGCTGGACGAGATCAAGGCGGCGACACCGCAGCTGCCGGGGCAGAGCAAGGGGGCGTGGGCGGACGCGCTGAAGGCGGCCCATCCCGATCTCAGCGCCGCCGATGCCGCCATAATCGTGGGTGCCTCGAAGAAACGGATAGCCAGGAGGGCAGCGTTCAAGGTGATATAGGACGGCTCATGACTCATCACCACATTCCCTAGGAACTGCACCATCATGTGCGTTGGTTGTCCACCACGGGATTGCATGAGCATGTGAGAGCGCCGAATTTTTCTTCAGTCTGGAGGCCAATACCTGGCTCGAGATCGATATTTAGGGGCACGACGGCCGGCGCATTCCGGCTGACTAACACGCCGAGAGCGACCTCGTCTTCGACGGTCGGGAGCGCAGAATGTCGGCTCGCATGCCGCTGCGACCATCAGCCCGCTCCTCGCAAGATTGGCGCCAAGGCCGCCGTCGAACGATGGCGACGAGGCAAGTTTTTCCAAAACTTTCTTTAGCATAGAGGTAGAAGGATCGCTACAGCGGGGTTGCAGTGCGCGGGCGGCTAGGGTGACTAAGTGCGTGCACTCCACGACCGTCAAACGGGGTCGGTGTCCGTCAATTCGAAATCGCAGGGATCTGCACGAGAGACCGCGTGGTTGCCCTGCACGACTAATGGAAGCAGGGTCGACAGTCACGTTGGGATGCGGTAGGTGCGCGATAGAACGGGGGATTGGCGGCGGGACTCGATTCTTTTTAGAAGATCACGCAAAGCCGCATCACACCCATTGTCAAAAGTAAATACCGCGACGATGGTTATTAACCTTCGACTTCCGTCGAAAACGGCAATGGCGCTCACGAAGGAGGCCGGCCGCTGCGAAACCCCGCCATCTCCGCACCCCACTCCTTCGCTCCAACTGGGAGCAAAATGAATGAGGCAACGTGCGAATCTCGGGGAGCATCGTTACATGCGGTCAATACGGATCTCATCCAGATTGTCGCCCTATATGCCTCGTGCGGCGGTCCGGCGGAGCGCAGGAGTATAATGCCGTTGAAGTGCTCGAGCCGTTCTACCACTGACGCCGGGTCGCTGCACGCGCGATGGACCGCCGGCTGGCCGCTCGTTCGATGAGGGTCCGCGCGCCGACACCCCCAAGAGCGATCGCCGAGGACGCCATCCACCTTATGCAGCAACTGGCGCGGAGGCGGCCGCGCGAAGACTTCGTAGTTGGAGGCCTTCAGGCTCACGTTTGCAACGGTACTCCGCAGGTTGCCCTTTGCAACGACTGCCCGACGATGTCAATTCAATCTGGCTGAGCTTGTACCGTCAAGTTTATCCAGTTTGGGGTTCGCTCCAGCGGTGGGTTGCGCATCTGCGGCGGCATCGGCGGGTTTAGGTGCGGAGACCATTCCGGCTGCGCAGCACTGCATCACGTCGCGGGTTGCCGATCTGGGCGAACTCTGCAGGGTTAGTTAGCCGAGGCCAGAGTGCTTGGCTTGCCACGCTCCTCGATAACCCGATCCAGTCCACAGGCGACCGCAGGCCGGAGAGCGAAGTATCGGCGACGAGAGTCCGGCTTTCCTCACGACCATCAGAAGCCTGAACCCGCGCCAACGATCATTGGCAGCCAGCGGGATCAACACCAACGCTTGCCTTTCGCTCGTTTCCGGCCACGGCGCTTGCGCATCGTGAGCTTCTCCTCCCGATGGACCCGGAAGAGCTTCTTGTTGTTCACAAGGTGTCCCTCGCGCCTGAGCAGCACATAGCTGCGTCAAGATCCGAAGCGGCGGCATTCACGCCCCAAGCATTCACGACATATACGAATGTCGATTGTGCATGAGCAATCGCGTCTGCTCATTGCTAAACATTGAGAAACAGAGGCGCGACGATCTTTTATGTCGGGAAAACTGGGATTTGGGTCATGCTCGATGCAGATCATCTATTAAAACCGATCAGCGACGGCAACGCATGCGGGGATGCTCTCGATTACGATTTGAGCTTCCTGGAGCTGGAGATAGCGTCGCATGGCAAGCCGCACCAGCAGATAGGCGACTCCATCGCCACCGAGGAGGCTCCCGATTGGACAGAGGTGTGGCGGCTTGGCCTCGACCTTTCTGCCCGCACTAAGGATCTAAGAGTCGGAATCTTGCTCACACGATCCGCCCTCAGTCAGTTCGGCTTCTCTGGTCTAAGTCGGGGGCTTGAGCTGCTCGCGGCCTATGTCGAGCTCTACTGGTCAGAGCTACATCCGCGACCGGATCCAGAAGATGACGAAGATCAGACCGTTCGCCTCAACGCTCTAGCGAGCCTCTGCGATCTCTCCGGGCTCTTGGCAGAAATACGCCAAGTCCCACTCACCTCCTCCAGGCAATTCGGGACTTTTACGCTCCGCGATTGGGCTGGTGCGCTACGGTCCCAATCTACGGAAATTGATCGTTCGACCATCGAGCACGCCTTCATCGACACCGATCCACTGCAGCTCGAGCAGATCAGCACTGGTCTCCACGCCAGCCTGGCAGCCGCCACCCATCTAGACGCGAGTGTTCGGCAGCACGTCGCGAGTGACGAGGCCGTTCGATTCGACCCTCTGATAGTGCTACTCACCCAGGCCAAGGATCTGGTCGACGCCCATCGGAAAAGGGCCCAGCCTGCAGCCCCGGCATCTCCATTGCCAGACTCTAGCAAGGCCTCTTACCCCGAAGTGATCCGCAACCGCGATGACGTTGTCGAAATTCTTGGCCGCATTTGCCACTGGTACCAGGTGAATGAGCCCGCGAGCCCGCTGCCAGCCCTCCTGGAGCGCGCGCAGCGACTTGTCTCGAAGGACTTCATGGCTCTTATCAAAGAGTTGGCGCCAGAAGGGGTTGCCCAATACCGTTCGATTGCCGGTCTGGCGGTCGGCGAGGGCACGTGACGTGCGCAATCTTCCCTATCAGGAGAGTGGAACACATGACAAAGGCGAGTAGTCAAAAGTTCATCGCGCGGGTTCGTCCGCCTCGCGTACAGATCGAATACGACGTCGAGACCTATGGCTCTCAGAAGAAGGTTCAGCTTCCCTTCGTGGTCGGCGTGATGTCCGACCTCGCCGGCAATGCTGCCGAGCCGCTTGCCCCTGTCGCGGAGCGCAAGATGATGGAGATCGATATCGACAATTTCGATGATCGGCTCAGATCGCTGAGGCCCAGGGTGGTGATGCGGGTGCCGAACCTATTGACCGGAGAAGGCCAACTCGCTGTCGACTTGACGTTCGAGCGGCTCGAAGATTTCTCGCCGGCGGCCGTGGCGCGCAAGGTCAACAGCCTTAGCAGGCTGCTCGAGGCGCGAACGGAGCTCTCCAATCTGCTGGCCTATATGGACGGTAAGAACGGTGCCGAAGAGTTGCTCACCCACTTCCTCGCGGATTCGGCACTGCTAAGCGCCCTCGGCAATGGCATCGAGACTGAGAAGCCTGATGCATTGGTTGCCGCTCCGCCATTGGCATCCCCAGACACAGAGGAGAACTGATCATGATGCCTGCAGATGCCACAGATGTACAGGTCGCCACCGTTGATCTCGGCGATTTCACCCGCATGCTTCGATTCGAGTTCAAGATCCGCTCGGACCACTCCCGTGACTTGGTGGAGAGTGCCGTCCGAACACTGGCCGAGCAGGCACTTCAAAACACGTCGCTAATCAGCGACGATGTCGTCACGACTATCCAAGCAATGATTGCTTCGATCGACCAGAAGCTTTCTGCACAACTCAACGAGATCCTCCATCACGAAAATTTCCAGCGCGTGGAATCAGCTTGGCGGGGCTTGCATCACCTTGCCATCAACACCGAAACCGATGAAACGTTGAAGATTCGCGTTCTCCCAGTTTCAAAGGTGGAGATGTCCCGAACTCTGCGGAAATATAAGGGTGTCACCTGGGATCAGAGTCCGCTATTCAAAAAAATTTACGAAGACGAATACGGCCAAATCGGCGGTGAACCCTATGGCTGCCTGATTGCCGACTACTATTTCGACCATACCCCACCGGACGTAGAGTTGCTTTCGGGACTGGCGCAGATCGCGGCGGCGAGCCACTCACCGCTTATATCTGCCGTCTCACCACATCTGCTGCAGATGGATTCTTGGCGTGAGCTTGCGAACCCGCGTGACATCACAAAAATCTTCCTCACGCCCGAACATGCCCCTTGGCGGGCGTTCCGCGAGAGCGAGAACTCTCGGTACGTGGCCCTGACCTTACCACGCACCCTTGGCCGGCTGCCCTACGGGGCCAAAACCAACCCGGTCGATGAATTCGCCTTCGAGGAGGACACAGACGGCGGCGACAGCGAGAAATACCTTTGGACGAACGCAGCCTACGCCATGGGCGTAAATATCACGCGCTCGTTCAAGCTCTATGGCTGGCTCTCCAGAATTCGTGGCGTCGAATCCGGCGG
The DNA here is from genome assembly GCF_003985125.1 of Rhizobium phaseoli. Lineage (GTDB taxonomy): Bacteria > Pseudomonadota > Alphaproteobacteria > Rhizobiales > Rhizobiaceae > Rhizobium > Rhizobium phaseoli. The sequence continues at coordinate 18,920 of NZ_ML133603.1, forward strand.
CTTGGTCGAGGGTCTGCCGGTACATACCTTCCGCAGCGACGACGGTGGCGTCGACCTAAAATGCCCCACTGAGATCGCGATCAGCGACCGCCGTGAGGCCGAACTGTCCAAAAACGGTCTTCTACCGCTGTTGCACCGCAAAAACACGGACCTCGGCGTATTTATTGGCGCTCAAACTATTAACAAGCCGGTCAAATACGAAGACCCCGACGCGTCAGCGAACGCCGAACTCAGTGCCCGGCTACCCTACATCTTCGCAACCTGCCGCTTCGCACATTATTTGAAGTGTATGGTCCGGGACAAGATTGGCACGTTCAAGGAGCGCCACGAGGTCGAGGAGTGGCTCAACCAATGGATTCAGGGCTATGTCCACCCCTCGCCCGAGCTTGGGAGCGAAGAGAGTAAGGCACAGCAGCCGCTCTCCTCAGCCGAGGTCAAGGTGGAAGAGGTCGAAGATAATCCCGGATATTACGTTGCGAGATTTTACATGCGGCCACACTACCAGCTCGAAGGCCTAACCATCTCTTTGAGACTTGTCTCGCGCCTGCCATCCGCCCGCAAGGACTGAGAAAACCCGCAGATGATTGTGCTCCGTTCTCGGCGCCAAAACTCCGGAATAGCTGCCCCGGGCTGGCCGATGCAATCCAGGCCCAATCAGATCAACGAGAAAAGGAAAGTCCATCATGGCGTTCGACGCGGTTATAAAATTCACGCAAGCGTCCAAGGACGGCATTTTGCCCAAGGGCGAATCTATCATTCTAAAGGACGGTATCACCCTAGCGGACGAATGGAGCTTTTCACTCGAAAACAAGCTGAACATTGGGCCTCATACCGCCGGGGCGGGCGCGGGCAAGGCCGAATTCGAGGTCTTCACTATCAAGAAGCAGGTGGATACGTCATCGCCCTCTCTGTACGTTGCCTGTGGTCGCGGCGCCCACTTCAATAGCGTCGAACTGAAACTTTTCAAAGCGACGGGGAGCGGACAAGCTACATCAGAATCGAACCTGTTCTTGCACTGGAGTTTCAACATGCTGGTAGTCGAGAAGGTCGAGTGGTCCTATGCGGAAGAGGCCCCCGAGGAGACGATCACATTCCGGTTCGGCGCCTGCAAGGTCATTTATTACAGGCAGGATGAAAAAGGCGCTCTTACCAAAGCTGGCGAGGGCATCTGGAACCAAATCGCGAACAGCACCGACTTCAATAGGCTCGTCGGCTGATGGGGCCATCGGCAACCCGGGAATATTCGGGGCTGCGCGCGAAAACGACAGATCGACTCGTCGCCATTGCACCTGGAGATTGTAACATGGGCAGAGATGTTAAGCGGGATCTCGTGCAACCATCCCTCCTGGACCGGCTTACGGACGATGAGCCGCGCAGCTCGTGTGAAGCGCAGGACAAGCGCAGCTTCTCTGTTCGCCAACTGGAAGAGGTGATTCTACGCGATGTTTCCTGGTTGTTGAACACCAATCAATTGGGTGCAACCGTAGATCTACAAGCGTACCCTCACGTAGCGGCCAGTGCACTTAATTATGGTGCCTGGCCTCTCAGCGGACAAATTCGCGAAGGCATGGATAAGAGCGCATTGCGCGAAGCGATAATCGAGAGCCTTCAGCGCTTTGAGCCGCGTCTCTTACCGGACACCCTGAAGGTCACGGTCCTGGACGATGGTCAGGGTTGCGGCACTTTTCGCTTTAGGATCGAAGCCGATCTGTGGGCGCAGCCATTGCCGGTGCGAATGGTGATGCGTACGGAGGTAGATTCCGAGCTCGAATCCGCCCGCGTTCATCTCGGTACAGAGATAAGCTGATGGATCCCCGGCTCCTGCGACTGTACAACGACGAACTTGCTTATATGCGCGAGATGGGGGCCGAGTTCGCCCGTGCATTCCCGAAGGTCGCCGCCCGGCTCGGGATGGAATCAGCGGAGGTCGCCGACCCCTACGTCGAGCGGCTTCTGGAAGGCTTCGCTTTCATGGCGGCGCGGGTGCAATTGAAGCTTCAGTCTCGCTTTCCGGAATTCACCCAGCACCTCCTGGAGATGGTCTATCCGCATTTTCTACCGCCGCTCCCCTCGATGACGATCGTCCGTTTCGAGCCCGACCAGGATGCCGGACGACTTGAAAATGGATACCTCGTGCCGCGGGGAACCAAGCTTTTGGGCCGTCTTGCTCCGGGCGCCGTCACACATTGCGAGTTCCGCACGGCCCATGATGTGCATCTCTGGCCAATTGTGGTGAGCGCTGCCGATTATTTTTCGACGCCGGGGCAGATCGCCGCACTGGATCTTCCGGCCCGGCAAGATGCGAAGGCTGCTTTGCGACTACGCCTTCGTACCACCAATGGCATGCCGTTCAATAAACTCGGACTAGAGGCTCTCACACTGCACCTAACAGGCCCCGGTGGCATCGGCGCCGCACTCGCCGAACAGCTTCTCGGTGACGCATGCAATATCATAGCCCGTCCGGTCGGCCGGCCTATCCCTTGGCAGGAAAAGATTCCGGTTCATGCGCTGCAGCAACGCGGTTTGGAGCCGAGCTGTGCTCTCCTGCCCGAGGTGCCACGCTCTTTCGACGGGTACCGTCTCCTACAGGAGTATTTCGCCCTCGCGGAGCGGACGTTGTTCGTCGAGGTTAGCGGGCTGGCAGACGCAGTAGCCCTGTCAACTGCCGAGACCCTTGAGATCGTCTTCGCACTCAGACGTGTCGAGCCACGGCTGGAACGACAGCTCGGGCCCCAAAATATCGTTCTCTTCGCAACGCCCGCGATTAATCTCTTCGAACGCCAGGCAGATCTCGTCCACGTGAGCGACAAGAACACCGAGCATCATGTGATTGTTGACAGGATGAGGCCGCTCGACTTTGAGGTCCACTCGATCCTCGAGATGAGCGGAGACGGGGCGAAAAACGAAGCGGCTCCCGTGAGGTTCTACCCGTTCTATAGCATCAGCGCGCACGGTCAGGAGGAGCAGCATTCCAGATACTACGCGATCCGCCGGGAGCAGCGCCTCATGTCGGAGCACCAGCGTCTAAATGGCGCGCGGACTGGCTACATCGGCAGCGAAACGTTCGTTTCTCTAGTTGATCGCCAGGCGGCTCCCTATTCGGCGGAACTCCGGCATTTGTCTGTAAACTGCCTGTGCTCGAACCGGGATCTGGCGCTGCTGCTGCCGATCGGCCGGGACGAGACAGACTTCACCCTGGAAATCGGCGCTCCAGTTACCGCCACCCGGTGCGTATCGCCCCCGAGCCGACCGCGTCACTCCTTCGCCAATGGCGATATCACTTGGCGATTAATTAGCCATCTTTCACTGAACTACCTCTCGATCAGCAATTCCGATAGGAACGACCACCGGGGCGCAGAAGCGCTACGTGAACTCCTCCGCCTCTACGTCGATCCAGTCAATGCCTTCGCCTCACGGCAGATCGACGGGATCCGGGAGATTCGGTCCAGGCCTGCGGTCAGGCGATTGTCCAGCGGTGGACAAGCCGCCGTAGCACGTGGGATTGAGGTTGGTATCATCCTGGACGAAGCGGCCTTCGAAGGCGTTGGCATCTTTCCGCTCGCCTCCGTGCTCAACCAGTTCTTCGCGAAATACGTATCCATCAACAGCTTCACCGAGATGGTCGTCTCGACGCTACAGCGCGGGGAGGTAATGCGATGGCCGACGATGGCCGGCCGCCGGGCGATCCTTTGATTTCGGGGGCACTCGGCGACTTCCTAAGCTCGCTCAGGGCCGAACCGCATGCCTGCGACTTCTTCCAGGCTCTGCGGCGGATCGATGCAATCTGCTCAGATCGGCCTCGGCTGGGAGAATCGAGCGGTCCCAGCCTGGATCGCGTGCGGATCGCCCAGCAGCCCTCCCTTGCATTTCCGACTCGATCGATCGCGGGCGTGACTGCGCACGAGGAGAACGACCCCGTAATCTCCACCTACGCCTTCGGCTTGTTTGGACCCCACGGTCCCCTCCCATTGCATCTGACGGAGTACGCCCTTCTCCGGCAGCACAACGCCGCGGATGAGACGCTGATCCGATTTGCTGATACCTTTCATCATCGAATGGCCTCGTTCTTCTTCCGCGCATGGGCGGAGGGCGAACCGACCGTGAGCTATGACAGGCCACAAGAAGATCGATTTGCCCTTCAGCTCGGCGCGCTAGCCGGCTTCGGGATGACCTCCCTGCGCGCGCGGGATGCTATGCCTGATCTGGCCAAACTCCACTTCACCGGCCGTCTCGCCTCACACACCCGCAACGCCGAGGGGCTCGCTGCCATCCTCGCCAGCTTCGTCGAGGCGCCGGTTGATATCCGTGAATTTGTCCCAAAGTGGGTGGATCTGCCCCGCATATCGCTCTGCCTCCTGGGCCGCGACCCGGCCACGGGCACGCTGAACAGCAACGCTATTGCAGGTGCGAGGGTCAGAGTGTGGCACCATCGGTTCCGACTCATTGTGGGTCCCCTCAGCCTGGCTCATTACGAATCGCTTCTGCCCGCAGCTCCCGGCCTTAAGTCGATAGCGGAGATCATCTGCAACTACCTTGGAGATGAACTTGACTGGGAGATTAACCTCGTTCTCCGTCAGGAGCAGGTCCCGGAAGTGCAGTTGGGTCGCTGCGGCAGACTCGGATGGTCCAGTTGGATGGGCAAGAGGAAAACGCGCCAGCACGCCGATGACTTGACAACTACCCCGACTGACCGGGGCCCACCGGCTGCCGCATGGCACTCTCCTGAAACGGACATCCATGATGCGGCGGGCCCGCTCGACCTTCTTTTCGGGCGGGGAGAAGATCTCCTTGGCGAGATCGATCTGGAACGGGTGAATGGCCCACGTAACCTCGATACCAAGTGCGGCGGCACGGCGGGCGGCGGCTTGGAAGGCCCGTTATGACAAGCATCGGAAGCTCGACTCTCTTCAGTAAGCTCAACGCAAACTGCAATGGGACCGCCAAGGCCCTTTGCAAAATTCGCCGTGACGCCTCTTTGGAACGTTATCGCCATTTTGACGCCCTTGAGGCTTCAGCAGCGGAGAGGCCTATCGAGCCGACGATCGCGGCGAAACTCGACCACCGTGGTTGTCCGCTCGGGCGCTGCGCCCTGGGCCTGGTTGAATCTTCCAGGAGACACGTCGTCGCTAGCACCGCCGGAATCCGCCAACTCATCGATGTTACAAGGCCGCATGGCGAGATTTGGGTGGGACTTAGCGTGGGTGAGTTCCAAGAGACCCACACGCTTTCTTCACCCCGCCCTCCCCCGCTTGGCTCTGACGATGCGGGCCAGCAAGACATCTTGGCTGAGCAACGGTCGGCGATTTCGATGCACGAAATAAACGCTTTTCGGCATCTTCGCCGATGGCTTCGGCAGCATCCTACTCACGCCATCGGGCGCAACCGCGCCTTCTCATCAAATCTGCGGAACACACACCACCATGGTCGAGTCAAGAATCGAGAGTCTCTTAAGGCACAATCGTTTTGTTGCGGTCACTTCGGCCGCGTCCGAGTTGAATGAAATCTCTCTCCGGCGGCTCAGTGGCACCGAGCGGCTGGGGGAACCTTTCCTCTACGAGGTGAAGCTCGCCAGCCGCAATCCAGTTCAGAACTTTGCTACGATCCCCGGTCAAAACCTGACAATCGGCCTTAAGCTCAAGGACTCGCAAACGCGCTTCTTCAACGGTGTTGTTACGCGCTTCCAATATCTCGGCCTCGACGATACCGAGCACCTCAACTACGTGGCGCAGGTGCGGCCGTGGATTTCATTGCTCGAGCATCGCTCTAACAGTCGGGTCTTTCAGAACAAGACGAGCATCGAGATCATCACCACGATTTTTCGAGAACATAAAGGCAATTTCAAGAATCAGACCGCCCGACGGTTCCCACAGCGCCCATATTGCGTCCAGTACGATGAAACGGATCTGGCCTTCGTCAGCCGCCTCATGGAGCAGGACGGCATCTACTACTATTTTGAACATGCTGAGGACCAACATGACCTGGTGCTGGTCGACAACGCCGCGAGTCACATGGCCTGCACGCCTGAGATCGTAGAGACCCACCACAATCTCAGGCCTGCCCGAAGTCTTTACCAAGAAGATGTCATCCTGCATTGGGACGAGGTCGTATCGCTACAGCCGAACAAGGTCGTTCTCAGGGACTATGACCATGAGAAGCCGATGGCAGAACTGACGTCTGTCGCGCGTGTTCCTCCCGTGAGGACAGGCGGCATTCCGCCATGCAAGCTCACGGGAAGCGCCATCACCCGACCGCGGGAGAGCGTGGCGGTCAGAACGGGCGAGACCTCGTCGGCAAGCAGCGGCTGCACGGCAATGCGGGAGGTCTTCGAGTATCCAGGCCAGTATACAAAAAAAAGCGATGGCGATTTCTACGCCACCATCCGTGCCGAGGAACTCGCCTGCAACGCTTATCGCGCGCGGATCGAAAGCACTGCGCGCCAGATAACGACCGGGTCATTATTCAAGGCGGCAAATCCCTTCTACTACGGCCAGGTCGGTTCCCGCCCGAAACCCACCGATCGCTTCCTGGCAGTCGGACAGGACTTCACTGTCATCGGTGAGGTGGGGGACGATCTCACTGCGGACACCGTGGGGGGGAAGGGCGTGCGGTTCCTCTATCACAGCAACGTAGAGATTATCCCCGCGACCACCCAGTACCGACCGAGGCGCCGCACACCGGCGCGGTTGATTCACGGACCGCAGACGGCCGTCGTCGTGGGCCCCGAGGGCGAGTCGATCGCGACGGATAAGTACGGCCGTGTGAAGGTTCAGTTCTTCTGGGACCGAGAAGGCGGAAAGAACGAGAACAGCTCCTGCTGGATTCGGGTGGCCCAGAACTTCGCTGGTAAGGGTTTTGGCAACCTGGTCGTCCCACGGATCGGCCATGAGGTCGTGGTTGATTTCATCCACGGCAATCCCGACACGCCCCTGGTGACCGGCGTCGTATACAATGGCTCAAATCTGCCGCCTGAAACCCTGCCGACCGACAAAACGCGGTCGACCTTCCGGACGCATACCGATGGCGGCGCCGCTAATGCCTACAATGAACTGCGCTTTGAGGACAAGCAGGGCCGTGAGGAGGTCTATTTGAAGGCCCAGAAGAATCATACCGTCGAGGTCGGGAATATCTACAGCATCGACGTCAAGAGACACTTCCTCCTGACCTCGGGCGGCGCCGCGCCCGACTCCCCTGCCGCAGCGGCCTTAGGTAGCCGCGTCGAGGTAACACCCGACAAGATCCGCCTTGTAGTATCGGGCAGAACCGGCCCGCAGGCCATCGAAATCAGCGGCGATGGGATCGCCATTATCGGCACGATGATTGGCGTTATGGCAACGCCTCCGCGGCTCGGGTCCATCGTCTCCATGCCGCCGCCGACACCGGGTCCACCCACGCCGTCGATAATGAAGCTTATTGCGACACTCGGGCTGCCGCCTGTTACGCCCGAGTGACACGATGTCAAGGTGAACTGGTTCTGGGCCTCGGCTGTCCGGAAGTCGTTGCCTTTAAGTCGGCAGGGCCCTGCAGGCGTAGAGAAAAAGCGTAACGGCTTCGGCGTCGTAAGCTGACCTACCAAATCAACGTGACACTGCGAGATTGCCCGAAAATGAGGAAAGGTTATCGCGCGTGAGCGTTTGTTCCGGGAACTTGCGCCTCAGTTAGATGGAGTTGCCACGCGAAATCGGCCGCAAGCGGCTCCAAATGCGTCTGGTTTAGGTCTCCACCAAGCTGGAACTGGTGGATGAAATACCTTTATCACTCGGCGTCACGAAATTGCGATCAGGGGCGCGGGCGGCGCAAAAATCAGCGTTCTCGATCTGGGCGTTACAGCGCTGCTTTGCAGGGCGGGCTCTCGCCTCGAAGCGCTTCTGGCGGAGCGTGGCCGCCTCGAGCAGCAGTCGAAGCCTTTCACCATGCTCGAAGGTGTCTCGCTTCTATTTGCGTTTCGAGTTCCTGATAGGCGCTGGCCATGCCTGTCAGGCCGAGTTTGCGCAGCATGTCAATGGTGGGATTGTTCAACGTCGCGATAAAAATCATGCGCTGTCCAGCTCGAGGGAGGACGCTGGCCATGCCCCCGAAGCATAACGGGATACGAATTTGGTATTGGAAGGAAAGGTCGCGACGGAAGTAACATCAGCAGTGACGCAATGACCTAAGGAACGACGCAATGTACGGCAGAAGGCAGGGGGGTGTTGGCAATAGTTCCGAACAAGGCGGTGAAGACACCTTTAACTGGGTTGAAGGCTTGACTGGCTCCTCGTCCGGCGAAGCGGCACTGAAAGAAATTTTACTGGCCTGGGCGGAAGACGGGCAGCAGGAGCAGGACGAGGACCGGCACGAGGCAATGGCACGGATCGAGGCCTGGACGGAAACCCGCAATTTTCGTGCCCCCCTGAACTTAACATCGCTGTCCCTAACGGCACTGCCCCCCACCTTACCGGCCGGCCTCCAGCGGCTCAACGCCAATGACAACCGGTTGGGCAGGCTGCCCAACAACCTCCCGCCCGGTCTGCGAAAGCTCTCTGCCTGCGACAACCAGCTGACCACGCTGCCTGAGGTTCTTCCGGACATGCTCGAGACGCTCTACGTCGACGGCAACCGGCTGACCAGATTGCCGAACGAGCTTCCTTCCGGACTAAAGTATCTCTACGTCAACCACAACCGGCTGACCAGTTTGCCCGATAACCTGCCGCCTGAGCTCAGGGAGCTTCATGTCACCCGCAACGAAATCGCGCACCTGCCGGAGAATCTCCCCCTCGAATTGACGGATCTCCGCGCCGAACTCAATAATATAATTCGCCTGCCCGAGCGCCTTCCTGCAAAGCTCACGAGGCTCGAAGTCCCTCACAATGAACTGACTAGCCTACCCGAGGACCTCCCGGCCACCCTAAAGTGGCTCAGCACCGACAGTAATGAACTGACCCACCTGCCCCCTAACCTGCCGAGGGGGCTGGAGGAGCTTAGCGTTCGTGGAAACAACCTGAGAGGACTTGGCGACGGGCGAACTGCACTGCCGTACATTCTGTCGCAGCTTCCGCCTCATTGCAAAGTGTACCTGAATAACAATCCGCTGCCAGATCGACTGCGGGCGCACCTGAGCGCGCAAAGCGGGACGAGCCTTCCGCAGATCTTTTTGTGATGCTGCCTGACAAACGGGCCAAACTAGGTCCCTGCGTTTTGAGTAAAAGGCCTTTTGCCGAAGCCATGGCGGTGGGGTGCAGGCCAGGTATGACGCGTGCGGATCAAAAACAATGAGTTTGCAGGTTTATGCCGCTCGCCGGAATGTGTTGAGTTGTGGAAGCAACAGACGTCTCACTGAAGACTATGGCCGGAAAGCCCAGGCTCGGCACTTGTGTCCTTCGGGCGACCTTGCATGCGAGCCAGTTCGTACAAAGGATTACCCGCTATCGCGTACCAGGAGGTGCGACGCTTACGGCCTAGAGGCATTGCCGCCGGTTGGAACGTTCGGAAGCTGGACCCAGATTTCAACAGGCCTCAAGCGCATCCACCATTTCCACATGGTCCACCCCCAGCATCGCGTATTCGTTGATCTAACTACCCGAGACTCCAGCCTACGGGCCTATTTGCATTCGTCGGCGATCGACGACTCTGTCGCCTATTAGTTGAAATAGGGTTTCGTGGCGAGCCAGCAGAGGAACAGCCCATGGATGAGAAAAACAGCCCCATTGTTTGCATCTCGGGTGTAGACGAACGAAAGCTCGGCGCCGCTCTAATCGCGGTCCAATCGGCATTTAGTGTCGCGATTGCGGAACTATCGAAGCTTCACAAAGGGAACAGTCCTCAGTGGTTCGAAGACCTGGAGGAGGTGGTAATCGCTAACGCAAAAGGCACAGTCACCGAGGGCATCTCGCTGGATGTCGAGGTGGAAAGCCTCAAATTCGGCATCGACGTCCTTCGGGCGATCTTAGATGTCAGCCGCGTTGAGCTAGGCTTTGCAGCAAAGGAATAACCTTTCGCCCAAACGAGGTCTCGATGCTATTTGGCGCCGGAGATGTTCGATGCACACTCGAACCTTCGCATGAGTACCGCGCTCGTCGCCAAAGTCGCCCGCATCGTCACCAAATGGTACGGTCGTCCGACAAACCAGGAGGTCTTGCCGCAGATGATCGACGATACGACCTATGCATGGCGCACCGGCGTTTTTGAGGCAACGCGCGTTTTCCATGCGGAAGACCCGGGCGGACCAACCTTCATCGGGGGCAATTTGCGCAAGCCGGACTCCCATGGAAGACAATAACTTGTCGGACGCTGGGCGCACGAGACTGAGGGACTCAGCGTTGAAGATGTGCCGACAAGCTCGGCATTAGCGATGCACCCTGTATAGCGGGCAGCGACCGCCTTGCCATGCTTGAAGATGCCCTGAGCCGACACGCCCACAGTTGATAAAGATGTCGACTCAGTACCGCCGGCCGCTCCTCACCTTCTACCTTGCTGAGCCGCCAGCCATTGCGGCTCGTGGCAAGGATTTTTCGGACTCTTCCCGAGAATATGCACAACGCGACGCAGCGCTTGTCGACCCGCTGTTTCGTGAAGTTCGCGCTCGCCAGGAAATGGTGCGTGATGAGCCCTTTGTAAGAGTCACCCTTGCGCCGGCAGTCCGAGACCTCCCCGTTCATCTGGTTCGTCGTCTGGAATCGCAATCGATCGATGATCGACCTCCGCCCCTTCGTCGCAGGGATACACATCAAGTGGCATTGACCTGGACAGCGACCGCTCGCGCTGGAGCGCCGAATACCGGCGGCGCATTTCACCGGACGCAATCGACCCTGCCGTCCAAAGAGCGACCAGTTCCATGAAACCCGGGTCTTCATCGATCCGGATTCCTCGCGCCTTCCAACGCGCGATGACCCGCTCGGCTATGTCCCTGCGTGAATCCATTACCACTTCCCTGCCCCCTGCCCCCTACGCGGTTAGATACCAAGATGGTGGGTTCTTCGCCAGTTCAAACCGTCCAATATGTCACGCCGGCCGCCCGCGATCCGTTTTCAGGAGCTTGTTAGCTGGAGCTATCGAGATCGCAGGACACACTTTCCAGCTCTCTCCCGACCTGATGGTCCCCGTCACCATCTTTTCCGTCCATGAATAAGGTAGGCCGCCCCCGATCAGTCCAGGCGATTTAAGTGCGAGTCCGCTTTTACGTCGCCTTGAGGTCCGTCAGCACCTTGTCAAAAGCATCCTTGACCGGCTTTGAGATTTCCTCCACCGCCCTGCTTGAGAGCACCCGGACTTCCTTGGCGTGCTGCAAACTTGTCTCAACCCGCTTGCGGAAAAAGGTCGACTGCTGTTCGAGGATCTGCGACGGCGAATTCGCGCCCAGCAAAGCTTGCAAATGTGAGAAGCTGGCCTCGGCGTCGGCCTGCAGTGCAGCGATCGTCTTCCACCACA
>NZ_ML133604.1 GCF_003985125.1 Rhizobium phaseoli
CCAGACGCGCTGCTTACCGGCGCCATCGATAGTGATGTCGACATAATGCGGCTGCGAACGCACATTGGGGCGCACCATCGTGTAGCCTAGGCATTGGCGGCGCCCCTCGACGGGCTGCCAATGTGGCGACAGGACCGAATTGTCGCGGGAAGTATAGTCGTTCCCATCCCAGCAGAGGCTGTTGCTCACCGGCTGCGGCGATGTCGATACGCAGGTTGCTTGCCGACCGCCGCGACCGCTATCAGTCGTGAGCTTGTACCCCGCATCGCAATAATAGGGTTCATAGCCAGGCCGCGAACTCTGAAAACCGACGCCGCTACAGGTCGGGAATGAGTGCCCCTCGGCAAGCTCCCGCCACAGCTTCTGGATCGGCGGCCGGCATTCTGCATATTGCGTCGGCCCGCCGGGATTGGAAAGGCATAGAATAACCTGGCATCCCCAATCCTCGGCCCGCGCTTTACTGCCGAAAATAAGATAGGGTGGCGCAACGAAGCAGACCGTAAGCAGTGAATTCAGGAGAAGGCTTTTCATGAACAGGATCCTTCGAGACGACGGCGTCCCATTGCGTTCAGGAGAACCCGCTTTGCTCGCCCAGGTTTATACTGATCTATATAACACAGTTAAATGACATGACAAGCGCGATTAAAACGCAGTGGCACAACCTTGCCTTCTCGGGGCTCATTCTCCATGAGATCCTCGACCATCCGCTGGAGGACGAGACCCCGCAGGCGAGGCTGAAGCAGATCGGCATGATGACGATCCTCTACACGATGACCCAGGCTCACCAGAAACTAACCCTCTCGAATATCATCGAGATTACCGAGCTGACGCGAAGCGGCGTGAAGGAGACGGTCGATCTTCTGGTCAAGCGGGGAATGCTGGTGGAGACGATGGGAAAGAACTCCATGGGCCGGGGGACGGCACGGCAATTCGAGATCTCGCAGGACCTCCTGAGCAAGCTGAGCTCTTTCCGCGCCAGCCAGGAAGCGGGATTAAACTGACTGATTTTCGATGACTGATAAGGCGAGATGGCGAATCACTCACAACTCCCGATCGCATGGCTGCAGGCAGCCATCAGTGACGATCGGGCAACCCGCCCGCAGGCGGGTTCCAATCAAACAATGAAGAGTATCGGAGAAATCAGCATAGCGGCGCCGTGAGGCGGATTTCGGGAATTCTCGCCCCGCTAAGGGCGGAACAAGGGCAGCCGCAGGAGCCTCAGCATAGCGGCCGTCAAGGGAGGCGGGACCGACTGCCCCCGCCCGTGCGTTCCCTATCTCCGTCGCCGCTCAGCATATGGAGCGCGTTGCGCACCGGCGAACTCGGCTGGAACATGACCTACCGGTGAGGGCGCCAAAGCAATATTTTTTGCTAGTTCCAAATAAATCATCCGACGACCCGCTGTCATCAACGCTTCTCTCGATGCTACGCACGACGACTCCTTCGCGCGGGACATCGTTCTCGTTCGCCCTCGGCGGACGATGGCTTCCGCCATCGCGATGCTAAGGGAGGATCTGCCGGAGGAGGTTGCAAGCCTGGACAGTCGCGTGATTTTCAGCATCGACGGTCGAGGGGATGCGCTGGTTCTCACCACGGGGCCGCATGACGACGCCGTCGGAATACTTCGCGCGTCACTTCAATATGCCGGTGAATACGCCCCACTAGCTGCGCGAGGTCAATGCGTGACGATTTTAGACGCCGGTTCGCGGGATAGGAGCTTGCGGCCGTCGGGTCGCGGCAGTGGGCGGCGTCCGGGTGGCTGATAAGGAGGCGGCTCAAGCCGCCTCCTCCTTGTTGAGATCCGGCTGCAGGTCATGCAGGTAGTCGACGGCCCGTTGCGCATGAGCTGCCGCTGAAAAGATGGCGCGCTTGTCGTTGCCGAGAACCTTGAGCCAGCTGTCGAGATAGCTTGCGTGGTCGGGGCGCGGTTCGAGCTCTGGAACGACACCAAGATCGGCGCAGAGAAAGCAGCTACCAAGTTCGGCAATGAGCTCTTCGCGGGCGCGTTCGCTCCTGTCTTTCGCATAGCGGCTCAGATCCCGATCGAGTCTTCGCGGTGCAGCCGTCCAGTGCGTCATCTCGTGACTGAGTACGGCGACGTAGGAGGCATCGTCCCGGAAGGCGTCGACGCATGGCATCTGGATGTAGTCCCGAGCAGCAGCATAATAGGCCGCCGATCCACCGTGGCGGATCAGGGCGCCCGTATTGGCAAAGAAGCGGCCGGCAGCACCGATTCGGCTCATCCAATCCTGATCACGGGCGATGGAATGGGCAAGGCCATTGAGCCCGGTGATCTGATCGGTGTTGAACACGGTGTAGGTTTTGAGAAAGGGGATATCCCGTTCGATTTCGGCGCCTGTCTCCGTCGTCTCGGCGCGGATGAAAGAGCTGGCAAAGACGACGGTTGTGCCGGTTTCGCCCCTGCGGACGGCGCCGCCAAGCTCGATTGCCTGACGAAACGTCATCCACCTTGGCGATGCAAAGCCGCGGGCGATGGCTTCAGACCAGAGGAGCAGAACATTGATGCCGGTGTATGGTTGGCCGTTGTGGCGCAGTGGCCGGCTGACCTCGGCCGTCCCGCCTCCCGCCGTCCACGGCTTGGTCCATGGACGGACGCCCTGTTTGAGATCGGCGATGATCTTGGTGGTGATGCGGCTGTAGATATCGGATCGTTGATTGGATTGCTGCCTGTTCATGTCTGAACCTCCGTTCGAGGTCGCGGCCATCGCGACCTGCTACGGCGGCCCAAAAGCCGGGCTGCAAGCGCGGCCCGCACCCGCAGGGCCGCAACGAAGTGGAGGACGGCAAAGCCGTTGTGGGCGGCGCGAGCCTGGCAGGACCAAAAGCCGGGGCAGGACGGGATGCAGCAACACCACGGCGAGACTGGTTTGAAACCCAGGCAGAAATGAAAAATCCAGTCTATTACGCAAGGCGGGAGCGTCCGGGATGAATCGATGGACCCGAAGCGTGGCATCGACCTTGCGCGGCCGTTCCTCGTCGACGCAATGGAGAAGGTTAGCAACGAGAGTGCCATTTCGTCGAGGAAGCCAAGACCGCCGAGACCAAACTCGTGGTCTTCGCGCGCATGCAATTCGACCGCGTACCTCAGCCCCTACTTCGTCGCCAACCAGGACAAGATGCGGGTAGAGTTCGAGGATCCGTATATCCTCATCCACGAAAAGAAGCTATCGAACCTGCAGCCTTGCTGCCGGTAAGTTGAGGTCTGATGGAGCATTCCAATCGGCCGACCGCCTTCAGCAAATAGGCAGAACCATTACGAAATCACGGTGCAATCGCTGGCGTTTTTTTCCGCCACCCGTTCAAATGGCCGAAAGTTTCGAGTTGATCGAATTGAAGCTCCCGTCTTCGGGAAGTGGTGGGATCCGGGAACGTTTGGCAAGATTCAACGAACCACTGGCCGCCACGCCCAGAGAGGGTCATAGGGAATACGATGACAAGCGCGGACGCTCAGTCGTTCAGTCAGGTTGCGAGCACGTATCAACTTGGGATCGGTATGACTCACATAGCGCCTCCAACTGATTTACGGCACTAGCCAAATCGTGAAGTTCCGATTTCAGCGATTGGATGATGTCGAAATGTCCGGAGCCATTCGAATTCGCAGTTGAACTTTTCAAATCCGCAGAATTTCTATTCGGATGGGGAAATGGGATGAGCTTTTGCACGGTTATGCTTTTGACGATATTGACTCTGAATAGTAGATTGTACTGGGCAAGTCTTTGCAATGGCAATCGAAAGCGAAAACACGTCAACGTATGTTTCGTCGCGCAATTCGGTACAGGGCCTGCATATTTCGGAACATCAAAGCACCTGAAGTTTTAAGTAGTTCCTATTGGTCCGCGTTTTATCCAATCGCCCAGAGTAGTTTGGGCTTCCGTTGGATGAGTGCGGTATAAACAGCGCCGCAGGTGGCGTGGATCCTGCGCGCTGTTAGCCGTAGGCTTCACGCGGTTCGGGTCCCAACAGATGCGGGAGGCAAGCGCATGAGTGCCACCCCTTCCTCTGCGGGCATCGGCGTAAGATGGGAATCACCGCGAGAGAACTCGAGCACTGCGTTTGCAGCGAGAAGTTCGGACTTCGGGATGGGCTTGCTATAGTAGAACCCCTGTGCCACAGCGCAGCCGCTTTCAGCCAAGAATTTTTCTTGATCGACCGTCTCCACGCCCTCAGCGACTACATTTTGCCCTAGGCAGCGCGCAATTGAGAGAATTGCCTTGACCAGTTCTCTACTTCGCTTGTCGGATCGATTGATGAATGACCGGTCAATTTTGAGGGTATCAATGGGAAAGTTAGCCAAATAGCTCAGAGATGAGTAGCCGGTGCCGAAATCATCGATCGCTATGGAAATTCCGCTCGCATGCAATTGAGAGAGTGTCGTCGAAACGCCCTCGCAGTTATGGAGCAGGAGACTCTCAGTTATTTCAACCTCGATCCACTCCGCACGACAACCGGTTTCCTGCAATACGTCCGCCACCGTTTGCGACAAACGCGGGCATTGAAACTGCTTAGGAGACAAATTTATCGCAATCTTGTGCGGGGGCAGTCCATCTGCATTCATGACGGCAGCCGTGCAACACGCCTCATGCAGCACCCATCGTCCAAGATCGATGATCAATCCCGTTTCCTCGGCGACACCTATGAATTCTCCCGGAGGGATCATTCCCATCTTCGGATGATGCCATCGTAGCAGTGCTTCTGAACCGATCACCTTTCCGTTGTCCAATAGGACCTTTGGCTGATAATGGAGTTCAAGTTGCTCATGTTTCAAAGCTAGGCGTAGGTCTGATTCTAGCGCTAGGCGCTTTTCAGCCCCAATCGTGAGATCCTTTGAGTAGAAGCGGAAGTTGCTACGCCCCGAGCGCTTCGCCAAATACATCGCAGAATCCGCATATTTCACCAAATCGTCGGGAGCGTCGCCGTCATTTGGAAATACCGATATCCCGATGCTGCAGGATACAAAGATCTCCCTGTCGGAAAGCATGAAGCGTTCGCCGAATGCGGCAAGCATTCTGCTGGCAATTTGAGCCAAATCGTCATTGTCCTGAACATTGGGCAGCAAGACTGCAAATTCATCTCCACCGAGTCTCGCCACGGTGTCGCTGGCACGGACGCCTTTTTTCATGCGTGTCGCCACCTGCCGCAGCAACTCGTCACCGACGGGATGTCCCATAGTGTCATTGATCGCTTTGAAATGGTCCATATCGATCAGCATCACCCCGGCTCGCTGGCCCGCCGAAGCCGCGTCCCCGATCATCTCGCGTAGCCGTTCATTGAAAAGTGTCCGGTTAGGCAGGCCGGTCAGAGAATCGTAGAATGCCATCTGATGGATTTTCTTACGGGACGTGTCCAGTTCGGTGATATCGCGGGCGACGCCGAGGATCCCCATCAGCTTTCCCCCCGTGAATACCGGAACCTTACGAGTCTCCAAAAGCGTTGATCGACCGTCCTCGTGAGCGGTAAACCGTTCCTCATTGATGAGAATACGGCCGGCTTGCATGGCCTCCTCATCCTTGTCACGAAAAAACTGGGCGAGTTCGGGAGTAAACAGGTCATAATCCGTTTTCCCGACGATTTCCGCTTCTGCCTTGCCGACCAATTCTTCGAAGGCATGATTGCACAACAGATATTTGCCTGTTACGTCTTTCAGCCATACCATATCCGGAATGGTCTGCAGGACACTTAGGAGGCGAGCCCGAGCTTCAATAGTCGTGCCCTCGGCGTGCTTTCGTTCGGTAATATCGCGAGATAACACCAGAAAAGTGACGGTTGAGTGATTGCTGCTTGGTCGCCTTGCGACCGACAGTTCAAACCAACGGGATTCGCCGTTTGGTAGGGCTATACGGACACAACGACCGTAGGAGGCGCCGGTTTCATCGGCTTCTTCAAGAGCCAGCATAGCGATGTCGGCCTGATCTGGAGGGAGCACATCGCGGACAAGCTTGCCGAGCAGCACTTCTTTTCGCTGCGCCAGGATCTCCTGATTCCTTGCCCAGACCTGCAGGTAGCGACCGTCGGCATTTACCTCGAACAGAACGTCAGGAATGGCGGCAATAATTCCCTCTGCGAATTCAAGAGCCTCTTTGAGATCATGCTCCGCACGTTTTCGCTCTGTGATGTCCAACATCGCGCCAACCAAGCCGATCCTGTTACCAGCGATATCAGTGATTGCGGTCTTGCTGAGTAAAAGATCAACGACACCACCATTCTCGGTGGTGGCCTTTGCTTCATATTGCTGAACACCGCCATTTGCAAAAAGCGCCTCGTCCAACGCGGCATACGTCTCGGCTATGGGTGCGGGCACCAAATCGAAAACGGTTTTTCCGATAATATCTCCCTTTGAGCGGCCGGAGAAGCTTTCGAAGGCCCTGTTGCAACCAAGGTGTATCCCATCTCTGTTTTTGAAGAAGACGGGTAACGGGATCGCGTCGAGTACGACGGCACTGGACATCTCTTCGGCGTTGAATGGCAAGTCGATGTTTGTCGCAGGATGCCGCGGATTCGCCCGGAAAGCCTTCTCAAACGGTTGCTTCAGACTTGCGACATCTGCGTCGTGACCGTGCGATGGCCGGACAGCGGAGGCTTCCGAAAATGGCGGGGCCGTGCCCGTGGCAAGCGGAGGGCTGGCATTGACCGCGTTGCGGAAGGCTCCACGCCCCTGGTCGATTTGAGCATCAGTCGCCATCTGCACTTCCACAGGCTGTTCGGGGCGGGATGTGCGTTCCGATTGACGTACGTGTTTCATGTGCCTGTCCTGCTTTGTCACGTGGCTGAGCAATCATGCGTCAAGCCAGCATTTTGTTAGGACCGCACAAGTCATTTGGCGGAGTACCATGCCGCTACCCCACCGGGATATCGCTCTCATTCAGAATCATCAAAGACGTGTATTTGCATGTGGTCGGCGACGCCGCCCATATCATTTAGAACGCTTGCCAATCATCATTCGAAGGCGCGAGCACCAGGTTACCACGGCGCATCGGATAGTCTCCGCGGTCAACCATTGTCTGACCGGGCGGGAAGCTCTTGCCAAGTTCGCCCGTGACCTTTTGTGGCTTCCCGCTCTCGTCTTTGAAATGGAAATGTTTCAACAGTGCGGCTAGGCTTTGGCTCTCTTGAGCGAGGTGCGATCCTGCAGTATTCATCTCCGCGACCATGCTCGCATTTTCTTGAGTGGCATGGTCCATATGGTTAACCGCGCCGTTAATCTCGCGCAGGCCCGACGATTGTTCCTGGGAGGCCGTTGCGATTGCGTCCATATGAAGATTTACATCCTGCACAAGCTCTTCAATCGTTCTCAGGCCCGATCCGGTTTCACTCACGAGCCTTACGCCTTCGTCGACGGCAAGAGCTGAATTGCCGATGAGATCCTTGATTTCTTTTGCCGCTGTCGCTGAGCGCTGTGCAAGCTCCCTGACCTCCTGGGCAACAACCGCAAAGCCTTTTCCCGCGTCGCCAGCACGCGCTGCTTCGACGCCGGCGTTGAGCGCCAGGAGGTTCGTTTGGAAGGCGATCGCGTCGATGACGCTGATGATCTGGGAAATCTGCTTGGAGGAGTTTTCAATGCGATTCATGGCGCCGATAGCATCGCGTACAACCCGACCGGACATTTCCGCATGATTTCGCATCTGTTGGACGGCTCCGCGCGCCTCAGCCGTCCTCTTCGTGGTCGATGCAACGTTGACGGTTATCTCCTCCAACGCCGCTGCAGTTTCCTCGAGCGAAGCCGCCTGCTGCTCCGTGCGTCTTGAAAGATTTTCAGATGCGGCCGAGACGCCCGAGCTGCCATTCGTGACCGTTTCGACTGAATGGCCGACGGTAACAAGCACGTCCCGGAGCTGACGAATGGAAGCGTTGAAATCCCTGCGCAAACTTTCAAACTGTGGCGCTAACGGCTCCTCAATCTCATAAATCAAGTCTCCATCCGCCATCCGCTTCAACCCGGTTGCCAATGCCGTCGTCGCTCGGATGAGGCGCTCTTCTGCTTCTTTTTCCGCTCTTACCTGAATATCCAGCTTCTCTTGGTCAGAACGAATGCGCTCAGCTTCCGCGGATGTCTCCAGGTTACTTTTCTGTATGGCCGCGCCGCGGAAAAACTCAAGGCAACGCGCCATGTCCCCGATCTCGTCGCGTCGGATCGTCAAGGGCACCGGCGCCGACGTATCGCCTTCTGCGAGTGCCTTCATTCGGCTTGTCAGAGTCCGAATGGAGCTTGAAATTCTCCGAACGACCGAAATGCACAAAATGAGTACCGTAGACATGATCAGAAGCGTGGCGCCGGAGTAGCCGATAAAGGCATTGCGAAGATCGGCGTAACGCTGAAATGCCATCTCGTCCAACTCGTCGCCGGTGCGCATAATGAGTGCGGTCAACAAAGCAGCCCGCTGTTGGGTGATTTCATTCCATCGATCCAACGTCTCGGGGGGGAAGGAAACGCCTGGCTGGTTTGCATACATCTGATCGCGAACGCCCGCGATGAACTTGCCTGCGGCGCTGGCCTCGAAGTCGTCATAAGATTTGACGAGATCGGCGGGGAGAAATTCCTGCATCGCAGGCACATAAAGCTGCTTTAGATTTTTTGACTGTAAGAGGGACGAAAATAGATCGACGGACATGGCTGAATTTTTGACGTAGGCTCGGCCGGGCCTGATCTCCAGCAAACTAGCTTCCGTGATCTGCATGAGCGCGTGAAAACCGGTAATTTGGCGTGCTAAATCCAAATCATTGACAGTCGCCCCAGTGCGACGGACGAGCTCCAAGCCCGCAAGGGCAGCTGGGCGCAAAGCAACAGCTCCCTCCGCCTCGCTAGCCGTTCCGTCATCGACGCGCCGGCGGAAGCTATCGATATTGTCCCGCCTTTCACGAATGATCTGTACCGCCCGTTCTATGGCCGGATCGTCGAATGCCTTTTTCCAAGAGTCGTAAGCGGAAAAGACCGCTGTAAAAGCCCTGTCCGATGCAGCTTGCTTTGCCCGACGCACGTCGGCGCCTGCAAACGCTTCCGCCGCTATAGCTTGGGCGAGGAATCCGCCTTCCCGCCCAAGTCGCTGCGTTGTTTGTGCGCTGCGGAAGGTAGAGTATTCTCGGTAATATCCCAGTGATGTTGATACTCCGATGATTACGAACGCCGTCAACGGGATAATTGCCAAAATCATTAAAAGTAGAGATAGCGGCAGTCTCGACATATGTTCCTCATAGACGACTATAAATTACACCGGCTTCCATTAGCGACGCGGTCCAGAACATTGCGACATTGACCGCTATGTGTGAGATGACCTCGGCATAATTACTATAAGATTAACCCCTGTAGTGGTCTTGAACTGCGTTGCGCAGATCGGAACATCGTCGCGTTCAGGGGATCAACTGCAAGACAGATCTTGGGCCGAGGCAGTCGGCTTTTCTGGAGAGTGCTGTTGCTGCAAGCCTTGAGGACGGTCGAGCGTGCCGGCTGATCGTAGCTCGGTCGGCGCAATCTGCTTATGATATACGCAATGTTTCCGAGGGAAGTACCCCATAGCGCTTGCGATAGTCCGCAGAAAATCTGCCTCTATGCACGAAGCCCCATTTCAGAGCGACCTGCGTGACCGAGAGGCCAGGTTCGCCTGTCATCAGTTCCTGATGCACTAATTCCAACCGTAGGTGCTGCAGGAATGCCAGAGGGGTCGTATTCCGAAAGTTGCGAAAACCGCTTTGAAGAGTGCGTCGGCTTACGCCACAAGCCGTTGCGATTTCCTCAAGAGATAGCGGCCGAGTAATATTGGCACGCATATAGTCGACCGCCCGCTTAACGGCCTTGGGTAAGGGTGATTCAGCAACGCGGCATAACTCAGATGAGTAGCGATGCTGCGCAGCTTCAATCAAAAGCTCCATCGTCGTTTCAGTGAGGTGATGAAGTGCTATCGGTGATTGAAGGAGGGTTCCGTCTCGTAATCCAGCATACAGCACTGGTACCAGTTGAACCAAAAGGGAGCCGAACCCGACCGATAGGTCGATTTCTGGCGAAAAATCGAGGCTGCCTCTTATTGGCGTATTGAGCCGACATCCCAAACGGCGCGTCAGCTCATCATGGGCGATCCTAAGCCCCAAATGTTTCCTGGGCCCAATGAATTGGGTCGTACTCGCCGACATACTGTTCACGAAAACGCCCCGCGTTCCCTCTGAGGGGATTTGTCTGCCGTCAACGGTAACGACCGATCGCCCATGTAGTGGAAGCATGATGATGTTTGCCTCCGCCGGTCCCCGGTGCTGGACCGTTAGGTCGCCCTCGTAGTGCGCGGCAATAACTGCAATCGGACCATTGGTAATCGCATGTACATCGTAGGCGATCGTCTTATCGCCATGTACATGCGCTTCAGATTGCGGGGAAAGCCTCGAAAGCGCTGCCGCGAGTTCCTCGCTGCAGGTACCTTTGAGCGAGAAATGGTCAATCTTAGAGGGGGACACTCTCAACTCTCCACATCATCACTTCCTTCCCGAAACGGTATTCAAGCATGAGGCCCGCCTATCGCTAACGACAGGCGGACAGGGCAATTGACTTGTCGCGGCCAGTCCTCGCCGTGAATTCGACGCAGTCGAAGTCGCCTAAGTTGATAGTGCGAAGATCAATCATTGTTATATATGGAACTCCGACAGAATTGTTACCTGCTGCCAACCATCGCTTCGCAACCGATTCCCAAATGTCTGGCCTTTGATGGTCTCCATTCACGGCCCAGCAGACTCGGGCGTGCTCGCGCTAGCGACTAAACCTCATCCTTTAAGGTTTCTTTTTGCGTGATCAAACGTGCGGAGTGATGGCCGGAAACAAAGATCCATAGCCAGCTTAGTCCCACTGCCAATCTGCTCCTCGTACCTATCAGGAAGTAGATATGGGCAAGCCCCCAAATCCACCATGCAATTCCGCCCTTGAGCCGGATCTTCCCGAAGTCGATAACAGCCGAATTCGGCCCGATGGTAGCCAGGTTTCCCAGATGCCTATATCTGAACGCACTTGGAGTGGGTGTACCCAGACGTCGTGCTTCAATTACCGAAGCGACATATTTGCCTTGCTGTTTGGCGGCGGGAGCCACTCCGGGGACGGGTGTTCCATCAGCGGCCTTCACGGAGGCAGTATCTCCAATAATAAAAATCTCGGGCTTACCGCCAACAGTCAGATCTGGCTGCACGACCGCCCTACCCGCCCTGTCCTTTTCAGCACCGACCCAGGCGGCGGCGTTCGACGCTTGCACCCCCGCAGCCCAGATGACGGTCCGGCTTGAAACGAACTCATCTCCGATCGCGATGCCGTTCTCGTTGCATGCCGTCACGGGAATGCCTGTTCTCACTTCGACGCCCATCTTGATTAGCGACTGCTCGGCATATCTCGAAAGTGCCTCCGGGAACACGGGTAGGACACGTGGACCTGCCTCGATGAGAAGGATGCGCGCCGATCTGGTGTCGATGCTACGGAACTCCTCAACAAGGGTTCGTTGGGCCAGTTGCGCTATAATCCCAGCCATCTCCACGCCTGTCGGGCCTGCTCCGATTATGCTGAACGTGAGCATTGCCTTCCGCCGTTCGGGATCAGCCTCCAATTCGGCCTTCTCAAACGCGAGAAGAAGCCGCCGCCGGATGGTCGTCGCGTCTTCGAGTGCCTTTAGCCCGGGCGCAAACGGCTCCCACTCGTCCCGGCCAAAATAGGCGTGCCTTGCACCTGTCGCGAGAACGAGCGTGTCATAGGGAATAGCATTCCCATCCTTGAGCGATACTACGCGTGCCTCGGTATCAACGCCAACAACCTCGCCCAGCAGCGTCGATACATCCTTTCGTCCTCTGAACAATGCTCTGATGGGCCAGGCTATCTCCGAGGTTGCCAATACAGTCGTGGCAACTTGGTAGAGGAGCGGTTGAAAGAGGTGATGGTTGCGCCTGTCGACGATCGTTATGGAAGTGTCGGGACACTTGAGGTCCTTCGCTAACTGGAGTCCGGCAAAGCCACCGCCGACTACGACAACTCGATGCGTATCCATTTCGTCTCCCTCAAACCTGCGCGCTCGGGGCGCGCGCCTCGTAGAAATGGCCATTGCGCCCGATCAGTCGCTGATACGGGTATTTACATTAATCGACGGTGGACTCACCAACAGTGGAAGAAGAGGCTCCAGCACCCGCTTGACATTAGGATGTTCGCCATGGCCAACGACAGCCGCCTCATTCTGCCAGCCGTCTAAGATGATGAAAGTGTTCGGATCGTCCGACCGCTGGTAGAGGTCGTAGTAGAGACAACCAGACTCTTCGCGGGCGGGTCCAATGAATTCCTGAAGGAGTTCTTTTACGCGATTTCGATTTTGGGACGTGGTTTTGAATTCCACGACAAGGTGCTGTTCCTCTGACTTCTTCGATGTCATTTGCGCTGGCTCCTAATTGAAAACGACGACCGGCTTGATCACTCGCCCGGCTTCGGCGTCCGCGATCGCTTCGTTGATCTTCTCGAAGGGATACTTGGTGATCAATTTTTGGAAGGGGAAAAGCCCAGCCTGATTAAGATCCATCATCTGCGGAATGAACAGCTGTGGAATCTGATCACCAAGGATCGCACCCTGGATCTTGCGATTGAACACCATTAGATCGAGGGGGATGGGAATGTCGTTACCGAGCGCGTCGAGGCCGAGCAAGACAACGTGCCCGCCGGCACGGGTGCACTTGATCGAGTTCAGAATAACCGGAATGATGCCAACTGCGTCGATCGCGAAGTCGGCACCGCCGCCCGTCAGCGCATGGATCTGGTTGACTACGTCGGGATCTTTGCCGTTGATCGCATGTGTGGCACCAAGCCCCATGGCCATGTCTAGCCTCTGCTGATTCAGATCTATGATGATAATCTTGCTGCACCGACGAACTTTGGCGGCCATCACGGCGGCCATGCCGACAGCACCTGCGCCGAAAACGGCTATCGTCGACCCTATTTCCGGCTTCATCGCGTTTATCACTGTTCCTGCACCCGTTGCCATGCCGCACCCGAGTGGCGCAGCGTCGGTAAGGTCGAGGTCTGTTTTCGGCAAAAGCGCTGCATTGTTTTCAGTCGCAAGGATATGCGTCGCAAAGGACGACTGGCCCACGAAATTGCTGCCAATGCCAACTTCATCGCAGAGCAATGCCTTCTTACCATTCGGACGAAGCCCCGTAAGATTGTACTGGGTATAGTTTTGGCAGTTCATTGGGTGAGAACGGCGGCAGTCGGCGCAGAATCCGCATGAGCTCTGGCTCAGTGCGACGTGATCACCCACTTTGAGGCTCTGAACTTCTGGTCCGACCGCCTCGACGACGCCGACGCCTTCGTGCCCCGGGATCACAGGTGCCGGCGGGCCAAAAATACCGTCGCGAAGCAGCAAGTCCGTGTGGCAGATCCCGCTCGCAACCGTGCGAACCAGGATCTCGTTGCCTTCGGGGTCAGCCAGTTCGAGTTCACGGAATTCCAGCGGGCTCTTTGGCTTCACGGCGACAGCCGCAGTGATTTTCACCATTATATTCTCCTGCGTTCTCCCGCAATTGCTACGGGAATGACTTGATCGGCCCGACGGACTAGACGCGACCCGCGCGCGCACCGTAGATGATTGCGGCAAATGCAATGATCACGCCCTGGACGATAAGCTTGCCCGGCTCCTGGATGCCGAAGACGGTCAGCATCGCGAACAGGAAGCTGAAGGCAACGACGGCAACGAACGGCCCGGCGACGCCGCCCCGGTCGACGCCGAACGTCACACCGCCGAGGATCGTGGCGGCGAGCGCATTCATGAAGGTGTCGAAGCCTGGCTTGATGGTGCCGACCGCCAACGCGGATACCTGGACCAGGGCCGCGATGCCTGTCAGGGCGCCCGCGAGCGTGTGCGAGACAAAAATCGTACGTGCCAACGGAATTCCTGTAGTTTCCGCCGCCCTCGGATTGTCGCCGACGGCCCTGAAGTAACGCCCGACGATGAGAAAGCGAAATGCGATAGAAATCAGGGCGGCGATGACGATCCACAGGACCACGGAATAGGAAAGGCCGTGGATATTGCCGCTCGTAAGTATTCGAAGCCAGCTTGGCGTTGAACCGGGCGCGCGGCCGGCGCTCATGTATTGGACGATCCCAATCAGAATGGCCGAAACACTTAGTGTGGAGATAACGGCAGAAGCGCGCACGTATGCTACGAGTATTCCGTTTACACCCCCCACAGCTAGCCCGATCACAACAGGCATGAGGACGGTCATTAGCGGTGGATAGTTGTTGAGCTGGCCCGAGCTGGCCAGATAAATCGCGAACGCGAAAATACCGCTGACAGAGAGATCGATGGATCGCACCCGCATGACAAGCGACTGGGCGAGCACCGCGATCCCGAGCGGCGCTGACTGCTTGAGGATTACAAACCAGTAGTTGGGATTTATGAGCGTGGCGCTCACTGCTGGAGCAACCGCAACCAGGATTGCGAGCACATAGTATGCGGGCGGTAGCCCGAGTATCCACGAAATGGCGCTCTTACCCCTCAATGAGCGAGATGGTGCTTCAGTTTTCGAGTCTGATGTGGTCATCGAGAAGTCCATCTCTTTCAAAGTCCGATTGTTTTGCGTCGCTGCGAAACGACGAGTACGAGAAGCAACACACCCTTGACGACCGACTGAAGAAATGCAGAGACGTTGGCCAGATTCATCACATTATTCACTGTCCCGAGGATCGCCGCGCCAACGACGGTTCCCACAATGCTTCCGATGCCCCCGGCGAGGTGGACCCCGCCCAATGCTGCAGCCGTTACAGACTCAATCCCGAATGAAGCGCCGCCCTTAGGATCACCCGATGCAAGGCGACCTGCAAGAAACATCCCCGCAGCGCATGCGAATAGAGCGGAAAGAACATACGCTTTGATGATGGTGCGCTCGACGGGAACACCGTTCATCCGTGCGTTGAAGTCATTGCCGCCGGAAGCGAAGAGGTAGAGGCCGAAGGGACGACGATAGAGAATCCAGGATGCGAAGAGCGATGCCGTGATCAACCAAAACAATGAGTTAGGTACGGGGCCGATGGATCCGGCTACCGAGCCAGAAAGCCACTCCGGAACGCGCCCACCTGGGATTGGCAAAATGATCAACGCGATACCTTGGCCGATGCCCATTGTTGTCAGCGTCATGATGATTGGATGTACATTGAGGCGCGCGACACCGTAACCGTTCGCTACTCCGAACCCCATCGCCACCGCGATGCAGATAAGCACGCGGGTTATCTCAGGAAGATCAAGCGTCATGATCGTCGTCGTTAGACTGATGACGGACCCAACCGACACGTCGAGGCCGCCAGTGAGAATGACGAACGTCTGACCGAGAGCCGAGATGACGAGCACCGTCGATTGCGCCAGGAGATTAGACAAATTCTCCGGATCCATGAAGTCCGGCAATAATATTACCGAGGCGACAACCATCACCAGGAGCGTTCCAATGGAAAGCCCGATCGCTCCCGCGCGATAAGGGAGCTTCAGGCGACTGGCAAATGAATTCATAAGTTATCCTCCTCAATGCACCGCAGCACGGGGATCCGGTGACGCACTCGCCCCCAGCGCAGTCTCGAGGATTTTTTCCTCGGTCGCCCCCTCTGCGGACATCTGCCCGACGATCTTCCTGTCATGAACGACCAAAATGCTGTCGCAGAGCCCTATAAGCTCAGCGTGCTCGCGCGACGAAACCACGACCGCACCGCCACGATCACTGAAGTCCCGCAGCAATCTGTAAATCTCTGCCTTTGCACCGACGTCGACGCCGCGCGTGGGCTCCTCAATAACGAGGATGTCCACTCCGGAGAGCAACCAGCGGCCCAGCAGCACCTTCTGCTGATTCCCGCCCGAGAGTTTACCTACGGGCGCATTGGGATCGGCGGCCGCAACTCGTAACGACTTGATCACCTCGCGGACCTTCGACACCGATCGCCACGCAACGCTTGCCATATTCCGATTGAGCTGTTTTCCCAGCGCGATGTTGTCGTAGATAGGCAGGCGCAGGAACAGCCCTTCCTGCTTCCTGTCCTCAGGGATAAAACCGATTCCTGATGCGACCGCGCGAGCGAACCCTGACCCTACATTCACCACGTGCATGCTGTTGTCGGGGCCGGCACGCCACACGGCGATGGCCTTTGGCGATTCAACGCCCACAATGGCACGCATTATCTCTCGCTGGCCCTGTCCTTCGAGCCCTGCCAGCCCGATGATTTCACCTTTTCTGACAACGAAAGTGACTGTCGAGCTGCTGTCGTCGAGGCGCAAGTCCGAAACCTCCAGCATTGCCGCTCCGGTGGCCTGCGAGCGCGGCGGAAAGAAGTTCTGAAGTTCGCGACCAACCATTGTCGCTACCAGCGTTTGCAAGTTGAAGTCCTGCGCTCTTGCAGTCCTTACCCAAGCGCCATCTTTCATGACGGTGATGGTGTCGCATAGTTCGAAGACTTCATTCATGCGATGAGAGATGTAGACAACAGCCTTATGTTGAGCCTTAAGGTCGCGGATAACCTTGAAAAGATGCGCGACATCGGTCGAGTTCAACGCCGCCGTTGGCTCGTCGAAGATGAATACGTCCGCGTTCGACGTAAGTCCCTTCGCGATCTCTACTGCCTGCTGCTGCGCGACAGTCAGTGTCTCGACGATCGCGGTTGCGTCGAGCTGTGGAAATACGTCAGCCAGCAAAGCGCGAGCGCGTTTCACTACCTCGACGCTATCGATCGAACCGTCAATGCGACGAGGTTCGTGGCCCAGGAACATGTTCTCAGCAACGGTGAGATTGGGGATCAGGGTAAACTCCTGAAACACCGTCGACACTCCCGCCAACCGTGCCTCCTTAGGGGAACGGAAATTGACTTCCTCCCCGCGGAGCCGAACACTTCCTGCGCCCGGCTGATATACCCCCGCCAGAATACGCATCAGGGTGGACTTCCCCGCGCCGTTTTCCCCCATCAGAGCGTGCACGGAGCCACGTTCCAGGGAAAAGCGAACGTCCGAAAGGACTTTCGTGAAACCAAACGATTTGTTGATGCCGACCATCTCGACAAGCGTGCTCATGGGAATTTCCATCTTCGACAGGGATACGGGCACGAGTGATCGTGCCCGTAGTTCATCAAGCCTTGAAATAATCAAGGAGCTTTTCGTTCGGCATTTCGGTCGGCGCCCAGTACGCATCAGTGAGATCTGCGCGATAGAACTGGGAGAGCGTCTCGTCGGTGATCGGCTTGGGGCGGTTCGTCCAGTTACGCTGAATCGGCTTCCCATCCAGCAAGGCGAAGGCGGCCCGTAGCGCGGCAGTAGACAGAGCGGGTGGGCAAATCGGACCGATCGAGGAAAGTTTTTCGTCATTCCAACGACGCATCCAGCCGTTAAGTGCTTCGCCCGTGATTGGCGGGATCGTTGAGGCGCCACCCTCCTGCAAGGCATCCAAAACGCCAAGAGACATGTTGGCTCCATCGGTCCAGATGCCCGCGACATCTGGGTCGGAGAGATACAAGCTCTCGGCGATCTTCTTTGAGTCCTCATAAGACCAGCTTCCGTGCTGGGTCGACGTGATCTGAAGTCCAGACTTGCTGAAGACTTCCATGGCGCCTGCATAACGATCTGCATCGATGGGATGCCCGGCGACGCCACGCAGAACCCATACCTTGCCCTTGTTGCCAAGCTTGTCGACGAGGAACTGAGCCATCACGCGCCCGAAATAGAAGTCGTCGCCCTGGACCTGAACCGTAAACTCCTCGGTGTCGACGCGTCCGAGATAGACTACGGTTGGAATGCCAGCAGCCTTTGCCTTCTTGATGCCCTCGACGGCGGAACCGGTGGTTAGCGGTGCGATGATGATCGCATCGACCTTCTGGGCGATCAGATCCTCGATATCGGCAACTTGTTTGGAGGCATTGAGATCAGCGCTCCGGAACTGGTAATCAGCGATCCGATCCTTGTTCTTTTTTATTTCATATTCGGCTTCAAACGCCGTCTGGTAGGTATGCGTTGAACCAGCGAGGCCGTAGTGGCTGTGTCCGATCTTCCACGGGCCTGACTTCTTGAACTTACCCGCGTCGACAATTGGGTTGGCGCCTTCGGAGGGCCAAGTGTCAGGTAGGAGACTGATCGCGTCGTCGGCGCGAAGAATCCCCGGCATTCCGAACGTGCCGGCTACAGCAATTGCCCCGCTCGATTGTAGAAATGTACGTCTCTTCATGAAAATTCCTCCTCCGGCCGCTCTGGGCGGCATTGTCTGTTAAGGCGAGAGCCTTGCCTTCCCAAGCCGTGCCGGACTCTCCTCAATACGGCGGAGTGCATTGGTATGAGCTATCAGACAATCTGTCAATAAATATAAACTTCGACGTTTGTTTTTTCGACATCGTTTTGTTTTCACTTGCACATAGTCGCACTTGACGGATTGTCCGATAGTGCGACAATATTCGTGTTCGCTAAATCGATGGGAGGGTTATGAATGTCCACTCTGGTGATTGTCCGGCATGGCCAAAGCGAAGGGAACGCGCGCGGGGAGTTCACGGGTACGAGCGACGTTCCGCTCACACAGGAGGGCTGGTCTGAGAGCAGGCGAGCCGGCTCACTGCTCGCGAACCTCGGCATCTCGTTCGATATTGCGTTTAGCTCTGCCCTCTTGCGCACAGTCGACACTTGCAGAGCGATTTTGAACGAAACCAACGGCGATCTGCTGGAGCCAATCAGGAGAACCGAGTTGAACGAACGCGACTACGGACAGCTCACCGGCATCAACAAGAACGTGGCACGTGAGCGGTGGGGCCAGGATGTTGTCCAGGTTTGGCGCCGCTCGTACAGCACTCCACCACCTGGGGGAGAAAGCATACGGGACATAAGCGCGAGGGTTCTGCCCTTTTTGATAAGCGAAGTGTTCCCCCCCTTGTTGAGAGGGAAATCGGTTCTTGTGGTGGCCCACGGGAATACGATCAGGTCACTAAAGCAGGGCATCGAACGCCTCACGATCCAGGATACGCTCGCTATTGAGTCACCGACCGCCGCGCCAACTGTATACCGGATTGCGTCGGACCTCTCGATCATCGAGAAGACTAACGTCCTGGTTGGTACTGTCTGTTAAGCCTGGCTGGCAGTAGCATCGTTTGTAGTCGGTTGAACTTGGCAATACCTGTCTCGAAGCTGTCGAAAGCCTTCAGAACCGGCTCGACGTCGGCAAGCGACGCCATTCGGCTCGCCTCACACGTTGCTACTAAATTTTCGTCTGCCGATCTTTCAGCCCAAAGCGGGACAAGACGCATGCTCCCTTTCGAACATGCATCGGAACCCTTTGATCACTTCAAATCAGCGTTCACTCGTGACTTTGCAAAAATGCAGCCCTGCTCCGGTTGAACTGATCTAATTTAATAGAGTAATTATTGACTGATTGTCTGACGATGAGTACGTTCGCGCGAATTGCGTTGTGAGCCTTGGAGGAACAGTTACATGAAGCAGGCATATGCGGCGGTCTCGCGCGAAAAGGCGAAGCCCTTGATCTTGGAGTGCATAGGGATTGAGGAACCTCGTGCAGATGAGATTTTGGTCCGCATCGTCGCATCGGGGGTATGTCATACCGACCTGGTGGTCAGGGACCAGGGATATGACGTACCTCAACCTGTTGTGTTGGGACACGAAGGCTCTGGCGTCGTCGAGGCCGTCGGGAGCGCAGTTAAAGATCTTGTGCCCGGTGATCACGTTGCTTTGAGCTACGCCTATTGCGGCAAGTGCGAAAAGTGCCTTTCCGGTACACCTTTCTACTGCGAGGACTTCTTCGGTCGCAATTTCCGCGGCACTCGTCCGGATGGCACCTGCCCGATCCATGATTCTCACGGGAAACAGATTAGTGGCTGCTTCTTCGAGCAGTCGTCATTTGCAACCTACGCCATCGCCAGCGAACGAAACGCCGTGAAGGTTGCAAAGGATGTTCCACTCGAGTTGATCGGACCGCTCGGGTGCGGGCTTCAGACCGGTGCTGGCGCGGTACTGAATTGCCTCAAGCCGAAGCCCGGCTCGTCAATAGCAGTGTTCGGTGCTGGTGCGGTTGGCATGGCGGCTACGATGGCCGCGAAAATCGCCGGATGCGCGACCATCATCGTGATCGACTTGAACGATGAACGGCTGGAACTTTCGCGCGAACTCGGGGCGACGCACACGATAAATGCCCGCAAATTGGACAGCGTTGCCGCGATCAGGAAGATCGTCCCCGCAGGCGTTGATTTCAGCTTGGAATGCACGAGTTCACCGCGAGTTTTCCGTCAGGCAGTCGACTGCCTTGGTACGCCGGGAACATGCGGTCTCGTTGGCTCGTCCGCTCTCGGCACTGAAGGCACGATCGATATCGGGAACTTCCTTTTCGGCCGCACATTGATCGGCGTTGTCGAAGGACAAAGCATTCCGTCCGAGTTCGTCCCGCAGTTGATCGAGTATTGGCAGCAGGGACTTTTCCCGTTCGACAAACTGGTTCAGTTCTATGACCTCGACCAGATCAACGAGGCGATGGCTGATTCGGAGAGCGGCAAAGTCATTAAGCCGATCCTTCGCATGAAGCATTAGTTTTGCGAGACTTTTCGAAAGACAAGACGGACCGCGATTAAATGCGATCCGTCGGAACAGCCGTGCTCAAGACGAGATATGGTCGAACGCTGCTTTCGATGCAATCGCGGGCCACATCACTCCGATACGCCTGCACGAATGATGTGCTGGCAGGGCCCACGCAAAAGCTCTAGGACTCTGCCGGTCAAAGGCGGCCCCCTACAATCACCGGCAGGTAGGTGGCGAGGGCGGCTCCGTTACCCAAGGGGTCCAGAGAACACCTGCGCGCCAAACACTGAAAAGACGTTGTTCCGGCCGACGTGTTCAGCTGACGTGTCCTGGTCCAACAGGTGGCCAAACCGATCGCGCTTTGTCTTAAGATAAGTGATGTTGGACGCGCTAGATGCGGCGATCAGACTCTGGCGAGACGACACGATGACGCCTGACGTTCGCAGCGCCTCTATTTTTGTAGGATTGTTGGTCAGAAGCCGAACGCTGCCGATACCGAGGTCGCGGATGATATCCGCCGCTGCGTTATATTCGCGGGAATCAGATGCGAAGCCGAGTTCCCGATTTGCCTCAAGAGTATCACGACCATGATCCTGCAGGCTGTAAGCCGCGATTTTGTTTCCTAAGCCAATGCCACGCCCCTCTTGCCCACGCATGTAGATCACGCAACCAGCGCCCGCTAACTGGACCGCCCGAAGAGCCATTTCGAGTTGTTGACCGCAGTCGCATCGCATGGACCGGAACGCCTCACCTGTCAGACATTCAGAATGCACCCGTACCAGAACGTCTTCCTTCTCGCACAACTCGCCAAGTGTCAAAGCTAAGTGTTCCGTTCCCGTCAAACTATCGCGATAAGCAATTGCCTTGAAATCCCCAAACCGCGTTGGCATAAAGGACTGCGCGTAACGCTTTACCCTCGTATCACGACTCCTGCAGTACTCAATCAAAGCGTCGATCGTTACTATGTGCAGGCCATGTTCGATTGCGAACTTCTCGAGATCTGGCAGTCGAGACATGGTTCCGTCGTCATTGGCGATCTCGCAGATTACGCCAGCCGGCGCCAGGCCGGCCAGTCGTGCAAGATCCACGGCAGCTTCGGTGTGGCCAGGACGGCCCAGGACACCGAGACGATTTGCACGCAAAGGAAAAATGTGACCCGGTCGCGATAGGTCTTCCGGCCGCGTCTGCGGATCGATGAGCGACTTGACGGTTGCTGCTCGATCTTCGGCTGAAATCCCTGTCGTTGTGCCGTGTTTGCAATCGACGGAAACGGTAAATGCCGTCTGCAGTGAGTCCGAATTACGTGTGACCATCAGGGGGATCTCGAGTTTGTCGAGACGTTCGGCTGGAAGTGGCACGCAGATAAGGCCTCTCGCATATTTCATCATGAAAGCGATGTGCTCAGCTGTTATTTTTTCGGCAGCAACGACTAGGTCGCCTTCATTCTCCCGGTTTTCGTCGTCGACCACGATAACCATCTCGCCCGCTTCGATCGCCTCGATCGCCTCATCTATGCTCGAAAAAGACATGGAATCCTCCTCCTTATTATGGGCTGACGGCGCGACGCGCGGCATCGAGCTCTCTGTCGACAAGCGCGCGCAGGTTCTCAGAAAGAGCATCATTCTGAAAATCTTCATCGAGAGCGAAAATGAAACGGCTATGTATTTGCGCTTCGAAAAAGTCGAATAAGGCTTCCATCGAGGCTTCGACGAGCGGCTTGTGACTCGATGCTTTACCGGTTGCAAAAGGGATCACATAGCGGCCCTTAAGCGCTTTCATGTCGACAAGGTCGAATAAATGCTTCAGCAACCCAGTGTAAGATGCTTTGTAGACCGGACTACCAACAACTAGCACGTCACTAGCCAAAATATCGTTGAGTGCCGCTTTAACAATCTCAGCGGCGCTGGAGGGCAACACTGTTGCCCCAAGGTGCGGATGAAGGTCGACAAGGTCCCAGCAGCTTGCTTCGTTGCCGGACGCGCGCACCCGATCCACCATGAAGTCTGCTACGGCCCGGGTTTTCGAGGGGCGCGATAAATTCCCCGTTATTACAACAACTTTCATGTCACAGGACTCCCAACATTCTCGCATAAGACAATCTTACAATTTTCACTCACACCGCAATGGAGGTCGTTGAGGACCCGTGGGGGCAAAAATAGTCCTGCGGTGTCCTGAGCCCTCACAACCCGTAATTTCCGAACCTCGAAGGCTGGATTGCGTCGCAGAAGTCTTCTGTCTCGTACGACTTTATTCTCTCAATGGGTGGGCTCGCCGTGCAAGCGAACCTATTGTCTGCAACCCCTGCCGCTTTTACCGACCCAGCACGTTTGCGTTAGAACCTCCTGGACACGGAATGAGGCGTTGCCGCTTGATATACGGTCCCCGTGGCTCCACCTCAGTTACGACAGGTAGTATCCCGGTCACTTACGGGAACTCTGGTGAGCTTGCCTTCGATGGATCATGGGCGAGCCAAGGTTTCGCATGCGATACCCATACGTTTGACATCGGCACACTTCCAGGATCGGTATCGAACGTGCCGGCTCTAACGACTTTGAGCTCCGGGCTGGCCGGCCGCTCCGCATAAACGTGCGAGCCACATACCGAACAAAACCACCGCAGCTTTCCAGGCGTCGATTCGAAGCTATGAAGCGTATCTTGGCCTGTAAGGATCTTGAAGTGCTCGCTTTTCACCTTCGCAGCGGTATTGTGATCAGCGGCGTGTGACTTCCGGCATGTTTGACAGAAGCAATTCCACATGGGTCCATCAATTTCCTGAACCTGGTACGTAACCGCTTTGCATTGGCATGATCCGAAGATTGGCATCGGGTATCCTTTCACTGATTCATTACGTTGATTTCAAATTTCTCGTCGCCGCTAAGCCAGCGTTTGATGTTGCGCGCAGCCTGGCGGATGCGGTGTTCGTTCTCGACGAGCGCCAGACGGACGTAGTCGTCGCCCATTTCGCCGAAGCCGATACCCGGTGCAACGGCGACGTCGGCCTTCTCGACCAGCAGCTTGGAAAACTCCAGCGAACCGAGGTGACGGAACTTTTCG
Source organism: Rhizobium phaseoli (assembly GCF_003985125.1). Lineage (GTDB taxonomy): Bacteria > Pseudomonadota > Alphaproteobacteria > Rhizobiales > Rhizobiaceae > Rhizobium > Rhizobium phaseoli. The sequence goes on from NZ_ML133604.1 coordinate 23,595, forward strand.
GGGATCTTCGCCCAGGCGAACATGGTGGCAGCCGGCGGCGGCACCTCGAAGCCGGCCTTGCCGAAGCTTTCGACCATGACGTCGCGGCGACGCTTGTAGACGTTGCGAACCTCCGCAATGTCGGAACCGTCGCCGTTCAGCGCATGGGTCGCGGCCACCTGGATCGGCGTGAAGGCGCCGTAGTCGAGATAGGACTTGACGCGGGTGAGCGCCGCGATCAGCCGCTCATTGCCGACGGCAAAGCCCATGCGCCAGCCGGGCATGGAAAAGGTCTTCGACATCGAGGTGAATTCGACGGTCACATCCATTGCACCAGGCACTTCGAGAACCGATGGCGGCGGAGCGCCGTCGAAGTAGATCTCGGAATAGGCAAGGTCGGAAAGCACGATGATGTCATGCTTCTTGGCGAAGGCGACGACGTCCTTATAGAATTCGAGCGTCGCGACGAGGGCCGTCGGGTTCGACGGATAGTTGAGGATCAGCGCCAACGGCTTCGGGATCGAATGCCGGACCGCCCGCTCCAGCGGCGGGAAAAAGCTCTCATCGGGTTCCACCGACATCGAGCGGATCACGCCGCCCGCCATCAGGAAACCGAAGGCGTGGATCGGATAGGTCGGCTTCGGGCAGAGGATCACGTCGCCGGGCGCGGTGATCGCCTGCGCCATGTTGGCGAAGCCTTCCTTGGAGCCCAAGGTGGCGACCACCTGGGTATCCGGGTTGAGCTTGACGCCGAATCGGCGGGCATAATAGGCGGCCTGGGCGCGGCGCAGCCCCGGAATGCCCTTGGAGGAGGAATAACGGTGGGTGCGCGGATCCTGCACGACCTCGCACAGCTTGTCGACGATCGACTGGGGAGTCGGAAGGTCAGGGTTTCCCATGCCGAGGTCGATGATATCGGCGCCGCCCGCTCGCGCGCTTGCTTTCAAACGGTTGACCTGTTCGAAAACATAAGGCGGCAAACGTTGAATTCTGTGAAAGTCCAGCACACTATTTCCAATCAAATCGCAGATACCTCCCGCGCCGATTATAGAAACCGACGCGGGAGGCTGGGAGGTCTCCTTCCGGAGAACATTCATTACTTCTTCGGCCGCCAAGCTAACGGATCTTCAGGACGTTCGAAGTAGTTTGCAGCGACGTCTGCAGGCCACCAGCCGTTGTTCTTCGGCTCGATCCAATCCGTAGAATTGGGATCGCAATCTTCCTTCAGCACTTCCTTCACGTCATCAATGGTGTAAGGAAGCGCAGGACGAAGAATCGACTGGATCTTTGGTCCCTGGCCTTCGAGCGTTCGCATCATGACGTCCCACACAAGGCGGGCATCAGACCGCGGCGGCCAGAAATGGAAGCTCTTGCTTATGAAATCAGGGTTCTTACGCCAGTAGCAGGCTGCGGAAGCCTCACCCCCGAGCACGATAGGCATCATGTCGCGGCCGGATTGCTGTACTGCGTTCACGACACCGTTTTCTGAAGCGGACTGAACGAGAATGCCATTAACCTCAGCAAGATTGGTGGCAAGAAACTTCTGAACCTCAACCTGGGCGACCTGGTCGGTCCATTTGCCAGCTATCGTGCCTACAATTTTGATACCGGGGAATTTATCGAACGCGTTCTTCGCGCCGATGTCGAAGCTGTCCGATGATGCGAAACCGGGGATGCCCGATACCATCAGGACGTTGCCTTTTTCACCGATTTCCTTGGCAAGCCATTCAGCAGCCTTGTAGCCACCGTCGGTGTTATTCTCTGTGGCATTGATTGCGTAGGGTGATGTGACATAGCCCGAGACTGAGAAGACTGGCACGCCTTTCGAATGAGCATACTCTATGGTCTTGTTAAGTGCGGTAATGTTCGAGCAGCAAATGACGATCGCATCAACACCGTCGTCAACCATCTGCCGCATCTGCTGGATTTGGACAGCGTCTTTGAGGTCAGACTGCGTGACGATAAGATCGGAGACTAGGCCTGCGTCCTTATATTTCGGAAGCAATACGTTGGTGAATTCGTCCAGGATGTTCGCGCGCCAGGTATTACCGGCATATGTGGATGCATAACCAATTTTCCACGGCGGTGGACGTTTTGGAACAAAATCCTTGTACACCGTCCCCCCGAGCGGAATGGCGGGATCGATATTCTCGTAAAGCGCCTTTTGGTCCGGCGGCAACGAATCGAGGCCGTCAGCCTTCGCCACGCCGTTCATGTGATAAAGGCTCGACAGCGTAAAAAGCGCTGCAACGATTTTCTTCAGCATTCAGGGCCTCCTCCCCTTGTGGTTCCGCTCAACCGCCGGCCCCTTTGGCCGCCAGCCGCGAAAATCCTGCCAGAATCTGGCAGAGTTCGTGTCGGGACGGCAATCGCCGTCCCGAGGACTGGTTCAGTTGCGCAGACCGGCTTGCTTGAGCAGCGGCATGACACGGTCGTTAAAGAAGGGAAGTTCCTCGTTGTAATCGACCATTGTCAGCAAGGCGCCGTTGACGCCTGTATTGCTGAGATCCACGAGCTTGTCGGCGACTTGTTCTGGATTGCCGACGATCGGGTATCCACCCCAGCCAGCGACAAAGCGTTCCTTGAATTTTTGATACATTTCGGCAGAATGGTTTTGAGATTGCACCTGCAGAACTTCACAGATGTTCTCGCATGCCTCCCAGTCACCCTTCTGGTTGACGTAGTAGTCGTAGTATTCCTTTGCTTCCTTCTCCGTTTCGCGAACGATAACGGGGCAAGCTGTGAATGTGCCGAGATCACGGTTATATTCAGTACGCGCCAGATCCTTCACCTTTTTGACCCAGGCAGCGCCGGATTCCATGTCTTGCATGAAGCCGAAGTTGAAGTCGCAGAACTTGGCGGTGAAATGCAGTCCCTTGCCCGAGGCGCCGGCGCAGATCAGGAGCGGGCGACCCGCCTTGTTGTAGGGTTTGGGTTCACTGAAGGCGTCTTTGACTTTGAGGAACTCGCCTTCGAAGGTAACGCCATTGCGTTTCCAGAGCGTCTCGACGATATCCATCCATTCGGTGGCGTATTCATAGCGGGTGTCGTGCTCCATCATAGGAACTCCGAACATTTCCATTTCGGGAGTGAACCAGCCGGTAACGAGATTGAGGCCGTATCGACCCTTCGAGATGTGATCGATTGTTGTCGCCATCTTGGTTGCAACAATCGGGTTTAGCGTCGGAATGTGAGTCGTTGAGAAGAACTGGAGCTTCGTGGTGACCGCCGCGAGAGCGGCCGCCCAGGTGAACGTATCCATGTTCACGCCATTGAAGTTTGAAGGACCGCCAAAACCACGCCAGCGTGCAATCGGCACCATGCATTCCCAACCGGCTGCCTCAAGCTTCTTTGCAATCTCGACGTTGTGGTCGAAGGTAGGTTCGAACGTTGTCTCAGCGAGCGTAATCGCGCATGCATTCGAGCAATTCGTGCCAAATACGCCGAGCTTGAGCTTGTTATCATTGAACATTGGGTTTCCGGCAGCGCGGAAATCGTCTTGTGCGGTCACTGTAGTCCCTCCTCGGGCTGGCAACGGATGATGCTCAGCCCACTCAAATGCGTTGAATAACTAGATGCCCATCTCGTCGAAAACTTCCGCTGCCACGCGGAAGCTGTCGATGGCCGCAGGAACACCGCAGTAAATCGAAACCTGGAGGAAAACCTCCCGAATTTCCTCTTTGGTAAGACCGTTGTTGATTGCTCCGCGAACATGCAGTTTCAGCTCATGCGGACGATTGAGGGCCGAAATCATCCCGAGATTGAGGATGCTGCGCTGCTTGCGCTCCAGGCCCGGCCGATTCCAAATCGCGTCCCAGCAGTATTCCGTGACGAGGGTTTGCATTGGCCAATTGAAGTCGGTGGCTTTGCTGACCGACGCATCAACATAGGCCCCCCCCAAGACTTCGCGCCGGGTCTTTAGTCCGCGCTCGAAGCGCTCTGTGACTTCACGTCCATGAATTTCTCTTGCGGGTGCCATATTGCTCACGCTTTTCTCCTTGCCGCCCTTGGGCTTTCGATGAGTGATGTGATTGGTGGTTAAAGCCACCTACTATGCGGCCGATCCACTGATGGACGACGACCTGACGAGTTGACCGTTTTCGTAGAGAAGCGGCGCGATTGACTCGATGAACCGTGCTTCGAGCACTTCTCCGAGCACAACATCATGCGTTCCAACGTGAACGACATCTTTTAGCTTGCAGACAAACGCCGCCTGCGCATCGGACAGGACCGGCATGCCGTCGAGAGACAGCCACTCGCCGTAATGAAAGCGCTCTTCACCCTTCAATTGCCCACTGAACAGCGGCACAAGATCGGCATGTGACAGATGCAGCATGTTCACGGCGAACTTCCCGGAGATCTTCAAAGGCTGATTCACCGAAGCCGATTGGTTGATGCAGACAAGAACAGTTGGTGGGTCCGCGGTAACCGACTGGACCGCGGTGGCGGCCATGCCATGACGGACCCCGTTGAGTTCGGTCGTGATCAAGCAGATGGTTGATGTGAACCGACGCATAGCTGCCTTAAAAGCCAACTGCGCCTCAGTGCTGGTATCGGCCATATTGTCCTCCCACGGCCAAATTCGATCGAGTCTAGATAAACAGATCAGCAGACAATCTGTCAACCGGATTTTCACAATTGACAGATTGTCTGCTAAAATGTCTTCTAAGGCACCCAAAAATGAGGAGATGGTCGATGGATCTGGATCAAAGGGTTTGTATCGTCACAGGGGGCGGCAGCGGCATTGGTCGTGCGACCGCCGAGCTTTTCGCAAAGAACGGCGCCTATGTGGTTGTTGCTGATGTCAATGAAGACGCCGCGATTCGTGTGGCGAACGAGATCGGCTCGAAGGCTTTCGGTGTTCGCATCGACGTCTCGTCCGCCAAGGACGCGGAAAGCATGGTTGAGAAGACGACCGCAAAGTGGGGCCGGGTCGACGTGCTCGTCAATAATGCCGGGTTCGGAACGACGGGGAATGTGGTGACCATTCCTGAAGAAACTTGGGACCGGATTATGTCCGTAAACGTCAAAGGGATCTTCCTTTGCTCAAAGTACGTCATTCCTGTTATGCGACGGAACGGCGGAGGTTCGATCATCAATACGACTTCCTACACCGCAACCTCAGCAATCGCGGACAGGACTGCCTACGTAGCATCGAAAGGAGCAATATCTTCGCTGACGCGCGCGATGGCCATGGATCATGCGAAAGAGGGAATTCGTGTCAACGCGGTCGCTCCAGGGACAATCGACTCTCCTTACTTCACGAAAATCTTCGCCGAAGCGAAGGACCCCGCGAAGCTTCGCAGCGATTTCAACGCCCGTGCCGTCATGGATCGGATGGGGACAGCTGAAGAGATTGCTGAAGCAATGCTTTTTCTTGCTTCCGATCGTTCGAGGTTCGCGACCGGTAGCATTCTGACGGTCGATGGCGGCTCCTCGATCGGAAACCACCTGGTCAAGTGAAGGAAAGGGCGGCACTCGTCATGCCCTTACATTTGAGGCAGGAACACCGGGTATAAGGCTCCAGCCTCGTTGATCATTGACGTGTTCGCAACCCGTCAATGACAGCACAGAGCTGTTGGCCTAGGCGCAGCTCTTGTCGGACTTGCGGCACGCTCCAGCAAATATGATAGAGAAGGAGAAGGACTGCCGGCGACAACTAGATCTAACAGCGGAAACTGGATCAAGGACATTTCGCAATTTTTGTCGAATAACCCCACGATGTCGGTCAGATGATGTCATGCGAATGCCGACCTTCCGGAATAGCCGCATGCTGGTTCCGAATGCCCTCTATCGCAACGCTGTCGGCATAAGTTTAGTCCGGAATACAAGGTGATACGATCGTGTCCCGGGAGGTGGTGTAGGTCGCGGCTGATGGCCGTGCTTTCCCGACATGGGTCGGAAGGGAATATCAGCGTCCCACAGCGGGGCAGGCTGATTTGGGGATCATCGCTCATTTGGGCCATGGTCTCAAGCGTCATATACCTGGCGCGTTGAACGGCCCATTCATCATTCTGTTCGAGCAGCAATGCACCGACGAGACGGAC
>NZ_ML133605.1 GCF_003985125.1 Rhizobium phaseoli
TTGCGAAGATCATTTGAAAGAGGTCGAGTCATCCGATGCTGGCCTCCACTCCAGCCAGCATCTTGAATCACAAAACAGCCAAAAACGGAATCCCTTCCGATTCAACTAAATCCAGATACGCTCTAAATCATTCCTTGCTGACAAGGGCTACGACGGCGACTCCGCCCGCGAAGAGTTGCTGATCCACGGCATTCGGCCCGTGATTCCGCCAAAAGCGAACCGGAAAGACCCGCCTTCCTGCGACTTCAAAGTTTATAAAGACCGCAACCGCATCGAACGAATGTTCAACCGGCTCAAACAGTTCCGACGGATTGCCACCCGTTACGACAAGACCCGAACTTCCTTCGAAGCGTTCCTTTTGCTGGCCGCCGCAAAAATCTGGCTGCCGCACTTCATGGAACGCCTTTAGCCCAGCAATGGCTCAAATCGCCTGTAAGCCCACCATCGCCTATCAACCGGAACCTTCGGTCCATCCGATGGTGGGGATGTGAAGACAGTCATTATTGTTTCATAACCGAAATCCGAGATGACCTCGGATGCGACTACCTCCATGCGTTCGCGGTCATCATCGCTGAAATCGGGATCGACCAAGAATTCGAGGACAATCTCGTTGCCACTCCAGCCACACGTAACGGCGGCGAGCGTCGATGATACGGCCCCGAGCAAGGCGCGTTGCACACTAAGTCGAAGTCGTATTTCCCGATCAGCTCCAGACATCAAATCCTCCGTTAGGAGCCATCTTATCGCATTATCACTGCTGACTTTGTCAACAGGACCTAGGAGTGGAGGGTGACGTTTTGCTTAAAAACACAAGCCTATAGCCGGTTCCCTTTTTGGGATTCAAGAACCGCGCCGAGTTTGCCGGAGGCTTCAACTCATGAGAGATTGGAGCCGATATGAGCAAGACAACGAACAAATTCTCGCCTGAAGTCCGTGAGCGTGCCATCCGCATGGTGCTGGATCACGAAGCCGAGCACCCCGCGCGGTGGGCTGCCGTTTCATCTATCGCGGCCAAGATCGGCTGCTCGCCGGCCACGCACGCTGCACGAATGGGTGAAGAAGACCGAGGTCGATAGCGGTAAGCGAGCAGGCCGGCCGAACGATGTCGCCGAGAATATGAATGCTCTTGAGCGGGAGAGCCGCGAGCTTCGTCAGGCCAACGAGATTCTGCGCAAAGCGTCGGCGTATTTTGCCCAGGCGAAACCTGCCACCGGAAAAGACGCTCGACAGCTTTGATTTTGATGCAGTCCCTATGGTCTCCAAGGCCCAGGTCATGGCCATTGCCGCTGCGACAGCTGGGTCGCGAAAGGTGCCAATATCCTCATGTTCGGTCCGCCGGGCGGCGGAAAGAGCCATCTCGCCGCGGCCCTCGACCTCGCGCTGATCGAGAACGGTTGGCGGGTGCTGTTCACTCGCACGACCGACCTCGTCCAGAAACTGCAGGTCGCACGGCGTGAACTCCAGATCGAATCCGCCGTCGCAAAGCTCGACAAGTTCGATCTGCTTATCCTCGACGACCTGGCCTACGTCACCAGGACCAGGCCGAAACCCGCGTGCTCTTCGAACTCATCTCCCAAGATATGAGCGGCGGTCCATCATCATCACCGCCAATCAGCCCTTTGGAGAATGGAACCTCGTCTTTCCGGACCCGGCCATGACGCTTGCCGCGGTAGACCGACTTGTTCATCACGCTACGATCATTCGAAATGAACGTCGAAAGCTAATGGCGACGTTCCGCGATGGAAGCTAAACGTGGTCGACCCAGCCGGCTTGCGGCCATTACCTCTATCTCATTGCAAACGATGACACTGAAACGTCAGGAATCCGGTCTTCTCCATACAAGGCAGCCGATCGAACAAAATGTCGTAGCCTGACGGGAGACGCAGGGGTGTCCCTCCCGCACGCGGCGCCCTTTGCTATCCCGGATGAAGGGGATGGCGGCAACGACATGCGCAAGCCCACTGAGGATAGAAGGACTGGGTGAAAAGGCGCCCCTGAAAACAGTGGGTTTGGCGACACTTGTTGGCTCGGGCAGGCAAGACGTCGTCTACATGCATCAAATGGATGACTCGCATTTAAACAATAGATTTCACCAATTTTCGCGGATGCTCCATAGACGGCCGTCTCCACTCCACCGGGTATGATCCGTTGAAAGGCTCTCAACCAATCCAACAACGCCTGTAGCCCCGAAGCACTGGCGGCGGGAATGGCATCAATCCTACCTGGTATCGCCTGGCCTTAGTCGAAGAAAGGAAACGTCTCATGAAGGTTATTGGTTACTACGTCATCGTTGCAGCGTTGCTCGCATTGACATTGCGGGCCGGGCCGTCACTTGCAGCAGATGATCGTAACCAAGATTGTGGCCCGGCGGCAAGTGACCCCCGCGCAAACCTGAATGGTGCTGACAAAGCCCATTCAGCGGAGCACACTCAAGACTTCAATTGCCAAGATACTCCTGCCGAAGAAGGTGAGTGCTACGAGTGCGTCTTACCCCCCGAAGTACATATTGAAGGCGCCGAAGTGATCGACGTCGCAGACCGAAACCTTTATCCGCGGAAAACACTGCTACTCGCCAGAATGATCAGGCACCACTGAATCGTGTCGGTTGAAGGTAGCAGTAAGACCATCAAAGCCACGGCGGCTGGAACATCGATACTTTCTCAATTTTAGGCGACCCTTTGCTTGCTGATCTCTCGTGGCGGCGCACACTGCGAGACCAAGCCTTTTCACCTTTTATCTCGCCACCTCGCTATGGATGAAGACATGCGGTTCAAGGGCCTTGATCTGAATCTCCTCGTCGCACTCGACGCCTTGATGACCGAGCGTAATCTCACGGCGGCAGCGCGCAGCATCAACTTGAGCCAACCGGCCATGAGCGCGGCCGTCGGCAGGTTACGCACCTATTTCAATGACGACCTTTTTACCATGGTCGGTCGCGAACTCGTTCCAACCCCGCGTGCGGAGCGGCTCGCGCCTTCGGTCCGCGAGGCTCTGCTTCACATCCAGGTTTCGATCATATCCTGGGATCCGTTTTGCCCTGCTCAATCGGATCGCTGCTTCAGAGTCATTCTTTCCGATTACGCCGCACTCGTTTTTTTTGAAAAGGTCGTGACGCGTGTCGCCCGAGAAGCGCCCGCCGTCAGCTTCGAGTTGCTGCCGATCGCCGATAACTACGATGATTACTTGCGGCGCGGTGACGCCGATTTTCTCATCTTTCCGGAATTGCTCATGTCGCGCGCACATCCTAAGGTGGCGTTATTCGAGGAGACCCTCGTGTGCGTGGGCTGCCGCTCGAACAAGCTACTCTCGGAGCAACTTACACTCGAGAGGTATATGTCGATGGGGCACGTTGTGGTGAAGTTTGGGAACGCTGCTTCCATCGAGGAATGGTGTTTGCTTGGGCACGGGCTTAAGAGACATGTCGAAGTAGTCGTGCAGGGCTTCAGCATGGTTCCGTTCATGCTTTCAGGGACCGAGCGCATAGCGACAATGCCCTTACGCCTGGTCAAGCAGCTCGAAAAGACAATACCCCTGCGGATCGCTGACCTTCCGCTACCTTTGCCCGCGTTCACACAGGCCCTCCAATGGCCCGCGCTTCACAATAGTGATCAGGCAAGCCTCTGGATGCGGGACGTGCTATGCCAGGAAGCATCCCGCATGCCTTCGCCCCATGAGGTAATGAGACGTCTCAGGATTTCCTAGCATTCTTTCGTGGTTTTGTCGTTCGGCGTGATTCATGGCGTCGGAATGAGGAGCCTCTTTGAAACGCCGCCGCTACAGTCTCACGGATGATCGATGATCCTGTCGCCGCTGGCCCAACAGCCGCGCTGACTGACGACCAAGTATGGAGGAACTGGACAGATGCTCTCCTACGCCCGCCGTTCAGCCGACCAATGAAACAACCTCCTCGACAGTTTGTCGACGACGCAAGTCGAAGGTTCACGCAGCTCCAATCGACATTAGCAAGGAGCGGCAAACCAACCCCTAATATGGGACGGGTTCACCACATCCGAGCCGTGGCGCCAGATTGCCCTCCGGTAATACCTCAACGTCTTTATTTTTGCGGCAGAACATTCTCACTGCCCTTTTCCACCTGATCGATCACGAGCAGCTTTACCGGCTCGGTGCCGTTGTTCGCCCCTTTATGCCATATGCCCCAGGACTCGACGATAAAATCCCCTGCCGTGAAAATGCTTTCTTTCCCAGATTCTGTATTGGTGACCGTGATCTCCCCCGAAAGCACATAGCCATAGCGCTGATAGCGATGCTGATGAATTGGTAACGTCGCACCGGGCGCAATCTCATAAATCGAAGCGATGACCTCGACATCCTTCCGTGGAACGATGATGGGCTGACCGGCAATCGTACGATCGGTCCTTAAGATAAGCGTAGCCGCGACCGCTTTGTTTTCGAACGCGTTCGCGGGACACGCCAGAGCAAAGAGCGCCGTAGCGATTGAGATGACCTTCATTTGCTTTTCTCCTGATACACGCCGGATCTTCCTGAAGGGTGTTTGCTTCCGAGTTCGGCCAGTTGCAGAGCGAAAAACCTGCATCGTCTCGCCGGCGCCGACATGGGTTCGTTTGTTCCCGGACTATGATGATTATCTTCAGAGCTCTGCGGGTCTTTTCAAGACACTGCATCGCAATACCCCTCCTGGCGTGGTGGCGAGTGGCGTCAAGACATCAGGCGCCGACGCAACAGCGCTGCCGACAGGAAGAACGGCAAAAGCGCGTAGATGCAAAGCGCGCCTATATGCAGGCCCATGCTGCTCGCGGGGCGCCCAAGCATTGCCGGGCGTATGAGGTCGATCGCATGCGCTAGAGGCAAGAACTGCGCTACCTGCTGAAAAGTCTGGGGCAGTTGCGTGATTGGAAACACCGCGCCGCACAAGAACAGCATTGGTGTGAGGACGAGCGTCTGGTAAAAAATGAAATACTCGTAACTGGGCGCAAGCGCCGTGACTACCATCGCAAGGCTCGCGAATGCAAATCCAGTGAGCATGATAATTGGCAGCACATAGACGACTGATGGCCACGTCGCATAGCCTAGCACGGTGGCGACGATTATGATTCCCGTACCGGCAAGAAATGCCTTGCTCGCTGCCCATGCCAACTCACCCAGGATGATGTCCCCAAGTGTCATTTGTGTGTAGAGCATGGCTTCCCAGGTGCGTTGGGCGTGCATTCGCGTAAAGGCCGCGTAAATCGTCTCGAACGTCGCAGACGTCATCGCGCTTGTCGCCACCATGCCGCCCGCCAAGAATGCAACGTAGGTTGTGCCGTCAACGCGACCCACAATAATTCCGAGGCCAAGGCCGAGGCCAAACAGGTAGATCATAGGATCGGCCAGACTTCCAACAATTGACGCAAGTGCTACTTTCTTCCATGCCAGATAGTTGCGTCGCCATATCGCAATCCAGTTAAAAGCGTTGGCGGGCAGAGCCGCAGCACAACCTTCATCCATCGTTCACTTCTCCATCTCGCGCCCGGTCAACCGCAAAAATACATCCTCAAGATTCGGCGGACGCTGCAGAATGCGCAAGCCCGCGCGCTGCCGTAACCGCACACGCACCTGCTCCGGGTCGGACACATAGCAAAAAAGGGTCTCGCCGCTAATTTCGATGCGATCGGCATATGGCCCGACCAGCGATTCCAACTCATGCGGATCGCCGCCGTAGATCTCAATGACTTCGCACCCGATCAGTTCATCGATCAGGTCATGCGGACGCCCTTCGGCAATGCTGCGACCTCCTTCGAGTACGCAGAGTCGATCGCATAACCGTTCGGCTTCTTCCATGAAATGGGTGGTCAAGATGATCGTTTTGCCGCGCGTAAGCAGGGAACGCAGGCGCTCCCAGATCAGGTGGCGCGCGTGCGGGTCGAGACCGGTGGTCGGCTCGTCCATGACAAGTAGCTGCGGGTCATTGATCAACGCACGCGCTAGCGTCAGGCGCCGCTTCATGCCGCCTGAAAGTTCAGACACACGCGCATTCACCTTGCTCTCTAGGCGTGCAAACTCAAGGAGCGACGACATGACCGCCTCGACTTTGCGTGTATTCATGCCGAAGTAGCGGCTGTAGACCAGCAGATTCTCGCGCACAGTGAATTCAGGCTCAAGGTTGTCGAATTGCGGCACCACGCCGATACCCTTTCGCGCCAAGCGAGCCTGGGCAGGCACCGGCACGCCGAGCACGGTAATCTTCCCCGCATCAGGGGCTGTCATGCCAAGGATCATGCGTGCGATCGTGCTCTTGCCCGCGCCGTTCGGTCCAAGCAGCCCGAAGCATTCCCCCGGGGAAACGCGGAACGATAGCGCGCTGACCACGGCCTTGTCGCCATATGTCTTACTTACGTCGGAAAAATCTATTGCGGTCATGAACATGCGCTCATCTGACCGTCGGGCGCCGTTGACCGGCATTTCTTCGGTTGGTTGGGTTCTTCCTGGTCCATCGCACCGTATGTGTTCATTGCGTCTCCATTAAAGGGCTGCAGCAGAATCCGGGAAAACGCCTCGTCCGTGGTAATTGGCACTCGTGTTGCAGAGCAGCCGAATGTCCCTGAGCTTGTTACATTCGAAGAGTAGCTCGGCGCCTTCACGGAGAGAGTGCCTGGGATGGTCTGAAATCGTGCAGATTCATCGAGATGGACAACAGCCGGAATTCTGTCCTGGCATCTCATCCGGGTCTGATGGTTAAACAACATTTCGCAATCCGGAGTTCGAGGGCTGACTATATAAGGCGCACGGGTCCTCCAGGCAGATCGGCGCCACGAGGCGGAGCCACGGGCTGCGGTGGCCGCGCGGCACCTATCACGAGGATAGTTCTTGCAGGGAAATGCCCTGTCATTGGAACGAGACCGGAGCCCTCGACGGATTCGAGAGAACTTTCAGCATTGCACCCCAGCCGTCGATGATGATTTGATCAAGAACGCGTGGATCCGGACCGTGTTGCGCCAAAGCGGCGCCAATCGCGTCGAGATTGTCGACAGTTTCATATCGCGGGTTGCTGCCCCGCTTCTCCTGCTCGACGCAGAAGGCGAGCCACCCATTCTCGACAAGCGCGTCCGCTCCGTCATGGGTCAATTTGATACCACAGATGCGCATAGTGTCTCCATGTCTGAACGTCGAGGGTTGAGCCGTTAGGAGGCAGAAAACGGATTTCGGAAACAGGCGAGCAAGCAATCTTCGTTGACCGACTCACCCCGACACTCAAGCCGCTCTACCTCGAGCAAAGTTTCGTTCAGCATGCCGAGGATCGTCTCAGCACCAGCAACGTGGCCCCAGCGACGACAGTTGGCGTCGCGCGCCGATCCGAAAACCAGATATCCATCTGGCGCAAGCATCCGCACTAAATTCCGAACAGCCCCTCTCATCTCGGCTATTCCTCCGATGTAGTAGAGCACTTCCGCCACAACGATCAGATCAAACCTCTCGTCAGGTGAAAACTGTTGAACATCAGAGACTATCCAGCTGATGTGCGGAGAACCCCTTATGCGTCGACGCGATCTTTCTATAGCCTGAGGCACAACATCGATCACGGTGAGCCGTTTGCAGTGGGGGGCTAGCTGCACCGTAAATGCGCCGGCAGCGCATCCCACTTCGAGCGCACTTGAGATGGATCCCTGGGCAAGCGCCAAGCGGAGCATTTGCGTGTGACGCTCACGCTCGAATGGATTGGCGTCGAGTCCCCATGGATCGGGTGCAGCCAGTTCCCGATTCAGCAATTGATAATTGTCGCTCTGTGTCAACTCGTTCACCTCGGTAAATAGATCTTACTCGTCGCTGCACATGCAGTCAGACGTCGTTCGCCTGGCAGGATGGCGGGCGGGCTTGAGCCTTCGAGGCGCTGTCGCATGTCCAGAACATTCTGTAGTGCGTGCATCAGCCGTCGGATGTTGATTCGAGTTGCCAGCAGAGCTGCGCGACAGCCAGTCGCTATTGCTCAGCGTGCACAGCGCGTAGGCTTTCAAGGGCAGTAGCAGAAAAATATTGATGAATGTATGCAGAGAGAATCCGAGGAACCGTAGTTGGCGGGCCCGAAGCGCTACAACGCTGCAGCGGATCATCGTCATGGCCACAATCATCAGGGCTGCCAACCAAGGCGCGGTGCCCGTCAATGCAAGCTGTGCGAGTCCCGTCAGCACTGATAGTGCCAGAAGCAGCGGTCCGAGGTTCTGTCCGACGACGTCGAGCGTAAGGAAGCGATTGAGGTTGGGCAGCAGGCGCAGCCCAAGCAACGTGTCCCGGAACGTGCTCCGCGCCCAGCGTAGTTGTTGGCGCAGATACGGTCCTAGCTTGTTCGGAACGACTGTCGCTGCGATGGCGCTCGGCACGTACTCTGTTCGAAAGCCTGCCTTCAGCATGAGAATGGTGAGATGCCGATCCTCACCGAAATCGCTTGGCTTTCCCCGAAAATACTGTGACTCGTACTGGTCAAGCAGCGAAGCGAGCGCAGAGCGACGGTACATAACACATGGACCGCAGCAGCACATAACGGCACCGAAGCGAGCTTGTGCCGCACGCTCCTCGTTGCAAGCCAGCCAGTACTCCATGTCGATCAAACGGGTCAGCCAACTGTCGTTTCGGTTGCGAGCCGTCAACTGTCCCATGGCCGCGCCGACAGCCGCATCTTGCATTTTAGGCACGAGCTTCCTGATGACATCAGATGCGAGGATCGTGTCGGAGTCGACGTTTAACACCATATCTCCAGCAGAGCGGCGTATCGCAGCGATCTGTGCCTTCCGTTTGCCGACATTCTGGGGAAGCAGGAGAATATTGAATCTGGGGTCTCGCGCGAAGGCCTCGTGCACAAGTCGCAAAGCCTCGCGATTTTCGGAACCGTCATCAACTAGGTAAACCTGCAGCCTTCCCCCGTATTCCTGACCCGCAATAGAAGCCAGGCACTCCGAAAGCGTGCGGGGATCCTCGTTGAAGCTTGGCACGATGACATCTACGCTGGGCAGCTCGTCAAAGCCGCCCAAGCCGTGGGACGCCAATGAAACATCGGTCGGCAGAGAATAAACGGCCTGCATGCTTTTATATGCAGTCGAGAGAAGTGCATAAAGCGAGACGGCGACAGTGCTGGTTGTGTCAAGCATATCCATCGGATCTTCAGAACTCCCGAGGAAGCGAGCGAAATACAAAGCCGCGATCATGCAAAGCTGGAATTATGCTAGATAACGCCATGATAGTCTGGTGGCGCAGACTGTGGTCAGCTCCTTGCTGCATTTCACTGGAGGGACAACCGTCGTGCAAGAGCACGATTGACCCCGGCCGGACAGACTGCAGCACATCATTAACAATGGCGTCGGCCCCGGGAAGAGACCAGTCTCGCGGATCTACCGACCAGTGCACGGCAGTGAGTTCCGCATTCGCCGAAGCCTTGAGCACTTCTTCGGTCCAGATGCCGTAAGGAGCTCGGATGTGCCGCACCACCGCCTGAGGCGACGCCATTTTTATGGCTCTGTTTGTCTCGAGTATCTGACGTTGCACCTCGTCGGGTTCGCAGTCAGACAGGTCTGGATGCGTCATTGTGTGGTTGGCGACTTCATGCCCCTCTGCAATCATTCGCTGGATCAATTTCGATTGATCGGCCAGGAACTCGCCGATGACGAAGAATGTTGCCGGCACCCGGTGTTCAGCCAGAATATCGAGAATCTCCGGTGTACAAAATGGATGCGGACCGTCGTCGAACGTCAAATAAACGCTGTGACGACCAGTGCCGTCATCGCGCTCACCGTGCACTTCGCACGAGCAATCGAGGTGCGTCATTGCTCTCGTCCTTTCCGGTAAATTATCCTGGTGGCCATTCGGAGACCGGCCGCCCAAAGGTAGGATGATGACGCCGCGCGTGGACGCAGGTCGAAACGCGCGTGTGGCAGCGTGTAGCGTACGCCGTTTCCCAAAATAGCGGTCACCAGACCGCCTCGTTTGAATCTGTCAATACGCGGCTCGTTGCGGACTGTACCGAGTGCGAATGTAAATTCCCTCGACATGGTCGGAGTTGCGATTCCTTTTCCGCAACGGTTCCCAACGCACGTAAATCGCATGCAAAGGCCTCATAATCTTTGCCGATTTGCCAAAACGATCGATCTTGCGATCAAAGTGACGATTGGTCGCGAACCCCGACCTATCGACGATTGCAAGATGATGCAATGGGCTGATCGAACGCTTATGCTAGCATTACATTCCAAAGCCACACATTTGACCCCTCTACACCACTGGCGCGCCATCGACGACTTGATTTCCGTCAAGATGCTCGTCTAATGGATCATGCCATTCAATTCGTAAAATCGATTGTTTGGATGATACCCATCCACGCCATAGATAAAATTCGAGCCACAGTTCCTGCTAACGGACCGAGCCTGTTGTCGTGGCTGACGCCGGATTTCCGTCGTCGCTCCCTTGACGAACTTATCATGGCTCGGCATTGGCGGCTTTCTAACCTACTCTGGGTAAAGCTCCGGAGCAGATTGAAACCTTCCGGAAGCCTGAAAGCGCCGGATAGAATTGATCGGCTATGGCTGTCAAACGACTCGAGGAACTAGTCCCACTTGCCGAATTGAAGAACGGACCCCATCGGTTTGCGTTTCGTTAGATCCGAGCACTGGCCCCAATCTTCCGCAGACGGTCGGAGCGTCGCTTTTGGCTAAGCCGATAACTGTCGCCCGGATGGTGACCACCGTCGAGAGGTGAAAGCAGGCGGTCCAATAATGCTGTGACGACCACGCGACTATGGATCGAGCTGTTGTCGTAGCGCGGAACACATTTGGAAAACAAACGGGCGCGATGGGCCTCCAAGTGGAGGTAACCGAGCTCGTCTGAATCAACAACCTGGGCCGCGGCACGATCATCGACTGCTTGTCCAGCGAGCCGCAGTTGTGAGACTCGCCAGCATCGCCGCCACGGTGGCAGCCGTGACGCAATGGTGGCCACACTTATCCATCAAGCGGATGGAGATTATCCAAACAATCGATTTTACGGATTCCCCAGGATGCTCCAGAAGACGCATGAAATAGAGATCAGGTAGCGGGAAAGGACGGGAATTGGCTAGATCGGCGCCACCCTCGATGAATCGGCGAAGCGCGCCAACATGAGCCGTACCGCAACGTAAGCTCCGGCCTCTCGCTCCGAGCCAAGTGCGATGCCGATGGGTTGGATCGGGTGCGAGATAAACGACTGAACGATGACGGAGGGCTATGCGGCGGCTTCAATGCCCGGACTGAAAAGGCGTATGGCGCCGCAACTTCCAGTCTGGCGTAAAATGGTAAATCTGTGCGACGAAGGGTCATGCATAAAATTGGCGGGAATCACGAGCGTTGATGCAGGTCCGGGAATTGATATGCAAAATTTCAGCAGGATTTAAGCCGATGCGCTTTTCCAGAACAAGGCAACGAACATGCTCGCTGGCGACCTGAAGAGGGATCGGTATGTTGTTTCTCGACGGCGGACTGGTTTCGGTGATTGTCTCTGGTCGCTGGCGGCAGCTTGGCGCTATGCACAGCGAACGGGGCGGACGCTGGCCATCGATTGGCGTGGCTCCTGCTATCTCAATCAACCCTTCACGAACGCTTTTACGGTGTTCTTCGAGCCGATTCAAGATATTGCTGGCGTACGGGTTATTTGCGATGACCAGATCAACCAGTTCTCATTTCCGGGACCGTTCTTCCCATCATGGTGGAACAAGCCCTCAATCGAGAGCGTTTACCGCCCCGATGAGCAAATTTTCCGGGAACGTGACGAACTGACCGAGCTTCTTCAAGCCCAGGACGATACTGATGCCAACACGGTAGTCTGTGATGCCTGTTTAATGTGGCGGTGCGACCAAGCTGCCGAACGCCAGATATTTCAGAGCCTCAACCTTAGACCTGAAATTCAGGCTCGTATTCACGCCATCTATCAGGAGCACTTCAAGGGGCGCAGTATCATCGGTGTGCACGTACGGCATGGCAATGGCGAAGATATAATGGACCATACGCCCTACTGGGCCGATCCGGAGTTGGCCTTACGCCAGGTGTGCACTGCCATCGAGAAGGCCAAAGCGCTACCGCATCGACGCCCTGTGATGGTTTTCTTGTGTACGGACAGCGCGCAGGTACGGGACCATTTACTCGGTGTGTTCCCCGATCTAATCACTATCCCGAAATGCTTCCAGGCGGCCCAGGCCGGGCCATTACACAGTGCATCGCTGGGAGTGGACGGTGGTATCTCTGCTCTTACAGAGATGTACCTTCTCGCCCGATGCGATACGGTAATTCGCTTTCCGCCGACCAGCGCCTTTACGCGCTATGCCCGTCTCTTCGTGCCACGTGTTATTGAGTTCGACTTGAAAAATCCGACTCGCTTGATCTTGACTGATGAATCGTCCGAGCATGAGCTGGCTTGATGGACCGGCACTCCGCTGAACAAATTCTCGGCGCCCTCGCAGGATTGAGGAGAGGTGTTCACTGGATCGCGATGTGGGCGCAGCACCCGACGAGACAAGGTCGGGGCGCATCTTCTCCTAGCGTCTCGCGCGTCCAAAGGCTTGCCGAATCATTGTTGTGAAGGGTAGCTATTGGGCGCCTTCGGTGAATGGAAACGGCACCGCGCGCTCGACCCGCATCATTGGCATAGCAAGCTCGCACTTTGGCGATTCCGATGGGACGAGGACGTTCGCGCGCCACAGCTTCGTCGGCGCCTTAGCCGACGCCCTGCCTGATGCGAGGGCGTTCGTCGGGCTTGGTCGACAGATCGCCATCAAGCTGATGTTCGTGCTCTATGCGGTCGTGGGCGTGGCCGGTGCCGTTCTTTATTCCCGCATCCCGACACGTCTGGCAAACCGCGCGACCACAGAAGCCGCCGCCGCGCTAGGTCCTTAGCGCGCATCGTCCTTGCAACTCGCAACTCACTCAGCCTCGACGCATTCGCAGGCGTGATAACGCCGGCTGCGAAAAACAGAAGATGCACTGTTGTAGTCTCCGGCTCCCGCCGCTGCTTGGATGACGGCTTGCGCCAGTCGTTGACAAAACTCAATTGGCCAGCCATCATTCCCGTTGCCCGGCCATTTGTAATGATTAAGTCTGAGGTGGTGCCATGCCTCGCATGATCAGGTTCATGCTCACGCGGTTGGCGACGGGGTTCGCAATTGGATCCGCCGTGGGCTTCTTCGTTCGGCAAAATGGATTTGCCGCGGCAGGCACGCTTGAGGATTATCTCGCGCAGGGCCTGTTCATCTACCTCTTCGCAAGCACCATCAGCATGGGTTACCTCGCGACGGCCCTGCTCCTCGAAGAATAGCGCCAGACGCTCTCCGTCGCATGTTGGTGCTCGTTGCGCCCGTTCGTCTGCACTTCCCTATAAGCCCGCCAGTCCAATGGTATCCGCATGTGTCGTCAGCGCCACCGTTGATGCGGACAAGGCCTGAAGCAAGCGATGAAGACAGTCGAGATGACAAAAACAATCCGTCCTGGTGCATTTTTGCGCCTGGCCATAACGGAGCAAGCGATCGCCATATTGACGGTTGTTGAATTCCGGCGCGGTTATCGCCCTGCCCCGAGGTCAGCACGCCTTCCGCAGCAGATCGACGCTGTCGACCACGACGACCCTGCCTCTGACTTCGACCCCTGCAGGACCGAGGGCAGCGAAAGCCCGCGAAAGGGCTTCGGGCGCAACCCCGAGTTTGCCGGCCAGAATTCTCTTCCGGTAAGGCAGGCGAAAGGTGGCCTGCGATGCTGAGGCCGGGCAGCGGCTGACGAGGTAATTCGCAACACGCTGTGCAGCCGTGTGCAGCCGGTCTCCCGCTATGCAATCCATGGCACCGAGCAGATGCCGGGCCATGATGCGCATGACGTTGCGACGCATGACGGGGTCCCGGTCGGCAAGCGCCCGCAACTCCACAAGGTCGAACAACGCGACCTCTGCGCCGTCGGCGGACCATGCGCTGTAGGTGTAGGAGCCGCCTCCCGACAGGAGATATTCACCGAACGTCTCGCCCGGTTCGCAGATGCAGATATCTGCCTGGCGCCCCGCGGATTCCGACTTCGAAAGTCGCACGAAGCCGCGCATCACGCAATAGACGAACGACGCCTGCTGGCCCTCGGCGATGATCCGCTCGTCCGGTGCGAAGCTCTGGAACTGAGCCGTGTCGGCCAGTTCTTCTATCCTTGCTTTGTCCAGGCCGTGAAACAGGTCAGATCGCAAAAGTATGGGATGTCTCGATAGCATCGATCTTCCTTTCGTTTCGGCCGTGAGCGGTTCAAGGTCTTTTGCAATCGGTTTCGTCCTCGACGAGGATTCGCCAAGCTGCTCCTTCAAGGTCGTCGTACTGGCGGTTCGTCAGCGACCAGAGGAACGCCAGGAGACCCATTCCCCCCATCAGCATTGCGATCGGCATCAGATAGATCAGCATGTTCATGTGGTTTCAACTTCCGCACGTCCGCCGGCAAGCGGCTCGCTCCATAGGCCGAAGGCATTTAATCGCAGCGCATTCGTCACGACGACGATCGACGAAGTCGACATGGCCACCGCCGCTATCAGCGGCGTTGCCCCGCCGGCGATTGCGATCGGTACCGCAAGCACGTTGTAACCGATGGCGAGAGCAAAGTTCTGGCGAATGAGGCTGGCGGATCTTCGTGCAACGGCGATTGCCTCAGGAACGGCATCGAGACGATCGTTGAAGAAGATAAGGTCGGCGGCTTGCCTGCCGACGTCGGATGCGGTTGCGGGCGCCATCGAGACCTGCGCGGCGGCCAGCGCCGGTGCGTCGTTGATCCCGTCGCCGACCATGAGCACGCGATAGCCCTCGGCGCCCAGCCTCTGGAGTTCCTCGACCTTCTGTTTCGGCCCCAGGTCGCCCAGAGCTTTGCCGATACCGAGAGCCCGCGCTGTGTTGTCGACGACGGCCTGCCTGTCTCCGGATACTATCAGCGTTTCTATACCGGCTGCAGCGAGCTGGCGGAAAGCCTCCGCGGCGCCCGGACGAAGCGTGTCGTCAAACAGGAAACGGGCGAGATCGACGCCGTTTTTCGACAGGACCACCTCCGAAAACGGAGTATCGCCCGCGGGCGTGAGCCCGGTTCCGCAGGCAAAGGCCCGGTTGCCGAGCCGATAGAAGTCCGCTCCTTTCCAGGCTTCCAGCCCCCCGCCGGCGATTTCCGTGACCCTGTCGAAGGCGAAGGGGTAAGAGATGTCTATGTCCCGCACCAGACCCTGGGAAAGCGGATGCCGTGAATGCGCCGCCATTGCGCAAACGATGGCGCTATTGCCCGCGATCGCGTCGCTTCGGACGAGGCGGGGCCGGCCCATCGTCAGGGTGCCGGTCTTGTCGAAGGCCACCATGTCCGCGTCGGCCAGTCTTTCGAGCGCCGAACCGTCCTTCACCACGATGCCCCTGCGGAAAAGTTCGCCGGCGGCGACCACCTGGACCACCGGTACAGCAAGGCCCAATGCGCAGGGGCATGTGATGATCAGCACCGCGACCGCGACCAGCATGGCCTGTTTCCAATCGCCCCCAAGCAAGCCCCAGGCGAGAAAGGAGGCCAGCGCCAACAGGTGCACGGCGGGAGAATAAAGTGCTGCGGCGCGATCGGCGACCCGGCGATAACGAGCCCTGCCGCCCTCGGCCGCTTCCATCAGGCCGATGATCTCGGAAAGAAGCGAATCCCTTGCCACTTTGGTCGCCCGCAGGACGAGCGAACCGGTCAGGTTCATCGCACCCGAATTCAGCGCGCTGCCTGCGGCGACGGCGACCGTGCTGCTTTCACCGGTGACGATGGAGAGGTCAACATCGCTCTCGCCGCTGACGATCATGCCATCGACGGGAATGCGTCGGCCGGCGGCAATCGCGATGTTATCCCCGACGGCGATCTCTTCGACCGGGATGTAGTGCCGCGACCCGTCCGGCATCATCAGCTGCGCCCCGCGCGGCGCCAGTCTGGCAAGCCCGTTGATCGCGGCGCGGGCTTTTTCCCGCATTACATGATCGAGGGTTCTGCCGATCAGCAGGAAGAACAGCAGAGACACCGACGCGTCGAACCAGGCATGTTCGCCATGGTGCATGGTTTCCCATAGGGAGACCGCATAGGACAGCGTCACTGCAAGCGAGATCGGAACATCCATGTTGGTGCGCCTACGCTTGAGCCCGCTCCAGGCCGATTTGAAGAAGAAGCGTCCACCATAAACCAGCGCCGGCGCCGCGATCATCGCCGAGATCCAGTGAAACATGTCGCGCGTGGCCGCATCGGCGCCCGACCATACCGACACCGAGAGCATCATGATGTTGGCGGCCGCAAAGCCGGAAACTCCAATCGCCAGCAGTAGCTGGTTCCGGATCCTGTCGGTTTCGGGTGCTGTCGACGTGATGAGATGGGCGCGGTATCCGGCCAAGGTGATCGCGGCGAGGATTTCGGAGGGATCGGTCGCCTTCGCCTCGATCTCTTCCTGATAGACGCAGGTGACACGCCTGGCGGTGAGATTGACCCGGGCTTTCCTGACGAACGCAAGCGCCGACAGCGCTTTTTCGAGGGTCAATATGCAGCCGCCACAGTGGACGTCGGGCACGCTGAGGTCGACCTGGCGTAACCCAGCCCCGAGCGGGTGGCTTGCAAGGCATACCTCCTCGGCGCTGGCGGATGTCGCGCTGAGGCCGAGAACGCTTTCCGCATCCATCGAGCAGCAGGTCATTGGCGGAACTCCGTGGTGTCGAAGCGTTTGGCCTCATGCATGACGACCGCCCCGTTCATTCTCGATATGGCCTCGACGATCCAGTCGCCGGCGACAACCTGGTGATCGGCTTCGAACCGCCCTTCGCCCGTCTTCCGGAGGGTCACGCGGAAATCCTCATGATCGCCGACGGGCCGTTTGAAGTTCAGCGTGACATCATCGATGATCGCAGGCGTGCCGGCCTTGTCGTGGATGTCGTAACGGATTTGGCTGCCCTTAACGACGAGCGCGCCCTCGACGCCGGAGGCGGCCATTGCCTTCATCGCTGCCGCCCTGGTGTTGAATTCCTGGCTGGCCACATAGGTGTTTTCCACGACGATGCCACTCCAGCTGGACGCAGCATAGAAGGCCATGGTGGCGTTTACGGCGATCACTACGGCGAAGAATGCCGAGGTGGCAAGCAGCACGTGCAAGCCGGTAAAGCCCTGAGTAGAAGTCTTCATTTCACGTCTCCCGGCGCGTTGAACGCCGCGCGATAGCTCGCCCGGTCGGCTTGACCTGCGTCTTGACCTATATCTTCGATGACGAAGAGGAATTCGTTGATCTCTGCCCCGTCTGGGGCGCGCGTGACGAAGACCTTGAGCGTCGTGGCGGCGTCGGGTTCGACGTGAGCGGTGAAGCTGCGGGCATCCTGCCTGCCGAACTCGGGAATGCGCATTGTGCCCCCCTCCAGCCCGACGAGGGTGATGGTCACGTCCCGCGGCTTCGGCACCATGTTGAGGACACGCAGCGTGTAGCCGTTTCGGATGGAGCCGTCGCTTTCCAGAACATATTGAGGGTTCCGGTCGTGGATAACGTTGAGCCTGAGCCGATCGCGGAAGGTGAGATGGACGACCATGGCGATGCCGATCGATGCCCAGACGACACCGTAGAAGACGATTCTTCGGCGGAAGATGATGCGCCAGTCGAAATTCCGGACAGCTGGCATGAAGCTTCCGTCGTCGTTTCGGACATTGGAGGGCTGGATGGCTGTCCGTCCTCCGTCAGTAGCAAGCGACATGTTGCTCGAATATTCCTTGAGCGTCGCATAGGCGATCAGGCCGTGTGGCTTTCCGAGCTTGTCCATGACGCCGCCACAGGCGTCGATGCAGAGGGCGCATGTGATGCATTCCATCTGCTGGCCGTCGCGGATGTCGATCCCCATCGGGCAGACGGCGACGCAGGCATTGCAGTCCACGCAATCGCCCACCGGCAGACCCTGAGCCTTCTTGCCATGGCGCGACCGCTGCTCGCCCCGCCAGTCGTTGTAGGTGACAACAAGCGAATTCTCATCAAGCATCGCGCCCTGAATGCGCGGCCACGGACACATATAGGTGCATGTCTGTTCGCGCATGAGGCCGCCAAGCACATAGGTCGTCGCGGTCAGGGTGGCGATCGTGGCATACGCCGCGGCAGGAGCGCTGCCGTCAAACAGTGAAGCCGCCAGGCTCGGCGCGTCGGCAAAATAGAAGATCCATGCTCCGCCCGTGGCGACGGCGATCAGCAGCCAGATCGCGTGCTTGATCACCCGCTTCCTGAGCTTGTCGAAAGTGAAGGGGTCGGCATCGAGCTTCATCCGAGCGTTTCGGTCGCCTTCGACAGCGCGTTCGACGACGAGAAAGAGATCGACCCAGACGGTCTGCGGACAGGCATAGCCACACCAGGCGCGGCCGACAGCGGCGGTGAGGAGAAAGAGGCCGAAGCCCGCCATGACGAGCAGGCCCGCCACATAGTAGAATTCCTGCGGCCAGATCTCGATGAAGAAAAAGAAGAAGCGCCGCGAGGCGAGGTCGACGAGGATTGACTGATTGGGCGCATAGGGACCGCGGTCCCAGCGAATCCACGGCGCGAGGTAATAGGTGCCAAGCGTGAGCAGCATCAAGACCCATTTGAACCGGCGAAAGGGCCCTTCGGCTCGTTTCGGAAAGATCTTCTTGCGCGGCGCATAGAGAGGCTGGCGGTTGCGCCGGGCGTTGACCGGTTCGACGCGAACGTGGTCAATGTCATTTAGATTAGGGCGGGTATAGAGATTCATAGGACCTGTCCGATTTTCACCACTCTTTTCCCAGCCGTGGCGCATCCGTTCCTTGATGCAGATCAAGAACGACCGTGCAGAAGCGAAAAGGCCACGCCCCAGAGTAAGGGCGTGGCCGGAGGACAGCGGCGGAGAAACCGCTGGGACGTCCTCCACAGGAGCTGAAACTATCGGCTCGTCTGCTTGTGGTCTTTGAGGCAGATCAAACTCACCATCGAATTGCCGATTTTTGCCGGGTCGTCCTGCTCCGAAGACGCAGGCATCTGTTGGGCGCGGGCTGAGACACGCGATCGGATAACAGCACGCGGCGCGCCGTAGAGACGGAGGATCGGATTGCGGTCGTGGGCTGTCATGTCTTTTCTCCTTACATGCCGCCGCCGAGCGCATGAACGAAAATAGTAAGCTCGTTGACCGTTGTGTCCCCCAGGCGCGCTGCCCAGGCAGGCATTACGCCATGTTTGGGAGAGGCAACCTGACGAAGGATGGCGTCTTCACCCCGCGACTTCAGCCAGATTGCGTCGGCGAGATCCGGCGCACCCATTTCCACCTTTCCTTTGGCGTCCTCGCCGTGACATGGGGCGCAATTGTCTAAGAAAACCTGTTTTCCGGCCGCCGCCAGACCGACATCCGAGGGCGTATTGGTCAGCCCCCAGACAAAGGCGGCGACCTGCTTCATCTGGATGGGCTCCAGAACACCGGCAAAGGGCGGCATTTCGGAGGAATGGCTATCCGTATCGCCGTCGAAGCGGATGCCATGCGAGATCGTGGCCTGGATGGCATTCAGATCCCCGCCCCACAGCCAGTCGTCGTCGTTGAGATTCGGAAACCCCGGACCGCCGCTCGCTCCCGATCCATGGCAGGGCGCGCAGTTCATCTTGAAAGCGGATGCGCCGCCAGCGATCGCGAATTTACGAAGAGCAGGATCCGCGTCGATCTCCTCCACTGTCTTGGCAGCGATCAGGTCATGGAACTCCGTCTGCGATGACTTAGCGAGATTGAGGTCCTGCTGCAGCTCGGCGCGCGTTGAATAACCGAGATAGCCGTAAGTGGCGGAAGTGATCATCGGGATGGCCGGGTAAGCGATGGCGTAGCCGATCGCCCAGAGGATCGTCACGTAGAAGGTCCAGATCCACCAGCGCGGCATGGGATTGTTGAGCTCTTGGATGCCGTCCCATTCATGACCCGTCGTTTCGACGCCGCTCAGTTCATCGATATGCTTTTGCGACATCTCAATCGTCCTTCAAGGGAATAACGGCGGCATCTTTGGCCGTCTGCTTGCTACCTGGGCGAAGGGTGAGCATGACCGCGCCGACGAAGAATGCGGCCATTGCCAGGAGGCCCCAGCTGTCGGAGAAGTGTCTCATTGCAGTGTAAGTTTCCATGGATCACCTCACCGGTAGCCGGTCGCGTCGTCATAGGTCGAGAAATTAACCAGCGTTCCGAGCATCTGCAGGTAGGACACCAGCGCGTCCATCTCGGTCAGCCGGGTTGGATCGCCGTCGAGATCGCCGACATTCGCATTTGGGTAGCGCTTGAGTAGAGCCGCCGTGTCCGCGTTCGGATCGGCCTGGGCTCTCATGTCGGTCTCGGCATTCGCCAGCATGTCGTCGCTGTAAGGCACGCCCACGTCCTCATTGGCCTTGAGGTCCTCTCCGACACTCCTGACCGTCACCTCCTTCTCTTCGAGGAAGGCGTAGCTCGGCATGATTGATTCCGGCACCACGGCCCGCGGATTTGCGAGATGCTGGACGTGCCATTCGTTCGAGTAACGCCCCCCGACGCGGGCCAGATCGGGCCCTGTCCGCTTGGATCCCCATTGGAACGGGTGGTCGTACATCGATTCCGCGGCGAGCGAATAATGGCCGTAACGTTCGACCTCATCACGGAACGGCCGGATCATCTGGCTGTGGCAGAGATAGCAGCCTTCACGGATGTAGATGTTCCGTCCGGCGAGCTCTAGCGGCGTGTAGGGCCGCATGCCTTCGACTTTTTCGATCGTGTTCTGCAGGTAGAACAGCGGTGCGATTTCAACGATGCCGCCAATGCTGACGACCAGCAGCGAGCCGACCAGAAGAAGCGTCGCGTTCTTCTCGAGGGTCTTATGTTTATCAAGTAACGATGCCATGTCTCACCTCACTCGGCAGGCTGTGCCTGGGGCACCAAACTGGTCGGGATTGGCGCTTCGTCGCGCAGGTGGCCGCGGATCGTCATGAACACGTTCCAGGCCATGACGAGGCCACCCGCTAGGTAGAGTGCTCCGCCGACGGCACGCAGCACGTAATAGGGGATCATCGCCGCGACCGTTTCAGCGAAGGAATAGACGAGGAAGCCCTGGGAATTGTATTCTCGCCACATCAGCCCCTGCTGGATGCCCGCGACCCAGAGCACCGCGGCGTAGATCACGATCCCGAGCGTCGCGAGCCAGAAGTGCCAGTTGACCATCCGCAGGCTGTAGAGGCGCTCGCGCCCCCACAGTTTCGGCGTCAGGTAGTATATCGCCCCGAAGGTGATCATACCCACCCAGCCAAGTGCTCCGGAATGCACGTGACCGATCGTCCATTCGGTATAGTGGCTGAGCGAATTGACAGCCTTTATCGACATCATCGGGCCTTCGAAGGTCGACATCCCAT
Source organism: Rhizobium phaseoli (assembly GCF_003985125.1). Lineage (GTDB taxonomy): Bacteria > Pseudomonadota > Alphaproteobacteria > Rhizobiales > Rhizobiaceae > Rhizobium > Rhizobium phaseoli. The sequence continues at coordinate 21,346 of NZ_ML133605.1, forward strand.
AAAATGCGATGGCGACGATCATCATCCGGATGATCGGGTCGGTGCGAATTTTGTCCCAGGCGCCCGAAAGGGTCATCAAACCGTTGATCATGCCGCCCCAGGAGGGCATCCAGAGCATGACGGAGAAGACCATTCCGAGCGTCTGCGCCCAGTCAGGCAGCGCCGTGTAATGCAGATGATGCGGGCCGGCCCAGATATACATGAAGATCAGGGCCCAGAAGTGGATGATCGACAGCCGGTAGGAATAAACCGGCCGGTTGGCCTGCTTCGGCACAAAATAGTACATCATCCCCAGGAAGCCGGCGGTGAGGAAGAAGCCGACGGCGTTGTGGCCGTACCACCATTGGGTGAGTGCATCCTGGACGCCGGAGAAGAGAGAATAGCTCTTGGAGCCGAGGAACGACGCCGGAACAGCGAGGTTGTTGACCACATGCAGCATCGCAATGGTGACTATGAAGCTGAGATAGAACCAGTTTGCCACGTAGATATGCGGCTCTTTGCGCTTCAGGATCGTTCCGAGATAGACGGCCAGATAGGCGACCCAGACGATGGTAAGCCACAGGTCGACGTACCATTCGGGCTCGGCATATTCGCGCGACTGATTGATGCCGATCACGTAGCCGGTCGCAGCCATCACGATGAACAGCTGGTAGCCCCAGAAGACGAACCAGGCGAGTGTTCCTCCGAAGAGACGCGCGCGACAGGTGCGTTGCACCACATAGAAGGATGTCATGATCAGCGCGTTGCCGCCGAAGGCGAAGATCACCGCCGATGTGTGAACCGGCCGCAATCTTCCGAAATTCCAATAGGGCGCGATGTTGAGGTCGGGAAAGGCGAGCTGCAGCGCGATGATCACGCCGACGAGGAAGCCGACGACGCCCCAGAACACCGTAGCGATCAGGCCGTAGCGGATTACCTCGTCGCAATAGCCCGTAAGCTCTGTTTTGCGCTGTTGGCCCGTCGGCGAAAACTCTGCGTTTCTGACAAGCAGCAGCGTTCCCGCAACCAGGCAGAGGCAAAGTATACCCATATGGACTGCAAACAGATGATCGTGCGCGAATGCGGCCGCGAGCAGCGCCAGAAACGCTGCGACCGCGATCACCATCGTTTCTGTCGTGTAATTCATGATGTCGTCTCCAGTGCGCAGACGACCGCCTCGCGGCCGGCTTTCTCGGATTTCGAGGCAGGACTGTCACGAAGACGGGAACGGCTCCTTGATCTACATCAACAAGCGGACTGGAAGCGGTGGACGAACCGACGTTGTTACACTCTGTTGCAAACTTCCCCCTTTGGCACCGCCCGCTTACTCCCGTGTGACGCAGCTGCTTTCTACCGCACCCACTGCCACAAGGGGCGATGAAGATGCTGTGCAGAACAACCACGCGTTCGACAATGGCGCGAAGGGGCGCGAAGCCATACATGCCGGCCAATCCCTCTCTTCGCTGTTCGTAGGCTCGGCGGCCGAGGCCGTCGCAGCCGGTAAGGCGATTTGGTGGGAGGGTGATAAGCAACCATCTTGTCCAGGTGGAAGAAGGTGTCGTGCGCCTGCTTCGTATCATCGGCGAAAGATCGTCGGGTGATAATCGCTCTTCAATTCGCCGGCGATCTCAACGGCGCGTCGCTGCAAAACGATTTCCTATTTACGGCTGAGGCCGTCACGAAATGCAAGATCCGCCGGATATCGCACATGAGTTTCCACGGGGAAGTCGCTCGGTCTAATGCGCTCGCTCGACCTAGCTCTCGTTGCTCTGGCAGGAGGCGGCCGCTTCGCATGAACAGATGGTGCTGTTGCCGAAGAAGAACGCCGAGGAGCGCCCCTGCAGCTTCATCGTGAAGCTTGCATTCCGGCGCAACCCGCGTCCGCCAAGGTCCGTTGCGCGTTTCCATGAATCGTCAAGACATTGCGGATCATCTCGGCCTGACCATTGAGACCCTGGCCCACACCGTTACGAAACTTGCGTCGCGCAACATCGTTATTCCCGAGGGCAGGCACGACCTGCGGAACGTCAATCTTGCCCGCTGGTACGGTTATCGGGCGACACTGATGATTTTTCCGAGGATTTCTGTCAGAGGGTAAACCTCAACACACGCGACAAGCCGCGGGATCGACATTCATGCCCTCCGCGAACTTCTCGACGCGATATGAGCTCAGTCACGGCAATCCTAAGCTGTTCAGCAGCGCCGACGTTCGCCGAGCGTGCTTGTCCTTCGGTGATTCCTACATCGCTTGCAGGCTGCCATGTCCCTCGCAAGGGCGCTGGGCAAGCAGGCAAAAATTGGGACCTTCTGCCTTTTTTCCCCGAATTTGACGGGCGTCAAAGAGCCCAATTCCGGCATCTGCTAAGACACATTCATGAGGCTGATTGGGTCTCGCAGAAAAGGAGCTTGCAAATGCGGTTAAAATTCGGTCTGATCGCTGCAGCGGCAGCCTTGATTGTTTCGGCAGCGCCGTTGATGGCGGCCGACCACCAGGTTCGGATGCTCAACAAAGGCACGGAAGGCGCGATGGTGTTCGAGCCTGGCTTCCTGAAGATCGCCCCCGGCGACACCGTCACCTTCATCCCCACCGACAAGGGCCACAACGTCGAAACCTTCAAAGGCCTCATTCCGGATGGCGTTGCCGACTTCAAGTCAAAGCCGAATGAGCTATATCGCGCGAAATTCGATGTTCCAGGCGTCTATGTCCTGAAATGCACCCCACATTCCGGCATGGGCATGGTTGCCCTGATCCAGGTGGGTGACAGTCCGCCCAATCTCGAAGCGATCAAGACTGCAAAGGTGCCGAACATGGTGCGCAAGCGGCTCGATGCCGACCTCACAAACATCACCCAGTGAGACACAGCAGGTGCGGATGACCGCGCAGCCCATGACGATGGCTTTCGTGGCAGCTGTTTGCCTCGCCAGGAGCAGCTGATGCTCAGTGAGCATCGAGCAGAGCCAGGCGCTGTCAGGCAAGACGTCCAAGGCAGTGGTCGGACACGGTTGTCGGCAAAGCCGATGCCGAAACCTGGTGGGACCGTCGAGAAAGTGAATGTGGCCTGTGAAAAGAGCTATGATCTGCACGGCAGACCTGTGAAGGAACGCGTGGGCAAGATCACTAGCCCGGCGGCAATCTCGCTGACGACGAATATAACGAGGTCGTTTTTTTGCGCGGCAGTCGCGAAGGAGATGCCAGCCAAAACCCGGGGTCTCGTTCTGGTTACCCAAGAATTGCACGGAAGGCGCCGTCGAACGTTTGATCGAAATCCCCGCGGCAGGCAAGTCCTACAACTAGGAGACCCCTGCCTCGTCCTTCGACGTGCTCGAACAACCGCGTTCGTGAGAGGGCGAGAGCCGTCGATCATGTGGCGCTCGGTAGCTCACCTCGCGAAAAGGCTCCTTCAGGCGCCTGCGCGGCCGCCATAATCGCGATGGGCACAACTCTGCGGACCGGCGCTTGCCCACGCCACCTTAAAGGTTCGACGTCAGTCGCCAACGATACCCTGGGCCGGGGCCTGCCGAGATCGAGCTGTATTTGAATGAGCCGAAAAGCTCGACGATAACGACCTCGACGTCCAGGCGGTGATACGGGCGCCCATCTACTTGTGACAGGGCGGCCCGATGACCGTATTTGTGAGTGCGCCCGCCCTGCTTCACACGAACTTGCGACGTCGATCCTCCTCGACGTGCCGTTGTCGACGGGACTCCTGGGAAGATAACTGCAGGGTCCTCGATCGAGAAACGGGAACTCGATGTCTTCTCGCGCGGCCTTTGATGCGTTTCGTGTCGCCGGAACCGATGCACACTTCCGGCGACAAGTACTAGGCTGCCTTGCTGTGCGTGTGCCCGTGCGAGCTAAAATAGGCGTCGAATGCCGCCGCGACTGCACGGACCATGAAGCGCGCCTCCTCGCATACGACAATCCGCTCACCGCTGATCGTCACGACGCCGTCGGCCATGAGCTCGCCGAGACGGTCGTTGCGCTCGACAAGGAAGCCGGTGTCGAAACCCGATCCGCTGCTCAACTGGCCGAGATCGGCTTCGAAATCGCACATCAGCCTCTCGATGACCCTCGCCCGAAGCTTGTCCTCCTCGCTGAGAAGATATCCCTTGGCGGTCGGCAGCACCCCGAAGGCAATTCGCTCGGCATAGAGGCCGAGAGGCACGTGGTTCTGCATATAGCCGGCCGGCAGCCGCCCGATCGCAGATGCGCCGAGGCCGATCAGGCTATCGCAATCATCCGTGGTATAGCCCTGGAAGTTTCTCCTCAGCGTTCTGTTGCGCGCGGCGAGCGCCAACTGATCGTTCGGCAGTGCAAAATGATCGAGCCCAATGCGCAGATATCCGGCCTTCTGGAGCTCCTCGGCGATCACTTCCGCCTGCTCGTTCCGCTGTTTTGCGTCCGGCAGCGATGCTTCGTCGATCAGGCGCTGATGTTTCTTAAAAGCGGGTATGTGAGCGTAACCGAAAACGGCGAAACGTTCGGGACGCAGTTCTGCAGCCAGCCGGACCGTCTCGATGCAAGATTGGACAGTCTGTTTCGGAAGGCCATAAATTAGGTCGAAGTTGATGCTGCTGACGCCTGCTGAGCGCAACCCGGCGACCGCCCTTTCCGTCTGCTCAAAGGATTGCAGCCGCTTGATACCGGCCTGCACGATCGGATCGTAGCTCTGGACGCCGAGGCTTGCGCGGTCGACGCCGTTTTCGGCGAGCGCATCGATCATGGGGGCGACCAATGTGCGAGGGTCGATCTCGACTGCGACGCCGGCTTTCGCTTCAAACGTGAAGGCACTCCTGAGCTTTGCCATTAGAGCCGAAAATTCCTGCGGCTTCATGACCGACGGCGTGCCGCCGCCGAAATGCACGTACTTGACGGGCACGTCGTTTCCGGCCGCAAAAGAGACGAGCTCGATCTCTTCCTTCATCACGTCGAGATAGTCGGCGACCGGAGCGTCTTGCCGGGTGATGGTCGTGTGGCAGCCGCAGTACCAGCATATCGAACGGCAGAACGGGACGTGGAGATAAACCGAAACCGGGCCAGCCGCGGCGATATGGGCGAGATTGCCGGCATATTCATCCGGCCCCACGGCTGCAGAAAAAGCCGCCGCCGTCGGGTAACTCGTATAACGCGGAACCCGCGCATCGCCGTATTTGGCGATCAGATCATCAGACATTTTCGCATCCCTTTTCAAAACAGGATGCTTTATGACCTCCGGCCGCGCCGGCTTCCTTGTCCCAAATCAATGATGACGTCTCAGGCCAGAATCAGCCGGATCTTTGTCCGCTGTGAAAGTCAGCACTTTCGAACCCGCCTAACATCTCGTTCTGACATGGGTCGAGCCGCGGTCCCGGCTGTTCGAAGAGACGTGCCACAAGGAAATGAGCAAGAATGACTGATACGCAAAACGGGTGAAACAAATTGGTGTCCGCGTGCTGTCGCCGGTCGAGCCATCCCACGGTTTCGGCTCGCTCCATGCGCTGGCCCCCGGCGATAGTTTGTTGATCGCCAGTGGAACTGGTGCCGGCCTAACGGCGGGAATCTCGAGCGAAGCCTACCGAAACGCGGAAGTCGTGGTCGTTTTCCAATTCCACAGGCCCTCGCCGCGGCCGCCGACGTGATCGTCAAGGTGCGCCTCGATCAATGAGGTCGCCCTGCTGTCGCCTGAAAAGACGCTGATCGCTTTCTTCTATCCCGCAGCCAACAATGAGTTGCTCAAGCGGGCTCTGCATTCGGGCGCGAATATAAGCGCCATAGACATGGTCCCGCGCATCAGCCGTGCACAGAAGATGAATGGGAAAGATCGGGGTTACCGGGCGGTCATCGAAGCGAGTGCGAACTTCAGGTGTTTCTTCACCGGGCAGATCACCGCGCGGTATTTCTAGGGTCTCCTCAGTTTTACGTCGCCTTGAGGTCCGTCAGCACCTTGTCAAAAGCATCCTTGACCGGCTTTGAGATTTCCTCCACCGCCCTGCTTGAGAGCACCCGGACTTCCTTGGCGTGCTGCAAACTTGTCTCAACGCGCTTGCGGAAAAAGGTCGACTGCTGTTCGAGGATCTGCGACGGCGAATTCGCGCCCAGCAAAGCTTGCAAATGTGAGAAGCTGGCCTCGGCGTCGGCCTGCAGTGCAGCGATCGTCTTCCACCACA
>NZ_ML133606.1 GCF_003985125.1 Rhizobium phaseoli
CTCTTTCCAGCATGCGCGAGCACGTTCCTCATGAAGTGAACCCGGCACCTTTGCCAAGTGGCATTGAGAACCTTGGAAACGGCAGCCTTGATGCCCTCATGTGCATCAGAGACAACCAATTTCACCCCGCGTAGACCGCGGCGCGTTAGCCTGCGCAGGAATTCCGTCCAGATCGGTTCGGCCTCCGAGGTGCCAACTTCCATACCCAGGACCTCGCGCCGACCGTCGCTGTTGACGCCCACCGCGATAATGACGGCGACTGAGACGATGCGGCCGCCACGCCGGACCTTGAGATAGGTCGCGTCCACCCAGACGTACCGCCACTCACCTTCAATCGGCCTGTCGAGGAACGCCTTCACTTTGACGTCGATCTCTTCGCACAGGCGGCTCACCTGGCTTTTGGAGATGCCGCTCATACCCATGGCCTTGACCAGGTCGTCGACAGAACGGGTCGAGATTCCCTGGATATACGCTTCCTGGATAACGGCCGTCAGAGCTTTCTCTGCCATGCGGCGCGGTTCAAGGAAGCTCGGAAAGTAGCTGCCTTTGCGCAGCTTCGGAATGCGAAGCTCGACGGTGCCAGCCCGCGTCTCCCAATCGCGGTCACGGTAGCCATTGCGTTGTGCGAGCCGCATCGAGTTCTTCACACCGAAGTCTGCACCCGTAGCCGAGCCTACTTCCAGCTCCATCAGCCGCTCGGCAGCAAGGCCGATCATCTCACGCAACAAATCTGCATCGGCACTCTTCTCAACAAGTGAGCGCACGTTCATCATGTCATTGGTCATCGGTGGTCTTTCCGTCAGGTTGGTCTTGAACAACCCGACCCTAGCGGAAAACACTGATGGCCGCCCGCAAAGCCGATCACCCGCTACAGCGCAATGACACGCGCGGGCGCTCGGCTTTACTCCCTACCGTCACCTACGCCACGTACTGGGACACGATCGGTAAATGGCCAACGCGGTTGCTTTGTGATCAGCCGTTATCTTCGACGAACCGAATAGCGTCTTGCAAGAAGCTCCGGAAATAGTCAGGATTTTCGCACATCGGAAAGTGCCCAAGCCCCTCCATAACGACATGACGGCTGCCAGGAATGAGGGCCGCTAGCGCTGCTCCGTCTGCAGGCGTCGCAGAGTAGTCATAGGTCCCGGAGAGAAGAACGGTCGGTGTTCGCTTGGCATCAATCTTCGGACCGACGACGGCACCGTCGAACTCGTCGCTGTAGAACGAAAGATCGCCGGGATAAACTCCAGGAGCACCCTGCGAGTAGATCCAACTGGCGCGGCGTCGCTCTTCTTGCGGGCTGAGCGGGCTCATGATTCCGCGGACATAGGCTGAGTTATGAAGCGACCCATGAACGTTGACGTTGTGTTGAAAGGGGTTGCGACGGCCCTTTGACTTCAACGGCGGCTCGACCGCAATTACACCCATTAGACGTTCCGGTCGCTCCGCCGCCAGCACCATGCACATCGCCGCGCCCATAGATCCTCCAACGACGATAGCTCTGTCTCCGACGAGCTGGTCGAGTATCGCCGTGCACCAGGTCAGGTAGAGATCCGTTGTGAGTTGATAGGGCGAGCCGTCCCAAGTTAAAGGAGGCATCGAACGTCCGTGAAACGGCAGATCAACTGAGATCAATCGGTTCGTACGCGCAAACCCAGTGTCGGAGAGTTGCGGTAGAAACTGACGGCCGTCTGCGCCAGCCGTATGGAGGAAAAGGATAGGAGTTCCTGCACCGGCTTCCTCGTAAAAGATATCGTGTTCTACGCCGCCGACCTCTACCCGCTTATAGCGTCCGGTGACCTGTTCAATATTTCGATCGACCTTCGGCGCAACTAGCGGCGGAGACGCTACGACGATCTCGAACAGTCGCTCCAGAGCGGGACGCGCTTGAGCGATTGCTACGGGCGAACCAGATAACGTGAACTCAGGGTTAGCGAGTTGAAAGGCGGTGAACGAATGGTAGGTTGCCGGCGGCGGCACCTGCATAACCTTTTCCCAAGCTCCTTCTGGGGCACTCAGTATGACGTCAGCATTTTCGTCCGCGCCGTCCAGTTCGACTATCCCGCCTCCCACAGCAAGTGATGACTTTTCTGGTCCAACTTGCAACGAGATCCGTGTTGTAAGACCTGGGGTCAGTCGCGGTAGCTCCGGATCTTCGATCGCCAGGGTTACGCGTTTAATCAGCTCGGCATGGGCGCCCATACGTCCTCCCTAACAAAATGATGTTGTTGGGAAGCCGCACTTCCTGTGTCTCACCTCCCATAAGAGAGGTAAGCAGATTTTCAGACAATCTGTCAACCTTAGCCGTCGCCTGAACTTCGTTTTGTGGAACTACTCGGAGGTTTCGACGGGGTTCTTGCTCAAGTAGTCCAACGCCACCTTAGCCGCGATTTCGATATGGCGCTTGCAAAGCGCGGCTGCCCTGTCGCCATCACGCAACGCAATAGCGGCCGCAATCTCTCTTATCTCGAAAACGCTGTTCTGCAGCCGCCCTGGCTGGGTCATCGATGTCATCCGCAACAATGTGACCCGGTTGTGCAACGACGTGAGCATTTGCTTCACAAACACGTTCTTGCTGCCGGTCATCAAACAATCGTAAAAAGCGGTCTTGGCTTCGATGATCCGCGTTCCGGAACCGCTCTTGGCTGCGGCTTCGAACGCTTCCACGGTCTCGAGGAGAGCAACGATCTCTTCATTCGAACCGTTCTCGGCGAACTCCTGCCCGGCAAAGCTTTCAAGCAGCGCGCGTACACTATAAAGCTGCCTAGCCTCCTCGTAGCTGATAGTGCTGACAACCGGCCCCCGATGCGGATAGCTAGTAATAAGCCCTTCAGCTTCTAACTGGCGTAGCGCCTCGCGAACTGAAGTTCGGCCAACCCCGATGAGTTCGCACAACTCGCGCTCCACCAGCCGCTGCCCGGGCTTGAAACGGCCACTTGAAATAGCCTGCCGGAGCTTATCCTCAACAAGGATTCGAAGAGAGGCGTTTTGACGTGTAATCTGGAGGTCGATCGTTCCCATTCACAACAAACCTTCGATGAAATTTCTAGTGACGCACAGAATCAATATACTGCCGGAGCGTTTCGTAGGACAACCCGATTGTCTGCAAACAGCAAAAAATTTCAATCGGTTTATTGTGGGTCACAGGAGAACTCTAGCGAACTGGAGGTCTGGCGCAAGGGGAGAAAATTTCTGTAGCACCTCAGGGTCATGACCCGGAATGATGAGTCCGTTTGCTCCGGCAAGGACGCGGAGCTTGTTGTAACCCTCGATGACCTCTAGGTAATCTGCAAACAGGGGAAACGCGCCGTCATTTTCAAGATAGTGCTGGAAATGAAGCGCGTCGGAAGCGATAACCAGCAAAGCGCCGCCTGTTCCCACCGTAACAACTTGCAAACCTTTCGAGTGACCGCCAACCAGATGCACCCTGCATCCAGGAACAATTTCCCCATCCCCATCATGGAACCGTACCCGTGACTGAAAAACGAGCCGGACCGCGTCGACGACACCTTCTGTAGCAAAAGGCCGACGCATTCGCTCATGGCACATACACCGCCCCGTTCCATACGCCATCTCCCGATCCTGAATGTGAAAAGTGGCGTTAGGAAAGGCCGGGAGGTTTCCGGCGTGATCGTAGTGCAGGTGTGTTACAACGACATCAGTAATTTCGCTGGATTTGATGCCAAGGCTGCTCAGTGCTGCCACCGGATGGATCAAGAGGGTCCGCCCTCTGGCCGCGCCCTCTCCGGCTTCGAAACCAGTGTCAACAAGAATTAATCGGTCCTCGAGACGGATCAGCCACACGAAGTAGTCGATTTGTGATGGACGATCATGAATGTCATCCGTCTCTAGTATCAGGTCACTTACTGGTCTTTGCGCGGTGCCGTAATGGATGGCGAGCACTGTCCACTCGTTCAAGAGAATTCTCCCCGCCATCAGTCCATCAAGACTAGGTGTCGATTGATCTCGGCCCTGTCAAGACGGTCGAAAACCTCATTGATCTCATCAAGGGGGCCAGTGCTCGACAGCAATTTGTCCACTGGCAGCTTACCTTTGAGGTAAAGGTCAATATAGCGGGGTATGTCGCGCGATGGCACGCAGGAACCCATATAGCTGCCCTTGATCGTTCTCTCCTCTCCGACCAACGGCAAGGGCGAAACCTCGAAACGGGAATTTGCGCTGGCCAGTCCGGCCGTAGCGGTCATCCCTCCGCGCCGGGTAATCTCATATGCAAGCTCGAATGCCTTTTTGGATCCAGCCATCTCTATCGCGTAGTCTACCCCGCCGCTTGTCGCGCCTTTTACTTGGGCAACAATATTCGGCGAGGTGGCCAAAAAAGTCTTCGTCGCTCCCAGCTCCTTGGCAAGATCCAGCTTCGCTTGGATTAGGTCGATCGCCACGATATCGCTTGCACCGCTCGCAACAGCGCCAAGTATCGCCGAAAGGCCTACGCCGCCGAGCCCGATTACCGCCACACTACGGCCTGGGCGGACCCCACACGTGTTCATCACAGCTCCAACGCCGGTCATAACGGCACAGCCGAAGAGAGCAGCTGTCGCCAAATCGATATCTTTGGTCACTTTGACTACCGAGCTCGCCGACACGACAGCATATTCGGAAAACGCAGAAACGCCGCTATGGTGGTTAATTTCGTATCCTCTCAAACGGATGTGCTTGCCGCCGGATAGAAGCGTTCCTGCAGCATTGGCCTGGTAGCCCGGTTCGCAGAGGCTGGCGCGGCCTTCAGCGCAATATGAGCAATGGCCACAAACCGGCAGAAATGACATGACTACATGGTCACCAACCTCAACCTTCTCGACACTCGGTCCGATTGCTGCGACAACGCCAGATGCCTCATGGCCTAGAGCGACTGGAAGCGGACGCGGTCTGTCCCCATTGATTGCGGACAGGTCAGAGTGGCAGACACCGGCAGCCTTGATCTTGACCAACACCTCCATGGGGCCAGGCGGCGTCAGTTCCACAAGCTCAATCTTAAGAGGTTTCGAATTTGAATAGGGCTTCGGCAGACCCGACTCCCTGAGGATTACCGAACGCATCTGCATCTTTGAAATTCCTTATCGATGTGCAAGCAACTGCATTGGAGAGGGGATATAGCGGAATCCGTCTCCGTTTCGCACCACATGCCCGGCACCTGGCCATGCGAAGTGATAGGACATTACCGCAATGCGATCTGTCGCCAGCATATCAAGCACGCGCGTGCGGGATCTAGCTGACAGCTTCGGGTCCGTGTCGTATCGGAATTCCATCATCGGCCTCTCCATCAACAGGATATGATGGTGCGTAAGGTCGCCGAGAAAACAGAGGCGATCGTTTCCCGACTGCAGCATAAAACAATGATGACCGAGCGTGTGGCCGGGGGCCGAAATCGCGTGAACGCCCGGCAAGAACTCCTCGCCGTCTTTGAAAAAGAAGGTCCGATCCTTGTGGGGAAGCAGGTTTCGCCGAGCGTTATCGATTTGAAATTGAAATGAAGAATCGATCGACGACCCGTCCGTCCAGTCCGTGAAGTCTCGCTCACTGATGAAGATGTCGGCGTTCGGGAAATTTAACCTTCCATTGGCATCGCACAGACCGCCGATATGATCGATATGGGCGTGCGACAGAACCACCGCATCGATCTCCGTCGGATCTCGACCTGCCTCTCTCAGGCTGGCTAGGAGTCGACCTGTGGTGGGCCCGAAAGCTTTGGAAGACCCCATCCCGGTATCAAATAGAATTGTTCTTCCATTTATCTCAACAAGCGGCACGTTTTGCTCGAGTACAACTTTGTTCGTTGGCAGGAAATTGTCCTCTAGCATCAGGCTGACCGTGCGTGGCTCTACCCCCAAGAAGTTCAGGCGAGGATCTCCTAGCTCTAACGGCCCGTCGGACAGTACCGTGATTTTTCCATCGCCAAATTCGAACGGATAAAAATACGGAAGCTTGGCCAGGTGATGCATACTAAGAGACACTGATTTTCCTCCCATCAGGTGCTTGGCGACATTTTTGGCAGATTGTATGATAATCTGTCAAATATTTTTGAAGAAAGACATATCGAGAGCGACTGCCTTGCTTTAGGAGCCGGTGTACCGCGTTTTCCCCGGCCTACCGAATGCCGCGCAGTAGGAGCAGAGCATTCGAGAATGCGGCTCGCGGGGCCGCACAACGCATGGTCGTTGACCCAGCGTTGCCCCCTGTTCCGCGAAAAACCGCAGACATTCAGAGATTGACGAGGCTCAAGTTGAGTTGTCTCACAGCGCGCACCGCATCACCGTCCATCAGACAGGTGACATTTTCCCTTATTCGCGCTCATCATCGCGAAGCGGCGTAACGATCTGAAACGAAGCCGGTGGCGGACGCGCGCACCCAAAGAGCGATCAATTCCATCTTCGGCAGGGCCTTGCTGTAAAAGAAGCCTTGCGCCGAACCGCATCCGTTCGCTGCGAGAAATGCTGCCTGCTCGGCGGTCTCAACACCTTCCGCCACCACGTCCTGTCCAAGACATTGTGCAATGGACAGAATCGCTTTGACCAATTCTTCGTTCCTTTTGTCCGAGCTATTTATGAATGACCGATCGATCTTCAGCGTGTCGATCGGGAAGCGGGCTAGATAGTTGAGCGCCGAGTAACCGGTGCCAAAATCATCGATAGCAATCGAAAATCCCATTTGACGCAGCTTAAGAAGCGTCTGCAGGGTCTCGCCCTTCCGATCGAGAAGCAGACTCTCCGTGATTTCGATTTCGATCCATTCCGCGCGGCAACCAGTTTCACCGAGGATTGCAGCGATCTCGTTTACCAACCGTGAGCATTGGAATTGCTTACCCGAAAGGTTGACTGCAATCTTGTGCAGGTGGTGGCAATCGGCGTTCAGCTCCTTCGCCGTCTTGCACGCTTCACGCAGCACCCATCGCCCGAGTTCAACGATCAGCCCGGTATCCTCAGCGACCGGAATGAATCGAACCGGCGGAATCATGCCCATCTCGGGATGAGGCCATCTCAACAACGCTTCCGATCCTATCATAACGCCGCTGTCCAGAAGCACCTTGGGCTGGTAGTGCAGCTCCAATTCTTCGCGCTCGATAGCGCGGCGCAATTCAGATTCCAACTGCATGCGCTCCTCCACGCCCACAGTCAAATCCTTCGAATAAAAGCGAAAACTGTTTCTCCCCGAGCGTTTGGCAAGATACATCGCAGAGTCGGCGTATTTCACCAGATCGTTGACATCTGTGCTGTCGTCGGGCGAGATCGCGATGCCTACACTGCATGACACGTAGACTTCCTTGCCATCCAATAGGAAAGATTCCTTGAATCTCTCGAGGATCGAGCACGCAACCCAATCGAGATCGTCGGTTGTCTGGATTTCCGGCAACAGAATCGCGAACTCGTCGCCGCCGAGACGCGCAACCGTGTCGAGATCGCGGACAGATTTCTTAAGCCGGGTAGCGACCTGGCAGAGTAGTTGATCACCCACAGGGTGACCCATCGTATCGTTCACGACTTTGAAATGGTCGATGTCAATCAGCATTACCCCTGTCCGCCGACGTTGAGACGACGCGTCACTGACGACCTTTTGCAATCGCTCGTTAAACAGCAAGCGGTTCGGCAAAGAAGTCACCGGATCGTAAAAGGCCATTTGCCTGATTTTTTCCCGCGAAGCGTTCAGTTCCGTGACATCGCGAGAGACCCCGAGGACTCCTGTAACCTCTCCCCCGGCGCCGAGGACCGCAAGTTTACGTGTTTCGAGAAGAATGGACTGACCGTTCTCCGGGGAAACCACCCAATTCTCGTCGATAAGTATGCCACCGGCTTCGATCGTGGCCTCATCAGATTTTCCGGAAATGTGAGCTCTCTCAGCCCCGAACAATTCAAGGTCCGTTTTTCCAACGACCTCCGCCTCGGATTTCCCGGTCAGCCGCTCAAATGCATGATTGCACAACAGGTGTACGCCATCGACATTCTTTACCCAAACCATGTCAGGAATGGTTTGCAGCACACTTAGCAATTGCGTCCGCACGGAGTTGATGGCGTCTTCCGCCTGCCTTCGTTCCGTGACATCACGCGAAAATGCCAGGAGCGTGGTGGCGGCGTCAGGATCGGCGCTTGGTCGTCTAGCCACCGACAACTCGAACCATCGGGTCTCGCCGTTTGGCAAGGATACGCTAATGCATCGACCGTAGGCAACTCCTTCACTGCTTGCAGTTCGAAGCGCCTCCATTGCAATAGCCGCTTGATCAGGCGCAAGAACTTGGTCGACCGTCCTACCCAGTAGCATTTCCCGCTGCTGGGCTAGTAGTTCGGGATTTCTGGTCCAGACCTGAAGATATCGCCCATCCTCGTCGACCTCAAACAGAACGTCTGGAATAGCGGTGACGATCCCTTGGGCTAGTTCGAGAGCGTTTTTGAGTTCCTGCTCCGCCAACTTGTGTTCGGTTATGTCGATGATAACGCCAATCAGACCCGCGGGCTCGTCGTCGTGACCTCTGAAAACTGCCTTGTTGCAGACAACATCCAGGATGGCGCCGTTTGCGAGAGCGATCTTACGCTCGGAGACTTGGGCTCCACCCCTTTCAAGAAGGCCTTTCTCTTCAATAGAATAAATTTCCGCCAGTTGCGTTGAACTGAGATCAAAATCTGTATTCCCGATGATCTCGTCGCGCGAGCGACCGAGGAGATCTTCGAAAACCTTGTTGCAACCGACATAGCGACCGTGCAGATCTTTGAAGAAAATTGGGAGGGGCAACACGCCGATCAATGCTTCAAGCAGCGCTCCTCGGTCGGCTGAGGTATCATGATGCAGCGCTTCGTCCCTCCGGTGATTGCGCCTTTTCTGAAAAAAGGAGCGTTGCCAAAGCGGTTGTAAAGTCGAATTCATCGTGAAGCTCCTTACCGAGGGCCAAGACAGGATGCATCATCCATCCGATCAGGAATTCCGGGAACGCCACCCAAATCATTCGAGCAACAAATTGATGCAGATATGTCAGTAAGGCGTCGAACCGCGCGTCGGCCTGAGCCGGATAGTGCGGTCGGAAATGAACTTTGCTTTCACATTCGAAGCAACAACCTTCGCGGCAGCACGTAGATTGATTGGCGCAATGAGTATGTTGTCCCGTTGGCGAGAGGCGGGCCGGAGGAAGAATGCTACCGCGGAGCAAATATGTTCGTTGGAACCGGATCGCTTGTCTCATCTCTCCTGAGGCGACCCGGGCATTTCCCAATTTGAACTGTCATTCCTTAGCGCAGCCTACCTTGCACGAGAGCCGATCATGAAGGCACCGCATTCCACACAGACCCCGCATGCGATCTTCAATCGGCCGGCTTCCAGGAGAGCGGATCCGCTGGGTTATCGAAATATTTAGCAGCAGCGCTGGCAGACCACCAAGCTGTATTCTTCGGCTCGATCCAATCCTCAGAGTTAGGATCGCAATCAGCTGGCAAATCCGCCATTACATCCTCTATGGTACTGGGAATTGCTGGCCGCAGGATTGTCTGAATTTTGGGGCCCTGTCCCTCAAGAGTTCGCATCATTACGTCCCATACGAAACCCGCCTCAGAGCGCGGCGGCCAGAAATGAAAACTCTTGCTTACGAAGTCGGGGTTCCGTCGCCAGTAACAGGCTGCCGAAGCTTCGCCCCCTAGAACGATTGGGATCATGTCGCGCCCGGACTGGCGCACCGCGTTGATAACACCATTCTCAGCTCCCGACTGAACGATAATACCATCAATTCGACCGGGATTCGCTGCAAGGAATTTTTGCACCTCGGCCTGCGCGACCTTGTCTGTCCATTTCCCGTCGACATGACCTACGATCTTTATCTCGGGATAATACTCCAGAGCCTTCTTTGCGCCGACGTCAAAGCTGTCCGAGGAGGCAAAGCCGGAGATCCCCGAAACGAGAAGCACATTGCCACTTCCTTCGATTTCTTCAGCGAGCCACTTCGCCGCCTCAAACCCGCCTTGCATGTTGTTCTCAGTTGCGTTGACGGCGAACGGCGATGTTACGTAACCAGAGTACGAGAACACAGGCACTCCTTTTGAATACGCATACTCTATCGTAGGATTAAGCGCCGTGAGGTTCGAACAGCAGATAATAATTGCATCAACGCCGTCGTCTACCATCTGCCGCATCTGCCTGATCTGGACAGCGTCTTCAAGATTTGACTGGGTGACGATGAACTCGGAGACCAGCCCCGCTTTCTTGAAAGCTGGAACAATCTTGTTTGTGAACTCATCAAGAATACTCGCACGCCAAGAATTGTCAGCATATGTCGATGCGTACCCAATTTTCCACGGCGGTGCTCGCTGTGCCTTAAACGTGCGGAAGACAGATTCACCTGTAGGCAACTTTGGATCGAGCAACTCGTAGGTTTTTCGTTCCTCCCGCGGCAATTCCGTAAGGCCACCGGCGGCCGCTACAGAAGGGATCACCAAGCCGGTGATTAGAATGATGGCTCTTGTAATTTCACGTATGCGCACGGATTTGATACCTCTCGTGTCTCTGAGCATTGCAAAGCAGTTGATCTCTTGAAGGTTGATCGGCTCTAGGTGGGTTTTTTACAGTCAGACGGGCGGCGAAAGGGAGACCAAGCGCCTAAGGCCGGATTTCGCTTCCGTAAGCGGATTTCCCTTCAGTAGAACGCCGCTATCACAGTGGCCATCCGACGCGTGGCAGTCTCGTTCGATGCGCAGCTTACGCCACTAACCTAACCCGACGCGTCGACTTATCTTCGGTCAATTTGAATGAAGCGAGCCGCTCGCTGAGTTCGTTAGTCTGATCCGAGAGAGTCTTTGCCGCGGCATTTGTCTGCTCGGCCATGGCAGCGTTTTGTTGTGTTCCCTGGTCAAGGACGTTGACGTTATTGTTGATCTCGGCGAGGGACGCCGCTTGCTCGCGGCTCGAATTGACGATTTGATCAATCCGATCGGAAATCTTCAAGATCGACGCCGTTATGTTGTGTAACGCCTCACCTGCTTTCCCCACGTAATCTGAGCCGATCGCCACCTCCGAAGAGGATTCCGAAATCAGGTGGCGAATCTCGCGGGCTGCAGCTGATGATTTCTGGGCAAGTTCGCGCACTTCCTGGGCTACGACTGCAAAACCCTTTCCGGCATCTCCAGCACGAGCCGCCTCGACACCAGCATTTAGTGCCAAAAGATTCGTCTGGAACGCAATCGTATCGATCAAACCAATGATTTGGCCGATCTTGTGGGACGCGTCTTCTATTCTGCCCATTGCGTTGATCGCATCGGTCACAATGGTTGCCGCACCCTCGGCGTGTTCTTTAACAACAGACACGAAAGCCTGGGTTTCATAGGCATTCTCGGATGATTTTCTGACCGTGACCGTCACCTGTTCGACGGCGGCCGCAGCCTCCTCCAGTGAGGCGGCTTGCAATTCAGTTCGCCGCGACAGATCATCTGAGGCTTTGAAAAGCTCGCTGGTTCCCCATTGAATTTGATTGGTATTCTCGTCGATATGAGACACTGTCTCTCTCAGGATCGAAAGCGAGTGATTGAAATCGCGCCTCAGCGGCTCAAGATTGGGATGGAATTGGCGGTCAATTTCTTGAGAGATGTCGCCACGCGCCAATCGAGATAACGCCTCTCCTAGAATGGTGACGGCAGTTGCGACCTCCTCCTCCATCTGCGCGCGTTCGCGTTCACGATCCATCCGCTCCTGTTCAACGGTTTTCCTATCGGCTTCCGTTCGTGTCTCGATGTCCATCTTCGAGACAGCATTTTCACGGAAAACCTCGAGTGCGCGAGCCATTTCACCTATTTCGTCTCTCCGGTCACGTCCGACAATCTGCGATCGAAGATCGCCCTTTGCCAGCTCTTGCATGCGCTTCGCGATCCGTTCGATCGGGGCGCGAAGTGTCGCCATCAGGCCGGCGCCAGCCGCCAAGGCTACCAAGACGCCGGACACTGTGGCGATAGTTGACAGCAAGCGGGCAAGATTGCTTTCATTGCGAGCATCGTTTTCCTGAGTTGCTGCAAAGGTTACGAGGTTTTTCCAGATCTCCTGGCCGGTTTTGTCCGCCTCAGAATATTGCGCTTGGCGGGCTTCCGCTATCTTGACCAGCTTCTCTGTGTTCTCTTGGATAGAATCCACCTGGGCGAATAGATCTTCCTGCATTTTATCGAAGCCAGATATCGAGCTGGCAACGCCTCCAACTGCCACGGTGTCACGCGCCAATTTTGTAAGTTGCTCAACGAGGCGCTGCTGATTCTCTGCGTTGGCTGTACGGAACAGGTTATTGATTTCGATTTCGATCGAATCGGCGTCCTGGCCGATCGTTGTCGCCGTCGCAACAAGCATTTCGGAATCCGTCAACGCTTTATCCAACGCCCGGATCGCATTTGTTCCTTCAATCATGTGCTGGATCGCATCCACTCGCAGGTTCGTCGCAAAGCTCTGTAGGTCAGAGCCGGCAAGCCGTGTGGAAGGGTCGACAAATTCGGGGTTGGCGATTAGCTTGGCGATAGTCCTCTCAATTTTAGTAACGGCCTGCTCGTCAGCAGTCGAGACTACCCGCTTAACTGTTTTTAGCGACTTTTTGATCACAAGCCCTTGCTGGGCGACAGTCGGAGGCTGCTTCGCTCCGTCCGGCAAGCTCACCAAGTCTTCCGCCATGTGTTGCATAACTGATGCCGTATCGAGTGAGCGGGTAGCCTCCCGGAGCATGGTTTTCCCGGAGTTCTCCTGATTGCGTACTTGTGAGCGCACATCAACCGCAGCCAATTTAAGGGCGCCTCCGACCTCCTTGATCTTCGACAAGTTGGAAACAATGTCGCTGCGAACGGATTCCTCGTCATTATGCAAAGACCACATGCGGCCGATGCTGCCCGAGATAACGGACATTGCCGATACACTGTTTTCGAGCGCACCAGTTTCGCTCCCGCTACCTGCCGCCGCTTCCTGGAGCGACTGCATGGTTGCGCTCTGGCCGTTTAAACTTGTCAGCGCCTCATCTCGGTACTCCGTTGAGCTTTGCGCCAAAAAGCGGTTCATGCTTTCCGCGACACTTCGAAACCCGCTCAAGGTCTGAAGAACCTCATTTGAAAGCCGAAGACGAGACTGAAGCAAGCCAGTTGCTTTTAAGCCGACCCCACCAACTGCCGCCAATATCAGGATCAAGGGTACAAGTACCAACAACACCTTCGCTCTTATGGTAAAGGTGGACAACAGGCGATCGACGAACATACTTACCTCCAAAGGGCTCAAACGGTGCTGGGGCCTCGCTTTTGGAATAGTAATGTTTGAGCCTGAACGAACATGGATAAGAGTTTCACTAAAACAATCGAAACTTTTTTACGTGTTGTTAGGATTTGACCTCTTACCCATTGCGTCTTTCGAGAAACTTAACGGAAGGTTAATACCTGCAGATTTGCCGGATCAGAACGTGGGAGTGGATCTATCGTATCCATCCGGCGAAGGCCGCGAGGGCTTATGATTTCGGCTCGTCTGCCATGATGCGTTCGATCTTTTCTTGATCGCATTGCTCATCGACAAGGAACTGCCGAACACCGCCGTCCCAGGTGCGGATATCGGCGAGGAATTCCTTCAAGCTTTCGATCCCCCGGTCGGTGAAGGTGGTGATGCCCTCTCCGCTGCCGTCATGGGCATGGATCATCTCGCCGTAATCGATGTTGTCTGGGTTGCTGGCGATTTCCTGGAGGAGTTCGAGGTTCTCGCCGATCAGCGTGGCGACGTAGTCGATCGTGTAGACATGCGTCGGGCGCGCCATCAGGCCGCCATCTGCCGGGCTCTTCCGGCGGGCCAGTTCCACGGCAACAGCTCCGGCAGCCGTGATACAGGAATGCCGGGCATGCGGGCGAGCACGTCCGCCAGCCAGGCCTGCGGATCGATATCGTTCATCTTTGCCGTGACGATTAGGGAATACATGAAGGCAGCACGCTCGCCGCCACGCTGGGAACCGGCGAATAGCCAGGCCTTTCTTCCCAGAGCGATACCGCGCAGGGCCCGTTCGGCCGCATTGTTCGAAAGGCACAGCCTGCCGTCGTCGAGGAACCGTGTGAAGGCTTCCCAGCGGCCCTCCTTCTCGAACATGTAGTTGATCGCCTTGGCGACGGGATTGTGCTTTGACAGCTGGGAACGCTGGGCCATGAGCCAATCGTGCAGTTCTTCGACGAGCGGACGAGCATGCTGTTGCCTTGCTGCCAGTCGCTCCTCGGCAGACATGCCGTTTATGCCGCGCTCGATGTCGAACAGCGCGTCGATGCGGGCCACGGCCTCGAGCGCGACAGGCGATATCTCATGGGCGGATTTGCCCTTGCGCACGTTGCCGGCGATGTCGGCCAGTTCGAAGAACTTGCGCCGCGCATGGCTCCAGCAGAGCACGCTCCTGACCGGCGCGGGACGGCGATCGGCGCGATAGAGATCGTTGTATCCACCGTAGGCATCGGCCTGCAATGTGCCATGCCATCCGGCGAGATGCTGGTTAGGGTGGGTCTTCTCGCGATCGGGAGAGAAGTGGAAGAGTGCGGCGGGAGGTGCTGTGCCCGCGAAGGGGCGGTCATCGCGCACGTAAGTCCACAACCTTGCCTGCCGTGTTGCGCCCGGAGCCAGGAGCGGCACGGTGGTGTCGTCGCCATGCAGTCGCTCGGCGGCCAGCACATGGGCGCGGATCAGGTCATGGATCGGCTGCAGGGCCGTCGCACAGGCCCCGACCTGATCTGCGAGCGTGGAGAGACTGAGATCGACGCCTTCCCTGGCGTAGCGCTCGGCCTGGCGATTCAAGGGCTGATGCTGGCCGAACTTCTCGAACAGGATTGTCGCCAGCAGGTTGGGTCCCGCCCATCCGCGTGGTGTCGCATGGAAGGGGGCTGGTGGCTGGCTGATCTTCTCGCAGTCCCTACAGGTGAACTTCTCGCGAACCGTCTGGATCACTTTCCACTGGCGCGGGATCACCTCCAATGTCTCGGTGATGTCTTCGCCCATCTTCACGATCCGGGCCGAGCCGCAGCAGTCGCAGGTCGAGGGAGCTTCGATGACCAGGCGCTCACGTGGCAAGTGCTCGGGAAACGACTTGCGGGCCGGCCGGCGGCGTTCGAAAGCCGAGACATTTGTGATCTTCGCTGCCACGCGTTCCGCGGCGATCTCGTCCTCGGTGGCGTCGGCCTCGAGTTCTTCGAGCTGCAATTCCATCTGGTCGATCAGCCGGGCGCGCCGTTCCGAACTCTGGCCATACTGCTCCCGACGCATTTTGGCGATCTCAAGCTTGAGGTGCCGGATCATCGCCTCGGAGGTCGTCACGACGGCGCGCACCTGCGCGAGATCGGCCTCGGCGCAGGCGGCACGCGCTTCCGATGCCGCAAGCGCGGCGCGCAGTCTGGCTATCTCCGAAGCAGCGTCATCCATGGCCGGAAGCTACCATGTCGCATGTCGAAAGCCCAACAAAAACAGGGCAATGCAGGCGATCATCCTGCCTTCGAAGGCCGTTGCGTCCAGCGGGGATTGCCCTTCCAGGAGATAGCCCAACTGCGCCGCTGACACCGGCACGGCGGAGCCATTCTGGCTGACCGGCCAGATGAACTTGCCGGCCTCGAGGCGCTTTATGTAAAGCGACATGCCGACACCGTCATGCCACAGGACCTTGATCAGATCACCCTTGCGCCCCCGGAAGCAGAAGACCTCGCCGCCATGAGGATCGCGGCCAAGGCCTTGCTGAACCTTCAGCGCCAAGCTGTTCATGCCACAGCGCATGTCCGTCACCCCGCCCGCGATCCACACCTTCGCCCCGGCCGGAAAGGCGATCATGACGCATCCAGAACCGGCAACAGACGGGCAAGGATGGTCGGATCAAGTGAGGCTGGGATCGTCAGCCGTCGACCGTTCGGCAGGCCGATCTCGATCATCTTGTCGCCGTCCGACCGGAGCGGACCGACCATCGCGGAAGATGCCGGCGGCGGCGGCGAAATCGTAAGTGGCACGAAGCTTGTTGATGCGGAAGCGCTCAGAAGGCCACTACGGTATTCCCGACGCCAACGGGTCAACAATGACCGCGACAATCCATATCGCCGCGCCGTTACCGACCCCTGCCGAAAACCTTGCAAGCTCTCCTCGACGATCCGAACCTTCTCTTCGTCCGACCAATCCCGTCGGCGACCAAGATCGTCGGCGGACAAGACCTCAATGGGGGAAATGATTGTAGCGCATGACATAAGGCATGGACTTAAAGCCAATCACCAAATCAGGGCAGACGGCCTTCGGCGGAGGCATACGATCTATCTGCACCGAGGATCGATCTCCAGCACGTTCCCTGTCAGCTTTCCGGACAGTTCCGAATTCGCCAGGAATTGCACGGCGTGGATCACTGTTCGAAGCACGTCATTTTCGCTTGAAGACGTAGAGTTCACATCGCTGGCGTGTACAGCATTTATCCTCAGCCCGGAACCGAAATATTGCCTAGCAATTGCGGAGGTAGTAGTGCGCAACGCCGCTTGAAGGACGGCTTCTGCTTCCACCGAGGTCGTCTCTTCGAACCATGCGACGTCCACTACGGCAAGCTCCGCGCCCTGAAGTCGAGAGCTAAAGGCACCTGTAACTCTGATTAGATTGGATACGGCATCAAGCCCCAGATTCGCGCTGGATAGCGATCCCGTTACAGTTTGGGTTGTTTCATTTCTGCGGAAAACTATGTTCACCAGAACGTCGACCCGTCTCCAGCGCAAATACACCTGGTCAGCCATTGAGTTGACGTAAACGTCTCTGTTCGGGTTGACTTTGACCGGTAAAAAATTGTTTCCCTGGCCTTCAGCCAGGGAGGCGAAGTCGGCGGGATTGGCGTCGCCTACGGCGACCCGATAGCCTTTTTCTATAAATGAGCGCGCCAAACAAAGACCAACAGGATTTGACGCGCCTATCAAGACACAGACTTTTTCCCCAGGAGAAATGTTGGCGTCACTGTCACGTTCAACCAGTACCTCGGTCGATGGAGTATGACACGCCTTGTGAGTCAGAGACGCTTGTATCACGCGCCGGTCGCCGCTTCCGGTAGATTAAGAAGGTCGACAATTTGTGCATTTTTGGCCAAGTTTAGCACTTATAACTCCCGGTCCGTCGCTGCGTCTCCCGCGAACAAGCAATGCGCGGGCGATATAGTAAAATTTTTGTCCGACAATCTGTCAATTCCTTTTTGCGATTTTCGGCGGACACATGTCGAGACCGGCGTCATTTTGAGGCCTCATGCCCGCAATGCCGTAAGCATCGGTATTCCGACACCCGGTTGAGTTTGATGTGGTCTTTCCTGTTAGTCTTCTCTCGCCGCCACGTTCCGATTTGATCGCGCTTTTCGCGTTCGCGCGGCACAGACAACAGCACGCCTATGGCAGCACAAGCTGTTTGACCATCATCAGGTTTCGTCCTTAAGCTCTTCTTTTGCCCAATCAGACGCCCGGAGTGCGTACCCGCTAAGAAGAGCGCAAAGTCAACTCAATGCGACGAGGCGCGGCTTACGCATTGATATTTGCCGCGACCGCCTCGCTTAGTAGGCCAAAAGAACTCGTCAACGTCTTTGCGTCTCCGAGTGTTGAGCCTGGAGCGTGCCTCTCTTATACGTCATAACCGAAGTATGCTGATGCGCAGGTTAAGAGGACCAGCGTGTGGCGAAATCGTGGGGCCATCCTACAGCACAATCATTTTTCTCCGTGTCGACTCAACGGCCTCCAAGGTCGGTTGGCGTAGGTTCTCTCCCACTCATAGTCACTCCCACCCTTCCCGTGACGGGCTGCGATCGAAAGCAGCCCGTCACCCCTCGCCTTGGGAGGCATCTTTAGATTGATTTGCCGTGCGGGAACTCCACTAGAACCGTGGCAGATTTCCCTGATGCTGCCTTGCCTTTGATCAGGAATAGCATTAACGTATATCAGACAATCTGTCAATCTGTTCGAGGCTTGTGGAAGCCAGTCATCGCATCATTAGAGGCTTCCCAACTGCAGCGCTGAAAAACTAGGAGGCCATCTCGAGCGGGAGAACGTGGATGTCGGTGCTGGTGATGATCCGCCATGACGAAAGCCTAGGGAATGAGAGATTCAACCGGCCTCCACAAAGGTCCGAATCGGTCATGTACGCGATCAAAATCGCTCGCACGCCATCTTGAGCTTTGAAGGTTTGGAAAACTAGTCCCGGCATGTCCGAGTTGGTGTTCATAGATAGGTTTATATTGGATGACCGAAAGTTTGTTCAGCAAGCCCGATGAAGGGACCTTAGTGAAAGACAATTTTATCGAGGGCTCCGATGCCGAACGTCTTTTGCCTTTGATATCATCGCCCCTGGCGTCCTCTGACCTTGCTCAACAAGACAGTAGATCGCTTAACTCTCGCTGCAGTCGAATTTCCCTTGATGGTTTTGGCGTTGCGGATGCCCATCATGAAGAGGCGTTCTCGGTCATGTTAGATTCCCCAGTTGACGTCGTAACGGTCTTCCTGCCGGCGTCCGGGAATGCAGTCTTTCATTGGTCTGGGCAACAGGTAGAGTCGCCGCATGTTGCAAATGCTCCGCTGGATGCCCGACAAGATGGCATAAGATCTCAACTGTCATTGACGATCGATACGCAATCCTTGCGTGACAAGCTTTCTCGCATGCTCGATCGGACGATCAGCGGAAATCTGCAAATTCAGCCGACCCTTGATCTTGCATCGAGCGCGGGAACGCTCATGCGAGAACTAGCCCTGTCTGCCCATCGCGGCCTCAGTGCCGGGGGGGCTCTGCGACAATGCCCGTCGGCCTATAGCTCGCTCCTCGACGCGATAGAGTACCTTTTGATCGAAAGCTGTATGCATCGCTATACCGATGAACTTCGTCGTCCGGCTCCGTCTCCCACGCCTCGCCACGTGAAACGGGCAATGGAGTTTATGGAAGAGCATATGGCTCAACCCATTTCCCTTAACGATATCGCCGCTGCGGCCAAGGTCAGCGTGCGGACTTTGCAGCACGGCTTCCGACAATTTCGTAATACCAGCCCCACAATGCACCTCCGAGACTTGCGTATGTGCGCAGCTCGAGAGGAACTGCTGCAAAACGGCGCTAAAATCAGCGTTTCGGAAATAGCGCTTAAGTGGGGCTTCACACACCTCGGCCGTTTTGCTGCAGAGTACAAGAGACGTTACGGCGAACTGCCATCTAAAACAGTGCATATGAGCGATGTTCTGTAAGCGTTGTTCCGGGCACACCGCGCCTTGACCAGGACCGTTTGAAGGGTCGAGAGCCAGCCATGACGTGGATCGGAGCTGTGTGCCAAAAGGAGCTGGCAGCCGATGTTACTTACGCAGCATGTGAAGGTCGAATCGAGCGATTTCCGTTTCCAGCACATCTAATTGCTCGCATGTTTCCGCAATAATTACATCGGTGCGGTCATAATTCCCAAGGATGCGCACCCCGTATCCCTCAAGGTATACATCCATGAACCGAGCCTCGCGTAGACTACGCCGCAGTATGCGTTGAAATTCGGAGCTTGCGGAAACTATGGGTCGAAGCACTCCTGAAAAGTTCACGATGGTGCCGGCGTTTCCAAGATGATTGTAGAGCGCGAGAAATTTTCTCTCCCCGGCTAAATAATCCTGAAGTTGATTGGCTTTTAGAGCACTTTCATAGGTGAACAAACTTGTCGCCGTACATTCCGCTTCGGTCAGCCAGTGATCGAAAACAGAGACAAAAGCAAAAGGTACGCCCAGACTGGCAATCTCCTGATCGCCAATATCGGGAAAGTGGTCCTGGTGCGGATTAATGACGGCCATAACGCTGCTCAGACAAGGTGGTCCAGAGCTACCTCTATGAGTTGTAAGCTGTCAATCGTCTGCGTCCCGGCAATAGAGGCTTTGAGCACATATCACACCACCAAGTTATTCCACGGCAGGAGTTCTCCTATTCGGCTCTGCTTGTGGCCATTGACGATGGCGGCCAGGGCCCTGGCCAAATACGCATACGGATCGACGGCATTGAGCTTGCACGTCTCGATCAGCGAAGCGATGATCGCCCAGTTCTCCGCTCCAGCGTCATGTCCGGCGAAGAGCGCGTTCTTCCGATTGAGAGCAATCGGCCTAATGGTTCGCTCGACGCTGTTGTTGTCGATCTCGACGCGACCGTCGGTCAGATAGACGCAGAGCCCATCCCAGTATTTGGCGACATAGGCGAGTGCTTCGCCGAGCGGCGACTTGCCAGCGACGCGGGCCCGATGAAGCATGAGCCATGTCCGCATGTCTGCGATCAACGGCACTGACTGTGCCTGCCTCCCAGCGCGGCGAGCTTCGGCGTCGAGACCGCGCAGCTCTGCTTCGATGCGATAGAGTTCGCCGATCCGCTTCACGCCATCCTCAGCAATCGGGGTCGCGCCGGCGCGGGTGATCTCGACCAGCTTACGCCGAGCATGCGCCCAGCAATAGGCCAGCCGGATGTCGGAACCCACACGATCCGGCGCAATCAGCCGATTATATCCGGCGTAGCCGTCGACCTGAAGCACGCCCGTAAACCCTTGCAATATCCGTTCGGCATGTTGCCCGCCACGCCCTGGAGCGTAGGTAAAGGCGACGCCCGGCGGCGCTCCTCCGCTCCAAGGTCGGTCATCGCGGGCCAACGCCTAGAAGTATCCGGTTTTGGTTTTGCGGGAGCCAGGATCGAGGACTGGCGCACGGGTCTCGTCCATGAACAGCTTGGTGGACCGCTTCAGGTCGGCGATCAGAGCGTCGAAGACCGGGCGAAGCTCGAATGCCGCCAGGCCGACCCAATCGGCAAGCGTGGAGCGGTCGAGATCAACGCCCTGGCGGCTCATGATCTGGGCCTGTCGGTAAAGCGGCAGGTGATCGGCATATTTGGAGACCAGCACATGCGCGATGGTCGCCTCCGTCGGCAACCCGGCGTGGATCAATCTTGCAGGCGCTGCAGCTTGGGCAACGCCGTCGGTGCAGGAGCGACAAGCATATTTAGGACGACGAGTAACGATGACACGGAATTGCACCGGGATGACATCCAGCCGCTCGGAGACGTCCTCGCCGATGCAATGTAGGCCACCGCCGCAGGCGCAGATCAGGCTTTCCGGCTCGATGATCTCCTCAACACGAGGAAGATGAGCGGGCAGAGAGCCGCGATTGACGGCGCGGGGTTTAGGCTGCGGCTTCCCTAAGGGGCTATCGGCTTGATCTTCGGCATGGATGGCAGCAATGGCCGTTTCCAGGTCCTCCAATGCGAGATCGAATTGATCAGGATCGGCCTTCTCGGATTTGCGGCCGAAGGCTGCCTGCTTGAAGGCAGCGACCAGCTTCTCCAGACGCTCGATCCGGTCGTCCTTGCGGACTTCACGCGCTTGCGCCGCGATCAGCATGGCCTTCAGCGCAGCAATGTCGTCTGGAAGATCGGCGGCGTCCAACATGCTCGAAGTCTATCAAACCCCGCAACGCTTCGCCGGAAGAATCCAACGTCCGAGTCATCGTGCCGCATCTATTCGATGGCGTCCGGCGGTCTCGCCTCTACGGAACGGACGCGACGCCAGTCGAGGCCCGCAAACAATGCTTCGAATTGTGCGTGGCCCAGTGTCATCAGGCCATCACTAATGCCCGGCCAGGTGAAGGTGTGTTCTTCAAGCCGCTTGTAGGCCATCACCAGACCGCTGCCATCCCAGTAGATCAGCTTCAGTCGGTCTGCTTTCCGTGACCGGAATACGAAGACCGTCCCTGTGAACGGGTCCTTATGCAGCTCGTTCTTGACCAGCGCCGCCAGTCCATCATGGCCCTTACGGAAATCGACGGGCTTGGTCGCCACCATGATCCGAACCCGGTTCGATGGAAAGATCATGCTGGGACCGCGCAGGCACGCGCGACAGCGGCGATCCGGGTGGCAGATGCGCCTTCTTCCAGACGAATGGTGACGGACCCGACGATGATCTCGGGACGGGTGGTGGCCTTCTTAATCAACGGTTCCGAAACAGGTGGTTCGACGATCACCGCTGCGAACTCTACCGCATCTTCGGGTGCGGGTAGAACCAGCTTGCCCTGCCGCGCCATCGTTCGCCAGGTGGACGGCTTCAAGCCATGTCGTTCGGCAACCTCATTCACCATCACTCCGGGCCGAAGACTCTCCGAAACAATCTGCGCTTTTACCTCGTCCGGCCAGTGCCGGTGAACCTCACAGCCAGACTTCCTGGTCGTGAGAACCTCCAATGTATTCTCCATGGAGAAACTCCCGTTGCTCGTCCATGGTAAGGCGATCACAGATCAATGCAGCGAGGACAACGTGGGAGCGGCACACCGGTTACGATGTTCTGCCGCATAGGCGATCTATGTGTGCTTCGCAGGCCTCTCCGCCCGAAAGCTGACCCGGAAATAGCCCTTCGCGATGGCGCTGTGGTTCGCAGCGCTCCACCGGGCTATACCATCGCTGCGCCCTTAATTTTTCGGTCTGTCGCCACAGACGGTCAGCAGCCGAGCGTACAGTGCTTCAAGGTGATTGGTGATTTGGATCATTTGCAGCCGCTCTTGCTCCAGGCGCTGCGACTGTGCATCTTCGTGGCTTTCTAAGTGGGTATCTGTCTTAGCCTGTTGCCCGAAATTGATTGCGATAACTTTGGACATCTTCGAACTCTCGTTGAATTTCGTAAATACTCCGCGTCTTGAAGGAAGACAGTCGCGGAAGGTGAAAAAGCAAAAGTCTGCTAGGCAGCTGCGATGCGTCCTGATTGGTGCCAAACCTTTGCTCAAAACTAAGGAAGCATTCCATCCCTTGTTCAAGCGTAGTGATTCCGTAGCTGAAGGTTGGGTCGAAGTCGCGCCTAAGTCCGAACCGGTTGGATCCGATCGCCGTTGATCGATAGAATGCCAGAGACTTGATCGACGACCGGGCCGATGATACCATTTGCTACCTCAACGACGACAATCGCGCTGTGGCTAGACCGATGGGATTGGTTATCTCGGCAGCAAGCTCTATCACCGGAATGACAGAACCGGCAGATCCCTGAACCGAGAACATGCGTTAGGGGCAGCGGCGTCGCCTCTGCTAACCCCCGGATTTCCGGGATCAACGTCGTCTTCATGCAGAACTGCTGGCTGCCAGATGGAAACCGATAATATCCTGCGGTGAATTATGACATGATTCATTAAAACTCTTCCCATTCCTTAGTCGCGACAGCGGCTGTAGTACGTCCGCCGAAGGCGCCGGCAAGCTTCTGGGAGAGGGCACGCGCTGGCGAGGCGGCCGGCTTACCGTTCTGGTGGGCAACACGCCGTACATAAGTCGAACCGTCGAGCCTGAAGCGCGCAATAAGCCGCGCCAGATTGGAAGCCTCATCCGCCAACCGGTTGGTGGCCGCCGTCGATTCTTCCACCATCGCCGCATTCTGCTGGGTTGTCTGATCCATCTGGTTGACCGCAGTGCTGACTTCCGCCAGCCCGGTCGATTGCTCTCGTGCCGCCGTCGAGATCGTATGAACGTGCTCGTTCACCTTGATCACGTGGCCTCGGATTAGACCAAGGGCATCGCCTGTGGCCGTTACCAGCCTGACCCCAGTTTTGACCTCGTCGCCGGACCGGTTGATCAGCGCCTTGATATCCTTGGCGGCAGTGGCGGAGCGCTGTGCCAGTTCACGCACCTCCTGAGCCACAACGGCGAAACCCTTTCCAGCGTCACCCGCACGCGCCGCCTCGACGCCGGCGTTGAGGGCCAAAAGATTGGTCTGGAAGGCGATCTCGTCAATGACGTTAATGATCTGGCCGATTTCATCCGAGGCCTGCTCGATGCGGCCCATGGCGGCGACCGCGTCTTTGACAACCGCGCTCGACTGCTCGGTGCTTCTGCGTGCCTCATCGACCATATGGCTGGCTTCCGTGGCTCTTTCTGTCGAGCTTTTTACCGCCACCGTGATTTCCTCAAGCGCCGAAGAGGTCTCCTCCAGGGCCGCGGCTTGCTGTTCCGTGCGCTTTGAAAGGTCGCCTGAGGCGATGCGCATCTCGCCGGCTCCGCCGTTGATCGTGTCGACGGCGGAGCGAACCTCGCCTAATACGGATCGAAGGGCTGCCATGGTGGTATTGACATTACTCTTCAGTTCACCAAAGGCTCCCTGAAACTCGCCGCACATGTTTTCCGTCAGATCCCCATCGGCAAGCGCTGAGATAACTCGGCGAGTTTCGGCGATGCCCCGGTCAACAGAGGTGACCAGCTCGTTGACGCTTCCTGCAAAACGGTCGAGAGCCGCATCGCCGTATTTCTTGGTGATGCGATGGGTGAAGTCACCGGCTACGGCGGCTGACACCACCTCGGCAATGCTCGACTGCAAGTCGGCGCTCTTGGCCTGCAACGCGGCCTCCTGCGCGTTCAGATCGCGGGCCTTGATGCTGTTTTGCTTGAATACCTCAACGGCTCTCGACATCTTGCCGATTTCGTCGGCGCGCATTGCGAAAGGAACCTCAGTGTCGAGATTACCATCTGCCAGTACGCCCATCGTGGTAGTCAACCGCGAGATCGGATCGGTAATCTTCCGGATGCAGTAAAGCAGGGCTATAATGCCCGTCGTAGTTGCCAGCGCCATGGCAAGAATGGTGACCAAAACCGTCGATGAAACGGCGCCCATCGTGTTTCCGACGGCCGCGACTCCACCACGCTTGTTAACTGCGACATCCTGGTCAAGGAGCGCTCCGCTATCATTATACAGTTTCGTCGTGGCGTCACTCGTTAGAAGAGCAAATGCTTCATCCTTCTTGCCTGCCTGCATTAGTTTAACAATCCGCTCGCCATCCTCCTGATATTGCGTCCACAAAGCGGAGAACGCGTCATAGGCCTGACGTTCCTCGCCGGATGTCACCATCGGCTCATATTCACCACGGGCATTCGCGAGATCCTCCATCTTCTGGCGGAAGGTGGTGATATTATGCGCAAGGCTCGTCGAATCTGATGATTTTGTCACCAGCCTGAACTGCAGGATGCGGTAGTCCCCGGTGATCGTATTGATCCGATTTATCACATCGATCGATGGCAGCCAGTTGCTGGCAACTTCGGATATATTGCTCCTAATGGACAGCAGCTTGACGATACTCACGATGCCCTGGCCCGCCGCGAGAAGAGAGAGTAGAACAAATATCAAAGATAAAGCGAGTCTAATGGACTTGGGCATAAAGGCAAACCTTTTAGGTGAGGTGGACGATCGACTTGTCTACTCAAATCTTCCAATTGCCGTTTCATTCATTCGAACGGCAGATCAATCTTGTGGGTCTGTGACATAGCTGAGAATACCTATTTGTTGCGTTGGTTAATGAAGCCTTTCCTGCCCGTCTCGAATGCAAAAAGACGACGTTTTAAGGATAGTCAGGCGTCCAATGGATCGTCCGCGCTTACAAGGAGGATGCAGCCGGCAAAATTTCATTTGGCGCCGTTCGAAGAGCATCATCGTTTTCAGCAACCGAGTTTCGCCCCGCCACGAGCCCCCGACCTAGAGCAAGTCCTGCGATCGATGAATCGATTGTGATGTGACGGCGTCCATCGAAGCTGATTCAACATCCACAGAGAAGAGGTGGATGATGGGACAAGCACTGAGCGATGATCTTCGAATACGGGTTTTGAAAGCGTCTGCGGCGGGCATGTCGGCTCGACAGGCCGCAGCTCGGTTCGGAGTTGGGATTTCGACGGCGATCCGCTGGATTGCAAGAGCGAAAGAGGGTGAGTTAACTGCTCGGCCACAGGGCTGGAGACGACCTTCGGCAGTGGATGCACACGAGGAATTCGTTGTCGCGTTGATCAACGAGCGTAGGGATGTGACGCTCGATGAGATGGTTGAGCGCTTGTCCGTCGAGCGGCAGGTGAAGATCAGCCGCAGCGCACTTGGCGCCTGGCTCCGAGGCCGTGGGTGGACCTTTAAGAAAAGACCGCACACGCACTGGAGCAGGACCGACCGGACGTCCTGAAGCGCCGGCGCGCCTGGTTCGATGGTCAATTGGACCTCGATCCGGAGAAACTGATCTTCATCGACGAAAGTGTGCTGCAGAGGCACGGAAGGAGTTCAGTATGAGCTAACCCCGTAACGTGAAGCTGCGTGAATGATGGAGGATGGCCCTCCGGGATCGGCTTTCAGGAGCGGTGACCTGCCACTGAGAATTTCCTCCAGAATGGATTAGAGTCCGGCCCATTAAAGGACGGACGAATGAAGAAGCAGAGATTTACCGAAGAGCAGATTATTGCGGTGCTGAAGGAGCAGGAGGCTGGTGCGAAGGCAGCCGACCTCTGCCGCAAGCACGGGATTTCGGAAGCGACGTTTTACAACTGGAAAGCCAAATACGGTGGTATGGAAGTGTCCGAGGCCAAGCGGCTGAAGGCGCTTGAGGACGAGAACGCCAGGCTGAAAAAGCTGCTGGCCGAACAGATGCTGGATGCGGCCGCGCTCCGCGAGCTTCTTGCAAAAAAATGGTAGGG
>NZ_ML133607.1 GCF_003985125.1 Rhizobium phaseoli
ATCCACAACTGACCTCGACCGCCAAACCATGCCGACCTCCCGAAAAAACATCTCGAAAGTGTCAGGCATGTCTCCGAACATCTGTCAGGTATGTATCCGGGCTTTACACTTGAGCCTGGGATCCATGGCCCCGCTGGTGCATGCCGCATGGATCGCAGAAACCCGCGCTAGCGCCCAGTCCCCCGTTTCCCCATCACCGCAGTCCCTAAGCGCTGGATCGCCTGGCGCAGCTTGTCGCCCTCGATGCCTTCCATCATGCCTTCGAGCTTGCGGGCGGCTTCGCCCTTCAGCGGCGGCGGAGTGCGGGAGCGGCGGACGGCCTGGGAGACCGGCTTCTGGACGATGCGGATCTGGTGGACGGCGGCAAAGCCGAAGAAGCTGTTGATGCGCTGGATGAGTTCGCCCTGGGCATGGGTGAGGAAAAGCGCGCGCGCACCTTCGCAGGCGATCGTCAGCACGCCGGGGCGGAAGCTGCCGTCATCACCGCCGCCACGCACCCAGGCGATCTTTTCCGGCCGGGTGCAATCGGCGAAATCCTCGCCGGCGATTTCGCTCCACGACCCGAGCAGCGCCGTGTTGATGCCGGCGCGGCGCGCCAGGACGGGATCGATCAGCCCGTTTGCCAGCTCGGAAATCTGCTTCACATCTTTGCGTGGATAACTCATCGAAACCCTTGGGCACGGCTGCCAATTGGCGCGGCCGCCTTGATCGCGCGCCATTGCTTCGCCAAGTATAAGGCCTTCCCCTCATCGCGGCAAATCATGACGATCACCACACACGACACGCCCCACGCACAGCCCCTGCTCGACTGGTACGATCGCCACCACCGCGACCTGCCCTGGCGGGTATCGCCCGGCATGGCGGCGCGCGGCGTCAAGCCCGATCCCTATCGCGTCTGGCTGTCGGAGGTGATGCTGCAGCAGACGACGGTGCAGGCAGTCAAACCTTATTTCGAGCGGTTTCTCGCGCGCTGGCCGGAGGTGACCGACCTTGCCGCGGCCGAAAACGACGCGGTCATGGCCGCCTGGGCCGGGCTCGGCTACTACGCCCGGGCCCGCAACCTGAAGAAATGCGCCGAGGCGGTGGCGCAGGAGCATGGCGGCGTCTTTCCCGATAGCGAAGCAGGCCTCAAGGCGCTGCCCGGCATCGGCGACTATACGGCGGCGGCCGTCGCCGCCATCGCCTTCAACCGGCAGACGGCCGTCATGGACGGCAATGTCGAGCGGGTGATATCAAGGCTCTATGCGATCGAAACGCCGCTTCCGGCCGCCAAGCCGCTGATGAAGAACAAGGTGGCGCGGCTGACGCCCGCCGATCGGCCCGGCGATTTCGCCCAGGCAATGATGGATCTCGGCGCGACGATCTGCACCCCGAAGCGGCCGGCCTGTTCGCTCTGTCCGTTCCGTGTGGCCTGCCAGGCGTTGAAGCTTTCCGATCCCGAGCTCTTCCCCGTCAAGGCGGCGAAGAAGGAGAAGCCGGTGCGGCAGGGGGCTGCCTTCGTCGCGGTGACCGAGGATGGCGAGATTCTTTTGCGGCGCCGCGCCGAAAGCGGCCTGCTCGGCGGCATGACCGAGGTGCCGACGACGGCCTGGACGGCGCGCATCGATGGCGAGACCTCAGTTGCGGCCGCACCCTTCAATGCGGCCTGGCAGGCCTGCGGCACCGTCATCCATGTCTTCACCCATTTCGAGCTCCGGCTGTCGATCTGGCGGGCGGCGATTGCCGCCAAACCACAGATCGGAAACGCGACGAATGACGAATGGTGGGAGCCGGTTACAAATCTTGAAGCCCAGGCGCTGCCGACCATCATGAAAAAAGCGATCGCAGCGGCTATTCCTCTC
Organism: Rhizobium phaseoli; assembly: GCF_003985125.1. Taxonomy (GTDB): domain Bacteria; phylum Pseudomonadota; class Alphaproteobacteria; order Rhizobiales; family Rhizobiaceae; genus Rhizobium; species Rhizobium phaseoli. The sequence goes on from NZ_ML133607.1 coordinate 1,842, forward strand.
GCGTTCAAAACATCCAAGGCATGACCATGACGACTGAGATAAAACACATCGTTTTCGATATCGGCAAAGTTCTTATTCATTACGATCCGCATCTTCCCTTCGCCCGCCTCATTCCCGATGAGACCGAGCGCAACTGGTTCTTCGCCAATATCTGCACGCACGACTGGAACATCGAGCAGGACCGCGGCCGCACCTGGGAAGAGGCCGAAGCGCTGCTGATTGCCGCGCACCCTGCCCGCGAAGAGCATATCCGCGCCTTCCGCAAATATTGGCACGAGATGGTGCCGCACGCCTATGAGGACAGCGTCGCCATTCTGGAAGGGCTGATCGCCGAAGGCCGCGACGTGACGATGCTGACCAACTTCGCTTCCGACACCTTCCGCGAGGCGCAGGAGCGCTTTCCCTTCCTCAAGCTGCCGCGCGGCGTCACCGTTTCCGGCGATGTCGGCCTGATCAAGCCGGATGCCGCGATCTACGATAGCCATACGAAGAGCTTCGGCCTCGATCCGAAGGCAACGATCTTCATCGACGACGCGCCTGTTAATGTCGAAGGCGCCAAGACCTTCGGCTGGAATGCGGTGCTGTTTTCGGGCGCCGACAAGCTGCGCAGCGATCTCGCTGCTTACGGATTGAAGGTCTGAGACCATGGCTTTCGACCCGGCCGAGGAAATCGAACGCTTCCATGCCGCCATCAACGCGCTGGATTTTCCCACGATCGAGGGATATTTCGCCGAGGATGCCACCTATGTCTCGAACGGCGTCGGCAGCCTTGCCGGGCGGGGCGAGATCATGGCCGCCTTCCGGCGCTATTTCGACGATTATCCCGATCAGACGGCAGAAAATTCGCTTGTCGAGACACTGACGCCGCTGTCGGGCCGGGCCGTCTGGTCGCTCCGCGCCACGCACAGCAAATCAGGCAAGCCGCTGATCCGCGAGGGTGAGGAGACGATCACCTTCGATACAGAAGGCCGCATCATCCGCGTCGATGTCACCGACTACAAGGACTTCTAGAATAGAAGACGCCCGAGGTTCGAGCCCCGGGCGCCTTGGCCTTCTTCCGCAACTGGAGGAAACCGGAAGAAGCTATTTCGATCTTGCGAAGGTGCTGCTCACTCCACCTTTGCCAGATCACTGCGGATGACGGACCTGAGATCGTCGATCGGGCGCAGGGACTGCCCGTCTTCGAAATGCCAGAAGGTCCATCCGTTGCATGCATCGAGACCCTGCACCTTGGCGCCGAGACGATGAATAGAGCCGGCCTCGCCGCCTGAAGCCACCGTGCCGTCGGCGCGCACGATCGCGCTGTAGCGGCGCTTGGCGTCGGTCAGCACCTGGCCGGGCTTGATCAGGCCGCTTTCGACGAGCACGTTGAAGGCAACGCGAACCTCGGCCTTCTTGCCGGTCATGACGGTCAGTTCCGCCTTCCCCAGCGGCTCGACGGCGGCGATGCGGGCGGATGCCGCATCGATATAATCCTGCTCGCGCTCGATGCCGACGAAGTGACGGCCGAGACGCTTGGCGACGGCGCCCGTCGTTCCCGAGCCGAAGAAAGGATCGAGCACGATATCGCCAGGCTTGGTCGAGGCCATGATGACGCGGGCAAGCAGCGCTTCCGGCTTCTGGGTCGGATGCACTTTCTTACCGTCCTCGCCCTTCAGCCGTTCATTGCCGTTGCAGATCGGGAACAGCCAGTCGGAGCGCATCTGCACGTCGTCATTGGCGGCCTTCATCGCATCGTAATTGAAGGTGTAGCCCTTGGCCTTGGCATTGGGGCTTGCCCAGATCATCGTCTCATGGGCGTTCTGGAAACGGCGGCCCTTGAAATTCGGCATCGGATTGGTCTTGCGCCAGATGATGTCGTTGAGAATCCAGAAATTCAGATCCTGCAGCGTGGCGCCGACGCGGAAGATATTGTGGTAGGAGCCGATCACCCAAATCGAGCCCGTCGGCTTCAAGACGCGGCGGCAGGCGAGCAGCCAGGCGCGGGTAAAAGCGTCATAGGCCTCGAAGGAAGCGAACTGGTCCCATTCGTCATCGACCGCATCGACCAGCGACTGATCGGGACGGTGCAGCGTTCCACCGAGCTGGAGGTTATATGGCGGGTCGGCGAAAATGACGTCGACGGAGTGGGTGGGCAAGGCTTCAAGGGCGCTGACACAATCGCCCTTGATGATCGTGTCGATCCAGGACTCCGACCGGGAGCCCGGCTTGACGGAGGCCTTGAGGTCGGCAAGCGGAAAAACTGATGCCATTCTGATACTCACTCATACGCTTTACGCTTAACTCTCCGTTATGGTTACGCAACTTAGTTACCAAAGCCTGAAGGGGCGGCCGATTTCGGGAATTTATTCGGGCGACGGTCGGGGCAACCGGGCTGAGATGGCACGAGATCGTCGCGGCTGAACTGAGGTTCAACAGCGTCAGCTCTCTATTCAAGATTTTCCCGGTAGTCGGCAATGCTCATTATCGAGTCAAACATCAGCGTATACTCCAACAGCACGGTGTCTGTTATTTTATTACCCTGCGTCCTTCTCATTTCACAGCTAACTTGCTTCTCAAAATAGCTGCCCTTGATGCTGCATTCACCGTCGATTTCATTTTTACTTCGGCCGGTTAAGCGTGCGGCATCCGAGATTGCTCGCTCTGGGAATGTCACCCCGATAAAATCAGGATTCTGAAAGTACATACCAACGGTCGAAAGTGTGAGGAATGCTAAGACAATGAAGATAAAAGAAAATATAGCCATCCAAGTAAATTTTGCGATCCTTGAAGCCCACACGATTTGGCTTTCCCGTCTGGTTTGAGATTTAGGCTGTCGATAGCATTTCTTCCGCTTGGATATGAAATAATTCGTTGTCACGCACATAGGTCAATCGGTTGCGCCGGCTGGGGGAGACGGTCTGCGCCCATCAGGGATCAGGAGAAATGTGAGTTCGTTTCGGGCCGGGCAAAGGCAGGCAAAAAGCATCGCGAGGCGCATGATCCATCATGGCAACATACGCGTCGAAAGTGGGGATGATCTTGAGCTTGATGGCGAGTCTGACGCAGGTTTCTTTTTCGTGGTGTGTTTTCAGGCAGCTGTCGACGCGCTGATAATTGCCTTGGGTCTCAGCATTCGCGAATACTTGTTGCGGATTTGAATCAAGGCTTAGACCATATTTGTCAAACTGCGCGCTCACCTCAGGGTCTTTCCAGTTGTAGAGCTTTAGCGCGACCATATGGCTAGTCAGATGGCTTTGGAGTGTGTTTTCGGTCAAGGGGAAATAGGCAGGTGGAACAAGTGCTCTGTAGGGAATGACAGCTAAGGCGATATCGTTGAGTGTCTTCCGGTCTCCTTGTCTGGCAAGGCGCCACAGCTCCTTCCAAGCCTGGGGACAATCGCCGCTGTCAAGCAACCCCTTGATCTTAATCTCAAATGCCGTCGCCTTAGCATCTTCGGCGTGGACGATGGTCGGCAGCAAATGCGCCGTTAAGCTCAGCGCCACGAAAACTATCCAATTGTATTTCTTCACGAAATCTTCCTTCAATATCCACCACACTCAATCTTACATGCGCTGAATTCCTTTACCGCAGTTATTGCCAATAGTATTCCTCGCTCTGCCAAGGCCAGCGCTGTGATCTACAGTTTGATGCTGACCTGCCGCGCCTGTGGCGTCGACCCGCTCACCTGGCTGCGCCAGGTGCTCACTGAGTTGCCGCAGCGCGAAGAAGCGGCCGACATCGGCGACCTGCTGCCGTTCAACCTCTTCAAAACCTCTGCGGCCTAAGGCGACAGGTCACGTTGTTGGAGTACCTCGAGTTGGGCAGCCAGGGTTTGGCTTTCGGAGGAGACACGGGTATATCCCTGGTTCTATACAGGGTTTTTACGGATTTCCTGTTTTGAGAGGATCACTCCATGGAGCATGCCGATTTCACCGACGAAGAAGTTAAGGCCGTGCTTGAACATTTTCAAAAGACGACGCCGTCAACCTTCAAAGAGACAAAAGCCAAATTGGTTGAATTCGGATTGGCAAGCGAAGCCGGATTGCTGAATGCCCGAGGCCAGTCGATTGTCTCTCTGCTGCAAGGCCCTGCCACCTATACGAAGGAAGAGGAAATGGCCGTAGCTCACTACAGCCATAACCCGGGCAACGTCGCCGGGCAGGGAATACTCGCCCTGGGGCTGGGCTACGTCGATAGATTTGGCAGGACCGATCTTAACCTTAGGGGACGGATGATAGAGCACTGCTACCGCATGTCGATCCGATAAAAGGGGTCGGTTCCGGCTGGACACCGCTGACGGAGCCAAGGCGAGCCAGTGATCTATAGTTTGATGCCGACTTGCCGCGCTTGTGGCGTCGATCCACTCACTTGGCTGCGCCATGTGCTCACCGGGTTGCCACAGCGACGCGAAGAGGTCGACGTCGGCGACTTGCTACCGTTCAACTTCTCCAGAACCTCTGCGGCCTGACAGAGCCGCATACCTCTCTCGGTTCGAGCGCGCTTCATCGGTGCCGCAGCCGTCAATGCGCATGGAAAATCGCGCTTACACCGGAAGTCCCAGCCCGTTCCACAGCTTCGCTTGGCAGCAACCGTCCTCGCGGCAGACATTTGCTCCCAATGGACGAGCGACCTCGCGGCCGGGCTAGCACGACCCTCCCCACCATCACGCCGTATCGTGAACCTTGCGGCTATCCGCCGGCGCCTCGTCGCGTTCGAACATGCCGTAATCGCGCAGAACGCTGGCAATGCGCAGGCGGTACTCGGCAAAAATGCCGCCGCGGCCGGCTTGCTGGGCGGCGCGGTGGGCTTCGACATTGCGCCATTCCTTGACCGCCTCCTCGTCGCGGAAGAAGGAGAGCGACAGCAGCTTGCCGCGGTTCGTCAGGCTCTCGAAACGCTCGATCGAGATGAAGCCGTCGATCTTTTCGAGCTCGGACCGCAATTCGCCGGCGAGATCGAGATATTTGTGGCGTTCGCCCATATAGGGTACGACTTCGAAGATGACGGCGATCATGGCAGCACCAGCCCGGCGTGAGGAGCGGAGACGTTTTTGAGGAAGATGCGATCCTCCTTGCGGATGAAGCCTTCGCGCCTGGCGAATTCGTAATTGTCGCGGCCGAGCGGGTCGGCTGCCAGCCTGGCGCGATAGGCTTCATAGGCGGCGAGGCTTTCGATGTTGTAGACGCCGTAAGCCGTCGTCGCCGATCCCTCGTGCGGGCCGAAATAGCCGATCAGGTCGGCGCCGTTCCGAGGGATCGCCTGGCCCCAGTTGCGGGCATATTCGGCAAACGCCTCCTTTTTGAAGGGGTCGATCTGATAGCGGATGAAGCAGGTGATCATCGGGTTCTCCTTTGTGCCTCCCCGTTTTCGCACATTGCCTGACGGCGATGCTTCGGTTACGATCGAAGTATGAAGGAAGGTCCTGACATTGCGCAGATCGGTGCGCTGATCGGCGATCCGGCACGGGCCAACATGCTGGCGGCGCTGACCGGCGGCCGCGCATTGACGGCGACCGAGCTTGCCGGCGTCGGCGGCATCACGCTGCAGACGGCAAGCACGCATCTGGCGAAGCTTGAAGCCGGTGGCCTGCTGGCTCAACGCAAGCAGGGACGCCACCGCTATTTCACGCTCGCCGACGAGGCCGCCGCCCGGCTGATCGAAAGCATGATGGGCTTTGCCGCCGGGCGCGGGCATCTGCGCCACCAGCCGGGGCCGAAGGAGCCGGCGCTGCGCAAGGCGCGCATCTGCTACGATCATCTGGCCGGCGATTACGGCGTGCGCATGCTCGACAGCCTGATTGCCTCAGGCGCGATCGACGCGGTCGGCGACGGCCTGGCGCTGACGGAAAAAGGTGAAAGCGACCTCGAGCGCATCGGCATCGATGTCGGCGACCTGCGATCATCGCGCCGCCCGCTCTGCCGCTCCTGCCTCGACTGGAGCGAAAGACGGGCGCATCTGGCTGGCGGCCTCGGCAAAGCGCTGCTGTCGAGCTTCCTCGACAAGGGCTGGGCCAGGCGCACCGCCGAAAGCCGCTCGATCCTGTTCTCGCCGGAAGGCGACCGGCAGTTTCTGAGGCTGTTTCCGATTGAAACGTAGAGCAATCCAGTACGGGGATGGAATCGCTTTTATCACGCCTCGGCCGATCAGATAGGCCGAGCTGCCAGAACATCTTCGCTTGGAAACGCTTCTGCAATGTAAATCAAAAGTCTGCCCCCTGCGCGCCGGGCAGAACGATTACATTCTTCCCTGTCTGATTTTTTGCCATTCGCGCGAGCGTCGGCAAAAATTGTTGTTCTGTGAACGCGATGTCGATCGTGGCGCGAGGTGAGCGCCTTTTAATTGCCTTTAAAAACCCTTCAAAACCATGGCGCACGATTTTATCCGGCTGCCCACTATCGCACCACTCCCGAACCCACCAAACCCAAAAATCCGCCGCTTGTAGGGGTGGGGCGGTCCTGTCGTTTTCGAACACTGGAATTGCTGCGTACCTGTCCCGAATTTCGCTCGGTCGATGAGCAATATACTCCGCCCACATCCGCTCGACGGACTTTCTGTCTGACGTCTCGTCCATATGAAATTGGATTACTTCATCCCGCGGAATGATTCGATCGAACTGCGGCCGTTCTAAATGGAACTTGTCCATAAGACACCGGAAGGCGATCCAATAGTAGTTTTGCCGGTCCCATTCTATCGCAGCGCCTGGGATGTAAATGCGATTCAGCGCGCGGTTGAATTCTGACCTGTTGAAGCGCGCGGATATAAAGATAGGCACGTGCGCGCTAATGACAGAATAGAAAAATCCGACATCTCCCAAGCGATGCGCTATCTCGGCCATGTGAAAATACCGATGACCGCGGGCATCAACGCGGCCAAATCGCTCTGCAAACAAGCGCCACTCGTCAGAGAACGTGGCCCAATCCCGATCTGTCGCGATGCAGCCGCCGATCACATAAGCATCGCCATCTGGCGTGTAACTTTCATCGATATAAGCATGCCAACCCAAGACCCGCTCCCTTGCTCCTCCTATGCTCTGTCACCTTCAGATTGTACCCTCCAAAATAAAACCTAACCAGAGCACCCGCGCGATGCAGATCGACTTACCAACCTCCAAGAACTCGGGCGCCCCATCAACTCCATAATTTCAGCTGGTCCGTTTCGCGTTCTGATGTCGCAACCACATGACATCAGTTCTCTGCCGCTCCTGTCTCGACTGGAGCGAGAGGCGGGCGCATCTCGCCGGCAGCCTCCGCAAGGCGCTGCTGTCGAGCTTCCTCGACAGGGGCTTGGCCAGGCCCACCGCGCCGGAAGGCGACCGGCAGTTTCTGAGGCTGTTTCCGGTCGAGGCATAAGGCATAGACCTTGTGTTTTGCATTGCTCCCGCGGCTCGTGGAGCAACGGACCGGACCAAAGTCCGACGTCTCTCCGACTGAATGCCCAGAACAGGAACAGGGGGATGTAACCGAAGTTTGTCAAACAGCTGTCCATCCGCTCGGGAAGCGACAGCAACTCAAAGACAAATGGAGGAATACACCATGATGAAGGTAACACATCTGGCCTTGGCAGCGGTCCTTCTCGCCGGCACGGCTGCTTCCGGCTTTGCGCAATCGTCTAGCACTGTCGGCACCGGCGGTTCGTCGGCCGGCGGCGGAACTGCGAGCAGCACGGTCGGTACTGGTGGCAGCTCTGCCGGGGGCACCTGCCCTGCCGGCGCGACCAACTGCAACCCCGGTTCGTCCTCGACGCTCGGCACCGGCGGCTCGTCGGCTGGCGGCGGCACATCGAGCAGTTCTGTCGGTACCGGCGGCTCGGCCGCGGGCTCGGGATCGGGCTCCGGCTCCGCTTCGACGCTCGGCACCGGCGGCTCCTCGGCCGGCGGCGGCACGTCGAGCAGCTCGGTCGGCACCGGCGGCTCTGCCGCAGGCTCGGGCGATGCGAATTCGGCCTCGAGTGTCGGAACCGGCGCCTCGTCGGCTGACGGCGACAAGACGGGCAGCACCGTCGGTACCGGCAGCAGCGCTGCAGGAAGCTCGCATGACAACAAGGGCAAGAAGGGCTGCGCGCCCGGCCAGGTCAAGAAGGACGCCGCCGGCACCAAAGGTTGCTGACGCTGTCGGCCGGCGCCCCAAGGCGCCGGCCAAACCCCTGGAGAAACAACTATGACCCAACTTTCCACAATCGCGCTGACCGCTTCGCTTGCCCTGATCGCCGGGCAGGCAATGTCGGAAGAAATCAAGCTCGATGACGGAACGACATGCACGATCGTCCAGTCGCAGGCGGGGGATACGTCCACCACCGTGACGGCTGGCAACGGGCACGTCTCCTCGTCGACCACAACAGGGAGCGGCTCGGCCGGCTCCTCTTCGTCGTCCGCCTCCGCCGGTTCCTCGGCCGGATCGGGAAGCGTCGACAGCTTTTCCACCGCAAGCGTCACGAGGCCTGACGGCACCGTCATCACCAAACGTTCCGATGGAACCTGCTCCATCACGAAGCCGAACAAATAGGGAGACGGCTATGAAACCCATCAACCTCATCGCAGCCGCCTCGATCGCGCTGCTCGCTTCCACGTCGGTCGGTCTTGCAGAGGAATGCAACGCAGCCGGAACGGTCGGAACCGCCGGCAGCGCAGCGGCCGGCGGCACCTCGGCAAGCTCGCTCGGAACGGCCGGCACCTGCCGCACCGACGGCGGCACGACCTCCTCGATCGGATCGGGCGGAAGTGCGGCCACCACCGACGGCAAGGCGCAGAGCAAGACGCATATCAACGACAATAATGGCGACAAGCTCAAGGCGCAGACCAAGGCTCAAGCGGTCGACAAGGGGACGTTCAGCAAGTCCCGCACCAAGACCAGCACCGACGGCGACACGCTGCAGAGCACGACCCGCACCATGTCGCATGTCCCCGGTGAGAAGCCGGTCAAGGGCACCACCAGCAAGAAAATCATCCTGCCGCAGCAGTAGGTTAAATGGGCTCGTTTCACGCACCGAGGCGAGCCCAGACCTCTGGCGCAATCGGGCTCGGGGCGGCCTGAACCATGTTCTCCTCCACGTCACCGCCCAGCGGATCAACTCCTCCACGAATGAGTTAGCCGTTGCAACCTGTTGTTTTTACGCCACTTTGCGACGTCACGCTGAGAAATCATTAAGCATGTTTCGTTATTCTCAGGTTCTACATTAACGTGAGAACACCCCCTATGGCGTCGATCCAGCATAAGATCATCATGGCGAGCATCGCGATTTTCGGCTTGGCCGGCGGCGCCACGGGCGTCGGCATCTGGTCCGCGTCGACCCTCTCGGCAAACAGCGCCGACGTTGCCCGGTCGGCTCAAATTCTGCGGAACCATATGCAGGCCGACATGATGCATGACGCAATGCGCGCCGACGTGCTCGCAGCAATGCTGGCCTCCAATCCGGCAGCAGGCATAGAAGCAGCCACAGTGAAAGCGGATCTGGCGGAACACGAGGCCTCGTTCCGGGAGATGATCGACGCCAACAAGGGCCTTGTCTCGGATGACAAAACCAAGGCGGTCCTCGCCGACATCGAACGTCCGCTTCTTACCTATATCGAAAGTGCCGCAAAGATGGTCGACCTTGCCGGACGGGATCCTTCGGCGGCATTGAAGGCGCTCCCGGACTTCATGGCGCAGTTCTCCGCATTGGAAACGGCGATGGAACAAGCCGGTGATCAGATCACCGCCGTATCGGAGGAAATTTCCAAGCGCAGCGCAGAGATCGAGGCCTCGGTCAATATCGTTCTGAAAACACTTCTCGCTTCGGCCGCAATCTTCGCCTTGGGTCTCTATTTCCTGACCCGCATGAGCGTCACCAAACCGATCCTTTCGCTCTCCAACGATATGCAACGGCTTGCCGGCGGCGACACGGCCATTGCCTGCACCGGGGTCGGCCGTGCCGACGAAATCGGAACGATGGCATCGGCTGTCGAAGTGTTCCGCCAGGCGGCGATTGCCAACAAGCAACTCGAGCAGGACGCCGAGGCGGCTCGCCTGCAGGGCGAAACCGAGCGGGTCACGGCCCGCAAGCAGGCAGACGAAGATGCGGCCGAACGACTGCGGGCGGCAACGTCGGGCCTCGCCGCCGGCCTGAAGCGGCTTGCAGCGGGCGATCTCGCCTTCCAGATCGAAGAGCCCTTCGCGCCTGATTTCGAGGGCCTCCGGCATGATTTCAACATGTCGATCCGGCAGCTCGACCAGACGCTCGGCGCCATTGCGACGGCCATTGCCGCGATCGACGAAGGGACAAGGGAAATCGCGTCCGGCGCCGGCGACCTGTCGAAACGGACCGAACAGCAGGCGGCCGCTCTCGAAGAAACCGCCGCAGCACTCGATCAGATCACCGCCAATGTGTCGAATTCGAGCAAGCGCACAGACGAGGCGCGCACTGAAGCGACCGACGCCAACCGCAATGCCGTCAAGTCCGCCGAGGTGGTGTCGCATGCCGAAGAAGCCATGCGCCGCATCGAGGCGGCGTCGCAGCAGATTTCCAGCATTATCGGCGTCATCGACGAGATCGCCTTCCAGACCAATCTGCTGGCGTTGAATGCCGGCGTCGAAGCTGCGCGCGCCGGAGAGGCCGGCAAGGGCTTTGCGGTGGTGGCCCAGGAAGTGCGCGAGCTCGCCCAGCGCTCGGCGCAAGCCGCCAAGGAAATCAAGGGACACATTCAGAAATCGTCGGTGGAAGTGGAAGGCGGCGTGAAACTGGTTCTCGACACCAGTCAGGTTCTGAGCGCGATCAGCGAGCAGATCGCCCGCATCAATCAGCACATGGATGCCATCGCCGTATCGGCAAGAGAACAATCGACCGGCCTTGCCGAAGTCAATACCGCCGTCAATTCCATGGATCATGTGACCCAGCAGAACGCGGCAATGGTGGAGCAATCAACCGCCGCATCCGGTCACCTTGTCGATGAAGCCGCCAAGCTCCGCGAACTCGTTTCCCGGTTCAAGCTGCGTGCGACAGCTCCGGCGCAATCGGCAGCCGGACGGCGCGGCGGTCAGTGGGCGGCCTGACGCTTGACGGCTGTCGATCCGGCAGCGGCCGCAGAGCCGGTCGCCTGCCGCATCGCAGCCATGCTTGAGATCCGGTTGAGCTTTGGGCAGGCATCGTGTAAAGCCGCTGCATCCCCAGACAAGACCCAGATTTGCAGCAAGGCGTGAACATATGGACGGCTTCGATCTCATCATCTTCGATTGCGACGGCGTTCTCGTCGATTCCGAAATCATCGCCGCGGAAGTGGAATCCGCGCTGTTGACGGAAGCCGGATATCCGATCGGCGCCGAGGAAATGGGCGAGCGCTTCGCCGGCATGACATGGCACAATATCCTGCTGCAGATCGAGCGGGAGGCGAGCATACCGCTTTCGGCCTCGCTGCTCGACAAGTCGGAGCAGCTGCTCGATATCAGGCTGGCAAATGACGTCAAGGCCATACCGGGCGTCGAATTCGCCGTCTCCAGACTGGCGATGAAGCGCTGCATCTGCTCGAATTCGAGCACGAAGCGGCTCGACATGATGCTCACCAAGGTGGGGCTGAAGCCGCTGTTTGCGCCCAACATCTTCTCCGCCAAGGATCTCGGTCCCGACCGCGTCAAGCCGAAGCCCGACATCTTCCTGCACGGCGCAAGCCGGATGGGTGTTTCGCCCGACAGGACCGTCGTCGTCGAGGATTCCGTGCACGGCGTGCATGCGGCGCGCGCCGCCGGCATGCGCGTCATCGGCTTTACCGGCGCCTCGCACAGCTACCCCGCCCATGCCGACAAGCTGACGGATGCCGGCGCCGAAACGGTGATCTCCCGCATGAACGACCTGCCGGGCGTCGTCGTCGCATTGGCTGCCTGGGAAGGCGTGCTTTAGGGCCTATTGCGCGACTGCTGAGCCCGACGCGTCTCGGCACCACCTCTGCTCCACGTCGACGGGCGGATGCCTGCCGGCACCGCCTCTCCTCCGTAATGCCAGGGCTTGACCTGGGATCCATGCAGCTGGCGCTGCGTGAGAGCGATGGAGTGCAGCTGCAGGAAAATCATTGAAGCCGAGTGCCGGGTCGTGGATCCCAGGGTCAAGCCCTGGGATGACGGAGTGTGTGGTTGGCGTTGTTGCCAAACGCACCGCCGAAGCAGCTTATGAGACGTCGCTTTCGCCGAAGCTGTGGGCGCCGGATCTGGCATCGCTTCATCGCCGTAGCTGAGCCGATGGTCCCGGCACCACCTCTGATGCGCAGGCGGACTAGCCTCGCCGCATTACCTCTCCTCTGTCATCCCAGCGCTTGACCCTGGGATCCATGCGGCTGCCCGCGCATGGTGAAGGGGCACGGCATCCAACTGCATGGATTCTAGCTGCTCTTCTTGCTCTTCGCCGGCTGGGTGTCGAAGCCGACATTGACGCGCACCAGTGCGCCGGCGCCGACCGGCATCTTGATGCCGTCCTTGCGGAAGATGACCTGCGTGCCGGGTGCGCCGGCCGGGATTTCGGTCGGGAACTTGGTGACCTCGGAATAGAGCACGTTCTCACCATCGAGGATGGTGACGCGGACAGGCAGCGTCACCGGGCCGGGATTGCCGGCCGGGCCGGTGATGAGCCTGAGCTGGGCGACAACCGTCATCGTCAAATTGGTATCGTTCAGCATGCACTGGCGGGTGTAATCGCCGAAGGAGGCCTGGAAGACGATCTGCTGCGGATCGTCCTTCTTGCCCTTGGCATAGGTGCGGTAGATCGAGTCCTGGTCACGCAGGAAGATCTGCGGGCAGGCGCCCTGGACGACCGGTGCGACGGTGCCCTGTGCCGTCTTGGCGGTGCCGATCGACGGGTTGTTCGATGACGGATTGGCCGGCGCCAGCGGCATGATCTGGGCATTGCCGTTCGGCTGGGCGGGCGCCGCCTCAGGCTTGCTGTCGCCGCCGAGCCCAAGCGAGTTGCAGCCGGCAAGCAGGGCAACGAAAGAAGTGGAGATGATAAGACGCGAGACCTTGCCGAGCACTATGTTCCACCCTTTGCACAAGCGTTTCTTGGAGGCCCCAGTCTTTTGCGTGAGGCCTTTCACGACGGTTTGCGATGGTCTATATCAGCGGCGCAAACAAAAATCGATTGGGTACGCGCCGTTTTGATGCACTTTTCGCCGCCGGATGCGGGCAACTTCAACAAGATAACGGCGATGGTATGGCCGCAGGCGCAGCCCTTGCCGGTTTCCGGCGGAGCGGGCCACGGCCGGGCCCGGCCAAATTTCTTCCAGCGATAGATCAAGGATGACCAACGTGGATTATATCTCGACCCGCGGCGAGGCCCCTGCCCTCGGCTTTTGCGACGCCCTGCTGACGGGACTGGCGCGCGATGGCGGGCTCTATGTTCCCCGGGAGTGGCCGCAATTTTCGAAGAAGGAGATCCGCGCGCTGAGGGGCAAGACCTATCAGGAGATCGCCTTCACCATCCTGTCGCCCTTCACCAATGGCGAGATCCCGGCGGCGACCTTCCGGGCGATGATCGACGAGGCCTACGCCACCTTCCGCCATCCGGCGATCGCGCCGCTCGTCCAGACCGGGCCGAACAGCTTCGTCATGGAGCTGTTCCACGGCACGACGCTCGCCTTCAAGGACGTGGCGATGCAGCTGCTCGCCCGGCTGATGGATTATGCCCTGGAAAAGCGCGGGGAGCGGGCGACGATCGTCGGCGCCACCTCGGGCGATACCGGCGGGGCGGCGATCGACGCCTTTGCCGGCCGCGAGCGCACCGATATCTTCATCCTTTTCCCGCACGGCAAGGTCTCGCCGGTGCAGCAGCGGCAGATGACGACCTCGACCGCGCCGAACGTGCATGCGCTCGCCGTCGAAGGCAATTTCGACGACTGCCAGAATCTCGTCAAGGCGATGTTCAACGACGCGGCGTTCCGCGACAAGGTCAGCCTGTCGGGCGTCAACTCGATCAACTGGGCGCGCATCATGGCCCAGATCGTCTATTATTTCACTACCGCCGTGGCGCTCGGCGGGCCGGACCGGAAGATCTCGTTTACGGTGCCGACCGGCAATTTCGGCGATATCTTCGCCGGCTACTGCGCCAAGCGCATGGGCTTGCCGATCGACCGGCTGGTGATCGCCACCAACGAGAACGACATTCTCGCCCGCACGCTGAAGACCGGCCGCTACGACATGAAGGCGGTCAAGGCGACGAGCTCGCCGTCGATGGACATCCAGATCTCCTCGAATTTCGAGCGGCTGCTGTTCGAAGCCTATGGGCGTGACGCCTCGAAGGTGCGCGCTTCGATGGAAAGCCTGAAGCAATCCAATGGTTTCGAGATCGGCGGGCAGGCTCTGAAGGCGATCCGCCGCGACTTCCGCGCCGGGCGCGCCAGCCAAAGCCAAGTCGCCGAGACGATCCGCAAGACCCATGCGGAAACCGGCTATCTCCTCGATCCGCATTCGGCGATCGGCGTCTTCGTCGCCGCCAAGAAAGAAAAGCCGAATACGCCGATGGTGACGCTTTCGACCGCCCATCCGGCGAAATTTCCGGTTGCCGTAAAATCGGCCTGCGGTATTGACCCGGCGCTTCCGACGTGGCTTGCTGATCTGATGCACAGGGAGGAGCGTTTCCAGATCATCGCACCGGAGCTGAAAGCCGTTCAAACCTTTATCGGCAAACACGCCCGCGGCAAGACGACGGCAGGCGCAGAAAGATAGCCAATGACAGTTGAGTGCACCCGGCTCAAATCCGGGCTGACAGTAGTCACAGAAACCATGCCGCACCTTGAAAGCGTTGCGCTCGGTGTCTGGATCAAATCGGGATCGCGTAACGAGACGGAAGACGAGCACGGCATCGCCCACCTGCTCGAACACATGGCCTTCAAGGGCACGGCGCGCCGCAGCGCCCGTGAGATTGCCGAGGAGATCGAGGATGTCGGCGGCGAGGTCAATGCCGCCACCTCGACCGAGACGACCTCCTATTACGCCCGCGTGCTGAAAGATCACGTGCCGCTCGCCGTCGATATCCTCGCCGACATCCTGACGGAATCGGCCTTCGAGGAGGAGGAGCTCGAGCGCGAGAAGCAGGTGATCCTGCAGGAGATCAACGCCGCCAACGATACGCCCGACGACGTGGTGTTCGACCGCTTCTCCGAGGCCGCCTATCGCGATCAGACGCTCGGCCGGCCGATCCTCGGCACGCCGCAGACCGTCGTTTCCTTCACGCCGCAGCAGATCCGCACCTATCTTGGCCGCAACTACACGACCGACCGGATGTTCGTGGTGGCGACCGGCGCCGTCGATCATGAAGAATTCCTGCGCATGGTCGAGGATCGCTTCGCCAGCCTGCCGACTTCGCCATCGGCGCCGCCGGTCATGGAAGCGGCGCGTTATATCGGCGGCAGCGTGCGCGAACCGCGCGACCTGATGGATGCGCAGATCCTGCTCGGCTTCGAGGGCAAGCCCTATCATGCCCGCGACTTCTACTGCTCGCAGATCCTCGCCAATATCCTCGGCGGCGGCATGTCCTCGCGGCTGTTCCAGGAAGTGCGCGAATTCCGCGGCCTCTGTTATTCCGTCTATGCCTTCCACTGGGGTTTTTCCGACACCGGCATCTTCGGCATTCATGCCGCGACCGGCGGCGAAAACCTGCCGGAGCTGGTGCCCGTCATCATCGACGAACTGCACAAATCCGCCAATGAGATCCATCAGAAGGAAATCGAGCGCGCCCGCGCCCAGATCCGCGCCCAGCTGCTGATGGGCCAGGAGAGCCCGGCCGCCCGCGCCGGCCAGATCGCAAGGCAGATGATGCTCTACGGCCGGCCGATCTCCAATCCGGAGATGATGGAACGGCTGGAAGGCATCACCATCGAGCGGCTGACCGATCTCGCCGGCCGGCTGTTCTACGACACGGTGCCGACGCTTTCGGCGATCGGGCCGCTCGAACAGCTCGCACCGATGGAAGATAT
Organism: Rhizobium phaseoli; assembly: GCF_003985125.1. Lineage (GTDB taxonomy): Bacteria > Pseudomonadota > Alphaproteobacteria > Rhizobiales > Rhizobiaceae > Rhizobium > Rhizobium phaseoli. The sequence goes on from NZ_ML133607.1 coordinate 17,749, forward strand.
CACCGCCTCGCTTTCGGTCTCCGCGCCGAAGACGATGCAGGCAGGCCGCTGAGCCGACATCCGTCTGCCGGGAGTGATCGATGCCAAAATCGGTGTTTCGGTTCCTGTCGCGGCAGCCGGATGCGGTCGAGCTGGAAAACGACAAGTACCTCTTGCGCCTGCCGCGCTACCAGGATTTCAACCAGTGGCACCGGCTGCGCTCCGAAAGCCGCAAGTTTCTCGAGCCCTGGGAGCCGACCTGGCGGCGCGATGAGCTGACGGAGGGCGCCTATCGCGCCCGCGTCATCCGCGGCAAGCAGGAATATGCCTCCGGCCAGGCGATCCCGCTGTTCATTTTCCTCAAGGAAAACCGCAGCCTCGTCGGCGGCATCACCATCGGCTATATCAGGCGGGGTGCGGCACAAAGCTGCATGATCGGCTACTGGATGGGCGAACGCCATGCCGGCCAGGGGCATATGTATGCCGCGCTTCAGTTGGTTATTCCTTACATCTTCTCCGGGCTTGAGTTGCACCGTATTGAAGCAGCCTGTATTCCAGATAACGCGCGCAGCATGCGCCTGCTTGAAAAGGCCGGGTTTCAGCGGGAAGGCTATCTGCGCGGATATTTGAAGATCAACGGTCAGTGGCACGACCATGTGATGTTTTCACGGCTCGCCACCGATACGGATAAAGGCAGGATAACCGACAGCCGATGACCAGAGACCGCATGCTGCCCAAGTCACCGTCCGGACGAGTGATCGCGGTGATCGCAGCCATTTTCCTGGCGGCCTTCGCCCTTTCGGCGGGTCTTGCCCGGGCGGCCGAACCGGTGAAGATTTCCCGTGACGATACCGCGCTCGATCTGACGGCGACGACCGAGATCTACGCCAACCAGGGCGAGGCCTTCCAGGTTTCGACGGCGGCCGGCGCCGACGGCATCCGCCGGCGCATCGAGGTCCGGGCGAGCTCGGAGAATCACCAGGGCGACTGGGCGGTGTTTGCGCTTGCCAATGTCTCGGAGGAACAGCTGGAGCGCGTCATCGTCGCGCCGCATTTCCGACTGGTCAATTCCAAGCTCTTCTGGCCGGATCTCGGCTCGCAGCGCATCAGCGCGATCACGCCAAGCGAAGGTTTTGCGCTCGACCGGCAGCCGAGCGACGGGGCCGATGTCTTCCGTATCACGCTGAACCCCGGGGCCGTCATCACCTTCGTCGCCGAATTGTCGACGCCGGAGCTGCCGCAGATCTATCTCTGGGAGCCGAACGCCTACAAGGATACGATCAACGCCTTCACGCTCTATCGCGGCATCGTGCTCGGCATTGCCGGCCTGCTCGCCGTGTTTCTGACCATCCTCTTCGTCGTCAAGGGCACCTCGATGCTGCCGGCGACGGCAGCCCTTGCCTGGGCGGTGCTCGGCTATATCTGCGTCGACTTCGGTTTCCTCGGCAAGCTGATCAGCGTCGCCTCGGCCGACCAGCGAATATGGCGCGCCTGCGCGGAAGTGGCGCTGGCCTCGAGTTTCGTCATCTTCCTCTTCACCTATCTGAACCTCAACCGCTGGCATGCGCATCTCGGTTACGCCACGCTCGCCTGGGTGCTCGGCCTTGCCCTCCTCTTCGGCGTGGCGATCTACGATCCGTCGATTGCCGCCGGGATCGCCCGGCTGTCCTTCGCGCTGACGGCGGCGACCGGCCTGCTGTTGATCATCTATCTCGGCTTCAACCGCTACGACCGCGCCATCCTCTTGGTGCCGGCCTGGGCGCTGACGCTCGTCTGGCTGTTCGGGGCGTGGCTGACGGTCACCGGCCGGCTCGACAACGACATCATCCAGCCCGCACTCGGCGGCGGCCTGGTGCTGATCGTGCTGCTGATCGGCTTCACCGTCATGCAGCACGCTTTTGCCGGCGGCGCTTTCCAGCAGGGACTGTTTTCCGATCTCGAGCGGCAATCGCTGGCGCTGACCGGCTCCGGCGACATGGTCTGGGACTGGGATGTGGCGCGCGACCGCGTCGTCACCATTCCCGACGTCTCGGTCAAGCTCGGCCTCTCCCCCGGTGCCATGCACGGGGCGGCGCGCAACTGGCTGCCGCGGCTGCACCCTGATGACCGCGACCGCTTCCGCGCCACGCTCGACGTGCTGCTCGAACACCGGCGCGGCCGGCTGAACCACGAATTCCGCATCCGCGCCGAGGACGGGCATTTCCACTGGCTGCTGATCCGCGCCCGGCCGGTGCTTGGCTCCAACGGCGAAATCATCCGCTGCGTCGGCACGATCGTTGACGTCACCGAGCAGAAGAATTCCGTCGAGCGGCTGCTGCAGGATGCGCTGCACGACAATCTGACCGGCCTGCCGAACCGGCAGGTCTTCCTCGACCGGCTGCAGGCGGTGCTGGCGCTGGCGCCGGGCGGCGAGACGCTGCGCCCAACGGTGATGGTCATCGATATCGACCGCTACAAGCTGGTCAATGATGCGCTCGGGGTTGCGGCCGGCGACAATATCCTCATCGCGCTGACCCGGCGGCTGCGCCGCCTGATGAAGCCGCAGGACACGCTGGCGCGGCTCGCCGGCGACCAGTTCGGCCTGATCCTGGTGTCGGAGCACAATCCGGCCAAGGTCGCCGATTTCGCCGATGCGGTCAGCAAGGCGATCATGGTGCCGATCAACTTCTCCAACCGCGAGATCATTCTGACGGCGTCGATCGGGCTCGCCTCCTGGGTGGACCGGCAGGAGAGCGCCAGCGGCCTGCTCAGCGATGCCGAGCTTGCCATGTATCGGGCGAAACGCGCCGGCGGCAACCGCGTCGAGCCATTCCAGCCAGCCTTCCGCGATTTCGGCACCGACCGGCTGCAGCTCGAAACCGATCTGCGCCGCGCCATCGAACGTCGGGAATTGTCGATGGTCTACCAGCCGATCGCCCGGCTGGAGGATGTCGAGGTCGCCGGCTTCGAGGCGCTGATGCGCTGGGAGCATCCCAAACGCGGCACTATCCCGCCGTCGGAATTCATCCCGATCGCCGAGGCCTCCGATCTCATCGGCCCGCTCGGCATGTTCGCGCTCGAACAGGCGACCAACGATCTGATGAGCTGGCAGAACCAGACCGGCGAATTGCCGATCTTCGTGTCGATCAACCTGTCGAGCGTGCAGTTGCTCAACAACGAGCTCTATGACGACGTGCGTTCGGTGCTCGCCAAGACCCATTGCGCACCCTCGCGGCTCAAGCTGGAACTGACGGAATCCATGGTGATGGAAAATCCGGAACAGGCCCGCCTGGTGCTGCAGAAGCTGAAGGAGGCCGGCATCGGCCTGGCGCTCGACGATTTCGGCACCGGCTACTCGTCGCTTGCCTATCTCACCCGCTTCCCCTTCGACACGATCAAGCTCGACAAGGCGCTGGTGCGCGACGGCAGTGACAAGAAGGCGACCGTGCTCCGCTCGGTCATCGCCATGGCGCGCGAGCTGGAAATGAAGGTGGTGGCCGAAGGCATCGAATCCAACGAGGATGCGATCGAGCTTGCCAAGATGGGCTGCAGTTATGGACAGAGCTATCTGTTCGGGCCGCCGATCCCGTCGGAATCGGTGCTGCGGCTGCTGCGCGACCGGTTTCCGCTGACGAAAAGGGCCTGAGCGAAGCCGATTGGGCTTTGCCGGCTTTCCCGCGCACGGCGCCTCTCCCCAGGAATGGTGATTGACCACCGACCGGCGATATGCGCCTCTTTTCCTATCGCATAAGGACAATTCGATGCTCAAGTTTCTGCTCGCCCTTTCGGTCGGCGCCCTTTCCGTCTCGCCGGTCCAGGCGACCGACCTCTATCCCGCCACGCAAGCCTGCGTGCCGGGCAAGCCCCATTGCGAGCGGTGGACGGATGAATTCAAGAGCGCGCTGGTGCTGGCGCAGAAAGGCGATCATGTCGCCCAGCAGACGGTGGCCTTCTGCCTGTCTTCCGGCTGCCACGGCGCCGTCGCCGTCGACAGGGTCGCCTCCTGTAGCTGGTACCTCGTCATCGTCAATTCGGGTGCGGCGACGGTGCTCGACCGCTCCAACCTCAGAAATACCTGCCGGCCGATGACGCCGGCGCAGAAGGATGAAGCCCGTGCTTCATCCGGTGAGCTCGTCCGCAAGCTCTACAATCGCGCAATGGCTGAAGGCGACCAGATGTAAGCTCGCCTGCCCGCCACATCAGCGATAAATCTGATTGCCCTCCCGGCTTTCGCCGCTATTCTGCCGGCAAAGACAATCGGGAGGACCACTGATGATCCTGCACTGCGTGTTCCTGCGGCTGAAGACCGCCATGACGATCGACGACAAGCAGGCGCTGTTTGCCGCCATCGTCGCCCTGAAACAGGTCATTCCCGGCATCGTTGATATCAAATACGGGCCGAATGTCTCGCCCGAAGGGCTGCATGGCGGCTTCGTCGACGGTTTTGCCGTCACCTTCGAAAGCGCCGAAGCGCGGGATGCCTATCTCGTCCATCCCGAACATGTGAAGGTCGGCGAGCGCATCGTCTCCTCGACGGACGGCGGCCTCGCCGGCATCCTGGTCTTCGATCTCAATATTTAAATCAGCAAATCCGGGAGCATGATGCCAAAGCGGATCTCGGCATCATGCTTGTCACTATCCGATCGACTTTCAGCTCGATTTCACCATCGCGGCGGCGAGCTGGTCGACATTGTAGCGGAACATCTTCTCATAGGTCGGCGCCGGCCCCTTGGCGTCGGAGAGCGATTCGACGTAGAGCTCGCCGCCGGGCTCGGCACCCGTTGCCTTGGCGACCTGCTTGACAAGCCGCGGGTCGTTGGAATTTTCGAAGAAATAAGCTTTCACCTGCTCGCCCTTGATCTGGTCGATCAGCTTGGCGACATCGGCGGCCGAGGCCTCGCTCTCGGTGGACAGGCCGAGCGGCGCCAGGAAGCTCACCTTGTACTCGCGGCCGAAATAACCGAAGGCGTCGTGGCTGGTCAGCACCTTGCGGCGGTCGTCGACGATCGCGTCGAATTTCGAATGGGCATAGGCGTTCAACTCGTCCAGCTTCCGGGTATATTTCTCGGCATTGGCCTTGAAGGCGGCGGCGTCGGCCGGATCGGCTGATGACAGCGCCTTCTCGATATTGGCGACCCAGACCTTGACGTTGACAGGGCTGTTCCAGACATGCGGATCGGTGATGGTCTTGCCGTCCTCTTCCATGGTGCGGGTGCTGATGCCTTCGGAAACGGTCACCGGCTTGCCCTTGTAGCCCGAGGCGGTGATCAGCCGGTCCATCCAGCCTTCCAGCCCTTCGCCGCTGACGAAGGTGACTTCGGCCGCCTTCAAATTCTTCGCATCGGCCGGCGACGGCTCGAATTCATGGGGATCGCCGTTCGGGCCGACGAGGCTCGTGACATGAACATGGTCGCCGCCGACCTGCCTGACGACATCGGCAAGCACCGTGAAGGACGCCACCACCTTCAGCGTTTCGGCGGAAGCGGGCGCGGCCGAGAGCGCCGTCAGCGTGGAAAGGGCGGCGGCGGAGAGAAGCAGTCTGCGCGATGTCATCAAAGTCTCCTTGAAATCAGCCCTTCAGATGCGGGCGAGGAAAGAAGCGCCGGGCAATGCCGGAAGGCGCGAAAAGGATTGAGAAGGCGTAAAACAGCGCCGCCGTCATGATGATCGTCGGGCCGGAGGCGAGCTCGAGATGGTAGGAGGCGATCAGGCCGAGATAGCCGGCGGCGGCCGCACTGGCGGTCGCAATCAGCATCATGAGAGGCAGGCTGCGCGACCAGAGCTGAGCGACGGCGGCCGGCAGCATCATCAGGCCGACCGCCATCAGCGTGCCGAGGGCCTGGAAGCTGGCGACGAGGTTCAGCACCACGAGCAGCAGGAAGAGCACGTGATAGACCGGTCCGCGCCCGCCGACGGCTCTCAAGAATCCCGGGTCGAAACATTCGGCCACCAGCGGCCGGTAGATGGCGGCGAGGATGAGAAGCGTCAGCGAGATGATGGCGCCGATCTGGTAAAGCGCCGGCGCATCGATCGCCAGGATGGTGCCGAAGAGCACGTGCAAGAGATCGATGTTCGAGCCGCGCAGCGAGACGATCAGCACGCCGAGCGCCAGCGAAGCGAGATAGAAGCTGGCAAAGCTTGCATCCTCGCGCAGCACGGTCATGCGGCTGACGGCGCCGGACAGCAGCGCCACCGACAGGCCGGCGACAAGGCCGCCGAGCCCCATCGCCGTCAGCGACAGCGAGCCGGCGACGAGATAACCGATCGCCGCCCCCGGCAGCACCGCATGGCTCATGGCATCGCCCATCAGGCTCATGCGCCGCAGCATCAGGAAGACGCCGATCGGTCCCGAGCCGAGCCCGAGGCAGAGGCAGGCGACAAGGGCGCGGCGCATGAAGCCGAAATCGGCAAAGGGCGCGAGGAAGAGATCGTAAGCCGTCATGCCGCCGGCGCCTCTTGCGGTTCACAGGCCGCCGCATCCTCATCCCAGCGCTCGGCCATGGCGCGGGCCTTCAGGAGATTGGCGGAGGACATGACGTCGGCGGTCGGCCCCCAGCCCACCAGTTCGCGGGCCAACAGCAGGGTCTCAGGGAAATGCGTCCGGACAAGCTCGAAATCATGCAGCACGGCGATGACGGTGCGGCCCTCGCCATGCCAGCGGGAAACGATATCGAGGAGATCCCGGGTCGTGCGGGCATCGATGGCGGTAAACGGCTCGTCGAGCAGGATGACGCCGGCATCCTGCAAGAGCAGGCGGGCAAAGAGCACGCGCTGGAACTGGCCGGCCGAGAGCGAGCCGACATGGCGGCGGCCGAAACCGTCGAGGCCGACGGCGGCCAGCGCCTCGCCCGCCCTTTTTACATCGGCCGGTGCCACGCGGCCGAAGGCGCCCCTGCTCTTCCAGGCGCCGAGCATGACGGTGTCGATGACCGAGATCGGAAAGCGCCGATCGATCTCGGCCGCCTGCGGGAGATAACCGAATTCCGCCCGTGCCAGCCGGTGCTCGACCCTGCCTTCGGCCGGACGAAGCTCCCCCATGATCGCCTTCAGCAGCGTCGACTTGCCCGCCCCGTTCGGCCCGGCAATCGCCGTCAGACTGCCCGGCGCAAAGGCGCCGGAGACATGGTGGACGGCGGGGTGGCGATCATAGGCAACGGTGAGATCATCAAGGCGGATCAACGGCGTCATGGCAGCAGAACCGCCCAATGAATGGCAAGCCACAGCCCGGCTATGATCACCGAGATGCCGATCACCCTTGAGAACGCCGATTGTCCCAGCAGGCTGACGGAGGGGCGATCGGGGTTCGGGTGCATGGCTCATCCTGAAAATGTAATAACATTACGGTTATGTTATAACAATTGCGGCGAGATTGAGGCGGGAGGACCGGCTTTCGTGTCGCAGGGTGATCGGTGGTGGGTTCCAGGCTCAAGACCTGGGATGACCGAGTTTTTGGGAGAGGCATTGGCCAGAGGCGCAACGCCGCTGCTATTGCATCACCATCGCTAGATTTGCCACGGAGCTTCATCCCACCCCGGGGCCTCGTCGGCGGGGGCCATGGATTCCAGGTTCAAGGCCTGGAATGACGGAGATTGAGGAGGGCCATTGGCAGGAGGCGCAACGCAGCGGCTGTTGCGTCACCATCGCTGGATTTGCCACAGAGCTTACCCCACCCTCCGTCGTCCTCGGGCTTGACCCCATAGGCGCTAACTTATCCGTCGATGTGCGATTGCGCGCCGCCTTCGCGGCGGCTCTCGCAGTCGATGGAGCAGCTGGCCGATGGCGATCGGCCTGATGGCGGCGTGCAAGAC
>NZ_ML133608.1 GCF_003985125.1 Rhizobium phaseoli
TCAGAAGCGAACCATCGATGACACCTGGCGCCACATCGGACACCTCGTCACAACCATCGAGCCCAGCGAATGCAGCAACTACTTCGCCAATGCCGGATATGCTTCCGTGAAAACCTGAAACGCTCTAGACGCGCAAAGGACGCTGTAACACTTTGACTTGCTGCATAATTTTGTCCTTAGATCGATTCCGATTTAAGGAATTATGCAGGAAGGCTTTGAATATCATCTCCGGATCGTGACCACGGATGTACTGGCACGGTTCGTCGAGATGGCAGGGAAGGTCGGGTTAACCCGGCCTTTTTGCGTTTCTGGCTGGTCTCTACGCTTGCGCTCAGGGTGCGACCTCAGCCGCCAGCGGCCTCACCGCCCTCCAGCATCTCCATCACCCGCGCCATCACCGCCCGCGCCGCATCGAGTTCGGCTGGTGTAAACGCAGCGCCCAGCCCATCCGCCCATCCGGCCTGTGCCATCTCGATGACGCCGAGCCGGGCGGCGCCTTCCGCCGTCAACCGCACCAGCTTGGCGCGCTGGTGCTGCGGGTTGTCGGCATAGGCGGTCAGCCCTTCATCCTCCAGCACATCGGCAAGCCGCTGCACGCCCTGGCGGGCGAGGCCGAGCGTGCGGGCGATCTGCGCCACCGACATGTCGCCGCGCCTTGCCGCGGCCAGCACCTGCCACCGGGCGCTGGTCTGGCCTGCCGGCTTGGCCAGCTGGTCGCCCGCCGCCGTCAGATGGCCGGCGAGGCGAAGGGCGGTGATTGCGAAGGCGGAAAAGGCATTTCCCTCCATCGTCCGCTCCGGTCGATTCCGTTTGACAACATGTTGTCTATTTTGTATCTCATTCATAATGACAACATATTGTCATATCTGCGAGGCCGATGCAACGGTGAGGAGGAACCCACCATGAAGAAGACCTACAAGGGAAGCTGCCATTGCGGCAAAGTGCACTACGAGGTGGATATCGACCTCCAAGCAGGCACCGGCCGCTGCAATTGTTCGATCTGCGCCAAGCAGCGTTACTGGGGCGCCAACGTCAAACCGGAGGATTTCCGGCTGATGTGCGATGAGGCTGTCATGGCCGACTATCAGTTCAACACGATGAGCGGCCATCACCGCTTCTGCCGCACTTGCGGCGTGCCCGCCTTCGGCGACGGTTATGTCGAGGCGATCGGCGGCGCCTATGTCTCGATCAACATCGCTTGCCTCGACGATATCACCCCTGAGGAACTGGCGGCGCTGCCGGTGCGTTACGCCGACGGCAGGCACGATGCCTGGTGGAACGAGCCTGAAGTGACGAGTTATCTCTGAAGCAATTCCAGGGAAATTGAACAGCAGGCCTATATCCGGAATTGTGCAATCGGAACTGCATCATTGTCGGATTGTTCTCCTTCCGCACGTCCTCTGTCCGTAACAGAGAAGGAGAACGGCCGTGAAAGACGAAGCGAATGTCAATCTCGAGGAAGACGCGATCATCGCCATGCTGATGATGCGGGCTAAGGCGCTGGGCGAAAAGAATGCCAGGGACGTGCTTTCCTACGAGGCCGAGGATTCCGTCGAATTTTCCCTGGCGCCGCCGCTCGTCCACTACGGCCGGGACGAAGCGGGCCTGCAGGCGTGGTTCGACACGTGGGACGGCCCGATCGGCGGCGAAGTGCGCGATGCCAAATTGACGGTCGGCGGCGATGTCGCGTTCTGGAGCGGTCTTCTGCGCATGACCGGGACCAAGACCGATGGCACCGCGGTCGATCTCTGGTTCCGCCAGACCCTCGGCCTCGTCAAGCGTGACGGGCATTGGATCGTCGCCCACCAGCACGCCTCGGTGCCCTTCGCCATGGATGGCAGCGGCCGCGCTTTGCTCGATCTGAAGCCGTGACGCGAACCTCGGATGTCAGGCAGGGTTCTCCGCCAGCTTCCGCCGGCCACTCCGGACGGCGACGATCCCGACGCCCATCAGAAGCAGGATTGCCGTCGCATAGATATCGGTCGTCAGGCCATAGCCGGCCGATTTCGCCAGGAAGCCGGCCAGGATCGCCGGCAGGCTGAAGGCGAGATAGCTCTGGAGGTAGAAGGCGGCAAGCAGGCCGGCGCGCTCATCCGCTTTGGCGAGCGGCATGATGGTGCCGATCGCGCCGAGGAAATTGGTGCCGAAGCCGGCGCCGGTGAAGACGGTGCCGATCAGCAGCAGCGGCACATTGGCGAGATGCACCCCGGCAACGACCGTCAGGATGCCGAGCGTCTTGGCCGATACGCCGAAACCGAGATTGGCCGATGCCGTCTTGCCGCGCCTGAGATAGACGGCGATCGCGCCGCTGACCATCAGCGCGGTCACGACAGCCCCACCGGTCAGCGGCGCCCTGCTGCCGGTCGTGCTGGCGACCACCGACGGCACCAGCGAAAGGTAGAAGCCGGCAAGCGTCCAGTTGGCGATATTGATCGGCGTCACCAGCGACAGTGGCCATTTCACCTGCGGCGGAATGGCGACCCTGGGGATCAGCGAGCCGAGGGCGCCCGGCCGCCGGCCGCCGGTCTCGCGCGTCAGCCAGATGGCGGCTGCGAGCAGCATGAAGGCAAGAAGCAGCAGCGCATAAATGAGATGCATCGGGAAAGGGCCATATTGGATCAGGGCGCTGGTGCCGACCGCGCCGACCGCCATGCCGCATAGCGGCGCGATCGAATTGACGATCTGCCCTTCGGCCCGGTCGACATCGACGAGAGCGGCGCCGAGCGAGGCGCCGGCAATCCCGGTCGCAACACCCTGCACGATCCGCGCCGCGATCAGCCAGCCGGGGCCGCTGGCGACGACGAAGAGGCCCATGGCGGCGATTTCGAGCACAAGGGCGAAGAAGATCACCGGCTTGCGGCCGAGATGGTCGGAGATCGAACCGGCGGTCAAAAGCGCCGCCAGCAAGGCGAAGGCGTAGACGGCGAAGACCACCGTGATCAGCACCGGCGAGAGCGAGAAGTTTTCTTGATAGATCCGATAGAGCGGCGTCGGCGCCGCCGAGGCCCCGAAAAAAGTGGCGAGCGTCAGCGCATGGAAACCGATCGAGGGGCTCGGCGCATTCTCTGTGGATTTGGCTGCGGCGACCATATATAAGCCCTCTTAAAGCTAAGCCGTTGCGTTAGCTCCATGTAAGCCGGCTGTGCCGTAAAGGCAAATTATTTGCGTTTATGGTTCTGTCAAAGATTTTGAACTATCGGTGCCGGGGGGCGGGCGTAGGGATGGCAGTTAAAGAAAATCTCCGGCCGGGCGGCAGAAGCGCCCGGGTTCAGGCCTCGGTGCACAAAGCGGTCCGCGAGTTGCTGGCCGAGATGAACCGCGCCGAGGTGACCATCCCGTTGATCGCCGCCAGGGCGGGTGTGACGCCCTCGACGATCTATCGCCGCTGGGGCGATCTGCAGGAGCTGCTTGCCGATGTCGCCGTCGAGCGCCTGCGGCCGGACATGCAGCCGGTCGACGCCGGCAGCGGCAAGGCCGATCTTGAAGCCTGGGCGGAGCAATATGCCGAGGAAATGGCCTCGGGGCCGGGGCGCGAGATGATCCGTGACGTGCTGGCGGCACAGGCCGGCGTCAATGCCTGCAAATGCGCAGAATATACGCGTCAGCAGATCGTCGTCATTGCCGAAAGGGCAAAACGTCGTGGCGAGAGCTTCCCCGACGTCGACAGCGTCATGGATCAGGTGGTGGCGCCGATCATGTATCGCATCCTGTTCGCCGACGTGCCGGATACGACGCATGTGCGCGATCTGGTTTCGCGTGTCGTGCGCGCCAGCGACTGAACGGCCTCTTATTCCGCAGCCGCGCGTTTCAACCCGGATATCTGGGTGATGTAGGCGCGCAGCGCCGCCGGCCGCACCGGCTTGTGCTGAACGGCGATGTCGTGCCGCTCGGCCTCGCTGCGCACCTCCGGCGTCCGGTCGGCGGTAACCAGCAAGGCGGGGATATCGACACCGAACTGCCGGCGCAGATGAAGGATTGCGGCAATGCCGGTGCCGTCGTCGAGATGATAATCGGCGATGACGAGATCCGGCGGTCCGTCACGGCCGTCACCTGCGATCACATCGGCCAGGCAATCCACCGCCGTCACCGCGCAGCCCCAACCGCTGAGCAGCAGCCGCATGCCTTCGAGAATTTTCGGCTCGTTGTCGATACAGAGCACCTTCAGCCCCTTGAGCGGCTGTGCGGGGCGGTCGGCCGGCGCGACGGCCGCGACGGCCTCGGCCGGGCGCGAGACGTCGAGCGGCATGGCGATGCGGAATTCCGTTCCCCTGCCATGTGTCGACTGCAGCTCGACCGGATGATTGAGAACGCGGGCGATGCGATCGACGATCGAAAGGCCGAGCCCGAGGCCGGAGGCGGTTTTTGCCCCTTCGTCCAACCGCGCGAATTCCTTGAACACCGTGCGGAATTTCGATGGCGGAATGCCGATGCCGGAATCGATCACCTGGATGATCACCTGATTGCCGCGCCGCCGCGCCCCGACCAGTACCTTGCCGGTGATCGTGTATTTGATGGCGTTGGACACGAGATTCTGCACGAGCCGGCGCAGCAGGTTGGGGTCGGAGCGCACGCGCAGCGAGGTCGGCACGACCACCAGCTTCAGCTGTTTTTCCCGGGCGATCGGGGCGAAATCGGTCTCGATCCGCTCCAACAGGTCGGAAAGCGCGACGGAGGCGAGCCGCGGCCGCATGGCGCCGGTATCGAGCCTGGAGATATCGAGCACCGCGCCGAGAATGGTTTCGACCGATTCCAGCGCCGAATCGATGTTGCGCACGATCGGGCTGTTGTCGGATTGCGCCATGCGCTCGACCAGCGCCGAGGAATAGAGCCTGGCGGCGTTGAGCGGCTGCAAGATGTCGTGGCCGGCGGCGGCGAAGAAACGGGTCTTGCCGATATTCGCCTCGTCGGCGGCGGCCCGCGCTTCGGCGAGTTCGCGGTTGACGCGGGTAAGCTCGGCCGTGCGTTCGGCGACGCGCTGCTCCAGCGTCTCGTTCGCCTGCTTCAGCGCCTGATCGGCACTGACGCGCTGGGTGATGTCGGTGAAGGTGGCGACGATGCCCTTGTCGGGCATGGCGTTGGAGCGCACCTCGATGATCCGCTGGCAGCCGCCGAGCACCAGCGCGAAGGGTTTGTCGAGCGTCAGGAAATGCCGCACCGTCTGCTGCAGGTCGCCGGGCGCGATGTCGCCGCGCTGGCTGAGAATGGTGACGATATCGGCCAGGGGAAAACCGACCTGGCCGGCATTCTCCGGCAGCTCGAGCAATTGCCGGAAGCGGCGGTTCCAGATCGTCAGCCGGTTGGAGCTGTCGAAGACGGCAATGCCCTGGTCCATCTGCGAAAGCGCCGTCTGCAGCATGTCCTGGTTATATTGCAGCGCCTCGCTCGCCTGGTCGAGCAGCCAGGCGGTGTCGGACGAGGCATCCTCGATCTTCTGCAGGATCAACGACAGCACCAGCCGCGCCGAGGAGGAGCCGATGGCGCTGCCGAGTAGTTGTTCGCTGAAATGGATCAGCGCCATGTCTGCCGGCTGCTCGTCCTCCAGCTTGCGGCCGGAACTTTGCTCATAGGTCGTCAGCGAGCGCTGCATGCGTTCCTCGCCGAGATAGCGCGAGATCGCCGCCTTGAGATCGCCGACGCTGATGCGGGTCTTCCAGCCGCGCGTGGCAAATTGCGAGCGTGAATGCCGTTTGACGAAAATGCCGGCCTGGATGCGCTCCAGCGGCCTGGCATTGCGGGTGAGCGATCCGACGAGGACGAAAGCGGTGTTGACGAGCAGGCTCATCACGGTCGCATTGACCAGCGGGTCGGCGTCGGGCGCGGTAAACAGCGTCGCGCCGGGGAAGATGAAGCCGAGCACGGCGCTTGCCACATGCGAATAATCGGGGCCGCCGAGCGACGGCAGGAACAGCAGGTAGATCCAGATGACGAAGCCGGACGTCAGCCCGAGGATGGCGCCGCGCGCATTTGCCCGCCGCCAGATCAGCCCGACGAAGAGCGCTGGGGCGATCTGGGCGATCGCGGCGAAAGAGAGAAGGCCGATCGAGGCGAGGCCGGCGGTGCTGTCGGTCGAGCGGTAATAGGCATAGCCGAACAGCAGCACGGCGAAGATGGCGCTGCGGCGGATGTTGAGCAGCGTCTTGGCGAAATCGTCGCGCTGGCCGGCGCGGCCGGCGAGTTTGCGCCGGAGGAAGATCGGCATGATGATGTCGTTCGACACCATGATCGACAGCGCCACCGAATCGACGATGACCATCGCCGTTGCGGCGGAGAAGCCGCCGATGAAGGTGATCAGCGAAACCACCGGCATCTCGCCGGCAAGCGGCAGCGACAGCATGTAGAAATCGGCATTGCCGGCGCCGCCGAAGGTCAAGAGCCCGCCGATCGCCACCGGCAGCACGAAGAGATTGATCGCGATGAGGTAGACGGGAAACAGGAAGCCGGCGAGTTTCAGCTGTTTTGCCGTCCGGTTTTCCACGACCGTCACGTGAAATTGCCGCGGCAGCATGATGATCGCGAAGGCCGACAACAGGATCAGCGTGAGCCAGCGGCTGATCGGCGTATGATAATTCAGCGCCGACATGACGAGGTCATTGCTGACGGTTTTCTGCCAGAGATCGCTCGGACCGTCGAACAGAAACCAGATGACACAGAGGCCGGCCGTCAGAAAGGCGACGAGCTTGACCACCGATTCCATCGAGACGGCCAGGATCAGGCCGTCCTGATGTTCCGTCGCATCGGTATGCCGGGTGCCGAACATGATGGCGAAGCAGGCAAGCACCAGCGTCGCGACGAGCGGCAGGTCGAGGAAATAGAGATTGCCGCTGCCGATGCCGTAATCGGATGGATTGACCATGGCGCTGACGGTGCTTGAGATCGCCTTCAATTGCAGCGCGATGTAGGGGATGGTGCCGATCAGCGAGATCAGCGCGACGATGGTGGCGACCGTCGGGTTCTTGCCGTAGCGTGCGGCGACGAAATCGGCGACTGAGGTGAGCTTCTCCGCCTTGGCAAGCTCGATGATGCGGCGAAGCAGCGGCATGCCGAGCGTGAAGACCAGAATGGGACCGATATAGATGCCGGCAAATTCCAGGCCGCGCTGCGCGGCAAGCCCGACGCTGCCGAAATAGGTCCAGGAGGTACAGTAGATCGCCAGGCTCAGCGCATAGACGACGGGCCATCCGCCTTCCAGCGCACCCGGGCCGCGGTTCTTGCGGTCGCCATAGCTTGCCACGGCGAAAAGCAGCAGCAGATAGCCGAAGGCAGACGCGAATATAACCCAGCCTGGAAGCATTGACCCTCCGCCGGCGAAAAGCCGCCGGCACCTCCCGCAATGCAGGTGAGCTTAAGTCATTTCAGGAGCCTTGAAAATTCCCGGCCGTCTACGCCTTAAGTCAAAGGCTGCACGCAGACTTCGGCCTGATTATTGCGATTTGCAATTGATTAATTGCAGTGAAGATGTAGCTAATGAAAACAACTGCATATCTCTGAAATGGATCGAAGGGAGACGGATCGGATGCTCAATGAGTTCAAGGCCTTTATCGCCCGCGGCAATGTCATGGATCTTGCAGTCGGCGTCATCATCGGCGGCGCCTTCGGCGGCATTGTCAAATCTTTGGTCGATGACCTTATCATGCCGATCGTCGGCGCCATTTTCGGCGGCTTCGATTTTTCTAATTACTTCCTGCCGCTCTCGTCCGCCGTCAACGCGCCGACGCTTGCCGCGGCCCGCGCGCAGGGCGCCGTCTTTGCCTATGGCAGCTTCCTCACCGTGCTCATCAACTTCCTGATCCTTGCCTGGATCATCTTCCTGATGGTCAAGGGCGTGAACTATTTGCGCATGCAGGTCGAGCGCCAGGAGGAGGCCGCACCGGAAGAGCTACCCCCGCCGCCGGCGGACGTTCAACTGCTGACGGAGATCCGCGATCTCCTCGCCAGGCGCCCAGCGGTTTGATCCAGGCCCCTGCGTAAGGCCCGCTGCTGTCCGTTCGCGTCGATAGCTGCCCCTCACCCTAACCCGACCGGGGTCGAGTCACTCGCCTCGACCCCGGTCGGTGCCGGCAGGCGGATGAGGGGCAGGCGCCAGAGGGATTTTTTCCGTCGGCCGGCCCGGCCATTCATCACGAAAATCGATGTGCCATCACCGGATATCATGAGATTTGCCGGCATAAATCTTTTATGAAGGCGAAAACCGGAGATATGCATGTCGATCGTGAACAGCCTCAGCCCGCGCGCCGTGGCGGCGCCCGAAAGCGGGATCGTCGAAGTTGTCAATTATGCCCGCGGCCGCGAAGGCCTGCTGCCGCTCTGGGTGGGTGAGGGCGATCTGCCGACGCCCGATTTCATCAGCCGGGCGGCGATGCAGGCGCTGGCCGCCGGCGAGACCTTCTACACCTGGCAGCGCGGCATTCCCGAGCTTCGCCGGGCGCTGTCGGATTATTATTTCAGACATTTTTCCGTCCGCCTGCCGGTCGAGCATTTTTATGTCACCGGCTCCGGCATGCAGGCGATCCAGATCTCCGTGCAGGCGCTGACCTCTCCCGGCGACGAATTCGTCTATCTCACCCCGGCCTGGCCGAATATCGCTGCCGCGCTCGAAATAGCCGGCGCGCGCTCGGTCGGCGTCGAACTGCAGTTCGAAGGCGGCAAATGGGGGCTCGATCTCGACCGCATCGAAGCCGCGATCACGCCAAGGACCCGGGGTCTGTTCATCAATACGCCCTCGAACCCGACCGGCTGGACCGCAACCGGAAAGGATCTCGGCGAAATCCTGGCGCTTGCCCGCAAACATGATCTCTGGATCATGGCGGATGAAATCTACGCGCTCTATCACTTTGCCGGCGGCCGCGCGCCCTCCTTCCTCGACATCATGGAAGAGGGTGACAAGATCATCTTCGTCAATTCCTTCTCGAAGAACTGGTCGATGACCGGCTGGCGAGTCGGCTGGATCGTCGCACCGCCCGAGATGGGACAGGTGCTCGAAAACCTCATCCAATATTCGACATCGGGTGTGGCGCAGTTCATGCAGAAGGGCGCCGTCGCGGCGCTCGATCAGGGCGACGATTTCGTGCGCGCCAATATCGCCAAGGCCGCCCGTTCCCGCGACATCCTTTGCGATGCGCTTGTCGCCACCAACCGCGTCGAGACGCTGAAGCCGGACGGCGCGCTCTATGCCTTCCTGAAGATCGACGGGGTCATCGACAGCCGCCGGGCCGCCATCGATATCGTTGACAAGACGGGCGTCGGTCTCGCCCCCGGGACCGCTTTCGGGGCCGGCGGCGAGCTGTTCCTGCGCGCCTGTTTCCTGCGCGACCCCAGCCAGGTGGCGGTCGCTGCCGAGCGTCTCTGCGACTATATCGTCAAACTCTGAGGGTGGCCGGCGGCAGCCGCGCCGGACGAATTTTGTGCCGGAACGGCCGGATCGCTAAAACTTGAGCAAAGCGCGAAATCGGTCTCTAACCACGACTTCAAACATAAGCGTTCAAAGGGTTCCGAGCGGCCGTTTGATAATAAAATTGGAAAGAAAAACCGGCGCCTGATGCCCCTGCTTCTAAAAAGCGAAAGCAGGGGTGTGGGACATGGCGGTTTTGGTGACGGGCGGGGCCGGTTATATCGGCAGTCACATGGTTTGGGCGCTCATCGATGCGGGCGAGGATGTGGTCGTGCTCGACCGCCTGTCCACCGGCTTTCGCTGGGCCGTGGCGCCGGCGGCACGTTTCTACCTCGGCGACATTGCCGATCCCGACATCCTGAAGAAAATCTTCATCGAAAACGACATCGAGGCGATCATGCATTTCGCCGGCTCCGCCGTCGTCCCGGTCTCGGTCGCCGATCCGCTTTCCTATTACGACAACAACTCCGGCAAGACCCGCGCGCTTCTCTCCGCCGCGATCAAGGCCGGCATCCGCAATTTCGTCTTTTCGTCGACGGCGGCCGTCTACGGTCAGCAGCAGAACGACCTGCCGGTGAAGGAGAATGCCTCCCTCAATCCGGAAAATCCCTACGGCCAGTCGAAGCTGATGACCGAATTCATGCTGCGTGATGCCGCCGCCGCCTATGATTTCAACTATGTCGCGCTCCGTTACTTCAACGTCGCCGGCGCCGACCCCGATCGCCGCACCGGCCAGTCGACCGCGGGGGCCACGCATCTGATCAAGGTCGCCTGCGAGGCAGCACTCGGCAAACGCGACAGCATCCATGTCTACGGCATCGACTATCCCACCCATGACGGCACCGGCGTGCGCGACTACATCCATGTCACCGATCTTGCCGATGCCCATCTGAAAGCGCTGCAGCATCTGCGCAAAGACAACGGCTCGCTGGTTGCCAATTGCGGTTACGGCAGCGGCTATTCGGTGCTCGACGTCCTGAACATGGTCACCCGCCTGCACGGGCATTCCTTCAAGATCCATATGGCGCCGCGCCGCCCGGGGGATTCGGCCAGCGTCGTCGCCGACGCTTCGCTCGCCCGGCAGGTGCTCGACTGGAAGCCCCGCCACGATTCGCTCGAGACCATCGTCCAGAGCTCACTCGATTGGGAGCTCTTCCTGTCGAACAGAAATATCGACGACCTGCACAGCATCCACCGGGCGCTTGCCGCCGCATCGTTCTGAACGGTGCGCGGCGGCAGCCTGCTTACAATCCCCGCGCCGGCGGGCCCATGCGCTACGTGAATAAGGAAACACCAAGCATTCTCTGGCTGGCTCCGGCCGACGGATAAGAGAAGATGAAGAACTTTCTGGCCTCATTGCAGCTGCGAAAAGACAATCCGACGCTTCTGATGGCGCAGTTTCGGGCCCTGTCGTCGCAGATCCCCATTCTCTATATCCTGCTGGTCATCAATGCGCTTGCGGTGGCGATCACCCATCTCCAATCCGCGCCCCTGTGGCTGTCGCTCTATATTCCGGTGGCCTTGAGCGTCGTCTGTGTCTTCCGACTCTGCTGGTGGGAGATCAGAGGCAAGGAAAACATCACCGCCGAGCGGGCCTATAGGCTGATGAAGGTGACCATCTCGGGCGCCGGCATCCTGACTGTCGCCTTCGGCAGCTGGTCGATCGCGCTTTACCAATATGGCGACGCTTCGCAGCAGGGCCAGATCGCCTATTTCCTCGTCGTCACCGGCATTTCCTGCATCTTCTGCCTGATGCACCTGCCGATGGCGGCGGCGATGACCACGGTCATCACCTTCTCGGCCATGATCGCGACCTTCATGTTCTCCGGCAACCCGGTATTCGTCGCCACCGCCGTCAGCGGCCTTTTCCTGATCCTGCCCTTCCTCAGGGTGATCAACAGCTATTTCCAGAATTTCGTCGGCCTGGTGCAATTGACCGAGGAGCTGAAGCACAAGCAGGAGGAAGCCGAGGAGCTGAACCTCGTCAACAGCCGCAACGCGCTGCAGGACCAACTGACCGGCCTTGCCAATCGCCGCAGCTTCTTCCTCTCACTGGAAGAACGGCTGCAGAAAAATCCGTCGACCCCGCCCGTCATCGGCATCATCGATCTCGACGGCTTCAAGCCGGTCAACGACGTCTTCGGTCATGCCGCCGGCGATCTCGTGCTCAAGGAGACGGCGCGGCGCTTCATGGTGCTGGTCGGCGAGGCGGGCATCGTCTCGCGTCTCGGCGGCGATGAATTTGGCATCATCTTTCCCTGTTCGATGACGCGCCAGGCAATCACCGATCTCGGTCAGGCGCTTTGCGCCACCGTCCGCAACCCTTACGAAATCCCCGACGGCTCGGTCCGCGTTTTCGGCTCCTGCGGCATCGTCTATCCCGAAGCCGGCAGTTACACCGCCGAAGATCTTTACGAGAAGGCGGATTTCGCCCTCTATCAGGTCAAGAGCAAGCGCAGCAGCGGCGTCGAATTCTTCTCGGCCGATCATGAGAAGATCCTGACCCAGCGCCACCTGATCGAACTGGAGCTGCAGGCAAATGACTTCGCCAGCGAAATGAAGCTCGATTATCAGCCGATCGTCGAATTGCAGAGCGGCCGCGTCGTCGCCTATGAGGCGCTCGCCCGCTGGGACAGCGCCCGCTTCGGCCGCATCAGTCCCTCAGCCTTCATCCCTGCCGCCGAGCGCACCGCCGTGATCGGCCGCATGACGCGCATTCTCTTTGCCCAAGCGCTCGAAGCGCTGGCGATCATGCCGCGCCATCTGCGGCTGTCCTTCAATCTCTCGGCCCGCGATATCTGCGACCACGAGACCTCGATGGCGCTGCTGGCCATGATCACCCGCTCCGGCCTCGATCCCCGGCGCATCGAATTCGAAATCACCGAGACCGCGCTGCTCTCCGATTTCGACACCGCCGACCGGGTGATCACGATGCTGCGCGCCGCCGGCATCTCGATCGCACTCGACGATTTCGGCACCGGATTTTCGAGCCTCAGCCACATTCATCGCCTCGCCTTCGACAAGCTGAAGATCGACAAGGGGTTCGTGATGAATTTCGACCGTGACGCCCGGTGCATGAACATCACCCGTTCGGTCGCCAACCTCTGCCAGAACCTCGGCATCGCCTCGGTCGCCGAGGGCGTCGAAAGCGAAGCGATCGCCGAGGGGCTGAAGGCGATCGGCGTTCGCCTGGCGCAGGGCTATTATTTTTCGCGGCCGCTGCCGCTGGAACTCGCCATCGACTATGCCGCTCGCTGCGACGCAAAAGCATCCGCCCGGGATTCGCTGTCGGCCTGACCGATCAACCACGGCTGACCGGAAATGCTCTGGAGCGATCTTGCATCGTCGTCTATGCATGTTCCAACAGCGGAGGTGAACCATGCAGGACAGCGAAGTCATCATCGAGCGGCGAGGCACTGCCGGCATCATCCGGCTCAACCGGCCGCGGGCGCTGAACAGCCTGACGCTGGCGATGATCCGGATGATCACCGAGGCGTTGGATGGCTTTGCCCGCGACGCCGAGGTGGCGGCCGTCGTGGCAACAGGGGAGGGCGAACGCGGTTTCTGCGCCGGCGGCGATATCCGCGCCCTGCATGAGAGCGCCCGGGCCGGCGACGACCTCGCCGGAACCTTCTGGCGGGAAGAATTCCGTCTCAACCATATGATCGCCGTCTACCCCAAACCCTATGTCGCGCTGATGGATGGCATCACCATGGGCGGCGGCGTCGGCCTGTCCTCACACGGCCGCCACCGCATCGTCACCGAGCGCACCCGTCTTGCCATGCCGGAAACCGGCATCGGCTACGTCCCCGACGTCGGCGCCACCTGGTTGCTGCCGAAGGCACCCGGCGAGGCCGGAACATGGCTCGGCCTGACCGGGCTCGATATCGGCGCGGCGGATGCGATCTATGCCCGCCTTGCCGATTTTCAGATCGCCTCGTCGCGGCTCGGCGAAGTGATCGAGACATTGTCGGGCCTGCCGCGCGGCAGTTCGTCGGGGAATGTCGATGGTATCTTGCAGGTGTACGCAGAACCTCCGGGCGAAAGCCGGCTGCGGCAGAACGCGACAATGATCGACCGCGCTTTCCGTTTCGACAGCGTCGAGGAGATTCTGGCTGCGCTCGACGTGGAGGATGGCGAATTTGCCGCTGAGACGCGCCGTGTGCTGCTGGCGCGCTCGCCGACCAGCCTGAAGCTTGCTTTGCAGCTCTTGAGGGCCGGCCGCCGCAGCGCCTCGCTCGCCGAATGCCTCGGCCGCGAACTCGGCGCCTGCCTGCAGATGCTGGATAGTCCCGACTTCTTCGAGGGCATCCGCGCCGCCGTCATCGATAAGGACCGCAATCCGAAATGGTCGCCAGCCTCTGTCGAGGCCGTGAAGGCGGAAACGATCGCGAAATTCCTGAAACCGGCCGAGCCGCCGCTTTTTCTCTGACGCTCTCATCCTCGGAATGCTGGATGCGCGCGGCACCGTGCGGCGGGCGAGAGCCCCTGCGTCCTGATGCCAGCCTCTTCAACACCAAGTCTTCGGCGTGACGCGCCGAAACCGTAGGCCGGCCTGTGCTAAAGCCTAGCTTTCCCTCTCCTTTGAACTGATCGACCGTCAACCACGCTTCGGCATAGGGTCCGCGACGTGACCCTATTCGACATCTCTCGATCACGAACAAACAGGAGCGCATCATGTCGCAGGCAGAAGCAAAACCCCGTACGACTGGTCGGCAGGAGCCTGGCAGGCCGAAGCCCGAAGAACTGGTTCCGTCGCGCTATGCGGTGCGGATCGGCGAAATTGAAGTGCTGATCATCAGCGATGGCGTGTTGCCGCTCCCGACGACGATGCTGGGACACAACGCCGACGCCGCTGACCGGGCAGTCTGGCTGGACGATATGTTCCTGCCGCGAGACGCTTTCGACTGGGCGTTGAACGTGGTCCTCGTGCGCAGCGGCGGGCAGACCATCCTCATCGACGCGGGGCTGGGCCTGGATCCGGACTTGAACTTGCCGCGCGCCGGGCAGTTGATCAAGCGACTGGCGGGTGCCGGCATCGACCTGGCATCGGTGACCGATGTGGTGCTCACCCACCTGCACATGGATCACATCGGCGGGCTGCTGGTCGATGGCGTGAAGGACCGGCTGCGTCCTGATCTCAGGATCCACGTGGCGGCTGCGGAGACCAAGTTCTGGGAGGCGCCCGATTTCAGCCACGTATCCATGCCGCCCGGCTTTCCGGATGCGCTTCGGGCTACGGCAAAGCGGTTCCTCAGCGAGTATGGCAGCCATCTCAACCTGTTCGACGAGCGGTCCGAGGTGGCGCCGGGTGTGGTCGTCCAACGCACCGGCGGCCATACCCCCGGCCATAGCGTGGTCCGCCTGGCATCCGGCGGCGACCGCCTGACTTTCGCCGGCGATGCTGTGTTTGCGGTCGGCTTCGAGCACCCCGATTGGTACAATGGTTTCGAACACGATCCCGAGGAGGCCGCTCGCGTTCGCATCGATCTTCTCAGGGAGCTGGCGGCGAATGGCGAACAGCTGGTGGCCACCCACCTGCCGTTCCCGTCGGTCGGCCGGGTGGCGGTCGACGGCGACGTCTTCCGTTGGGTGCCGGTGTTCTGGGACTACTGAGCACCTGCCAGGTTAGAGACGAACCAAAGCGCGCCGCAGGATCGGATTGCCTGCTGCGCGCGATAGTTTTTGGTTTTATGCATGTCGTTGTCCCGGAACCGCTGCACACTTCCGGGCGACATGCATTATCGCCACATGCCGCGCATGCGGGCGCCGACATCGATACGCACCTGCCGCGCCTGGGCTTGCGCGGCGGCATCCGATTTCACCTGCGGCCAGCTGCAGGCCTCAAAGAATTGCAGCAGGGTCGCCGGAATGAAGCGGCTGCGCGAGGCATAGACATGCCGATCGCCCTGCGCATTCTGCCCATAGGTGAAGAAGCGCTGCGGCACGACGAGGTCGAGACCGTCGCGGGCGCGCGTCATCGCCACATAGAGCAGCCGGCGTTCTTCCTCGATTTCGGCGGTGGCGCCGACGGCAAGATCGCTCGGAATGCAGCCGTCGACGACATTCAGCATGAAGACCCTCGTCCACTCCTGGCCCTTGGCCGAGTGGATGGTCGAGAGGATGAGGTAGTCCTCGTCGAGCAGCGGCACGCCGGCCTGGTCGCTCGTCGCATCCGGCGGATCGAGGGTGAGCTCGGTGAGGAAACGCTCGCGCGAGGCATAACCGCCGGCAATCTGCTCGAGCTGTAAGAGATCGGCCTGCCGGGTCGCCGCGTCCTCATGCAGCCGTTCCAGATGCGGCGCGTACCATTGCCGCGCCAGCTCGATTTCCGCCGGCCAGCCGGCTTTGCCGGATTTCATCTCCTGCAGCATCGAAACGAATGCCGTCCAGTCTTCGCCGGAGCGCGGCGGCGCCGGCATGGCGGCAAGCGCCGTCAGCGGGCTCGCATCCTCGGCCATCAGATCGAGCGCCTTCTGCGCCGTCGACGGTCCGACGCCGGGCAGGATCTGCATCAGCCGGAAGCCCGCCACCCGGTCGCGCGGGTTCTGCGCGAAGCGAAGGGCCGCCAGCATATCCTTGACATGAGCGCTGTCGAGAAACTTCAGCCCGCCGAACTTGACGAAGGGAATATTGCGCCGGGTCAGCTCGACCTCCAGCGGCCCGCTGTGATGCGAGGCGCGGAACAGCACCGCCTGCTGCTTGAGCTTGAGGCCTTCCTCGCGATTGTCGAGCACCTTGTCGGCGACATAACGCGCCTGATCGGCCTCGTCGCGCACCGTCACGAGGCGCGGCCGCTCGGCCGATTGCCGCTTGGTCCAGAGGTTTTTGGTGAAGCGCTCCGAGGCGAGATCGATGACGGCGTTGGCGGCTGTCAGGATCGGCTGCGTCGAGCGATAGTTGCGGTCGAGCGTGACGATATTGGCGGGCGGGCTGAAGGCTGCGGGAAAGTCGAGGATGTTGCGGACTGTCGCTGCGCGGAAGGAATAGATTGACTGCGCATCGTCGCCGACGACGGTCAGGCCCTGGCCTTGCGGCTTCAGCGCCATCAGGATCGAGGCCTGCAGCCGGTTGGTATCCTGATATTCGTCGACCAGCACATGGTCGAAGCGGCTGCCGATATCCTCGGCAATCACGCTCTCGCCGACCATCTGCGCCCAGTAGAGCAGAAGGTCGTCGTAATCGAGCACATTCTGGCTCTGCTTGGCCTCGACATAGCAGGCGAAAAGCTCGCGCAGCTGTTTTTCCCACGCCGCGCACCAGGGAAAGGCGTCCCGCAGCACTTGGTCGAGCGCGGTTTCCGAATTCACGGCCCTCGAATAGATGGCAAGGCAGGTGCCCTTGGCCGGAAACCGGCTTTCCGTCTTGGAGAAGCCGAGATCGTGCCGGATCAGGTTGATCAGATCGGCGCTGTCTTCGCGGTCATGGATGGTGAAATCGGCGTCGAGGCCGATCTGCTGGGCATAATCGCGCAACAGCCGCGCGCCGATGCCGTGGAAGGTGCCGGACCAGGCAAGCGCATCGGCCATCACACCGGCATTCGTACCCAGCACATCGCGGCAGATGCGCTCGACGCGCCGCGCCATCTCCGCGGCCGCCCGGCGCGAGAAGGTCATCAGCAGGATGCGGCGGGGATCGGCGCCCTTGACGATCAGATGGGCGACCCGGTGCGCCAGCGTATTCGTCTTGCCCGAGCCGGCGCCGGCAATGACCAGCAGCGGCCCGGCAATGTGGCTGCCGTCGGTGAGCGTGCCGTGCTCGACGGCCATGCGCTGCTGGGGATTGAGCTTTTCGAGATACATCCAGCCGTCCGGTCGGGCTCCCGCAGAATCACTGCGAGAAGATTAGATGTTCCTTGAATGTTCGCGATTTCCGCCGCTGTCAAGCCTGGAACGGCGCAAGCTCAATCGGGGAAATCCGGCCCCACCACGCGCCGCACCAGCTTCAGGCTGCGATCTGGCTGAAGAATATAGGTCTCTTCCACGCGCTGGCCGGTCCCGTTGTAGAACTGGTGGTGGACGGCGCTGCCGACCGGCGATTTGGTGAGCTTCGTGCGCGGCTGGCCGCCATAGGTGATGCTGCCCGGAATGGGGTCCAGCGCCGGGCTATCGGCCGAGGAGCAGTTGGCGAGCAAAACCCCGGCAACAAGGGCGGGCAGCAGCACTTTCATCGTCGTCATCCTCTTTCGGCTGCATTCAGATATGGAAGCCGCGGCAGCTTCCGCCAAGGGTCGATCAAGTCTGGCCCGCAGAAATCCTGCGCGAACATCCCGTCGAGATCGGCGGACCGCAACGAAAGCCCTGTTGCGGGCGTTAACCCTTATATACCAACCTCAGGAGACGCTTCAGTGATCGGGTTTCCTGTATTCCCCGACCATGACGAACCCGGCCGGCAAGGCCATGGCGAGGCGGCGACATGCGCTTCGGTCGAGAGCGCCCTTCATGCCGCCGGTGATCTCGACGCGCGCGATATCATCGTTAGCACGCTCGGCGCCGATATCGTCCTCGAAGGTTTCGTGCGCCGGCATGGCGATGTCGAGCGGGCGGCCGAGATCGCGGAAAGCATCGTCGGCCGCGGCCATGTCCATAACCGCCTGTTGCGGCGCTGAGGGAACCAAGTGCGCTGCCGGGTGTTGAAATGCCGGATCTGAAACGCTGGAGACCCTCATGCAAACCCTTCTTCGCCTCTGGGCGTCCACCCTGATCATCGGCATTTTTGCCGGCTCGGCCTATGCCTCGCTCGAAACCGGCGCGAACTATTCCGCGCTTCCGAAGGATCAGATCGCGCTCAACGACTATACCGCCACCGTCGCCTGCCAGCCGGCCGAGCCGCATTATCTGCCATCCTTCATCCGCGCGGCTGACGGCACGATCATCGGTGTCGGTTATGTCGAGGTGGAGAATGCCGGCGACGCGGGCTGCTGACAAACAGGGTTGTCCGAACGAGGCTCGCCGGCGTTTCCGGTGACGAGCCTCTGACCATCATCATGATGGCTGCGTGTTTTCTATCGAAACAGCTATCCCGGGCGCAACGCCCTTTGCGCCAAAACCCGGCATCTGCTCGATCCAGGGTTAAGTGAAAATTAAACAATGCCTCGTTCCGGCACGCTTTGCCGAACAAATCGAAAAACAGCCGGACGTTCCCTGCCGTGTTAATGCAGCAGCTTCAGCTTCGCCTCTTCGGCCGCCGCCAGGAACTCGGCCCTTGCCTCTTCCACGCTCTTGCGCCCGTCGAGTGCTGCCCGGCAGGTACTGCGCGCCTTGATATAATGCAGTCCGCGTGCGCTCGGCCAGAGATCCGCCAGACATTTGAGCGCATCGAACGGCCCGTTGACGGTTTTGAGGTCAGCGCCTTCGAAACCGACCTTGACCGGGTCGTGCCATTTTTCAGTTGCCATCGATGCTCCTCCAGGGTTTCGACAGAACCAAGTGTGCTGCGCCCACCTATCCTCAGGCGAGACGCCGCCATGATAGCCATTCTAGCGAGATTTTTGCGGTCAACAATGGTGAATCGTTTGTTGCCGACGAGGCGGAATGCCAGCCTGCGTAGGACGGGTCGAGTCGCGTGCAGCCCCAGAGAAATTTTGGGTAGTCGCAGATAAGTTGTATGGCGCTTCCGCGCTGCCACCGCTACCATGTCGGGAAAGCTGAGGGCTCGACATGGGTTTCGATCGAAAATTGATCCGGGCTGCTTTTCTCTGCGCGGCGCTGGCCATGCCGGCCCTTGCTCACAGTGCAGACACTTCCTCGCAAGAGGCTTTCTTGACCCGTATTTCTGCCGAGGTCATTTCAAGGATGCAGCGGGAATATTTGCGGTCTACCCTGCGTCAGTACGGTGAAGACGGGGTGATAGATATTGCTGCCTACGCTTGGTCGGAGAACTTTGAGCGGTGGTACATTGAGGGCATGTTCGATGGGACAACTGCATGGCCCCACACACCAATTCCAGGCGAAGAGTTGGTGACCGGAGAAATGTTCGACCTGTGGCAATTTTCTCCGTTTGTACCCTATTATCTTGAGGTAACCGACATTCCCGATTGTACTGGCATGGAGTCCTCTTCGTGCGGTTTGAACGACCGGGTTGATGGTCGACACTTTGGACCGGGATGATACCTGACAGTTTTCATTCTGTCGTGTGCGCTGCTTGGTGCCTCATCGGCCTGGGCGGGCGCGGCGGAGCGAAGCGACGGAAGCG
>NZ_ML133609.1 GCF_003985125.1 Rhizobium phaseoli
TCGACTGAGCGGCGTGAGGCGGGCATTCATATGGATGTCCATTCGGTCCCCCGAGAATCACTGAAGCTTCGACAACCTCAGCTTTCCCGGTCCGGATCGAATGGACAACCTATTGGAAGCTCACATCAGTCGAGCGGGAAGTGACAGGCATATTTTTGCGCACCTTCTCCACTTAGTTCGGGAGAAACCTGACGGCAATAGTCCTGCGCCTTCCAGCAGCGCGGATTGAAGTGACAGCCGGATGGCGGCTTCAGCGGCGACGGCAGCTCGCCCTGAAGGCGGATGCGGTTCTTGGCGCGCTCCGGATCGGCGATCGGCGTCGCCGACAGCAGGGCGGCGGTATAGGGATGGCGCGGCCGGGCGAAGACCTCGGCCGCCGGACCGGTCTCGACCGGACGGCCGAGATACATCACCATCACCTCATCAGCGATGTGGTGGACGACGGAGAGGCCGTGCGAGATGAAGAGATAGGCAAGCCCCATCTCCTTCTGCAGATCCATCAACAGGTTCAGCACCTGCGCCTGGATCGACAGGTCGAGCGCCGAAACCGGTTCGTCGAGCACCAGCACCTTCGGCCGCAGCATCAGGGCGCGGGCGATGGCGATGCGCTGGCGCTGGCCGCCGGAGAACATATGGGGATAACGACCATGGTGTTCCGGACGCAAGCCGACGCGGGCCATCATCTCCTCGACCTTGCGGCGTCGGGAGGCGGCATCAAGATCGGTGTTGATCTTCAGCGGCTCTTCCAGAATCGAGCCGACCTTCTGGCGCGGGTTGAGCGAGCCGTAAGGATTCTGAAAGACGATCTGTACCTGGCTGCGCAGGCTGCGGTCGCCGATGCGCGCAGGCTTGCCGTCGATCAGCAATTCCCCGGCCGTCGGGTCCTCGATCATGGTGACCAGACGGGCGAGCGTCGACTTGCCGCAGCCGGATTCGCCGACGACGGCAAGCGTCTTGCCGGAATGGAGGCTGAAGCTGACGCCGTTCAGCGCCTTGACGGTGGCGTCGGCTTTGAAGAGACCGCGATTGACGGTGTAGAAGCGGGCGAGATCCCTGCCCTCGAGAACAGCGCCCGTCATACCAGGTCTCCTGCAGTTTCATTGACCATGACGCCGGGATGCCCGAGCGGCTTGCCGTCTTTCAAAGGATAGTTGCAGAGCGCCAGGCCGAGCTCCGGTCCCTGGCGGACGACGCCGCGATCGCATTCGACAGTAGCGTAGCCGCAGCGCGGCGCGAACAGACAGCCGGTCGGACGGCCGTGCTGGCCGGGCACGACGCCGGCGATCGAGGGGAGACGATGGCCGACCTGGGCGCGTTCCGGCAGCGCGGCGAGCAGGGCTGCCGTATAGGGATGATGCGGATCGCGGAACAACGCCTTCACCGGCTGCTCCTCGACCTTCTGGCCGGCATATTGCACCTGCACGCGCTCGGCGGTTTCGGCAACGACACCCATGTCGTGGGTGATCAGCACCAGCGCCATGCCCTGTTCCTTCTGCAGGCGCACCAGCAGATCGAGGATCTGCGCCTGGATCGTCACGTCGAGCGCCGTCGTCGGCTCGTCGGCGATCAGCAGTTTCGGATTGCAGGCGAGCGCCATGGCGATCATGACGCGCTGGCTCATGCCGCCCGACATCTGGTGCGGGAAATTCGACAGCCGGTCTTCCGGCGCCGGAATGCCGACGAGGCTCAGGAGCTCGATCGACCGCTCGCGGCGTTGCTTCCGGTTGAGGCCCACATGCACACGCAAGGTCTCGCCGAGCTGGAATCCGACCGTGAAGCACGGGTTAAGACTCGACATCGGCTCCTGGAAGATCATCGCCATGTCCTTGCCGACGATCTTGCGGCGCTGACGACCGGAAATGCCGCGCAAGTCCTGGCCGTCGAACTGCATGCGGTCGGCGGTGATCTTCGCCGTCCAGGGCAAGAGCCCCATCAGGGCGAGCATGGCGACCGATTTTCCCGAGCCGGATTCACCGACGACCGAGAGGATTTCGCCCTTGTCGCAGCTAAGCGAAACGCCATCGACGGCGCGGAAAAGACCTGATGAGGTCTGGAATTCGACAGTCAGATTTTCGATTTCGAGGAGCGGCATCACGACCTCTTCAGCTTGGGGTCAAGCGCATCGCGCAGGCCGTCGCCCATCAGGTTGATGGCGAGAACGGTGATGAGGATGGCAAGACCCGGGAATGTTACGACCCACCAGGCGCGCGAGATGAACTCGCGGGATTCGGCGAGCATCGTGCCCCATTCGGGTGTCGGCGGCTGCGCGCCCATGCCGAGAAAGCCGAGGGCTGCAGCATCGAGGATCGCCGCCGAGAAGGCGAGCGTCGCCTGGACGATCAGCGGCCCAAGACAGTTCGGCAGGATCGTCTTGAACATCAGGCGCAGCGTGCCGGCACCGGCGACACGCGAGGCGATCACATATTCCTTCTCACGTTCCGAAATGACCGAGGCGCGCGTCAGGCGGACGAAATGCGGCTGGTTGACCAGCGAAATCGCGATCATGGCGTTGGTCAGGCCAGGCCCGAGCACGGCCACCAGCACGAGAGCAAGCAGCAGCGACGGGAAGGCCAGGATGATATCCATCAGGCGCATGATCGCCGTATCGATCCTGCCGCGGAAATATCCGGCGACGAGGCCGATCAAAACGCCGCAGATGACCGAAAGCGTGACGACGACGACGCCGATGAAGAGCGAGAAGCGCGCGCCGTAGATCAGGCGTGAGAGGATATCGCGGCCGACGGCATCCGTTCCGAGTGGGAATGAGGCGCTGCCGCCCTCCATCCACGCCGGCACGGCGAGCAGCACCTGGCGGTTCTGCTCGTTCGGCGCATGCGGCGCAAAGACCGGCGCGAAGACGGCAACGACGAGAATGAGGATGAAGACCACGAGGCCGATGACGGCGCCCTTGTTGCGGGAGAAGTAATGCCAGAATTCCGCAAGAGCGGATGGCTGGCCGGTTTTGACGGTGACCGTGCTCATGGACCGCTCCTAGTGACGAATGCGCGGATTGATGAAGCCGTAGAGGACATCAACAATCAGATTGACGAGCATGATGACGCCGGCGATCAGCAGAAGACCGCCCTGTACCACGGCGTAATCGCGCTTGAACACCGAATCGACCATCCATTTGCCGATGCCCGGCCAGGAGAAGATCGTCTCGGTGAGAATGGCGCCGGCGAGAAGAACGCCGATCTGCAGGCCGATCGTAGTGATGACGGGGATCATCGCATTGCGCAGCGCATGCACGCCGACGACGCGCAAGGGCTTCAGGCCTTTCGAGCGCGCCGTGCGGACATAATCTTCGCCGAGAACTTCAAGCATCGCCGAGCGTGTCTGGCGGGCGATGACGGCGAGCGGGATGGTCGCCAGCACGATGGTCGGCAGAATGAGATAGCTGACCGCGGAGGCAAAAGCCCCCTTCTGTCCGGACAGCAGGCTGTCGATCAGCATAAAGCCCGTGACCGGCTTGAAGAAATACATCAGCGAAATGCGGCCGGAAACCGGCGTCCAGCCAAGATAGCCGGAGAAGAAGATGATCAGCAGCAGGCCCCACCAGAAAATCGGCATGGAATAACCGATCAGGGCGACGCCCATCACGCTTTGATCGAACCACGTGCCTCGCTTGACGGCAGCAAAGATGCCGGCCGGCACGCCAAGACAGACGGCGAGGATGATGGCGCAGAAGGAAAGCTCGAGCGTCGCCGGAAACAGCGTCAGAAATTCGCCGAGGACCGGCCGCTTGGTGACGATCGAGGTGCCGAGATCGCCCTGCAGCACTTTTCCGAGATAATCGAAATATTGCGCATACATCGGCCGATCGAAGCCGAGATCGTGCATGATCTGGGCGTGCCGCTCCGGCGCCATGACACGCTCACCCGAGAGCAGCATGACGGGATCGCCGGGAAGCAGGCGGATGAACGAGAAGGCAATCAGGGAAACGCCGAGGAATGTCGGGATCAGCACCGCGAGGCGGCCGATGAAAAAACGCAACATGGCAGATATCCAATAGTTTCCGGCGGTCAGGGGGTTCCTGACCGCCGGCTGCGCCCAGCTCTGCCGGGCATTCTTACATTATTCTTGTTATTCGGATACGTCGACGCCGTCGAAACGGTGAATGCCGAGCGGGTCCATCTTGAAGCCCGAGACCTTCTTGCTCATCGGAACGAAGACGAGCGAGTGGTCGAGGGTCGCCCAGGGGGCTTCCTTCTTGAAGATGAGCTGCGCCTGCTCATAGGCCTTGGTGCGCTCGCCGACGTCGGCCGTCAGCTTGGCCTTGGTCATCAGGTCGTCATATTCCTTGTTGCACCACTGGGCGCGGTTGTTGCCGCCGACGGCATCGCAGCCGAGCAGCGTATCCATGAAGTTGTCAGGATCGCCGTTGTCGCCGGTCCAGCCGATGATGACGGCGCCGTCGCGCTTCACGTCGGAGGAGAGCTTCAGATATTCGGCCCATTCATGCGTGACGATCTCGACCTTGACGCCGATCTTGGCGAAATCGGCCTGGATCAGTTCGGCGGCGCGGCGCGCGTTCAGCATGTAGGGACGCGACACCGGCATCGCCCAGACCTTCATGCTGAGATCCTTGACGCCGGCATCGGCAAGCGCCTTCTTGGCGGCCTCAGGATCATACTTGTCGTCCTGAACGGCGTCGTTATAGGACCACATGGTCGGCGGGATCGGGTTCTTGGCAACGGCGGCCGCACCCTGGAAGACGGCGTCGATAACAGCCTGCTTGTTGATTGCCATGTTCAGCGCACGGCGGACTTCCGGCTTGTCGAACGGGGCCATCTGGGTGTTGTAGGCGAGGAAGCCGACATTGAGGCCGGCCTGTTCCTGAACGGTCAGATTTCCATCCTTCTTCAGTTCCGGAACGTCGGCGGCATTCGGATAGGGGATCAGGTGGCATTCGCCGGCCTTCAGCTTCTGAGCGCGGACGGCGGCGTCAGAGGTGATAGCGAAAACCAGATCGTCGATCTTTTCCTTGCCCTTGAAATAGCTTTCGTTCGCCTTGTAGCGGATGACGGCATCCGGCTGATAAGCGACGAAGGTGAAGGGGCCGGTGCCGAGCGGCTGCTGGTTGAGCTGCGCCATCTTGCCGTCGGCGGCAAGCTTGTCGGCATATTCCTTGGAGACGATCGAGGCGAAGTCCATGGCGAGGTCGGCCAGGAACGGCGCTTCAGGATGGTTGAGCGTGAACTTGACGGTAAGGTCATCGACCTTTTCGACCGACTTGATCAGCTCCGGAAAGCCCATGCCGGCAGCGTATTCGTAGGAACCGCCCTCGACATACTTGTTCCACGGATTGTCGGCCTTCAGCTGGCGCTCGAAGGAGAACACGACGTCGTCGGCGTTGAAATCGCGCGTCGGGGTGAAGAAGTCGGTGGTCTGGAACTTGACGCCGGGATGAAGCTTGAAGGTGTATTCCGTGCCGTCGGCCGAAACGCTCCAGCTGTCGGCGAGCCCGGGTTCGATCTCGGTGCCGCCATGCTTGAATTCGACGAGGCGGCTGTAGACCGTGCGCGACGAGGCGTCGAAGGTCGTGCCCGACGTATAGAGGCTCGGGTCAAAGCCTTCCGGCGAACCCTCGGAGCAATAAACAAGGGTCTTGGACCAGGCCGCCGTCGCCATGACCGAAATCAGGGCCGTCGCTGCCAGCATGACAGAGATCTTTTTCATAATATTTGTTTCCCGGTTGTTCTTTTTTAATGTCTACCGCAGATTAGCATCCCGATCGACGGTCGATGGAACGACATTTATCTACTGAAAGCAACGGGCTATGGAGAAAATTTTTCCAGTTGGACAATTTTAGAAATTTTCAGTCAAAAATCAGCCTCAATTAGAAATATTCGGATAAAAATCAGCGGAATTTCGTCGCATTTTGGACATTTGCGCCCCTCAGCTGCGCATAATGACCATTTCCCGCATCCGCGAGCGGGCGAAAGCGACGCAAACAAAAACCGCGGCTGCCCGGGCAACCGCGGTTTTACAAGTCTGTTCTTCCGTGAATTCAGGCCGCCGGGGCGACAATCGCGGGCTTGCGATAGGCCTGCTCGCCGGTCAGTCCAAGAAGGAAATTGATCTGCGGCCGTGCCTTGACGAGGTCGTCGATCGTATATTCCGACAGCACCGCGAAGAAGGCATTGAGCGCCTTGCGCAGCGCCGAATTCAGGCCGCAGCTGTCGACCAGCGGGCATTCGACCATGCCGTCATCCTCGAAGCATTCGGCCATGGCGAAACTGTCTTCCGTGACTCGCACCACATCGAAGAGGGTGATGTCGGCCGCCGGCCTGCCCAAGCGCACGCCGCCGTTGCGGCCGCGCACGGTCTCGACCAGACCTGCCTTGTTCAGCGGCTGAAGGATCTTGAAAAGAAAGAGCTCGGAAACGCCGTAAGCCTTGGCGATCTCCGGGATGCGGCTCAGTTGCCCTTCATTGGCAGCACAATACATCAACATGCGAACCGCATAGTTGGTCTGCTTCGTCAACCGCATGCCGATCTCCTGACTCGTGCCTGTTCAGACCTATATAGGCGGTTTGGCAGTTTTGAACAATTCCAAAATATGAAATTCGCATTCAGCTTATGAGGCCATTTGCCGCGACGTCAATTCTGCACCGAAACCCTCTGGGTCGTCATCGATGATGCCTGACTTCGCTCGGACGTGTGGATGGAAAGCAGTGCCGATGCGGCGGCGCGCCGGGTTTCCAACAAGACCAAATAAAACGGGGGCCGAAAGGCCCCCGAATTGCAGGTCGATTGATCGTGCAGATCACTTCATCGTCGGCATGACGAATTCGGCGCCGCTCTTGATGCCGGAGGGCCAGCGGGCGGTGACGGTCTTGGTCTTGGTCCAGAACTTGATCGAGTCCGTGCCGTGCTGGTTGAGATCGCCGAAGCTCGAGGCCTTCCAGCCGCCGAAGGAGTGATAGGCGAGCGGAACCGGGATCGGAACGTTGATGCCGATCATGCCGATATTGATGCGCGAGGCGAAATCGCGAGCGGCATCGCCGTCACGCGTGTAGATCGCGACGCCGTTGCCGTATTCGTGCTTCATCGGCAGCGACAGCGCTTCCTCGTAGTTCTTGGCGCGGACGACGGAGAGGACAGGTCCGAAGATTTCGGTCTTGTAGATGTCCATCTCGGGCGTGACGTGATCGAACAGGCAGCCGCCGACGAAATAGCCGTCTTCATAGCCCTGGAGCTTGAAATCGCGGCCGTCGACGACGAGCTTAGCGCCTTCCTCGACGCCGCGGTCGATCAGGCCGCGAACCCGCGTGTAGGCGTCCTTGGTGACCAGCGGGCCCATGTCGGCCTTGTCGTCGGTATAGGGGCCGATGCGCAGCGATTCGATCTTCGGCGTCAGCTTCTCGACAAGGCGGTTGGCGGTGTCCTCGCCGACCGGTACGGCAACCGAGATCGCCATGCAGCGCTCGCCGGCCGAACCGTAACCTGCGCCCATCAGCGCGTTGACCGCCTGGTCCATGTCGGCGTCGGGCATGATGATCATGTGGTTCTTGGCGCCGCCGAAGCACTGGGCACGCTTGCCGTTCATTGCTGCCGTACCGTAGACGTAACGGGCAATCGGCGTCGAGCCGACGAAGGAAACCGCACCGATATCGGGATCGGTGAGGATCGCGTCAACGGCACCCTTGTCGCCGTTGACGACGTTGAGGATGCCGGCCGGCAGTCCGGCTTCGATCATCAGTTCGGCAAGGCGGATCGGCAGGGAGGGATCACGCTCGGAGGGCTTCAGGATGAAGGCGTTGCCGCAGGCGATCGCCGGCGCAAACATCCACATCGGGATCATGCCGGGGAAGTTGAAGGGCGTGATGCCGGCGCCGATGCCGACCGGCTGGCGGATCGAATACATGTCGATCGCCGGACCCGCACCCTCGGTGAATTCGCCTTTGGCGAGATGCGGGATGCCGCAGACGAACTCGCAGACTTCGAGCCCGCGGATGACGTCGCCCTTGGCGTCTTCGATCGTCTTGCCGTGCTCCTTGGAGAGCATTTCGGCAAGCTCATCCATGTGCTTGTTCAATAGTTCGACGAACTTGAAGAAGACGCGGGCGCGGCGCTGCGGATTGGTGGCAGCCCATTTCGGCTGCGCGGCCTTGGCGTTTTCGACGGCGGCGCGCAGTTCCTCGACGCTAGCCAGCGCGACGGTCGCCTGCACTTCGCCGGTTGCCGGATTATAAACATTGCTCACGCGGCCGCTGGTGCCGGCGACTTCCTTGCCGCCGATGAAATGACCGATCTCACGCATGGGTGCTCCTCCTGTTTTTGGGATGGCCTACAATCGCACTTCAATTTGCACAAATCAATGCGCTGATATAAGGAACCGTTGTGCGCATATTGTAGCCCGATGACAACTACTGCTGCCTCCAAACTTGGTACGGCGCAAGGACAAGTCAAACCCCAGGGAAGGTCGAACCGATGAGCCGGAAACCTGTTGTCAGAATCGCGGAACTGGAGATCGATCCGGAGACGCTCGAAGCCTATTGCGCCTTGCTCACAGAAGAAATCGAAGCGTCGCTTGCGCTGGAAGACGGCGTTCTCTCACTCAATGCCGTTTCCATCCGGGACAATCCAAACCAGATCCGCATCCCCGAGGTCTACGCCGACCAGGAAGCCTACGAGGCCCATCTGCAGACGCCGCATTTCCTCAAATATAAGCGTGAGACGGCCGGCATGGTGACATCGCTGACGCTGATGGACGTCGATCCGATTGCGATGCGTGCCAAGCCATGAACTGGGATGATGTCCGCATTTTCCTCGCCGTTGCCCGCACCGGGCAGATTCTTGCCGCCTCGAAGCGATTGGGGCTCAATCACGCCACGCTTTCACGGCGGCTGACCTCGCTCGAAGAGGCGCTGAAGACCCGGCTTTTCATCCGCCGCACGAATGGCTGCGAACTGACGGCCGAAGGCGGGGTCTTTCTGCACGCCGCCGAGCGCATGGAAACCGAAATGCTGGCCGTGCAGGCCAATCTCGGCCACACCGACACGGCAATCGCCGGCACGGTGCGCGTCGGCGCGCCCGACGGGTTCGGCGTCTCGTTCCTGGCGCCGCGCATGGGCAGGCTGATCGAGCGCCATCCGGAATTGAAGATCCAGCTCGTGCCGGTACCACGCTCTTTCTCGCTGTCGCAGCGCGAGGCCGATATCGCCATCACGCTGGAACGTCCGGAACAAGGCCGCCTCGTTTCCTCCAAGCTGACGGATTACACGCTCGGCCTCTATGCCTCGCGAGAGTATCTCGCCGCCCACGGCAGGCCCGGCGATGTCGAGGCGCTGAAGGCCCATCCGCGCATCGGCTATGTCGAGGACCTGCTGTTCACCGCCTCGCTAAATTTCTCCGGCGAGGTGATGCGCAGCTGGGACGCCGGCTTCGAAATCTCGACGGCGATCGGCCAGACGGAGGCGGTGCGATCCGGCGCCGGCATCGGCATTCTGCATGATTATATTGCCCGGCAGTATCCGGAACTTCAGCGTATCCTGCCAGAGATTTCGATCCGCCGCGCCTATTGGACGACCTATCACGAAACGGCGCGCGACCTCGTGCGCGTCCGCAGCGTCGTCGACTTCCTGCAGGAATTCGTCAGCGCCGAACGGCAGATCTTTCTTTAGTTCTCAGAGACGTGCTTTGCCGGCTCGTCGTTTTCATCAGGATTGGGAACCGGTGCCTCGTCCGGCAGCCTGTCCGGCTCCGGTTCGGTGATCGGCGGCACCGGCTTCCAGCCGGGTGCCGGCATCGGCGGCTGATCGGGGATGGGTTCGTTGGGCACGGACATGACCGTCTCCCTTTTTGTTTGCGATGTTCGTCGGGGCTATCTGTCCGAATTCAGCATCTCTGCGCGCATCGGCATGCTGTCGATAATGGCGAAGAGCTCACCATTGGTGATCGGCTCGCTGAGCTTGAGTTTGACGGTTCCGTCCTTGCCGAGCAGGAAGGCAGCGAATTCTCCGGCCTCCGGCCCCTCGAGATCGTGGCGGATCGCTTCGCCGTCCAGGCCATCGGCAGCGCCGAAAAGCGTCCGCACATTGCCGGCCGAGACCTTCAGCACCACCATATCGCGCTCATCGAGTGCGCTTCGGTCGGCCAGCAGCTGGTTTTCCTGGCGCGCGGAGCGGGCATTGTCTCCGTCGGCGAAAAGAATGAAGACGCGGTTCTTCCACTGGAAGGCAGCCAAGCTTTCGATCGGCGCATAAGCGCTGTTTCGATCTTGGTCGCGCAGAGAAGTGTTTTCGACATGCAAATTCTCCCGTCAATTGGGGAACGATACTGGCAAGGCATGGGTTCCATTCAATCGTCAGGATCGTGGTTTGCGTTTCTGCATTTGGTGGCCGCGCAGCCGTGCTGTTGAGTCGCGCCCTCCCGGGCAGCGCTGCATTATCGGGAACTCACCGACAGCTGGGCCCGTCTCTTGCCGCTTTGGGGAGGTGCAGACACTCATCTCCGGCCGGGAAGATAGGTTCCACACCTTTCGCAGTTTCAATCTCCGGCGGCGCCATTGTACTCACGCTAAAAAATGCCGGTGCAAGTCGGTCGGCGTCCGTCAGGATTCCCATTCATGAAAAGTGAACCCTGGTGCCGCACCAGCAGCGCTCAATGGTTGGTCGCATTCGCGCGATCTCTAATGCATAGTTCGCGGAGAGCACCCCGCAACATCGCAGTTGAGGTAAGGTTTCAATGACGCGTCTTTGATTATCTAACCGTAATTCAAGTCGAGTCCACGGCCGTGGCTGACGGCACGCTGACGCCGTTCCGCAAGGACCTGCTGACTGCCTTCCTCACGCACGACATGCTGCAGCACCTTTAGCCTTTCCTGGATCGTCGCGAAGGCTCCGCGCTGCGCCGGCGGCACGCTGTTGATGAGATCCTTGTCCCCTCGCAGGATGGCGTTGCGACCGAAGCGTTCGTCGAGCGCCTGGCTGACAGCGGTAAACTCCCGGCCGATGCCGGGATCGAGGGAAGCGGCTGAGACACTCAGCCTTCTGCTGTTCTTGCTCGCTTCAGCCGTCAGACGCGTCAATGCCTCTTCCGCTGCTTTCGACAAAGCAGGAATGGCGACCGCCATGCGCCGTCGCTCTTCTGTGAGGGCTTGGCGTTCGGCATCGAGGATGTTGGCATAGGCAGATCCGAGCGAGCGCATCCGAATCGCCGCTTGCGGCACGGCCTGCACTGCCTCTTTCCGCTCACGGCCGGAGGCCAGCATCCGGTCCATCAGTCGACCGGAGCCGCGTAACGCGCCATAGGCGGCCGGGTCATTGGTAATGGCGGCCGCGATACGATCGGCAGCAAAGCCTTTTTCGAGCAGGTCCTCGATTTTGTCGACAGTTTCAGCCGGATCGCGCCAGATCGTCTTTGCCGCGTTCGCGAGTGCCACACGCTCCTGACGGTAGAGGGGAGCGGAGAGAACGCGCGAACGCGCCTCCTCGTCCACCGGCGTCTTGAACTCGGTGACGGCGGCAAGCATGGGCGGCATGGCGACATTCTCCTTCCCTTGCTCCGTGCCGGGAACGGCGGCAGCGCCCGCAACGATCCTCCAGCGATCCTGTCGCTCGGCAAGATGCTGCTCACCGTCAAAGCGCTTCACGGCTTCGAACAGCCGGGTCAGCTCCTCGCGCCGCCCGGCCGACAGATCTTCCGGCATACGCTCGACCATGTTGCGTTCGGCAATCGCATCGGCCTTCGCGGTGAACGCACTCCAACCGAAGCGGGCGGTCAGCGCTTCGCTGACCGCTTTGATTTCCCGCACGACGGTGCGATCCTGAGCGGCATGCGCAAAAGCCGTCTTGTAGGCGTCGTCACCGCCCTGGGTGCGCACCGCCTCGATCTCCATGAGACGCGTCATAGCGCGCTCGGAGAGCGCCGGGATCGACAAGGACATGGATGCGCGCCGTGTCTGCTCTCGCCGTTCGAACCGTTCGGCGTTCCTGCGCAACTCAGTCGCATGGCCGCGAACCAGGGGAAGCAGTTCCTCCAAGGCTGCCATGGCGACATCGCGCTCGTCACGCGCCGCCCGTCCGTCGACGATCAGATCGGAGCCCCGCAGGCGGCCGAGGCGATCGGGTGCTGCGGCAAGATCGCCGGCGAGCTCGCGCGGTTCGGCGCTGGTATCCGAAGCGAGCGCATTCAGCCTGACCAATGCGGCATCCGGATCGCGATAGATTTTTTCGAGCAGCGGCCGCAGGCGAGCCTCCCGCTCCTTCACGGCCGGCGACGAAAGCTGCGCCAGTCGCGCATCCTCGCCAACGCTCCTGGCAAAGGCGATGGCAGGCGGAACCAGATAGCGCGCATCACTGGAAGCCGTCTCGGCTGTCGTCTGGCTCCGCTCTTCATGATAGGCGACCCGCCGTTCTCGCTCGATCGAAAAGCCGAGCGCCATGCTGGCCCGTTCCCAGAGCTTTTCCACCTGCTCCCGCTTTGCGGCAATCCACGCCCAGCGCCGCGACAGGCTCTCCTCCATCTCGGCGGCGGCCAAAGAGAGGTGATCGATCCCGCGGCGCCTGGCGAAGTCGTCAGCATGTGCGCGGTAACCAGCCTCGCTTTCAAAATCGAGCGTCGTCGTCTTGACGCCGGAGCGTGACAATCGCTCGACCAGCTGGTTGTAGATTTCCGGGCGATGACTTTCGCGCGCGATGCGCTCCTGACGCGCTTCGGCGGTCTCGACCCGTTGGGCTGTCCAGACGTTACGATCGACTTCCCTCTCCTCGTAATGCCTCTGGCCTGTCTTCTGGTCGACAATGGGTACCTCAACCTTGACCCGCTCGACGCCGTCCTTTCTGAGCGTGACGGTGTCGCCTTCCGATATGAAGGCATCCTCGAGCGCCTTCGGCAGGCTTACGCCCCAAAGCCGGTGCACGCTCCCGTCGTCGGTCCTGACGTCGGCATAGGGGCTGTCATCGGCATCCTCATCGTCCGGCCGGAATTTGGCCTCTCCGGTCTCGACAAGCTCGCCGGTGACGCCGGCGGCATGATCGACACGCGGCTTGCGTCCCCATTCGGGCCTAGCCGCAAAATCCTCCTTCGCCGCATAAAGATCGACCCGATCACGATGCCTCGTCATCGACACATAGGTCAGATGCTGGTCCATCATGCCGGTTGCGAGCACGAAGGTGCGGTCGACGGTGACGCCCTGCGACTTGTGAATGGTCGCGGCATAGCCGTGATCGACATTGCGATAGCTGTTTTCGCTGAAGACGACCTTGTCGCCATTATCGAGAAGGACTGACAGAAGCGGATCACCGCGCTTGTCACCGGTCGCGACGACGGTGCCGAGCATGCCGTTCTTGACATATTGTGGACCCGGCTGCCTGGCCCGCGGCTCGATGAAGCGGGCATTTTCGAGGAAGATAATGCGGTCGCCGGCGGCGAATTCCCGTGTGCCCCGCTCGGTCCGGAAGCTGCGGCTTTCACCGAGAGCCGCCTCACCTGTCATCACCGACCGCAGCGCCTCGTTCAGCTTGCGGACATGATCGTTGGTATGGGCGAGCACCAGCAGCTCGTCGCGGCGAAGACTGCCGTCCCTGCCCTCGGCAACAGATCGACCGATGGCCTCTCTGCGCGCCTCAGTCCAATCGGCAACGATGCGATCAATGACCTCCTGGCGGGTCTCCGCCTCGACCAGGCGACCATGCTGAGCGTAAGCATCGAGGCCCTTCTCGACCTCGCCACGGGCAAACAGGCGCGAGGCATCGCGCGCCCATTCCTGACGCTGGCGGCGCACGCCGGCAAGCTCGGCAAAGCCGATCCGTTCGGTGATTGCCCGGAAGGCCGCACCGGCCTGGATCGGCTGCAGCTGCATCGCGTCGCCGACCAGAACGACCTTTACCTCGGCCTCCTCGGCAATCTTCAGCACACGGGCCATCTGTTGCGACGACACCATGCCGGCCTCATCGATCACCATCACGTCGCCGCGGTGCAGCGTCTCGCGGCCGTTGGCCCATGTCAGTTCCCAGGAGGCAAGCGTGCGTGACCGGATGCCGGAACTGTCCTCGAGACCCTCCGCCGCTTTGCCGGCAAGGGCTGCACCGATCACCCGGCGGCCTTGGCTTTCCCAGGCGACCCGTGCGGCGGCAAGCAGCGTCGATTTGCCGGCGCCGGCAAGCCCGACGATGGCAGCAATGCCGTCATCAGCAGTGACATGACGGATCGCATCGACCTGTTCCGGATCGAGCCGGAAGCGCTGTTGCGGATCCTGCGCCTCGACGCTCTCGATCGCCGCGTTTTCATGCCGCTCGGAAACGCCGAAGCCACGGCGCCCCGACAAGACCTTCGCCGACTGCACCATCTCATATTCGATGCGCAGCATATCTCGAATGGTGAAGACGGCGGGCTCCGTCGTCTTGCCGGTCTCTGCGTCGATCTGCTGCGGCCTCAGCATGATCAACTGGTTCGACGCCATCAGCCGCGCCCGGATATTGGCGAAGTCGGCGGGATCGTCGACATAGCGATGCAGCGCCTTGGCGATGTCGCGCTCGTCGAAAGTCGAGCGCTCATTGCCGAGCCGCGTCAACAGAAGCTCAGGATCGGCAAGCAGCCGGTCGGCCATCTCCTGGCGGCGGGCAAGATGGGCGGATGCGAAGTAACGCTCCCTGCCCTTCTTCACCAGCGCCGCCTTCTCCGGTCCGAGATGCTTCTGCGCGATGCCGTCCAGGCCCTGTTCGGCATAAGAGCGTCCGTCGAGCCGGATCTCGTGGCCGGCAAGCGCCAGGTGTCGATTGGCCGTGTCCGCCCAGTCGATTTTCCACGCCTTCATCGTTTCCTTGTCGCCGGCCCAAAGCTTGTAGACGATCCTGCCGTTCGGACGATCCGGTGTGGTGACACGCAGCGGCTCGCCGTCCTCGCCACGCACGGGAACATTCTTGAGCCCGAACCCCTCCTCGGTGAGCGGCCGCAGTGTCGTCATGAGATGAACGTGCGGATTGCCGTCCTTATCGTGATAGGCCCAGTCGGCAACCATCCCCTTAGCGGTGAAATTGTCCCGGACGAATTCGCGCACCAGCGCGACATTTTCCGCCCGTGTCAGTTCCTCCGGCAGCGCGATGATCAGTTCGCGCGCGAGCTGTGCATCCGACCGATTCTCGAACGTCTCGACCGCGTTCCAAAGCGCCTCACTTGCCCCGGCGACCGATTGGCCGTCCATCGCAATCTTCAGCCAGGCCGGGACCTGATCCGGCAGCGCCAGCTCTTCGTGGACGAGGTCGGGATCTCCGCCCCGATAGCTGAACGACCTGCCTGCCTGGTCGTCCATCATCTTCGTGCGATGGCGATAGGCGGCGGCCGAGACAATGCTGCGTCCCGCTCCCCTGCTGATCACCTGCGCTTTGATGAACATGATCGCCATGATTGTCTCTGATTTCGGCGCAGTTGCAGCAAACGAGCGGTTTGGTCGCTCTTTAGACGTCAGCCAGGGAGAGCCTCACCCCGGTTCATTCCA
Source organism: Rhizobium phaseoli (assembly GCF_003985125.1). GTDB lineage: Bacteria > Pseudomonadota > Alphaproteobacteria > Rhizobiales > Rhizobiaceae > Rhizobium > Rhizobium phaseoli. Next base: position 15,446 of record NZ_ML133609.1, read on the forward strand.
AAGCGTTTTCGCGGGCCTACCTGACCGACAAATAGGCTATTTAACTGACTTATTCAAGATGGTATAATCGCGTTTTATTCCACTGTTCGTAGTGGACGTGATCCGAGTGGCACGGGTCAGATGATCCTCGTGCTCAAGCTTGACGCTTTTCAACAGCCCTCGCGGGATGGCGATCGAATGAATAAAGGCCCTAAATCGAGCTGTGTTAAGAATCCTGGTGGACGGTATCGGATCTTTCACCTATCGGATTGCTCATGAAGTCGTCCCTCGATCATATCCCGCTTCGCAAACAGCGAGAACTCGGCCGGGTTCTGGAGATCCTGCACGAGGAGTTCGAGGATGCGCTGAAGGACGGTACGGCGGAGTTCAAAAAGCGCGGAAGGATCTTAAAGGTGATCCTATTCGGTTCCTACGCCAAGGGAGAATGGGTGGACGAACCGTTCACGATGAAGGGATACCGGTCGGACTTCGACCTCCTGATCATCGTCAACAACCGCAAGCTCTGCGAGTTCGCTGAGTATTGGCACAAGGCCGCCGACCGCCTGATCCACGACAAGACGATCGAGACGCCGGTCAGCTTCATCGTCCATTCCAGACGCGAGGTGAACAGCTACCTCAAAGAGGGACAATACTTCTTTTCAGACATTCGCAAGGAAGGTATCGTTCTCTACCAACTGGACAATGAGCCACTTGCCGAACCGAAGCCGCTCTCGCCGGCAGATCGCTTGCGAGTGGCGGAGGAGCATTTCCATCACAGATTTTCCACGGCGACGAATCTCAGCACCCTCAGCGGTTCTGCAATGCTGAACCGAATGTACAACGAGGCGGCTTTTTTGATGCATCAATCGATAGAACAAGCCTATTCTTGTGTTCTGTTGACGCTCACCAATTACGGCCCGCCTTCTCACAACATCAAATTCCTCCGCTCACTCGCTGAGGAACAAGACAGGCGCCTGGCTCAGGCGTTTCCTCGCGACCAGCATCGCGATCGTGCTTGGTTCAACACATTGAACGAGGCCTATGTGAAGGCACGCTACTCAAAACATTTCGAGATCAGCGAGGAGGCTCTTGGGTGGCTTGGAGAGCAAACGACCTTGTTGGTTGAATTAGTCAAGAGGGTGTGTTCGGAGCATCTGGAGCTGCTTCAGCTGAGTAACCTGACTTACCCCGAAGAACTCTCACAGCCCTGAAATGGCCACGCCGGCTGTGAACATCGCAAGCACAGGCTACTCGAATTTAATCTTGGAAACGGGTCGCGGTAGGTTGGTCTGCCATTAGGCGCGAGTCCGCAAGGGCCATCAAGGATCCCGCTATGGTCATCGTTGTTCGGCACTCTCTTGACGTTTACGAGCGCAACCTGTGAGTTAAGCTCCAGGCAAGTCGGGCCGCGAGGTTCTGAGAACAATCAAGCAAACAAGAAGTCCCACGACTGCAGGCTTGAAAGAGCAACGTTCCTCAACGTTATGGTGTTGTCGGAATCGGCTGTGATGATTGTATCATTGCCGGACTGCTCGGTTGCCGCAAAAAGCGATTCCCAATCGGCGAAGATGCCGTGATCGATCGAGATCGCGTCATGTGCGGAGCCGGTTGCCACGAAGTTTGTGATCGTGTCATGACCCCAGTTCGCCGAATAACCGAAGACGTCGGCTGCCGCTCCACCAGTGAGGATATCGTCGCCGGCGCCGCCCGTCAGCGTATTGGAACCACTGCCGCCGACCATAACGTTGTTCAGCGCATTCCCTGTTCCGGCAAACGCCCCCGTTCCGATAAAGATCAGGTTTTCGACATTGGTCCCCAATGTGTAGGCGGCCAGTATCGTGCGAACCGTGTCGGTTCCCGCGTCGGCGGCTTCGATGACCGTGTCGCCGGCATGGTCGACGATGTAGGTGTCGTGCCCGGCCCCCCCGATCAAGGTATCCGCACCTGCCCCACCGTTCAGCATATCGTTGCCAGCGCCGCCGGTAATCGTGTTGGCGAGCGCATTGCCGGTGCCGGTGAAGTCGGCTGACCCGGCATAGGTCAGGTTCTCGACATTGGTCAGTGCGGCGATCGAGTAGGTAGCGAGCGTCGTGTGGACTGTGTCGGTCCCCGCGTCGGCCGCTTCGGTGACGATGTCGCCGGCATTGTCGACGATATAGGTGTCGTCGCCAGCACCGCCGATCAAACGATCGGCCCCGGCGCCGCCATTCAGCGTATCATTGCCGGCGCCGCCGGACAGCGTATCGGCGGCAGTGCCACCGGTGATCGTGTTGTCGAGGCTGTTGCCTATGCCGACAAAGGCTGCCGTGCCGATGTAGGTGAGATGTTCAACATCGCTGCCAAGCGTATAGCTTGCCAGGGTTGTGCGAACCGTGTCGGTCCCGGCGCTCGCGGCTTCGGTGACGATGTCGCCGGCATGGTCGACGATATAGGTGTCGTCGCCTTCACCACCGATCAAGCGATCGGCCCCGGCCCCGCCATTCAGCGTATCGTTGCCGGCACCGCCGGAAAGCGTATCGGCGGCAGCCCCACCCGTGATCGTGTTG
>NZ_ML133610.1 GCF_003985125.1 Rhizobium phaseoli
CTCAATGTCGTCGATGACGTGACGCGCGAATGCCTGGCAGCAATCCCGGACACCTCGATCTCCGGCCGCCGCGTCGCACGGGAGCTGACGACGCTGATCGAACGACGTGGCAAGCCCGGAATGATCGTCTCCGACAACGGCACCGAACTCACCTCGAATGCCATCCTCGCGTGGTCGAAGGATCACAAAGTCGAGTGGCACTACATCGCGCCGGGAAAGCCGATGCAGAACGGCTATGTCGAGAGCTTCAACGGCCGGATGAGCGACGAACTGCTCAACGAAAGCCTGTTCTTTGGCCTCGATCATGCCCGAAGCGCCATTGCCGAATGGGCGGACGATTACAATCCTGTTTCATAACACCCGTCTTTCTATATCATTGAAAGGAATAGATTTTCCTGATCTGGAGGCGATCCCGCGGGGTGGCGAGGGGTTCTTCCGTACACGATCGAGAATCTGACGTGCTTGCGGGGTCGCGAGTTTGGAACGGCTGAAGATCCATGGGCCATCGGGTAGCGGATGAGCCCCCTTAATATCGCCAGCCTCGGCCGCCAGACGCAGCGTCTTTGGCGATATCCCGAGTAACTTCGCCGCACCGCCCAGATTAAGCCATGGCTCAACCCCGTCGATCTGCGGACGGAAGACCGGAATCTTGCGATATGACCTCAGCGCGGTGACCCGCTCCCGTGTCCAGCGATTGCCATTGCCGGTCGTCAGTCCGTTGCGATTGAGGACACCGGCAATCACATCATCATTGGCGATCAAGACGAGCTGTTTCACAGCGTCGACAATGTCGTCAGGGGTCGCATTTCTTTGGCCACGGTGTCGCTTCGGCAGGCGCAGTTCGGTGTGGACGCCTCCAACCCAATGAATGACGAGGACGATCTCAGAGGTTCCATCATCGAGATCGGCGACCACTTCATTGATGAGCGTGCGCACGATGCGCTTCTTCAGCCTTGCATCGGTTGTCGGCGCCGTCCAGACGGCGCGAAGGTTTCCCGCAAGTGCGGTTACCTGTGATGCGGACATGGGGAACGGATGCGGCGTAACTGTCCGATGTTTGGCAATCTTGGCCTCGATCTCACCGACGCCAGTCAGCGCCTTGTTCCAGCGTGCTTCCAGCTCCGACGTCACCAGCCTATTCTCTGGATCGGCCGCGTCATATTGCCGGAATGCCCGGTCGGCTACATAGCGTGCTGCCTCGAGGTCGCGCATCAGGGCATCCTGAACCTGATCGCGTTGGTTGGCCATATTGCGTTCCGCCTCGACGGCGGCGGCAATGGCTCCTGGCTCGACCACGCCGAGAAGTGCCTCTTCGATCGCGTCATCGACCCGCAGACCGCCGAAGGCGATGCAACGTGGTTCGCCGTTGTCGAGCAACCCTCGCCAACAGGAATAGCGCGGGATGTTATGGTTGGCTCCTGTGTAACGAACCGTCAGCTTCTGGCCGCACCTTTTGCAGCGGAACAGGCCGGCAAGCAGAGCGTCGCCATGCTTCGGCGCTCCATGATGGCGACTGGCCGGTACATTGTCGCTGACCATCTTGCGGATCTCCTCCGCCCGTTCCCAACTGATGTAACCTTCGTGCGCATCCGGGATCAGCGCCAGCCATTCATCACGCGCCTTGCGGCGAATTCCAGATCGGCCATCGTATCCTGGTACGGAACGACTCTTACCATAAGCATAAGCGCCGCCGTAGATCGGGTTCGCAATCATCCGGTGGATGGTGGCATAATTTGGCCTGCGCCAGATGACGTCACCGTTGGCGCACCTGACGGGCAGGTCCAATCCCTGCTCAAGGAACCATAGCAAGGCCTGCCGGGCACTCCCGAGTTCGGTGACCTTGTCGAAGACGAGTGCGATGGCTTCCTGGATGCGCCGATTGGGATCCTTCTCGATCCTGTCACCGGCCTTTACGAAGCCGGCCGGAACAGTGACGACGAGTTCACCGCGGCGAGCCTTCTCATAGCGGGCGGAAAGGGAACGCTGACGCAAGAGATCGAGTTCATACTCGTTGAGGCTGCCCTTCAAACCCAAGAGCAGGCGGTCGTTGCCCTGGCGGGGCGCATAAACTGCTTCCTGGTCGACCAGGACGGTATCGACAACGCGGCACATCTCGATGAGTTGCTGCCAATCGCGGCTGTTCCGGGCGAAGCGCGATACCTCACGCGCGGCCACGGCGCCTACCTTGCCAAGGCAGACTTCCGCCACCATCCGATCAAATCCAGCGCGGGTCACGCCGCCGGCGGCCGAACGACCAAGGTCGTCATCCACCGTCTCTATATGTGACCATCCAAGCGCTGCCAGACGGTCGCGCATGGCGTACTGGAGGGCGCTGCTCTCTCGATTGTGCAGAACCTGGTGAGCCGAGGACTGCCGAACATAGAGGATGGCCTTCCGCTCCAGATGATGCGGCGCGATCTTCTCATGCATCATGACCGGCCTCCTTCTGTTGGCAGGCATGTCCGCACTTTGCGTGATCGACGAACAGCCGCACGATGAGCACCGTCAACGCTTGGCGGGTCTCCTCCGGCAACTCCGGCCATTGCGGCGTCCCTGCCGTCTTCCCCCGCTGCGGGGCCGAGAACAGATCGAACTGGCATGTCATGGGCTGGCGAGGCATGAACATCTCTCCGACTCGTTTCGTGAGAGACCAATGCTGCGCCCATTACCGAAGATTGCGATGAGGCATCAGCGTCCTTCAGCAATCTTGCCAAAGAATGCAGGCTTGCGAGATCGACGTGCGGGACCGCCAGGCTGCGCCAACAACCACTCACTGATCGGTCGAACATCCACGACGGGACCTCAAGAAGTCGACCAGAAGAAGAACCAGAAAGGCTGCAGCGGAAAATATGCGTCCCTTTAGACACCGCCTCATGCACGTGAACAAGCCGTCCGGACCAGGGATGCCACGGATACAGAAGCTCGCGAACCTCGGTCCCGTGGGTGTTCTGTCGTCGTGTTGTACAATAATTTCCGGCCGCACTCATCGCTCGGATATCAGACCCCGGCAGATTATGCCGGGACCATCGCCGCAACCGGCTCCAACGCTGCGCAAGATGAAGGCTTCGCGTTTCCGCCGGTTGCTCACACCGCGCCACTTGGCGTATTCAAAACCGCCGAGGCTCTAATCGCAGTCGGATGAAAATTCAGTGGCAGGTCAGCGGGTCTCAAACCAGTCCGAGCTGCTGCGGCAAAGAGCCGTGGTGGTGCGCGCCGGATGAAAAGTTCGGACGAGATCCGAGCAGGTGCGTGTCCGAAAGACGAACGAAAGTGAACCCTCCGAAGACGCGCCGTTATGAATATAAGCGTCGTCGAAACCAGGACTGTTTCGTCATCCTGGGACAAGTCCGCCGGGTGCCTGATGGTTGGGCGGGCGGCGACCGGCGTAGAGGGGCGTGAGTTGGACACAGGCTTTCACGCGGAACTGCAGGAACCCGGCTCCTGATGCCAAGGGAGAAGCCCAAGCGGAGAAACCGTAAGGCGAGAGTACCGATGCAGGAGACTGGGGCGGACCGATCCGTATGAGCGTTGAGGGCCCTGTAATGGGGCCGGAGCAAAGGGATCGGATCAGGTGGTCGTATTGTTTGGAACAACTTGAAACAGGATGACTTCGATAGGTACGACAGACAAGCCGTTTCGGATTGAGAAGCGGCAAGTGTACGAAGCCTACAAAGCGGTCAAAGCCAACCGTGGTGCAGCCGGGGTGGACGGTGAGACCCTGGAGATGTTTGAGAAAGACCTTGCGAGAAATCTCTACAAGATCTGGAATCGGATGTCTTCTGGGGCTTACTTTCCGCCGCCGGTGCGCGCCGTCTCCATTCCAAAGAAGACTGGAGGCGAAAGGGTTTTGGGTGTGCCGACGGTCAGTGATCGGATCGCGCAGATGGTGGTCAAGCAGATGATTGAGCCGGATTTAGAGCCGCTCTTCTTGCCAGACTCCTATGGCTACAGGCCGATGAAGTCGGCTTTGGATGCCGTTGGGGTAACGCGTCAGCGGTGCTGGAAGTACGATTGGGTTCTGGAATTCGACATCAAAGGGCTGTTCGACAATCTTCCACATGATCTCTTGCTGAAGGCGGTCAGAAAAGACGTCAAATGCAACTGGGCTCTGCTCTACATCGAAAGATGGTTGACCGCGCCTATGGAAAAGAACGGAGAAGTCATTGAGCGGACGCGTGGTACCCCGCAAGGGGGCGTGGTCAGCCCGATCCTATCGAATCTCTTCCTGCATTACGCGTTTGACGTCTGGATGACCCGGACGCATCCGGATCTACCATAAAGGGCTGGCGCCGGCGAAGATCGGCGGCTACGTCAAACCGACACTGAGGGTGCGGCCGCCGACAACTACACCTTGACGCGTCGCTGGTTGACGCGAATGGCTTTCGCTTGACCCTCCACGCTGGCACGTGCAGCATCGTCGGGCTGATCGATTTCAGGACGAACGCGTGCATCGATCGGGTGGTGATCATGCTCCTGCTCAGGACTCCGATACGTTGAAACGACAACGCCACGGTGCAACAGCTCGTTCATGTCGTGTTACCTCTTCGAAGGCTACAAGCTATCTGGGAAAGACTTACCTTGTAGGGCATTGGCGGAAGGATCGACAATCGAAAAGACAGGCAGAAATCTCGTCTGCAAGGCCGGCCCCAGAAGGGGTCGGAAGGGAAGATCCGTAGGACAGCTCCCGCGAAACCTCTAGAAAAGTCCAGCCTTTTGAGACCTCGCAACCGGCGGAGAGGATGTTGCTGTCCTGCCTCTATTCAACAGACCTCTCCCCCTTTAAGTTCAGGCGAGCGACCCTTGGGCGATCGCTATGCGCCGATCCCGCCCATGCAGACGTATTTCATGGATAAGAAGTCATCCATTCCGTACTTTGAGCCCTCTCGGCCGAAGCCGGATTGCTTGACGCCGCCGAATGGCGCTAATTCGGTGGAAATCAGACCCGTGTTCACGCCAACCATGCCGTATTCCAGCGCCTCTGTGACCTTCCAAACGTTCCTGAGGTCGTTGGCGAAAAAGTAGGCTGCCAAGCCGAATTCCGTATCGTTCGCGAGTTCGATGACTTCCTCGACAGTATCGAACTTGAACACCGGAGCCAGAGGCGCGAAGGTTTCCTCACGCGCAACCTTCATATCCTTTGTGGCACCCGAGAGGAGCGTTGGTTGGACGAACGTGCCTCCGCGAGCATCGCGGTCACCACCAACCACGACAGTCGCACCCTTGGTCACAGCGTCATCGATATGACCATAGAGCTTTGCTACCGCTTCATCGTTGATCAACGGGCCGATCGTCGCCCCGCTCTCAAACCCGTCAAGAACCTGCAAGGCACTCACGCGCATTGCCAGCTTCTCGACGAACCTGTCATGGATCCCGCTCTGTACGTAAATACGGTTCGCGCACACGCAGGTCTGACCCGCGTTACGAAACTTAGAAAGCATAGCCCCCTCGACCGCCTGGTCGAGATCTGCATCGTCGAAAACGATAAACGGCGCATTGCCGCCGAGTTCCAGGCTCAGCTTCATGATCTTCTGGGCGCCTTGCGCCATCAAGATACGGCCAACTTCGGTCGAACCGGTGAAGGTCAGTTTCTTGACGACCGGGTTGGAGCAGACCTCCTCGCCAAACATTCTTGCATTATCCGTCGGGAGGACGCTGAACAAGCCATCGGGTATTCCGGCACGCTCCGCGAGGATCGCCAATGCAAGCGCCGACAACGGAGTCTCGGCAGCAGGCTTGAATACGATCGCGCAGCCGGACGCGAGCGCCGGCGCGATCTTGCGGCACACCATCGCCGACGGAAAGTTCCAAGGAGCGATGGCGGCCACAACGCCAACCGGCTGCTTGATGACAAGCAGTCGCTTGTCGGCCTGGTGACCTGGAATGGTGTCACCATAGACACGCTTGGCTTCCTCACCGAACCATTCGATGTAGGAAGCGCCGTAAGCAATCTCGCCACGCGCTTCCGCCAGTGGCTTGCCCATTTCCGATGTCAGAATTACGGCCAGGTCTTCAGCGTTAGCTACCACCTCTTCGTAGAACTTCCGCATGATCAGCGAGCGTTCCTTCGCCGAAACCTTAGCCCACTTCTTCTGTGCAGCCTTTGCAGCATCGATAGAGGCTCGCACTTCAGCAAGGCCAGCGCTAGGCAAAGAGGCAAGGACGTCCATCGTGGAGGGATTTAGCACGTTGATGCGTGTGCCGTTTACCCCTTCGCTCGACCACTTTCCTCCAACCAGCATCTGCTCGCGAACGAGAGTCTGGTCCTTTAAACGGCCTAGCAGGGTGCTGGAGATTGCCATGGATCTTCCTTTCTATGCATTGATCATATCTGATTTCGAATGTGTGGTGACCGTGCGTATATCGCGACCATCGGAACGATGAGCAGACCGACGACAGCCTGCTGCGCCGGAAAGTTCAGTCCGAGGCCAACTAAAAGCGAGGTCAGTACAGTCAGGACAAGAACACCGAGCACTGTCGCGCCATAGCCGCCCGCCCCACCAAGAAGCGACGTCCCTCCAATCACCACCGCTGCTACGGTGGTGAAAAGATAAGGGTCGCCCACGCCGACGAAGCCACCACCGGAAAACCCTAGTAGCAGCATGCCCGTGATTGCAGACATGGCACCGCTGACGCTATGGATGACGGTCCAGACCTTGAATTCGGAGATTCCGAGGCGGGCGGCCGCCGTCCGGCTTCCGCCGACGGCGTAAATGCTGCGGCCAAACCAGGTGTTGTACATGAACCATCCAAGCGCGATGGCGACGATAGCCCAGATCACGATGACCGGAGGCAGCGACAGGCCGAAAAACTTTCCGTTGAACGCCGAAATGTTCCTCAGCCATTCGGGTACCGGAGCAAACACTGTACCACCAAACGCCGAGCCGAGTGAGGTGTAGATCTGGACCGCACCGACGGCCGCGAAGCCAACTCCGAGCGACATGATCAGCGCTTGCCCTTGGAGACGGAAGCTCAGGGCGCCATTGGCGGCCCCGACAAGCGCACCGAGGAGCATGACAACCAGCATCGCGAGGGGAGCGGGAATACCTGCGACCATAAGGCTGGGAAGGAGGATGTTCGCGCCTCCAATAATATATGGTATCGAAAGATCGAGCGCACCGACCAGAGCGCACAGGGTCTGGCCAATGGAGGCAAGCCCCAGAAACGCTGCGAGAAGAAGGATTGAACGCGCGTTTTGGGATGATACGAAGCCGGGGACCAGCAATGCACCGAGTGCTAAGAGAGAGGCCAGAAGAACAAAGCCAATGACGATGCTCCGATGAGCCTTGAGCGGGTTAGACTTCTGAGCCGATTTGATTTCGGAATTCATAACTGTCGCGACCATTATCTTGCTCCTTACACAACCGCGCGGCGACTGATGACAAAGACGTTCACGAGAAGTGATCCGACGAGGATTAAGCCGAATGCCATCTGGGTAACGAACCCCGAAACCGTGCCGAAGTTGAAGGTGGAGAGGAGATAGGAGATGAGGAACATGTTGATCGCGCCAAGCGTAGATCCAAGTGCTCCACCACGACCACCGGAGAGGCTCGCACCTCCGAGAACCAGGGCCGTAACAGCCTGAAGGGTGTAGGTGCTGCCCTGCGTCGGATCACCAGAGGAGATCAGCGCCGTGTAGCTGAGGGCGGCAAGTCCAGCGAATGCTCCACCAACAACGTGGGCGATGATGCGGACTGCGTCCACTCGAACGCCGCTCGTATACGCCATGCGCTCATCCGCACCCGTCATGCGAAGGTTGCGGTAAAACATAGTCCCCCTGAGAAGGAGCCATAATGCATACGCTGCAACCAGCAACAGCAAAACAGGTGACATGATGTCGGTCCCCGCCCCCCAGCTAAGCATCCAGTCGGGCGCGACTCCACCCGGTCGGGACATCACCATCAGGTTCAACCCGGAGAGGACAAGAAAACCCGACAGCGTAACGATTATCGGAGCGACACGCACATAAATGATAACCAGCGCCTGGAGTAGCTGGAATGCCGCTCCCAGGCCGACTGCCCATACTATCACTGCGATAGGGTTGGTAATTCCGTTACCCACAAGCCAGGTAATAAGGGTAACGTTGATGAACCCCATCAAGGGGCCAACTGAAAGGTCCACTGCTCCACGACCCGCCATGACAATGGGGGTGAGGGCAAGCGCCGTTAGAATCAAGGGCGTGGCGACAAGGATTGCACCTGCGAGGCCGTTGTTCGTGAATAGCCCGTGTCCGCGTAGGGCAACGGCGACCAAAAGGACAATGAATAGGCCGGCCGGCACGAAGAGGGAACGGTCCTGGGTGATTTGACGGAATGCGATTCCAGACATCATGCAGTCCTTTCCAGATCGAACTCGATGGAGGCGTTTGGCGATTTTCCAAACATTGCGGCCAAGATTGGCTCTTCCGCTATGTCCTCGCCTGCTAGCGACCGGAAAAGCCTTCCAGCAAAGAAGACGTCGACGCGGTCCGCAAAGCCGATGAACTCTTCGATTTCGCTTGATAGATAAATCACGCTGCCACCCTTCTCCGTGAACAGGCGCAGTTCGCGGTAGAGATCGCGCTTCGTTCCGAGGTCGACACCGCGAGCGGGATCGTTAAGGACGATGACGGACGGTTCGTTTGCAAAGGCACGGCCGATCAAAACTTTTTGCTGATTTCCGCCCGACAGTGAGGTGATCTTGTTCGCCGGACTTCCAATCTTAATCCGGAGCCGATCCACCTCGCGTTTGAACATGGGTTTGAAGCCGGCCTTATTGATTATACCAAGAGGACCGAGGTTCTTGCGATAGACGCCGATGGCAAGATTTTCGAAGATGCTCTGCTGAGGGAAGATACCTTCACGCTTGCGGTCGCCGGAAATATACGAGATTCCTGCTTTGGTAGCGTCTTCGAGCGATGCGACCTTTTTCATTCTCTCGGTGCTGGATGACCAGACTTGGACATTACCACCAAAAGGCTGGATGATACCCGCAACGGCGCGTACGAAAGCGTCCTGCCCCTGCCCGTCGAGTCCTGCAACACCGATGATCGCTCCTTTCGGTAGATCGAAATCGAAGGGCGCTGCCGCGCTGTGAGTAACGAGGTCTCTTACCGCTACCACGGCCGGCGCGGCGGCGCCTACTTGCTTTGATTCGTACGCCTTCGCGTCGCTTGCGTTTCGGTCCGCGGGCGTCATCATTGAAAGCAGGTTCTCTTCAGTTATTTCATGCTTCTCGAGCGTACCAATGGTGACGCCGTCGCGAAGGATCGTGGCTCGATCGGCGATGCGGACAAGTTCAGCGATCCGATGCGTTACGATCAGCACGGTCGCACCTTCCCTACGGAGACGATCAATTTCCTCGTGGAGGCGGATCGTGGAATCGAGGTCTAATGCCGCAGACGATTCATCGAGGATGAGGACCTTCGGCCTGCGCAAGACCGCTCGCGCAATAACTATCCATTGCTTGACGCTCAGAGGCAATGCCCCAACGTTCTGATCGAGATCCACGGGCTTGCCGACGAGGCGTTTCAGGATCTCCTCAGCCTCGGTACGCCGACCACTGCCGCCCTGCGAGCGGAAGATGCCGTCGCGCCCGACATACAGGTTTTCCAATACACTGGCCTCGTCGGCCACCAGCACTTCCTGGAAGATCGTTGTCAGCCCGATGCGCTTGGCGTCAGTCGGAGTCGAAATCTCTTCTCCAAGGACCGAAACGCTCCCGGAATCTGGGTGCAACACTCCAGACATGATCTTCGCCATCGTGCTTTTGCCACTTCCATTTTCTCCGACGATGGCGTGCACTTCTCCGGCCCGGGCTTCAAAATCACACTTCTTTAAGGCCTTAGTCTCGCCGAAAGACTTGGCAACATTGATCAACTTGATCGTAGTTTGGTTTTGCATCGGAGATCCTCTAATCCCAACGGCCGCGCGAGGCGGTCCTCCCACAAGAGAAACTTCTGTCCGGTGGCAAGACCCACCGGGCAGAACAGTTTCACTTCGACACAGGCTTCCAGGGATCAGCCGGGCGTTCGAAGTAGTCTGCAGCAATCGCAGCAGGAAACCACCCGTCCGCCTTGGGCTCCACGAAGTCTGTCGAGTTCAAGTCGCAATCTTCTGGTATTGCCGCGCGGACTTCATCGATGGTGTAAGGCAAGACGGGTCGAAGGAAGGACTGAACCTTAGGGCCTTGTCCCTCCAATGTGCGGAGCATGATCTCCCACATCTGTTGCATCTCGCGACGCGGCGGCCAAATATGGAAACTCCTGTCCACAAACTCGGGGTTCTTGCGCCAGTAGCACGCGGCGGAAGCTTCCCCCCCGAGAGTAATCGGGATCATGTCTCGACCTGACTGCAGCATTGCGTTGAGAACGCCGTTCTCTTGGGCCCCCTGCGTGAGGATCCCATCAATCTTCGTCGGGTTCGTCGCAAGAAACTTCTGAACTTCGACCTGGGCCACCTGGTCGGTCCACTTCCCTGCAACTTCACCGACGACCTTTATGTCGGGGTACTTAGCAAGTGCTTCCTTAGCCGCTTTGTCAAAGCTGTCCGAAGAAGCGAAACCGGGAATACCAGAAACGAGAAGGATATTGCCCTTCTCTCCTATTTTTTCCGCCAGCCACGTCGCCATCTCGGCACCGCCCTGCGCGTGATTGGCCGCGCCATTGATGGCGTATGGCGACGTCACGTAGCCCGAAAATGAGAACACCGGCACACCGGCTTTGTAGGCATATTCGATCGTCTGATTAAGAGCCGTGACGTTCGAGCAGCAGATGATGATTGCATCGACGCCTTCGTCCACCATCTGACGCATCTGCTGGATCTGAACGGCGTCTTTAAGATCCGACTGGGTGACCACGACATCAGACACCAGGCCCGCAGCCTTTGATCGCGGTAAAAGATCGCTCATGACCGCATCGAGAGCTGCGGCTCGCCAGGTGTTGCCAGCGTAGCTGCTTGCATAGCCGATCTTCCACGGAGGACCCTTTTTGGGCTTGAAGTCTTTGTAGGCGCTCGCCCCCAATGGAATCTGCGGATCTACAGTTTCATAGATCTTCTTTTCTGTAGCCGGTAGCTGATCGACACCATCCGCGTAAGCGGTTGTCGCCAGGGCGCTAACCGAGATCAGCGCCCCAAGTGTGACATTCAGAATGCACCTCATTGAAGTTCTCCTCCCGAGAAAAGGATCAGGCAACCTTAGACCGAGCTGCTGATGACTGTTGGATCTCCTCAAGAATCGGCAACAGATACTTCCGGAACTCGCTATAGTCCTCAGTAACGGGAAAATGTCCGAGCTTTTCCATTGTCCAAAACTTGGAGCCTTTGACCAGGTCTGCAGCAATCTTGGTATCGGCCGGGGACGTGTTTGGATCGTATTCGCCCGTGAGGAAGTATAGCATACATTTCGACGTATCGATTTTGCTGGCTTCTTCTGGCGACACATCGTGGTCGTAGTAGTAGTAATAAAGATCACCCGCGAAGATTCCCGGTCCACCGCAGCTGTATTCCCACTGGATTTCACGGACATTCGCTTCTGGCGAGTACGGTGAGATATTCAGCATCATCGCCGCACCGATGGAGGTGCGATTGACGTTTGGATTGTCGAACTCCCTGCGGATGCCAGCCATACCGACGTCGACGTACTCCGCCGCCGAGCGCAACGCACCTTCGACCGAGATCGTGGCGCGGAAGTTGTCCGGATAGTTCGATGCCAGGTCGATCGCGAGATGGCCGCCCATGGAGCTGCCCAAATAAACGGGGCGGTCTAGGTCGAGGGCTTTTGAGAGTTCGAGCTGGAAGTCCATCATGAACTTCTTGGTCATGTTGTATTCCTTCTCCCACCAGCGAACGCCGTAGGGGGGAAGGGACTTGCCGTGATACGGCAGATCGAACGCGATGACGCGAAAATTTTTCGTCACGTCGGAATCGCAAAGCATATGACGGTATTGGCGACCGTCGGACCCTGCCGTATGACCGACGAGAAGCGGAATCCCCTGGCCCGCTTCTTCGTAATAGACGCGGTACTCGATACCTTCTACGGTGAGATAGAGATAACGGCCGATAATGGGGTCAAACTTGGTCATGCTGCTGCTCCTTCAGAACGGGCATTGCGCATCAGGGTGGTCATGCGGTTGAGAGCAGGCAGATACGCGAAGGTTTCGTTGTTACTGCTAAGGTAGAGGCCATGCTTGATGTTTGATGACTGCAAGCACTGATAAAACGGCAAGGGTTTGTGCTGAAGCAGCGCCTCCCACTGTGAACCGGTCCCGCGTATGACGATAGTGCACTTGTCGTCGTCGTATTCGGCCTCTTCCACCTTTAGCAACGTACCGTCCTCGAAATGAAGCGCTACACTGCGGGTAGGGAAATCGCATTTTAATATACCGTTAAGATAACGAGTTTCGCGCTTGAACTCGAAATCCTCCCGCACGAATTCTATGAATTTCTTGAGATCTATCGCCATTTTAGGCTCCTCCCTTGTTGATAAGCGCTGAGAACTCCGCGCATGTTGTACATGCCCCCTCACGGGACAGCACATTCTCAAATGCCCATTTCGGTGAATACTTCCTGGGCATGCCTGAAACTGTCGATGCCTGCTGGCACACCAACGTAGATAGCCACCTGAAGGAAGATCTCCTGGATCTCCTGTTTCGTAACACCGTTGTTGATGGCGCCGCGGATGTGGCCTCTGAGCTCGTGCGGTCGGTTTAAAACCGCTATCATTCCAAGGTTGAGGATCGATCGAGCGCGACGGTCGAGGCCAGGTCGGTTCCAGATATTGTCCCAACAATACTCGGTGACGAGTTCCTGCATCGGCCAGGTGAAGTCGGTCGCCTTTCCGAGGGCCGCATCAACGTAAGCGTCCCCCATCACCTGCCGACGAGTAGCAAGTCCGCGCTTGAACTGCTCCGATGGAGCTGTTCGCTCGCCGGCCTTAGACCCCTTATCTTTCCTGTCCAAAGTGGCCATTGGGTTTCGCTCCCTTCATCATATTTGACAGATTATCAGACAATTTTCAACTGTCAGTTTGGCGTAGTTTTTCGCGGTCAGGCCTGATCTTTCACGAACTGCGCAATTTTCGTATGGTCGACATCGGGGCCTAAAGCATGCCGAGCAGCATCCCAGGCATCAGCGGTACCGGCCAATGTCGGCAGCTGGAGATTGAGCGCCTTCGACAAGTCCGCTGCAATCCTAATGTCTTTCGCCATAAGCCCCAAAGCAAAACCAGAGCCAAAAGTCTCCGAGAGGATGAACTGCTTCATCTTCACTTCTGTTGCGTTGTTCTTGCCAGACGACGAGTTGAGAATATCGACGATCGTTCTAGGATCGAGACCAAACGTTCGGCCAAGAAGAACGCCTTCGATAGCTGCCAGAACCCCGGCTCCCGATACGAAATTGTTGATGGCTTTCATGGCGTGCCCTGAGCCGATCGGGCCTGTCCTAAAAATCTGGCCGCCCATGGCGCACAGGATGGGATCAGCTTGATCGATATCGTCAGAAGCACCGCCTGCCATGATAGTAAGAGAGCCTTCGACGGCTCGCTTCACTCCGCCTGACACGGGAGCATCGACCAGCCGCAAGCCCTTCTGATGCAAGCGCTCTGCGAGCTCACGAGTATCATTGGGCGCCGATGAGCTCATGTCGATGACAAGCGCGTCAGCACTCAGGGATTGCCAGGCCCCATCCTTGAAGAGCGCGTCTTGAACAATCTTGCCGTTGGGAAGCATGGTAACCGCAACATCGGCGCCATTGAATGCTTCCGCTACCGTCTCTGCCGGAACGCCGCCGACGGCCGCGAACCTTTCCCTAGCCTCGGCCGATAGATCAAAGCCAGTGACTTCGAATTGAGCCGACAACAGATGTTGTGCCATCGGCCCGCCCATTGCGCCGAGACCAATAAAGGCGACGCGCAGATTTTTTCGTGGTGACAACGTCCCGCTCCCGAATGTGAGGCAAGCACAATCAGCTACCTCCGTTAGTGAGGAGTAGTTAACGACCTATCAGACAATCTGTCAATCGGAAAATTCATGCTTGGGCCGGCGCGCCCTCGCTACGACGCCAATTTTGCCGTCGCTTCTTCAATCACCTCACTTAAAATGACCGTGCAAGCAGCACCCATCTTATCGTCCGATGTTCACCAGAGAGGTTGTTGCGTGGTCAAAAGCACCGTGCCTGAAGGATTTAATTACACCCGGCCACCTCCAGCATCAGACAATCTGTCAATTTTCGGAAAATCTTATGGCATCAGCCTGAGGTGTTGTTGCGCAGGTACTCGAGTGCGACTTTCGCAGCCATATCAATGTGGTGCTTACAAGCGGCCGCAGCCCTGGGTCCGTTGCGATTTTGGATCGCTTCGGCAATCTCTTTGATTTCTGCAATGCTATGTTTGAGGCGCCCCGGTTGTGTCATCGAAGTCATGCGCAGAAGATTGATCCGGTTGTGCAGCGATGTTAGCATTTGCCTGACGAAGACGTTTTTGCTGCCATCCATCAAGCAGTCATAGAAGGCGTTTTTGGCAGCGATGAGCCTGTGTCCCACGCCGCTTTCCGCCGACGCTTCGAATTCTCTAACGGCATCTTGCAAAGTGGCAATATCTTCCGCCGTTCCATTTTCGGCGAACTGCTGACCAGCAAACCCCTCGAGCAGCGCGCGGACGGTGTAGAGCTGAGCGGCCTCCTCATAGGTTATGATACTGACAACTGGACCCTTGTGGGGGAAGCTTGTGATCAATCCCTCTGCCTCAAGCTGCCGAAGCGCTTCACGGACGGACGTGCGACCCACGCCGATCATTTCGCAAAGCTCGCGCTCGACGAGCCTTTGCCCCGGCTTGAACTTGCCCGTCGCAATAGCCTGTCTGAGCCTTTCTTCGACTTGCACTCGAAGAGAGGCATTTTGCCGAGCGACCTGCAGCTCCACATCTACCATGATCAATGTCCTACGTAGCACTAATGAATTTGAGCTAAATATATGGCCGCTTCGCGGGGAACTTTCAATAAGATTGTCTGATGAGCGGTCATTAGCAACTATTCTCGAGGATTTAGCCCGCTGCGTAGAGGTCGGCTTCCCGATCCATGAGGAACCGATCGGTTGGCGCGCCATAAGTGGAAATTCTAGTCCAAATGGCCTAGTTCAATTGGTGTCCTGATGGCCGACAATGTCCGCCCGCCGATTTCTCAAAACCAGCGACGGTTGCGACCCTGATCGACGAGGTGTCCACGGTCACCGACACCACCGCATCTTCCAGGAGCACCCGTTCGACTAAGGGCCGGGTGCAGCTTGGCAATCGGCAAAAGCCGCATCAGCAGACGATAGTGGTTCCGATCGCGCCTCCAGTCCGGAGGCGGCATCGATCTTGAGCGCCTCAAGATCCGCCATCTTTCTTCGCCTGCCAGCCTGGCTCGTACTTGCGCTATCGCTCCCGCAATTCCCATTCTAACCACTTTTCTCTCTGACCATCTCTCTTGAAAAATTGTAACCTTCGTGCTACATATCTAGTGCAATCTGTAGTGCGAAGGTGACAAATTCCGACACCTCACAACCCTCCGGCCGCTGTGCGGCGCTCGCTGCGCAAACTGGGCGCAGACATCCACGACGCACGTCGACGTCGCCGCCTGCCTATGGCGGTAGTAGCCGAACGTGCCTTCACCTCACGCTCAACGCTTCAAAAGATCGAGGCCGGCGACACCAATGTCAGCATCGGCATCTATGCAGGCGTCCTCCAGGCACTCGGCCTGCTAGATGGGCTGAGCCAAGTCGCCGACATCGGTAACGACAGCGTCGGCCAGTCTCTGGCCAATGCAGAGTTGCCCAAGCACGCTCACCCAAGGCGATCACCGGGATCGTCACGCGATGGCTGATTTCGAAGTTCATCTCGACCTTCACGGCCGCACACGTCCCATATGGCCCGGAGCAATCGCGCCCGTGGTGCCGAAACAATCGTGTTTGAGTATGATCGTGCCTGGCTCGAGGCCCCTGGCCGCTTCTCGCTGCAGCCCGCTCTAGCTGTGAGCTTCCAATAGGTTGTCCATTCGATCCGGACCGGGAAAGCTGAGGTTGTCGAAGCTTCAGTGATTCTCGGGGGACCGAATGGACATCCATATGAATGCCCGCCTCACGCCGCTCAGTCGAGCGGTAATTGCGCACCGCGTGCTGATGGAAGGACAGCGACCGATGGCCGTCGCTGCGGCTTTCGGCGTCTGCGTGAAGACTGTCTATAAGTGTGTAAGGCGCTATCGACGAGAGGGCGAGGCCGGTCTCAATGATCGCAGTTCCCGACCGCACCGCCTGTATCATCCGACCTCGCAGGCCACCGCCGCCCGGATCGAGACGTTACGCCGCCTGCGCATGACCGGCCAACACATCGCCAAGGAGACGGGTGTCTCGCCAGCCACAGTCAGCCGCATCCTCAAGCGCCTTGGCCTGAACAAGCTCAAGGCCTTGGCCCCGGCTGAGCCGGTGCGGCGCTACGAACGCGACCAGCCCGGCGAACTCATCCATATCGACATCAAGAAACTCGGCAAATTCAACCGAACCGGCCACCGCATCACCGGCGATCGCACGGGGCAGAGCAACAGCCGCGGCATCGGTTGGGAATACGTCCATCTGGCCATCGACGACCATTCACGCCTGGCCTATTTGGAAATATTACCCGACGAGACGCGACGCTCCTGTCTGCGCTTTCTCTTCAATGCTTTGCGCTTCTTCAAAGCCCATGGCGTCAAGGTCCAGCGCGTCATGACCGACAACGGCACAAGCTTCCGTTCCCATCGATACGCCAAGGCGCTGCGGCGGCTCAGCATCAAACACATCCGCACCAAACCCTATACGCCGAAGACAAATGGTAAGGCCGAACGCCTCGTCCAGACCGCACTGCGCGAATGGGCATATGCCAAGGCCTACGAAACCTCGCAGCAGCGCGCCGCCGACCTGCCGCTCTGGCTCCACCGTTACAATTGGCATCGCCCGCACGGCAGCCTACAATCCAAACCGCCCGTCAGTAGACTCGGCCTGATCAAGGACAACCTGT
>NZ_ML133611.1 GCF_003985125.1 Rhizobium phaseoli
AGACAAGGCGGCGAAGCGCCGCAAGAAGCACCTCAGCGTCGCAACGAGCGGCGACGAGCCTGGCGATGAGCCGAAGGCCCTTTCCGAATGCGACGTCAAATCGAACATCAAGTCCATTCCGGGCGTGATGACGATCCGCGGCTGCGCCTATGCCGGTTCCAAAGGCGTGGTATGGGGGCCGGTCAAGGACATGGTCCACATCTCGCACGGGCCGGTCGGTTGCGGTCATTATTCCTGGTCGCAACGCCGCAACTACTACGTCGGCCTGACGGGCATCGACACGTTCGTGACGCTGCAGTTCACCTCAGACTTCCAGGAAAAGGACATCGTGTTCGGCGGCGACAAGAAGCTTGAACAGGTCATCGACGAGATCGAGGAGCTTTTCCCCCTCAACAACGGCATCAGCGTGCAGTCGGAATGCCCGATCGGGCTGATTGGCGACGACATTGAGGCGGTGTCGCGCAAGAAGGCCAAGGAGCACGAAAAGACGATCGTGCCGGTACGCTGCGAGGGCTTCCGCGGCGTCTCGCAATCGCTCGGCCACCACATCGCCAACGACGCCATCCGTGACTGGGTTTTCGACAAGAACGAAGTCGAGTTTGAGACCGGCCCTTACGATGTCAACGTCGTCGGCGACTACAATATCGGTGGCGACGCGTGGGCTACGCGCATTCTATTGGAGGAGGTGGGGCTGCGCGTGGTCGGCAACTGGTCGGGTGATGCCACGCTCGCTGAGGTCGAGCGCGCGCCAAAGGCCAAGCTGAACCTCATCCACTGCTACCGCTCGATGAACTACATCTGTCGGCACATGGAGGAAAAATACGGCATCCCGTGGATGGAATACAATTTCTTTGGTCCGTCCCAGATCGAAACCTCCCTGCGCGAAATAGCCAAGCACTTCGGTCCGGAAATCGTCGACAAGACCGAGGCTGTCATCACCAAGTACCGGCCCCTGGTCGATGCTGTCGTCGACAAGTACCGGCCGCGCCTCGAAGGCAAGACGGTGATGCTCTATGTCGGCGGCCTGCGTCCTCGCCACGTCATCACGGCCTATGAGGACCTCGGCATGCGGATCGTCGGCACCGGCTACGAGTTCGCCCACAACGACGACTATCAGCGCACCGGCCATTATGTGAACAAGGGTACGCTGATCTATGACGACGTGACCGGTTACGAGCTGGAAAAGTTCATCGAAGGCATCCGCCCCGACCTTGTTGGGTCCGGCATTAAAGAGAAGTATCCGGTGCAGAAGATGGGCATCCCCTTCCGCCAGATGCACTCCTGGGATTATTCCGGCCCGTATCACGGCTATGACGGCTTCGCCATATTCGCCCGCGACATGGATCTGGCCATCAATAATCCGGTGTGGGATCTCTACGACGTCCCCTGGAAAAAAAAGGCCGCGCCAGCTGAGGCGGTTGCGGCCGAATGAGAGCCTGGCCTGTCTTGGAAGGGGGCAGGCCAGGCCCTTCCCATCGGACTTGATCCGCACTCGTGACAGATGACATCCCATTGCCGCCACCGGTGCGGCGCGATGAAAAGAAAGGTGCTTACTATGCCGCAGTCGGCGGAAAAAGTTCTCGACCATGCTCCCCTGTTCCGCGAGCCGGAATACAGGCAGATGCTCGCCGAGAAGAAAGCCAATTTCGAATGCCCCCACCCGGATCAGGTCGTTGCCGATCAAAACGACTTCACGAAGACCTGGGAGTATCGCGAAAAGAACCTGGGCCGCGAAGCCCTGGTCGTGAACCCGGCCAAAGCCTGCCAGCCGCTCGGTGCCGTCTTCGCAGCCGCAGGCTTTGAGCAAACGATGTCCTTCGTCCACGGCAGCCAGGGCTGCGTCGCCTATTACCGTTCGCATCTGTCGCGTCACTTCAAGGAGCCTTCATCGGCGGTCTCGTCCTCGATGACGGAGGACGCGGCGGTGTTCGGCGGGTTGAAGAACATGGTCGACGGGCTCGCCAATACATACAAGCTCTACGATCCGAAGATGATCGCCGTCTCGACCACCTGCATGGCCGAAGTCATTGGAGACGACCTCCACGGCTTCATCGAAAACGCAAAGAACGAAGGGTCGGTCCCGCACGACTTCGATGTTCCTTTCGCCCACACGCCTGCCTTCGTCGGCAGCCACGTCGATGGCTATGACGGCATGATCAAGGGCATTCTGGAGAACTTCTGGAAAGGCAACGAGCGGAAGGAGGTTGCTCAAGCCATCAACATCATTCCCGGCTTCGACGGCTTCTGCGTCGGCAACAACCGCGAACTGAAGCGCCTGCTCGACATGATGGGCGTATCCTACATCTTCATCCAGGATGCCTCCGACCAGTTCGACACGCCGTCTGACGGTACGTACCGCATGTATGACGGCGGCACGAAGATCGAGGACTTGAAAACGGCGTTGAATGCCGAAGCGACCCTGTCGCTGCAGCACTATAACACGCGCAAGACGCTGGAATATTGCAAGGAGGTCGGTCAGGCTACGGCCTCGTTCCATTATCCGCTGGGTGTCCAGGCGACCGACGAATTCCTGATGAAGGTCTCGGAGATTACCGGCAAGGAAATTCCTCCGGCAATCGGCCTGGAACGCGGCCGTCTCGTCGACGCTATGGCAGATAGTCAGGCCTGGCTGCACGGGAAGAAATACGCGATCTACGGCGATCCTGACTTCGTCTACGCCGTTGCCCGGTTCGTCTTGGAAACCGGCGGTGAGCCGACCCACTGCCTTGCTACCAACGGCACGCCGGCCTGGGAAGCCGAGATGAAGGCGTTGCTCGCATCCTCGCCCTTCGGCCAGGATGCCCAGGTCTGGGCGGGCAAGGACCTGTGGGCGTTGCGCTCGCTGCTCTTTACCGAGCCAGTAGATCTTATGATCGGCAATTCCTATGGCAAGTATCTCGAGCGCGACACCGGCACCCCATTGATCCGGCTGACCTTTCCGATATTCGACCGGCACCATCACCACCGTTTCCCGCTCATGGGCTACCAGGGCGGCCTGCGCGTCCTGACGACGATCCTCGACAAGATCTTCGACAAGCTCGATCGCGAGACGAGCGAGCCGGGTGTGACGGACTATTCGTACGACCTGACCCGCTAGGAGCGCGGCGGTCGGCCTTGTGAGGCCGGCCCGCCTTCATCTGAACTTGGAGACCGCAATGCCCTTGCTCAATGCTAAAGTCCAGGATGTCTTCGACGAGCCTGCCTGCGAGAAGAACCGCAGCAAGGATTCCAAGGCGCGCAAAAACGGCTGTTCGAAGCCGCTGATCCCCGGGGCGGCAGCCGGCGGATGCGCTTTCGATGGCGCCAAGATCGTGCTGCAGCCGATCACCGACGTCGCGCACCTGATCCATGGGCCTCTCGGCTGTGAGGGCAATTCCTGGGACAACCGAGGATCGGCTTCTTCAGGTCCAACGCTCTGGCGCACCAGTTTCACGACCGACCTCACTGAAACCGAAGTGGTGATGGGGCACGGCGAGCGGAAACTTTTTAAAGCAATCCGCGAGATCAAGGAGGCCTATGCTCCACCGGCGATTTTCGTCTATTCGACCTGTGTGACAGCATTGATCGGCGACGACATCGAGGCCGTCTGCAAGCGGGCCGCGGAAAAATTCGGCCTTCCGGTGGTGCCGGTCAACGCACCGGGCTTTGCCGGCTCCAAGAACCTTGGCAATAAGCTCGCCGGTGAAGCGTTGCTCGATCATGTGATCGGCAGCGTAGAGCCGAACGACGTGACCGCCTACGACATCAATATCATTGGTGAGTTCAACCTATCCGGCGAGTTTTGGCTGGTAAAGCCGCTTCTTGACCGGCTGGGGATCAGAGTAAGGGCCTGCATTCCAGGAGACGCCCGATATCTTGACATTGCTTCTGCGCATCGCGCCAAGGCGTCCATGTTGGTGTGCTCGACAGCACTCATCAACCTCGCCCGCAAAATGGAGGAGCTCTGGGATATCCCGTTCTTCGAAGGCTCCTTTTACGGAATTACCGACACCTCGGAAGCACTCAGACAGATCGCCAAGCTGCTCGTGATGCAGGGGGCGGATCCCGAAATCCTCGAGCGCACCGAGGCATTGATCGCGGAGGAGGAGGCGATTGCCTGGATGAAACTCGCAGCATATCGACCAAGGCTTGAAGGCAAGCGCGTGTTGCTCAACACCGGCGGCGTCAAGTCCTGGTCGGTTGTCCATGCGCTGATGGAGGTGGGCATCGAGATCGTGGGCACCTCGGTCAAGAAATCCACGCCTGAAGACAAGGAACGTATCAAGCAACTCCTGAAAGACGAAAAACACCTGTTCGAGTCGATGGCGCCGCGCGAGCTTTATAACATGCTCGCCGACGGTAAAGCCGACATCATGTTGTCTGGCGGGCGCACGCAATTCATCGCGCTGAAGGCCAAGACACCTTGGCTCGATATCAACCAGGAACGCCACCACCCCTATGCCGGCTATGACGGCATGGTGGAGCTCGTTCGCCAGATCGATCTTGCTATTCACAATCCGATCTGGATGGAGGTGCGGGAGCCGGCACCGTGGGAATGCCAGCATGCGGTGGAAGAAGAACTGACGAATACCAAGAGCGAGAACGAGACTGGGTACGTCTTGCAAAACTTTGTCGGCGCGGTCGCCGGCAGCTTCGGCAAGCGTTGAGGAAAGCCGATGGTTCAAGTCTTTCCCCAGACCAAATCAGCTGCGGTCAATCCGCTGAAATCGTCGCAGCCGCTCGGCGCCGCGCTCGCCTTTCTTGGCGTCGAGCGTGCCGTGCCGCTGTTCCACGGCAGCCAGGGCTGCACCAGCTTGGCGCTGGTACTTTTAGTCCGGCACTTTAAGGAAGCCATTCCCTTGCAGACAACGGCATTGGACGCAGTGGCGACCATTCTTGGCGGCGCAGGCAATCTGGAAGAGGCGATCCTAAATCTCAAGAGGCGCGCAAAACCCAAGCTGATCGGAATTTGCACGACAGCCCTGGTGGAAACCCGCGGCGAAGATTTCGCAGGCGATCTCGCCAACATCAAGCGGGATCGTGCCGATGAGCTCGCGGGTACGGAGGTTGTGCTGGCGAATACCCCGGATTTCGAGGGAGCGATCGAAGAGGGATGGGCGAAGGCCGTCATCTCTATGGTCGAGCGCATCACCACTCCAGGCGAGCAGAGCCGCCACCAAAAGAAGATTGCGATCCTACCAGGATGGCATCTGACAGTCGCTGACATCGAGCTTCTGCGCGAAACGGTCGAAAGCTTCGGTCTGAAGCCGGTGATCCTGCCGGACATTTCCGGCTCTCTCGACGGCACGGTGCCCGGCGATCGTTGGGTTCCGACCACCTATGGCGGTACTCCCGTCGACGAGATACAAGAGCTTGGCACGGCGGCGCAATGTATCGCGATCGGCGAGCATATGCGCCGCCCCGCAGAGCTACTGCGGACCCGGACGGGAGTCCCTTACGCATTGTTCCAGTCGCTGACAGGATTGAAACGAGCCGACCGGTTCGTCTCGTTTCTTTCTGAGATTTCTGGTGCGCCGGTGCCAGCAAACATCCGCCGTCGCCGAGCACAGCTGCAGGACGCCCTGCTCGACGGACATTTCCATTTCGGAGGCAAGAAAATCGCAATTGCTGTGGAGCCGGACCAGCTCTACCAATTCGCTACCTTCTTCACCGGCATGGGCGCCGAAATCGCGGCAGCGGTCACCACGACCGGCACCTCAAAAATACTCGCGGAAATGCCGGCCGAATCGCTCCAGGTCGGTGATCTTGGCGATCTCGAAGAACTTGCCGTCGGCGCTGATCTTCTCGTCACGCATTCGCATGGACGACAAGCGGCGGAGCGCCTTGGGATTCCGCTCATGCGGGTGGGCTTCCCGATATACGACCGACTCGGCAGCCAGCATAAGCTCACAAGTCTCTATCAGGGAACGCGCGACCTGATCTTCGATGTTTCCAACATCTTCCAGGCCAATCAGCGCGCGCCGTGTCCTGGATCGCTTGATCCCTCCCGCAAAGGAGAACTGCCTAGATGATCGCCGCTCGTCGCCTTTCCCTCGTCCCTGACGGGGTTCACTCGTCAGCTCCAAAACGGAAGGCTGGCGCGTTGCGCGTCGCAATCGCCACTCAAGATATGAAATCTCTCGACGCCCATTTCGGATCGGCAAAACGTTTCGTCGTCTATGATGTGAGTCCCGACGACTGGAAACTGGTGGAAGTCCTGGACTTCGAAGACGTTTCCGACCAGAGCGGAAAGCATCGGAACGAGGACGTCGATCGTATTAACCCGAAGGTGAAGGCGTTGGAAGGTTGTCACTTATTGTTCTGTCTGGCGATAGGTGGGCCATCGGCAGCCCGAGTTGTTTCGGCCAAAATCCACCCAATTAAAGTATCCGATCCTCAACTGATCGAAGATGTTTTGTCGCGAACTCGGGCGATGCTCAGGACTACTCCGCCACCCTGGTTACGCAAGGTGCTAACCGAAGCAGGCGCCATTGAAAAGAAGCCTTTCGATGAGGAGGACTAAGAAATGGGTACATTGACAGGAAGTACGGATGGCCCTGCTGTCAACGAGGATGGGGATCTCGCCACCCCTTTTCTCAGATGCCTGATAAGGCTCATTCGCGCTCAGGATGCCCATGGGGCGTGGGAAGGCAAATCGGACACTGACCTGCTGGCCGACTTCATCCTCACCAAGGAGCAGCGCCGTAAGATCCCGATCATAGGCGATCCGGATCCGTATGTGCTGTGGAGGCTACAGAACTTTTACAGTTGCGTGGGGCTTGTGATCGAAGAGTGCACAGGCCTGTTGGCATCGCCGATCATGACGATCGGCCATGAGGGCTTCGGCCGCTTGCTTTTCACGACTGGACGGTTGGTCGTTCTGTCGAAGACCCTGCGCGATGTCCACCGGTTCGGCTTTGAGACGCTAGGCAAGCTCGCCGAGACCGGCACGAAAATGGTCGATGACGCTATTGAAGTTATCGAAACCTATCCCGACGTGGCGCGGGCATCATGAAATCAATTTTCGAGGAAAGAGATCATGTCAGACATTGTGGAGCAGCTGAAGAAGGTCCGCAAGCTGCAGTCCCGCGCCGCCGCTGCCAAAATCTCAGCATTTGCAATGGCCAGAACGAGAGTTCGATGGTGAGCTCACTGGCATGATCATGGCTCTCAACCACGCGGCGGTTGCCGCCTGAAGAACTGCCAGACTCTCGTTGCCGCAGACGACATTGCTGCGCAATCTCGCGAACAAATCAGGAGAACGGTGTTGCGTTTCACAATCTTTTGCGGCCTCCTGCTGCTCGTCGTCTGGGCGAAGGCACTAACGAGTTACTTCGTCTGGCATTCCATCCACGAAGTCATCGTTGCAATGGTGGCTAGTTTGTTGCTTCTTCAGTGGGCGTATATCGCAAGCCTGCTCTTTTCCATCTGGCAATCCAGCCGTAATTACAGGAGTCGCCAAAGGGCTCGACGATCCGATCATCGCTAGACTAGAACGTGGTGTCAGCCACAGCCTATCATGAGGGCGAAAACCTCGGCGTTCTTTGGAACGCCTCTCATCAAATCAGATCCAACCATGAGTCAACGGAATTCGAACCTGCCGGATGACGTGGATGCGTCGAGAGCCCTATCGCCGCGCAAGCTCTGCAACCTCGGCCGTGCCATGATGACGTGTAACAGGTGGCCTGCTCATGCCCTATCTGTGGTGGCTCCGACTTCATTCGCGGCGGCGAGACCGTCAGCGAAGTGCTGGACTATGTTCATGCGTCCTTCCGTGTCGTGCATCATGTCCAGCCCCGCTTTACCTGCAAAGCAAAATTGGCCCTTGTTTAGATAGTCGAGGCCGCACTGCCAGAACACAGCGAGGCGATTTTGTCTTGTGGCCAGGTATGTGAAAGACGCTCATGCGAGCCCACTGGACAGGAGAGGTCAGCATTTGAATTTAAAAAGGTACCTTGATCCAAAAGTGGATGTGCTCGCTTCAGTAGCTGAATTGGATGGTCTGTACCGCGTCCAGAGGACAATAAAGAAACGTAAGTTATAAGGCTGAGCCTATGAATTTCATGAGAACGGAGCAGGGGCTTCTCTGCGTTTCAATTGCCGTTACCATCCTCCTTGCCTGCATCGGCATTTTGTTCGGGATCATTTCAGGTTCGTTCGCAATCATATTCGATGGTGTCTACGCATTGACGGACGCTGCTATGACTGTCGTAGCTCTGCTTGTTACAAAGCTCATCGCGTCATCCGAAGCGCCCTCCAGCAAAGGAAAACTTATCGAGCATTTCACGATGGGGTTCTGGCATCTTGAGCCCATAGTCTTGGCTCTCAACGGCATTCTCATAACCGGGTCGGCTGTTTACGCACTTGTCAACGCAATCGGCAGCATTTTGCATGGGGGACGTCCGCTCAACTTTAGTCAAGCGATCGTCTACTCCGTCGTAACACTCGGTGTGACAGCCACCATGGGGGTTATTGGTGATCGAGCTAATCGTAAGATCAAATCTGATTTCGTTGCCCTGGATACGAAAGCTTGGCTGATGTCCGCCGGGCTAACGATCGGGTTACTCGTCGCGTTTGCCATCGGATATTTCATTCAGGGGTCTTCTTACGAATGGATCTCGCCGTTTATTGACCCGGTCGCGCTGGCATTAATCTGCATTGTGATCATTCCCATTCCGGCGGGCACGGTTCGGCGAGCGCTCGCCGACATACTGCTTGTTACGCCATTAGATCTCAAACAACAAGTTGACGCGGTCGCCAAAACAATCATCGAACGACATGGATTCATATCCCACCGGGCTTATGTGGCCCGGGTCGGCCGAGGCCGGCAAATCGAGCTACATTTCGTTGTCTCAGAGGACCTCCCGGCGAGGAAATTGCAGGAATGGGATAAGATCCGTGACGAAATCGGGCTCGCGATTGGTAACGAGGGTCCGAGTCGTCGGCTCACCATCGCCTTTACAACCGATCCTGAGTGGGCGGATTAGGATTTTGAACCGAATTTGGAGCCCTGTATCGCAGGCATTCCATAGCGGGCGTGATCCTCGAACCGGATGCATAGCTCGGCGTTTTTTCCAGCCACCATGCGTCAATTTGTAAGCGACAAGCCGTGGCCGTTCAGGCGGCGTAGTTCCATGGCATGAGCGCGTCGATTTCACTGCTGGGCCATCCATTCGCAAGGCGCTCAAGCGTCTGGGTCAACCAAGCTTGCGGATCGACTGCATTCATCTTTGCCGTTTGCAGGAGCGTCGCGATGGTCGCCCAAGTCCGGCCGCCACCGTCGCTTCCAGCGAATAGACTATTTTTTCTCGTGATCGCTTGGGGTCTGATTGCTCGCTCGACTATGTTGGAGTCGAGTTCGATGCGGCCGTCGGTCAGGAAGCGCTCGAAGATGTCTCGACGCGAGATGGCATACCGCAGAGCTTCGGCGAGTTTGGATTTTCCAGAGACCCGTGGCAGGGTCGCCTGCCAGAGAGTGAAGAGGTCACGGACGATCGCTGCGGAGATCTCCTGGCGTGCAGCGACACGAGCTTCAGGGCTTTGGCCGCGCACACGCTCCTCGATCTCCCATAACCTCGCCATACGCTCGACGGTGTCTGTAGCGACCTTCGAGCTCTTTGCGACATGCAACTCGTAGAACTTTCTCCGGCTGTGCGACCAACAGCCGGCCAGGATGGCGCTGTCATTGCCTCCATCTTTCCGGACGAGCTTGTTATAAGCGGCATATCCGTCGACCTGCAGGATTCCACGATAGCCGCTCAGGTGTCGTGCGACACACTCGGTGGCTCGACTGTCCTCGAAGCGATAGGCTACCATCGGTGGACCGCTGCCCCCAAAAGTCCGGTCATCCCTGGCATACGCCCATAGCCATGCCGTCTTCGCTGATCCGGAACCAGGTGCAAGTGTGGGCAAGGTCGTTTCGTCGGCAAAGATCCGTTCGGCCTTCTTGATCTCATCGAGGATGTAGTCGGCGAGGATATTGAGCTCGAACCCCAGCTTGCCCATCCATTGAGCCATCAGCTTGCGGTCGAGTTCGACCTTGTCGCGTGCGTAGATGGCTTCCTGGCGATAGAGTGGCAGCCCGTCGGCATATTTGGAAACGGCGATCTGGGCCAGAAGTGCTTCCGTTGGAATGCCACCTTCGATGATATGTGCCGGAGCCGCCGCCTGGACGACACCATCCTCGTTCCTAAAGGCATACTTCGGCCGACGGGTGACGATGACACGGAACTTCGCTGCCACGACATCCAGCCGCTCGGAGACGTCTTCTCCAATCAGGATTTTGGTCTTACCTGCATGTTCTGGAAGCTCTTCCGGTTCGATCACGACCTCGACGCGCTCAAGATGAGGCGCAAAGCCCTTGCGTGGCCGCGGAGCGCGTTTGCTGTCCGCGCTACCGCGGCCTTTCGTGACCTGAGCCTTGATCGTCGCAATGCCGGTCTCGATCTCTTCGAAGACAAAGGCGTGCTGCTCGTCATCGACGGTGGATGATGCAAGCCTTTCCGAGCGTCGGCCAAATCGGGCGCGATCGAAAGCCTTCAGGATCTGCGTCAGCCGCTCGATGCGCTCATCGGCGTCCGCGTTGCGGGCCTCTAGATCGTCAACCTGCTTCTCCAAAGCCTCGACGCGGGCTGCTTTTGCGGCCATGGCAAGAACCATGGCTTTGAGAGCCTCTACATCATCCGGGAGCTCAATCTCGGGCCGCGTCATGGGTATGATCAGAGCATATTTTGCCGCGCTCCGCCCATGCTTTCAGGGACCTGATTCACTTCGCCGCAGCGGTTTTACCCAACAATCTCGGGAGGCTTCACCGGCGTGGATCGAACCCGCTTCCAGTCCATTCCGTCGACTAAAGCCAGAAGCTGGGCATGATTGAGCTGGACGCGATGATGGCCGATCCGGGGCCAGCAGAACTGGGCTTTTTCCAGCCGCTTCGCATAGAGGCAAACGCCGGAGCCATCCCACCACACGATCTTGACTCGGTCTGCTCTCTTGGCCCGAAAGACATAAAGTGCACCGTTGAACGGATCACTGCCAGCATCCCGTACCAGCGAAAGCAAGCTGTCCGGCCCCTTTCGGAAGTCGATGGGATGGCTCGCAAGAAAGACCTTCACGCCGGACGGGATCATGCCGACCGCACCGCTCGGATCACCCGCTGCAGGTGTGCTTCGCCGATATCTGCGTCGGCCCGGATAACGACGTCGCCGATGATAAGCTCGATCATCGCACGTGTGCCAATCGTCCCAGTCTCCGTCTGACCAGCCCGATTTGCGAGGAAGATCGTTGTCCGTCACGAGCATCACGACGCCAGCCAAATAGCTGCGAGGGATGTATGCCGATGCGATGCGCAATGGCTGAGACGCTTGCGCCGGGCTCCATTGCCTCAGCCACAGCCCGCGCTTTAAAATCATCGGACCAGCGGCGCCGAAATTGCCGTGGGGCGCCCTCAAGCCGTTCCGGAACAGCCTCGATCATATGGAAGTTTCTAGTTCCAGAGCTAGGCGCAGACATAGAAGCTCACAGTTTGTGAATCGTCTGTCCGCAATACAGCGGCCAACGCTACTGACGCCAGATGGGGTCAGCTTGTCGCTTACGTCAATTTCACGGTTCGTACCAATCTTCGATCAATGCGGCCAGTTTCGATGCCGTAGTTTTCCGTTATGCCTCCAGGCGCGATACTCGATTCAGCGAATAGGGTTGGCTGAACCCAGATCGCGCCTTTGCGTTCAAGCTCCACAGGCGGTTTCGCCGTCTTGATCTTGTTGAGATCCTGCCGGAGGCCGATTGTCTCGCGTTCTTTGAAACGAGCGACGCCTATGTCCTTGTACTGGCTCAGGAGGGCGCGGCCCAGCTGCCCAGGTTCCGATAGATGTCATCGCGCAGCTGTCGGACCTGTCGATTGAGCTCACCAAATTGCGCAGGCGTATGGTCGGAAATTTCCAGAAGAGCGTCGCCCAGGCAGCCAGCTCGCGACCTCAGCTCCGGCCCGCGTAACCCGCCGGGTGATGCTGCGGGCGGCAAGGGTCATCAGCGACTATGGTTCCGCGAACGCGACGAGGCGCCCGCGGATAGCCGTCGGCAACATGAAGTCGCCTCGTAGGTCAGACCTTGTGCAGAAAATCGACCACGCCGGTATCGAGATCATAATAGGCGGGCACGATCTTCACCTTGCCTTCCTCGACCAGGCGAGAAACAATCGCACTTTCGGTGAGGATGCGCTCGGCGCCGTTGAAGGCATTGGCATGGACGGTCTTGTCGACAAAATTGTCGCCGCGATCGGTCTCCGCCAAAGCCACGGGCAGGATCGGCTGGGTCATCTTGCCGATTGAGCCATCGAGCTTGGTGCCCTTGGACACGACCTCGCAGGCGGCGGAGACCGCCCCGCAACGCTTGTGGCCCATGACGACGATCAGCGGCGCATGCAGATGTTCGGTGCCATATTCGATCGTGCCGAGCACATCGGTGTCGACCACGTTTCCGGCATTGCGGGCGACGAAGAGTTCGCCGAGCGTCACCCCGCCGAATACAAGTTCCGGCACGACACGGCTGTCGGAACAGGTCAGCACGATCGCCCAAGGTGCCTGGCTCTTGGCGACGTCCTGCCGGCGCTTGGAAATATTGGCGGCGCAGGCTTCCGTGTCGGTGACGAATTTCTTGTTGCCTTCCTGGAGTTTTGCCAGTGCTTCATCCGGCAGGAGGGCGGGAGCGTTCGAGGCGAATGCCGGCATGGTCATGTCAAAGCCTGCAGTCATGACGGCCACGCCTCCGATGCCGGCAAATTTCAGCAGGGAGCGACGGCTGAGTGGGGAGGAATTGCATTCAAAGCACATGGTATCGGTCCTTTTGCAATATCCGGGATGGCTGCGGAGAAATGGCACCTGCTCCAAGTCATGTCCGGCAATTCTCCGGGAATCGGAGAATGGCCGATTGGTTATGCCTTGATATGGCACTCATCAAGCGGAATTTTGACGCATCGGAGGAGCTAAGCCAATCCTGGAGTATTGCCCCGGCCGTACGGTAGATCAACCCGGCCCTGACGGGTTCTGGCGAGGGATGCTCATGCGCGGCATATTGGGTTGCAAGGGACCCTTTGGGCGCTGCCTTCTGCTTCTTTAGTGGCTCCGCTGCCGCCGGCGGGATCGCATTCATTAACTCACTCGGGAACCTAGGAGCATTTGTGGGGCCGTTCGTTATAGGGTATCTCCGTAGTCAGCCCGGAGGTTTTTCTACAGGCCTATACGCTTTGGCAATCATGGGCCTAGCCGCGACAGTCATGTTGATTTTCCTCCTGCGCCTCCTGCGCCAAACTTGATAGAAACAACCAGATGTTCTTGTGTTTGTTGTCACGTGAGCCGAGCCGGTTAGGTGCACAACGAGATGCGGCTCGGGTCCGCGAGGAACCAACAGCAAGAGCTCGCAAAATTCCTCAGCGTCACCGGCCGCCGTCTTCGCACCCAAGGCCGAACCCGGCAATGCCGCTCATGTCGGCGCACCGATGCCGGGCGCCATCTCGCGCGTCTTTATGTCGCCCGGACAGGCGATCAATGCCGACGATGTGCTGGTGTCGACCGAAGCGATGAAGGTGGAAACGGCAATTCACGCCGAGGAGAACGGCACGATCGCCGAAGTTCTCGTCAAAGCCGGCGACCAGATCGATGCCAAGGACCTGCTTGTAACTATCGCGGCCGGTTCAGCGTAAAGTTCCATAACATGCATTACGCCAGATTCGCTTGTAGCCGCAAAGTTAGAATGTCCTGTTTCTGCAAAGTTGGAATGTCACACTCTCCCCGTTTTGATGACGGCGGAGATTGCAGATGGGATTGATAGCGATGAGCGAGCGTGATCTGCAGCGGATCGCGGTTTTGTCGAAGGTTGCCGACGGCCGCATGACGATGGTGTCGGCGTCGCATGTGCTTGCTCTCAGCGAGCGCCAGGTGCGGCGGCTGTTGGATCGCATCAGAACGACCGGTGCGGCATCGATCCGGCACAAGGCGATCGGCCGGCCGTCGAACAACCGGATCAGCGATGGTGTTCGCGATTATGCGGTGACGCTGGTTCGTGAACGTTATGCGGATTTCGGTCCGACGCTGGCGGCCGAGAAGCTTGCCGAGCGCGATGGATTGCGTGTGTCGCGCGAGACGTTGCGCGGCTGGATGACGCAGGCCGGATTGTGGCTGTCACGCAAGCAGCGGCGGACGTTTCATCAGCCGCGCTTGCGGCGCGAAGCCTATGGCGGGCTGGTGCAGATCGACGGGTCCGAGCATCGCTGGTTCGAGGATCGTGGAGATCCGTGCTCGCTCCTGGTGTTTGTCGACGATGCGACGGGCCGGTTGATGCAGTTGCGGTTCGTGCGCTCTGCCTTTTATTCCGACAAGCACTCGGTCTTCCGGGTGACGAAGAAGGAGGCCAAGGGTGGTCAGGGCATGACCCAGTTCGGGCACTCTCGGAGCTAAATATCGAGATTCTCTGTGCAAACTCCAGCCAGGCCAAAGGCCGTGTCGAGCGGATGAACCGGACGCTGCAGGATCGTCTGGTCAAGGAATTGCGACTGGCAGGCATCGACAGCATGGAGGCAGGCAATGCATTTCTGCCGGGCTTCATGGTGGACTACAATGGGCGGTTTGCGATTGTCCCTGCCCGATCCGATGACCTGCACCGGCCGGTAAATCTTGCACCGGATCGGTTGAAAGAGATCCTGTGCAAACGCGAGCAGCGCTATGTCGGATCGCAGCTGACGTTTTCGTTCGAGCGTAAGCGGATCATGCTGGAGGAGAGCGACGTGACGCGCGGATTGGCCGGCCGCTATGTCGAGACCTATGCCTATGCCGACGGCCGCCTCGATGTACGATGGAAGGGACATTCCCTGCCCTACAAAACCTTCGACAAGGACCAGCGGGTGACGCATGCGGCGATCACCGAGAACAAACGGCTCGGCGACGTTCTGTCTTATATCAAGGAGCGTCAGGAGCAGCCGTCGAAGCCGGTGGTGATGACCAACAGCGAGATGAACGGCTATGTGCGACGTGCTCACGGTCCGGGACGGCGGAAGGATTTTACGAACGATCCGGCCGTCATCGAACGCCATAAAGCTGCGCTGGCAAAGCGCGATGCTGCCGAGTGAGGCGTCGATCGCATCGTCTTAAAGCTAAAGCCGATGGGCGCCCCTCACCCGCCCCCGCTCCGCCCTTTCAACCCGGCCCAGCCGGTCGGATCGGGGCTGATCATCAGAGCCAGCGTCGCGTTTCTAACTGGCTGACAATGTCGCCCCTCTAATCAGCTTTGACAGCAATTGTAACCGCAAAGTTAGAATGTAAGAACGACTGGCATCTATTGCTCGATCCATCTCCACCCTATTGCAGGAAAAGGTAAATGTCGCTCTGCATGCCTGATGGCCCCAGAGTGGCCGTGTAGGGCACACCATGGATACTGAAGTTGGTGGGTTTGTCCGCGCTCGGCAGCAAGTCAAACAAGTACATTGCAGGCAGAAGGTCATCTGGTACCGGTTGA
>NZ_ML133612.1 GCF_003985125.1 Rhizobium phaseoli
GAAACCTCGCAGCAGCGCGCCGCCGACCTGCCGCTCTGGCTCCACCGTTACAATTGGCATCGCCCGCACGGCAGCCTACAATCCAAACCGCCCGTCAGTAGACTCGGCCTGATCAAGGACAACCTGTGGAGGCTCCACATCTAGAGCGATCGGCGCGGCTGCCCAAAGGCGCGCGGCACGCTCCATCCTTTCGAATCTGCGCTTATTTCCCGCGAAAATCGAATCCGATCTTCCGGGTCACGCCCCGGCCACGCCGAGGAGCGCTGAGCCAGCCGAAAGCAGCAGGACGATGATCCAGGGCGGCGCCTTCCAGACGGTGAGCAGCAGAAAGCCTGAAAGCGCCAGCGCGAAATCCGGCGGGGAAAGCACGGCGCTGGTCCAGACCGGGCTATAGAGCGCGGCACCGAGAATGCCGACCACGGCGGCGTTGGCGCCGCGCATGGCGGCCTGCATCTCCGGCCGGGTGCGCAACCCATCCCAGAAGGGCAGCATGCCGTAGACGAGGAGCAGGCCCGGCAAGAAGATGGCGATAAGCGCGATGATGGCGCCCGCCGATCCGTTCGGTGCCGGCGTCATCACCATGCCGAGATAGGCCGCGAAGGTGAAGAGCGGCCCGGGAACCGCCTGCGTGAGGCCGTAGCCTGCAAGGAAGGATTCGTTCGTCACCCAGCCGGGTGCTACGACCTCCGCCTGCAGCAGCGGCAGCACGACGTGGCCGCCGCCGAAGACCAGCGCGCCGGCGCGGTAGAAGGCATCGAAAAGCGCGATCCCCTGAAGGCCGGTCAGATTGGCGAGAAGCGGCGGGACGAGGAAGCCGGCGGCAAAGAGGACAAGGGCGACCGCGCCGGCGCGGCGCGATACGGGAAAGCCGAGACGACCGGCAAGGGCCGGTGCATCGGCGCGGCACAAATAGAGGCCCGCGGCCGCTCCAAGCGCGATCGCGCCGATCTGGCCGAAGGAACCGCCGACGAAGACGACGATGGCGATCGCCGCCAGCGCAATGCCGGCGCGCTCGCGGTCCGGCGTCAGGCTCTTCGCCATTCCCCAGATTGCCTGCGCGACGACAGCGACGGCCACGAGCTTCAACCCGTGGAGGAGACCTTCGGCGAGCGGTCCGGTGAAGGCGGCGGCGCCGAGCGCGAAAGCAAAGAGGAGGAGTGCTGAGGGCAGCGTGAAGGCGCACCATGCGGCAAATCCGCCGGCAAGGCCACGGCCTCTCAGGACGCCAAGGGAGAAGCCGACCTGGCTGGAGGCCGGCCCCGGCAGGAACTGGCAAAGCGCGACTAGATCGGCATACCCCGCCTCATCGATCCATTTGCGCCGCACCACCAGTTCGTCCCTGAAATAGCCGAGATGGGCAATCGGCCCGCCGAAGGAGGTGAGGCCGAGCTTGATGAAGACGCGCAGCACCTCGAGCGGGGAGCCCTCGGCAGTTCCGTCAATCGGCATGGCATCCTCACGAGCACTCATCGCCGCCCCCATAGCAGGGCACGGTTGCGGCTGGATGACACCGCGAGAGCGGAAAAGCCCTCGGCGGCCACAGGAAAAATGAACATTGCCTGCCTTTGAATTGGTGCGAGGCCGAAACTGCACGCTCGCGCGCAGCTGGCAAGGCACAGGCGGGATTCTTCCGATGGTGGGAGCTGAGGCGCCTCATCACCCACCCCCGTCCTTCGAGGCTCCAGCCCTTGGCCTGCGCACCTCAGGATAAGGGCTAGTAGGCGTGCCGTGCGGCTGAAGGTTAAGCGGCGCGCCGTGCAGCTGCGCTTTCCGATGCGGCAGACCGCAACTTCTCTCCGACATCATCCTGAGGTGTCCCGTGAGGGGCCTCGAAGGGTGAGTCCGGCCACGAATGCTGATGCATAAGCTTCCACTAAAATATAAAGCGCGCCTCGCAGACTACGGATTCCATTACGGAAGTTTAATTTAACTTTCAGTTTCGGTTCATCTTTTCTGGCCTAGTTTTCTCCCGTGCCCAACACGAGGAACCCCACATGAAAAAGATCTTCGCAGCTCTTCTTTCCGCTTCCTTCCTTCTTTCGCCGATCGTCGCCTCCCAGGCCAGCGCCGACGATTTCCGCCGCCCGCCGGTGGTTGTGCAGAAGAAGGTGATCGTCGAAAGAACGGTCGTTCGGCCTCATTGGAAGAAGGGACACCGCATCAGCGCCAGCGAGCGGCGCCGCTTCTCCGACGTCAATGACTACCGCCGCTACCGGCTCGCCCCTCCGCCGCGCGGCTATCGCTGGGTTCGCGCCGATCACGACTTCCTGCTGATCGGCGTCACCAGCGGTGTCATTTCGAATGTAATCGTCGTTCGTTGATCGGCGGGTGAGGAGGGCGGCTTCGGCCGCCCTTCACTTTTTTGTTTTGCGCTTCGATCCACGTTCGGCGTCATCCTCGGCCTTGTGCAGCCTTGTGCCGAGGATCTGCTGCCTTATTGGAGTGGAGGCAGATGCCCGGGACAGTTCCGAGCATGACGAAGGAGGGGCAGGCTCTGTGGCGAGCGGCGTCGGCCGTAGACGCGAACGAGACGACCTGCAGGTTGGCTCCATGCCTACGCGGGAATGAGAGGGACGCGGATTGCGCAAAATCAGGCGCGTTTCCTGCACAGATAGATCGTCACTCCCGGCGTGACGAAATCACCCGCTCGGCGATCATCCCGAGCAATCCCTTCGGTCTTTCGGCCGCAGCCTCCCGATCATGCGTCAACGGATGCAGGCCCTCGATCGGCGGCAGGGGATCGCATTCCTCGCAGATGCAGCGGTAGCGTTTGATCGCCGTCGCCTTCATGCCGCTTGCCTGTTCCAGCCGGCGAAAGGATCGGGCAGGTTGCGCCAGCGCTCCGGCGTGAAGGCATCGCCGTCGACCAGGCAGGCGTCGAGTTCTCTCCTGATCCAGGCCTCGTCCATCGGATCGGCGCCGATGAAGACGATTTCCTGGCGGCGGTCGCCCCAGACGGGATCGATGTAGGGGCCGAGGGCGTTGAGGAAACCAGGCTCCTGCGGCCATTGTTCGCGCGGGACGGCTGCCCACCAGAGGCCCATCTTGCCGGTACGCACGATCGCGCCGGCCTGGCTGATCTCGCCGACATGATGCGGGCGGGTCGCCAGCCAGAAGAAGCCTTTGGCGCGCACCACGCCTGGCCAGCTCTTGTCGAGAAATGCCTGGAGTCTTGCCGGATGGAAGGGCCGCTTTTCGCGATAGACGAAGGAGCGGATGCCGTATTCCTCCGTCTCCGGCACGTGCTCGCGGAAGCCGTGCAGTTCCTTGTACCAGAGCGGATGGGTCTCGGCCTTATCGATAGCGAAGCGGCCGGTGCCGAGGACGTCCTTCAGCGCCACCTTGCCAAAATCGGCCTCGATCAGCCTCGCATCCGGGTTCAGGCCGACGATGATCTTGCGCGCGGCGTCGCGCTCATCCTCGCTTGCCGTGCCGATCTTGTTCAGCACCACGACATCGGCGAATTCGATCTGCTCGACCAGCAGGTCGACGATGGTTCGGTTGTCGCCGTCACCCGCCGTTTGGCCGCGGTCGGCGAGGAAATCGGCGGAGGCGTAATCGGCGAGAAGATTGGCGGCATCGACCACCGTGACCATCGTATCGAGCCTTGCGACGTCGGAAAGGCTTTCGCCATTCTCATCGCGAAATTCGAAGGTGGTGGCGACGGGCAGGGGCTCGGCGATGCCGGTCGATTCGATCAGGAGATAGTCGAAACGGCCCTGTTCGGCGAGACCGCGCACCTCTTTCAGGAGATCGTCGCGCAACGTGCAGCAGATGCAGCCATTGGTCATCTCGACCAGTTGCTCCTCGGTGCGCGAGAGATTGGCGCCGCCATCGCGCACAAGCGCGGCGTCGATGTTCACCTCGCTCATGTCGTTGACGATGACCGCGACGCGCAGGCCCTCGCGGTTGGCGAGCACGTGGTTCAGCAGCGTCGTCTTGCCGGCGCCGAGAAAGCCGGAGAGCAGGGTGACCGGAAGTCTGTTGTCCATGGAAGCCTCATCAAAAGCATATGTTATATCATTACATAGCTCATGCCGAAAAAAGGCGGAACGGGGTCATCCGCCTTTTGCCGCTTCGGTGCTTTCCAGAGTGTTGCGTTGGAGTCACGCGCTGGAGAGGCAATCCTTCATGCTCCCGGCAATGCCGCGCATGAGGGTGAAGTAGAGATCGGGGCCGGCCTTCAGCGTCGCCGCTTCGGG
Source organism: Rhizobium phaseoli (assembly GCF_003985125.1). Classification (GTDB taxonomy): domain Bacteria; phylum Pseudomonadota; class Alphaproteobacteria; order Rhizobiales; family Rhizobiaceae; genus Rhizobium; species Rhizobium phaseoli. The sequence goes on from NZ_ML133612.1 coordinate 4,203, forward strand.
GTCGAGCACGCCGGATCTGGCGCTGGTGCCCTCGATGACGACATTGACGAGGCGCGGCTCGAATTGCGGCTCGGCAAAGACGCAGGTTGCGCCGAGTTCGCCGACCTTGCGGTGAATTTCCGAGACGCGCTCGGCACCGGGGATGGTTTCCGGGCTGACGGTGATCGAGCCGGCGACGCGGATGCCGTAACGGTGCTCGAAATATTGATAGGCGTCGTGGAAGACGACGAAAGGCTTGTCCTTGACGGGAGCGACGGTGGTGGCGATCTCCTTGTCCAGCGCCGTCAGCCTGTCGTCGAGCGCCTTGGCATTGGCCTGATAGGTCAGGGCATTGGCGGGATCGGCGGCGACCAGCGTCGTGGTGATCTCGGCGGCCATCGCCTTGGCATTCATCGGGTCGAGCCAGAGATGGGTGTCGAAGGTGCCGTGCTCGTGGTCATGGTCATGCTCGTGATCACTGTCATGCCCCGTTTCGCCGGCATGGTCATGATCATCACCGTCGTCATGCGGTTCGAAAGCGCCGCCTTCGCGGAAGGGCAGCTTGACGAGGCCGGGCGCCTTGTCGAGCTCGGCGATGCTCGCCTTCGAGCCCAGCGCCTGCAGTGGCTTTTCCAGAAAGGCTTCGAGCCCGGGGCCGGTCCAGAAGATCACCTTTGCTTCCTGCAGGGCGCGCGCGTTCGAAGGCTTCAGATTGTAGGTGTGGGGGGAGGCGGCGCCATCGACGATCAGCTCCGGTTCGCCGACGCCCTGCATAATCGCCGCAACCAGCGAATGGATCGGCTTGATCGAGGTGACGACAACAGGCGCGTCGGCCGCCCGCATCGTGCCGGCAAAGAGCAAAGCGGGGATTGCCAAGGCCGGGATGGAGAGGAGGGTCGGGAATTTAAGGGCTGACGTTTCCAGGGCAGTCCCCAGGGCGCGTTTCATCAAGTGCTCCGCTTGAATTGCAAATGTTATGTTATTACATCAATTGCGTTATGCTATAACGTGTGCAATAGCAGGATGCAACAGCGCTATCGGAAAATTTGATGCTCTCTCCCGCAAACAAGAAGGGCGAAACGCTGGTTTCGCTCGAAAATGTCGGCGTCCTGCGCGGCGGCCGCTGGCTGGTGCGCGGCGTCGAGTTTTCCGTCTCGCGCGGCGAAATCGTCACGCTGATCGGGCCGAACGGTTCCGGCAAATCGACGAGCGCCAAGGCGGCGATCGGCGTGCTGAAACCGGATGAGGGCAGGGTGGAGCGGCTGGCCGGTCTGAAGGTCGGCTATGTCCCGCAGAAGCTGTCGATCGACTGGACGCTGCCGCTGACGGTGCGCCGGCTGATGACGCTGACTGGGCCGCTGCCGGAGCGCGACATGGGCGCAGCCCTCGAAGCCGCCGGCATCGCCCATATGCTTGATGCCGAGGTTCAGCATCTCTCCGGCGGCGAGTTCCAGCGCGCGCTGATGGCCCGGGCCATCGCCCGCAAGCCCGATCTCCTGGTGCTCGACGAGCCGGTGCAGGGCGTGGATTTCTCCGGCGAGATCGCCCTTTACGACCTCATCAAATCGATCCGCAATGCCAGCGGCTGCGGCATCCTGCTGATCTCGCACGATCTGCACGTCGTCATGGCCGAGACCGACACGGTCATCTGCCTCAACGGCCATGTCTGCTGCCGCGGCACGCCCGAGACCGTCAGCCGCAGCCCGGAATATGTGCGCCTGTTCGGCAGCCGGGCAGCACAGACGCTCGCCGTCTACAGCCATCATCACGACCATACGCATCTGCCGGACGGCCGCGTTCGCCATGCCGATGGCTCGGTAACGGATCATTGCCACCCCGAGGACGGCCATCACGCTCATGGCACCCACGAACACGCTCATGGCACCCATGAGCACGCACATGAAGGGCATGGGCACGCTCATGCCCATGACGATCATCATGCGCACGATCACGCGCATGAACACGCCCATTCCCGCAGCGGGGAGGGCCGCCATGCTTGACGATTTCTTCGTGCGCGCTATCCTGGCCGGCGTCGGGCTGGCGCTGACGACGGGGCCGCTCGGCTGCTTCATCATCTGGCGGCGCATGGCCTATTTCGGCGATACGATCGCCCATTCGGCGCTGCTCGGCGTGGCGCTGTCGCTGCTTTTCGAGCTCAACCTGACGCTCGCCGTCTTCGCCGTCGCCGCTCTCGTCTCGGTGCTGCTGCTGTTCCTGCAGAAGCGCCAGGCGCTGTCGGCGGATGCGCTGCTCGGCATCCTCTCGCATGCGACGCTGGCGATCGGCCTCGTCATGGTCGCCTTCATGAGCTGGGTGAGGATCGATCTCATCGCCTTCCTGTTCGGCGATATCCTTGCCGTTTCCACCACCGATATCGCGCTGATCTGGGGCGGCGGTCTGTTCGTGCTCGTAGCGCTCGCCTGGCTCTGGCGGCCGCTTCTGGCAGCAACCGTCAACGCCGAGCTTGCCGAGGCCGAAGGGCTGAGACCCGAACGGGCGCGGCTGTTCTTCATGCTGCTGATGGCCGTCGTTATTGCGATTGCCATGAAAATCGTCGGCATCATGCTGATCACCTCGCTGCTGATCATTCCGGCGGCTGCGGCGCGCCGTTTCTCGGTGACGCCGGAGATCATGGCAGTGTTCGCCTCGCTGATCGGCGCGGCCGCCGTCGTCGGCGGACTGTTCGGCTCGCTCACCTATGACACGCCGTCCGGCCCTTCGATCGTCGTCGCGGCGCTCGTCCTCTTCATTCTCAGCCTGCTTCCCGTCAGGCGGCATCGCGCGGTCGCGCAAGGACAAGGTTCATGACGACACCGCAACTCACCAAGAACCAGTCGCTGGTCTTCGACGTGCTCGAAAAGGCAGAAGGCCCGCTCAGCGCCTACACGATCCTCGACAAGCTGCGCGATCACGGTTTTCGCGCGCCGCTGCAGGTCTACCGGGCGTTGGAGAAACTGCTCGAATATGGCGTCGTGCACCGGCTGGAAAGCATCAACTCCTTCGTCGCCTGCGCTCATCCGGGCGAGAACTGCCATAGTCACGGCATCGTCGCCTTCGCCATCTGCGAAAGCTGCGGTCAGGTGATGGAGTTCCACGACCACGAGGTTGACCACCGGCTGATGGCCTGGGTGCGCGGGCAGAAGTTCAAGCCGGAGAAGACGACGATTGAGATCCGCGGTCTGTGCGAGGCTTGTGCGGCGTAAGCGACTTGTTCCAGAGCAAGGTATTCATGGCATCTTATCCCATCGCGCTGACCGTAATTTGACGCGGAGCGCTCACCTCCCCACCTCATTCCTGTGCCCGTTACAGGAATCCAGCCACCGCGCGTCTGCGCGGTGAATAATTTAATTATTTTTTAAAGCGTCTCTCGCGCCCAAGGACTTGGGCGCGCCGGATTTTGTGACGAGCACAGGAATGGAGGATGGGTTGGGTGTTCTCCGTCCAGATTTTCCATCGGGAAGAGAGTTCGGACCGCCGTCTAAACTAAACGATCGCCTCGCGCTCGCCGAAGGGCGTGTCATCGTCGAAATTCCGGGTGCCGATCCACTCGCTTTCGCCTGATAAGGTCGGTTGTTCCGCAGTTTCGCCGGCTTCTTCCTCTTCCTGCGATCTCGCAATCCGTTCGCGTTGATGCATGTCCTCTTCAGCAGCCAGATCCGCGTGGGGTATGAGCTCGTTTGCGCTGTGCTTCGGGCGGCGACCCAGGCGTTGTCGGGTTCCGAACTGATCGAGGTGCTGGTGCCGACCTTGGTGGGCTCGGATGCGGCGGTGGCGGAGATCGGGTTAATCGCCTCGACCATGAGAGTCTCCTGCTGGCACAGGCCCGCTGTTCCCAGGATTAATCGGGGAGCGGGCGTCTGGCGGATGAGACTCATATCGAGCGTGAGCGGCAATACACAAGTCGATCGCTGGACTGTGATCTGGAATTAGCCCGCCAGGTTTGCAGCCATGTCTCTTTTCAGAACGACAACGGCCGCCGATCGAGCTTCAAGCCGATGATCTAAGAAAGGCGAGGCCGGAGATCGGCCTCGCCTTTTGCGTTTCTGCTATGACAAGCTTAGTTCGATCCGCCCTTGCCGGAACCTTTGCCGGAGCCGCCACTATCGCTCTTGCCAGAGCCGCCGTTGTCGGTCTTGTCCGAGCTGCCATTGTCGCTCTTGCCGGAACCGCCGTTGTCGCTTTTGCCAGAACCGGCGTTGTCGCCCTTGCCGGAGCCGCCGTTGTCGCTCTTGTCCGAGCCGGCGTTGTCGCTCTTGCCGGAACCGCCATTGTCGCTCTTGCCGGAGCCGCCATTGTCGCTCTTGCCGGAGCCGCCATTGTCGCTCTTGCCGGAGCCGCCATTGTCGCTCTTGTCGGAACCGCCGTTGTCGCTTTTGCCAGAACCGGCGTTGTCGCTCTTGCCGGAGCCGCCGTTGTCGCTCTTGTCCGAGCCGGCGTTATCGCTCTTGCCGGAACCGCCATTGTCGCTCTTGCCGGAACCGCCATTGTCGCTCTTGCCGGAGCCGCCGTTATCGCTCTTGCCGGAGCCGCCATTGTCGCTCTTGCCGGAGCCGCCATTATCACTCTTGTCGGAGCCACCATTGTCGCTCTTGCCGGAGCCGCCGTTATCGCTCTTGCCGGAGCCACCATTGTCGCTCTTGCCGGAGCCGCCGTTATCGCTCTTGCCGGAGCCACCATTGTCGCTCTTGCCAGAGCCACCATTGTCGCCCTTGCCGTGACCTTCCTTGCCGCCGTGGTTGTCTTTGCCATGGCCGTCCTTGCCGTGCCCGTGATCCTTGCCGCCGCCCTTGTCGTCGCCGTGATGATCGCGGTCCTTGCCACCATGGTCTTTGCCATGGCCATCTTTGCCATGATCGTGATCTTTGCCGCCCTTGCCGTGATGGTCGTGGCCATGGTCGTTGTCGTCACCGGTGTTGTTGCCAGGGTTGTCACCGGTGTTGTTGCCAGGGTTGTCACCGGTGTTGTTGCCAGGGTTGTCACCGGTGTTGTTGCCAGGGTTGTCACCGGTGTTATTGCCAGGATTGTCACCGGTATTGTTGCCAGTGTTGTCACCGGTGTTGTTGCCAGTGTTGTCACCGGTGTTGTTGCCAGTGTTGTCGCCGGTATTGTTGCCGGTGTTGTCACCGGTATTGTCGCCAGTATTGTTGCCGGTGTTATCGCCGGTGTCGTTTCCGCCATCATTCGCAACCTGATTGCCACTGCCACTATTGCCACCGGACGCGGCAGTGGAACCGGTGCGCGATGTCTTCTGGCCGCCGCCAATGCCTCGGCTGCTGCGATCGCTGTCGTTCGGGTTGAATTTGCTGCCGGTGGGAATTGATCTGGTCGGCATGCACAGCCGGTATTCGAGCGTGCCGCGCACGGCGGTGTTGCAATTAACGACTGTCGGGGCTGCCATGGTCAAGCTGCTGCTTGCCATAAGGAAAGCAACGGCGACGCTGAATTTCGATGCTCTGCTGCTCATTTCAATCGTCTCCCAAGGTTAACGGAGTGTTAATGGGGAGAGCTTTTATACTAACAGTCTATTAACAGAAAGAATAAACGATGGTTAACCTGTCTCCATTAGATATTACGGTTAAATTCGCAAGTATAAAATTTTAATAAATTTTTATCCCGACCATGTTATTGTAAAGGTGGAAATAAGGGGAATCGGCTATGAAGCGTCTCTTTTCTCTCGCCGCCATTTTGTCCTTTCTGGTGCCTTTTCAGGCTGTTGCCGGATCCTCCTTGCCTGTGACGAGAAGTATCGGCGCGCCCGTCGGATTCGCGGCGGCCTGCGCCAAGTACAAGTGGCTGTGCGGCAGGGGGGTGGCTCAACAGCCGCACGACGCGGCAGGCATAGCGCTGCTTCAAAAGGTCAATCGGGCCGTCAATGGACGCATCATTCCCGCGGAAGATCGTCCGTCTTCCCACGGAGATGTCTGGTCTCTGCCGGTTGCCGGCCGGGGCGATTGTGAGGACTATGCCCTTCAGAAGATGAAGGACCTGATCGACGCTGGTTTTCCGTCAAACAGGCTGGCGCTTTCCGTGGTCATTGGCCCGCATGATCAAAATCACGTCGTTCTTATTGCCCGCACAGACGGTGGCGATTACGTGCTCGACAATCTGTCCAGCGCCGTCAGGCTCTGGCGCACGACGGGCTATACGTTTTTGGCCACCCAGGATTTTCAGTCGCGAACAGGCTGGCGGGTGACGCTTGCCGGTCCCCGCGCCGGCGAATTCTCCTGAACCCCGCGCGTCGTGCGAACGCCAACATGCCTGGCGAGCCGGCGCGCCCGACTGCGAACTGGCCCACCTTGCGGATCGAAAGTCTCCTGCGCCGTTCCTCGGTCTCCTCGATGCCGCCGAACGGCGGAGACCGGTGCGGCTTTCCGCCTTTATCGGGAGATTTCAAGCCCGAGCGGAGAGGCGCATGAACATTGCTGCGCGCGCGAGAGGCCGAAACGGGTGCAGGTCGCGGTAAATTCGACGAAGAATTGTGCATCCGAAAAGCGGCCTGAAGCGCGGAAGATGTAAGAATCGGAAACACTTTGTGACTAAGTACCTCCAAAAGCAGCGTTTTTTGACTTGCCGCGCAAGAGGACTTGAAGGATATTGCCCAGACGTTGAGGAACGCCGTCATGATCAGAATGATAGAAGACCCAGCCGAACTGGCTGGCGAAGACATCACTGGCAAATATATTCTCCGCAAGCTGAACTATCATTGGTTCGCTTACGGCAAGGCGGCCATTGTGACTGCCTGCAAGGGAACGATCCTCCACCTCGATCGGGAGGAAACGGTCTTTTCCGAGCAGTGGGGCCGTCGCGCCTATACGGGGACCGGCAAGCGTTACCCCGGCGGCATCTGTCCCATTTCGGCGGTCGCCTGTGTTTGCGATACGCCTGATGATGTCAATGCGGTCATTCAACTGGATGTCGAAGCGCAGGATGAATTCTATCAGTTGATCGCCAAGACGGAAGCCAGGGTTCGGGCGCTCGCCGCCTCGTCCGGCGCGAGCCAGTTCATGGAAGCGGCCGAATAGGCGGTTTTTCAGCGATATTTCCGATTGCCGCCACGGCAGTTGCGGACGACGCGGCTGTTGACGGTGGAGGCGGCGCTGCGATCCGCGTTGACGCCCATGGGTTGTTGCGCGCGTTTCGCCTCCTAAATTCCGTATAGGGTTGCCAGACTGTAGCGGCCGCTGTCGGCAGTCGCGGGTGCTTGGCCCGATGATGCGGAGAATGGTCATGACGCAACAGCACAATCGACCCAGCCGCTCATTGGCGGCCGCGCCATCGATCGGATCGCTGGCCACAACCGTCGCGGTGATGTTTGCCGCACTCTTTTGGCCGGCCGGTACGCTTGATTGGCCGCGCGGCTGGATCTTCCTCGGCCTCTTTCTTGCGCTGACGGCAATTGCGATCGTCTGGATCTGGCGGACGAATCGCGAACTGTTTGCCGCGCGCAGCCGATATCAGAGGGGCACTAAGCGCTGGGATGCGGTGGTGGCGACACTGACGATCATTCTCTTTGCCGCCATTCTTCCGGTCGGGGCGTTCGACGACGGGCGTTTCCATTGGGCGCCGCAATCCGAATGGGTGGTGCTCGCCGGCTATATCCTGATGATCTTTGGCTATCTCGGCCTGACCTGGGCGCAATCGATCAACCGGCATTTCGAGCCGACAGTGCGCATCCAGACCGACCGCGACCACAAGGTGATCGACACCGGCCCTTACGCCGTCATCCGCCACCCTGGCTATGCCTTCGCCATCGTGCTCGGCGCCGGCATGGCGCTGTCGCTCGGCTCGCTCTATGCGCTGATCCCGGCGGGGCTGCTGGCGATCGTGCTGTTTGGAAGGACGCTGGGGGAGGAAATGGAATTGCGCCGCGGGCTCGAGGGGTACGAGGAGTATATGGATCGGGTGCGCTGGCGGTGGGTTCCCGGTCTCTGGTGAAGGGGCGGCAGCGTCGCCGGTCCGCGACGGTCCTCAGGACGGCAAGCGCGGCTTCTTTCCGCCCTCATTCTGAGGCGCCCCGCAGGGGCCTCGATGGGCAGGGCGGCCACCGGCCCCCACCGATCACCCGATCTGCTTCAGATCCCGCGCAAAACGCTGCCAATTTTTCACATAATTCTCCGCCGAGCGGCGGATGCTTTCGATAGCCTTCTCATCGAGCACCCGCACCACGCGCGCCGGCGCCCCGACGATCAGCGAGTTGTCAGGAAACTCCTTGCCCTCCGTGACGAGCGCATTGGCGCCGACGAGGCAGTTGTTGCCGATCTTGGCGCCGTTCAGGATGGTTGCGCCCATGCCGACCAGCACATTGTCGCCGAGCGTGCAGCCGTGGAGGATGGCGTGGTGGCCGATGGTGCAGCCCTTTCCCGTCGTCAGCGGGAAGCCCATATCGGTATGAGCCATTACGCCTTCCTGGATATTGGTGCCGGCGCCGATGGCGATCTTCTCATTGTCGCCGCGCAGCACCGCACCGAACCAGATGCCGACATTCTCGCCGAGTTCGACCTGACCGATGACATGGGCGTCGGGGGCGATCCAATGCAGCCCGGCGGGAGGCAGTTGCGGCGTCAATCCGCCAAGAGCGCAGATCGGCATGATTTCCTCCGGTCAGATGACCTCGACCGACAGCGTCGCGACGCCGTCGATGCCGCAGGTGATGCGGTCACCCTTTGCGACTGCGCCGACGCCGGCCGGCGTGCCGGTCATGACGACATCGCCGGGCGCCAGCACGAAGAGTTTCGAGAGTTCGGCGATAATCTCCGGCACCTTCCAGATCATCTGGTTGAGATCGCCGTCCTGGACGCGCTTGCCGTTCTGTTCCAGCCAGATCCGGCCTTCGCCGGGATGGCCGATGCGGTTGGCCGGCACGATCGCCGAGACAGGCGCAGAATGTTCGAAAGCCTTGGCCACTTCCCAAGGACGGCCGAGTTTCTTTGCCTCACCCTGAAGATCTCGGCGGGTGAAATCGATGCCGACGCCATAGCCGTAGATGCAGTCGAGCGCGCGTTCGGCTTCGATGTTCGCACCCCCCGATTTCAGGGCCAGCACGCATTCGACCTCGTAATGCACGTCGTTCGACAGCGGCGGATAAGGAAAGGCGCTGCCCGGCGGCAGCAGGTTCTCGGCATTCTTCTGGAAGAAGAAGGGCGGCTCGCGGCTGGGATCATGGCCCATCTCGATCGCATGGTCGGCATAATTGCGCCCGACGCAATAGATGCGGCGCACCGGAAAGCGCTCGTCGCTGCCGTCTACCGGCAGCAGCACCGGTTTGGGAAGCGGGATGACGGTGGCGGGATCGGACATGGGCGGGCTCTTCCTGTTCAACGAGTCTTGGTGTTCATCTTAGACGGAAAACGGCGGGGCGGGGAAGCATTCTCGGCGCGTTGACGTTATCGCTGCCGGGCGATATCCTCGCCGCCATGAACAGGATGTTTGCAGTTTCGACGTCTACGACCACCGCCTCGGCGGTGGGTGGCAGACGCATGAACTGAATTTCCGTTCATTGCTGCCGAGACCCAACCCGCCGGAAACGAGCGGGTTTTTGTTTGCCCGCTCGCCTCCCCGCATTCGAGGAACGAGATCATGGACGAACTGCAAAGAGACAATCTTGCCGAGCAGGTGCTCGCCGCGGCCCACCGCTGCGTCGCCAACCGTTACGCCGGGGCCGCTTTCGCTTACGCCACCGGCTCTCTGATGCGCGGCGAAGGGACGGCGTTTTCGGACATCGATCTCGTCGTGGTGTTTCCGTCGCTGGAAAGGGCCTGGCGGGAATCCTTCATGCATGAAGGCTTCCCGGTCGAGGCCTTCATCCACGACGAAGAGACGCTGGCGCACTATCTCCATGCAGATGCCGAGAGCGGCTGTCCTATCATGGTCAACATGGTCGCCACGGGTCGCATCGTCGGAGCGGATACCGGGCGCGCGGGCAGCATCCAGGCAAAGGCGGCGGCAATGCTGGCGGCGGGACCGAAACCGCTTGTCGGGGCGGGTTATGAGATGCGACGGTATCAGGTGACCGATCTCGCTGATGATCTGCGCGGCAACCGCCCGCCGGAGGAGATCGCCGCCATCGCTGCGCAGCTCTCCCAGACGCTCGCTGATCTCATCCTGCTCGGACGCGGCGCCTGGGCCGGACGGGGAAAATGGGCGCCGCGGCTCATGAAAAAGCTCGATCCGCAATTGGCAAGCGAATTCGACGTGGCCTTCAGGCTGGCGGTCGGGGGTGATGGCGCGCGGTTCCTGGCTCTGGCCGACCGGGAACTCGAGCGGCATGGCGGCCGCTGTTTCGACGGTTTCAGGCTGGAGGCCCCGCTCGATGCGCGACGGCCGGAATAGTCGCCGCGGAGGCGCCGACGCCCAAGAGAGCCTCACCCTGAGGTGCCCCGCAGGGGCCTCGAAGGGCGAGGCGGGTGCGCCAAGCGTTGATGGCGGCAAGGAGCAGCGTTGGAGCATGCCCTTCGAGGCTCCAGCCTTCGGCTTCCGCGCCTCAGCAACCGTGTTGTTGCGGCTCGTTCCAAGGCGTTTGTCTTTTGAGGATAGTGTTGATCATGATGATGAGCTTTCGCATGGCGGCGACGATGGCGACCTTGGGCGGTTTGCCGGCGTCGCGCAGCCGCTTGTGAAAGGCCTTGATGGT
>NZ_ML133613.1 GCF_003985125.1 Rhizobium phaseoli
AGATCGTGCGCCGCGTTGGAACAACCAAGGGCTATGTCAGCTTCAAGGGGCGATTCTGGCGCGTGCCCAACGCCTTCAAAACCGAACGCCTCGCCATCCGTCCGCTCCAGTACGACGGTCTCTACGGTGTATTCTTCGGCGCAACTCAGGTCGCAAAAATCGATCTCAAAAGCCCGGACTGAGTGTCAGGCATGTCTCCGAACATCTGTCAGGTATGTATCCGGGCTTTACATCAAGGCCTGGGATGACGGAGTATGGGGTTAGCTCTTTCTCGCCAAACGAGGCTGGTGCGCCGACGTCACCACCGACGGGAGACGAGTGGCTCGCCCCCCCGTAAGGTTGGGGTCAGGCGCCACCATCCGCGCCAAACGCCGCGCTCCTGCCGGAATTACCTTAAGCCTGCTGCGTGCCACCGCCGGTCAGGAGCTGCAGCGCCGGCGATTGCTGGGTGTTGTTCTGAACGTCATACATGGCGGTGAAACGGCGCAGCAGCTTGTCGACCTTCTTCGGATCCTGGAGATCTTCAAGCTTGACGAAGCGATTGATCAGATCGGCCTGCTTGGCGACGTCCATGCTCGATATCTGCGCCGGCAGGCTGTAGGCGGTGGTGATCACCTGATAGAGCGCCTTGTCGCCGAGGATCGAATAGATCGAGGTGATGTTCGGGGCCTTGCGGCTGAAATAGAGCGCTAGGCGCACACCGTCGTTGCTTTCGCCCTGCTGGGTTTCCAGCGTCTGCTTGACGTAGAGGTCCTGCGTATGCGCCTCGGCTGCCTTGTTCTGGATGGTGCCGATCTTGGCGCGGGTCAGATTGCCGTCCTTGTCGAAGTTGAAGGCGGCGACGATATCCTTGAAGCGCGCATCGGCCTTGGTGTTCAGGTAGCTCTTCTTGTCGTCGGGATCGGAGGTGAAGATCTTCTTCAGCGTCGCCTTGTCGTATTTCTTCGGGTCGAGATTGTTCGCCTTCAGCACCAGATCGGTCAGGCGGCTGTCGGCCAGGAAATCGTCGAGCGACTGAACCTTCGCCATACCCTTAGCGAAATAATCGACCTCGGTCGTCGCGTCCTTCGATGCCTTGTCCTTCACCGGGCCGGCCTTCAGCAGCATGGTGACATGCGCCTTGTAGTCGGTGGCGTATTTGGCCAGGGTCGCGTCGGGCAGCGCCTGCAGAGGTGCTGCGGCCTTGCCGTCGGGGCCGAAGTTGAAGGCGCGGGCAAGGTTGGTGATGCGCTCGTCCTTCAGCGAGGCGATATAGCCGTTCGGGTCGTAGGCATCGCTGGTCAGGATCTTGCGCATCATCGAGCGCGGGACTTCCTGGTCCGTCAGGCCGAAGGCCTGCAGCGCCACGTGATAGGGATCGGGCAGCTTGTCGTTGCTCTTCTTGAAATCGGCCGCGGCATTGGTGCGCAGGAAATCGTTGACGGTCTTGATCTCGGCCGTATCGAGCAGGCTGGTGCTGTCGGCCATCATGCTCGAGTAATTGTCGGCAACCTCCTCGATCGCCTCGTCGCGCTCGTCGTCATAGCGCGCCATATAGTTGTCATTGGTGGTCTGCGCCTGATCGGCCGTCTGGACCGAGCTGACGGCCGGCAGCGATCCGTCGGCAGCGAAGTTGAAATCGGCGTTGAGATCGGCATGGCCGGCGGCTGCTGCAGCCGTCGCATCGGTCAGGATGCTCTTCAGCTCGGCGTTCGAGATGTCGAACGGCAGATTGTAGGTGCTCTTCAGGAAATTGGTGATGGCGGGATCGGCGATGAGCTCGTCGACATTGGCGATCGTCGCCATGCGGGACGAATAATCGTCGGTGCGCGCGCCGGCGGCAATTTTCGTGTTGGTGATCTGGCTGGAGGTCTGCGCCGCCAAGCCATCCTCGAGCGATCCATCGGCCTTGAAATTGAAGGCGGCGGCGACATTCGCATAGGTGCCGGTGCCGCTCTGATCGGTCAGGATGGCGCGAAGATCGACGTCGGTGACGGTAGATGGGATGCCGTAGGCATTGCGCACGAAGTTGTTGAGCTTCTGGTCCGCCAGCAACTGATCGACATTCGAGATCCCGGCAATGGTCGACTGGTAATAGACGGCCGCACTGTCGGCCTTGCTTGTCGTGTTGGCGCTTTGCGCGGCGGTCTGCGTGGCATGAAGCGTCGCGACGGACCCATCCGTCTTGAAATTGAAGAGATCGTGGACGTCGCTATAGCCCTGGGCGCTGGCCGCCGCAGGATCGACGAGGAAGGTCCGCAGCGTCGCGTCGGAGACGCTGTCGGCGATCTGCATGCTGGTTCTGAGATAGCTGACCGCGACGGGATCGGACATGATGTCATCGACATTGGTGACATTGCCGATCATCGCGTTGAAGTGGGCCGCGTTCGCCGCCGATTTGTCGGTCGTCGACTTGCGTTGCGCGGCGGTCTGAATCACCGAACCGTTGATCGACCCATCCGCATTGAAGTTGAAGTCGGCATTGAGGCCGGCCTGCCCCTGGGCGGCGGCATAGGACGAGTCGGTCAGGATGTTCTTCAGCTCGGCATTGCTGAAATTCACGCCGAGGCCATAGGCATCCTTGATGTAGCGCGCCATGACGCTATCGGCGAGCAGGTCGTCGACATTGGTGATGCCGCTCGATTGCGAGGTCACGCTGTAATAGTTGGCGGTGCTCGAGGCGGCCGACGCCAGCTTGTTCGCTTGGTCGATCGTCTGGGCGCGGGCCGTGGTCGAGGTCGAACCGTCCGCCTTGAAGTTAAAGGCGTTATAGACATTGGTAAAGCCCATCAGCTGGGCATAGCTTGGATCGGTCAGGACCATGCGCAGCGCCGGCGCGGTGAAGTCGGCGCCCATGCTGTAGGCGGTCTTGATGTAGGAGGTCAGGCGGGCGTCGGCGACGAGATCGTCGACATTGGTGATCGTGCCGATCTTGGCGGTATAATAGGCCTTGTTGTAGTCGGCCGCCGTCTTGCTGACGTAGACAACGTCGGAACCGACCGAATTGTCGATGATGACGGATTGGGAATTCAGGGTGTAGGTCTCGATGACCGAGGCCTTCTGCGCTGTCGTCTGGGCCGTACCGGTGACGGTACCGTCGGCATTGAAGCTGAACTGGGCGGCAAGCGCCTTGTACTTGTCGCCGCCTTGCGTGTTGACGACGCTTGTGGGGTCGCTCAGATCGCTCGTCAGCACCTGCCGCAGGAAATCCTTCGACGCGTAGGTCGGATCGATCTTGAAGGTCTTCAGCACATAAGTGCGCAGCCTTGTATTGTTGACCAGGTCGTCGACAGTCTGCACGCTGTCGATATTGTTGCTGTAATAGGTGCTCTCGGCGGCTGCCGCCTTGTCGGCATCGACGAAGGACTGCTTGTAGAGGCCGATCAGATCGTCCTCCTGGGCATCGGTCTGCACGTCCTTGTCAGGCGCGTTGAAATTGAAGGCGGCGGCGAATTCGCGGTAGCGCGTATCGGAGAGCTTGTTGGCGTAGCTGTTGGGATCGGTGAGGTCGCTTTCCAGCACCTTCTTCATGAAGGCTTTGGCATAGGTCATGTCCTCAAGGCCATAGGCCTTCATCGCATAGCTGTAGAGCTTGTAGTCGCCGAGGAAATCGTCGACGTCTTTGACCTTGTTGATATGGTCGGCGTAGTATTGCGCATCCTTCTTGACCGTCGCCTGTGACGCAACCTTGTTGAGGCTCGACGTCATATCCTTCGACAGGATCGAATAAGCGAGGGAAGCCGTAATCATCAAAAGCGCCCTTTTGGCAAAATCTCTAAAAGAACGACGAACTGCCGGTGAGCCCATTTTGCCACGCAAAGCTTACCCGAGACTTACCTCTGGGTTGCGTCATTTCAGGTCAGCACACCGTTCACCTTCCGGAAACCCTGCCGGATTCGGTTTTGATAACCATCAGGGGAGGCAAAGTTTTCTTAACCGCAATTTTTAAGCTGTACGGAAGGGCGCCCGCCTATTGTCGGCCATAGAGGACGAAAAGTCCCGAGGAGAAGACCGCAAACCGGCTCTCAGGTAAGACAAGGGTAGAATGAAATGAACAATCCCGTTTTGAAGCCCGCTTGGGCTGGCACGACGCTGCGTCTCGATCCGTCCCGCTTCCCGCAGCAGGTCAGCTACGCCATCCATGATTGTTCGGATGACGTCAGCATCACCTTGGACGAACGCGGCGCGGTGCTGCGCAAAGTCCTCCCCTCCAGCGGCCTGCCGCTCTCGATTGCCCTGCCGAAGCGCGTCTTCAAGGGTGTCGCCGCCCGCGCCATCGACCATGGCGACGGCGAGGTGACCGTCACGCTCGAACTCCACCATGCCGATCCGGAGCTCTGCATTCCGCTGCTGGTCGCCCATGATCTCAGCGATATCGCCGCCGATTGGCGCAGCTGGTCCGAGGCCTTCCGCATTCCGATGCTGATGGTCGAGGCCGACGGCGTCGCGCGGCCGCTCGAAGACCATATCGGCGCCCTGCGCACCGGCGATCTGAAGCCGCGGCGCCGCCATTCCTACTTCGCCAATCGCCGGCCACGCTTCCTGGTGCGCCGCACCACCGGCCAGCTCGGCGTCGCCATGCGGATCGAAGGCAAGGAAATCATCGCCCGCAACTGAGCGATATCGCGACACTTGGTTTTCGCAACCATTTGAAACCCGGCGTCCGCGCCGGGTTTTGTCGTTTCACGCGTCGCTCCATTCAGGGAATGGCGAAGAGCAGCGAGACGAAGAGGCCGAAGAAGATGATCAGGCCGACGCGGTTGTTCGACTTGAAGAGCGCCAGGCATTGGGCGGCATCCTCGATATCGAGCCGGACGATCTGCCAGGCGAACATGCCGGCCGCGCCGAGCAGCGCCAGGAAAGCGATGAGATTGGCGCCGGCAAGCGCGAAGGCGACAAACATCAGCACCAGCGTCAGCCCGTAAAGACCGATCAGCCATGTCCTCGTCCTGTCGCCGAACAGGCGGGCGGTGGAGCGGACGCCGATCAGCTCGTCATCCTCCTTGTCCTGATGGGCATAGATCGTGTCGTAACCGATCGTCCAGGCGACCGAGGCGGCATAAAGCAGGACGGCGGCAAAGGAGAGGCCGCCGAGAATGCCGGCCCAGCCCATCAGCGCGCCCCAGGAAAAGGCAAGGCCGAGGTAAAATTGCGGCCAGTCGGTGAAGCGTTTGGCATAGGGGTAAAGCGCAACGATGCCGAGCGAGAGCAGGCCCAGAAAAACCGTGAACCAGTTGAACTGCAGGAGCACGAAAAGCCCGACCAGCGCCTGCAGGCCGATGAAGATCTTCGCGTGGGCGCGCGTGACGCGGCCGGAGGGAAGCGGGCGCGAACGGGTGCGCGCCACCTGCATGTCGATCTCGTGATCGACGAGATCGTTATAGGTGCAGCCGGCGCCGCGCATGGCGACCGCGCCGATGAAATAGAGGATAAGATGGGAGACCAGCAGGGTGCCGGAATAAACCCCCTTGTCGATCGCCGCATTGGCGGCAAGGGTCGCCGACCAGAAACACGGCCACATCAGCAGCTGCCAACCGATGGGGCGGTCCCAGCGGGCGAGCTGCGCATAGGGCCAGAGCCATGGCGGCAGGATCCGGTAGACCCAGTTGTCGGAAGGCGCGTCGGAGACGCGGTCGTTGAAGTCGCCACTATCTTGCATGCCGCCATCTAGCGACCCGCCGGCGATCCGGTCAAGAAGCGATCGCCGGCTGCCGCGTGCACGCTTTTTGGGTCGGACTCGATTTGGGGACTAAATTATGCAGCGATTCACAATCCGGCAGCGCCCGCGCCCCTGAAGAGACGCGCGGGCGCCGGCAATCATTGCAGGGAAAAATTGAATTTGTAGGTCGCCGAAACGCCGATCAGCACCTGGTTCTTCGAGCCACGCTCGCGCACCAGGCTGCTGTCGGCGGCGGGACCGGCCAGCCGCTTATACTCCAGGAAGGAGCTTGCGGAGAGGTTTTCGGTCGCCTTCCATGTCAACGCCGCGCCGGCGCCATAGGATTGGATGCCCGAGGAGGGTTTGTAGGGATCAAGGCCGCTTGCTGCAGCGTGCTTGGCGCTGACGCCATAATAGGCGTCGTAATAGCCGCTGGTCGCAAATGTCGCTCGCGGACCGCCCGACAGCTGCAGGTCGGGTGCAATATCGGTGAAGGCATCGACGGCGAGATCGGCGACGACGCCATCATGGGAGCGGATACCCTGGCGGACTTCGGCACGGGCGCGCAGGAAATCGGTCGGATAAACCTCGACGAAGCCGCCGGCCTCGGCACCCCATTTGACTTTCCGCAAGCCCTTCAGCTCACGGCCATCGCCGTCGTCGCGCGACGGCACGAACCTGCCGACAATGCCGGCGCGGAAGGCGCCCTTGTCGATGAGAGCGAAGGAGGGATTGTCGTTGCGCGAGGAAAAGCGTGGACCCGCGCCCTGCCGGCCAACCGAAATCAGCGGACTGAACTTGAACTCGTTGCGCGACGCGCCTTCGAATTTCGGCGCGGAAAAGCCGGCGACGCCGACATTCAGATACCAGTCGCCCGACCAGAAATGCTGACCGCTGTCCTGCGCGGCGGCGGGAGCGATGGATGAAAAGGCGATAATGAAAGAGATCGATACGACTGATCGATGAAACACGTCCGCACTCCAGAAAACGCAAAAACAAAGCCGCGGAGGGCGGCGGCGGCTACATTTATAGTGAGGTCGTTACGCCAATGTTAACCACAGGGACGAGATGGCGCGGCATCCGGGCTTAGGAAACCGGCGAGAGCGGCCCCTCATCCGGCTGCCGGCACCTTCTCCCCGCCTGCGGGGCGAAGGGGATATGCCGCAATCTCTCCGTCCCTCACCAACGTCTCGCAAGGCACGTCCCCTCTCCCTGTCTTTACGGGGAGAGGGTTAGGGTGAGGGGCAGCCTTCGGATTCCAGCAAGAAGTCCCACGCCGCATCCTACCGCTGGTTCCACTGACGAATGACCGGTTCGGCCAGGTCGTGTTCGTAGCCGAGGATGCTGATGCTTGTCGTATCGAGGGAAAAAAGCGCGCCGCCCTGGGGCGGCAGGCCGAGCCAGCGGGCGGCAAGCACGCGCAGGAAATGCGAGCTCGAGAAAATCAGGATCGCGGCGGCTGCCTGGCGGAGCGCCTCGACGACGGCGTCGGCGCGGGCGCCGACATCGGCGGCCGTTTCGCCATTCGGGCAGCCGTCGCGAAAAAGCTGCCAACCGGGGCGCTTCGCCAGAATTTCCTTGGTGGTGATGCCTTCATAGGCGCCATAGTCCCATTCGGCGAGATCGTCGCGGATCACCGCGCCGGAACCGAAGCCGGCAAGGTCGCAGGTCTTGCGGGCGCGCGCGGACGGGCTCGACCAGACGGCGGCGAAGGAGAGGCCCGAAAGCCGCTCGGCAAGCTTGCGAGCGGCGGCCTCGCCCACCGTCGTCAGCGGAACGTCGCTGCGTCCGGTGTGGCGCCCCGACCGGCTCCATTCAGTCTCGCCGTGGCGGACGAGGTAGATCTCTGGAAACGCGCTGCTCATCGGCATGTCCTCTCATCGGTTCGGCCGCTGCCGCTCAGAAAGTCACCTTTTCCAGTGGCGCTCGCCGCGCCTCGAATTCCTTCAGCTTCGCTTCGTTTTCCGCGATGTAATTGCGATTGTCGGGAACGGCGAACTGGTTCTTGGCGATCTGGATCTGCAGGATGAAAAGCTCATCCCAGCGGAATCCCATTTCGGAACCGGCCAGATAAAATTCCCACATGCGAAAGAACTGCTCGTCGTAAAGCGCCACGGCCTCGGCCCTGCGCGCCACGAAACGCTCCCGCCAATGCCGCAGCGTATAGGCATAATGCAGCGGCAGGACTTCGACATCCTTGACCAGAAGGCCTGCCTTTTCGAGCGGCGGCACGACCTCGCCGACGGACGGGATATAGCCGCCCGGGAAAATATACTTCTCGATGAAGGCATTGGTGCCGAAGCTCGGCTTCGGACGGCCGATCGAATGCAGCACCATGACGCCGTTGTCGTCGAGCAGATCGGATACCTTGCGGAAGAAATTGCCGTAATTGCCGATGCCGACATGCTCGAACATGCCGACCGAGACGATGCGATCGAACTTTCTGCCGGTCATGGTGCGATAGTCCTGCAGTTCGAACCGCACGCGCTCGGAAAGGCCGCGTTTTTCGGCGCGGGTGCGGGATACCTTCAGCTGCTCTTCGCTGAGCGTGATGCCGGTGAAATCGGCGCCCTCCGTCGCCTCCGCCAGATACATGCCCATGCCGCCCCAGCCGGAGCCGATCTCCAGGATGCGCTGGTTCGGCTCAAGCAGGAGCTTGGCGGCGATATGGCGTTTCTTGGCAAGCTGCGCCTCGTCGAGACCAATGCCCGGCGGGTTGAAATAGGCGCAGGAATATTGCCAGTCCTCATCGAGGAAAAGATCGAAGAGCTTGGCCGACAGATCGTAATGATGGGCGACATTGTGCTTGTTGCGATTGACCGGCAGGCGGCTCTTCAGCTGCTGCAAGGCAATGCGGCCGAGAAGCAGCGCCGCCATCTTGAAATCGAAGATCTCGTTGGTGGTGTTCTGCTTCACCAGCGACAGGAAATCATAGATGTTGCCCTGTTCGAGAATGAACCGGCCCTGCATGTACATTTCCCCGAGCTTCATCGTCGGGTCGCGGCGGATGGCGTCTTCGGCCTCCTGATCGGCAAGCCTGGCGACCACCATGTCGCCGGTGCCGTCGCCGATCATATGAGTATCGCCATTGGCAAGGGTAAGTTTCAACGAACCCTTGCGGATGATTTGCTGGACGATCGATAGGAAAGCCGACGCCATGGACGCCTCGCAAATGTGACAGGATGGTCACATCAACTTAGGCGATCTCTTTCGCCTTACAAGCGCCGGATTTAGCACTCTGTAAAGAACGCTGCCAAACTGTTGCATTTTTGCCGAAATGCCGGCTAAGCCCTTATTTTCGCTTCATCGCTTCGGCCAGCGCGGCGCCGAAGGCACCCTGGCTCTCCTGTCTCGGCGCCGCCGGCCGTCTTTCGTTCTGCGGCCGCGAGCCCTGGTTTGCGCGAGAATCACCACGCGGCGGCGGTGCTGCAGAACCGTCATCTCGCTTCATCGACAGAGCGATGCGCTTGCGCTTGGCGTCGACCTCGACGACCCGCACCTTGACGACATCGCCCGCCTTGACGACCTCATGCGGATCCTTGACGAAGCGATCGGCAAGCTGCGACACATGCACCAGACCGTCCTGGTGCACGCCGATATCGACGAAAGCGCCGAAGGCGGCGACATTGGTCACCGTTCCCTCAAGCACCATGCCGGGCTTCAGGTCGGAAATTTCATTGACGCCCTCGGCGAAGGTCGCGGTCTTGAAGCTCGGACGCGGGTCGCGGCCGGGCTTCTCCAGCTCGGCGATGATGTCGCGCACCGTCGGCAGGCCGAATGTCTCGTCGATGAACTGGCGTGGATCGATCGACTTTAGGATAGCACTATCGCCCATCAGCGCGCGCAGATCGCGGCCGCAGGCGGCGACGATCTTCTTGGCGACGCCATAGGCCTCCGGGTGGACGGAGGAAGCGTCGAGCGGTTCCTTGCCGTTCGGGATGCGCAGGAAGCCGGCGCATTGCTCGAAGGTGCGGCCGCCGAGGCGGGCGACCTTCAACAGATCGCGCCTCGTCTCGAAGCGGCCCTCGCTGTCGCGGTGGCGAACGATGGCGTCGGCAATCGAAGGCCCAAGGCCGGAGACGCGGGCGAGCAGCGGCGCCGACGCCGTGTTGAGATCGACGCCGACGGCATTCACCGCGTCTTCGACGACGGCATCGAGCGAACGCGACAGCTTCTGCTGGTCGACATCGTGCTGGTACTGGCCGACGCCGATCGACTTCGGCTCGATCTTGACGAGTTCGGCGAGCGGATCCTGCAGACGCCGGGCGATCGAGACGGCACCGCGCAGCGACACGTCGAGATCGGGAAACTCGGCCGCTGCGGTTGCCGAGGCGGAATAGACCGAGGCGCCCGCTTCCGAGACGATGACCTTGGTCGGTTTCGGCGCCGGCAACTCGGCCAGCATGTCGGCCACCAGCTTTTCCGTCTCGCGGCTGCCGGTGCCGTTGCCGATCGAGATCAGCTCGACATTGTGCTTGCGGATCAGCGATGCGAGCTCGACCTGGGCGCCGCGCACGTCGTTCCGCGGCTGGAAGGGGTAGACCGTCGAGGTCGCAACCACCTTGCCGGTGCCGTCGATGACGGCGACCTTGACGCCGGTGCGGATGCCGGGATCGAGGCCCATGGTCGCGCGCGAGCCGGCGGGTGCGGCAAGCAGCAGATCCTTGAGATTGCGGGCGAAGACATGGATCGCCTCTTCTTCGGCCCTCTCGCGCAGTTCGCGCATCAGGTCGAGCGACAGCGACATGGAAAGCTTGACGCGCCAGGTCCAGCTGGCGACCTCCATCAGCCAGCGGTCGCCGGGGCGGCTCGCGCCGATCTCATAGGCCGCGGCGATCATCCGTTCGACCGGCTTGTTCGGCGAGGCGGTGTCGGCATCGGCCTCGATCGTCAGCGTCAGCACCTCCTCGTTCCAGCCGCGCAGCATGGCGAGCGCGCGGTGGCCGGGGGCGGTCGCCCAGCGTTCGGAATGATCGAAGTAATCGGAAAACTTCTCGCCCGCCGCCTGCTTGCCGTCGACGACCTTGGCCTTCAGCAGCGCGGCCTGGCGCATATGGGCGCGCAATTTGCCGAGCAGGTCGGCATTTTCGGCAATGCCTTCGGCGATGATGTCGCGCGCGCCTTCAAGCGCCGTCTTCACATCGACGACATCAGCGTTGATGAAACCTTCGGCGAGCACCGCCGGCTCCCTGATGCGGTCGGCAAGGATCGCCTCGGCAAGCGGGCCGAGGCCTCGTTCGCGGGCAATTTCGGCGCGGGTGCGGCGCTTCGGCTTATAGGGCAGATAGAGATCCTCGAGCTCGGCCTTGGTTCCGGCGCCGGCCACCTTGGCCATCAGCTCGTCGGTCATCTTGCCCTGGCTTGTGATCGATTCGACGATCGTGGCCCGCCGGGCTTCGAGTTCGCGCAGATAGACCAGCCGCTCGGCGAGATCGCGCAGCTGCGTATCGTCAAGCCCGCCCGTCACCTCCTTGCGGTAGCGTGCGATGAAGGGCACGGTGGCGCCCTCGTCGAGCAGCTCGATCGCGGCTTTGGCCTGATCCGGCCGGGCATTGATTTCGGACGCGATGCGGGCTGCGAGAAAACGGAGGTCTGCGGCCATGGGCTTCCCTGAATTTCCTGTTTCGACGAAATTTGCGGGACCATAGCGGCGAAAAGCGGCAAGGCAATGCCCGACTGTGGTTTCCACAGCGGAAGTTGGGTATTGGGGGCTGCACGGCCCAACGCCAACCAACCATCCACGCCATCGCTCTCTTCCGTTTTTGCGGTTGTGCAGATGCGGCATTCTTTGATAGCAGAAGCAACGTTTTGGATCGCCCTGCCCGCGGGCGCAAGGAAAAGTGTGACATGCCGAACCTTCTTCTCGAACTCCGCTCCGAAGAGATTCCTGCCCGCATGCAGCGCAAGGCTGCCGGCGACCTGAAGAAGCTCGTAACCGATGCGCTCGTCGAAGCCGGTCTGTCCTACGAGGGCGCGCGCGAATATTGGACGCCGCGGCGGCTGGCGCTCGACATTCACGGTCTGACGGCGCGTTCGGCCGATGTGCGCGAAGAGCGCAAGGGGCCACGCACCGACGCCAACGAGAAGGCGATCGAAGGTTTTCTGCGCGGCGCCGGCCTTTCGTCGGTCTCCGAGGCGCAGGTGGTCAGCGATCCGAAGAAGGGCGATTTCTACGTCGCAGTCATCTCCAAGCCCGGCCGCGCGACGGAAGAGATCGTCGCCGAGGTGATACCCGGCATCATCCGCGATTTTCCCTGGCCGAAGTCGATGCGCTGGGGCAAGGCCTCCTCGAAGCCCGGCGCGCTGCGCTGGGTGCGGCCGCTGCAGTCGATCGTCTGCACCTTCGGCCCCGAGCATGAGGAAACCACCGTCATTCCCTTCGAGATCGACGGCATCATCGCCTCCAACATCACCTATGGCCACCGCTTCCATGCGCCCGAGGCAATCACCGTCCGGCGCTTCGACGATTATGCGGCGAGCCTCGAAAAGGCGAAGGTCATCATCGATGCCGAGCGGCGCAAGGACATCATCCTGCACGACGCGCGCGACATCGCTTTTGCCAACGGGCTGGAACTGGTGGAAGACGAAGGCCTGCTGGAGGAAGTCTCCGGCCTCGTCGAATGGCCGCAGGTGCTGATGGGGTCCTTCGAGGAGGATTACCTCTCCATACCCTCGGAAATCATCCGGCTGACGATCAAGACCAACCAGAAGTGCTTCGTCACGCGCAGGCAGGGCGAGGGCACGCTATCGAACCGGTTCATCCTCGTCTCCAACATCCAGGCACATGACGGCGGCAAAGAGATCGTTCATGGCAATGGCAAGGTAGTGCGAGCCCGACTTTCGGACGCGCTGCATTTCTGGAAGCGCGACCAGGGCAACCTGCCGGATCTCGAGACGCTCGCCGCTTCGGCGGCAAAGTTCGGCCTCGACCTGCAGAAGCCGCTCGACCAGCGCATGGCCAAGCTCGACGCGCTCGATGTGACCTTCCATGCCAAGCTCGGCACGCAGGGCGCGCGCGTCGCCCGCATCCGGGCGCTGGCAAAGGAATTGGCTGCTATCACCGGCGCCGATCCGGCGCTCACCGATCGCGCCGCCGTGCTTGCCAAGGCCGATCTGCGCACCGAAGCCGTCGGCGAATTCCCGGAGCTGCAGGGCCTGATGGGCCGCAAATATGCGGTGCTGCAGGGCGAAAACGCCTCCGTTGCCGCGGCCGTCGAAGATCACTACAAGCCGCAGGGCCCGTCGGACCGGGTGCCGGAAGACAAGGTGGCGATCACGCTGGCTCTTGCCGACAAGCTCGATACGCTCACCGGCTTCTGGGCGATCGACGAAAAGCCGACCGGCTCCAAGGACCCGTTTGCGCTGCGGCGGGCAGCCCTCGGCGTCGTCAGGATCCTGCTGGAGCGAAGGGTTCGCCTGCCGCTTCTGGCGACCACCAGGGATGGCGATCTGCTTTCCTTCTTCCACGACCGTCTCAAGGTCTATCTGCGCGATCAGGGCGCCCGTTACGATCTCATCGACGCGGTGCTGACGCCAGATGCCGACGACCTCTTGATGGTGGCGCGCCGCGTCGAAGCGCTGACCGCCTTCATCACCTCGGAGGATGGCAAGAACCTCCTTGCCGGCACCAAGCGCGCGACGCAGCTGCTTGCCGCCGAGGAAAAGAAGGGCACTGTCATCGCCGACGGCGTGTCGCCGGCGCTCCTGAAGCTCGACGCCGAGAAGGAGCTGTTTAGCGCGATCTCAAGCGCCTCGAAGGACGCGGCGGACGCTGTGGCCGGCGAAGATTTCCGCTCGGCGATGGAAGCACTCTCCAAGCTGCGCGGCCCGGTCGACCGCTTCTTCGAGGAGGTGCTCGTCAATGACGAGGACGCCGCCATCCGCGCCAACCGCCTGGCTTTGCTGCGGCTGATCCGCGAAGCGACGGGAACCGTGGCGGATTTTTCGAAGATTTCGGGGTAAGAGCCGGGTTTCGGTTGGGTGCTTTAAGGTGGCGCAGCGCTTGCGGCGGTGGGTCCTCGGGTCAAGCCCCATAGGCGCTAACTTATCCGTCGATGTGCGATGGCGCGCCGCCTTCGCGGCGGCTCTCGCAGTCGATGGAGCAGCTGGCCGATGGCGATCGGCCTGATGGCGGCGTGCAAGACGGCGATAGAGATGTTGGTAATGGCGATGGCGACGAGACGCCAGATCG
>NZ_ML133614.1 GCF_003985125.1 Rhizobium phaseoli
CCGACGGCGCTCTACAGACGTGATCACCTCAATTGGATGCTTCGTCATATGACTACTCCTAGTGTTACCACTAGGACTGGCAGTCAGAAGCCCTCTATCGCAAGACGGCCTTCACCGTGGGCTTACCCTATGCCGGGATGGCAGCTCACTACGGAAGCTCTGTTCTTCCGACGCGACCACGCCGGCCGCGGGACAAGGCGAAAGTGGAGGCAGCGGTTCGCATTGTCGAGCGCTGGTTGCTTGGCCGAATGCGCCACCGCGTCTTCTACAGCCTTGCCGACGTCAATGCGGCAATCATGGAATTGCTCGCCGATCTCAACGACACCCGTGTTCTGCGTCGTGTCGGGCGCACAAGGCGACAGTTGTTTGAAGAGATCGACTATCCGGCCCTGCGGCCGCTTGCCGTCGAACGATACGTCTTTGCTGAATGGAAGATACGCCGGGCTGGGCTCGATTATCATGTCGATATCGACAAGCACTATTACTCCGTGCCCTATCGTTTTGCCCGTGAGCAAGTCGAGGCACGCATCACCGCCAATACCATCGAGATCTTCTACAAGGGCGAGCGGATTGCCGCCCACCGGCGTTCGAGCGGCAATGGCAAGCACACGACAACTCCCGAGCACATGCCATCATCCCATCGCCGCTTTGCCGACTGGACGATAGAGCGCATTAGCCGCGAGGCGTCGGCAATCGGATCGGACGTTGCATTGCTCTGCGAGCGTATTCTCGCTGATCGGCCGCATCCGGAACAGGGCTACAGAGCCTGCCTGGGCATTATCCGCCTCGTCAAAGCATTCGAACGCGAGAGGGTCAACGCGGCCTGCGGCCGAGCATTGGAAATCGGCGCTCGAACCTATGGATCGGTGCGCTCCATTCTCGACAATCACCTCGACCGATCTTCGTCATCAAGCACAGCATCACCCGAGCCGATCAATCACTCCAACATCCGCGGCCCCCGCTATTACCACTGAGGAGACGACATATGCTTGCACATCCCACCCTTGATAAATTGAATGCCATGGGCCTGACCGGCATGGCCAAGGCGTTCAACGAACTGATCAGCAACGGCGAGAGCGAACAACTCTCCCATGCCGAATGGCTCGGGCTGCTGCTCGAACGAGAATGGAGCTCGCGCCACGATCGCAAGCTTGCCGCCCGTCTGCGGTTTGCCAAACTGCGCCACCATGCTGTGCCTGAGGATGTCGATTACCGCAGCGAGCGCGGTCTCGATCGGGCGCTGTTCATGAAGCTGATCGGCGGCGACTGGATCGATGCCCACGACAACCTCGCGATCTGCGGGCCATCTGGCGTCGGAAAAAGCTGGTTGGCCTGTGCGCTCGGGCACAAGGCTTGCCGCGATGATCGCTCGGTTCTCTATCAGCGCGTGCCGCGGCTGTTTGCCAATCTTGCTCTCGCTCACGGCGATGGCCGCTATGCAAGGCTGCAGCGAACCCTCGGGCACGTCCAGCTCTTGATCCTCGATGACTGGGGTCTGGAACCGCTCAACGAGCAGGCTCGCCACGACCTTCTGGAGATCCTCGAGGATCGCTACGGCCGCCGCTCGACAATCATTACCAGTCAGCTTCCGGTATCAGCCTGGCATGAGATCATCGGCAACCCAACCTACGCCGATGCCATCCTCGATCGCCTCGTTCACAACGCCCATCGCATAGACCTATCCGGGGAAAGCTTGCGGCGAAATCAGCGCCGGAAATCTTGACTCGCTACACGAATGAACTGACAACAATCACTGCCAGCAGGACCCCAGCCTCAGGGGGGCGAGATCATCCCGGAATCCCGGGGCGCAATCATCTCGGAACAAAGGGGCGGCTTCATCGGAATCGGCAGATTAGCTGAAGACGGCACCACCTGTGAGTGACCCGCAGGCCATTTTATCGACGAAGCTGAGCGCTACGCCCGTCGCCGATCGGCCGCCCTTCGGACGATTGCGCGACGTGCTGTCTAGCACCTTCGGCGGCAAATCGAAGGGTGCTGGGGGACCACAATTGCTCCGCACCGCAACCCGCCGCTACCGCCGCAAATACAGCAACCCAAAACCGTCGGAGCGAACTCAAAACTGGATAAAACTTGGGGGCAAGGTCAGCGGCCTTCCCCGGATGGATACCTTTGAAAAGCCTCTTTGGTGGCTGTTGAACACATTCGGGCTCGGGCGGATCTTACTCAAGCAGGAACCTTGGTCAGGAACCGGATTGTTGTAGCAACCCATGTATTTTAGGTGCGTTGGAGGACATCATACGGGAAGCTTCCTCAACCAATATCTCCCTGAACCAGATGCTCCCTGGATCGGCATTATGGAGCGCTGGCCATTGAACAGCTTCTGTGAAGACGGGGAGCGGTAACGGAAGGTTGATGATCCGCAAAGGGAAAGTACTTTCGTAATGCTCGACTAAGCGAAGCGGTAGGTTAGCTATGCGGTTCGTGCCACGCAGGACTGGTGGTATTAAGCTAAACCCTTGCACGACGACCTCCACCCGCCTCTGAATACCATTCTCGAGCAAGAACCAGCCCTCGACCGATGGCTTCAAAAAGCGCCCAAACGCGGCAGCGACGTGTCCCGTGGAGACATATTGCTCGATCGTCAGCGCTGAAGGTAGGTCCACATTTGTCGAACAGGCTACACATACAAACTTCTCTGTGAACAGTTTTGCGCTCGGGTGTGCGCCCGAGAGAAAAAATTCAGGCACGATGAGGAAGTCGACGTCACCGCGGCTAAGCATCTCGTACGGATCACTATCCAAAGGCAGCAACTCAAAGCTGACTGCGGGCGCTTCTCGAGCAACTCGCTCAATGATTTTATTGAAGTATATCAGCATCATGAAATCGGACAGAACTATTCTAAAGCATCTGTCAGACTTCGACGGGTTAAACGGCTCCCAAGAGATGATTGAGCATTGTACCTGCAAGAGAGTTTCACGCACTGCCGAGGCAAGTCCTTCGGCACGGGGCGTCAGCCGAAGTTCTCGACCATTCATTGTAAACAATTCGTCGCGGAAATAGTCCCGAAGCCTACCAATGGCGGCACTCATTGCTGGTTGACTTAGATTGATACTACGTGCGGCAGCCGTTAGGTTGCGCTCGGTCGTGAGCGCATCCAATGCAACGAGCAGGTTTAGATCAAGGCCCTTGAAACGCATCTTTAGTCACATCCAAACAACGGATATTTTATATCCAAACAATCGATTTTTCCAGTACAGAACCTTCCAGCATAGATCCAATGAAGGTTCGTCAAAAAGGCTTAGGTTAGTTTGGTGATCAATTAAGTAGGCCGCATAGTTACGATAGACGTTATAGTTGCAGATAATCCACTTTAAATATCGAATGGCACCTTAGCAATAGGCGATGTGGAGCGGCGTCACCGAGCGACATGAAATGCTAGTGAACGGATGGGCGGAAGTAGGTTCATCATATCGCGATACCGGAGAGGCTTTGCCGTACGCTGGCTATCGACTGGCGGGCTCCTTCTGTTTGGAAGCATGTTCAAGATATTGGTGGCGTGCCAGTAATTTGTGATGAAAAGATCAACGCGCCTGAAGGCGCTTGAGGAAGAGAACGCCACACTGAAGAGACTGCTCGCCGAGCAGATCCTGGATACGGCCCCACTTCCCGAGCTCCTTAAAAAAATAGAAAGGCCCGCCGCCAAGCGCGACGCCGTCGCACGCCAGAAAGCCGTCGTGGGCCTTTCGGAACGAAGTAGGTCGCCCGACTGCCGCCTTGCGTTCTCCGCTATCGAGATGCCGTCATCCGGTCGGCGTCCGCGTTACTCGCCTCGGGATCGTCAAAGCGGTTGCCGTCATTAAAAGCTAAGAATTCGGCCGGACTTGCCTAAATCGTCTTTCATAAGCCTCTATGAAGGCTTCCGGAATCGGGTCGCTAAACAATGGGAAATCAACCGGTTTGCGTAAGCCGGTGCTTGGCCGGATAGTGCCGCCATCGAGCCCCGGCCGCCATCCGGCTCCGAAAAAGAAAGCACCATACCGCGCCGCAAGCATCGGGGTCACAGGATTAAGAAGGCTTAGAAATACGGAAACTTCCGCTGCGCTGACTGAGGTATCTGCCCTTGAAAAAGACGCAACGTCGAAAAAGGCGTCTATGGCGTCCATGGCATCCCAGACGCGCAAGTCCTGCACCGCTTCGGAATATCGTTTAACATTGTGGTTCTGCTCGACTGTCAGCTTGTCGGCCGTCAGCGTCTCGTTACATCCGGCGGACTTGCGCAAAGCCGTTTCGAAAGCACGAATTCTAGCCGCGGTCTGAAGCAGCCCCTCGATCAGAAAATCGTTGTCGTTTGCGCCAAATGGCTTGGCGAGGCTAGCCAAATAGTAGCGCAGCACGTTCGTGTCGATATCTGCTGCCACCTCGTCAGCCCACACAGCGTGGTCACGGCTAGTAGAAAATTTCGCGCCTTCGAGCTTATAAAAGTCCTGAATTGCATGGTTGTATGGAATCGCATAACCGCGCGAGAACAAACTAGCAGTAACGCCGATCGTGTAATAAAACCGGTTATCCTGACCCATGAAGAATACGAGTCTCGTGCTCGCGTTGCGCATAGTGTCATCGAGATCTGCGCCATTTTGCTTGCAGAGGCGTTCGATTCCTGTCTCATAGCACCACAATCCTTCAAACCAAGTCATTAAAGTTTGGCCTGCCACCTCCACCGGGGAGTTCAAAGTCACACCACGGTCGAAATGCCGCGACATCGGCAATGCCATCAGTTTTGACCGTAGCCAGTCAAGTTCTTTGCGCTTTATGGATTCCGGCCATCCGCTCGCCTCAATGGCGTGATCGAGCCCCGGAGCAAATTTTTCAAGCTCAAAATGAACCTGTCGAATCGGGCGCAAGATAAGGCTCTGGCCGCATGTCGTGTGAATCGGGTTGCGTAGTAGATTGTGTTGCAGCGCCGAGCCGCAATCTTCGCAAAGGTTACTATCTGTTGGCGCGTTACAAGCTGGACACTCTCCGACCGCGAGTGAGTCTGCGGCGAACTCTTCGCACGTCCCGCAATACAGTTGCTCTCCGTCGCGCAGCTCAACGTAGCCGGACGCTCTTAGTTGGTCGTAGATCGCCAAGCTGCGGTCTTTGTGGTCTTCGCTTGAAGTCCTTACAAATACGTCCGGTTCAATATCAACTGACCGCAGACACTGCAGAATTTCTTCAATGTGCATGTGTGCGACGTCATCAACCGGCCTGCCAAGCTTTCGGGCTTTCACCAGCGTGTAAGTGCCATGTTCGTCCGCACCTGTCACGTGATAGGCCGCGTTGCCTACCATGCGGTGGTAGCGTACGAACACGTCGGCGAGAAGGTACACGCCACCTATATGCCCAAGATGCAGCTTGCCGTTCGGGCACGGCGGCGCCGAGCAGGCAAAAAAAGTATGTTGGTTTGCTCTCAATTCAATCCCACCATATCGAAAGGAACTTTAAGCTGGTTTGAGGGCTGCTATTTTTGATCGCGTGTTTTTGGTGCGGCGCTATATAGACCATCGTGTCCCCACTGACTGCGGAGGTTTCTCCATCGGATTGAAACACGCCGCTGCCCGAGATCAATACCCAGAGTTCGTGCTCTGGGTGCGAATGAAGATCGACCGCATCGCCAGGTACCACCTCCACAATCGATGTGCCGAAAGCCGTTGCGACTGCCTGCGGTAGATGCTCAAGTAACCGGCACACCAGAACGCCATACTCCTGGCGCATGATTGAGCGGTCGATCTGTTTCGTATACATGTTTGCCTCTGTCCTCTGCCTTCAATCGCGATAGAAAATGCCGTTCGGCGGCTTGAGCTCGTCGATGTTGGAGACCTTGCCCTCGGGAGGGTTGTAGGCGCGTTTCAGTTTGTTGTATTCGGCCCTCGTTGGCCCACCAGTTGAGGCACGCTGGAACACGAGATAAATCACCCTTCGAGAATTTTCACTTTTGTTGGGCTTTGAGTAATGTGGGGCATAGTCGTCAAAGATGAAAATGTCACCGGCCTTCCACGTTACGGGCTCCCAGGCCAGCCTGTCCGCGACCTCGGGGTACATTACGCCGCCGGCGTCCATTGGGAACACGCCCTTTTTGTGGTTCCCGGGGCTGAAGAAAAGCCCTCCGTTGTCTGGGCCGGAATCGTCGATGCCTATTGCAACAATCGCGTGCACCATCCGGTCTGGTAGCTTATGTGGGATATGGTAGATGTCCTGATGCGGGCGATAGCCGCCGCTGTCGGAGTACTTAAAGATCAGCAACTCTTTGAGCATGCGGGCATTTTCCCCCAGTAACTCTTCGACGATCGACTCGATACGGTGGTCAGCCAGCAGTAAATCACGCAGGGGGGCGTTAAATTCGAGGAAGTTCTCGACCTTCGAAATGATCCTCCTACCGTCAGTTGTTTTTTCGAACCATATCAGCCATTTGTCTTCACTTGTCTCCCAGCACGAAACATCAGCCACAAGAGCTGAAAGTTTATCTCGGCTTTCTAGATCGAGAAATGACTCAATCCTAATGTATCCAACGTCATCCCATGTTGATTTTTGTTCTTTGGTTAACATGTGTAACTCCTTTTTAGATTTAAAGCCGCCTGGTAAAGCTGCGTCGTGAGCAGGCGCCCCGAGCTGCACTGCACTGGAGTGTTATTTTGCGTTTTGTGTCTCTTGAGCGGGAAGTAAACCTAGGCACCCAAGGATCGGCCGATCTGGGACGTTCAGATAGTATTCACGCCGAAGCAGGCTATTGATGATGCGACCGTTTCGGTAGGCGACGAGCGATAGATTCACACTCTGCAAGCCACTTTGGACTGGGGATCGGTTTTGCAGATATACCTGGCCGGGGGCGTTGTCCTCGAATTGAACGGAGTAATCGTCCTTCACGACCGGCAGACCGCCTTCCATAGAAGCGGAAGCCAATAGGCGATCGATAAACGCTAGCGGGCGAGGCTCGAAACCGGTGGCGAGTACGACCCGATCAGCCACTACAGTCGGTCGCTGACAGGTGCCGTGCGAAGCCAACAGCGCGTGCCAACCGTCCGCATGAGGAGACAACTCCTTCATGACGACTGCGGGTAGCAGTTGAATGACATCGTCAATATTGCCAGTCGCGCTGCGGTGATAGATAGTTTCGTAAATGCGGTTGCTCAATTCTGCTGAAATGCCGTCACTGGTGAGTTTTTCGTCGTCGACAATAGTGCGACGTTTTTTAAGTGGCAGCGAATGAAAGCGCTGGCTGTAAGACGGCGTGTATGACACGTTGATAAAAGAGCTGTCATCCCTCGTGAACAGGTTCCCGCGTGACGTCACCCATGTAATTTTACCGATACCCGGACTGCCCAATAGGTGTTCAACAACCTCCGCACCGCTCTGCCCCCCACCAACGACTAATACGCGTTCACCGATGTCGATTTGTGGCCGATCCAGATAGCTCGCCACATGGTAGACCTTCTCGCCCAGCCAAGGTTTGGCGCATTCGGGAATTGTTGCAACGACACCGACGCCAATCGCAACTGAGCGTGCATGGTAGTGATCTCGAGTCGTCGTCACGCGGTAACCCTCGTCTAATCTGGTTACGTCGGTAACCTCCTCCCCAAACCGGAGTTGTGGCAACTGATGCGCAACCCATTGGAAATACTGTGTGAACTCTCTTCGCGACGTGGTCGCGTCGCACCGGTTTACGAAGCTGTACAGCCGTCCATGCACCGCGAGGTAGTTGAGAAACGAAAACGGACTGGTCGGATCTGCAAGTGTCACACAGTCCTTCAGCGGAGATACCTGCAGGCGACTGTTGGGCAGCAGCAGCCCAGGATGCCAATCGAAGCCGCTTTCCTTTTCGAAAAAGGCAGTGCGCAGCGGCGTCGGACACGCGAGTGCTGCAAGACTAAGATTAAAGGGTCCGATGCCTATACCGATGAGATCCAGCACTTGCATAAACACACTTCCTTTGGTTGGGCGGGCACGTGGGCAGCGATACGGAAATCATTATCGAAGGACGTCTGTCTCCTACACCGCCCTCCACAATGTCTGACTGGCGATTGCGATGTTGAGAGCGACCAGACCCGCCATCACGAGCATGGCAACGTCGATGCCATAAACAGCAATTAATGTGCCACCGAGATACGGGAATTCGAACGAACCCACGAAAATAAGCGAGTGTAAAGACTTGGGAGGCCGTTGAGATTGACAGACCACGTTCGCCAGCGAGGTTCACCACCATCGCATTCAAGGTCGAATAAGTGAGACCGTAGCCTATCGCAAAGAGAACGGTGGCGACGACGTACAGCAGCTCGCTTCCCGGGTTCAAAACCAAAAGTCCGATCCCAATCAGTGTCGTCACGAAGAGGGTGAGTGCTAGGCGCCCAAGCGGCAACTTACCGATCATACCCGCGACGGAGAATCGCAATGTGACAGTCGTGACGGTGAATGTCAGAAAGAAGACATTCGGTGAGAGTCCGCGCGTTTCGGCATATATGCTTTGAAACGTGGACAGGCCTGCGAACGTACAAGCACCGATCGCCAACATGACCACCGGCAACACCGTTCTCCCCCACAAAATAGACATGGTCGTCGGATCGGATAAGCGACGGCGCTGGTAGAAAGTTGCGGCTGATGCTGATCTGAACCCTTCAAACTGGACCAATTTTGGTTAGAGTTTTCCGGTGCATTTTCCTGGCTGGGAAAGGGACCAGAAGACGATGAAAGCGTCGCAGTTTTCGGACGCTCAGAAGGCGTTCATTCTGAAGCAAGGTGATGAAGGCGTGTCGGTTGCTGAAATCTGCAGGAAGGCGGGGATCAGCCAGGCGACTTATTTCAACTGGAAGAAAAAATACGCGGGCATGCTGCCACCGGAGATGAAGAGGCTGAAACAGCTCGAGGACGAGAATTCGCGCCTGAAGAAGATCGTCGCGGATCTGACGCTGGACCGCGAGATGTTGCAGGATGTCATCCGCCGAAAGCTCTAAGGCCTGCTCGGAAGCGGGAGATGGTGAAAGGCATGTGCTGCGATTGGGCGATCTCGATCCGACGTGCTTGTGGAGCGTTGAACTTCGATCGATCAACTCACCACTATACCTCTCGCCGTGCTGATCAGGCCGGTCTGGAACGTCGTATTCGCGAGATCTGCGAGATCCGTGTGCGGTACGGCTATCGCCGCGTGCATGTGCTGTTGGAACGCGAGGGTTGGGGCACCAACATCAAGCGAACCTACCGCATTTACAGGGACTTGGGGCTACAGTTGCGGAACAAGACACCGAAGCGGGGGGTAAAAGCCAAGCTTCGCGAGGATCGGCACATGGCCGTCGGACCCAACGACGTCTGGGCGATGGACTTCGTTCACGACCAACTCGCAACGGGTAAGAAACTGCGCGTGCTGACGGTGGTCGACACCTTCTCGCGCTACGTGCCGGTGCTTGATCCACGTCATAGCTATAGAGGCGAAGACG
>NZ_ML133615.1 GCF_003985125.1 Rhizobium phaseoli
GTCCGTCTCGTCGGTGCATTGCTGCTCGAACAGAATGATGAATGGGCCGTTCAACGCGCCAGGTATATGACGCTTGAGACCATGGCCCAAATGAGCGATGATCCCCAAATCAGCCTGCCCCGCTGTGATGTCGGGTTAGGAAACGAGCGGGACAGCAGGCTAATACACTGCCCGAATTGCCCCGTGTGGACGGCAAGCGTCAAGCCTTGATGCCAAATTCAAACGGATATGAGTGGGGCTTCGCAGCTGCGGCGAGGTCTCGATAGGGTCCGACAGTAAGCCCGAATGAGTGGGCACAATGGGACTGAAAGTGGGATCACTTGGTGAGCCCGTTGTTCCCGCGCGGAGATCCCGCCGCTATTCTCGCAAATGTCGGACAGCCGCCGCCCTTTGTCGCATTTGTCGAGATCACGACAATCGGTTTGTCCCGCTCTGCTCTACGCACCCGTCAAGCCACGGAGTGGTGCCTGCTTCGCAGTTTTGAATTTGAGAGCGAGCGGGCTACGGCTCCGTCATTGCTGGGGGTCCGATAGCGAAAGCCTGTTCGAGATGCGTGCTTCTCTATCGTCGCACAGGGCGTTTTCAGCATCTTGGGCCCTCTCACCGGTCTGAACAACTGTTTCAGCTTGATCATTTGAGGTTTTCGCAACCGAACGTGCTTGCCGTGGCTGGTCGGCAAGCCGTCGCTCGAACGATCATGGAATGCGATACTAAGTTTTCCGGAATCTGGATTCCAACTGGAATGCAGGAATACGATCGGTAGTAGCGTTTTTAGCTCGCATTTTACGCTGCATTTTCGAGTGGCACGTCGCTTGCTTCATTTCTCATGCCGCCGATTCACCGAAACTCAGAAAGAGCCAACGCAAGCTCTATGGTGGTGCGAATTGCCCACTGCTCCCGCGCCCAGACGGCGCGGAACCGGCCTAAAAGCGGCATTAATCTTTGCGAAGGACAATTCAAATCCAAGGGAGAGTAAGATGAGCATCACACGCAGACATGTCATCGTTCAGGGTGGCGTCATTGCAGCAGGCCTGCTCACCAGCGGCCTACCGGGGACAAAAGCCTTCGCGCAGATACCGTCAATCCCTTGGCGGCGCTCACTGCAGGGCTTGGCCTGGAACGACCCGATCATCGAGACCTATCGCGACGCAGTGCGCCTTCTCAACGCCCTTCCCGCCAGCGACAAATTCAACTGGGTCAACCTCTCGAAAATTCACGGCAGCGGTGACGTCGTCAAATACTGCCCGCATGGCAACTGGTATTTCCTGCCGTGGCACAGGGCCTATACGGCTATGTACGAGCGCATCGTTCGGCACGTGACCAAGAACAACGATTTCGCTATGCCGTTCTGGGACTGGACCGACAATCCGTACCTGCCCGAAGTGTTCACAATGCAAAAGACGCCCGACGGCAAGGACAATCCACTTTATGTTTCGTCGCGCACCTGGCCAATCACGCAGCCGATGCCGGACAATATAGTTGGGCCACAGGTTCTCAACACCATCCTAACGGCGAAGCCATACGAGGTCTTCGGCACCACCCGCCCCGAGGGACAGAACTCACTCGATCCTTCCTGGGTCACCACCAGCAGCGGCACGCAGGGGACGCTGGAATACACACCGCACAATCAGGTGCACAACAATATCGGTGGCTGGATGCCGGAAATGTCGTCGCCCCGCGATCCGATCTTCTTCATGCATCATTGCAACATCGACCGCATCTGGGCGACGTGGAATTTGCGCAACGCCAACAGCACGGATCGGCTCTGGGCCGACATGCCGTTCACCGACAATTTCTACGATGTCGACGGCAACTTCTGGTCCCCGAAGGTCTCTGACCTTTATGTTCCAGAGGAACTCGGATACAATTATGGTTTCCGGACCTACTTCAAGGTCGCGGCGGCGAGCGCCAAAACGCTGGCCCTGAACGATAAACTCACGTCCGTGATCGCGGCGACGGCGACCGATGCTGCAATCGCCGGCGTGACGACCACCTCCACGGACAACAGCAAGGCGGCAACGGAAAACGTGCCGCTTTCGCTGCCGATCAAGATCCCGGCGGGCGCATTGCAGGAGATCGTCCGCCAACCGCCTCTGCCATCCGGCATGGATACAATGGATTTCGGCGCGGCACAGGAGCAGGCGGCCTCCGCTCCTCGTGTGCTGGCATTCCTGCGCGATGTCGAGATCACCAGTGCCAGCACGACCAGCGTTCGGGTGTTTCTCGGCAAGAACGACCTTAAGGCCGATACGCCCGTCACCGATCCCCATTACGTCGGTTCTTTCGCCGTTCTCGGTCATGACGGCGACCATCATCGCAAACCATCCTTCGTCCTCGATCTGACGGACGCGATCCAGCGGGTTTACGGCGGAAGGGGGCAGACGGATGGCGAGGCCATCGACCTGCAGCTCATTCCTGTCGGATCGGGAGCGGGCAAACCCGGCGCCGTAGCGCCCGCAAAGCTAGAAATAGCCATAGTGTCCGCCTAACATCCCGACTGGCTGGGTTGTGGAGACATCGATGCGCTATCATCGTTGGGTGCTTATCGCTATTCGTGCGGCGGCATTATCGATGCTGCGCATCGTCAGCCCGGTTCAAGCTAACGAGAGCGACATGCGGGCAACGACCAGTAAGCCCGCGACGATAACCATATCGAGCAGAGCAGTCCACTCATCGGCTGATACCAGTGCGCGGGTCGTCCTTACTGTCACTGGTTATGAACCGTCGACTTCAGGACCAGTGACGACGGTCGTTTCGCTTGACTGCGGCAGTAACGTTCGCGAAATTGGTAGGTTTGGTATTTTTCCGAACAAGGCGTTTTCGGTATTGGACGGGGCAAAGCCTCAACGATTTGGGTTTCCCTTGCCCGATGACCCGTCTTGCCGTCAGCCACAGACCGTCATTATCCGGCTGGAGCCTCAAACAGGCGGCGGTTCGGGCGCCAGCATCACTATCAGCGACGCAAGCATCGAATAGATTGGCAGTCGGGGCTGATTTGCCGCTAGCTCCAGAACCCTGTCGGCAATGAAAGTCCGCCGGATAAAATAGAGGGTTTTGATAGGTTGTTG
Organism: Rhizobium phaseoli; assembly: GCF_003985125.1. GTDB lineage: Bacteria > Pseudomonadota > Alphaproteobacteria > Rhizobiales > Rhizobiaceae > Rhizobium > Rhizobium phaseoli. The sequence goes on from NZ_ML133615.1 coordinate 3,069, forward strand.
TGACAAAGGTCCAACGCGCAGCGCCTATCGTGGTCAACAGTTTACAGTCTTGCCGCTGCATTCGGCGACTGATGGTCGTCTGCAAGCAGGCAAAGGTTTTTGGCCGACCCGAGACTAGGCTCAAGATTAAGTCGCTCTTAAAGGCATTGAACCGACGACGCGTTCCTAGATCAGTAAAGTGACTCTTCAACCACTTCAGATGCTTGCGCGGAGTCTGTCCGAAAGCTGCATTGACTTCGCACGCGGTCCAAAACCGATTCAGACTGCGCGTTCAATTCAAAACTGAAGATTAGACGTGTGCTGTCAATGGCACTGGATTTGCAAGGACACGGGCGGCGTGCGGCCATAGGTATCGCTTCCATTCGTGATAGAGAGGCGCGGAGGTTAGTCTTGAAACGAAGAGATTTTTCGACTTTTGGGCTCACTGCTCTTCTCGCCGGGATGGTATTCCCGGCTTTTCCCAGCACCGGATTCAGTGAGCAGCGAAAGCCGTCCATCCCCGCACTCCCTGATCAGCGGAAACTTTGGAGTTGGATCAAAAGGCTCAACAGTTTCGGCCCCCGATTGACCGGCAGCCCGGCCCAAGCACGGGCAATCGATTATCTTGCTGGTGAGTTGAGAGGGATGGGCCTTGAGGTGAAGCGCGATCAACTCACGATGCGCCGGTGGATGCCACGAACCACCGCGTTCAAACTGTCAAATGGTGATGTAATTGAGGTAGCGGCGCCGTTCCCGTATTCCGGGCTTACACCTCCCGGCGGTATCTCGGGTAAGATGGTTCTTTTCAACGGTCGGGTTCAGGCGTTTGAGAAAGCCCGCGGCAAAATTGCGGTGGTGACGGTAAAGCGTCGGGATCTGGCGGCATTCCTCGAACTGGTGACCAATCGACGCGGCAGCCTGCCGGAAGGCATAGACTTTCCCAAAGCCGTAACCACGCCGCTTATCACCGGTTTGCTTGGCGTACCGATCGACAAGGCGCGTGAAGCAGGGGTTTTAGCCGTCGTTTGCATTTTCGAAGGCGTCTCGGAAGTGCAGTTGAAGGGGCAGGTGCTGCCATTCACCACACCGTATTGGGGCTTACCTGCAATATGGGTGGCGCAATCTGAAGGAGAGCGGATCAAAGCCGCGATCAAGCACGGTTTGAGCGGTCGCCTGACCTTGGATGGCACGTTAAAAGACGTCGCGACCGATACGATTTATGCGGTTTTGCCGGGCAGCAACCTGCTTGAGACGATCATCATCAACACCCACACCGATGGACCTAATGCGTGCGAAGAGAACGGCGGTGCTGGGATACTCGCTCTGGCCCATTATTTCTCCTCGCTACCGAAATCTGCTCGCAACCGAAGCCTCGTCTTCGTACTCGTCACGGGTCATTTCCAGCTTCCCCAGTTCGGCCGCCACGGGAATCAGGCGACGGCGACCTGGCTCGAAATGCATCCAGAATTGTGGGACGGCAAACCCGGCCATGCTAAAGCCGTTGCAGGAGCTACGATTGAGCATCTTGGATGTACCGAGTGGCGAGATGACTTTGCAAAAGGGCACCCCGCGCCCACCGGGAAGCCGGAGCTCGATTTGATCTATACCAGTAATAAGTCGATGAGTGACGTGTATATCGCTGCCGCACGCGGGCGCAAAAGGTACGCGCGCTGATAGTCGCCCCAGCGGCGGCGCAGGTGATGTTGGGCGAAGGCCAGCCATTATACGCATCAGGAATTCCGACGATATCAAGCTGTCCGATACCGGACTATCTTTGCCAGGTCTTGCCGGGCGGAGGCTTGGACCGGCTCGACCCTGATTACGCCTTTCAGCAAGTGGAAACCTTTGCCCGCACGGTCGACTTGCTCGACACGATGCCGCGTGGTGAGATCGGAATTGTTCCGTTTAACCTGTCCACTGTTATCGGTGATCTGCTGTAAAACTGACCAACACTAACGCCAGCGAAAATGGCGGCGTCACGCGGTCGGCACTTTAACTGGCGCCGAGGATCATCTGGCTGTTCACGATAGTGCCGGGTCATAGCCGTCCCATCTGGGCACGCTTCGTCATGCATCAGATGACCGGCCTGCGTTTCCACGTCGCGGCCTTCGAGGCTCTCGGCGGCGCTCCGCGGGAGTGCTTTGCGACCGGATGAAGACTGCCGTCATTGGTGAGCGTCAGACAGAAGGCATCGTTTATAACCGTGCCACCACCAGCCTTAGCCCCACCACCAAAGCCACGCGGACGGCCGCCGAAACATCTTAGTTGGTGGGGATCCCACACCGCAGGCGAATCCATCACCTCCTGTCCTGCGATAGTCTCCAACGAGCTGGGAGAAACTGCTGATCCAGGCTGAATGAAGACTTTGTGTGGCATTCCCTGGCGACGAGCTTGCTGCCCCCTCTCCCGGCGTAGCTGGCTGACCCAGTGCTTGGCATAGACATTGCAGGGGATGAATGCGGCGGTAACTCGTTGGGGTCGGAAGTCGTCAAACTGCTTTCCTAGGCGTCGGCATTGCCTACCGAGCACCTCGCCAGACGGAAGCACGATCGATCTGGCACGTATGTATGCGTACGGGATCATAACCATAGAGGAGTTGAAACGATGGCGGACATTCTTACATCTCTAAATCCGCTCCGGTGGATTGAAGCGCCATCCACGGAACTGGACAGCCAAGTGACCCAAAGTCTATTCCCGATGTTCCAACGCTTGGCGGAAGCGGGCGCTGAAACCGCTAAAATTCTGCAGGTTGCCTTATTGCGCCGCGTGCAAGTCATGTGCGACAGCCAGTCTACCCGCCAGGGAAAGCTCTTTACTGAGGCCGAACGTCTTGCCGAGAGTCTACGCGAGGTGCACGACAATGGGAATTTGGGCCACGCTTGGGCGGAATACCTGCGCGACGCTAGTGAGCGCGCCATATTGTGCATGGATCTTCTCCGACAGCGCGGCGACATCTTCCTCGAACATGAAGCGGCAGGCTGTCCGCCGGTTTTCTTCTGCGACTACGAAACAGTTATGGATGGAAACGATCTGCCCTTGAAATCCAATTACGTGTTACTCCGAATGATTCCGCCCCAAGGTGTTAACGTCGATGACACGAAGCGCCCCTTTATAATCATTTGTCCGCGCGCCGGACATAGTCCCGGCGTCGGTGGCCACAAAGAAGACAGCCAGGTCGGCGTGGCGTTCCGGGAAGGTCACCCGGTTTATTTGGTGTCCTTCCGCCGAGAGCCAGAGGGGGGCAGTATCTCTCTAATGTCACGTATGCGGAAGCGGCCTTTGTTCGTGAGGTCATGCGCCTGCATCCGCTGGCCCGCCTTCCAGTCGTAGTCGGCAACTGCCAAGCTGGCTGGGCTACCCTTCTGATGGTTGCGACAAATCTCGACTTAGCTGGCCCGATCATCCTCAACGGATCGCCGGTGACACCTACCTCGGGAAATATCGGCGAAAATACCCTCCGCTACATGGCGGGCCTCTTCGGGGGAGCTTGGATGACCATGTTTTTGTCAGATCTGGGCGGAGGCATCTTCGACGGCGCCCATCTCGTACAGAATTTCGAAACGCTCAATCCCGAGCGCCAGTTATTCCTGAAGTATGTCGAACTGTTCCGAGATGTGGATGCGGCGAGCGAAGCCTTCCTTAAGGCTGAGAAGTGGTGGGGCGGCTTCTGCCTGATGCGGGGAGACGAGATCCGCTGGATAGTTGAGCACCTCTTTGTTGGTAATCGACTGGCGCACAACAAGGCGTATGGGGAGCCGGAACGGCGGCATTTCGACCTTAAGAAGATCAGGGCGCCTATTATCATATTTGCCAGTCATGGCGACAATGTCACGCCGCCGCAGCAGGCGCTGAATTGGATCCCCGAAATCTATGACAACGAGGAGGAAATCCGCCTTCTCGGCCAGCACATTATTTATATGGTACACAACGACGTCGGTCACCTCGGTACATTCGTTTCCTCGAGAGTAATCAACAAAGAATACAATGAGGTTGCAAGCACGCTCGAGGCAATTGAGGCGTTGTTGCCTGGCCTTTACGAGATGCGCATCACGGACATTCAAGAAGATGCTGGACACAAGAGCTATAGTGTTGAACTGATCGAGCGCACCTTCGAGAATATCCGTGAGTTTAACGACGGCCATGACGATGGAGGTCCCTTCGCTGCCGTCGCCCGCGTCTCTGAACTGCAAGCGCAGATCTATCACACAGTTGCCCGCCCCTTTGTGCAGGCCGCGGTCACAGACATGTCAGCAGACGCCAGCCGAATGTTCCATCCAAAGCGGCTGGAGCGATCGCTGCTGTCTTCTCAGAATCCGATCATGGTTGGCTATAAGTCAATTTCACAGCAGGTACGGAACTCCCGGGCGAACGCAGCAGCGGAAAATCCTTTCCTGGCTGCGGAAGCGCTCTATTTCAAGGCTGTCGAACAGGCGATCGTGGTCATGCGCGACTGGCGCGACATGGGTTATGAGCTCGCGTTTCACATGATCTGGAACAACCCTTGGCAGCGATATTTTGACAATCCCCACGAAGCATACCGCAAAGGGACGACACTTGACGATATGAGATGGCAGCCGGACATCGCCAATGCGCTCAGGAGGATCGCGATCGGCGGACTCGCCGATGCCATCATCCGTATGGTCGTACTCCTGGTGAGCGATCGTGGCGGGATCCGACGCGACCGCCTGGCGCGCTGGTCACGGGTGCTGACCGAGGACGAGCCCTTCCGCTCCCTAAGCGCTGATCATTTGGCCGAAATCACTCGCGTGCAGACGGCTATCGTCACCTTTGAGCCGGAGCAAGCAATCGAGACGCTGCCGCTGTTGCTAACGGAACCGAGGCAACGGCAACTCGCTTATGCAGCCGCTTGCTATATCCCGGGCTCCAGGGCGGAGATGTCATCGAGTACTGTTGCCATGCTACAGCGCTTCGCGGACGTGCTTGGCCAGCCATCGATCGTCGATGTGATTGAGGATCCGCTGGCAGTGACATAGTTTGTTCGTAGAGTAGCGTCTCGATCTCACCGAATCACATAATTATTGGTTTTCGCTCGTTGGTCACGGAGGCGCTTGAAACAATTCCATCGCAAATCCAGCCAGGACCGCAGATCGGAAAATTGCTATTGGACATCCGTCCTTTACAACGCAACGATGCCGTAATCCGGTTCAGTGATCGGGCCGGCCGAGGGCGGATTGAAACTGGGGAGGAAGGCTCTCGTCATAGGGCTGGCGCTCGCTTTCAAATCATCGTGATCGAACGCACTGGCCATACGGTTGATCTCGGCTGACCGCGCACCGACCGCCTTGGCGGTCTCGCGCCACCTTGCGGTGTCGCGACTTCCTTAATGATCGCGCGAGCCTCGGCGAGCGTTAGGGCGTAGAGCCCTGCAGCTTCTTCCAGCAGGTCAAGGGAGCAGGTGCCTTCATCAAGATCAATGTTTGTCGTCAGCGCGCGCGCCTTGACATCCGCAGGCACTGGATTGAGGTCATAGGCAGGGGACAACGACCAGCTGGCTTTATCGAGCCACAGAAAGCCGTGATTTTTCTCCCCAGCTCAGAGCTAGATGTGGAGCCTCAACAGGTTGTCCTTGATCAGGCCGAGTCTACTGACGGGCGGTTTGGATTGTAGGCTGCCGTGCGGGCGATGCCAATTGTAACGGTGGAGCCAGAGCGGCAGGTCGGCGGC
>NZ_ML133616.1 GCF_003985125.1 Rhizobium phaseoli
AGACAAGGCGGCGAAGCGCCGCAAGAAGCACCTCAGCGTCGCAACGAGCGGCGACGAGCCTGGCGATGAGCCGAAGGCCCTTTCCGAATGCGACGTCAAATCGAACATCAAGTCCATTCCGGGCGTGGCATGTGCCCAATAGGACCACGCTTTCGAAGGAAAAAAACGTGTCAAATATTGTATGTGAACGTGACACGGACTGCAGGCGAAAGTCTTTGCGCGCACCGTCGTCGATTTTCGTTCCGAACACAAATAGCGGGGCGCAGTTGCCTTGGTATACTATCTACCCAACAATACAGGAGTTTTCTCCAGAAATCGGCGCCCACACTTATGAGCAATGGCTGAGAAGCCAGGGAACTGATGACGCTGTCTCGCTCTATCTCCACATTCCATTCTGCCGCTCGATGTGCTGGTATTGTGGTTTTCCGACTAGCATCACTCGTCGGGACACTTTGATAACCGATTATCTAGCAATGCTGCGCGAGGAAATCCGCCTGGTCGCCGAGCAAGTGCCGCAGGCACTCTCCGTGGGTGACGTGCACTTTGGCGGCGGATCCCCGACCATTATGCCATCGGCAGACTTCCTGTCGCTAATGGAACTCCTGCGCGGCCGTTTTGCGCTTGAGCGAGGTGCAACCATTGCCGTTGAGGTCGACCCGCGCACGTTCACCACCGATATGGCCGAAGCCCTAGAAAGAACCGGTGTGAATCGCGCAAGCGTCGGTGTGCAGAGCTTCGATCCCGTCGTACAAAAAGCGATCAACCGGATTCAGAGCGAGGCGCAAGTGATGACCGCCGTCGAAAACCTCCGCCTGTATGGGGTCAGGCGTATCAATTTCGACTTGATGTTCGGTTTGCCGAACCAAACCGTCCAGTCCTGTCTCGAGAGCGCTATGTTAGCTATTGCGATGCGTCCCGACCGCCTCGCGGTTTTCGGTTATTCCCACGTTCCATCTTTTCGAAAAAATCAGCGCTTGATTGACACAGCAGCACTGCCCGATATAGCCGCGCGAGCTGAGCAGGCCTCAGCCATGGCCGATACGTTAGTTGCAGCAGGCTATCTGCAAATTGGTCTCGACCATTTTGCTTTGCCGGATGACGAGCTTGCAATAGCACAGAGAGCTGGTCGTCTGCGCCGAAATTCGCTTGGTTACTCTGCCGAAACCTGCTCAACTGTCATCGGTTTGGGCGCGTCCGCCATTGGTCGTTGCGGCGACGGTTACGTTCAAAACGATCTCACGCAAAGCTGTTATAACCGGCACATAGCATCCGGCCGCTTGGCGATCTCAAGGGGCTACCGTTTAGCTACCGAGGATCGCGTAAGAGCTGCAATCATCGAACAGCTCATGTGCTACTTGAAGGCGGACATATCAGCAATCTGTACGGCTCAGGGATTTGATCAGACCCATCTAGTGAGTTCAGCTAAGCAGCTAGAGATTCTGGCTGAGGATGGGATCGTTGAGTTTGACAACGGTTTAGTCAGTGTGCGGCACGAACGTCGCTCTGCCCTTCGCCATGTCGCTGCCGCGTTCGATGCTTATCTTGGCCGCCAGCCGATCTAGACTGGCAAACGGAGGACCTTGGAGTGATCACTTAATCGAGCTCGAGTTCGTCGAGATGTTAGGCAGGAGGCAAGCCCCCAATTGCTCGATTTTAAATTGATCGCTGAATTCGCAGTCCATGGCATGTGTCGGTCTCGATCGCGTCACAGTTCAGCTCTCGCCACTGGCAAAGAAATCCGCCGTCAAATATCGTGAAAGGTCTGGCGCAGCACGGCTTCACCGGCTCGGTTGCGCGCGCCAACTTGAAGCAGGCGACACCTTCGTTCAAAACGGACCAGACGCCCGGACAGTTCAGCTTGACGCCACCAATGCGGCTTCGATTGCGCAGGCGGCGGAGACGCGCATCCAGGAAACCTGCGGCAGGCTCGATGTTCACGGTGGCGATCGAGCGCGGTTAAATGCCTAGAACATGGCCTAAACACTCTTGTCGTTGATCTCGACGAAATGGGACCGTGTTCGGACCCCAATTATTTGTCCTTGCCGTACACAGGTGATGCTGCCGTTGGCTCCACTACATGCCCAGGGCGACAGGTTGTTGCACTGCGACAGGTCACCGTTCAAACCGCTCCAGCATTGTTCTCAACTGCGCGTTTTGCAGCCTTAGCTTTCTGGCTAGCTGCCTCCTGAGCACCCTGATGTCTTCGTCGAGGCTCATCTGGTCCGCAGTGTGAACTGCCGGGGCAGCGTTTGCAATCGCGGCTGATGCCTTCTTACGCGGGGCGACCTCGAGAGTTCGCTCGAGCCTCGTAGCATCGTGCCCAGCGGCGATGTCGGTACTAAGCCCGCCGAATGGAGGTGGATCGGCCGCCTCAACGTTTTTGGCATCTTGGCCTTCGACCTGATCGTGGCCACCGATTCCGACTTCCTTAGAAACAACAAACTCGGTGGAAATTGCAGGAGAATGGCCGTGACGGGGAGGCCCCTCGCTTGCCGGTCGAACGGCGCTTATCAGGCTCTTCTCGGCAGGCGTTTCGGTCGGACCGGCAATGGCCAATGTGTCCGGCGTAACCTTCTGGTCCGAGCCGTTTTCTCGCTTTTGTTCGCGACCCGGTGAGATCAGTCGGGCAAGAAGTTTCCAGGGAGACGCCATCTATCCGACCTCGCGTTTTATCCCGCAAGCAGGCAGTGAGTTTGGGGTCCGGCAACAGCATTACCGTTGCCGAATTGTTTGTCTCGATAAGAATGTAGATCCGGTCGCTTATTGACCGGCTGCTTATATCAATCGAGCTTGAGCCGTTTGCGCAGATCTTCATTTTCAGCGCGAAGTTTTCCAGCAAGAAGCTTGCGCAGCCGCTGATTTTCCTCTTCCAACTGCAAAAGGTCTGCCATTTCATCGCTCGCCGTCATCGGGGCAGCCGGCGCTGCCTGCACAGCCTTTGGAGCACGGCGCACAGGTGCGCGTTTGGCGCTCGCCGTGGCTTCGATAGCCTTTGTCTTGCGCCCTCTCCTCTTCACACCACCGTCCCCGGCCAGCGCAGCTGCCGGCTCTGCCGTAGCGTCAGCTAACGCGGTCTCGAGTGCCGCGACTTTTTTGGCGCGCGGTTTGCGCTGTTTCTTCGGCGCATTAGGCGTTTCGACAACGGTCTGTCCATCGACCTTGGTTGTCGTATTAGTCTCGTCGGCCATGCTCATCTCCTGTGTATCTGATGCAGTTGTCGACGGCCCGAGAGGCGCTGTCAACAACTGCTCGGCCTGATCTTGTTCCGGCAAAGACATTTCGCTGTCGGGTTTGCCACTCTGAGAGCTACCTGACAGAAAAGGCAATGCCTCTTCCTCTAGATCGCGCGCGACTGACTTTAGATCCACATTGCCCCAGATCGAGTTCGATCTGGCATCAAGTTTTCGCCTGCCGTTCTTGTACTCGACGGCAAAACTGCGTTGCACTTTTTTCAATATAAGAGGCCTTGGAGAATCCACGGGGTGGCTGATGTTATGCTGGAACAGCACGAATAGCGCCTACCGGACTACCAGTCTATACCCACGGTCTAGCCTGAGGCCAATTTTTTAGCGCCGCATTATTTTTTGGAGTTACCGCGGCCTCTGCCGATTTATCGTCCCGGTCCCTAAAGTGGTGAAGGAGCCGCGCACCAACCCAGGCTTCTCCTTCGTCGGCTGGCGCTTCAAAGACCAGATGCTGCGCACTTACGCCGGGGAAAATGTTGAAGCGCTTGGCCCACGTTTCGCGGCACTCGCAGCGGCGGTGCTGACCAAGACCGAACGCAGTTTCCTTGCAGCTAGCGCCGCCATTAGGCTCATTGATGTGCCGAGACGAACATGCGGCTTGGCTTTGTCGGCTGAAACAAGAGTAGCGAAGGAGTGTTGCTTTTATGACAAGACACGAGGAGTTTGTCGGTCGAATGTCACAGGCGGATCTGCCTTGCACACGGCCGCCATAGAGAGAAGGATGGGGTCGCCGCTCGCTTCACTGCTGAGTCACGCCATCGTTTTCGTGAATGCATTCCATCCAAACAATCGATTTTACTGATCGAAACGGTTGCCATTAGAAGACGCTGAAGAAGCGTTTTGTAAAAGCCGTAATTCGGAGTTCTTAAAATGGGTCCTCGGGTGCCGTGGAGACTGTGCTGGGAAAACGAGATGAGGCAGTCGGTCTGCTGCCTGGTCTCGATCGTTATCTTGCGCTCGACGTGATCGGGTAGAATCTTGGTCGTTGCTTCTCGACGTTTCAGTGGGCTCTCACGGGACGCACTTTTGCCCCGGTCGATGCCGCCTCCTATTCGTCTTCACCGCGCGCTGGTCATCTTTCTACTGCTTCCCCTTCTAGCGTTTGTTGCAGATCGGTTCTCACGCCGTGGGCGCCGTTCGACGTGATTATCAATGGCGGCCCCACCGCGTGGGAGCTGAGTTCGGTACTGGCGCATATGCGAATGACGGAGGCCGGCGGCGGAATTCTGTGTGCTATGCCTCGGAGCCAACGCAGGCGCACTCGCCGCTGCAAGGATACGGTCTGCGACCTTTGCAGCGACCACCAAACGTCGTTGTGGCTGTCGGGCGGAAAGATGAAGGACTGGGTAATGTGGATACGTTACGCGGCGTTACTGCCGCAAATGCTTCGGTCTGGGGCTCTGTTAGCGCCGATTGTCGGCAATCTCACCGATCCGGTCACGATCTGATTTCGGCTTCGACCCGTGAGCTCTAGCTGCACTGTCAAGCGCCACCCTATGAAACTGCGAAAGCCGGTGGCCAGACCAGAGCGACCTACCTTTCGAAACGAACTGGAGAGCAACATGCTGTGTCTAGGGCTCAGTGGCGGTCTAAGCAGAGTCTACGAAAATTCGTTCGATCTACCGAACACCTTTATGCACGATGGGGCTGCGGTTCTCGTTCGCGACGGGCGAGTGATAGCGGCGGTCGAGGAGGAGCGCCTTAACCGGATCAAGCACTCCAACAAGTTACCAACGCGTTCGATTCAATATTGCCTCGCATCTGCAGGTGTTCACCTGAGCGACATCGACCGCATCGCGTATTATGCGACCGAGGCCTATTGCAACGCTGTGCTCGAGCGCGTGCGCCTCTCTCACCCAAGTACCCCAATACCGGACGCGAGACTGTTGTTGTGCGGATTACTCGGGCAAGAATTTGGTGCCGAAATTGATCCCTCACGTGTGTCGTTCGTGAGCCACCATATGTCGCACGCGGTGAGCTCGTTTTTCATGTCGGGCTTCGAGCGAAGTTTGGTCCTCTCAATTGACGGCGGTGGAGACTTTCTTTCGGGGCTTTTGGCGATTGGTTCCAGCACGGAGATTGAGCCACTCGTGACATTTCCGGAGAATGATTCTCTAGGGCTGCTATACTTGGAAACGATCCGCTACCTAGGTTATGGCGCGTTCGATGAATATAAGATCATGGGTCTGGCACCTTACGGCAATCCCGCTTCGTACCGCGAGATCTTCGAACAATTTTACGAACTCCTAGACGACGGTGGTTATCGGGTCCATCTCGACCGAGTTGGTCCTACGTTGCTCAGTAACATTCAAATACGCCAGAAAGGCATGCCGTTCACGCAGCAGCATAAAGATGTGAGTGCTTCACTGCAGGAAGCACTGGAACGGATCGTGTTCCACGTCCTACGGCATTACACCAAGGTTACGGGCATCGAACGACTGTGTTTGGCCGGAGGAGTGGCTCACAACTGCACTTTGAATGGCAAGCTGCTGTACTCGGGGATGTTTGACGACATCTTCGTGCAACCGGCTGCCCATGACGCTGGCTGCGCACTAGGCGCCGCATTGATGGCGTCTCATGATCTGGGGCATCCGGCACCTCGTGAGCGTTTGCAAAACGTCTATTGGGGACCCGACCTGGAGAGCGAAGGAAGCGTGGAGGAGGAACTTTTTGCTTGGGGCCAGCATCTCGAAATTGAACGGAGTGATGACGTGACAGGCAAAGCAGCCGAATGGATTGCGGATGGCGCCGTGATCGCCTGGGTGCAGGGGCGTTCGGAGTTCGGTCCACGGGCGCTAGGCAACCGGAGTATTCTTGCTGATCCGAGGCCGGCGTCAAACAAGGATCGAATTAATATGATGGTCAAGAAGCGGGAAGGCTACCGCCCATTTGCTCCCTCGGTATTGGAGGAGGACGCCGTGGAATTTTTTGATCTGCCAGGTACCTTGCGCAAATTTCCTTTTATGAATTTCGTAGTGTCTGTGCGCGAACCCAAGCGTAGTTCGCTAGGCGCCATCACGCACGTAGATGGTACGGCTCGTTTGCAGACAGTGTCACGCGAGACAAATCCCGCATATTGGGAGCTAATCAATGCTTTCGGGAAGCGAACCGGCGTTCCGATCTTGCTCAACACGTCGTTTAACAACAACGCCGAGCCGGTAGTGGATTCGGTTAGGGATGCCGTAACGACTTTTTTGACGACCGACCTGGATGCACTTGTGATCGGTCCATTTCTCGTCAAGAAGCGAATCTCAACGATGGAGGAGTGGAATAAACTAGCAGTTTCCTTGCCACCTTACGCAAGTCTCCATCAGGCGCGTGCATATTCCACCCTGGATCGGCAAGAGACTGTATGTGAGATCCGCACAGGCGCCTCCAGCCTGCAGGCCGTGCGTATTTCACCGGAGTTGTTTGAACAGCTAATTAGGATTGAGGGAGAAGCCCTGGTTGGCGACATATTGGATGGAATCGCGCCTGTTTCAGGTAGTCGTGAGACTTTCCTAAATGAACTTCGGCAGATTTGGGAGCAGCGTTGCATATGCTTAAGCCCGGTACGTGGCCGCAAATCACAGGTATCCGTCCCCGCTGAGGCCTCGGTGACTAGTGGGCTTTCAGCATAGCTTGGGGTCGCGTCGTTACGCCAAACAAACTCGCGAATAGCAAAGCCCGCGACCGACAATGCGCCGTGCCCACCTAATCGCACGGCGACGCGTCAACAACCATGTCGAAAGAAGGGCCAAATGGCTCGGTATTTCAGTGATATCCTGTCCGAGCTCGTTCAGCAGGGGCACTTCGAAAAGTTAAGGAGACTGTGATGGATCCGGTGTGTGAGTTAAACGTACATCGACAGATCGTTTCGCTTCTCGATAAGCCTAACCCTGTAATCTTTGACATTGGGTGCAATGACGGAAGCGATGCTCAACGCTTTCTGCGCCTTCTTCCGAGCGCCCAGCTCTATTGCTTTGAGCCAGACCCCAGAGCCGCTGCACGCTTCAAGGAGAAAATGGTTTCTGATCGGGATCGGATGAGGCTATCCGAGGTTGCGATCAGCGACCGAAACGGGATGATCGAGTTTCATCCCAGCAATGGCAATGACAGCGCTAAGGAATGGGATCTCTCGGGCTCGATACGCCGTCCCAAGAACCATCTTTCTGAGTACGAGTGGGTTCGGTTTGACCCTCCGATTTCGGTTGAGACTAGGTCCTGTTGACAAAGTGGATTCCCAAATCAGCCTAGGCGTGATTCAAGACTGCTTTTTAGGAAGCAGCTATGGCACGAGGCGATTTGAGTGATGAGGAATGGCGGATTGTCGAACCGCTATTGCCGACCGAGCGTGGTCGCAAGTCTCGGCCATCCCACGACAACCGCCGCTTTTTTAACGGGATGCTCCATGTTCTGCGCGTCGGCTGTCCGTGGCGCGATATGCACGAGCGATATGGAAAGTGGAATTCGGTCTATGTTCGTTTCCGCCGCTGGGCCGAACAAGGTGTTTGGGACGCACTTCTGGAAACGCTTGTCGAACTTGGATTGACCGATGACTGGCAACATATGATTGACAGCACCACGGTTCGCGGCCATTCGCAGGCTGCGGGCGCTAAAGGGGGACTTATAAGGAGGGTTTTGGTCGATCACGCGGCGGCTTTACGACAAAAGTCCATGCCCGCGCAGACGGTCAGGGACGTCCTCTCGGCTTTGTCCTGACAGGTGGCGAGGCTTCTAATTATAGCTAGCGCCGTTCCAGCGCTTCTTACCATACCCGTTGGCAAACCTAGAGCGTTTCAGGTTTTCACGGAAGCATATCCGGCATTGGCGAAGTAGTTGCTGCATTCGCTGGGCTCGATGGTTGTGACGAGGTGTCCGATGTGGCGCCAGGTGTCATCGATGGTTCGCTTCTG
>NZ_ML133617.1 GCF_003985125.1 Rhizobium phaseoli
TTGATGCGGGTCTCGTCATCGGGATGCATGTCCCGGTCGGCGGGGCGACCACGCTTGGCGCCGACGCGAGCCTTGGTTGAGACCACGTGAGTCTCCGTTGCGGCATCGACGTCTTGCTGCCCCGAACTCCGCGACGACGTCTTGCCGCTGCTCAATCCGAACGCCTTCTTGAACCCTGACGCCATGCGCGACGTAAATCCGCGGCGTTTGCCCTGCGGCGCCGCGGCGACTTCGCCCGCCTCCGCCATATTGCTCGATGTCTTGCTCCCCGAGCCGCCGAATCGCAAGCTGCTGGAGCCCGCCCGAGAGACGTCTATGCTGTGGCGGGCGCCGCTCAACGAGTTCTCCGGCGCCAACGACTGCGGCGTCACTCGCATCGAACCGCCCACGGATCTGCGACGCGGCACACGGTCGCCGGCGTCACTGTCGTGCGAACCGAGGCGCAAGTCGCTCAGATCCTGTTCCACATCTCGTCTCTGTGAATTGTACTCCCGGATCCAGGCGTCCGTATCGAAAGCTCCGGTCACGCCTTCGATCCACTCACTTACTTCGCGAGAATCGTCATCGCGCGGCTGGTTCCGTCTTGGGTACATCGATGCCGGTCCTCCGGAAATCAAATTTGGAACCTCGATCCTATTGACGCCGGACGGCTCTCCTTCCCGTCGAAGCAGGACGAACAGTCGCCGATAGCCGAAACGCCGACGCTCGTTTGCAAGGTCACGCAGCTTTGCCCGCAGCGCCACCTCCGGCGGTCGGCAGGACCGATAACGCACCGTCTTGCGGTCGGCGGATATGATCTGGCAGGCCCGCCGCTCCGAAAGACCCATCACGGCCTTCAGATGCGTGACGGCTTCACGCTTGGCGGCAGGCCCTACCATTTTTTTTTGCAAGAAGCTCGCGGAGCGCGGCCGCATCCAGCATCTGTTCGGCCAGCAGCTTTTTCAGCCTGGCGTTCTCGTCCTCAAGCGCCTTCAGCCGCTTGGCCTCGGACACTTCCATACCACCGTATTTGGCTTTCCAGTTGTAAAACGTCGCTTCCGAAATCCCGTGCTTACGGCAGAGGTCGGCCGCCTTCGCGCCTGCCTCCTGCTCCTTCAGTACCGCAATTATCTGCTCTTCGGTAAACCTCTGCTTCTTCATTCGTCCGTCCTTTGATGGGCCGGACTCTAATCAATTCTGGAGGAAATTCGCAGTGGCAGGTCACCTTCACCACCTAAGGGGTCACGTGGCTCCGCTTTTCCAAAGCATTTTAGAATATCGATTTTGCATGATGGCGACCAGTCCGGTTGCACTAGCATATGCGTAATCTGCAATTGGAGACCAACAACGGTGAAAACAGAACAGGCCCGCGGGGCGGTAAATTTTCCGAGACGCCTCTAACATTCAAGCTAATCTTAGCCCTGCCGCGGCGCAGACACCTCCGACGGACTGTCAGCCGATTCGACGATGGTCTGGCGAAGGGAGCCACGCTTTCGCGGATCCTCGAGGCTTGGGCTGAGGTAAAGGGATCAGGAGCGGCGCATGCAACGCGCACCGCCCGCTTCATCGAGTCTAGCAGTCACGTATCCGCTTTATAGGCCGGACATGTGAGCGCACCGTTCCCATGTGAAGCGACTGAAAAGAATGCGCTTCATCACACCTTTCACTCTCAGGAGAGACCGCCATGGATAACTCAGAACGATCGCTGCGCTACAACATTTCCGAGGAAGATGATCGCACCCGGGCCATGGCGGGGTGGATCGAGAATATGACCGGGGCACAAACGCTTACGGGCATGCCGTCCCGATCAACGCCAGATCCCCATGCTCTTTCGCCTTCGTCGCCAACGCGACCATACTCGCTCTCTTCCGAACCTCCAATTAAGGTGCTCGACAGATCGACATTTGCCAGAAAAGTAAGGGAATTTTACGGTGATGAAATCAAGCACATTTCCGTCAATCCACAAGAGTACTCGCCCTTCGTGTCCTCTAAAGCCCTGCGTACGGCTACCATCGCTCGACTCTACGGCGGCACCGACAATGATACGCCCAGCGCGCGATATTTCAGCTATGATCTGGGAGAACGAAGCGTTGGGCTTTTAAGAACAGAGGATGGATTTAGCATCGAAAACGAGCCGTGGCGGGAACTATTTCCCGGTCGAAAAAGAATCACGTCGATTGTAGACCTTCGCGTTACTCATCCGCTTGTCGAGAACGCAGGCGATATTCTGCTCGAACATCAACTTCAACTCGACGGCGAACAGCCGTTGATCATGTCACGTCCCGCTACGCCGGAGATGGGAACCCGTCTAGAGCAGATGGGTTTCGTTGATGTGGGTGAAAATCGCTGGGTGCTCGACCCTACGCAACATCCCGACAAGTGGACAAAGAATAGCAAGGGTGGATGGCAGCGCGCCGACAAACCTTGGAGTTATCTCTCTAAAACCGTGGAGTATCTTAGCGACGATGAAGCAGGTGTCGAGGAGCATTCGAGTGACGCCAGTGTCGAGACAGATTCATCCGATGATGACCCGTCTTGGTACTTCGAACACCTCAATTTGAACCGCGGCTAAAAGCTTGCCTCATCGTGAGGACTTTTTGCGCCGCCGGCTGAGTTGATACGCCCTTGTATTACGGGAGGACGCAGGCGAAGATTAGAGACTGCAATAATTGCTGCGACTCTCTGCGACGGCCCGCCTCATGCTGCACTCCGATCCTGCCGCGATGCAGATTGGCGGGGCTGGCTTCTGGGTGGTCCGCAACGATATCGCCGTTGGGGGTATCTTCTGATAATGGCCGTCGGGTTCGAAAACCTTCTGGTTGAGCCCCTAAAAGATCACCCAGGTACTCCCCAGGCGCCTCATGAATAACGACACCGAAGCGCTTGAACTCGAATCGCTCGTATCCGGACCCGTCGCCAAGCCCAAGGCGACCGTCCGACACGATGTCGATGAATGATCGACGTGCGAGCTGACCGGAAACCGCACGGTCCGGTCGACATCATCGGGACGCGCCCATGGGCCCCATCGGCACGCGTCGGCGAATAGCGGCGAGATCCGTCTCGTCGGCGCGTTCCAGTTCTCGACCATCGGCGTGCGCACATAGCCGAGCTCTTATGGCCGTCAGGCCCACTCGACGCGACGCCAACTCGCATGCCAAACTTTTCGTGATCAAGATCAGGCCCCTTCCAGGCAGCGTAGCCGTTGCGTCTGGGATCGCCCAGCAACCCGCCCAGCGAGGCCACATTGAAGATCACAGGGCCGCGCGGCAACGCCGCACCGCACCGTTCCGCTTCCAGGAAGATCCACGGCAACGACAATGTCGCCGTTCGCAAAGGCAGCGACCAGAGCGCGGCCAATCCCGCCTGCAGCGCGTGTAATGACGGCGGGTGTCTGCTTGCTTCATGGATTAGCTTCTCCTGCTCCGGCGTATGCGATCTAACGCTAAAGGAGCCAGATGACAGCAAGTTAGCACCACGTCCCGGAAAAGAAGAGTTCGGCACCAGCTGAACGCGCCGCTATTCCGCCTCGGCTTTCATGCTCTTTGCCGCTTCCGAGCGTATAGACCGGGTCGTTAGAATGCGATGTTCCGATCGGCTGCCTGAAACCGAACCGCTCAATCTCTGGCGACGCCGCCTGCTGTGTCTGCTCCTCGAGCCAATCATAGACCACTGTGCGGTCGGCAATTCTCCACTCCCCTTCCCTTTTCTGAAAATGGTCGCAATATCGACCACATAGGAGAAACCTGGCAACGTATGATCCGGCCGCAGTCCGGCCCTCGTTGGAGCGCAGTGAAGTAGCTCTCGACAGCTGCTTCAGTCGGGCTGATAAACTCAATCAGAACGTTGGTGATCTGGTGGATGTTGCGCGGTTCGGTCTTGAAGACACCAAGCGTGAACTCAATGAATCCCTCGGCGGAGCCCGTATACGCTCCGTGAACGTCCTGCGCATCAGGCCAGAAGGAGCTGCGCAGCCCCGCCTCGTCCGCCCGTCTATCCCGCGGCAATACCGATAGGACAGTCGCGGATCGTTTCGCGATCATGCAATTCGACCCATTTTCGTGGTCCATGGCCCGTCGCAAGTCTGGTCTTGAGTTGAAAATGGCGTTCTATGCATCTGCGAACGGACATTCGCGCCGTCGGCGCTTGACTTGGTCTCGCAATGCCACTTCCCAGGGAACGTCTGTGAACTCAAACAGCGTGCGTAGGACAGCAACTCCCGCGCAATCAAGGACCATTGGTGCGTTGGATTTTGTCTGCAAGAACAGCCAGGGCCTCTCTGCGCTTGTGTGGAAGGTAGCTAACGGTCCATTCGGCGACAATGCGGTCGACGAGTTCGCCAGAAAGAGCCCAATGTCGACTGGATCCCCGTTTGCGGCCGCCGGGGCTGCCGGTGCCTGTCTCGGCGAAGTCTCCTCCAAAGCCTGTGATCCGAACGATCCTGCCTGGCTCCCAATCGGGCTCGTCTGACCGAGCGGGAGCGGCTGATCGACGCGAGGGAGAAATCTGGGGCCAGGCGGCTCGCCTCTCGGCGTCACCCCACGTTAGGCTGGTTATGCCATCCGCGGGCATCAAATCGGGGTGAAAGAAAGTTCTAAGCCTGGTGTGGTCGAGCGGCCCGACCTGCCCTCCTCAACTCAAGCACTCGAGGCGAGCCGCCATTTTACCGGTGTAGGTCTATTGTCGAATGCCTGACAACCCTATGTCGGGTCGCAAATGGAGGGAACCGGACAAAAAACGCTAACCAATTGAAAACCTAAGCAATTTTCATTGGCATGGCCCTTGCTTCTTGAACCGCGACGTTAAGCAGCAACGGAGCCTTTAATGCCCCCACCAATGATTTCGCTCAAGAACCTGACCAGCACGACAACTATGAACCAACTGCTGGCCACAGCGAAGTCCACTGCTTGCGCCGCGTCATTGTGCGGTTCGTCCGCAAAGCCGCACCACGTCGAGCCGGCTGTCTGGGAGAAAATCACGGACCTTTCCTGCTATTTAGAAAAAGCGCACTACTATTTCGCGCGCATGCACGTCGTAGCCGCACCAGCTTGCAATATCCAGTGCAACTACTGCAATCGTAAATACTGCGCCAACGAAAGCCGGCCTACGCCTGACCAGGCGCTGCGAAAGGTCGTTGCGGTCGCCAATGAAGTCCCTCAGCTTTCCGTGCTCTTTATCGCCGGACCAAGCGATGCCTGTTATGACCGGAAGAAGACAAAGGCGACATTTGCACGCGGAGCCACAGAGGTCCCCGATATCAAGCTGTGTCTTTCAACCAACGGTCCGGCAGTGCCAGACCGTGTCGGCGAGCCTGCTGACATAAATGTTGATCACTTGACGATCACCATCAAAATGGTCGATCCGAGAGCCGGCGCGAAGATATCCGCGCCACTGCAGGGCCGAGCCGCAGCTCAGCAGAAGCCCGGATACAAGCAGACCCCGCGAGCACATAGGCATCCAAGTCTCGATATTCGTCCAACATGCCTGGCACTCTCGGGCGCAGCAGCGCTGAGCCCTTGGTCATCTCCCCGCGCAAAATCCCCGTTTGCTCTCTTTGATGCTTCGGGAGCATCCCGATCACCGCTTCTTGTGTCAGTCTGCTCCCGTCTCCAACGCTGCGGCGACCTCCTTGCGCAGCCATTTATGCTGCGGGTCGTGATGGCACCGCTCGTGCCAGATGAGCATGACCTTGTACGGTGCCGGCTCGAGGGGTGGATCAACAACCCTAAGCGGCAGCATCGCGGAAACTTGGGTCGCAACGCGGCGCGGGACGAGCAATACCAAATCCGTTGCCGAAGCTACCACCGCTGCCGTGAGAACGCTGGAAAAAAGTATGGGACTACGATCCGCTCGCAGGTTGGGCAAGTGGTCGTAGATCGGGCCGAAATGGTCGGGGGAGTCCGTACTGATGGCAGCGTGACGCAAGGTCGCGAAGTTGTCGATCGTCCATTCCTGCGCCAGCGCGGGATGGTCGTGGCGCAACAAACACGCGAAGCGGTCTGTATAGAGACTGCGCCGAAAATAGCCAGGCAGTTGCACGTCAATATGCCCAACGGCCAAATCAATATCACCTTGCTCAAGCCCCCGCACGGCACGATCAAACGGCAAACAGGCGAGTGTGTCGAGATGAGGGGCACGCTCGCGTAACCACGGCAGGAGGCGCGGTAGTACAGCCAAAGCTTGATGATCGGGGATCGCCAGCGTTGCCCCCCTCCCCCATTCTTTTGAGATTACGCTGCGGCTTGTCACCATCTCTCGGATCGTACGCAGTGCCGACGGCAGCCTTTGAGCCAGGTGTTCGCCTTGCGGCGTTGGGATCAAACCCGTTGAAGACCGCACCAGGAGATCATCATTGAACAAGCCGCGCAGCCTTCCCAGTGCCCGGCTCATCGCCGGTTGACTCCGCCCGATGTGCTGGCCCGCGTGCGTCACGTTCCGGTATTCGAGCAGAGCCTCGAGCGCCACCAGGAGGTTGAGGTCTATTGATGCTAGGTTTAGCTGGTGTCCAGTGAGGCGCTCTCCTCTCCAATCTTGCAACATCTTTCGCCTATAAGCGAGTTGATCCGTCACCTCTTTTTCTACATAGCGTTTCATGACGTTCATTCCTCAACAATCAGTTCCGGGTCCAACGTTTTCGAGTTCATCTCGGCGGTGGAGCGCGGGTGACAACCTCATGGCATTGTGCCATCACGCGTCCAAGGGGCGGCCAGATCTGTGTGACGATGGCGATCACATGGAACATCGGGGTGTCCCACAGGAATATAGCGCCCGTGTCGACTTCCCCGAGCCCGTTGCAACAGTCTCGGATCCGATGCTGGGGTGCTTGGGTGAAAGAGGCGCACGCGCTCGAGCACAGCGTTGCAATAGGCCTCGGTCGCATAATACGCGATGCGGTCGATGTCGCTCAGGTGAACACCTGCAGATGCGAGGCAATATTGAATCGAACGCGTTGGTAACTTGTTGGAGTGCTTGATCCGGTTAAGGCGCTCCTCCTCGACCGCCGCTATCACTCGCCCGTCGCGAACGGGAACCGCAGCCCCATCGTGCATAAAGGTGCTCGGTAGATCGGACGAATTTTCGTAATCTTTGCTTAGACCGCCACTGAGCCCTAGACACAGCATGTTGCTCTCCAGTTCGTTTCGGAAGGTAGGTCGCTCTGGCCTGGCCACCGGCCTTCGTAGTTTCATAGGGTGGCGCTTGACAGTGCAGCTAGAGCTCACGGGGTCGAAGCCGATACCATTAGTGACCGGCGCGGCGACATTGCCGACAACCGATCCTGCGCAACCTTCTTGATCATTGTTGCGACGCCGCACAGAAACCCGGGCCGAAGCGCTTGCAGCAGAACTGCCTAACCTATCCACATCACTCAATCCTTCATATTTCGGCCCGACAGCCGCAAGAAAACATCACGAGGTTTGGTGGCCCTGCAAAAGGCGCAGACCAAGTCCTCGCGGCTGCGAGCGCGCCTGCTCTGGCTTCTAGTGATTGTGGGAGATGCACTCACAGGTTAGTCGACCAGGGAACAGTGCTTCTTGTGAGAGCCCTATCAGCACTGAAACGGGAGAAGCAACGGTGAAGATTCTGCCCGATCACGACCAGCGTAAGATAACAATCGAGGCCAGGCAACTGACAGAGGGCTCCAGGTCGAATTTCCAGCATCGTCTCCGCACCTGAGGACCCATTTTTTTAGAACTCCACATAATCTACACAGCGCTCTTCAGCGTTTTCTAAGGGCAATCGTTTTGAGCAGTAAAATCGTTTTTGTGGATGGAATGCGTGCAAAAAGGAATGGGTGGATTCATAGCAAGGCGAGCGGCACTTTCAAACAGCGGCCGTGATGATCAACGTTTACGGCAAATCCGCCTCCGACGTCGGTGCCGACGACCGACCTCCGAAATCCTCGTGTATCGTCGTACCCGCAACACTCCTTCTCTACTC
Source organism: Rhizobium phaseoli (assembly GCF_003985125.1). Lineage (GTDB taxonomy): Bacteria > Pseudomonadota > Alphaproteobacteria > Rhizobiales > Rhizobiaceae > Rhizobium > Rhizobium phaseoli. The sequence continues at coordinate 7,915 of NZ_ML133617.1, forward strand.
TGGTTTTCAGCCGATAAACCTAGAGCGTTTCAGGTTTTCACGGAAGCATATCCGGCATTGGCGAAGTAGTTGCTGCATTCGCTGGGCTCGATGGTTGTGACGAGGTGTCCGATGTGGCGCCAGGTGTCATCGATGGTTCGCT
>NZ_ML133618.1 GCF_003985125.1 Rhizobium phaseoli
CCTCATGGTGCGATCGGCAACAAGGTGCCGATCTCGTTGGTGAATTCGGGAGGCGCAACCAGCCCGCCTCCCTGAATGAAGCCGGAAAACTCTAGCATCCGGTGGTCCAACGTTTGGGAGCGGTTCAGAAATTCTCAGTGGCAGGTCAGACGCCGGATGAAAATTCAGTGGCAGGTCACACTGTCTCGACCAAGAGATGGAGGACCGCGTCAGCGGTTTCCGCCTCGCCTAAAAAGATAGCGTAAATGCCAAGGTGATAAGGCTGAGGATGCCGCCGAACTTCCCGCGCAGTTTCTTGGCCGAAACGACGATACAGCCGCTCCCCCTAGCAGCGCCTGCACCGGCCGTCAGGCCGGTTAAGCGAAACGGGTTACCTCGATGAAGCTTGTTTACGGAGGAAACATTTGATTGATGAAAGGATAAACGCGCGCGAGACCGGCTTCTTACTTTTGCTTTCCCACAATAAAACTCGCTAAAATTTCCTGGCTTTTCGATCGACTCTCTTTTGAGAGGAACCCACAGGTGCCCCAGAAGACGCTGGCGATTTATCAATAGATGAAGAACTTGCCGTTGCCATCCCTTCCTCAGGAAGCGTAGCTACTTGAGCGGCACTGTCAATCGCTCTACGGCAGTCATCAAGGAAGTCAGCTATATATTCATTGACATAGACAACCAACGGCTCCTTTGGAACAACAATCAGACGCCGTTTGTCCGTTTTATCCCGAGTGATGTCGATGAACCCACGCAAATGCGCTGCCTCGACATACTTTTGGCAAACAGTCTGGTTTTTGAAAGGCAGATAGCGACACGCCTGCATCTTCGTCATGGGTTTGTTATTGGCGTCCATATGATATACTTTAAGCATCAATCCAAGAATATTCCTCAGGAATAGTTTTTCTTCGGAATTTTCGCTAACGAGATCTGACAAAAACGAGTCAATTTTCTCAAGCTTATGCTTTACGCCGACGTCGATCTGTTCTGGCGTATATATTTCTCTTCGTGTTGTCTTCGCCACGGCCACGCCTCTGCGCAATGGGTCGTTCTGTTTTCACCCAAAGCCTGTTACCGGATCCCATCGCGGCGACATTTATCATATGTATGTCTTCACAACTACGACGAATATAAGAATTTGCGGGCGGTCGTGAGACTAACCTTCATCGTGCACGAGCCCCCGCTCTTGTTTTCACATCCATTTAAAAAAACAGTTACACAAGTGTAACTACGAGTGCTACCAAAAATTCGGGAGCTTCGCTTCCGATGGAAGGTCGGTCTCTTGATTGGCCCCCGACCAGCTCGCCCGCCGCCCGAGCTGGCATGCAAGAGCCCGACCTTCCGTTTTGCACGTGGCTTTTCGAACCAGGGATCCGAAATGAATAAAGAAATTTGGAAAGATTACAGCCAACCTTTCGGGACGATTGGTCCATTGATGACAGTGGGCGAAATTCTGGAAAAGAATATTGATGCGGGATACAACGCCTATGATGAGTATGCAAACGCAGCTCTTCAGAAATTTGCTCGGTATGCCTCAGAATTCCTCTCCAATCCACATCCTCATTTAGGTCGGGACGGGAGCGTTTGCCCTTTCGTTCCCGAGGCTCTGACGAAGGGGCTTTTACGGGTTGCCGCGTCGCAAGCTGTTGCAGTTGACGAAATCGAAAACGATTTGGCGCGTATGCTCGCCGTCTTCAGCCAGATGAAACCCGTAAAGTCCTTCAACGATCGAACGGGCGACTGGATCTATAAGGCCATTATCATTGCCCTTCCTGGAATACAGGATGAAGGAGAGATTATCAGGATTGGTCAACTGCAAAAACGGCTGAAGCCCGACTTCATTCAGGAAGGTTTCATGATCGGTGAATTTTATCCAGGTTGCCCGGAGCCCGGTTTGCACAACAGGATGTTTCGACCGCTCGACACAACGGTTCCAGCCTTGGCTATTCGGCATATCACCAAATATGATGCTCCTTTCATGCTCGATAGCGATAAGTGCCTGGAGGCTTACTTCAGTATTTTTGGGAACGAGGGTCGCCGCCGCATTAGGCAGCTTTTGGAGCGAACCGCCTGAAACTTACTCGCAAGAGGGCTGTACTCGCAGTCGCTGAAACAGCTATCCTCGATCGTCCTACCAGGTGAACCGGAAGGAAACGACTATGTTGGACGTTCATCCGAACGTACTTGCTGAACTGCACCAGATCGGAGCGTCGACGGTACGATTGTGGCGCTATAGTGAGTTCGCCACCCCTATTACATCTCCTTCCGATTTAGCCTCCGCTATCGGCGTTCCCGTGGGGCGCGTTGCAAAGACGATGATTATTGCCGAGCAGAAAGCGAACGATGTGATGCGCCGGTCTCATCCTGCGCGCCACCTTTGTGCCGTTTTGCTGCCATCACCTTCAAAGATTGACATGAAAGCGGTTGCTGGCACGTATGGATGGAAACGAGCCGAGCTTGCTCAGAAAGAACAGGTACTCGATCTCTTCGGCTACCCGTCAGGAAGCGTATCACCATTCGGTCTCCAGAAGATCGCTGTACTGATCGACACCGCCCTTTTTTCTTATCCTACCGTAGTCACAGGTGCGGGCAAGGTTGGAGTCGAGCTTGAGATCGACACAAGCATGCTTTGGAAGATCGGGCAGCCGTTACAGACGCGTGGACGGGCCAGTCAAACCTAACGCCTCGTCACCTTTCATAGAGATGCCGTGAGGTAGGTTATTTCTTCGGGAAAGGAAATGCGGTTCCACGTAACGGCGCCTCGATTAGAGAATGAGGGTTCAATACGTATGTTGCGTAATCGGACTCATAGTGCGCACTATAACGAAAATCGTCACACCCGTCCCAACGTCTGCACGACATCTTCACCTCGATAGCTGTGAGGCGGATCAAGCGCGGGAACATAGCGTGAGAAGGTGGCGACCACCGTCAGGACCCGCAGTTTCTTTCCGGTTGCGAGCTGGTCGTGCACGAAGTCCATCGCCCACACGTCATTTGGTTCGACAGCCATTTGCCGATCCTCGCGAAGTTTCGCCTTAACACGGCGCTTCCGAGTCTTATTCCGCAGCTGCAGTCCCAAGTCCCTGTAAATGCGATAGGTTCGCTTGATGTTGGTGCCCCAACCCTCGCGTTCCAAAAGCACATGCACGCGACGATAGCCGTAGCGCACCCGCGCTCACAGGTCTAGACCGGCCTCGGCGCGGCGAGAGATGTAGTGATCGGTCGACCGATCGAAGTTCAACGCGCCACAGGCACGCCGGATCGAGATCGCCCAATCGCGGCACATGACACCACCTCCCGCTACCCCTCAGGCCTTAGAGCTTTCGGCGGATGGCGTCCTGCAGCATCTCACGGTCCAACGTCAGATCCGCGACGATCTTCTTCAATCGCGAATTCCCGTCCTCAAGCTGCTTGCGCCTCTTCATCTCTGGCGGCAACATGCCGGCGTACTTTTTCTTCCAGTTGAAGTAAGTCGTCTGACTGATCCCCGCCTTGCGACAAATCTCCGCGATCGAGACGCCCTCATCACCCTGCTTCAAAATGAACGCCTTCTGAGCGTCCGAAAACTGCGATGCCTTCATCGTGTTCCGTTCCTTTTCCCAGCCAGGAAAATGCACCGGAAAACTCTAACCAAAATTGGTCCAGTTTGAAGGGTTGAGAGCAATTTCCCTATCGTAAAACCTGTGATCCTATGAAGTTAAGATGGGGAATGTTAAGGACATACAACAGCGTGCACGAAAGACGCGGAAGCCAACTGCGTCACATCTATTTCTGGTATCGACGCTGTTGCGCTGCGGCCAAAACCGCACTGGCTCCTGATCCTTCCACCTTCGGAAGGGGCCGTGATCTCGCCTGGGTCGACCGTATGCTAGTTCGATCAGCAACCCTTTGACGGTGAAGATTCCTGGTTATTCACCTGGTGGATCAATGCCATACAAACAATCAATTTTACGAAGCCATGGGATGTTATTAAACACCTCGATTATGAATTGGGGACCCCATGATGTTGCTCCACCGAGAGCAGCCGAGGGCAAGGTCACAGACCTGGCCGGTAAATGGAGACGAACATGGCCAACGTGGAACTGCAGAAGGCGCTCTCGTCTGCCAATCAAGCGCCGAGACATAGCTCTGGGTCCTTTCTTCGCCTACTGCAGGAGCCTCGTCGCATTAAACCGAATACCAGCTTTAACACATCTGGGTCGCCACAAAAGCTGAACAACCACTATCCGATCTTGCCAATCCTTGGCTTCTCAAAAGTGAACGGAGCTGTGGGTATGCGAGATGGGGTGTTACCCACCGCGAAGTCATACATGAATACGAATGATTCAATGTCATTTCAACGTGAGCATTATGATTAGCTCATCGGCGTCAGCATCGTTTTTTAGAACCAGCAGCTTTTCGATGATTCCTGGCGAAAGACATCGGGGCCACCCTCCGGTCTTGGTCACCGAAAATTCGCCGCCAAACTTGGAGACATTTAAATGACAAACTCTCTTCCCGCAAAGCTGATGGTTGGTATCTTCGACCATTTGGACGAAGACGGAAGGGAGATTGGGCGCCAGTATGAAGATCGGATGAAGTTGGCAGAGGTCTGCGATCGCCTTGGCTTTTATGGATATCACGTCGCAGAGCACCACTGTACTCCCCACGGCAGAGGACCTTCGCCGAATCTATTTCTAGCAAGCGTAGCTCAGCGCACGCAGCATCTTCGTCTCGGTCCTTTGGTTATGCTGTTGAACCTTTATCATCCGTTACGTGCGTTTGAAGAAATTTGCATGCTGGATCATCTGAGCGGTGGCAGGCTCGAGTTGGGCATGGGGCGCGGCTCCTTACCAATCGAATGGAGCTTTTTCGGTATTGATGAGGAGGTGGCGACATCGCGCTATCTCGAAGCCAGCGAGATCGTCATCCAAGCGATGAAGGAAGGAGCTCAGGCTCTTTCCTACAAAGGCGACCACTTTGAACTAGACAAAGTCCCGTTGATGTTGCGGCCACATCAACGTCCTCAGCCTCCGACATGGATTACAACCAGTCGTCCTGAGGTTGCGCGCTGGGCGGCTGAGAACGATACAAATCTTGCCTGCGGGGGCCCTGCTTCTGCTGTTCGCCAGATCACTGATGCCTACCGAGCACACGAGAGACGTACCGCCGGGGACAGGAAACGGGCGCCGTTCCTTGGGTTGGTCCGAATGGTGGTGGCCGGCAGCACGACGAAGCATGCCATTTCGCTCGCGGCCCCGGCTTATCAACGGTGGCTTCGGAGCTTTAGGTTTCTGTACGAGATTAACGGGATACAGACTCCTCAGAACCTCCCGCCGGATTTTGATGCAGCAGTAGACTGTCAGTTGTGCGTAGTTGGTACTGCTGCTTCAGTTAGGCAAGATCTTCTCGATCATGTCGAGGAAGCAGGTGCTAATTATCTTCTTTGCCAGCTGGCGTTTGGTGATTTGCCATTGGAGGCTTCCTATTACACTGCAACGAGCGTTCACTCTGGAGTTATGGCTTAATCTGGACTGGCCTCAGGTTGCTTTCCGATCACAGAGATTAAGTCTCTGTGGCCGCGCCCTCAAATCGATTGAGGAGCGTCAAGGCGAATTCAGCCATCGCCGTAGGAACAGCCATTGTGGAATGGGCTGCACTATTGGATAGTTAAAAGATATGCGATTTAAGGGCCTCGATCTAAATCTCCTTGTCGCGCTCGATGCACTAATGATTGAGCGCAACCTTACTGCGGCGGCACGTAGCATTAATCTGAGCCAGCCCGCAATGAGTGCAGCTGTCCGCCGGCTCCGCTCCTATTTCCGCGATGAACTATTTACGATGCGTGGTCGTGAGTTCGTTCCAACTCCGCGTGCGGAAGACCTCGCGCCTGCGATTCGTGAGGCTTTACAGCATATTCGGCTCAATATCATACCCTGGGATAAATTTACTCCTGATCAATCAGATCGTCATTTCCGAGTAAGCTTATGCGATTTCGTTACAGTTGTTCTTTTTCAGAAGATACTGGAGCGTCTTGCGCGGGAAGCACCCGGCATTAGTTTTGACTTGCTGCCTCTTACTGACAATCCAGACGAGCTTTTGCGACGCGGCGACGTAGACTTCCTTATTAGCCCACCGCTATTCATGTCGAGCGCGCACCCTAAGATAGATCTATTTCAGGAACGACTGACTTGCGTCGGCTGCAGTAATAACAAACAACTTGAGGAAGCCCTTACTGCCGAGGAGTATTCTTCAATGGGGCACGCGGTAGTTAGGTTCGGTCGGACGCAGCAGCCTACCATAGAAGATTGCTTCTTGCAGGAGCATGGCCTCAAGAGGCGGGTCGAAGTCGTTGTTTCAAGCTTTAGCATGATCCCCGCCGCCCTAATGGGCACCGATCGCATCGCAACCGTTCCGTTACGACTAGTTGGGCTTTTTGAGGACACGATACCATTGCGGATGACTGCGCCCCCGATAGCGCTGCCGACATTCACCGAGGCAGTCCAATGGCCGGTACTTCACGACAAAGATCCGGCAAATATCTGGATGCGAGATATAATGGTTCAGGAGGCAGCGCGATTGCCGTGACCATCCTGAAACCTAGGAAGCTGGGCTGCATTGGGAGCGACGACCCGCGACGCGGCCGATTAGCTGCAGATTCCGAGGCAATCCGCCCCCGCATTCCGAAATGATGCCGCCCCCCAATTCCGAGAATTAACCGCCCCCTTGTTCCGAGATGATGCCGCCCCCTGATTGGGGCTGTTTGTCGGGGTGTCCTGCTGGTGAGACGTTCTTCCTTTCAGTTGCTCGAGAGGAAGGAACGCGATGCCAGCGGAGAGACTAAAGATGCGGCGTGTCCGCGAGATTCTGAGATACAGATTTGAGGAAGGCCTTGGCCACAAGTCGATTGCGGTGCGCGTTGGTACGGCGCCCTCGACGGTGCGCGAGACGTTGCGCCGTTTGGAGCGTGCCGGACTTTCCTGGCCTTTGGGCGACGATGTCAGCGATGCGGTGTTGGAGGCGGCTCTCTATAAGGCTGCCGGCACGAAGACCGGTCACCGTCGCAGTGTCGAGCCGGATTGGGCGCATGTTCACCGGGAGCTGAAGCGCAAGCATGTGACGCTGCAGATCCTCTGGGACGAGTATATCGGCCTTCATCCCGATGGATATCGCTACAGCCGCTACTGTGATTTGTATCGCGCTTGGGCGGTGAAGCTGCCGGTGACGATGCGCCAGGATCATGCGGCTGGCGAAAAGCTGTTCGTCGATTATGCCGGCGACACAGTGACGGTGGTCGTCGACAGATTGTCGGGAAAGACGCGACAGGCGCATCTGTTCGTTGCGGTGTTGGGGGCATCGAGCCTGTCATTTGCACACGCCCGCTGGAGCGAAACACTTCCCGACTGGATTGAGTGCCACCTGCTGGCGCTTGAGGCGTTTGGTGGCGCGCCGGCATTGCTTGTCCCTGACAACGCCAAAGTGGCCGTGATCAAGGCCTGCCATTTTGATCCGCAGGTCAATCGCACCTATGCCGTAAGCCTCCGGTGAAGGTCGCAGGTCAGGCCGCTTGAGCGTTGACGGTCGGCGGCGTCCAATTCCACGGAAGCAACTGCTCCAGCCTGGTAATCGACGTATCAGCGATGCTGGCAAGAACGTCGGCCAGCCACACCTGCGGATCG
>NZ_ML133619.1 GCF_003985125.1 Rhizobium phaseoli
GAACCAATGCTGGTTCAGGCATTCTGCACGGAAGCGGCCATTGAACGCTTCGATGAAAGCATTATCAGTCGGCTTGCCGGGGCGTGAGAAGTCCAACGTCACACCCTTGGAATAGGCCCGCAGGTCCAAGTCGCGCGACACGAACTCGGTCCCTTGGTCGACACGGATCGTTTTCGGATAGCCGGCTTTTTGGCACACCCGTTCAAGGGTTTGCACAACGTCTTCGCCTCTATAGCTATGACGTGGATCAAGCACCGGCACGTAGCGCGAGAAGGTGTCGACCACCGTCAGCACGCGCAGTTTCTTACCCGTTGCGAGTTGGTCGTGAACGAAGTCCATCGCCCACGTTCCGATCACCGCCGCTTCAAGTTCACAGCCGACAATGTTGCCATGCTGCTTAACCGTGACGTTCACAACCGTTTTCAATCCTCGAGCCGACAGGGCCTACACGGATCACGACCTTGGCGCCCGCCATAATCGAGCGTAAGGGCCATCAGTTCTCACTAGGTCAGCGTGCTTTCCCTCCTCAATGACCCGCCCCTTGTCCAGGACCACAATATTGTCCGCCCCACGAACGGTGCTCAACCGATGAGTGATGACTATGATGGTCTTCCCAGCGCGAGACAGATCCTCAACAACCCGCAGCACAAATTCTTCGGCTGCCGAGTCCAGAGAGGAGGTCGCTTCGTCAAGGATTAGAACGTCGGGATCCCGGTACAGGGCCCGAGCCAATGCGAGGCGCTGCTTCTCACCTCCGGAGAGGCGAACCCCGTTCTCGCCCAGATGGGCCTGGAACCGCCCGGGCCAGCGCTCGATGCACTCCCGCAGTCCTATTCGATCACAGATGCGTACGATCTTATCGAACTCCGGTTCGAACTCGCCCAGGGCGATGTTCTCGATCACGGAACCGGAGAAGACGTCTATCGATTGCGGTACTGCAGCCATGACCTTGTGCAGTGATGCGCTCGAGAAATCCTGGAGGGCATATTGGCCGATCCGAATGCATCCATCCTCAAGCTGGTAGACATTCTGCAGCAGAGCCGCAAGGGTGCTTTTGCCCGAGCCGCTCTCACCCACGACGGCCGTCAACTCTCCTTGGCGAAAGGAGACGCTTAGATCGCTGAAAACCTCCGCCTGCGCGCCATAGCGGAATGTGACGTTCTCCAGGCGAATATCTCCGAGATCGGTCTTCGTAGCATCGATGCCGCTGCTGCTTGCCGACTCCAGTTCAAAGATCTCGAAAAGTCTATCCGCCGCGATAAACGCGTCTTGAACGATCCGGTTGGTCTGGATCAGGCGGGCGACCGGCCGGGTGATATAGCCAAGCAACGTATAGCAGGACAGCAATTCGCCGGGCGTGACGGCCTGTTCGAGCGCAAGCGTGGTTCCAAACCACATCAGCACGATGGTGAACAGGACCGACAGCAACGTCGAGGCGTTGTCGCCGCAGATTGAGATCAGCCCGGAGCTGTAGACGGAATGCAGCATCTTTACGAAGCGGGTCTCCATTTTGAAGTTTGCGAAGCTCTCGACGCCGGAAGTCTTAATGGTGGAGACAGCTCCGAGTGATTCTACCAGTTGCGCCTCGAGTTTGGCGTCATTTTCCATGATGACTCGTTGGAGATTTCGATTCATCCGATTGATGGCCCAATATACCAGGATGTACATTGGAATGGCGAGCGCCACGATCAAAGCAATATTCCAGGAATAGATGAACATCATTCCGAACGAGAACAGTATCATTAAAATGTCAACAAACATGTTTATCGAAACGTCGTTCAGGAAGCTCCTGATTTTCACAGCGTCGTTCATGCGCGACACGATTTCTCCCATGCGCATGCTATCGAAGAACTTCTGGGGCAGGGCCAGGATGTGATTGTAATAGCCGAGGATCAAGCATACGTCGATCTTCTGCCCCGTCTGCAGGACGAGTCGGCCTCTTAGGAGGTTGATCAGGATCTGTATCGCTAGGATCAGCAGCATTGCGATGCTCATCAAGTTGAGCAGGTTGCGGTTTCCCGCTGGGATCACGTGATCAACGATCTTCTGAACGTAGATCGCCGTCGAGAGACTGAGGACGGTCGTCACAAGAGCGCCGACGAGAGCCTGCGCCATCACCGTGCGGTGTGGCGCGAGTAGGCGGGCGAATCGGGCGAGGGGCGACGTGGTCTCGTCTCGACGATTGAATGTGTCTGCCGGAACCAGCAAAACCAGAACGCCGGTCCATTGCTCCATGAATTCCTGATGCGGCACTTTGCAGATTTCGCCCAAGGCCGGGTCCATGACGATGACCCACTTGGCGTCGATCGCATGGACCACTACGAAATGGTGCAGGTCCTCCTTGACGACGTGCGCGATAGCGGGCTTGGGGATCTTGTACAGGCTGTCGAAGCCACCTTTGACGCCTTTCGCGATGAAGCCCAGCTTCTGCGCCGCTTCCGTGAGCCCCAGCACACTCGTACCGGAGCGGTCGGTCGACGCATACTGGCGGATGCGCGCCAATGGCAACTTGTAGCCATAGAAGGCTGCGACAGATGCGAGGCTGGCGGCGCCGCAATCCGTGATGTCACGCTGTTTGAACTTAATGGCCTTACTCGACATGGAGGCTCGCTGGCTGTTGGGACAATATTAGCGCCCCGCCAGCATCGGGTTGAGCCAATCGTCTGCCTCGTCGTAGAGCAGTTGCAGGAGAGTGCGATTGGCCAACAGAAAGCGAGCCCGCACGGTCATGCCTTTCTTCAGGTGGCCGATGGCCCCGCTTTTCAGCGCGAGTTCGCTGCGAGAGAGCGCGCACTGGACCTTGAAGACCGGGTTCCCGTCATGCAGAGTGAAGTCCTGCGCCACCTCGACCACCCTTGCTTTGATGACACCCCATTGGTTGTAGTTAAAGGCATCCACTTGGAGCCGCACCGGCTGACCAGGCTGCACAAAGCCAATGTCGTTGGGGGAGACGTAGATTTCCGCCACCAGATCGTCGTTCGGCGAGATCCAACCAACGGTTTGCCCGCTCTGCACGTAGCTTCCGTGCGCGAGGCCGGAGAACTGCTCGAGAGCACCCGATACTGGGGCGCGGATGCGGTGCAGGTCCCGTTCGTGCTCGAGCTGATGCAAGGTGGCCGTGAGTTCCTTTAAGCGCAGGTTAGCATCAAGGAGCTTCTGGTTCCAATCAGCGGTTTTGCGTCGCACGAGGATCTCGCCTTGGACCTCGATATTTTGGAGAGCGAAAGCCTTCTCGTCAACGGTCTTCGCCGGCGCCGCAGCAGCCGAGACAAGTCGCTTTGCGCGGTCGAGTTCCGCCGCGGCGTTACTGCGCGCATTTTGGTTCTCGCGCAGCAAGTTGAGAAAATGCACCCTTTCAGCCGTCGCGGATTCGGTTTGGAGGGGGGGCGAGACGCTGAGCCTTGCGCCGGAAGAAATCAGCGTTTGGAAGTCATGGGCAAGATCGCTCTTGGCATGAATGTCGGCTAAAACCCCGCTGAGCTTTTCCTCGATTACATGATCGTCAAAGGCGATTATTTCCTTCCCCTTAGCAACGACATCGTTCTCAAAGGCAAGGACACGGGAGATGCGTCCGGAGACGGGCGCTATCAGGGGCGTCTTCTCCACGATCGGGCGAATAGTACCGACACTCTGCATGGAGACCGGTATGGTAACGAGTGGCAGTGAGCCAAATGCCGCGGCGACGAAGAGCAAGATCGCCCTATAAATGCTCAAGGATCGTCCTGATCGTCGCGCCAGTATGCTTTCTGCGGTGCAGCTGGCCGTTTCAGCAGAAAGGGGAACTGCTAGTCTGTAGTCACTAGGAGCCATCGAGAGCCAGCTCGCTTATCAACCAAACAAGTGTCCGTAACGTCGCAAAAACAAGTAAACCCAAAAATACCAACCTCCGGAGGTTTCAGCTGCTTCTTGAGGGGTTAATTCGGTTACACGATAGGCTGCCATGTTGTTCATCATTGGTGTCTCCGTTCAGAGCTGGATTGAGAAGATGCCAAGGCCCCCGTTGGGAGCTCCTAGCGGCGCGCAACAAAAAGGTTCAAGATTCGTGCCAATGCAGAAGGAGCGAAAAGCATCAGAAAACTGTTCTGTATGTTATTCAATGGCTGCCCTAGAGCGCCGAGACGTGCCAAACCGCACATCACGCTGTCGCAAGCACGACAAACCGAGTAGGGTTCTGAATGAACGTCCTGAACAGGATCGACAGCTCCAAAGTTCGGTGGCGACGGTACAGTTGAGACTCGGCGCTCAGTAAGCGCGCCCCCATCCGCGTAGCCCCCATCGAGTTCGCCGTCGATTTTTGTTGCTGCTGATTCACTCTGAAACCTGGTGAATTGTTAGTGGCCCTCCGCACGATAGTGGGCGCGGATGCGCCGCTTGGTGCCGCGGGCCTTGTCCCTATTGGCAGATGCTATGGCCGGATGTGTCAAGTAAAAGATCCACCGGATGCGAAAAGAAACACGAGACCTATTGGGCAATGCTTGGGCGGGTCCCGACGCTATGGCGATCTCAGACCTGCACTTGTTCCGGCCCAGGCTGTGGCCGACAGCGATCGTCTCGCGGGGCCGTTGCGACAGGAGGATAGCTGGCAAATCTCAAGCTCACCTCGACATCCGGTTACGCGAGCTTGGCCGCGCCAGCTCGGGCTGTTACGATTCCGGGCGGCTCGATTGCGAAGGCGACGTCCAGACGTGGATGCTGCGACTGGCTTCTGCGAAGCATTCAGTCATCTGCGTACACGAGCGCCCTGCGATGAACGTCATCCTCGCAGAAGAGACTAGCTTTGGCCTGCGCATGATGGCCGATGCCACAGACACCCACACCTTGTGGGTGTTAATCCGTGTTCGACAGTGGCATGTCGAGAGCGAAGCCTACGACCGGGCGCTAGCCAGGGTGGTCGAGGCGCAGGCGGGGTTACCGATCCATGGGCACTCCGGCTTCGAGCGACGGCCTATTATTTGCCGCCACAGCGCAAGGCGACGCCCTGGTAAACGTGAAATACGGCAGGATGCTAGGCCTTCAGGCCTACAGCCAGGTCTCGGATCGATACGGGTCGATCCGTCTGTCGTCCTCGTCGATCAGACGCTTGAGCCATTCCAGCGCCGCGATGGCGGACCCGATGTGCTGCATTATTCCGGAATTCGAGCAGGCTCAGCAGCCTCGGCAACATGCGTGGATAATGAAATGCCGTAGGAGGAACGTGGCACCGCCTGGGCTCGCTGCTTAGGAACCGCCAGTCTTGTATTTGCGGACCAGAGCCGAAAGTATCGCCTGTTCGGCAATTTCGGCACCGCTCCGTCGAGGGCCTTGATCGCGGACCCGGCGATGCGAGCCAAAAGGCGCTCCTCGCTGGCCCCTTTTCAATTTCTTGGCGATCGAGGCGACGACCCTACGTTCCCATTCGCCACCATCTTGTGCACTTTGATCTGAACCCTTCAAACTGGACCAGTTTTGGTTAGAGTTTTCCGGTGCATTTTCCTGGCTGGGAAAGGGACCAGAAGACGATGAAAGCGTCGCAGTTTTCGGACGCTCAGAAGGCGTTCATTCTGAAGCAAGGTGATGAAGGCG
>NZ_ML133620.1 GCF_003985125.1 Rhizobium phaseoli
ATCTGACATATCGCCTTCCTTCTTTCGTTCCATCCATCGCTGAGTAAAAGGCAGGCAGCTCGCGCCGCCTCGCATGGCAATCTTCAAAACCCGTGCCATGTGGGCCGATCGAGCCAAAGGAAAGATCCTTTTGTTGGGTTTCAGAAAGTTACTCCGAACCACCACAGGAAACTGCCAAACAAACCTAATGTCGCCGATCAGACAAAGCCGACAGACGGTGTCGTGATGGCATCACTTGCACCGCTAGAGCAAATCCTGCTCAATCTGGGTCATATCCAGCGGCCTTAAGGTAGTTTGCGCATTCTGCCGCAGTGAAGCGAGGTATCAAGGCCCCGACCGCATCCCATAGAGCATCGATCTTTCGCTCGGCTCGGCCTCGCAACATGGCTTTCAGCTTCGAGAATGCGTTCTCGATTGGATTGAAGTCCGGACTATAGGGCGGCAGGAACATGAGCTTGGCGCCGGCACGTTCGATGGCATCGCGGACACCGGCTATCTTGTGTGCAGGCAGGTTATCCATAATGACGACGTCGCCGATCTCCAGGGGCGGCACCAGCACCTGTTCGACATACGCAAGGAAGACGTTGCCGTTCATCGCGCCATCGTAGACGAATGGGGCGGTCATTCCGCTGAGGCGCAACGCACCGGTGAAAGTCGTTGTTTTCCAATGGCCGTGCGGCACGCCGGCACGGCAAACGCTCACCTCGCAATGCACGTCCGCGCAGACGTGACATCTTGGTCGAGAGGCCGGTTTCGTCGATGAAGATCAGTTTCTCCGGATCGAGGTCCAATTGACCATCGAACCAGGCGCGCCGGCGCTTCAGGACGTCCGGTCGGTCCTGCTCCAGTGCGTGTGCGGTCTTTTTTAAAGGTCCACCCACGGCCTCGAAGCCAGGCGCCAAGTGCGCTGCGGCTGATCTTCACCTGCCGCTCGACGGACAAGCGCTCAACCATCTCATCGAGCGTCACATCCCTACGCTCGTTGATCAACGCGACAACGAATTCCTCGTGTGCATCCACTGCCGAAGGTCGTCTCCAGCTCTGTGGCAGAGCAGTTAACTCACCCTCTTTCGCTCTTCAATCCAGCGGATCGCCGTCGAAATCCCAACTCCGAAACGAGCCGCAGCCTGTCGAGCCGACATGCCCGCCGCAGACGCTTTCAAAACCCGTATTAGGAGATCATCGCTCAGGGCCTGTCCCATCATCCACCTCTCCGCTGTGGATGTTGAATCAGCTTCGGTCGCTCTCGTCACCTCACAATCGATTCATCAATCGCAGGACATGTCTAGGTCGACCGCGCGCCAGCGCGACCGCGACCATCAGCAGGACAAAGAGCTTTGAAAACAGGAGACAATCGCACATCCCTGTAGCCAAGAGAGAAATGGCGTATCGCACGGGAGACGCTGCGAGCGCCCAGGTGATAGAGCTTCGCCTTGTGGCTGAACAAGCCAACTTCGATCGCGCAGGCCCGCCGCGCCCGACAGCTGGCCAAAAACAGCGCCAGGAGCTACGACTGGGGCCACGCACGTGAGTATGTCGAGGGCATGTCGCGCATGCTGCAGCAGGACAAACCGGATGGCCACGTCTTGGCGACCGGCGAGACGACGAGTGTCGGCCAATTTCTCGAGCGGGCTTTTGCCGACGTGAACATTACTTTGGAATGGAAGGCGTCCGGCGTCGACTGGCTACGACTCCGCGTCCGGTGCCTGCCTTGTTGAAGTCGATCCTCGATACCTCCGCCCGACGGAAGTTGATCTTCTGCCGGTGATCCGACCAAGGCCCGCCAGAAGCTGGGCTGGCAACACAAGGCCCCGGTTCAGGAGCTCGTCGCCGAGATGGTGCGCGAGGATGTCAAGCACTGGAAGGCCCTGAACAGCCGGGAAGAGCTCTGAGTGTACGACTTGTCCAACAAGAAGATCTGGGTTGTCGGCCATCGCAGTATGGTCGGCAGTGCGCTTGTGCGCAGGCTCCGATGCCGTGCTCTGCGGCAGTGGCGTCAGTTAGCGGGTCGAACGAGGAGCGCGGATCGTGAACCCGCGAGCGCGCAAAAATACGGCATTAGCCGATGATGTTCATACTTCCACCAGGTGCCCGGATTGCGGTACCGAGGCTTCGGGGCATATGTTCCTGATGGTCCTGCTTGTCTCGAATATCTCACGCTTGACGTCTAAGCGTTCGCAGATCGAAAGGTGCGGGATGTGTCATCGTGTGGGTCGGTCCGTCATCGAGGGTTAAATAGACGCACCGATCACTGGGCCGCCACCGTCTCTTCGGATAACTTCAGCTATGGGACCATGCTCTTTCATAGCTCAGGGCCATTCCGCTCGATCAAGGTCCCCGATGGCCAATCACTCATTGAGCATCCTATTGGGAATACTACCAAAATTACGTTTTCACAGCGCGTCGGCGGGAGGTTGAGATAAACATCGGCAAGGGTGGATCGCACGCGTACCCCTTCCAAAACCGTCGCAAGACCATTTCGGCAGAGCCTGAGAACAAGGTTGCGCAACGCCTGCCGAACACCGCCGAACGCAAACCGAACGCCAAGTTGCTGCAGCACTGGGTAAACAATGCGCATCGAATTAATGCCGTACCCCTCAAGATCTGGACGCACGCCCCACAATCCAAGCTCGCATACGAGTAGATCGACCTCGCCAACCCGAACGAAACGACGCAACAACCCCATGTGAGCGGCCACACCGTGCGCATCATAGCCTATTACGCGAAGCTCGGGCCTAGCTCCTGACCAACTACGAGCACCTTCGAATGGAAGGGCGTTGTAAGCTCCAGTTGGCCCATAGGTCTTCCGAAAGAAATCTGCGAGCTCCGTGTGGTCAGAGAGCTCCAACTCGTTTTCCCAGCACACTTTCCACCGCACCTGAGGGCTCATACCTAAACCTCCACTTAATACTCTGTCCAGGCGTCGACAGAGCAACTACTTGATACGCACTCGTTGGGGCGCTTCTAATGGCACTGGTATAAGCTGGTGAAATCATTTGTTTGGATGGAACTCATCCGTCCAATGGATGCGTTCCAATCAATCGGCCTGCCATCGGCTGCCGACGCCAGATGAAGCGGCTGCTCCAACTTCTTCGTGAACATGCCGCCTTGTCCATCATGCTGGATCATCTTGATCAGGCATCCAGGACATTGAACTGAAAAGTTGACCATGACTGAGAGGCTCGCTACTCAGGCAGAAGCAAGCCAAAGACGTTTTCGGCGATAATCAGGCAAATTGTCGAGATCACATTAGAACCCTCGGCGGAACCGGGCTGGTCTATCCCGGCGTCGAAAGTCGTCGAACGACCCGACCGGGCGGAGGGGTTTTTTCGGAATGTTCGGTTTGCGACAGTCTGATTCCACACAAAATGGGACGCGGCGATAGGCAGCAGCATTCTCCTGTTGAATCTGAAAGGGGTTCCCCTCGCAAAACGCCCTGGTTCGCTTTGGCTATCGCAGCCCATGGACCGGCACGCTGGGTATCGGCGAAGATTGCCAGAGGACATACTTGCCTGGCGATCCCGACCTCGGGAGAAGATGATGGGTACAGGAATGGATTCCTAGATCAGTGCGTTTCCGGTGCAAGCTTTTAGGACCCCGGACACAGCAAACGCCTCCCAGGACTGGCGAGGCGGCCGCGAGATCGCAATTTTCTCCTAGATAACGGTATGAGGTGATCGTCATACCCTGGTCACCGGATGCCGATCGTCACGCACATGGTCTGGTACAGAGCCGGCGGCGCCGATGAGCCCCCGAGGAAATACTTAGTGACTGGCACGGTTGTTGCGTCGTCTCACGAAAGACAGCCGTTAACGAGAGGTCACGATGATGGATGTATGCTCGATGGGGATGGTGTTGTGCGGTGGGTACCTTCTTGCTGCATCCGCAGGCAGACTCGGCGGCGCTGAGAATGTCTTATCTGACTCGCCTTTGTCCGCGGCTGATGTATCGAGTTTCGAGACTTTCATAGTTCGCAGCCCACCGACATCACTCAATCTGGATCCATTTTATGCCAAATATGCTGACGCAGCGGGCATACCTATTATTTCGTCAAACAAGGTTCCAGACACGGCACTATTGATCTCACGTGACATTGTCCTCTACATGTTGTCAGAACGCCGTGATGTCCGCGATGCTTTAATCCAGGCTGGAGCGCGGGTGGGCGTCATGGCAATTGACGAGACGACGACTGATATTCCCGAGCAGCGGGATTGGAAGAAGCCTCTTCCCGATGATCCACGTCTCACCCCTGACGAGCGGCGGGATTACGCCAACACGATCGGCAAGATGACTGCCCGAGACTACTGGGCACAAAGGGCGCGCGGCATGGGCGGGCTCTACACGACGGGAGCTGTGGAGAATTTGATGGGCGTGCCGGGCACGCGGTATTACGGCGGGAACATTCTTGTTCACGAATTCTCACATAATATTTTCAACGCGCTGCGCACGGTAGATCCTGATCTCGTTGCACGAGTTGAACGTGCCTATTCGCACGCCTACGAGAAAGGCCTCTGGGCGTGTTCCTATATGGAGAACAACGTCGATGAGTATTGGGCCGAGGGCACGCGATTTTGGTTCAATACGAACTTGGCTTACAGCCGAGGCAATCTCACCATTGCCACATCAGAAGATTTCGAGGCTCACGATCCAAGCCTCTATAATATCATGGCCGAAGTCTACCGCCATGACCACCACATTCTGGCGGATGTCTATTACCGGCATTCGGCGAAGTCGCAGTAATGTCCTTTGGTATTGACTGCCGGCCTCATGCTGCAATCCCGCTGGAGACCCGAACTATCGCTGATCGTCCGTAATTTGTCAGAGCCAGCCATAAATTTGAGTTTCCGTTCAATTGAAGCGCCCATGTTGTTCCCACGGGTGCATACCAAGTACTTCGTGGCCGCTGGAATTGGCTCCTTGTGCAACATCGAGACCAAATGACCTGCCACTGAATTTTCATCCGGCGGCGATTAGAGCCTCGGCGGTCTTTGAACCGCTCCCAAACGTTGGACCACCGGATGCTAGAGTTTTCCGGCTTCATTCAGGGAGGCGGGCTGGTTGCGCCTCCCGAATTCACCAACGAGATCGGCACCTTGTTGCCGATCGCACCATGAG
>NZ_ML133621.1 GCF_003985125.1 Rhizobium phaseoli
CCCAAGAGGCGACGGCTGTCGCATCTGAGGTGTAGACAGATACGGATGCGGGAAGAGCCTCGGGTGCGAAGGATGCTGGCGCGGTCGCTGAAGTGCTTAGTGCCGTCTATGACGGCCTACCCTTTGCGGGTTCTACTATGGCTTCAGGCCAGGACGAAACCCGCCCATGGCGCCGGATGCATTTCATACAGCGATCATGAGCCAACGTGTGAGTTGGGTGCTCGATGCCGACCCCGTATCCTGCAACTAATGCCTGCGGGCGGGTGCCGCGGTGGACCGACTTGTTCATCACGCAACGATCATTCGAAATGAACGTTGAAAGCTATCGACGACGTTCCACCCATGGGGGTCAAACGCCGGCGCGGCAGGCCAGCCTCATTCGCGACAATCAAAGGCACCGCCAGTTTGTCGCGCGCATTGCCTCGCCTGAACTGCTCCCTGAGAATGGGTTATTGCCTCATCTAAATTGCTCCCGCCGAATCAACCTCGGGAGCTGTGATGAGGAAGGTCAGCATGGCGACACGTGCGGAATTGGTGGCAGCGATCAGTTGTCGCTATGTGTTAGGCGGGCGGGCCGAGAAGGCGAGGATGTTAGACGAGTTCGTGGCGCTCACGGGCTTTCATCGCAAGCATGCGATGCGACTGCTGCGAGGAGAACGCAAACCGGCGAAGGGTGGTCCTCGGCCAGGGCGCCGGGTTTACGGCGACGACGTGCGGGCAGCGCTCGTCGTTGTTTGGGAGGCGTCGGATCGAATTTGCGGCAAGCGACTACACCCCCTGTTGCCAACACTAATCGAAGCGATGGAACGTCATGGACACGGCGATATGAATAGCGAGACGCGCCGGCGACTCTTGACGATGAGCCCAGCGACGATTGATCGGGTCCTCAAGGATGGTTCGCGAGCAAACGGTACTGATCACTGCGTTGGCCGAACTGCGCAAGTTGCTGCCGTTCCCGCTGCTGGGCTTCGACACCGATAACGACAGTGTGTTCATGAACGAGAGTGTTCATGAGTATTGCTTGCGCGATAATATCGAACTTACCCGTTGCCGCCCTTACCGAAAGAATGATCAGGCATTTGTCGAGCAGAAGAATGGCGCAATCGTGCGCAAGATCGTTGGATACCGACGCTTCGAGGGGCTGCGAGCCACTCGGGAGCTGGCCAAGCTTTATTCGTCAATGCGGTTGTTCGTGAATTTCTTTCAGCCATCATTCAAGCTGAAAGAAAAGCACCGTGACGGAGCCAAGGTGATCAAGCGCTATCATCGTCCTGCCACACTCTTCCAGCGGCTGCTTGACGACCCACGCACGCCGGAGGATACATGCCTTTGGCTCAAGGCGATGTACCTGACGCTCGAAGACTTTCTTTCTGGCTTACGGATTGCTTGGCGTGGTGGTGAAGTGAAACCGACTGCCAGCTCCAAGCCAGCGGCCAAGCGAGAGCGGCGGAGGCCCGATCCTCTACTCGCCGTCACTGCCGAACTCGAGGAATGGTTCGAGGCGGAGCCTTGGCGAACTTCGCGAGAGTTGCTTGAACGCTTGCAGGTCAAATGCCCCGGCGTGTATCCCGACGGCCTCATTCGGACCGTGCAGCGCCGAATGAAAATCTGGCGCAGTACACAGGCCATGCGCTGGTGTTCGGGCCATTCGCCGATGCCGCGCGGCAGACGGAAAGTATAGAGGTCGGGCAGTGAGATCATTACCGAACAATACAGGATCGTCATCCGCGCTCTTACCGCCAGGTTGGCCTTCGACAACCGACCCCACCGGAAAACATGATGACCGCCCGCGAAGCCGCCCGCTCGCTACAGCGCTATTGAGAGGCGCGCTCGCGAGCGGCTTCGCTACCTCCGTCACCTGCACCAGGTGCGGGGATACGATCGGAACAACCCGTGAGGCATTCGAAAACATCGAGTGAGCCAACGACATTATTCTCCGGGAACACTCTTGGGTGAGGCAATACGGCGTCTCATCCTGATCGCCGCCCCATAGGTCGCATAACTATCAGGCGTGCAACGGGTTCTGCAAGCAGCTACACCGCAATGGTTCCGTTGCCTGAGGCGGCGAAATCAGAAAGGCCGGCGGAAAGATTGGTTGGAATCGGAAATTCTGACGGCACCCTTCACGCTGCATGTCCAACACATCACTCGAACTGCTTAAATGAAGGCCAATTTTAGCGGGCTCCGCATGGCAAGCGGCAAGCTGGCGAGCCTCTGTGTCGGCCTGATGGTCGAGTGCAGACGATTGTCGGCAAGCCGTCGCCATATGGTGTTCGGCCATGCCTTGAGGGCATGATTGGATCTGGCTTTAGCATGCTGGGCGGCGGTCGGCAGGCATTAGGATCGAGGTTCCAAATTTGAATTTCCGGAGGACCGGCATCGATGTACCCAAGACGGAACCAGCCGCGCGATGACGATTCTCGCGAAGTAAGTGGGTGGATCGAAGGCGTGACCGGAGCTTTCGAGACGGACGCCTGGATCGACGACTACTATTCAGAGAGCCGAGACCTGGAACAGGATCCGAGCGACTTGCGCGGGCAGCAAGACGTCGATGCCGCAACGGAGACTCACGTGGCCTCAACCAAGGTTCGCGTCGGCGCCAAGCGTGGTCGCCCCGCCGACCGAGACATGCATCCTGATGACGAGACCCGCATCAACCAGTTCGCGGAAGCAGTCCGAAACTACGAAATTCTACCCGACGGTAGCGTCGGCCGAGGGGACGGAAGGGTTCCCGAGGCTACCGTCGAGAACAATTTAGGGATTCTTAGGAGGTTCGCTCGTTGGCTCCGAGCAGAAAACAGAGATTCGATGGCTTCTCGGTTTTTAAACGATCCAGATTCGCTAGCCGGTGATATCGCGGATTACTGGGCAAACGGTGGGGACGATCGTAAGCGTCTTAACTCAGCACTGTCTCATTTCAGGAGGCTCTCGCCTGAGGGGCAAGAACTCCAAGCCGTTGGACCTGGGCCGCGCCTGATGGGCCGCCGAATTCATGATCCTTATCCCGACGACGCCCTCATTATTGAGGCCTTGGCCAACGAAGAGCGGAGTAAGCTCCGACCGGTCTCGACTTCCCGGAAAAATGCCAGTAACCAACGAAAATTTAGCGCTTGGCTCAAAAGGGAGGGCAGGGAGAGCATAGTCAGCCGACTCACGGGTACTGATGAGCAGCAACGGTCGTTGCAGGAGGATTTTAGGAAATTTACCGAGGCCGAGGGAAAAGTGGTCGTGAGTTTAGATCGGCTGCGGCAGTATCTAGGCGCCGAGTCCCAGTTGAAACAGCATCATCCTTATCCCGACGACGCCCGCATCATTGATGACCTAGCCAACGAAGAGCTGAGCAAGCTCGGATCGGACTCGACTTCCAAGAGGAATGTTGTCCGGATTACGGCCATAAATCAACGGAGGTTTAGTAATTGGCTCCAAAAGAATGGTAGGGGGAGCATAGCCAGTCGCCTGACTGGCAGTGATCAGCAGCAAGGGTCGTTGAAGGACGATTTTAGGGGCTTTACCAAGGCTGAAGGAAGAATAAACGTGGGTTTTGATCGGCTGCGGCAGTATCTAGGCGCCGAGTCCCAGTTGAAGCAGCATGATCCTTATCCCGACGACGCCCTCATTATTGAGGCCTTGGCCAACGAAGAGCAGAGTAAGCTCGGACCGGTCTCGACTTCCCGGAAAAATGCCAGTAACCAACGAAAATTTAGCGATTGGCTCAAAAGGGAGGGCAGGGAGAGCATGGTCAGCCGACTCACCGGTACTGATGAGCAGCAACGGTCGTTGCAGGAGGATTTTAGGGCCTTTACCAAGGAGGAAGGAAAAAAAGTGGTCGTGAGTTTCAATCGGCTGCGGCAGTATCTAGGCGCCGAGTCGCAGTTGAAACAGCATGATCCTTATCCCGATGACGCCCGCATCATTGATGACCTAGCCAAGGAAGCGCTGAGCAAGCTCGGATCGAACTCGACTTCGCAGAGGAAAGTAGTCTTGAATCTGGCCAGCAATCAACGGAGGTTTAGTGATTGGCTCCGAAAGAAGGGTCGGGGGAGCATAGGCAGTCGCTTGACTGGCAGTGATCAGCAGCAACAGTCGTTAAAGGACGATTACAGTAACTTTACCAACGCTGAAGGAAAAAGAATAAGCGTGAGTTTCGATCGGCTGCGGCAGTATCTAGGCGCTGAGTCGCAGTTGAAACAGCATAATCCTTATCCCGACGACGCCCTCATGATTGATAGCTTCGCCAACGAAGAGCTGAGTAAGCTCGGACCGGACTCGACTTCGCAGAGGAGAGTCGTCTGGAGACTGGCCAGCACTCAACGAAAGTTTAGTGATTGGCTGCAAACCAGGGGTAGGGAGAGCATAGCGAGCCGGCTCAACGGCAGTGATCAGCAGCAATGGTCGTTGAAAAAAGATTACCAAGACTTCACCGAAGACATGGGAAAACACACTATCTCTTTCAAGCGGCTTCGGCAGTACCAGCAAGTCGTTGAGGCGAACGCAGCGTCGGGGTTGTCCCCTGAGCCGGCAAGTGGCCGCGAACCGGCCGGTCTGGACGGCCGTTCGGATTCACGTGCCGAGTTCAGATCAACTTCGCCGCTGCAGCAGGTTGATCCATCGATCGAAGGCCGCAGCGGATTGTCGCTCGACCATATCGAATGGCTGGGCGACCAGCATATCCAGACGGATTATGAGCT
>NZ_ML133622.1 GCF_003985125.1 Rhizobium phaseoli
CTCAATGTCGTCGATGACGTGACGCGCGAATGCCTGGCAGCAATCCCGGACACCTCGATCTCCGGCCGCCGCGTCGCACGGGAGCTGACGACGCTGATCGAACGACGTGGCAAGCCCGGGATGATCGTCTCCGACAACGGCACTGAACTCACCTCGAATGCGATCCTCGCGTGGTCGAAGGATCACAAAGTCGACTGGCACTACATCGCGCCGGGAAAGCCGATGCAGAACGGCTATGCCGAGAGCTTCAATGGTCGGATGCGCGACGAACTGCTCAACGAAAGCCTGTTCTTTGGCCTCAATCATGCCCGAAGCGCCATTGCCGAATGGGCGGACGATCACAATAATTTCCGGCCGCACTAATCGCTCGGATATCAGACCCCGGCAGATTATGCCGGGACCATCGCCGCAACCGGCTCCAACGCTGCGCAAGATGAAGGCTTCGCGTTTCCGCCGGTTGCTCACACCGCGCCACTTGGCGTATTCAAAACCGCCGAGGCTCTAATCGCCGCCGGATGAAAATTCAGTGGCAGGTCAGCTCAGTTTCATCGCGATCATGTTTTTGTGGCTGGTTTGCCTGCCGAGTTCCTGAATGTATCGACCTGTCGCTCTCGCGCGTGGGCCGGAAGGACATAAATAGCAGGCTCAAGAAATAAACGACCTGAAGGAAAACCGAAGCCGCTAGTGTTACGGCGAACGCTTTGAAGATGGAAAGCGACGCGGCGTAGGCCGAAACAGCGCTGGTGCACGTGACCAGTAGCAGGATGCAAAAAAAAGTTCTAAAGGACAAGGCCTTGCTCCCGTTCGTTCGTCCAATACTTGAACTGCGTCGACGCTGACGTTTCGCCCGATTCGTCCACGCTATGAACGTGCATGACTTCGCCGTGAGTGCCATAGGTTGCCAAAAGTTGGGTCAGCGCGAATACGCCAAAGTGACGACTTCTTCTTTCGCGGCTTCCGACTCGGCAAATCCTGTTCGCCAGACTCCGAAGGCCGCCGCCATAGCGAGCAACAAGGCGGCGCCAGTATCTCTCCGGGATACGCAATAAAATCTGCCGCTTCCTATCTATTGCATTTTTGTACGTTCTCCGCTGAGGTCGCGATCGGCTTGTTTGGTGAGACACCTTGGTCATGCACCAAGGTCGCTAATCAGGCAAAATAGATTGATTGGATGCCATCATCCGCGTTTTGAATAACGCTAAAAACGCGGCACCGAAAACGCCTGGGGACCGAGCGCGAACTCGCGACCGCGGCTTTCAGCACACTTTAAGTCAGCCAACAGTGAGCGCGGCTGTTGCCCCGGTTGCGCTAGCCAAATGTCGTGATGCTCGGATGGAACTCGCCGATTGCAAATTTTCTTTCTGCTTTATACGTCGTAAGGGGTGCCTTGATAGAAGCTCCACTCGTTAGCTTCGAGTTCAGGCTCTCGCGTCTGCAGCATGGGAAATGATTTCTAATTCTGCTGGGTATTCGTACAACGTACAGATCTCGTCAAACTTGGAACACGCACCCGTTTGCATAGTTTGCCCAAGGTCGGGATCCGTTCCGCAAATTTGGGACAAATTCGAGCCATACGTGCGGCGACGCCGATGGCCGCCGCGTTCGATTGCTGAACCCGCTTAGTCGACTCGCGGCTGCCGGTATGGTCTAACATCGTCGCGTTCATGTTTGGCCCGGAGTTGGTATGGGGGCTGGCCGGAATAAAAACACGCCCATTAAAATATCTCAATAGAATCAACTGGCTGGGCGACATCGGAGCGACGCGTCCGGAGCCTGGCTTGAATTGAACCGAACCGAATTGGCGCAGGACCATTTACACAGCACGCTGAAATCTGCATATTGCCGCGCGTTGTCGCTATCCCAAGTTGATGCACGAGTCGCTTTCGCTCCCGTCAAAAGCAGCTGGGCACGAGCTCTTTTCAAGAATTTAGAAGGCAAGGATATGGAAAATTTTGTGTATCTGTTGGAGCCAGAAAGTGCGATCTTTCGCGCCGCTGAGCTCCCTGATCGCAACAGCATTGCATCGATCGCCGGTTTAATTGGCAGTGATCTTATTCAGATGATCCGCTTCGACGACATGCACTCGCTATTTGTTGGCGAAGAAGCTTTGCGAGTTGGGTTAACCGCCTTTACGATCTTTGACGGGTACCCGATCCCTCTTGCCGGGCAGATAGCGCTTTTGGGAGGCGATGGTAGTAAACCTTATCGTTCGCCGTCAATAACGATGACGGAAGCCGCGCGACGTTTTGAATGTTGCCGGCCGGTGCTTGATCCTGTGTTTGTTCCGATGGACCGAGTGGCGAACAAGGGCCTCATCGTTGCGGGCGCACTGGAAGGCCTGCAAGTGCGTATTGATCGCCGCTCCCCGGTGCTCCTATGAGCGCAATGACGAATGATAGGATCCAGGAGAATGAACTCTATCGCGCCGATTCGCTGAGAGTCCGCGAGCGTGGCGACATGGGCTCGAGAAACGGAAAGCTGACGCCTCAAAGCGGCGTTTACTACGTTGCCGAAGGCCTCCCGTTCAACTGGACAAAGGTCAACACTGAAGGTCGGAAGACGTTCAGTGCCGGTCTCCAACTACTCTGAGGACTATCGAAGAGACATATGATAACTCTATCGGCGGCTAACACGTCGTTGCGCAGCAATTGATCTTTGATCTTCCCTCAGATTGCTACACTCAGACTGCTCGATCGGCGCCGCAGATTGAAAGCCTGCGTTTGTCCGTTTGGCGATAACTGGGAGGCGGGATCGCCTCCCTGCTGCACGGGCGATCGAGTGATTGAAAAGCCGGCTTCAACTGTCACTTGCTCAAGCTGGCACAACCTTTGAATGCTCGCCTTGCGGGGATCAAAGCAGCCAACTGAATTCGATTATTGGAGAAAGCGACGAAGCGCATGCCAAATGTGCATCACATCGGGGTCTCGACGGTGGCGGTGCCAGCTGCGGACGCCGCACGTCAAACCGGCATAGCCGTCGACCACTGCGACGATTGCCAAACACGCTATTTCAGCCGACCATGCCAGATGGGTCTCAAGTTATATTTTGATGACTATGTGCTCTTCCGCGTTTTTTCGCGCGCACTTGAAGAAATTGAGATGGGGATTGCCACCGCGACCGAGGCAACCGGCCTTTCGCTTAGGGAGCTGCGGGATATACCAGCCCGCAGTTTCCCGGCAAGGCTTATCCGCGCTTTTGCCCTGCAAGAGGCGAGTGATTGCGTGCCTGATGCGGAGGAGCAACTGTTGCGCGATATGCTCCTAGGGCATGTGCGGCCAGGCGACCCTGAGGGCGTGCGTTTTGCTAAGATCATTGCGCGACGTTCCATGCGCGAAGACCACCTCTGGCGGGATCTCGGCTTGCTTGACAAAGCCGAACTTAGGAGATTGCTGTTCGCGCATTTTCCGGCGCTGGTGGCAGGCAACACCAACAACATGAGGTGGAAGAAGTATTTTTACCGCAAGATTTGCGAAGCTGAAGGCTTTTCCCTTTGTAGCGCTCCCAGCTGCAAGGAATGCGGCGATTTTAATGAATGCTTTCTCCCTGAGGAAAGCGGAAGTCTTTCTGGAGCGGCAGAGTTCGTCGGGCGCGAGATCTTGAAAACGTGAAGGCCACAGATGCAACTTGGCGGGCTTGTCCGGCGACGTTGAACCGATACGGGGGATTATTGCTCCCGATATTACGACTGTGCGGGCACGCGCAAATGCCACTTTCCTAAAGATGAGCGGTGATGTCGTCGTCGGATAATGATCATCGGTCAATTCTGATAGCACCTACTAAAATTGCCTTAAGCTCTTCGCCGTATTCGACTACGCGATCCACAATTTGTCGGAGCTGAGCGTATGGCCGGAAAAAAGCGTCCGCGACTAGCGCTTTAACTTGATAGCTTGCTCACGATCTTTGCTGTAGCCTTCGAGCATTTCCTCAGAATCTGGCCCGCTGACGATCGAAACCGGCTCCGTTGTCAATCTCAGCCAATGGCGAAACAATCCGGGCCTGCAAGACTGCAGCTGCCAAGCTGTCGGCATTCCCCCTATTTGTTCATGGAGACAGCATAACAGCGAGTTTGTTGTAAGCGACAATCTCTACTGTGCCTTCATATGCGTTCTGCTGATCATCCGGCCTTGATTCGACGCGTGGTGCGAAGCCGATCGGCCGTCAAGACGGTACCGATCTGCTTGGCTCTACGACTTGCCACACTACTTCTGTCCCTCGCCTGAGATGTAAGGATACGGACGAGATTTGTTGATCTTTGACGCAAGCGATTTCCAACCGACAAGACCTCGCAGCCGCTTCGTCCAGTTTGGCGGTTTCGAGACAAGAGTTTGTCGATCCCGCCTTCGAAAGTTCGGAACTAAATAGCTGAAGATCAGCAAAACAGCTGTTTTATATGCTGCTGCCCACATGGCACGGGTTTTGAAGATTGCCATGCGAGGCGGCGCGAGCTGCCTGCCTTTTACTCAGCGATGGATGGAACGAAAGAAGGAAGGCGATATGTCAGATTTGCGTCAAATCGC
>NZ_ML133623.1 GCF_003985125.1 Rhizobium phaseoli
CAGTCGTCCGACTAGCTCGTCCCAATCCAATGCTTGCAACGAATCGCTCATCACCAAGGTGAATCATTCGCGATCATCACCGTCAAGGCTAAGTTAGCGCCTATGGGGCTTGACCCGAGCATCCACGCCAACACCCACCAGTCGGAACATGGATCCTCGGCTCAAGGCCGAGGATGACGGAAAGTGTGGTGGCGTCCCAGCCAATTCGTTACTGCTGCCGCGCCGCCGCCCCCTGGATCAGCCGGTGCAGATATTCGAGCTTGCTCACCACGGGCGACGACAGCACGAAGGGGTAGGAGTCGGGCTGGCCCATGCTGCGCTGGATGGCGTTGATCGCCAGGCTGAGCGGCACCCAGGCGCTGACCAGCTGTTCGGCGCTTGCCGCCCTGTAGGGGAGGAAATCGACCTCGCCTGATATTTCCTCGTGGCCGCGCGGATCGATGGCGATGCCGAAGGCGCGCGCCGTCTCCAGCGTGTCGACGATATGGAGATAATGGGCGAAGCACTCGGCGAAATCCTCCCAGGGGTGGGATGCCGCATAGGCGCTGATGAAACTGTCCTGCCATCCAGGAGGTGCGCCGCCGGCATAGTGATTTTGCAGGGCAGCCGCATAATCCTGCCGTTCGTCGCCGAAGACGGCGCGGAATTCAGCAAGGCCGTCGCGGTCGCGCACCAGCTTGTTCCAGATGAAATGGCCGGCTTCGTGGCGGAAATGGCCAAGCAGGGTGCGATAGGGCTCATTCATCGAGCTGCGCGCCTGTTCGCGCGTCGCATCGTCGGCTTCCGCGGCGCGGATGGTGATCAGGCCTTCCTCGTGGCCGGTCATGGCCGGCACGACATGGCCGTCATTCTGCAGCGAATCCTCGAGGAAATCGAAGACGAGGCCGCCTTGCGGGTCTTGCGTCCGGTCGGGATGCGGCAGCTTCCAGCGCAAGAGCGAATAAAACAGATGGCGCTGCGCCTGGCCGATGCGCCGCCAGCGGCCGATACCGTCCTCGGTATCGGTGTTCGGCACCAGCCGGTTGTGACGGCAGGCGGTGCAGAATTCACCGTCGCTATCGCCCTCCACCAGCCAGTTGCAGATGTCGAGACCGGCATTTGCGCAGAAGCGCACCTGCCGGTCGGGATCGGCAACAAGCTGCCAGACCGTCTCGTCGCGCGGCTCTAGCGCATGCATGGCGAGATCGCCGGGCAGGAAGCCGAGGCGATGATTGCAGCGCACGCAGTGGCGGTTGTCGAAGTGGACGACCTGATCGCAATTGTCGCAGGCGAAAAGCTTCATCGTCTTGATCTCAGCAAGGAAGCGGCGGATTAAAAATGCCCGCCGCGCGGTGCGCGCAGCAGGCATGGTTCATCAAGGCTGCGCTGGTGGTTAGAGCCGGTCGACGGCGCCCTTGAGCTTGTCCTTGACCTTGCCGGTTGCGACCTGCCCCTTGCCCTTGGCTTCCTGGACGGCGCCCTTGGCCTGCATGTCGCGATCGTCGGCAGCCTTGCCGACCGCCTGCTTCGTTTTGCCGGCAATTTCGTTTGCCTTGCCTGAGATCTTGTCGCTGGTGCTACCCATTTAATATCTCCTTGTCAGCGTCGGACCTCTCGTCCGCGCGGGAAGGAAACGTCACTTCGAGCTATTCGTTCCAGCGATCGCCAGCGGCCTCGCCACCGGCGTCATGCGTGTCCGGCCTCGGCCGAAAGCATGGCGGCGGTCACGCCCATGCCGGCAAGGGCCCGCTCGTATTTGTCCTCGAGGCTGCGATCGAAGATCAGTTCTTCATTTGCCGGGCAGGTGAGCCAGCCATTGTTGGCGACCTCGTTTTCGAGCTGGCCGGCGCCCCAGGAGGAGTAACCGAGCAGCATCGTCGCGCGCTTCGGCCCGGCGCCCTTGGAGATGGCGCGCACGATGTCGAGCGTTGCCGTCAGGCAGATATCGTCGCTGACGGGGATCGAGGAGTCGCTGGCATAATCGTCCGAATGCAGCACGAAGCCGCGGCCGCTTTCCACCGGGCCGCCGGTCTGGATCGGGAAATCGCGGGCGCGCTGCGGCAGCACGATCGGCTCTTCCTGCTTGATCATGTCGAGATGCAGCAGCACGTCTGTGAAGGTCAGGCTCTGCGGCCGGTTGATGACGAAGCCCATGGCGCCGGCATCCGAATGCGCGCAGATGTAAATCACCGTGCGGGCAAAATTGCGGTCCTCCATGCCGGGCATGGCGATGAGGAACTGGCCATCGAAGAAGCCACGTTCCCGTCTGTTCTTCAGCGTCGATAAGGACATCGTTCCTCCTGCTGCCAGACCGCACCAAGGCCCCGACTAGAGAAGGATGGGCCAATGTCACCAATCAATCAACTGAAAATGAAGATTATATGGCCGTCCACTTCTGGCGGCGACACGACACTTTCGGTAAACCTTTGTTCCATGATGATTATTTCTTTGGCACCGTACCGGCTTTTCATGGCGGCCATTTCGCTGGCCGCAGCCTTCGCCCCCTTTAGTTCCGCCCAGGCGGAAATGAGCGCCTGGGCCGAGGCCGAGGGCGGCCGTATGCGCCTCGTGGCGCTGGCGCCCGATGCCGGCGGCAAAATCCGCGCCGGCCTGCAGATCGAGCCGAAACCCGGCTGGATCACCTATTGGCGCGAGCCCGGCAACAGCGGCATTCCGCCTCAACTCACCATCGCGGCCGGAAGCGGCGTCACGCTTGATAGCATCGCCTATCCGGTTCCCAAGCACTTCTTCAACGGCGCCATCGAGGATATCGCCTATGACGCGCCGGTGACGCTGCCGCTGTCGCTGACGGCATCCCGCAAAACCCCGGTCGCGGTCGACGCGACGGCCTTCATCGGCATCTGCAGGGATATCTGCGTTCCCTTCCAGGCAAATCTCTCGGTGACGCTCGGCCCTGCCATCCAGTCGCATCCGGAGGAGGAGGCGATCCTTGCCGCCGCCGATGCGGCGCTGCCGAAGCCGCCGTCGGCCGATTTCAAGGTCACGGCGCATGCGATCGCGCCGGACAGGAAGACACTGTCGCTGACGCTCACCCTGCCGGGCGCGGGAAAGAGCCCGCCCGACATCATCGTCACCGGCCCGGGCGGCTATGCCTTCACCAAGCAGATCGGCGGCAAACGTGACGGCGCCACCTTCAAGACCGACATTGCAATCGGCAAGCTGCCGAAGGATTATGATCCATCGGGCAAGCGCTGGAGCGTGCTGGTGATCGATGGCGGCAAGGCGATGGAGACCACGCTTGCCTTTGACTGACCGGAATTTATAGTCGCCTGCGATCTTCTCGCGGCGCCCGCCAAGCCGGCCCCGGCATCTGCCGCAAAACCTGGATAAAGGAGAAAACCCATGACCATCGCGATCGGCGACAAGCTTCCTGCCGCCACCTTCAAGGAAAAGACCGCCGACGGCCCGGTCGAAATCAGCACCGAGCAGCTCTTCGCCGGCAAGCGCGTCGTTCTCTTTGCCGTGCCGGGCGCCTTCACGCCCACCTGCTCGCTGAACCATCTGCCGGGTTATCTCGAAAACCGCGACACCATTCTCGGCAAGGGCGTCGACGACATCGCCGTTCTCGCCGTCAACGACTGGCACGTCATGGGCGCCTGGGCGCAATCCTCCGGCGGTATGGGCAAGATCCACTTCCTCGCCGACT
The DNA here is from genome assembly GCF_003985125.1 of Rhizobium phaseoli. Classification (GTDB taxonomy): domain Bacteria; phylum Pseudomonadota; class Alphaproteobacteria; order Rhizobiales; family Rhizobiaceae; genus Rhizobium; species Rhizobium phaseoli. The sequence continues at coordinate 3,647 of NZ_ML133623.1, forward strand.
GGGACGCCGGCTTCACCAAGGCCGTCGGCCTCGAAGCCGACCTCTCCGCCGGCGGCCTCGGCCTGCGCTCCAAGCGCTATTCGATGCTGGTGGAAAATGGCGTCGTGAAAGCGCTCAACGTCGAGGAAAGCCCCGGCCAGGCCACAGTCTCGGGTGCTGCGGCGATGCTGGAATTGCTTTGAGTTTTCGATAGGACGGCAGCGCCGGCTGGTCTGGCCAGCAACGTTCCCAACCTCCGTCATTCCAGGCCTTGAGCCTGGGATCCACGGTCGCAGTCGGCGAGGCCGGCATGGGTCCTCGGGTCAAGCCCCATAGGCGCTAACTTAGCCTTGACGGTGATGATCGCGAATGATTCACCTTGGTGATGAGCGATTCGTTGCAAGCATTGGATTGGGACGAGCTAGTCGGACGACTG
>NZ_ML133624.1 GCF_003985125.1 Rhizobium phaseoli
TCCGACTCCTTGACCAGCAATGTCAGTTGCTCGAAGGCAAGCCGGGTGGAATCGGCGTGAACCGTCGTGATCGAGCCCGGATGGCCGGAGTTGATGTTGCGAATGTAGTAGAAAGCCGTGCCGTCTCGCAGCTCCTGCAGCAGGATGCGGTCGGGCCGCATGCGCAGACAGGATTCGAGCAGGTCCTTGGCGCCGACTTTGGCGAGCCCCTGCCCGCCCTTGGAATAAAAGAGCCGAACGTGATTGGGCTGCGGGACCACCAGCTCCGGTGTGTCTTCGATCGAAATGATCCGCTCGCTTTGCGGAATATAACGGATCAGCGCTTTCGACAGGGTGGTCTTTCCAGAGCCCGTGGCGCCGGAAATGATGATGTTCTTTCTTGCAAACACCGCCTCCCGGAGAAACGCCTTATAGGCGCCGACCCGATAGTAATCCAACAGGCTTTTGTCCCATCGCCCTCCGTCGCCTTCGGCCAGCGCGACATCGGCGAACAATCCTCCATGGTCGAGATCCTCGAGGGTCAGCGACACGGAGGATGGCTTGCGTATGGTGATGCTGACGGTTCCCTTCGTCGTTGCCGGCGGAATGACGATCTGGATCCGCTCGCCATCCGGCAAGGTCGCCGACAGGATCGGCCGTGTCTCGTCGATCGATTGATTGGAAAAACTCGCGACCGCCCGCGCGAGACGCATCAGCCTGTCGTAGGATAGTTCCGCCATGTCGTAGGTCTGCCATCCCTCCCCGCCCTCCGTGACGACTTGCCCGGGTCGATTGACGATGACCTCATAGAACGTCTTGTCGCGAAGGAACGGCGAGAGAGGCGAAAGCAATTCGCGCACGACTGCGGAGTCCGGAGCTTCAGTCATCGTCGAACCTATTTTGTCACGATCTTCGACGTCGGCGCGAAATCTCCGAGCACGGCGCGGTCGTAGATGCGGTTGCCGGGCTCCGTTACGCGAAGCCGGTAGACGCTGGAGAAATCGAGATCACGCGCGACGAAGATCGAAACCAGCTCGCCCTGATGCTTCATGAGGGTCGGCGGAATGTTGATCGATTGCTCGACGGCGATCGCCGCGGCCTGCTGGCCGGCGCTGGTGGTGTTTTGCGCTTCGACATCGCTGTCCTGCAGCCGGCTGCTGGCGTAGGAGGTCGTGTCGCCGACGATCGACAGCAGGATCGCGCTGCCGAAACGCTCCCACCAATGGGTGTCGACATAGCCGTCGACGCCGGCCCGGCCGAGGGCATCGGTTGCCGGCGACGCCAAAGTGATGATCACGCCCTTCGGGGTCTTCGCCCGGTTCCAGAGGACGAACAGGCGCTTCTGTCCACGGCGGATGCCGCCGCGATATTCACCGACGACCTGCGTGCCTTTTTCCATCAGCACGACGCGGCCGTTATCCGAGAGAACGTCGCGGTTGATGACGCAGCTGGTGAACCCCGGCTGATCGGAGGAGAGCGCGGTCTCGAGAACGCAAGGAATGGATGTCCCCATCGCGACGATGAAATCGCGGTTGCCCAGCGTGCCGGCGCGCGATCCCTGCAACTGCGTCGGCGTCAGCAAGCGGTTGAAGCGCTGGTCTTCGTTTTCGCCCTGCGAGGCGAAGCCGCCGGGATTGGCGCCGAGCTGCACGTAGTCCGAGGCTTGATCCGAGGTCCTGTCCTGATCCTGGCGCCGAGTCGATGGCGCCTTCTCGCCGCCATAAGCGATGACCGGCGCACGGCGGGCAGCATCGAGCAGTTTGTCATCGTCCGTCGGCGCCTGTTCGGTAGCAACAGGCGTCGGGAGCTGGACCTGCGGCAGAGTCGCTGTCGGCTGGACCGGCTCCTTGGCCGGTTCGAAATCCGAAGTCTGGCGGATGACCACCCGTTCGGGCTGGGCACTATCCGACGGTTTGTCCTGCCCGCGCATCGACCAGAGCGCGAAGGCGACAAAGACCACCATCGCGACAGCGACAGCGCCGCGTTTGAGGATGGGATTGTTGTCGAGCCGGCCGCCGGCCGACGTCTCGGCGCGCTCACCGGGGATCTGGATAATCTCTTCCTCGACCATGCCCCCTCCTATTGCGCATCTTGCGGCGCCTTGACGACGCGCTCGACCGATGGTGACGTCGTGTTGGTCTCGGGATTGATGCCGACGCGATCGTAGGCTTCGTTGAAGACGCAGAGGACGTCGCCTCCCCGGCGCAGGATGAACTTGCGGCTGATCGCATGAACGAGGACGAGATTTCCGTCTACGGACTTCGGAACCAGGCTTTCGCTGCCGTCGGAGTTTTCCATATAGATCGCCGGCATTTCCTGGTTGCCGACAAAGGCGAAGCTCGTGACCTTGCCGTTGTCATAAACGGCTTGCGGCTCGAGCGCCTGGGATCCCTGCGCCGAATAGCGCCAATTGCGCGGTCCAAAAGCTTCATGAAGGGCAAGTACGCGATCGGCCTCGCCGGCCTGCGCCGCCTGGGCACGCGTAACTGCCTCCTGCCGGCGCCGCTCGGCTTCGTCAGCTGGGTAGCGATATTTCACATAGAAATAGGTGTTCTGCCCGGCCTCGACGCTGCCGTCACGGACGGTGAGCTCCATCTGATAGCTGCGGGTCGATCCATCCCGCCGTGTCGTCACGACCGAGATATTCGTCACCGGCTGATTTTCCCGAGGCTTCAGGAAAAGAATGTTGCCGGCCGGCGCCACCTCCCACGCAACGCTGTTGCCGAGCGCGACATGGGCGATTTCTTCATCGGCGGCGAATTCGATCTGAACGGAGGAGCGGAGCGTGCCGACCACCTTGGTGATGTTATAGGGCTGATAATCGACGAAGCGAATGCGGCTATCCTGCGCCGCACCGCGTGGTGTTTCGAGGGCGAGCACCGGCGAGGAGAGGCTGCCGGCAAGGATAAGCGGAAGGAAAACGTGCGATCTCAATTGATGGCCTCCGGATCGGCGCGATATTCGCTGACGACGAAGCCGAGCGGATTGATCAGCCGATCGGTTGAGGACATCGGCGCGTTGGCGTAGGAAAAGGTCAGGGTCGCAACCCAGTGCGTGGTGCGCACCTCGTCACCACGGGTCACGGTCCTCATATAGCGGACGGATGCAACGTTGGCGTTGATCAGCGAGATGGAAACGATGTTGATCCGCGCGGTCGCGCTGCGGCCATAAATGTTCTGCGGCGAATCCGGATTGCTGCCGCGATAGAGCGCTGAAAACCGCGTTTGCTCCGGCTGCGTCGACAGCAATGCCACCGTCCGGAAATTCTCCTCGCCCTCGCTCCAGACGTAACCTTCGCGGGCGCGGACGTATTTGGCCGCAAAATATTTGGTGACGGCCTCGTCGTAGGTGCCGGCGGTGGATGTCAGCGCCGAGACCACGTCGACGATGCCTGTTGAATTGTCGACCCGCACGACGAAGGGTTCGACGGTTTTCAGAGGCGTGAGGCCGGCAATGGCAAAGACGGAGGCAGCAGCAAGGACGCCGGCGGAAACGGCGACGAACCAGGCAATGCGGGCGGAACGTTCAACCTGCATCATCCGGTCCTGATCGAACCGGCGGGC
>NZ_ML133625.1 GCF_003985125.1 Rhizobium phaseoli
TCGTCGATGACGATGATGATGCGCCGTCCGTCGATCAGCTGCTCGATGCGGAAGAACAGGTAAGCCATCAACGGCGTGCGGATTTCCTCGTTATCGAGGAAATCGGTCATGTCGTATCCGATGAATTTTGCGCCGATGCCGATATCGTCGGCCGCGTTGTCGAAGACCCAGCCGAGCGGCCCGCCCCTCTCCCAGCGTTTCAGACGTACAGCAATGCCCTCGGGATCGGTATTGTTGAGGAAGGCGCGCAGGGCGCCGATGGAGCGACGCTCCACCGGCAGGTCCGCCACCCCGTCGACCGCCGAGGCGATGTCGCGCAACTCGGTGATCGATAGTTCGCCGGATCCGGATCGGACCAGCTTGGCGATCCAACGGGTGAGGAATACCTTGTTTTCCGCAGTGAGTTCCAGAGCTTTCAACGGCGCGCAGCCGGTGGCAGCACCATTCTTCAGCGGGAGATAGGTGCCGCCGGCCGCGCGTACGAAGAGATCGGCGCCGCGGTCCTTGTCGAAGAAGACCATATGCGCATCGTGCTTTTCGAGCTGGGACAGCATGAAGTTCAACAGCACTGTCTTGCCAGCACCCGATGGGCCGCAAACGAAGGTGTTGCCGAGGTCGCCGTGATGGAAATTGAAATAGAAGGGCGAACCCGATGCGGTCTTCAGCATGGCGACCGCCGGTCCCCACTCGTTGCCGTCCTTCTGGCCGGTGGGATAGGAATGATAGGGAGCAAGGGCTGCGAAGTTGCGGGACGTGATTGCTCCCGAGCGCGCCCGATAGCGGAAATTGCCCGGCAGCTGCGCCCACCAGGCAGCCTCGAGCCCGAGATCCTCGCGGGCGACGACCGCGCCGCCGCTGGTGAGATACGCGCGCGCCTTCGCCATGTGGTCGGTCAGTTGCTTGACCGACGGCGCGAAAACGGCAAGTGCCAAATGATGCTCTCCGAGCGCAAAGCGATTGGATTCGAGATCGTCCATCGCGTCGCCGAGTTCCTCGATCTGCGAGGCCGCCTTGTCACCGGCGCTGACCATCTGGTTCTGCTTGCGGCCCATGATCGTGCGGGCGTCGGCCTTTGAGGTGAAGGCGAAGGATTGCGTCAGGATGAGCTCGAAGGGTGCGGTCAGGATACCGTCGAGCATGCCGCTGCGCGTGGTCGCCGGATATTCCTTGAGGCCGAACATGCCGGCGTAACGGCTGTCAGCCTCGTGACGGATCTCGACGGTCTCGCGCCCGAAAATGACCCGGTCGGAATAGATCGCCGAGGAAATCCGTCCCTCCGTCAACGCGATCGGTTCCTGACGGCCGCCGACCAACTGGTGGAGAACCTCGCTCGGTTCGGAGAACAGGATACCGTCCTGTTCATGAAGGCTCAGCAGCCGCGGCTCGAAGCGCTGCAGGCCGGCGACAAGGTCCGCCACGCGGTCGCGGAGATGCTTCAGGGCATGTTCGTCGAGTTCGATACCGGATCGGCGCGCCTTGCGCAGCCGGGAGAGAAGGTCGGCCGCCCGTTCGGCAGGATCCCGGCCGGGGTGCCAGACGAGGGTCAGGTAGAGATCGTTGCGAAACAGATCTTCGCGCACCATCCGGTGGCGGTATTTGGCATTGAGTCCGTCGGAGAAGGCGTTGGCGAAGCGGCCATCTGGATAGGCATTGTCACGGCGGCGCACGACATGCGTCCAGAGCGCCAGCCGCTCGTCGGCGATATTTCGGTAGAGTGTGTTCAGACTGCGGTGCAGGCCGTTAAGGTCCCTGATGTCTGATGTTTCGAAGGAAACGCCGTCGAGAGCGATCATCGTCATCAACGCTCGGGACTCGAGCGCGATGGTCGTTTCGTCGACATGCCTGACATAGGGGATGAAGGTCTCCGGCCCGAGCTCGCGCGACCGCAGCGTCGCGATATTAGCCAAGGCTCAAATCCCGTTCGTCATAGCGCCTGGTGAGCGTCAGGGGCGAGAGTGTGGAGCCGCCCCAGTAAGCGGAATTGCGCGAGCGGCCGCGGGTCTCGATCCACGCGACGAGGATGCGGAACCTGTTGTGGTCGTGCTTGACGAGGGCGCGAAACAGGACATGGAAAACGATCCCGACCAGCGCGTAGGCAATCGATCCTGCCGTGATATAGAGAATGGTCGTCAACATGATGTTGACGCCCATCGCCTCCATCGTCACGCCGGCAATCATTGCCGGGCGGGTGCAGGCGAGAAACAGCGTATCATCTTCAAGGCTCTGAATGATCGCCATGGCGTTCAGTTCCCGACGATGGTGTTGACCAGTTCGGTGGCGCCGAAAATACCGCCGATGCCGATGATCCAGAAGCCTGCCCTCCTCAAATCCATGTATCCGAACATCCAGGCGATGCAGATGATGATCACCGCGATCACCGCCAGCAGACGGGCGATATTGCCGGTCAGCATGTCGACGATGTTCTGCAGCACGGTTTCGATGCCGGCGGCCTGGGCGAAAGCTGGTTCGACCAGGCAGGCGAGGATGGCGGCCGCCATGAGGGTGGATGCGGCAAGCGGGCGAAGGCTGGCTTTGGAGATCATTCACTTTGCTCCGATCGATCATTCTGGAAAACGAGAACCGCGGATTGCCGCCGGGAGCTGAAAACGTCCCAGGACGCGGCCTCGGTGGTTTGGGAGGATTGCTTCGCAAGCGCCGGCGCCGCGTCATCTTGCAGCTGCTCGCCAGGGCCGGCCCGGCTATCGGGCTCGCCGACGGTGAGCGAGGCCAGGATCGGCGATAGCCGCTTTGCTTCCCGGCGCACCTGCTCGTCGTATTTGACCATGGCGCCGAGGGATGGATCGTCGCGGCCGTAGTAGGACTGGAGCATCACTGTCTCAGCCAGGGCCGGATCGTCCCCCGCGCGCACAGCGACGCGAAGATATCCATCGAGAAGCGTGGCCGTGGCCTTGAGGTTCAGGCAGGGATCGAAGGCGTCCGCGACGGATAGTTTCAGTTTTTGAAGCTGCTCGATGCCAATACCGCCAAGACCGATCTGGATATCCTGGCGGTCGGCAATCAGCGACGTGGCGACCTCGATCGCCTCCGCCTTCGATGCGGGTTGGGCGGGAAGCGGAGGACCGCTGTTGATGCGAACGGCAAATGGCTGGAACCGGCTCTCGAGGCTTACAATGCCTGCAAGCGTCTCCACCTTCACCATCGGTGCGCAGGTTTGGGCGATATCGGCGAAAGAACCGGCCATCGGTCAGTACCAGACGCGCTGCTTACCGGCGCCATCGATAGTGATGTCGACATAATGCGGCTGCGAACGCACATTGGGGCGCACCATCGTGTAGCCTAGGCATTGGCGGCGCCCCTCGACGGGCTGCCAATGTGGC
>NZ_ML133626.1 GCF_003985125.1 Rhizobium phaseoli
CGACATTTACCTTTTCCTGCAATAGGGTGGAGATGGATCGAGCAATAGATGCCAGTCGTTCTTGAAAAAGCACCAAACCGTTGAGAGAGAATCCGTTTTTACGCGGCCACGTGCAGCGCGCCAACCCAGATGAGACGATCCCCAGTGCCGGGGGCGACATCGAATGTGCACGTCGCCAGTCTTCCTTCAAAACGTGACGTTTGGCCAGCATCCCAAGAGGCGACGGCTGTCGCATCTGAGGTGTAGACAGATACGGATGCGGGAAGAGCCTCGGGTGCGAAGGATGCTGGCGCGGTCGCTGAAGTGCTTAGTGCCGTCTATGACGGCCTATCCTTTGCGGGTTCTACTATGGCTTCAGGCCAGGACGAAACCCGCCCATGGCGCCGGATGCATTTCATACAGCGATCATGAGCCAACGTGTGAGTTTGGTACTCGATGCCGACCACGTATCCTGCAACTATCAAACTATGCCTGCTGTCAAGCGAAGTGAAGATTTGACCCCGTAGGCGAAACGAAGAACTGACCCCTTCATTGATTTGCTGTTTCGTTTGTCTCAAGCGCTGTTCCGGCCTTCTGCAGAAGGCCGGAACGGCGCTTTTCGCGAAGCCTGTAGCTATCACCTCGGATGGTGATCACCGTCGAATGGTGCAGCAGGCGGTCCAATATCGCGGTGGCGACGACAGGGTCTCCAAAGACGCTCCCCCACTCTCCGACCGATCGATTGGAGGTAATCAGGATCGATCCCCTTTCATAGCGGCGAGAGACCAGTTGGAAGAACAGGTGGGCGGCGTTAGCTTCGAAGGGCAGATATCCCAGCTCGTCGATGATCAGCAGTTTCGGCCGCGATAGGATTGTCAACTGCTTGTCCAATGAGCCATCGTTATGGGCCTTGGCGAGCATCGCAACCAGAGTGGCCGCCGTGGCGAATTGAACGTTGTAGTTCTGGCGGATTGCTTCTCGGCCAAGACTGACAGCAAGGTGCGTCTTACCGGTGCCCGGAGGTCCGAGGAATAGGACGGTGTCGCCGTGAGCAATCCAGCGGCAGGTTGACAGCTCCCTGATCTGTCCTCGATCCAGCGAGGGCTGTGCCTCGAAGTCGAAGCCATCGAGTTCGCGTACGAAGGGGAACTGCGCCAACTTGCTCGACATCGAGATGCGCCGTTCATCGCGCCGGGCAATCTCTCGTGAGACCAGGAACGCCAGAGCTTCGCGCAACGTCATCTTCGAGCGGGCCGCCTCGTCCAGCAACGTGTCGAGTTGATCGCGGATCGCCGTCAGCTTTAGCCGATCGAGTGTCGCGATGAGTAAATCGTGATCGACGGTCGTCATCACCAGCCACCTCCAACAACGGCCTCGTATTCCGCAAGAGGTCGCAGCAAGGCGGCTGGTGCCAGCTCGACTGGAGCGGTGCGAACCAGTCCTTCGCTACCCGCGAAGCCAACAAAGTGATCCCGGTCGACGATCCGTTGTCGCCGTCCCTGGCAGAGAGGATGATCGGCCACAACCTGGCCAGCGTGACGGATAATTACACGGCCAGCCAATACAACGACTTGGACGCTCTCGCCGATGAAACGCCAGGGTACGGAATAGCTGTTTGTGTCGAGATCGATGGCGCAGTCCGCCTGCACTTTGCGCACGAGGTCGCGTAGTTGTCCAAACGGTGCGCGGCCGGATAGCGGCCGAAGGGCTTCGGCCTCCGCAGCAAAGCGTTCAATTGGTGCTTCACCAGTCGTGCCGTGTTCTCGTCGGTCTGCGATCTCTCGTATCCATCGGTCAAGGTGCGCCTCGAACGAAGCCCAGTTCTCAAACCGGCGACCAGCGATAGCATTCTTCTTGACGTACCCGACCCCGCGCTCGTCCTTCCCCTTTGTTCGCGCCCGGTAGGGAGCGCAAGCGCGTGGCGCGAAGCCCCAGTAACGGGCAAACGCCCAGAGTCGCGCATTGAAGCGAACCTCCCGGCTAACCGCGTCGTGATGTTCGACAAGTGCCTTCGCATTATCCAGCAAAACCTCAACGGGAACGCCGCCAAACCGAAGAACGCGCCTTCCATCCCCTCGAACCAATCTGTCTGCCCTTCTCTCAATGAGGCACGGATATGAATGCGTCTGGAATAGCTTAGCGTGGCGACAAAGACGTTTACCCGAAGCCGCTCGTCACCGATCCAGACACGCGTCTGCCCGAAGTCGATCTGCAACTGACGACCAGGCGGCGTTTCAAACCGCACTGTCGCACGCTTTTGCGCCTTGAGTTCCCGCCGCCATTCCCGGACTCGAAGCTCTACCGAACGCAAACCGATGATAATTCCATGCTCGCTCGCCAGCTCCTGCCGGATCACATCGGCATTGCCATCATGGCGAAAGAAGCGTTCACGAAGCCAATCATCAAGGCCATCAAAAGCACTCCTCCGAACCGGCTTCTTGAAGGGTACCGCTCCACCCTCACGAAGATATCGACGGACAGTGTTGCGAGCACATCCAAATTCCTTCGATAGACGCTTGGCACCCCAACCAAGCTCGTGCAGCCGCAACATTGCCACCACCTCATCTGCCTCAAGCATATCTTCGCCCTGCATCGTTCCCCACGATGCAGGATGCGCTGAAATCGCACTTGTCATCCATCTCTCCTCGTTGTCACACGAGGGGGCAGTTCTTCATTTCGTTAGGGGGTCAGTTTCTCATTTCGCCTGACACCTGCGGGCGGGTGCCGCGGTGGACCGACTTGTTCATCACGCAACGATCTTCGAAATGAACGTCGAAAGCTGTCGACGACGTTCCACCCATGGGGGTCAAACGCCGGCGCGGCAGGCCAGCCTCATTCGCGACAATCAAAGGCACCGCACGGTTAGTCGCGGAGCGGCAATCAGACCACGATGAAGCTCTTGCCAGCGACAATCAACATGATAACTTCATCCCGACCGCGACATAAGAATCTCATCCAGATTGTCGCGCGCGTCTCATCCTGATCGCCGCCCCATAGGTCGCATAACTATCAGGCGCGCAACGGGTTCTGTCAGCAGCTACACCGCAATGGTTCCGTTGCCTGAGGCGGCGAAATCAGAAAGGCCGGCGGAAAGATTGGTTGGAATCGGAAATTCTGACGGCACCCTTCGCGCTGCATGTTCCACACATCACCCGAAACTGCTTAAATGAAGGCCAATTTTAGCGGGCTCCGCATGGCAAGCGGCAAGCTGGCGAGCCTCTCAAGCCATGTGCCGGCCTGATGGTCGAGTGCAGACGATTGTCGGCAAGCCGTCGCCATATGGTGTTCGGCCATGCCTTGAGGGCATGATTGGATCTGGCTTTAGCATGCTGGG
>NZ_ML133627.1 GCF_003985125.1 Rhizobium phaseoli
CCGACCAGTTCGACACGCCGTCTGACGGTACGTACCGCATGTATGACGGCGGCACGAAGATCGAGGACTTGAAAACGGCGTTGAATGCCGAAGCGACCCTGTCGCTGCAGCACTATAACACGCGCAAAACGCTGGAATATTGCAAGGAGGTCGGTCAGGTTACGGCTTCGTTCCATTATCCGCTGGGTGTTCAGGCGACCGACGAATTCCTGATGAAGGTCTCGGAGATTACCGGCAAGGAAATTCCTCCGGCAATCGGCCTGGAACGCGGCCGTCTCGTCGACGCTATGGCAGATAGCCAAGCCTGGCTGCACGGGAAGAAATACGCGATCTACGGCGATCCTGACTTCGTCTACGCCGTTGCCCGGTTCGTCTTGGAAACCGGCGGTGAGCCGACCCACTGCCTTGCTACCAACGGCACGTCGGCCTGGGAAGCCGAGATGAAGGCGTTGCTCGCATCCTCGCCCTTCGGCAAGGATGCCCAGGTCTGGGCGGGCAAGGACCTGTGGGCGTTGCGCTCGCTGCTCTTTACCGAGCCGGTTGATCTTATGATCGGCAATTCCTATGGCAAGTATCTCGAGCGCGACACCGGCACCCCATTGATCCGGCTGACCTTTCCGATATTCGACCGGCACCATCACCACCGTTTCCCGCTCATGGGCTACCAAGGCGGCCTGCGCGTCCTGACGACGATCCTCGACAAGATCTTCGACAAGCTCGATCGCGAGACGAGCGAGCCGGGTGTGACGGACTATTCTTACGACCTGACCCGCTAGGAGCGGCGGCGGTCGGCCTTGTGAGGCCGGCCGCCTTCATCTGAACTTGGAGACCGCAATGCCCTTGCTCAATGCTAAAGTCCAGGATGTCTTCGACGAGCCTGCCTGCGAGAAGAACCGCAGCAAGGATTCCAAGGCGCGCAAAAACGGCTGTTCGAAGCCGCTGATCCCCGGGGCGGCAGCCGGCGGATGCGCTTTCGATGGCGCCAAGATCGTGCTGCAGCCGATCACCGACGTCGCGCACCTGATCCATGGGCCTCTCGGCTGTGAGGGCAATTCCTGGGACAATCGCGGATCGGCTTCCTCAGGTCCAACGCTCTGGCGCACGAGCTTCACGGCGCTGACCGAAGCAGGCGCCATTGAAAAGAAGCCTTTCGATGAGGAGGACTAAGAAATGGGTACATTGACAGGAAGTACGAATGGCCCTGCTGTCAACGAAGATGGGGATCTCGCCACCCCTTTTCTCAGATGCCTGATAAGGCTCATCCGCGCTCAGGATGCCCATGGGGCGTGGGAAGGCAAATCGGACGCTGACCTGCTGGCCGACTTCATCCTCACCAAGGAGCAGCGCCGTAAGATCCCGATCATAGGCGATCCGGATCCTGATGTGCTGTGGAGGCTACAGAATTTTTACAGTTGCGTGGGGCTTGTGATCGAAGAGTGCACAGGCCTGTTGGCATCGCCGATCATGACGATCGGCCATGAGGGCTTCGGCCGCTTGCTTTTCACGACTGGACGGTTGGTCGTTCTGTCGAAGACCCTGCGCGATGTCCACCGGTTCGGCTTTGAGACGCTAGGCAAGCTCGCCGAGACCGGCACGAAAATGGTCGATGACGCTATTGAAGTTATCGAAACCTATCCCGACGTGGCGCGGGCATCATGAAATCAATTTTCGAGGAAAGAGATCATGTCAGACATTGTGGAGCAGCTGAAGAAGGTCCGCAAGCTGCAGTCCCGCGCCGCCGCTGCGAAGATGGAGTTGCACGATCTTGCCGAGGACCTTCCGATTAATTGGGCTAGAATCAAGACCATTGCAGGAGAGACGTTCGACGCCTTCGCCGAGTTGAACGCTGCGAAGGAAGAGCTCGCTGCATTGGAGAATTCACGATGACTGGCCCTTTCGTCACGCGCGACGGCTCCAGCTGGGTGCCGGAGTACCTGACCTGCATCGATGCTACAACCTGCATCGGCTGTGGCCGATGCTTCAAAGCCTGCTCTCGCGAAGTCATGCACCTCTATGGCGTCGGTGAAGCGGGTGAAATCCTCGGCATCTGCGACGACGAGGAGGAAGACTTCGATGGCGAGCTCAATCGTATGATCATGGTTGTCGATGAGGCCGGCCGCTGCATTGGTTGCGGCGCCTGCGCGCGCGTCTGCCCGAAGAACTGTCAGACCCATGTCGCGGCAGACAAGGTTACTGCGTGATCTCGCGAACAAGTCAACGCTGTTACCTTCAGATCGTTTGTTGTCTCCTGCTGCTCGTCGTCTGCGCAAACGAACGAACGTAGTTACTTCGTGTGGCATTCCATCCACAAAGTTAGCGCTGCGATGGTGGCTAGTTCGTCGCTTCTTTCAATAGGACTTTTTTAAAAGCGCGAAGTGGCGATCGCTGTCTCGTCGCCCTCGGCGATGAACTTATCCGGTTGCCAAGGCAGATGCCCCGCGATTGGATCGCCACAGATCGTGCCGTTCGTGTCCCATGCCTGATCCGCGGATGCGGCGGTTCTAATCAATGGCGGCCGGTGCAAAGAAGGCACTGCAATTGCACGCAATGTCTCGCGCAAGCTGACCGTCAAGGTAAGCACCAGTGCGCAGCTGACGGAGGCACTTGCGGCGAGGACCGCAACGCCACTTTCCACCCCGCAGGCTCAATACGATCCGACACAGGACGATCCTGAGCGCGGTTGAATTACATGCTAATTCCCTTGTCCCCAGCGCAACCGTCGACATTTCTCGCAAATGTCGGGCATCCGCCACTTTTGTCAGGTTTGTCGTGATTGGAACGTTTTGTTCGCCGGTCTCTCCGTCAAATACACATCAACCTGCCCTCAACCCGCCCATTGATAAAAGAAAATCATCTTCTTGGCGCGTCGGAGCAGTTGGCATGGTGTTTGCTGATCCCTGGTTACAAGCGGCAGAAAGCAGTCTGCATT
>NZ_ML133628.1 GCF_003985125.1 Rhizobium phaseoli
ATTGTGATAAGGTATCTGCACCTGAATACATAGGGTGTAAGAAGCGAACGCAGGGAACTGAAACATCTAAGTACCTGCAGGAAAGGACATCAACCGAGACTCCGCAAGTAGTGGCGAGCGAACGCGGACCAGGCCAGTGGCAATTGTGATTAAAGTGGAACGCTCTGGAAAGTGCGGCCGTAGTGGGTGACAGCCCCGTACGCGTAGATATTACGATTGTCCTAGAGTAGGGCGGGACACGAGAAATCCTGTCTGAACATGGGGAGACCACTCTCCAAGCCTAAGTACTCGTGCATGACCGATAGCGAACAAGTACCGTGAGGGAAAGGTGAAAAGCACCCCGACAAGGGGAGTGAAATAGAACCTGAAACCGGATGCCTACAAACAGTCGGAGGGGGCAACCCTGACGGCGTACCTTTTGTATAATGGGTCAACGACTTAGTGTAACAAGCAAGCTTAAGCCGGTAGGTGTAGGCGCAGCGAAAGCGAGTCTGAATAGGGCGATATAGTTTGTTGCATTAGACCCGAAACCGAGTGATCTAGCCATGAGCAGGTTGAAGGTTGGGTAACACCAACTGGAGGACCGAACCCGCATCTGTTGCAATAGATTGGGATGACTTGTGGCTAGGGGTGAAAGGCCAATCAAACTCGGAAATAGCTGGTTCTCCGCGAAATCTATTTAGGTAGAGCGTCGAGCGAATACCCCCGGGGGTAGAGCACTGGATGGGCTATGGGGACTCACCGTCTTACTGATCCTAACCAAACTCCGAATACCGGGGAGTACTACTCGGCAGACACACGGCGGGTGCTAACGTCCGTCGTGAAAAGGGCAACAACCCTAACCTCCAGCTAAGGTCCCCAAGTCATGGCTAAGTGGGAAAGGATGTGAGGATCCCAAAACAACCAGGATGTTGGCTTAGAAGCAGCCATCATTTAAAGAAAGCGTAACAGCTCACTGGTCTAAATAAGGGTCTTTGCGCCGAAAATGTAACGGGGCTGAAGCCATGCACCGAAGCTGAGGATTTGCAGTGATGCAAGTGGTAGCGGAGCGTTCCGTAAGCTGATGAAGGGAGACCCGTGAGGGCTCCTGGAGGTATCGGAAGTGCGAATGTTGACATGAGTAACGATAAAGAGGGTGAGAGACCCTCTCGCCGAAAGACCAAGGGTTCCTGCTTAAAGTTAATCTGAGCAGGGTTAGCCGGCCCCTAAGACGAGGCGGACACGCGTAGTCGATGGGAACCACGTTAATATTCGTGGGCCTGGTGGTAGTGACGGATTGCACAAGTTGTTCTGGTTTATTGGATTATCAGGGCAGCGGAGCGGTTCCAGGAAATAGCTCCACCGTATAGACCGTACCCGAAACCGACACAGGTGGTCAGGTAGAGTATACCAAGGCGCTTGAGAGAACTATGTTGAAGGAACTCGGCAAATTGCACGCGTAACTTCGGAAGAAGCGTGACCCCATTTTAGGCAACTATGATGGGGTGGCACAGACCAGGGGGTAGCGACTGTTTATCAAAAACACAGGGCTCTGCGAAGTCGCAAGACGACGTATAGGGTCTGACGCCTGCCCGGTGCTGGAAGGTTAAGAGGAGAGGTGCAAGCTTTGAATCGAAGCCCCAGTAAACGGCGGCCGTAACTATAACGGTCCTAAGGTAGCGAAATTCCTTGTCGGGTAAGTTCCGACCTGCACGAATGGCGTAACGACTTCCCCGCTGTCTCCAACATAGACTCAGTGAAATTGAATTCCCCGTGAAGATGCGGGGTTCCTGCGGTCAGACGGAAAGACCCCGTGCACCTTTACTATAGCTTTACACTGGCATTCGTGTCGGCATGTGTAGGATAGGTGGTAGGCTTTGAAGCGGGGACGCCAGTTTCCGTGGAGCCATCCTTGAAATACCACCCTTATCGTCATGGATGTCTAACCGCGGCCCGTCATCCGGGTCCGGGACAGTGTATGGTGGGTAGTTTGACTGGGGCGGTCGCCTCCGAAAGAGTAACGGAGGCGCGCGATGGTGGGCTCAGACCGGTCGGAAATCGGTCGTCGAGTGCAATGGCATAAGCCCGCCTGACTGCGAGACTGACAAGTCGAGCAGAGACGAAAGTCGGTCATAGTGATCCGGTGGTCCCGCGTGGAAGGGCCATCGCTCAACGGATAAAAGGTACGCCGGGGATAACAGGCTGATGACCCCCAAGAGTCCATATCGACGGGGTTGTTTGGCACCTCGATGTCGGCTCATCGCATCCTGGGGCTGGAGCAGGTCCCAAGGGTTTGGCTGTTCGCCAATTAAAGCGGTACGTGAGCTGGGTTCAGAACGTCGTGAGACAGTTCGGTCCCTATCTGCCGTGGGTGTAGGAATATTGACAGGATCTGTCCCTAGTACGAGAGGACCGGGATGGACATATCTCTGGTGGACCTGTTGTCCTGCCAAGGGCATAGCAGGGTAGCTATATATGGACGGGATAACCGCTGAAGGCATCTAAGCGGGAAACCCACCTGAAAACGAGTGTTCCCTATCAGAGCCGTGGAAGACGACCACGTTGATAGGCCGGGTGTGGAAGTGCGGCAACGCATGAAGCTTACCGGTACTAATAGCTCGATCGGCTTGATCGTTCTCATTGACTGTGCTCATC
>NZ_ML133629.1 GCF_003985125.1 Rhizobium phaseoli
GTAAGCCCACGGTGAAGGCCGTCTTGCGATAGAGGGCTTCTGACTGCCAGTCCTAGTGGTAACACTAGGAGTAGTCATATGACGAAGCATCCAATTGAGGTGATCACGTCTGTAGAGCGCCGTCGGCGCTGGTCACGCGAAGATAAAGAGCGCCTTGTCGCTGCATGCTTTGAGCCAGACGCGGTCATCTCCGAGATTGCCCGCGCGGCCGGCATCCATGTCAGCCAGTTGTTCCGTTGGCGCAAAGAGCTTTGCCGGATCGAGGAGCCAAGGTCTGATACGGCGACTTTGGTGCCGGTGATCGTATCCGAGGCCGCTTCGACAGTCTCTCCCGTTCAACCGGAATCGCCCACCACATCCCACCCTCGTCGGAAGCGTAGCGATGTGACAATCGAGCTTGGACGGGGTCGGCGCGTGCGCGTGGATAGCGACATCGATACGGATGCCCTTGGCCGGATTCTCGATTGCGTGCTGGGGCTGCGATGATTCCGGTTCCGAGTGGCGTGAAGGTCTGGCTGGCGACAGGCCACACCGATATGCGAAAGGGCTTCCCCGGTTTGTCGTTGATGGTGCAGGAGGCGCTGAAGCGCGACCCGATGTGTGGACACCTGTTCGTATTCCGCGGCCGCGGTGGCGGTCTGATCAAGGTGATCTGGCATGACGGCCAGGGCGCTTGCCTGTTCACGAAGAAGCTGGAGCGCGGCCGCTTCATCTGGCCATCAGCGGCCGATGGCACGGTGGTGATCACGCCTGCGCAGCTCGGTTATCTGCTGGAAGGTATCGACTGGCGGATGCCGCAAAAGACCTGGCGGCCGACGTCGGCCGGATAAGCAAAAACACTGGAATGACAGGGTCGAATATGATTCCATCCTGTCATGAGCAATGCGACCGAAGAGCTTCCGGACGACCTTGCCAGTGCGCTTGCACTGCTGGCCCAGGAACGCGCTCGACGTGTCGCAGCCGAAGCAGAAGCAGCGACCTCCAAGGCAGAAGCCGCCAGCGCAAAGGCACTCGTATCGCATTCCGAGGCGCTGATCGCGCGGCTGAAGCTGGAGATCGACAAGGTTCGCCGTGCACTCTACGGCAGCCGGTCCGAGCGCAAGGCGCGGCTCCTGGAGCAGATGGAACTGCAGCTCGAGGAGTTGGAAGCGGACGCCGGTGAAGATGAACTGGCGGCGGAGATCGCAGCCAAAGCTTCAGCCGTCAAAGCCTTCGAGCGCAAGCGTCCGTCACGCAAGCCCTTTCCCGAACACCTGCCGCGTGAGCGCGTCGTAATCGCCGCTCCCACGAATTGCGCCTGTTGTGGATCGGTTAAACTGTCGAAGCTTGGCGAAGACATTACCGAGACCTTGGAAGTCATCCCGCGTCAGTGGAAGGTCATCCAGACGGTGCGGGAGAAGTTCACCTGCCGCGAGTGTGAGAAGATCACGCAGTCACCCGCACCCTTCCATGTGACACCCCGCGGTTTTGCCGGGCCGAACCTGCTGGCGATGATCCTGTTTGAGAAGTTCGCCCAGCACCAGCCGCTCAATCGCCAGAGCGAGCGCTACGCCCGCGAGGGCGTCGACCTCAGCTTGTCGACGCTGGCCGATCAGGTTGGAGCATGTGCCGCGGCGTTGAAGCCCATTCACTCCCTGATCGAGGCGCATGTCCTTGCTGCCGAACGTCTGCACGGCGACGACACGACCGTGCCTATCCTGGCCAAGGGAAAGACCGATACGGGCCGCATCTGGACCTATGTCCGGGACGATCGGCCGTTCGGAGGGCTCTCTCCGCCGGCGGCCCTTTACTATGCCTCGCGGGACCGACGGCAGGAGCATCCGGAGCGCCACCTGAAGACCTTCAACGGCATTCTGCAGGCGGACGCCTATGGCGGCTACAATCCGCTGTTCAAGGTTGATCGCGATCCAAATCCTCTAAGGCAGGCGTTTTGTTGGGCACACTCGCGGCGTAAGTTCTTCGTGCTCGCCGACATCGCCGCAAATGCCAAGCGTGGAAAGAATGCCGCGCCGATCTCGCCTATGGCGCTCGAAGCCGTCAAACGGATCGACGGCCTGTTCGATATTGAGCGCGAGATCAACGGGCTTACGGCCGATCAACGCCTGGAGCGTCGCCGGAGAGACTGTCTGCCACTCGTCGATGATCTGCAGGTCTGGCTTCAAACCGAGCGGGCAAAGCTCTCACGCAGTTCTCCGGTGGCGGAGGCGATCGACTACATGCTCAAGCGCTGGGATGGCTTCACATCATTTCTGCAGGACGGCCGGATTTGCCTGACGAATAATGCGGCAGAGCGAGCGCTCAGAGGCTTTGCGCTCGGCAGAAAATCCTGGCTCTTCGCCGGATCAGACCGCGGTGCAGATCGTGCGGCCTTCATGGCCACATTGATTATGACGGCAAAACTCAACGACATCGATCCGCAGGTGTGGCTGGCCGACGTTCTTGCCAGCATCGCTGATACGTCGATTACCAGGCTGGAGCAGTTGCTTCCGTGGAATTGGACGCCGCCGACCGTCAACGCTCAAGCGGCCTGACCTGCG
>NZ_ML133631.1 GCF_003985125.1 Rhizobium phaseoli
TTCACCTTTCCCTCACGGTACTTGTTCGCTATCGGTCATGCACGAGTACTTAGGCTTGGAGAGTGGTCTCCCCATGTTCAGACAGGATTTCTCGTGTCCCGCCCTACTCTAGGACAATCGTAATATCTACGCGTACGGGGCTGTCACCCACTACGGCCGCACTTTCCAGAGCGTTCCACTTTAATCACAATTGCCACTGGCCTGGTCCGCGTTCGCTCGCCACTACTTGCGGAGTCTCGGTTGATGTCCTTTCCTGCAGGTACTTAGATGTTTCAGTTCCCTGCGTTCGCTTCTTACACCCTATGTATTCAGGTGCAGATACCTTATCACAATACCTAGAAACCTGTTTTGTCCTCGCGGCCGAAGGCCTGCGGACGGCGCGCCGGACGACCGGCGACGCGCTTTGCGCTACGAAGGAAGTCCCTCACAACCAAAGCAACAAAACAGATTTTCTAGGTATTTAAGGTGGGTTGCCCCATTCGGAGATCCATGGATCAAAGCTCATTCGCAGCTCCCCACGGCTTTTCGCAGCGTATCACGTCCTTCATCGCCTGTGCATGCCAAGGCATCCACCAAATGCCCTTACGACACTTAATCGTTCTCATTGCCAATGCTCATCATCTCGCCACCGCCCCAAAGGAACGGCAACAGACCGGGTTACCTTTTACAACCCAGCCAATCCAACAATGCCATCGACGTGTTCGACCTGAGCACTTTATTGGAGCTACGCCGAGCAGCTCGCTTGTGTCAGGTCTTAAGACCAGCTTCTCGAGATTGGATCCGATACCGCGCGGTCAGGCAACGGTAATCCGATCGTTCATCAGACAATGCCCAAAGGCACCGAACAATAAACGATCCAGAGCGACAAGCTCCCTTCCTACCTCCAGTCCTTCCCCTATCTCCGGCCGGCTAGGCCATCCATAGGATCAGCAGAACTGGGCTCGGACGTTTCGGGCAAAACCCAAAACACCTGGAAGCCTCCAGATCAATCTTCTCTTCACAATGTATGCAGAACAGGCATCAGGCTCAAAGCCGATGCAAACTTTTATTTTCTTCAAAAGACAAAACCGTCAACCGTCAGTCTCAACACCAATCGATTTGGTGGAGCTGAGCGGGATCGAACCGCTGACCCCCTGCTTGCAAAGCAGGTGCTCTCCCAGCTGAGCTACAGCCCCATCAGCTCGATCGCCTGGCCGGGATAACCAAAGGTTACCCTGAGATACTCCAGGTTCGGCAACTTTCCGCATCAGCCATATTCCATCATTCCCAACCCTCATCCGCAAATGCGAATGGTGGGCCCGGGAAGACTTGAACTTCCGACCCCACGCTTATCAAGCGTGTGCTCTAACCAACTGAGCTACGGGCCCATTCGGGGAACCGGCCCAGCCTAAACTGGTCGACGCGGTTTTTTGTCTTCTTGAAGAAAGAGAAACGTGGACGGCGCAGCCCGCCATACCGTCATGACCGAAGTCTGCGGCGTATTACGTTGCGATGATCACCTGACTGGCGCCATCTATGTTCTAAAAAGCACGGGAAGGTTCATCTCTAGGTAAGTCAAAGACTTGCCGAAAGCGTCTTACCAATTCCACAGCTTCCTTAGAAAGGAGGTGATCCAGCCGCAGGTTCCCCTACGGCTACCTTGTTACGACTTCACCCCAGTCGCTGACCCTACCGTGGTTAGCTGCCTCCTTGCGGTTAGCGC
>NZ_ML133632.1 GCF_003985125.1 Rhizobium phaseoli
TTCACCTTTCCCTCACGGTACTTGTTCGCTATCGGTCATGCACGAGTACTTAGGCTTGGAGAGTGGTCTCCCCATGTTCAGACAGGATTTCTCGTGTCCCGCCCTACTCTAGGACAATCATGATATCTACGCGTACGGGGCTGTCACCCACTGCGGCCGCACTTTCCAGAGCGTTCCACTTTAATCACAATTGCCACTGGCCTGGTCCGCGTTCGCTCGCCACTACTTGCGGAGTCTCGGTTGATGTCCTTTCCTGCAGGTACTTAGATGTTTCAGTTCCCTGCGTTCGCTTCTTACACCCTATGTATTCAGGTGCAGATACCTTATCACAATGCTTGGAAAGATAAGACGATCAACAGATCGTCTTAAATTTTCCAAGCATTTAAGGTGGGTTGCCCCATTCGGAGATCCATGGATCAAAGCTCATTCGCAGCTCCCCACGGCTTTTCGCAGCGTATCACGTCCTTCATCGCCTGTGCATGCCAAGGCATCCACCAAATGCCCTTACGACACTTAATCGTTCTCATTGCCAATGCTCATCATCTCGCCACCGCCCCAAAGGAACGGCAACAGACCGGGTTACCTTTTACAACCCAGTCAATCCAACAATGCCATCGACGTGTTCGACCTGAGCACTTTATTGGAGCTACGCCGAGCAGCTCGCTTGTGTCAGGTCTTAAGACCAGCTTCTCGAGATTGGATCCGATACCGCGCGGTCAGGCAACGGTAATCCGATCGTTCATCCGACAATGCCCAAAGGCACCGAACAATAAACGATCCAGAGCGACAAGCTCCCTTCCTACCTCCAGTCCTTCCCCTATCTCCGGCCGGCTAGGCCATCCATAGGATCAGCAGAACTGGGCTCGGACGCCATGGGCCAAAACCCACAACACCTGGAAGCCTCCAGATCAATCTTCTCTTCACAATGTATGCAGAACAGGCATCAGGCAAAAAGCCGATGCAAACTTTTATTTTCTTCTAAGAAGACAACTTTGCCGCCGAGCACCCAACAGGTGCAGCGCACCACGCCGATCGTTCGGCGGCCCGTCCGGAGCGCAGCGCTCGAAGAGCGCGACAGCGTCAGGACAAACGATGGTGGAGCTGAGCGGGATCGAACCGCTGACCCCCTGCTTGCAAAGCAGGTGCTCTCCCAGCTGAGCTACAGCCCCATCAGCTCGATCGCCTGGCCGGGATAACCAAAGGTCACCCTGAGACACTCCAGGTTCGGCAACTTTCCGCATCAGCCACATTCCATCATTCCCAACCCTCATCCGCAAATGCGAATGGTGGGCCCGGGAAGACTTGAACTTCCGACCCCACGCTTATCAAGCGTGTGCTCTAACCAACTGAGCTACGGGCCCATTCGGGGAACCGGCCCAGCCTAAACTGGTCGACGCGGTTTTTTGTCTTCTTGAAGAAAGAGAAACGTGGACGGCGCAGCCCGCCATACCGTCATGACCGAAGTCTGCGGCGTATTACGTTGCGATGGTCACCTGACTGGCGCCATCTATGTTCTAAAAAGCACGGGAAGGTTCATCTCTAGGTAAGTCAAAGACTTGCCGAAAGCGTCTTACCAGTTCCACAGCTTCCTTAGAAAGGAGGTGATCCAGCCGCAGGTTCCCCTACGGCTACCTTGTTACGACTTCACCCCAGTCGCTGACCCTACCGTGGTTAGCTGCCTCCTTGCGGTTAGCGC
>NZ_ML133633.1 GCF_003985125.1 Rhizobium phaseoli
TCCCATGTCTTCGGTGAAGTCTTGGTAATCTTTTTTCAACGACCATTGCTGCTGATCACTGCCGTTGAGCCGGCTCGCTATGCTCTCCCTACCCCTGGTTTGCAGCCAATCACTAAACTTTCGTTGATTGCTGGCCAGTCTCCAGACGACTCTCCTCTTGGAAGTCGAGGCCGATCCGAGCTTGCTCAGCTCTTCGTTGGCCAAGGCATCAATCATGAGGGCGTCGTCGGGATAAGGATGATGCTGTTTCAACTGCGACTCAGCGCCTAGATACTGCCGCAGCCGATCGAGACTCACGTTTATTTTTACTTCAACGTTAGTAGTAAATTCCCTAAAATCGTCCTTCAACGACCGTTGCTGCTCATCACTGCCAGTCAGGCGACTGCTTATGCTCCCCCGACCATTCTTTCGGAGCCAATTACTAAACCTCCGTTGATTGCTGGCCAGATTCAAGACGCCTTTCCTCTTGGAAGTCGAGTCCGGTCCGAGCTTGCTCAGCTCTTCATTGGCGAAGCCATCAATCATGCGGGTGTCGTCGGGATAAGGATCATGCTGTTTCAACTGCGACTCGGCGCCTAGATACTGTCGCAGCCGATCGAAACCCACGCTTATTTTTACTTCAACGTTAGTAGTAAATTCCCTAAAATCGTCCTTCAACGACCGTTGCTGCTCATCACTGCCAGTCAGGCGACTGCTTATGCTCCCCCGACCATTCTTTTGGAGCCAATCACTAAACCTCCGTTGATTTATCGCCATATTCTGGACAACTTTCCTCTTGGAAGTCGAGTCCGGTCCGAGCTTGCTCAGCTCTTCGTTGGCCAAGCCATCAATCATGAGGGCGTCGTCGGGATAAGGATTATGCTGTTTCAACTGGGACTCGGCGCCTAGATACTGCCGCAGCCGATCTAAACTCACGACCACTTTTCCCTCGGCCTCGGTAAATTTCCTAAAATCCTCCTGCAACGACCGTTGCTGCTGATCAGTACCCGTGAGTCGGCTGACTATGCTCCCCCTACCCTCCCTTTTGAGCCAATCGCTAAACTTTCGTTGGTTACTGGCATTTTTCTGAGAAATCGAGACCGGTCCGAACTTACTCAGCTCTTCCTTGGCCAAGCTATCAATGACGCGGGCGTCATCGGGATAGGGATCATGAATTCGGCGGCCCATCAGGCGCGGCCCAGCTCCAACGGCTTGGAGTTCTTGCCCCTCAGGTCCGAGCCTCCTGAAATGAGACAGCGCTGAGTTAAGACGGTTCTGATCGTCCTCACCGCTTGCCCAATAATCCGCGATATCAACGGCTAGTGAATCTGGATCGTTTAAAAACCGAGAAGCCATCGAATCTCTGTTTGCTGCTCGGAGCCAACGAGCGAACCTCCTAAGAATCCCTAAATTGTTCTCGACGGTAGCCTCGGGAACCCTTCCGTCCCCTCGGCCGATGCTACCGTCGGGTAGAATTTCATAGCCTCGGACTGCTTCCGCGAACTGGTTGATGCGGGTCTCGTCATCGGGATGCATGTCCCGGTCGGCGGGGCGACCACGCTTGGCGCCGACGCGAACCTTGGTTGAGGCCACGTGAGTCTCCGTTGCGGCATCGACGTCTTGCTGCCCCGAACCCCTCTCCGGCGCCAGCGACTGCGGCGTCACTCGCATCGAACCGCCCACGGATCTGCGACGCGGCACACGGTCGCCGGCGTC
>NZ_ML133634.1 GCF_003985125.1 Rhizobium phaseoli
TGTAGCCGCAAAGTTAGAATGTCCTGTTTCTGCAAAGTTGGAATGTCACACTCCCCGCATTTGCTGACGTGGGAGATTGCGGATGGGATTGATAGCGATGAGCGAGCGCGATCTGCAGCGGATCGAGGTTTTGTCGAAGGTAATCGCCGGCCGGATGACGATGGTCACGGCGGCGCATGTGCTTGATCTGAGCGAGCGCCAGGTGCGGCGCCTGTTGGATCGCATCAGCACCGACGGCGCGGCGGCGATCCGCCATAAGGCGATCGGCCGGCCGTCGAACAACCGGATCAGCGACGGCATTCGGGATTATGCGGTGACGCTGGTTCGCGAACGTTATGCGGACTTCGGTCCGACGCTGGCGGCGGAGAAACTTGCCGAGCGCGATGGATTGCGTGTGTCGCGCGAGACGCTGCGTCGCTGGATGGTGGAGGCCGGACTTTGGCTGTCGCGCAAGCAGCGGCGGACGTTTCATCAGCCGCGATTGCGACGCGAGGCCTATGGCGAGCTGGTACAGATCGACGGGTCCGAACATCGCTGGTTCGAAGATCGTGGAGATCCGTGCTCGCTGTTGGTGTTCGTCGATGATGCGACGGGCAGACTGATGCAACTGCGCTTCGTGCGCTCGGAAAGCGCCTTCAGCTATTTCGATGCCCTGGAGCTTTATCTGAAGCATCACGGAGCGCCGGTCGCCTTTTATTCTGATAAGCATTCAGTGTTCCGGGTGGCGAAGAAGGATGCCAAGGGCGGCCAGGGCATGACCCAGTTCGGGCGGGCGCTTTCAGAGCTAAACATCGAGATTCTTTGCGCAAACTCAAGCCAGGCCAAAGGTCGTGTCGAACGCATGAACCGGACGCTGCAGGACCGGCTGGTCAAGGAATTGCGGCTGGCGGGAATCTGCGACATGGAGGCGGGCAATGCGTTCCTGCCTGGCTTCATGGACCACCACAATGCGCGGTTTGCACTCGTCCCTGCCCGATCCGGTGATCTGCACCGGCCGATGAATCTGGCCCCGGATCGGTTGGCCGAGATCCTGTGCAAACGCGAGCAGCGCTATGTCGGGGCGCAGCTGACGTTTTCGTTTGAGCGCAAGCGGATCATGCTGGCGGAGAGCGACGTGACGCGCGGATTGGCTGGTCGCTATGTCGAGACCTATGCCTATGCGGACGGCCGGCTCGATGTGCGGTGGAAGGGACACTCCCTGCCCTACAAGGTGTTCGACAAGGACCAGCGGGTGACGCATGCGGCGATCGTCGAGAACAAGCGGCTCGGCGATGTTCTGGCCTATATCAAGGAGCGGCAGGACCAGCAATCGAAGCCTGTGGTAAAGAGCAATAGCGAGAAGAACGGCTATGTGCGACGGGCTCACGGTCCGGGACGGCGGAGGGATTTTATGAACGATCCGGCGGTAATCGAACGCCGTAAAGCGGCGCTGGCAAAGCTTGACGCTGCCGAGTGAGACGTCGATCGCATCGTCTCAAAGCTAAAGCCGAAGGGTGCCCCTCACCCGCCCCGATCTGATCTTGCAACCCGGACCAGCCGCTCAGATCGGGGCTGATCGCCTGCCGGATGCAGACCAAAGTGACATTTCTACTTTGCAAACATCCGGACATTTCAACTTCACCGCCACA
>NZ_ML133635.1 GCF_003985125.1 Rhizobium phaseoli
TGAACGACCGGGTTGATGGTCGACACTTTGGACCGGGATGATACCTGACAGTTTTCATTCTGTCGTGTGCGCTGCTTGGTGCCTCATCGGCCTGGGCGGGCGCGGCGGAGCGAAGCGACGGAAGCGGCCGTCCGGGCCGATGAGGCCGATGTCGCGATTGCAGAAGCGCACGACGTGATCGCCATTTTCCAGCTCGCTCAGTCCGACGAGTTCGCCGGCAAGGGCTTCGCTGACGAACAGCCGGCCTCCCTTCCATTTGATCTCGCCGCTGTCACGTACACGGCGCACCTGGTGGTCGGCATCATACCAGGGATCGTCGAGACGCTCGGGCATCGCACGCGGCTGGCAGGGCCGATAGAGGTCGGCGGGCGGGCGTTGGCCCAGCGCTTCATGCGGGCGCTCCTCGTTGTAGTGCTGGCGGAAGGCATCGAAACGGACCTGCTGCTGGCCGGCATTGTCGGCCGGCGGTTTGGATGTTTGGGCCTTCAGAGTGCGATGCATGCGTTCGTGCCTGCCGTTCTCCTGGGGCGATGCCGGCGCGATGAAGTGCGCCTCGATGCCGAGCTTGATCCACCAGGTCGACAATCGGGTCAGGCCGCCGGCTCCATGGCTGCCGAAGGGCGAACCATTGTCGCAGCGGATCGCAAACGGCAGGCCATGGGTGCGGAAGGCCTCTTCGAACACCGGCCGCACGCCCTCGATGGTCTGCGGAGCAATGCGCACATCGATCAGAAACCGGCTGTAGCTGTCGCTGATCGTCAGCGGATCGATGCGCTGCTGGTCGCGGGTGCGGAACCAGCCCTTGAAATCAACGCTCCATTCGTCATTGGCTTGTGTTGCCTCGGTGAACGGGCGGCTTTGGTCCAGTGCTCTGCGCCGCCGCTTGGCAACCTCCACGAGGCCCGCCCGTTTGAGAATGTCGCCGATCGTCGAGGCTGCCGGCCAAGGTGTTTGCGCCGACTGGCGCTGCAACAAAGCCAAAAGCTTGCGCGGCCCCATATGCGGAAACCGCTGACGCAGCGCAATCACCTGATCGACAAGGGCCGCCGGCGTGCGATGCGGGCAGGAAACCGTACCGTGCGAGCGGTCGACAAACCAGTCGTCCGCACCGCTCATCTGCCGCTTGCGCCAGGAGTAAAATGTCTCCCGGCTCACACCATAACGACGGCAAAGATCACTCACACTCCAATGCCCCGAAACATAGTCCGACAGCATCCGAACACGTTCTTCCATGCGACAAGTCTCCACAAATGGCATCGGAAGCCCTCCCTCCGACGCACTATGACTTGTCAACCATCAACCCGGTTCATTCTGTCAGGGATCTGCCCGGGCTGTACC
>NZ_ML133636.1 GCF_003985125.1 Rhizobium phaseoli
AGCTCATAATCCGTCTGGATATGCTGGTCGCCCAGCCATTCGATATGGTCGAGCGACAATCCGCTGCGGCCTTCGATCGATGGATCAACCTGCTGCAGCGGCGAAGTTGATCTGAACTCGGCACGTGGATCCGAACGGCCGTCCAGACCGGCCGGTTCCCGGCCACTTGCCTGCTCAGGGGACAACCCCGACGCTGCGTTCGCCTCAACGACTTGCTGGTACTGCCGAAGCCGCTTGAAAGAGATAGTGTGTTTTCCCATGTCTTCGGTGAAGTCTTGGTAATCTTTTTGCAACGACTGTTGCTGCTGATCAGTACCGGTGAGTCGGCTGACTATGCTCTCCCTGCCCTCCCTTTGGAGCCAAGCGCTAAACTTTCGTTGATTG
Source organism: Rhizobium phaseoli (assembly GCF_003985125.1). Taxonomy (GTDB): domain Bacteria; phylum Pseudomonadota; class Alphaproteobacteria; order Rhizobiales; family Rhizobiaceae; genus Rhizobium; species Rhizobium phaseoli. The sequence goes on from NZ_ML133636.1 coordinate 385, forward strand.
CTGGCCATATTCCAGACAACATTCCTCTTGGAAGTCGAGTTCGATCCGAGCTTGCTCAGCGCTTCCTTGGCTAGGTCATCAATGATGCGGGCGTCGTCGGGATAAGGATTATGCTGTTTCAACTGGGACTCGGCGCCTAGATACTGCCGCAGCCGATCGAAACTCACGACCACTTTTTTTCCTTCCTCCTTGGTAAAGGCCCTAAAATCCTCCTTCAACGACTGTTGCTGCTCATCACTGCCGGTGAGCCGGCTGACTATGCTCTCCCTGCCCTCCCTTTTGAGCCAAGCGCTAAACTTTCGTTGGTGACTGGTATTATTCCGGGAAGTCGAGACCGGTCCGAACTTACTCAGCTCTTCCTTGGCCAAGCTATCAATGACGCGGGCGTCGTCGGGATAAGGATCATGTATCTGGCGCCCCATCAGGCGCGGCCCAGGTCCAACGGCTTGGAGTTCTTGCCCCTCAGGCGCGAGCCTCCTGAAATGAGACAGTGCTGACTTAAGACGGTTCCGACCATCCCCACCGCTTGCAAAATAATAATCCGCGATATCAACGGCTAGTGAATCTGGATCGTTTAAAAGCCGAGAAGCCATCGAATCTCTGTTCTCTGCTCGGAGCCAACGAGCGAACCCCCTAAGAACCCATAAATTGTTCTCGACGGTAGCCTCGGGAACCCTTCCGTCCCCTCGGCCGACGCTACCGTCGGGTAGAATTTCGTAGTTTCGGACTGCTTCCGCGAACTGGTTGATGCGGGACTCGTCATCGGGATGCATGTCCCAGTCGGCGGCGCGACCACGCTTGGCGCCGACGCGAACCTTGGTTGAGACCACGTGAGTCTCCGTTGCGGCATCGACGTCTTGCTGCCCCGAACCCCTCTCCGGCGCCAGCGACTGCGGCGTCACTCGCATCGAACCGCCCACGGATCTGCGACGCGGCACACGGTCGCCGGCGTC
>NZ_ML133637.1 GCF_003985125.1 Rhizobium phaseoli
TAGTAGTTGATGTAGTCTGCCACCCCATCTTGCAGGCTCTTGACGCTGTCAAAGTCGTTGGGGTGGAAGAACTCGGATTTGAGAATGGCAAAGAAGCTTTCGATGGCAGCATTGTCGAGACAGTTGCCCTTGCGTGACATGCTCTGATTGATGTGACGTTTCTGAAGCATGCGCTGCCAGGCCGGCATCTGGTAGTGCCATCCCTGGTCGGAATGCAGGATCGGCCGGTCATCGTCTTGCAAACGGCTCACGGCCTTGGTGAGCATGTTTTCGACGAGTTTGAACACCGGCCGTCTAGCGGTTTCGAACGCAATGATTTCCCCATTGAACAAGTCCATGATCGGCGAGAGATAGAGCTTTTCGCCGGCCACGTTAAATTCCGTCACATCGGTCACCCATTTCTGATTGGCGCGCTCGGCGGTGAACTGCCGCTTGAGGAGATCGGGAGCCACGCGTCCCTCCTCGCCCCTGTAGGATCGATACTTCTTCGGCCTGACCTTAGACTTCAAGCCGCTCTCGACCATCAGGCGCTGAACCGTCTTGTGATTGACCGTCTCTCCCAAGCCGCGCAGCGCCGCCGTCACCCGGCGATAGCCGTAGCGGCCCTTGTGGGTGTCGAAGATCGATTTGATCCTCTCCTTGAGAACTCCGTGCCGGTCGGGCCGGGACAATGCCTTTTGCTGATAATAGAACGTGCTGCGCGCCAGGCCCGAAAGCGCAAGCAACCCGTCAAGCGGATGGAACGGCCTTAACGCTTCGACGACTTGCGCTTTTTCGGCGCTCGTTGCTGCGTTAAGGCCTCCAGTTTTTTTAAGTAGGCATTCTCCATGCGCAGATAGTTCAGCTCCGCCAACAGATCTTCACGGCTCTTGGCATCGTCACTGTGTGGAGCATCTGGTCCACTGGCTATGATAGGCGACTTGGGCATCGATCGAGGTCTTCCTCTGCGGCGCGGGGCCAAGGCTTCGATCCCACCCCGTTCATATCGCCTCTCCCAATCCGGAAGGCAGCTGGCATTGCGAACGTCGAAGATCGCAGCCGTCTGGCGATAGGACAACCCATCCTCCCACATCCGCTGTAGGACCGATAGCTTGAAGTCAGCATTATAATGGCTGAATTTCTTCACCAATCCAGCCGAACCATGCGCAGCATGGCTCGCTACCCATTTGCGAACGGTCGCAGGATCAATGGCAAACCGCGTGCTCACCTCTTGATAGCTACGCTCGCCATTCCCGTAAAACTCAACAACAGACTGCTTGAAAGCCAGGCTGTATTTGGACATGCAAAACCCCCGAAGGTGGATGTCCAACTTTCGGGGGTCAGTTCA
>NZ_ML133638.1 GCF_003985125.1 Rhizobium phaseoli
CACGCCCGGAATGGACTTGATGTTCGATTTGACGTCGCATTCGGAAAGGGCCTTCGGCTCATCGCCAGGCTCGTCGCCGCTCGTTGCGACGCTGAGGTGCTTCTTGCGGCGCTTCGCCGCCTTGTCTGGATATTGCGCTAATACTTCCGCAATGAGCTGTTCATGCAAAACGCTGTCATTCTCGTAATCAAGGCTCATGGGCCCCTGCCCCCTTTCAAGGTTCGGGTTAGGTCGTCGTCGCCGAAGCGGCTTTCTTGGAAGGACGCGCTGGCGCAAGGGCCAGCGCGTCCTGTCGACAGCGGCAGTTATTGAGCCGCAACCACCGCTGACTCCTTGGCCTGTAGTTCGGCCAGCATCTGCTCGTCGCTCTTCATGATGCCGAAGTCGAGCAGCATGTCTTCGAGCTCTTCCATGGTAATCGGGGTCGGAATGGTCCCTTGGCCCGAATTGGCATGGATCTTCTCGGCTAGCGCCCGATATTCCCCGGCCTGCTTGGAGTCCGGCGCGTACTGGATCACCGTCATCTTCCTGAGCTCGGCGTGCTGGACGATGTTGTCACGCGGCACAAAGTGGATGAGCTTGGAATTGAGCCTGGCAGCCAGCGCCTCGGAGAGGTCGAGCTCGCGGTCCGTCTGGCGCTCGTTACAGATCAGGCCGCCGAGCCGCACGCCGCCGGAATGGGCATATTTCAGGATGCCCTTGGCGATGTTGTTGGCGGCATAGAGCGCCATCATCTCGCCGGACATCACGATGTAGATCTCCTGGGCCTTGTTCTCACGGATCGGCATCGCAAAGCCACCGCACACCACATCGCCGAGCACGTCATAGGAGACGTAGTCGACATCGTCATATGCACCGTTCTCTTCAAGGAAATTGATCGAGGTGATGACGCCGCGCCCGGCGCAGCCGACGCCCGGTTCCGGACCGCCGGACTCCACGCACTTGATGCCTTTGTAGCCGGCCTTGAGCACGTCCTCGAGCTCAAGGTCTTCCACCGAACCTTCCTGCGCTGCCAGATGCAGAACCGTGTCCTGTGCTTTGGCGTTCAGGATCAGCCGGGTGGAGTCGGCTTTCGGGTCGCATCCGACGATCAGGATCTTCTGCCCGAGGTCGACAAGCGCTGCGAGCGTATTTTGGGAGGTGGTGGACTTGCCGATCCCCCCTTTGCCGTAAAATGCGATTTGACGCAAATCTGACATATCGCCTTCCTTCTTTCGTTCCATCCATCGCTGAGTAAAAGGCAGGCAGCTCGCGCCGCCTCGCATGGCAATCTTCAAAACCCGTGCCATGTGGGC
>NZ_ML133639.1 GCF_003985125.1 Rhizobium phaseoli
GGGCGGCGATCAGGATGAGACGCGCGCGACAATCTGGATGAGATTCTTATGTCGCGGTCGGGATGAAGTTATCATGTTGATTGTCGCTGGCAAGAGCTTCATCGTGGTCTGATTGCCGCTCCGCGACAAACTGTGCGGTGCCTTTGATTGTCGCGAATGAGGCTGGCCTGCCGCGCCGGCGTTTGACCCCCATGGGTGGAACGTCGTCGATAGCTTTCAACGTTCATTTCGAATGATCGTTGCGTGATGAACAAGTCGGTCCACCGCGGCACCCGCCCGCAGGCATTAGTTGCAGGATACGGGGTCGGCATCGAGTACCCAACTCACACGTTGGCTCATGATCGCCGCATGAAATGCATCCGGCGCCATGGGGGGGTCGTCCGGGCCTGAAGCCATAGTAGAACCCGCAAAGGATAGGCCGTCATCGACGGCACTAAGCACTTCAGCGACCGCGCCAGCATCCTTCGCACCCGAGGCTCTTCCCGCATCCGTATCTGTCTACACTTCAGATGCGACAGCCGTCGCCTCTTGGGATGCTGGCCAAACGTCACGTTTTGAAGGAAGACGGACGACGTGCACATTCGATGTTGCCCCGGCACTGGGGATCGTCTCATCTGGGTTGGCGCGCTGCACGTGGCCGCGTAAAAACGGATTCTCTCTCAACGGTTTGGTGCTTTTTCAAGAACCACTGGCATCTATTGCTCGATCCATCTCCACCCTATTGCAGGAAAAGGTAAATGTCGTTCTCCATGCCTGATGGCCCCAGAGTGGCCGTGTAGGGCACACCATGGATAGTGATGCTGGTCTGGGGTTTGTCCGCGCTCGGCAGCAACTCAAGCCAGGACATCGCAAGCCGAAGGCCAGCCTGTGCCGGTTGATTGCGGTGTTGCCAGCTCGGAGGGACAGCTCCTCCCAAGTCGTCCACAGGCAGCGTGTACTGTGGGGTGCCGAAGATCGATGCCCCCAAGCTTTGCTCCCATGGTGCGTCTGGCGGATTGACGCTTTGCACCGGTGAATAGGCGGCTGACGGCAAATCCTGCCGGAAGGTCGCTGTATTCCAGCTATCGGGAAGCTGGCCGGGTTGACCCACTCCATGCCAAAACTCTGCGGGATCGGCGATCTGTGTGGAGGACTCCGGTTCAGCCGCCGCAGCCCCCGCTCGAGCACTGTTGGTCGCGGTGCTCAGACGTCGTTGGAGTTGCTCCCGATCGGCGACGAGGTTGTCGAGGTGCAGCACGGCTGGCCGGTCTCTTCGCGCCAGACGTCTAACGAGCGCCCGCGTGCCGTCAACCA
>NZ_ML133640.1 GCF_003985125.1 Rhizobium phaseoli
CCTCATCCTTGTACGTTGCCGCTGCTGTATAATGCGGCTGTGCGACGGAGATGCGTGTCATCCCGGGGTTTTGAACTCGTGCCTCAGCAAGCATCTCCGTCGCCATGTCTTCGCTCGAACGGTTGATTGGGCCTTGAGCCCGCGTTGCAAGGAGGAGCAGTCATGCATGTGCCGCAAGCTTTCATGGTCGGCATTGATGTCTCGAAGGCCCATTTCGATGTGGCTGTCGAAGGCAAACGCGTTGTCCGTTTCGACAATGATGTGCCGGGCCGGGCCGCTCTGGCGACGGCGATAGCCGGCGCCGAGCTCGTCGTCGTCGAAGCCACCGGCGGTTATGAGATGGCGCTCGTCAGGACGCTGATGGCCGCCGGCATTGCCGTCGCCGTCGTCAATCCCCGCCAGGTGCGCGACTTCGCCAGGGCCAGCGGCCGGCTGGCCAAGACCGACCAGGTCGATGCCCGCGTCATTCTCCACTTTGCCGGAGCGATGCGGCCGGCACAGATCCCACCTATCGACGACGGCCGCATCGCGCTTGCTGCCCTTGTCGCCCGCCGCCGCCAGCTCATCGACATGGCGGTCGCCGAGAAGAACCGCCTGGAACATGCCCCGCAAGCCGTCGCCATGCTGATCGGCGAGACCATCGCCGCCCTCAAGGCCCAGCTCGCCCGCGTCGATGCCGCCATCGCGCTCGCCATCGACGCCGAGCCAGACATGGCCGCACGCCGCGACTTGCTGTTGACTGTGCCCGGCATCGGCGAGATCGGCGCTGCCGTGCTCATCGCCGAACTGCCCGAACTCGGCGCCATCGACGACAAGAAACTCGCAGCCCTCGTCGGCGTCGCACCCATCGCCCACGACAGCGGCGCCTGGCGCGGCCAGCGCCACATCGCCGGCGGCCGCGCCACCGTCCGATGTGCTCTCTACATGGCAACGCTCTCGGCCATCCGCTGCAGCCCGACCATCAAGGCCTTTCACAAGCGGCTGCGCGACGCCGGCAAACCGCCCAAGGTCGCCATCGTCGCCGCCATGCGAAAGCTCATCATCATGATCAACACTATCCTCAAAAGACAAACGCC
>NZ_ML133641.1 GCF_003985125.1 Rhizobium phaseoli
TAGAGCGTATCTGGATTTAGTTGAATCGGAAGGGATTCCGTTTTTGGCTGTTTTGTGATTCAAGATGCTGGCTGGAGTGGAGGCCAGCATCGGATGACTCGACCTCTTTCAAATGATCTTCGCAAGCGTGTTGTTGATGCAATCGAAGCCGGCGAGAGCTGCCGGTCGGTGGCGGTGCGGTTCGGTATTGCCGTGTCTTCAGCGGTGAAGTGGTCTCAGCGCTACCGTTCGAGCGGATCTGTCGCGCCTGGGAAGATGGGCGGCCACCGCAAGCGGGTTCTTGAGCCGTACCGAGCGTTTATCGCCGAGCGGATCAACCAGACGCCGCATGTGTCACTGAACAGGTTGAAGGAAGAACTGGCCGCGCGAGGGGTGAAGGTATCCCACGACACCGTATGGCAGTTTCTGCGGCGCGAGGGACTACGGTTCAAAAAAAACACTGTTCGCCCTTGAGCAGGCGCGCGCTGACGTCGCGCGACGGCGACAGCGCTGGCGATCCTGGCAGGCTGGCCTTGATCCAAGCCGGCTGGTCTTCATCGATGAAACCTGGATCAAGACCAACATGGCGCCGCTTCGAGGCTGGGGGCCGAAGGGCAAACGGCTGCGCAGCTTCGCCCCGCACGGACATTGGCGCACCCTGACTTTCCTCGGCGCGTTGCGCTGCGATCGGCTCACCGCGCCTTGTGTCTTCGATGGACCGATCAACGGTGAGTGCTTTCGTGCTTATGTCGAACAGCAACTCGTACCGGTGCTCAAACCCGGCGATATCGTCGTGATGGATAATCTCGGCTCCCACAAGTCGGTCGCCATCCGTCAGATGATCCGCAACGCTGGTGCTCGGCTCTGGTACCTGCCGCCATACTCCCCCGACCTTAACCCGATCGAACAGGCTTTCGCCAAAATCAAGCACTGGATGCGCCTGGCTCAGAAGCGAACCATCGATGACACCTGGCGCCACATCGGACACCTCGTCACAACCATCGAGCCCAGCGAATGCAGCAACTACTTCGCCAATGCCGGATATGCTTCCGTGAAAACCTGAAACGCTCTA
>NZ_ML133642.1 GCF_003985125.1 Rhizobium phaseoli
GCACCGGCAATACATTGGCGAACGTCATATCAGGCGGGTCCGGCAACGACACGCTCGATGGCGGCGCTGGCGCCGACACGCTGATCGGCGGCACTGGCGACGACACCTATATCGTCGACAATGCCGGGGACGTGATTACCGAGAATGCCGGCGAGGGCACCGACGCCGTCAAGACGGCACTCGCAAGCTATACGCTGGGGGCCAATGTCGAAAACCTGACATTCACAGGCACGGTTTCCTTTACAGGTACAGGGAACGAGCTCGACAACGTCATCACAGGCGGCACCGGCGCCGACCATCTTATCGGTGGGCTGGGGGACGACACCTATGTCGTCGACAATGCCGGTGATGTGGTGACGGAGAATGCCGGCGAGGGCACCGACACGGTGAAGACGGCGCTGGCGTCGTACACGCTTGGCGCCAATGTCGAGAACCTCGTCTCTACCGGGACGGCGGCCTTTGCCGGCACCGGCAACGAACTCGCCAATGCGATCACGGGTGGAGTGGGCGCCGATACGCTCGACGGCGGAGCGGGTGCGGACACGCTGACGGGCGGGGCTGGCAACGACATCTATGTGGTCGACAATATCGGCGACGTGGTCGTGGAAGCAGCCGGGGGCGGCACCGACACGATCAAGACGGTACTGAACAGCTATTCTCTGGCGTCCTTGGCGAATGTCGAGAACCTGACGTTCACCGGCACGGGCGACTTCAGCGGGTCGGGCAATGCTGCGGTCAACGTCATCACCGGCGGCGCCGGCAACGACATCCTCGACGGCGGCGCAGGCGCCGACACGCTGGTCGGCGGTGCGGGCAATGACATCTATATCGTCGACAATACAGGCGACGTGGTGACGGAAGCCGCAAGTGCCGGCACCGACACGATCGAGACGGCACTTGCCAGCTACTCGCTGGCAGCACTCGCCAATGTCGAGAACCTGACCTATACCGGCACGGCCGCCTTCACCGGCACCGGCAATACATTGGCGAACGTCATATCAG
>NZ_ML133643.1 GCF_003985125.1 Rhizobium phaseoli
GGTGGACGCGACCTATCTCAAGGTCCGGCGTGGCGGCCGCATCGTCTCAGTCGCCGTCATTATCGCGGTGGGCGTCAACAGCGACGGTCGGCGCGAGGTCCTGGGTATGGAAGTTGGCACCTCGGAGGCCGAACCGATCTGGACGGAATTCCTGCGCAGGCTAACGCGCCGCGGTCTACGCGGGGTGAAATTGGTTGTCTCTGATGCACATGAGGGCATCAAGGCTGCCGTTTCCAAGGTTCTCAATGCCACTTGGCAAAGGTGCCGGGTTCACTTCATGAGGAACGTGCTCGCGCATGCTGGAAAGAGCGGCAGGCGGGTCGTATCCGCCTTCATCGCGACGGCCTTTGCCCAGGAGACCCCGGAGGCAGCAAGCCGCACAATGGCGCAGTGTCGCCGATCAAATCAGGCCGAAAGTGCCGAAGCTTGCCACCATCATGGACGACGCTGAAGAGGACGTGCTCGCCTACATGACCTTCCCGAAAGAGCACCGGGCAAAGCTGCACTCGACGAATCCAATTGAGCGTCTCAACGGCGAAATCAAGCGACGCACCGAGGTCGTCGGCATCTTTCCGAACGACGAAGCCATCGTCCGTCTCGTCGGTGCATTGCTGCTCGAACAGAATGATGAATGGGCCGTTCAACGCGCCAGGTATATGACGCTTGAGACCATGGCCCAAATGAGCGATGATCCCCAAATCAGCCTGCCCCGCTGTG
>NZ_ML133644.1 GCF_003985125.1 Rhizobium phaseoli
GTGCTTTCAAGCTATACGCTCGGCAACAATGTCGAGAACCTGCTCTATACGGGATCCGCCAGCTTCACCGGCACCGGCAATGCGCTCGTCAATACGATCACCGGCGGCGCCGGCAACGACACGCTTGATGGTGGCGCCGGCAACGACACGCTTGACGGCGGCGCCGGCGACGACATCTATGTGGTCGACAGTGCGAGCGATGTGATCAAGGACAGCGCCGGCACCGACGAAGTCCGCACGGCGCTCGCAGCCTACTCGATCGCCGCATTGGTCAATGTCGAGAGCCTGACCTACACGGGATCCGCCAACTTCACCGGCACCGGCAATGCGCTTGCCAACACGATCACCGGCGGCGCCGGCAACGATATGCTGAATGGCGGGGCCGGTGCGGACAGCTTGATCGGTGGTGCGGGCAACGACACCTACATCGTCGACAATGCCGGCGATATCGTCACCGAAGCGGCCGACGCGGGGACCGATACGGTTCGCACGGCACTGGCAATCTATACACTTGGCAGCGATGTCGAGCACCTCACCTATATCGGCACGACCGCCTTTGTCGGAAC